>CAVUDH010000015.1:0-125780 GCA_963740185.1 uncultured Verrucomicrobiae bacterium
TGCTTCAAATGCCGCAGCGCCACCAGCGTCGAACTCGCCGCCAGCGAAAACGCCAGGTAAAGCGGGTCTTTCCCGTCGAATCCCAGCACGCTCGCCGCGAGGTAGGCCGCGATGCCGAGGCGGCAAATTGAATACCCCGCCCCCACGGCACCGCGTGCCTCTGCGGCTGGCACGGCGCGGGATTCAGTCTCCACTCCAGACGAGAAGACGAGGAACGCCAGCCCCAGGCCGAGAATGTCGCCAGGAGCTGCTCGGCTTGCCGAGCAGCGGGCTCGCGAAGAAGCTCGAGGCAGCGCCCGCCGATCATGAACAGCGGGATCGACGGCAGGCGGAACCGCAACGCGATCCCCACCGCCACCGACGCGACACCCAATAACATCGCCAGCCCCGTCATGCTTCGAGAAAGTTGCCGAGCTCGGCCAATTTACGGTTTTGCATTTTCACCCCGTCGACTCTCGGGATCATGAGGTAATCGACGTCCATCTCCAGCAGCCCGTCCACGCTGTGCATGTCGACGACGAGGATGCTGGACGGCACCCCGAACGACTTCGCCCGGTGGCGAACAACTCGTTGCTGTCTTCGATCTGTAGCGCCGAGACGAGCAATTTCGCGTGGTGCAGCCCGGCAGCCCTCCAGCACGGAGAGGTCTTCGGCGTTCCCCATCGGCACGTGCGCACGGCAGCCCCGCGAGCTTGCGCGGGATCGATGTCGATCCCGAGCACCGACTCGCCGCGGGTGTGGAGGTCTTTCGCCATCCGGCGACCAAGGGTGTTCATGCCGACGATGATGACGTGGTCCCCGCCATCCGGTCGGTCGCGATCTCGGTATCCTCCTCTGCGCCCCAAACGGACGCAACGCCCACGCCGTGATCGCCCGGTCGAATTGGATGGCAACGACGACGCCGAGATAGTCCGATCAGGCCCACCAGCCCCGCGAGCGCCACCAGTTCCTCGTCGACCAATCCCACCGCGAACGCCAACGCCAGGAACAGGAAGGAAAACTCACTGATTTGCGACAGCGAGATGCCGGCGAGGAGAGCCATCCAGCACCATCTGGAATCGCAAGATCCGCACGATCACTGCCACGACGAGGGGTTTCACCAGCAGCGCCAGACGCGCTCGCCAGCCAGGCCATCGGCCATTGCGGCGAGCGCATCGCCGAGCTCCGTCCCCATTCCCAGCGTCACCGAAGAAGATGGCGATGAAGAACCCCGTCAGCGGGATCACGCGCCGTGCAGGTCCCGGTTGTATCGGCAATTGCGCCGAGACTGATCCCGGCCAGAAAGCCCCAGCCTCGTGCGACAAATGGAAGACGTGCGCCGCGCTCACGAGGAGAAAACGCCACGCCAGACTCCAGATGAGCGAACCTGCGGCGATCGCGCTGCGCTCGTGAACAGGGGCGGCAACACCCACCTCCCGGCGACAAACACCACGACCAGCAGCACCCCCAGTCCACCCAACGCGACGCCCAATCCCTTCGCGATGTGGGCCAATTCAAAACTCCCCCCGCCCTTCAGTCCCGCCAGCAGTGTGAGCAGCACGATGACGAAGCGATCCTGCGACGAGGAGCTCCCACCGCGATCCGACCGTGAACGAGTCCGTCGCCTTCTTCTCGTCCAGCAACTTGATCAGCCACGACCGTGCTGCTCAGCGTGAGGGCCACCCCGAAGAGGCCGCTTCCAAGGCCCCGAATTCCAGCAAGTTCGCCACCCAAATCCCGCCGCCAACGTCACGCCGACCTGACCCACGCCCGCGAGCACCCCGACCTTCCCGAGCACGCGGATCTTTTCCACGTTCATCTCCAGACCGACCAGGAACAGCATCAGCGCAATGCCCACGTGCGACACCGTCTCGAGCGATTCCGAGGTGCCACCAGCCCGGTCGCCGGGCCCACCGCCAGTCCCGCCACCAGATACATCACGATGGTCGGAATGCGCAGCCGCCCGCCCGCGAAGGAAAATACAAACGCCGCGATCACGATGGTCGCCAGCGCTTTCAGAAATTCGCTCCCGACCTCCATGGGCCGCCACGCTGACAGACGAAAATTTTCACCGCAACCCCGTAGCGGCGGGCTTCCGGACTGTCGGGGTATCGGGCAGGCTCCACGTCGACCGGCTACGCGTTCCCACACTCGGCCGCATCGAAGTGACGGTAGACGCGGAGGTAACGATGATCGGCCCTGGGCACCGCGTCACCCACGCGCACGTCGCTAAAGAAGTCCGGCGGATCACCTTGATACATAAAATTTATGCACTCCCGCCCTCTCGACACGATCATGAACGAACCACATCTCCCCCACGTGCCCGGTCGACGCCGGGTTCCGCTCAGGACGAAGGTCATCTGGGGTTTCGGCGGAATGGCCGACAACTTCATGTTCAACACGCTCACGGCGCTGGGCACGTTGGTTTACGTGAATCACTTCGGCCTCACGCCGGCGTTGGCCGGACTCGCGCTGGCCCTGCCGCGGTTGATCGACGCCTTTACCGATCCGTGGATCGGCAACGTCTCGGACAATCTGAAAACCCGCTTCGGGCGAAGGCGACCGCTCATGTTTTTTGGCGTGATCGGGTGCGCGCTGCTGCTGCCCCTGCTGTGGACGCCGCTGGGCGCGGAGACGGCGCAGATCCGTGGTTCAGCAACATCCCGTTCTTTTACATCGTGATGATCGGCAGCCTGCTGGCCGTCGCTTACACGCTCTTCGTCGTGCCCTACACCGCTCTGGGCTTCGAACTGTCGTCGGATTACGACGAGCGGACCCGCGTGATCGTTTGGCGGATGTATATCGGCCTCATCGCATCGGTCGCGGCGGGGTGGCTGTTCCGATTGGCGGCGGCGGACATGTTTCCGGATCTCGGAGCGGGTGCGTTCTGGGTGTCGGTGGGCGTGGCTGTAATCGTGTTGATGTCGGGGATGATTCCCGTCTTCGGCTGCCGTGAGGACCTCGAAGCGGAGAAGCAGGAGTCCATCCGACTGATCCCGGCGATCAAATACACGATGACGAACAAGCCATTCGTCATTCTCTTCGTCGCCTACACGACCATCATCGTCGCGCTGTTCGTGTCGCAGAAGCATCGCACCGCTGCTGATTCAACACTACGTTTACCAGGGCAGCACCAAGGCGATTGGGAACTTTCAAGGCTGGCTCATGACGCTCGCCGTCGTGCTCTCCTACGCGAGCATGTTTCTGATCACGTGGATTTCCACGCGCCGCAGCAAGCGGATCGCGATGGTCGTCGGCCTCTCGATCGTGCTCGTCGGCACGGTCGTGAATTACTTCGCGATCGATCCGCGCTGGCCGTGGATGATGTTCGTCGCCGGCGGCATCACGTTTCTGGGACTTCAGGGGTGCTGGTTGATGATCGACTCGATGGTCGCGGACGTCTGCGACGACGATGAATTGGCGACCGGTCGTCGGCGCGAGGGAATGTTCAGCGCGGTGAAGGGCTTCGCGCTCAAGGCAGCGCAGGCGATCACCTTCGGCATCGGCGGCTACATGGCGACGGCGGTCGGCTACGATCCCGCGGTGGTCGATGCGGCCGGATTGGATGAGGCGACGGCGATGCGGATGAAGTTGGCGCTGGTCGGTTTCCAATCGCTCGGGCTTGTCCTCTCGATCGGCCTCGTCTGGCTCTACCCGATCAGCCGCGCCCGCGCCGCCGAGACGCAACGGCTACTGGAGGAGCGGGCCTCGGGGTCTCGGACGACGATCCGCCGGATTCGGTCACGACACAATTGCCGTGATCCAAGGTCCGATGACCGCGGATGGCGGATTTCCTCTTGCCATACGTAACGTTCAGTTTCAGCTTACCTCTTCCTCTTCCCGATCATGCCGACGTAAAAGTCATCTCTCACATCCTTCTCGCTTTCTCCCTCGGATCCGCGGCTCTCGCCGCCGACGACGGGAGGAAGCCGAACATCGTCGTCATCTTCACCGATGACTGGGGGCACGGGGACGTCGGCGTGCACGGGGTGCTGGACGACATCAAGACACCGCACCTCGACCGTCTGGCGAAAGACGGGGCACTCTTCACGAATGGTTACGTCACCTCGCCGCAGTGTGCCCCTTCCCGGGCAGGCCTGATCACCGGTCGCTATCAGGCGCGGTTCGATTTCGACTTCATCGGCTTGGGCCCACTGCCCCTTGAAGAGATGACCATCGCGCAGCGCCTGCAGAAAGCCGATTACGTGACCGGCATGGTCGGCAAGTGGCACCTGGAGCCGACTGCGCCGGACGTGCGTTGGGCGTCGGACCACCATCCGGAACTGATCGAAAATGGCCGCATCGTCAGCCTCCCGTATGAGGCCATCGCACCTTATCTCCCCGGGAAGCGCGGCTTTCAGGAATTCTATTGGGGGTTCCACAGCCCCTATTTCACCAACTTCGACCGCGAGGGCCGGGATCGCACGAAGGAAGGCAAGTGGGAAGCCACCGAAGACTATCGGATCGCGGTGAAAACCGAGGCTGCGCTTGCGTTCATCGAGCGAAACAAAACCAAACCATTCTTCCTTTACGTGGCCTACGCCTCACCGCACGTCCCGCTGGAGGCACCGAAGGAATACCTGGACCGTTTCCCCGGCGAGATGCCCGAGCGCCGTCGCTACGCACTGGCGATGATGGCCGCCATGGACGACGGGATCGGCGAGATCGTCGCCGCACTCGAAGCGGCGGACTTACGGAAAACACGTTGATCGTGTTTGCGAGTGACAACGGAGCGCCTCTGGGAACGCAACTCGGCGAGCGCTTCGGTGACGTGATGCCGCTCGATACGAAAACAGCCCACTGGGACGGATCGCGAAACGATCCTTACAGCGGCGAGAAAGGAATGCTCGCAGAGGGCGGCATTCGCGTGCCGTTCGTCATGACGTGGCCCGGGACCATCCCGGCAGGACAAAGGATCAACTCTCCCGTCATCACCCTCGACATCGCCGCGACGGCGAATGCGATCGCCGGATTGCCGGACGATCCGACTCTGGACGGAATCAACCTGCTGCCGTATCGTCACGGAAAACGCGGGGAAGCGCCGCAGCGGGATTTGTTCTGGAAGTTCTGGGCGCAGGCGGCGGTTCGCTCCGGCGACTGGAAACTGATCGAGGTCGAGGGCCAATCGCTGCTATTCGACCTGGCGAACGACGCCGAGGAAACACTGAACTTAGCGGAAAAGAATCCTGAAAAGGTCGCCGAACTCCGGGAGAAACTCATCCTGGGCCGAGCAGATGCAGCCGCCCGGCGTGCCGGATCGGGACGCGAACGGGCAGGAAGAGATCTGGTTTGACCACTACTTCGGGCTGGATTTGAAGGGCTCGAGGCGCTAGCCCGCGTCCGCCCACCTCCGAGGGCAGCAAATCATCTCAGCATCGGCGAACGATTTCAAAATACCCCAATTCTGATTGACATACATAACCTTCCGTGTATTTTCTCATCGCACGTGGCTGCCCGACCCGAAGTGTCTGTGGCACAACCCCCATGCCTCAAACTCAGACTCCAGAAATGAAAATGCTCCCCATCCTCCGAATTCTCCCCGTTCTCTCGATCGGGTTCCTTGCCACTACTGGCTCTGCCTCCGCGCAAACTAAATATGACGGAGGTCCAACCGGGACCGGCACAAACTACCTGACGCCCGAAAACTGGGCTAGTGATTCCGTTCCACTTGGGACGGATATCGCGGTGATTGATGAGAATTTCACCACGTCTCTTACCGGTGCCGCTGGAGCGAATCGACTCGTTTTGGGCAATAATGCTGCGATGACCGTGGCGTCTGGCGGGACGATGACTATCGGCGCCGCAGACCTCTACCTTGGAGCGAGTGGAGTTGCGGGGGTCACGGACGGGGGCGACGCGTCGCTGACCGTGTCTCCGGTGGAACGTTGACTGCCCAGCGTCACACCTACATCTCATCGCAGAATCCTTTTGGCCGCAACGCGACGCTGACTCTCAACGGTGGAACGGTCACTGCGACGGATCGCTTTTGGGTCGGTAACGCCGCAGTCAACGATGCAGTTACCGGAACGGTTTCCGTGAACGGATCGACCGTGAATTGGACAACGGCCTCCGCTCGACATGAATCTTGGGCGGCGGCAACGGTTTCGCCACCATCAACTTCACCGCCGGATGCTATGGGCGTCAGCACACTATCCGCAGTTGCCCTGACTCTTGGCGGCGCGAAGGCGACACTGAACGTCGACTTCACGGGATATTCCATCGCAGGTTCGTCGACTCTGAATCTCTTCAATTATTCGGGAGCTCTGTCGGGGACTTTTGGCACGGTCAACTTCATTGGTCTCGGTGCGGGCGAGTCCGCTTCGATCGACTACGGCACGGGATTGAACAGCGTCATCTCGGTCACAGCAGTGCCGGAGCCCAGCACTTACGGCCTGATTCTGGCGGCGGGAGCGATCCTTGTCGGCCTGACCCGGGCGCGCTCGAAGCGGCGCTCGGCGTAATCGGGAAATCCTCGACCTTCAAGAGGCGGCTGGGTTCGATCCAGGCCGCCTCTTCTGTTCCTGCCCCCGCTGGATAGATCGGGTGACTGGTTGCCGGTGCCAGCGGGCCAACAATCAGACCCGCCATAAGATTGGTCGACCCACGTTGCACCAGGCGACATTGCTTGCGAAAATCCCAGAGACGATATACATATCGTTTAATAGACATTGAAGAGATCTTGGTGTCTTCCCTTCTTCAGATCCCATCCCCCCGAACAATGAATCTCAGATCGTCATTCTCTTTTCCGCCCGTCAAGTCCAGCGAAAGAGCCTTCACCCTCATCGAAATACTCGTGGTCGTTTCGATCATCGCGATCCTGGCGTCTCTGATTTTTGCGAGCGGTAAGCGGAATACAGAAGAAGGCCGTCGCCGCGAAGTGCCTGTCCAACATGAAGAGCGTGGTCACGGCGGCACATCTTTTCGCGAATGACAACGACGGAAAGCTGCCTCCGCTCTACACGGCGAAGGCGATCTTTCCGCAGCAGGCCGCCGATTCGAGATCCGGTGGCCATCGGTGCCGGCGTGCTGGCGTGGCCGGATATCCTCAGCGCCTACGGTTGCGAGGCGGCCCACGTGTCGTGCCCGGCTCTGCACACGTCGGCCACGCCGGGCGACGGGGGCATTTCGAGCACCAAGAGCCCTCTGGGGATCGGCATCAATTTCCCGAGCCTGGCTTCGATGTGGGTGACGCCGTCGGCGTTCGAGCGACAGATGCGGATCGGACGACCATCGAAGACTGTTTATTTCGCCGATGCGGGCGGCGGGCCGAAGCTCCGGCGGGCCGTTTGATAAACGAGAAGATACGCCGGGCCGGGGGGCCACGTTTTTCCGGGGCGCGCGTGACGAAGGAGTCAATGTGATGCCGCGGCATTCCGGGAAGGCCAACGTCGTATTCGTCGACGGGCACGCCCTCGCCGTCGATCCGAACGACATCGACTGGGGACCGCGCAATCCCTCGTTCACCGATGCCATTGGTTGGAGCGACGCGACGGCGGAACGTTAGCCGACCTCTTATGTTATGAAAATTCATCCCCACCTCCGCACCGTGATGTGTTCCGCGGGATTCCTGGTACTCCTGTCTTCCGGTCCGTTTTCCAGCCAATGCCCAGACGGACACTCTCGCCGGATAACGTGGACGGTGATCAGCCGGAAGTGGCCATGCCTGATCCGGAACTTACTGCCAATACATTTAAGCCCAGTCCGAAGTCCTCCGATTCGGCGGCGCGGGCGAACGTGCGCCACCCCGCCATTCAGTCCGGCCTCGAAATCACTCCCTCTCCGGAAGGCGTGAAGGTCGCGGCGGGGTCGCTCGAGTTGAACGGCAACGAAATCGCGGTGGAGGGTGTCATTCTCGAGGTAAAATCCCCGCCATCGCTGCCCGTGAAGGGCCAGGCGATCCGGCTCTCCAAAGCACCCTTCGACGAGTGGAAGAGCCGGACGCTGCTCGCGGGACAGCCGCTGGGCATGAAGAAGTGATGCCCGGATCGCTCATTTCAGAAAGCGTCGAGATCACGACCAGCGACGGTCGGAAGCTGGTGGCGGGGAAGGATTTCGTTCTCGATCCGGCGTGGAACGCCGTGGCGTTGACGGCAGCCACCGACTTTGCGGAAGGGCCGGGCTACACCGCCGACTACCAACTCGGCCCCCGGCGGGTCGATGCGGTGTGCGTGTCGAAGACGGGCGAAATTTCCTTGCGCGCCGGGGAAGCCGACCTGGCGTCGCCGCCCGTTCCCGAAGCCGCTGACGGAGACATCGTGCTGGCTCACGTCTACTTTCCCGGCGGCGACGTCTCGGAGGTCCAGCCGGAGAACATTTTCCCCGTGGGCGACCCATCGCCGGATGCCCGACCGGAACTTGCGCTTGAGCGATTGGAGAAGACTCGCGCGAAACTCGAGAGTGGCGAACCGGTCACCATCGTCTGCTGGGGGGATTCCGTCACCGTCGGCGGCGACGCGGAGCCCATGGAGGAGATGCGTTACTCCGCCGTCTTCGAGCGGGCGCTCCGGCAGCACTATCCGAAGGCCCGCGTGGAAACGATCGCCAAGGGCGCTTCGACGAATGCCATGTGGTTCAATCCGAAGCACGATCTCTCGAAGCGATGGAAGGACATCGAGGCGGCGAAGCCGGACCTGGTGACGTTGGAGTTCGTGAACGACTCGTATCTGACGAAATGGCCGCAGTTCAAAAATCAGTATGACCGGATCCTCCAGAAAGTGAATGCGATGGGCGCGGAACTCCTGCTGATCACGCCGCATTTTACGATGATGGAGAAGATGGGGCACCAAGACCTCCGCGGAGCCGGAGTCGCGACCCTACGTCACCCATCTCCGCCGATTCGCCGACGAAAATAACGTGGCGCTGGCCGACGCTTCGAAGCGCTGGGAGCAGCTCTGGCGACAGGGTATTCCGTATGAGATTTATCTTAAGAACGGGATTAACCATCCCGACAATCGCGGCCATCAAATCTTCGCCGATGCGCTGATGGAATGGTTCGCCGGAAGGCGGCGAAAAGCTACAAGTAGCTAAAAATGCAGGGGCCTCACGCGGAGGCGGAGAGACGCAGAGGGAAGGATGTTTCGATTTTGCGTGAAATTCTCCAAGCCTCTGCGGCTCTGCGCGAGATTCGGAATCATTAGCACGAGGTGACGGAAAACAGCCCGTGCGAGCGTTCGTTGGGGACGACTTGGAAATACTCGTCCAGAAATGCCTCAGGGTTCGCCGCCAGGACCTCGCGCGCTTTCCCAATGGCCTGCCCCCCATCGCCCGCGCCCTGCGTGCCCCACGGTTGATCGCCGTAGGTGGCCAGCGCGACGGCAGTTCGCGCGGCGGTGCCATGGGGTTCGAGCGCGACCTGCCAGGTCGCGTCGGACGGGATTCGCTCGGTGCCCTCGGGCGTGGCGATTTCGATCATCGCGCAGCAGGCGGGGCGTTCGTAGAGCGAACCGGCCTTGAAAATTTGCAGCGTGACGGTGTTTTCGCCTTCGCGGAGAAGCGGACCGATCTCCGCCCGATAGGGCGGTGGACCGTCGCCGAACATCTCGACCCGCTGCCCATTGACCCATGCCCGCACGAGTCGGTCGGAACTCGTACGCCGTGAGCCGGGCCTGCGCCGGGCCTGCGGCGGACTGCGTCTCGAAGGTCCGCGGAGAAGTATCGCGATGCCCACGGGAGGTTCGACTTGAAGGTAGTCGCGTCCTCCCAGATCCATTGCGCTCCCGCAAGCGCGTCGGCTCCTTGTTCGGCGAATGCCTCACGTTGATTCTCGTGGTCCTCCGCGAGCAGTGTCGCGAGTTCGTCGATCAGGAATTTCGGTAGCGCCTCGCCCGACTGCCGGGTCGTCCGCAGCAGGCTCGCGAGATTCGTCTCGCGCGCGTGCAGCCGGTAGGCGCGGACTCGACGGAGCAGGTGGTGGGTCTCGCGGATGCTGGCCTCGAAAGATTACCCGATGGCTGGGGGAGATCCGATCGATCACGGGCTCGAGTGCCTCGAGCGCCTGCTCGATTCGCTTCTCCGCAAAGCCGAAGCGAAGCTGGACGTCCTCCAGCATCCACGGGTGCGGCGGCGCGTCGTCGTTCTTCATGAAGATCGCGCGTCGGGTCGATTCCCAGGATGGGGTGGGGACCTGCGCACCGCGCAAGCCGGCGGCGGTGAGGGCATGGGAGACATCGGACGTCCCGAACTCGCGCAGATACCAGGAGAGGTCCCACGGAAGAAATTCCTGGGCTTCGCTGAAGAGGCGCCACGCTTCGATCGACGGCGTCGGCAGCGTCGCCGAAGGGTGCCGCCAAGTCCCGGACGATGGTGGCTTCAGTGATCTCCTCGTCCGCCATCATGGCGCGCGCGCCGGCCGAGAGGTTAGCGTCCCATTTGGTGGGGTTTAGCCCGTAGTATTCCTTGATACCAGTGACACCAGGCACGCTGGCAATCGTCCGCACTTGGCGGATCACCGCGTGAGGGTGCATCGAGATATTGATAGGGTTCGAGCTCCTCACTCATTGCTCCGAGGAAGCTCTCGACGAGGACGGGGATGTTTTTCTGGCTGGCGAGGCGGACGGTGTTTTTCAGCCAACGGTCGACGGGCAGAGTGAGCATGGTTTCCGCGACGTTCGGATGGAGGTCGAGGCCGAGGCCGAACGACTCGAAATCGGTCGACGCATTCGTAGACCTGCCCGGCGGACAGTTCCCACGGCGACCACCAGAGCCATCCGTCGGCGTGGACGCCCGCCATTCGTCCGCCAGAGCCGCGACGAAGGGGACGACTTGCTCGGCGAGGGTGTGGCCGCGGGTTTTGGCGCAGGTGCCAAACTCGCTCGTGACCCAGGCGTCTTGGTCGTAGGTGTAGACGAGAATGTCGTCGACGCCGGGAAAGTCGGCGTCGAAGGCCCGGATCATCTCGCGGTAGTATTGAGCGTGGTCTCGGGGTCGAGCAGGCTGCGGGGCTGGGGTCCGTCGAAGTCGGTGTCGATGCCGTATTGCGCGTTGAAGGGCGCGCCGAAGTGGAAAATGGTGCGCAGGCCCAGGTCGCGGCAGAGCGCGATCCGGTGGGTCAGTTGGGCTCGGCGTTCGTCGCGCCGCTCGGGGACGCTGCGCGGCGGGAGGTCGGGCTGGTTCGAATTCCGCGAGGCGGGCGGGCGGAAGCGACACGAGGTCTTCGAGATTGAGGGGTTCATCACCGGGTCGACCGCCCCAGGCGACGTTGAGCTGGACGGTGTTGAACCCGAGATCGCGGAGTCGGGTGAGATTGTCCTCGTTCCATTCGACGTCGGGATGCGAGGGGCAGTCCGACGAGTGGCGACTCGGTATCGAAAGGGCTAGGTGGAATGGGTCATGGACGATCGGCGCGGATCGTGCGGACTCGTTCGATCTCGATTCGCCCCGGGGCGTTGGTCGGGATCGATTCGGAATTGATTGATCGTTCCTTCCCACTGCGGGCTCTGGGCCAGGTCGACCGGTAGGTTTGAAATTCGTCGCCGGACTGCGACGGAAAAGGTGATGCAATGCTCTGGCGTCCACTTCGCCGATCTTTTCGGCGGTCCAGAAGATCGATCCCCGCGTGCCCGTTCTCGACTTCATGGTGATCTCGATGAGCGTCGAACCTCTCGGCGGCGAAGCTGCAGCATCGGCGGGCGAGAGGAAGGCGGGGTCCTCGCCGACGCTCACGGCGATTTCGCGACCCTCCTCGAGTGCGACGTCCGTCACCCCTTGAAGTGGCCGCAGGTAGAGGCTGGCTTCGCCGGATTCGAAGTTCGAGATCGAGACCGTTTTCCGGCAGACCCAACTTCCGTCGCGTAGCGTTCGCTGTAGACGGAATGCACGTCGGCCCACTTGGCGTCGGTCTCGAAACCTGGCACTTCCGCGGCCGGCGGGAGCGGTATTGCGTAGGGGCCGCGACGATCGGAGAGGACGTCGCGGATGGCACTGAGTTTGCCGAAACCTTCCTCTGCCGAAGGTTCGACGTGGCCACCTTCGCCCCATTCGTTCCAGGCTTCGAAGAGCGCAAGGCGGGGCTCGTCCTCGACGTAAGTCGGGCAACTCTCGAGCATTCGGCGAAACGCGCCGGGCGTGTTTCCGTCGTGCGGACGGAGCCTTCCGGCGAGCGGCCGTAGTCGTCCCAGCCCACCCAAGCGACCGGGATGTAATCGAGACCCTGCTCGTGCGCCTCGGCCTGAGCGGTCGCGTAGGCTTCGCGGTGACGCGGGATCAGGGCGGGGTAGGGGAGCTCGAATCCGCTCGCGATCGACGGTCTTCGCCACGTCGCGGAAGCCGTAGGCATACGCGGTGACGCAGTCGAACCCGGCGGCGTCGAAGTCGACAGGTAGGGCATGATGTGGACGGCGACGAAGTAGACGCCTTCGTGGCCGCCTTGGACTTGGCGAATGGCCCGCATGCGGTCGAGCGCTCGCTCATCTTCGCGAGGCCGCCGATTTCCCGATGATCTTGATCGGGGTGTGGAGGAAGACGACGGGTTTGCCGTCGACCTTCAGGTAATTCGGTTGGCTGAAATATTTGTCGCAGAGGATCGTCATCGCGTCGGCGAGCGCTTCGTCGGAGAACGACTCGGGCTTGAATTCCGCGGCGTGATTTTCGGTGCACCAATTGACGGCGAATTCCATCTGCGACGAGAAGCGGCTCTTCGAGGAACCCCTCGTCGAGCGCGTCGTTGAGGTATTCCATCCCCTGGTTCTGATACCAACAGAAGATGAAGAAGGAGATGCCGTGCTCGATGGCCCACCAGGTGTGCCAGTCGGCGACCTCGGGCAAGGCCTCGTCGTAGTAGCCGAGTAGGGGGTCCAGGTAGGGGACGTCGCGAACGCCCCAGTCGGCGCGATCCCAATCGAGGGTGACGGGAAGATAGTAGGCTCCGAGTTTCATGTCCATCTTCGGGGAGGACGGGTGGGGGAGGTCCTTGGTGGCGAGTCTCGATTTCCTCGGCGAAGGTGACGAAGGGGAGGGTGGTGACGGTGAGACGTTTTTGGTTCTCCACCGACTTTCGCGGTGACGTTGGCGGTGATCGGTTTCGAGAGATCTTCGGGAAACCGGTGAGCGGGATTGCGCGCTCGTACGTCTCTCCGTAGCCGAGCCGACCGATATCCAGGTGACTTGTGTCCGCCGTCGAGAGACCGGCGGGGAGGTCGAGATTTGATCTCGAGACGTCGTCGTAGACCGCGAGCCGCGGTTTTCCACGCGGAGGTCGAGCGTGGCGTCCTGGCCGGCATTTTTGCGGATCTGTGAGCAGACGAGGTCGACGGAGAGGCTGTCGGGGCGGACGGTGGCGGGCTGGAGGGTGAAGTCGGCGAAGTCGGCGGCCCACCCGGATGGGATGTAGATGACGATTCGCGCCTTGACCGCCTGCTCCGGCGCGATGACTTCGTAGCGGTAGGGAGTCCATTGGCCAGGGATCATCACGCCCATCATGGCGTATTCGGTGCCGAGTTCCCGGCCCTTCGCGTCGAGCCAGACGAGGTGGGCGCTGAAGTTCATCTCGCCTTCGATGTGCCCGATCTGGACGCTGAAGTCGTAGCCTTGGAGCGGCTGGACCGCGAAGGGCCTGGATCCCACGTTGAGCGGGCCGGTCCCGCGAGCGTCGACTCGCAGCACGAATGGATTCGTTTCATCGCCGGATTCGATGGCGACGTGACCCTCGTGCTGCGGCGCGACGTTCCACGACTCGAGGGAGGTGTCCAGATTTGAAAGATCGGCTGCCGAGCCCGGTGGATGAAACCAAAACGGTAATAACGAGAGAGTAAACCGGGAAAAAACGCATATCGAGACTGGGTGGTGATGGCTACTGCTGTCCGATAGTAAACGTTACGTGTCAAGGGCGGTCAGGTTCAGCCGTTCCGATGAGGCTTGCGGGTGGTTTCGGAGCGTCATAGAAGGACTCCCAGCCTATGTGCGACGCCCGCTTCCCCGAGTCCCCCGGTTCTCCTTCATGAAAACCACCGTCGGTCGGAGATCGAGTGGCCGAATCACGCTACGGGACATCGCGAAGGACGCGGGGGTTACGGCGGCGACGGTATCCGACATTTTGAACGAGCGTGAGCGGTGCTGGGCCTCGGCGGAGACGAAGGAGCGCGTGCGGGCCGCGGCTGATCGGCTCGGATATCGTGTAAACCGCGCGGCGCGCCTGCTGCGGACCGGCAATTCCGGTCTCATGGGCATCCTCATCAGCGACATCTTGAATCCTTTTTACATCTCCCTCGCGCATTCTCTGGAGGTCTCGCTGGAAGCCGCTGGCTACGAGGTCGTGATCGAGGACTGCGCCGGGGACCCGGCGCGGGAGGCGCGAGCCATTCGCAATCTTCTCTCGCTGAGCGTGGACGGCATGGTCTGCGCCACGCAGTTCTCCGACGAGAACATCGCGACCTTGCGAGAATACCGGCAGTCGGGGCAGCGGCTGGTTTTCGTCGGCACGCCGCCCGCGCAGCTCGAAGTCCGGACCGTTCGAGTGGACGACAACGACGCGTTTGCCGACCTCGCGGAGTTACTGCGGGCCACGGGCCACGAGCGCATCGCTTACGTCTCAGCCCAGCGACTTCCCGCGAAAGATTCCACTCGGGAGGAGCGTCTGCGGCGGGCCCTCGAGGGCGTCGGTCTCTCGCTCGCCAAGGACTTGGTCGCGGAGTGTCCCCCCTCGCTCGACGAAGTCGCCCGCGCCGTGCGCGAGCTGTGCGAACTCCCCGCCCGCCGACGTCCCACGGCGATCTGCGCGATCAACGACATCACCGCCGTGGCCGTGGTCCGTGCCATTCTCGACACTGGCCTGCGGTTTCCGGAGGACATTTCGGTCGTTGGCTTCGACGACATCGACCTCGCACGCTGGCTGCCGTGCCGGTTGACGACGATCTCACAAGGCTACGGGCTGATCGCTGAGGAGAGCGTGCGCTTGCTGCGGGAAGATTCCGACGCGGCGGGCGTCGTGCCACCGATTGTTGTCACCGCGAAATTGATGATCCGGGACTCCGTGGTCCCGGTTGCTCAACCGGTCAGTGCTTCTCGATCTCAAGGCTGACCGCCCCGTTATCGCCTGAGCCATAATCGACGGTCCCGGTGAAGCCATCTGGCAATCCCTCGATGAAGACGTCGCCAAATTCTCCGGTGAGCTTGCCGGAATACGTGATCAGCGGATAAGTCGCGTTATCCGTCGGCGCGAGGGCTTCGGCGTTCACTTTGAGCGTCGCGTTTTCGCCACCCAGCGTGACGTTGACCGCCTCGATTTTGCTGATGCCCGAGGCGTCGAAAACGAGATTGATGATCGCCTTACCGCCGACGCTACCCAGGTCCACATCCGCCGTCGGCGTCCCCCACGCCAGACCACTGCCTTCGATGGTCAACTCGCCGACGACTGCTTGATTCATAGCATCCGAGCCGACCCAGAAACGATCGGAAACTACGACCGCCCCGCCGGAGAACTTCACCATTGCGCTGCGCCCGTGGGGATTGGTCGCGGCGAGGTAAAATTTCGGTGCCGCGATGCGGCCGCCCTCCTTTAGATCGAGCGACGCCGTGCCGGTGCCGCTCACGCCATTGAAGCCACTGAATCCCACGTAGAGGTTGTTCTTCCCGACTTCGAGGTGCCCGCCGGAATCGACGATCAGCCCGGAATTATTGCCGAGTGCCAGCCGCGCAACCTCGGCGGGCTCGGAGAGCGTCGCGGAGTGTGCCTCGTCGAGCACGGCGGCGTCGTTGATCCCGGGTGGGCCGTCGGGGCTCCAGTTTCCGGGCTCGAGGAAGCTCCCGCCGTCCTCACCGGTAAATTTGAAATCGGCGGCGGAGGCCCAGGGGGCACTCAGCGCGGCGGCGAGAGCGAAGAGCGGACAATAAGCGACGGGAGGGACGAAGATTCAGCATATCAAAGAGGGAACGTTGCGTTACGTATAACCGCATTGACCGGTGCGGCAATTGCAAAGTGGGCGGGTGCAAAGTGGGCGGGAGATCACCCGGGCGGCAGCGCGGTATGTGTTTAGCGAGTTAGACTGACTCAAGGAGCAGGGTTGAGTGTTGATGGAGGTTGAGTGTTGATTGGAATACGACAACGAGAAGTTCCCGTCGTGCGAGGCATTGGAAGCTCCCACTCAACCTTCAACAATAGCCACTCAACATCCTGCGGGCACTGGACGCAGGCATTGTTGGCGGCTGGAAGCCGCCACTCCGGGCGCTAAACACACACGTAGCCCGGTGGCCGCCATCATTTCAACGTCTTGGCGTCAGCCGCGTGCAGCTCGCGCATTCTCTCGAGCTCCGCGGTGAATGCCGGGTTGGCGGCCAGATTCGTGAGTTCCTGCGGATCGTTTTTCCAATCGAAGAGTTCCTCGTAAACCGGCTTGCGGTCGATGTAGCGGATGTATTTCCATTTCCGGTCGAAGACGGCTTCCGTCGGCAGGATTTGGCCCGCGTGCCGGTAGGGATGCTCGAAGAACGCGTGCGTGCGCCAGCCAGGTCGGCCGGTCAGAGCGTCGTAAATGTCGCCTCCCTGCATGGTCGGTGGCACCGGGACGCCCGCGAGCGCGAGCATGGTGGTCGTGAAATCGATCGTCAGGATCATCGCGTCGCTGGTGGCGGGAAGATCAATGCCGGGCCGCAGATCATGAACAAACCCCGGAACTCGGATCGACGGATCGTAGGTCAGCCATTTTCCCGTGAGCCCGAACTCGCCGTGAAAATATCCGTGATCCGAGGTGAAGAGGATCACGGTGTTGTCCGCCAGTCCGCGCGCTTCGAGTTCCTTCACGAGTTGACCGACGGCGTCGTCCACGCTCATGACGAGCCGCGCCTCAGCCCGGATGTTCCCCTGCAGTAGTCCCTTTTTATCCAAATACTTTTTGCCCTCGATCCGCCCGAGGTGTCGCTCGAAAAATTCGGGCCGCGTGTCGGCGGCGGCGTGGGTGGCCGTCGCGGGAATCGGGAGGTTCACGGTCTTGTAGGCATCCGCGAATCGCGGCTCGAAGTCGCTCACCGGGTTGTGCGGTGCCTTGAACGATACCGAGAGACAAAATGGCTTCCCTGCCGGTGCCGCGTCCAGAAACTGGCGGACCTTGATCGGGACGACCTGACCGTCGACGTGGATCGGATCAGCGAGTCCCTTGCGCCCGAACCGGTTCTCGAATCCTTGCTTGCCGGCTTCCGGGTGCGGGCAGTCGCAGAGGTTGTCCGGGCCATTGGTTAGCACGTAGCGACAATCTTTTTCGTGCCAATAATTCGTCTGACGCGGCTGCCCTGCCCAAAAATCGAAGTAACCCGCCGCCTTCGTACTCAACTCAGGCGTGTCGCCGACGCCCCACTTGCCGATGAAGCCCGTGTAGTAACCACCTTTTCGAAGGAGGACCGGATAGAGCTCCTCACTCTGTTCCTCGGTAAAGGTCTTCACGAAATCATCGATCCCGTGTCGGCGCGGATACTGACCGGTCAGGATGCTCGCCCGGCTGATGGAGCAGATGGGGGCTACGGCGAAGCAATTCGTGAGAATGGTTCCCTCTCTAGCGAGGCGATCTAGGTTCGGAGTCTGGATTCGATCGTCCGCGTAGCCGATCCAGTCCCAGCGCTGATCGTCCGTGAGGAGAAAGACGATGTTGGGAGGGGCGGGCTCTGCGGTGGTCGAAGTTTCCACTCCGAAGGTGGGCCGAGAGAAAAACAAGAGGGTCGTGAGGAGAAGAAAGCGGATCACTCGGGCAGGGGGCATCGGTGGCTGCATAACGTAACGATATCTATGAGCGATGCGCCGCAAAGCGTCAATCCAGCGACTCCATACTAATCGTTCCTTGTCACGCTGTGTTCTCGCATTTACGCCTTCCGCTAATGAGCACTCATCCCGCGACTTCCCGCCTTCTCGAACTCTGGGGCGATCCCCCTGCCGCCTATCGGGGCAAGCCGTTTTGGTCCTGGAACGGCAAATTGGAGAAGGACGAACTCCTTCGCCAGATCGGCATCCTGAAGGAAATGGGGTTTGGTGGATTTTTTATGCACTCGCGCACCGGGCTGGTCACCGAGTATCTGGGCGACGAGTGGTTCGACCTGATCAATGCATGCGCGGACGAGGCCGAGCGGCTGGGCATGGAGGCGTGGCTCTACGACGACGACCGTTGGCCGAGCGGATCGGCGGGCGGTATCGCCACGCGCGACCCCCAATACCGCATGCGCTACCTGCGGATGAAGATGACGCCTTCCGAATCGTTCGAGTGGAGCGACGGGACGCTCGCGGCGTTCACGTGCAGCCCGGCGGGCTTTCACCAGGAGGGCTTCCAATACCACGAGGGTCGGCGAATCACTGAGACCGACGCCGCCACCCTGCCCGCGGGCAAGACCGTTCTAACCTTTCACGTCGAAGTGATGGCACCCGACACGTTCTACAACGGGTCGTCCTACCTCGACACGATGAACCCCACCGCAACGCGGCACTTCCTCGACGTCACGCACGAGCGCTACGCCGCGCGCTGTGGCGACCGCCTGGGGCGCTCCATCAAGGGCATTTTCACCGACGAACCTCACCGCGGGATGGTGATGAGCAGCTTCGCCGACCACCCGCATTCCTCGTGGGTGATCCCGTGGACCGAGAAGCTGTGCGAGGAATTCGAGTCCAAATTCGGAACCGACCTCGTGGCCCATCTGCCCGAGATTTTCCTCCAGCCCTTTGGCCAGAGCGTCGCTCAGGTGAAATGGCAATACATGGAGCTGCTGCAGACGCTGTTCCTTGAGAACTTCATGCGGCCCGTGCACGAGTGGTGTCAGGACCACGATCTCCTTCTCACCGGGCATCTCCTGCACGAAGATTCCCTCTGTTGCCAGGCCGTTCCGAACGGCTCGATGATGCGAAATTACGAGTTTATGGACTTTCCCGGGGTGGACGTCCTCATGGAGGTGAACGTGAAGTTCTGGATCGTCAAGCAGCTCTCCTCTGCCGCGCGACAGCTCGGAAAAAAATGGCTGCTGTCGGAGCTCTACGGCTGCGCGGGATGGCAAATGACGTTCCAAGGGCACAAGGCGGTCGGCGATTGGCAGGCGCTTTTCGGGATCAACGTCCGGTGCCCGCACCTCTCCTGGTATACGATGGAAGGCGAGGCTAAGCGCGACTACCCAGCGAGCATTCTTCACCAGTCCGCCTGGCATCATCATTACGGCACCGTCGAGGATTACTTCAGCCGGATTCACGTCGCGCTGGAGCAGGGCACCCCGGTCTGTCGCCTGCTGGTGATTAATCCGGTGGAATCGGTCTGGGCGCAAATTCGTCACGGTTGGGTGAATCACCTCACCGGATCGACCGCTCCGATCCAATCTCTCGAGCGCACTTACGAGGAGGTCTTCCAGTGGCTCTCGGGCGTGCAGTTGGACTTTGACTATGGCGACGAGGATTTTCTCGCGCGCATGGCGAGTATCGACACCACGGGTGACGCCCCGGAACTGGTCGTCGGGTTGGCGCGCTACCGGGCCGTGCTTGTCGCGGGGCTCGCCACGATTCGGAGTTCCACGCTGGATTTGCTCGAAGCGTTCGTTGACGCCGGCGGGAAATTGATCTTCGCCGGAGACGTGGCCAGGCACGTCGATGCCTTGGCGTCCGACCGCGTCGCGGCACTACGCGACCGCGCCGTTGCCGTTCCGTTCTATCAGGATGCAATGACGCGCGCCTGCCGACAGGCCGTTCCGCCGGAAGTCGAGGTGCTCGATCCCGAAGGCGGTTACAACATTCCCAGCGTCTTCGCGCAGGTGCGCGACGGGGACGACGGGCGGTTCGTGATGCTGCTGCGCACCCAGCGGGAGCGCTGTCTTCGCGGCTCTGTCGTGCGTCTGCGGGGCACCGGCCACGTGGAGGAATGGGACTGTCGCACCGGCGAGCGCTTCAACGTGGAGGCGCGGCAAGACGATGGCTGGCTGAATTTTACGACCGACTTCGCGCCCTCGGGTGAGCACCTGTATCGGATCGTCGAGTCGCCCGATCCCACGCTCGGCTGGCGCGTCGTGCCGGAGGAAATCCGACGCGAGCCGCTGGACATCGCGTTTCCGTTCCGGCTCCACGAGCCAAACATCTGCGTCCTGGATCGCGCATCTTACCGGATCGACGGCGGCGAGTGGCGGGAGCCGCAGGAAATTCTGAAAGTCGACCGGGCGATCCGATCCGCGCTCGGACTGGAATTCCGCGGCGGTCGCATGTTGCAACCGTGGTTCAGGCGAGGTTCGGAAAATCCCACGCCGACCCGCGTGGGGCTGCGTTTCGAATTTTCCGTCGAAGACCTGCCACAAACTCCGGTCGAACTCGTTCTGGAGCGACCCGAGCAGTATGTCGCGATCTCCCTCAACGGAACTCCGCTCGACGCAGACAGCGCCGCCGGGTGGTGGGTGGACAAATGCTTCGACCGGCTCCCCGTTCCGGACGGACTTCTGCGGGAAGGAACCAACGCGATCGAACTCGAAATCGATTTCCACGGTGACGTGGACATCGAAGCGATCTACCTCGCGGGAGAATTCGGCGTGCGAGTGGCGGGCACCCGCGTGACGCTGACCCCGCTCCCCGAAAGCCTCGTGCCGGGATGTGTGACCGAGCAGGGGCTGCCATTTTACGGAGCCGCGATCACCTACCGAATCCCCGCAAACGCAATCCCCACGGACGCCGGGCCGGGACGCGCTTGGGTGCGATTACCCAAATGTGAAGCCGCTTGCGTCCGCGTGTCCGCAGCCGGCGGCGAGCCGCAGATGATCGCCTTCGAGCCCCTCGAGGCAGACATCACCGAGTGGATCGGCACCGGGTGTGACATTGAACTTGAGGTCATCCTCACTCGCCGCAACACCTTCGGCCCCCTGCACCAAGTGCCGCTGCGAGTCGACTGGTATGGCCCCGAGAACTGGATCACCGAAGGCAACGCGTTCTCCAACGATTACCGACTCCACCCCGCCGGTCTCTTGGCCGCGCCAGAGATCATCTGGAAATACACGCCCGTCCGGTGAAGTTCCTACGAAGCGCGACCGTGACGGCCATCCGGCACCTGCCTGGACGAGCGCGGGACTATACCCGCACTAACCGTCTGACCTCCCATCCCTCGCCCCGCTCGACGACCCCGACTTCGCAAAAATCCCCCTCGAATTCGGGCAATACCGTATCCCCCTCGACCTCCCGCAGCACCATTGTCAGCAACACCTCGTCACACCGCGGCAGCAGCGCCCGGTAAATCTCCGCGCCCCCGATCACAAAAACCGTCCGCCCATCGCCGACCTCCGTCACTTCATCCGGCGAACCTACCAACCGCACTCCCTCGACCGCGGTCATCGACCGCGATACCACCACATTCTCCCGCCCGGGCAGCGGGCGGCCAATCGACTCATACGTCCGGCGCCCCATCACAACCATGTGCCCCATCGTCGTCTTCTTAAAAAACGCCAGCTCCCCCTTGAGCTTCCAAGGCAATCCCCCGTCCCGCCCAATCACCCGATTCAGAGCCATCGCCACGATCGCGGTCACCTCTCACCTCCATCAACCATCAACCAAAAACCAAAAACCATACCCTCACACCGAAATCTCCGCCCGGATCGTCGGCCAAGGGTCGTAACCCACCAATTCGAAGTCCTCGAATTCAAATTCCCGGATCCCCCGCCGCTCCGGATTTAACCGCATCGTCGGCAATTTCCTCGGCTCCCGCGCCAGCTGCTCCCGAGCTTGGTCCAGATGATTGTTGTATAAATGCAAATCCCCAAACGTGTGCACGAAATCCCCCGCCCGCAATCCGCACACCTGCGCCACCATCCGCGTCAGCAGCGCGTAGGACGCAATGTTGAACGGGACCCCCAAAAACAAATCCGCGCTCCGCTGGTAAAGCTGGCAACTCAACTCTCCGTCGCTCACGAAAAACTGAAACATCGCGTGACACGGAGCCAACGCCATCCGATCCAGCTCCCCCGGATTCCACGCACTCACCACGAGCCGCCGCGAATCCGGATCGCGCCGGATCCGCTCGATCACCTCGTCGATTTGGTTGATTGCGCCACCCTCCGGCGTGCGCCAATCCGTCCACTGCGCGCCGTAGATTCGACCCAGATCTCCACTTTCATCCGCCCATTCGTCCCAGATCGTCACGCGATTCTCGTTCAAATACGCCACGTTCGTCTCTCCGCGCAGGAACCACAGTAGCTCGTAAATGATCGACCGCAGATGAAGCTTCTTCGTCGTCACCAGCGGGAACGACCGCCGCAGATCGAAACGCTCCTGAGCGCCGAAGACCGACAATGTCCCGGTGCCCGTGCGATCCGCCTTCGGTCGCCCCTCCTCCAGAACCAATCGCAAAAGCCGGTGATACTGCTCCACGGCGCAGAGTCCTACCGGGCCATTCCCTCCCGAGGCAATCCCCGAAGTCCGCCGACGACTCGACAATTCCCCCCCACCGATCCAATTTACCACCAATGTTCCCTCGCATTCTCATCCCTGCTCTTGCCGCAGCGCTCATCGTCCCTCACGCCACTGCAGCCACCGAACCCACCCCCGCCGAACTCGCCGCTCTCCGCCAGACCCTCGCCGAGATCCGCGCCAAGCAGGAAGCCAGCCGCTCGACCGCTCTCTCGCAGTCCCTCGCCCAGCTCTCCGCCGCGACCGGCTCTCCGCTCGCCGCAGTCAATGCCTACGTCGCCGCCATCGAGATCGCCGACTTTGGCGACAAGCCCGGCGCGAGTGGCGACTTCCGCGATTGGCGGCAATCCCGCTCCGACATCCTCGCCCATCCCGCGCTTCGCACCGCCGCTGCCCTCCATTTGAAATACCTCGCGCTCACGCTCGAGCGCGCGCAAACCCCCGACCAACCCGCCGATCTCGACGCCATCGTCGGCTACGTCCGCGAAGCCGCGGAAGCCAAAGCCATCTACTCCCGGCCCGACGACGACCGCCTCAATAACGACGATCGGAAGCGACTCCACGAGGCAATTCAATCCCTCACCGATCAGCCGCTGCCCGGCAGGTCCGTTCGCCCGCGCCTACAAACTCGGACCACTCTTCGACGGCATCAAGGACTGGGAAATGGCACCCGGCAATTTCGAAGGCATCCTCAACACGACCGTCCGCCCGCTCCTTCGCGAAAAAAAGGACCCCCGCCTGCTGGAGACGTGGGATCTCCAGATCGAAGTCGAGCGTGGGCTCGCGGAGGATTGGAACCGCGAGCAACCCGAGTCGAAATTGAACTCCGAGCGACTCCCCCGCCTGACCTGGGCTCGCGCCACGGATCAACTCGCCCTCGGCGACCGCGCCGGCGGCCTTCAGTCGATGCTCCGAGTCATCCAGTCCAATCCCAGCCACCCCGACCAGCTCAAGTGGATCGACCAACTATCCAAGGAAGTCGCCCCCCCCGAGCAGTAGCGACCACCGCAGAGGCCACGACGCTCGGCGCAGTCCGCCTAGGGAGCGATCTCCTCGATCCACTCCTCGTCGCCGGGCGCGTTGTGATTCCAGTAGTCGAGCCGACCACTGCCCTTCAATTTCAGCGAACCACCGTCCGCCTTCTCCCACGCGCGGAGCCGATAGGGACTCGCGGGTTCGAACTCGAAGACGTCCGTTCCGCCGGCGTGGATCGACCGTCACTCGCTTGGCGTCGTCGGTCGCTTCGACCGTGAATTTCGCTGGTTCAAAGGCGAGGCCGTCCACCTTACTGGTGATCACGGAGCCGGTCAGCGGAGCGGTGAACTCCGTGACGTTGCCCCAATCCAGCAATCGCAGCTTGAAGGGCAGTTCGTCGTAAAACAAAGCCGACTCGGGAAGGTTCACCTCGCGGTGGACCCGGTCCATGTTTTCCCAATACGTGTTCGCGTCGTAGGTCAGGCGGTTGCGGTTAATCCGCCCCTCCTTGTAGCT
The DNA here is from genome assembly GCA_963740185.1 of uncultured Verrucomicrobiae bacterium. Taxonomy (GTDB): domain Bacteria; phylum Verrucomicrobiota; class Verrucomicrobiia; order Chthoniobacterales; family JAATET01; genus CAVVKW01. Next base: position 23,795 of record CAVUDH010000015.1, read on the forward strand.
GTTTCCGCAGCTGTCGATGCTCGCGAGTGAGAATTTCTCCAGTTTGCCATCGGCCGCGTTCCAAAAGCCGGAATGCATCTGGTCATAGCGATAAACCCCCGTCGGCACGCGAATGATCTGATTGAGCTTGATCACCGGATACGCTCCCAGCGTCTGCCAATCGTTCGCCTTCACTTTGGTGTTGGGCAGAAAATTCTCGCGCACGAGAATGTGCCGGACCTCGCTCTCGCGCGGGACGCCGTAGCGGACCTCGGTGGCGTCGTAGAAAGAATACTCGGCCTGCCCGTCGCCCCACAGCGCCTCATCGCGAAGCAGTGTGTCGGTAAAAGGCGAAGCCAACGCGACCGAAGCCAATACGATGGAAGCCAGGGCCTGGAGAGAGAAGAGCGATACCGTCATGATTCTGAATCTACGCCGGAACCGCAGGGCCGATACTCGAAAATCGTGTGGCGAAAACGTCACACTTCGCGATTCGGTTTTTCGTTCCGCGTCTGGCAGTCGGTAGTTCAACGAAATCGTTATGGCAAATTACCGAACTGGTTGGATCTCCGACGTCCACCTCGGCACGCGCGGGTGCCAGGCCGAAGCTCTCCTCGACTTCCTCCGCGACCACGAATTCGAGACCCTCTACGTCGTTGGCGATCTGATCGATATCTGGGCCCTCCGCCGCGCCCGCTACTGGCCGCAGGAACACAGTGACGTCGTCCAGAAGCTCCTACGCAAAGGGCGGAAAGGCTCTGAGATCATTTACATCATCGGGAACCACGACGAATTTCTCGCGGACTTCTTTGGAAATTTTGCCAGCGTCACGCTGCAGAAAAATGCCGTCCACACCACCGCCGACGGACGTCGGATCCTCGTCATCCACGGCCACGAACTCGACACCGTGGTGCAAAACATGGGTTGGCTCGCGCACGTCGGCGATTACGGCTACCACGCGTTGATGCGCCTCAACTGCGTCGTGAATTTCTTCCGCCGCCGCTTTGGTTTGGGCTACTGGTCGCTCAGCAAATACGTCAAAGGCGAAGTGAAAAACGTGATCAGTTTCATCGGGCAATTCGAGGAATCGGTCGTCCGCTACGCCGCCGATCACGACGTCGACGCCGTTCTCTGCGGCCACATTCACACCGCCGCAATCCACGACGTCCAGGGCGTTCCCTACTACAACACCGGCGACTGGGTGGAGAGCTGCACCGCCATCGTCGAGCACTTCGACGGGCGGATGGAACTCATTCACCACCCGATGGGCACCACCGCAGAGATCACCGATCCAGACCTCGCTGCGGTGCCGGCCTAGCCCATCCTCGGCAAACCTGCGACTGAGGACGACGTCAGTAAAACGTCTTCACGTGGCCATCGAGGTAGAGCCGGTTTGTCCGCTTGCCACCTCTGGGGCCGTGGACCGCTTCAAAGTCGGTGCAGAGCGAGGCGTATTGCGACGGAATGAAGCGCTGACCCCGGCGACCGTAGATCACCGGGTTGTTGACCAGCTCTTCGTCCAGCGTTGGTTTCCAAAGGTAGCTCGTCCCCTCGGCCGCGAACCATTCCTGATCGGCGGGACACTTCAACCCTCCCTGGGTCAAACCGTAGGGTCCAAACGCCTCGATCAACGTCTGGGCTTCCGCCGCCTGCTCTCCCGTGTAGATCGGGTTACTCGGATAACCCTCGACGATCGGAAGTCGGTTGTCGTTGTCCTGCGCAAACGACAGAACTGCAACCCCCAGGCTCCGCAGGTTCGCGGCGCACGCCGTGCTCTTCGCCCGGTCCTGCATCCGGCCAAAGGCTGGCATCGCCAGCGTCACCAGCATTCCGACAATCGCCACGACGACGACCAATTCGATCAGCGTGAAGGCCCCGCGGCCCGCATGATTTGAAAGACGGTTCTTCACGAGTTTTTCCTCTGCTGCTTACGCTCGACGTAGCGACGGGCCCGGTTCGCTTTCTTCTCCGGGCTGGAGCGATCCTCCCTCAAGCTGCGGCGCTCATCCATGCGGGCCTGAACCTTTGGATCGTTGAAGAAGGCTTCGAATTTCGCCCGGCGCTCCTCCTCCGGGAGGTCGCGCGCCTCCGCGAAGAGATCCCGCATCCGCGTGAACTCCTCCCGCGCCTCGACCTGCTGATCGGCGGGTAACATCGCGATCTGCGCCTCCGCCCGCTCCGCCATCCACTCGCGATTTGGCTCCGCCCGGTCGCCGCGCTCGCCGCGGTCGCGCTGGCCACCATCACGCCCTGCCGCAGCCTGCTGATTGCCCGACTGATCCGCGTTGGCGGTCGGCGGAGGACCGCCCCACCGGCCACCCTCGCGAAGGTAGAAGACTTCGTTCGTGGTCCCGCCCGCCGACGCGATCAATTCACCAATCGCCTTCCGCGCCTCGCCACTCTCGGGAATTTTCGTCACGGAAGGATTCCAGTCCGTCGGCAGCAACACCGTCGCCCCCGTCTTCTGAGCAAATTGATCCGTGTAGCCCTGCAGCTCGCCGGGCTCCATTTCACTCACCGTCCACGTCACCAACCGAGGGTCCGGCACGATGTCGCCAGATAAAGCCATGAACGGCCCGCCACCGGCGCGAAACATCCTGAATCCTCCCTCTCGCACCGAACCGTCCACCAGCGCGTCGACCGCAACCTTGGCCTCGGCCTTCCCGGGACCCGCCGCGTAGACGACCGACCAATCGGCGTCCACCGCCGACGCCAGCACCTCGACCGCCTCGGCCACCGGCACGCGGTAGACGTCCATCCGCACCGGGGTAGTCGGATCGATCGCACTGGCAAATGTCACCCCGCCCTGGCGCTCGATGGAGCGAATGACCTTCTGTAGCGCGACACCCTTCACGTCGACGGTGACCAGTCCCCAGCCCGCGATCCAATTCCACACCAAAGCCGCAGCCAGCACGACGGCGACTCCGACCAAAATCTTCATCCGGCTTGTATTCATCACCGCTTCAACCACGCCTTTCGAAAAGAGTTGCGGCGCATTTCGTCGCGCGAGACTGTTTCCTCTCTCCATGCTCGAAATTACCATCCTCGCCAGCGGCAGCGCGGGGAATTCCGCCCTCATTCGCTGCGGCGGCACCACGCTGCTCGTCGATGCCGGCCTCAGCGCCCGGCGACTGCGTGAGCGCCTCGACGCCTGTGGCACCGCCCCCGAGCAACTCGACGGCATTCTCCTGACGCACGAGCACGGCGACCACACCGGAGCCCTGCGCGTGCTGTGCGCGAAGACCGAAATCCCCCTCTACGCCAACCGAATGACCGCTGCCGCCCTCGGCTCGACCGCCCTCGCGGCCCACAAGCACTGGCGGTATTTTTCCAGCGCGCCCTTCACCATCGGCGACTGCTCGGTCGAGGCCTTCGCCGTCCCGCACGACGCCGTCGAGCCGGTCGGATTTCTCATCCACGGCTCGTCGGCCAGCTTCGGACTCGTCACCGACCTTGGCCACGCCACCCCGGCCATCCTCGACCGTCTCCGGCAGGTCGACGTGCTGTTCGTCGAGACAAATCACGACGAAGACCTCCTCACCCGCGACCTCAAGCGCCCCTGGTCCGTGAAACAACGCATCCTCTCGAGGCACGGACATCTGTCGAACGCCGCCGCCGCCGACCTCGTTGCCGCCGTCGCCGGGGATCGTCTCCGCCGAGTTCTCATCGGCCACCTGAGCCGCGACTGCAACAACTCCGAATTGGCCACCAACGCCATCACCAACGCCCTCGCCGCGCGCGACCGGTCCGACGTCAACGTGCACTGCAGCGTCCAGGAAACGGTCAGCCCCGCCGTGAGCATCGGCACCCCCGCCATTCCTCAGCAAGCCACCCTCGCGCTGTAGCTACCAGAATCGCGAGATCAGATACGCCCAATTCCCGAGCAGCGCCGCGACCAGGGCTGCCCGGATCACCCACCAGCCCCTCCGGCCTATTCCTCGCACGCGGATTCGCACCCGCAGCGCCAGCGCCAACGCCGCGTAAATCACGAAAGCCCCCGCGACCAGAATCGCCACCACCACACCCGGATTCCACGCCAGCGCCGTCCCCCATTCCCCCTCGGCCAGCGCCCGCACGCACCGCGTCCCACCGCACGTGAAGCACGGGATGCCGGTGACCAACCGCAGCACGCAGTGCGGAGTCGGCAATCCGAGCAGCAGCCACACGCCGCCGGCGAGAAAACCTCCCAGCAGGATGACCAATGCCAGTGCCTCCGGTCCCTCCGACGCGCTCGGAGCGCGCTTGAAGACGATTCGCATCGTCAGCGATGAGTTAGACCGCCGTGGACATCATCGAGATGCCGGCGTAGAGCCCGCACCCGACCAGCATCGAGATAACGACAGCCGAAGCCGCCTGCCACGCTGGCATCCGGTGGATTACCGACAGGCCCACCGAGATTCCGACCGCCAGAAAGCCGATCACGAGAGGAATCCCGCAGCACGACAGCAACTGGAACACGCCGGCCGAACCAATCGCGTAGCAGCACACCGCAAACGTCGACACGAAGGGTGCCTTCACCGTCCCCATCGTCATCAACAGCGCGTGGATCAACCCGGCAAAGTAAAACGGCATCAACGGCACCTTGACCACCAACCCGGTGAGCCCCAGCAGGAAGGAATTCTGAACCGAGAACGTCTCCGTAAACTGAGCGAGCTGAGGTTCCTTCATTAGCTCGGGCGTCTTCGTGATGTAATCGACCGCCATCCCCGCCAGCCAGACGTCCAGCAGCAGCGCGATGAATCCCGTGACGCTCGCCAGCAGCACGTAAAACGTGAAGGGCTTCATCAATCCATCCGTCTTCAACGCGCCAGCCAGGGTCTTCCTCGGCGTCATCAACGTCCCCTTGAGCGTCTCCACCAACGCTGCCCGGAAGCCCAGCTCCTCCGAACGTTCCCACGGCACGGCTTCCTCCGATGTTGACTCCGGCGTGGGCAACGGAACTTCCGCGTCGACCGTTTCCACGGGTTCGCCCGGGAGTGGCGGGGTCGAGGGCGGGGTCCCCGCCTCCGGCAGATCCGCGAATTCACCCAGCGGCGTCCAGGTTTCCATTCCCTCACGCCAGGCGAGATCGGTGGCCAGAAACTCGCCCGACCGCAGCCCCTCGGTGACTTCCTCCGGCGTAAACTTGCCCAACGACTGCCGATCGCGATTGACGTGAATCTTCTGCATCCCCCGTGCCTAACCGGACTCGCGGTCAAATTCCACGTTCAAAAGTGTCGGCCCACGCGCTATCCTCCCCGCCATGGCCACCACCGCACCCGATTCCATGCCGCTGGGCACACCCGCTCCCGCTTTCACCCTCCCCGATGTCGTCAGCGACAATCCGGTTTCGCTCGAAGATTTCGCCGCCGACTCAGCGGTCCTGATCATGTTCATCTGCGCGCATTGCCCCTACGTCGTTCACGTGCGGGACGAGTTGATCCGCCTGGCCAATGATTACCAACCCAAGCGAGTCGGTTTCCTCGCGATCTCGGCCAATGACGCCGTGAAATACCCCGACGATTCCCCCGCCAAACTCCGCACCATGGCCGTCGACCACGGATTTCCCTTCCCCCTGCTCTACGACGAGACGCAGGACGTCGCTCGCGCCTACACCGCAGCCTGCACGCCGGACTTTTTCCTCTTCGGGGCGGATCACACGCTCACCTATCGCGGTCGCCTGGACGGCAGCACGCCGGGCAATGGCCAACCCGTCACCGGCAGCGACCTCCGCTCCGCCCTCGACGCCACGCTGGCCGGCGAAGCCGTGCCAACCCCGCATTCACCCAGCCTCGGGTGCTCGATCAAGTGGAAGTAATGCTGGGCCTCGCGCAGAGACGCAGGAGATTTTTCTGAATTGGATTCTCTGCGCCTCTCCGTCTCTGCGCGAGATCACCGCATCGTATTCCCGCCCCTACCGCGAGCTGAACATCCCGCTGCCCGAATTCGCGAAGCCCCACCGGATGATCCGGTCGGCGTCGTCGAAGATGTAGGACGTCTTGCTGCCGAGCTGCACCAGGATCAGGCTGCGTCCCCCGACGCTCGCGCTCGTCACCAACGTCCGCCCCGCCGCCACCGTGTAGCCGGTCTTCATGCCGTCATACATCGGCGAATGAGCCAGCAACTTATTCGTCGCTTCGAGCGTCTTGGTGCGCCCGTCTGAATAACGAAACGTGTAGCGCTGCAGCCGCATCATCGAGCGCAGATCGGGGTCCCGGTAGGCCGCGAAGGCGATCCGAGACATGTCCCGGGCCGTGGAGTATTGCGCCCCCGGGAGACCGTGCGGATTGGCGAAGTAGCTTGACGTCGCGCCGAGCGACGCTGCCCGGCGGTTCATCTCCTGAACGAACTGCGCCTGACTCCCCGCGTAATCTCGCGCCAGCAGCTCGGCCACGTCGTTGCAGCTCTTCACCATGAGAGTGGTGAGCAACTCGCGGCGGGTGTAGGTCTCGCCGGCCTTCACGTAGAGCTTCGTCGGCTCGGCGCGGGTGTCGGAGGCCTGCACCGTGACCCGTCCGTCGAGATTGCCCCGCTCGGTCACCATCAGGCCGGTGAGAAGCTTCTGCGTGCTGGCGACCTGGCGGCGTTGGTCGGCGTTTTTCTCCCAGATGGTTCGGCCCGTCGTCGCGTCGATAAGAATGGCTGAATCCGCGTAAATCTGCGGCGCGTCGACTCGAGCGACGCGTTCGCTGGCGACCACCGAAGCCGCCGGAGGAGCCGGAGCCGCGAGGGAGGGCGTCTGACCGAGATAATCCGTGCGCGCCGGTCGGCGCTCCGTCTCGATCGCACTGCATCCCGTGACGGCCAGCAGCACGCCAACCGTCAACCAGCGCCCGAGCGCTCCGTCAATTTTTCCCGTCAACACGGCGGGAATCTCGTTCAGCCAGTGCGACGTCGCCAAGCAAAAACGGGACTCGCACCGCCCGCAGGTTTCGGTTTGCCTCAGCGTCCATCCCCATGCCCCGCGCCCGCCTTCTCCTCATCTTTCTGCTGGTGATCCTGTCGAGTGGATTGATCGTCACCGCGTTCCGGTCGGACGACTGGGTCCGCGACCGCATCGTCACCTCGCAGGGCAAGGGTTGGAAAAAATCCGGCGAAGCCCGCTTCGTCGGAGCGGTCAGCCAATACGGTGACTGGCCGCAGCTCATGATCCTCGGAACGCTGGGCGCCCTACTCGCGTGGCGGCTTCGTCGGCCCGAATGGACGCGCATTCTGGTGGCCGCCATGGTCGCTTCAACGCTCGCCGGGATCCTGGCCAACACGTCGCGCCTCACCACCGGTCGGGTTCGCCCCCGCGACGAAAAGAAACAGGGCGAAGGATTTTTTGGCCCCTTCCGCGAGGGAAAGCTGTTGGTGGGGAATTCCAAATACAACGCCTTTCCGTCCGGGCACACCGCCACGGCGGTCGGTTTCGCGGGCGTATTCCTTTTCGCCCGACCGCTCATCGGCATTGTCCCGATGATCCTCGCCCTCTTGATCGGTTGGTCCCGCATGGCGCTCGGCGCGCATCACCTGTCGGACGTCGTCGTCTCGACGATCCTCTCGCTGGGCGTCGCGTGGTTCGTTTGGAAATATTCCCGCAGCCACGGCGACCGGATCGCCCGCCAACTGATCGCCCGATTCCGCCGAAAACGTCGTGAATAACCGACCGGTCGCCGCCCGCCGACTCGCCGATTTCGTCGAAAGGATTCCGTCGAGCCCCGGAGCCTACCTCGCGCTCCTCGGGCTCCTCGCGGTCATCTTCGCGCTCGGCAATTTTCCCTGGCACCTCGACGAATACGACCAGGCCAAGCAGGCCTACGTCGCCTTCGAGATCGAGAAAACCGGCGAACTCCTCTACCAGACCACGCCGCAGGGACGCTCCGCCTCCAAGCCCCCGCTGATGGGCTGGATCTCCGCCGCCGCCCACGCCGTCGGCTTGCCGTGGGCCCTCGCCCACCGGCTCCCGTCCCTCGCCTGCGCCATCGCGCTACTGGTCATCTCCATCGGGACCGGCCGGGCGCTCCTGGTCCGCCCGGCGCGTTCCTCGCTGCGGCGGCCTTCGGTCTCAATCTCCTGACCCCCCGGCTCGCGACCCTCGTCCGCACCGACATGATGCTGGCCACCTTCATCTTCCTCATCGGCTGGATGATTTACCGCAAGGTCAACGCCGGGACCGCCTGGACGACCCGCGAGCGTTGGGTGGTCTTCGCCGCCATGCTCGCCGCCCTCCTCACCAAGGGCCCGGTCCTCTACGTCTTCCTGCTTCCCGGGATGATCGCGTTTGCGTTCCTCGCCCGACCGTCCGACCGCCGCCGCCTCGTCTGGAGCGGTTGGTGGACGTGGGCCGTCCCACTCGCGCTCTTCCTCGCGTGGGGCGTCGGCGGATTGCTGACCAACGACGCCTTCTACGACGACGTCGTCGTGCGGGAACTTTTCTCGCGGTTCGAAGAAGGTGCGCGTGACGACGAACGCCCGCAGCCCATCTGGTTTTACCTCCCGCACGTGCTCCACAAATTTCTCCCGTGGAGCGCCGCGCTTCTCGTGCTCCCGTTCCTGTTCCCGGCGATCCGGCGCCGCGTGCGGGAAAATCCCGGCACCCTCTGGCTCGTTCTCTGGGCAGTCGGCGGGCTGATCGTGATGACCCTCATCCCCGCCAAACGCGTGGATCGCATCTACCCAACCATCCCGCCCCTGGCGCTGCTCCTGGTGGAATTCGCCGCCGCCATTTGGAGCGATCGGCGGGCGAGGATCGGGGCCGGAGTTCTGAGCGCGTTCGGGTTTCTCTTTTCGGGCGGCTATTTCCTCGGACTCATCCCGTGGGGTTACGCCGTCGGGACGCCGGGACTGGTCGACTTCGCCGCCGACGTCCGCCGGACGGCCACCGAACGAGGAATCGACGAGATCACGATCCTCCGCGCTCGCGACGAAAGCCTCCTCCTGTATCTGGACACCCTCCGGTTCACCGAGAAGGGCGAGGCCTTCGAAGCGTGGCGGGCCGGGACGCCCGGGGCCTACCTGATGTCCGATCGGACGCGGCGGAACAACTTCATCAAGGAATTCGGCGAGATTCCGCCCACGCTGGAATCCGACGAACTGTTCCGCAAAAACGAACGCCGCTACTACCTCTTCGTCCAAGAGGCCGAGTGACCCGTCGTCCGGGGATGATGGATTCCGAGCGGGTTCCCGGTTCTTAAAACTCCACCTTCAACCCCGCGTACCAGTTTCGAGGGGCCGCCGGATCGATTCCGTCCGACCGGATTCGCGAGTAGTAATCCCGGTCGAACAGGTTGTTCACCCCACCGATCACGCTCACCGTTTCCCGGTAGACCTTCGCTTCCACCGTCAAATCCCACACGTCGTAAGCCGGCACGAACCGCTGGGCCGTGTTCGAATCATCCGCGAAGCTCGCTCCCACGAAGTTGCTCATCAGCGCCACTTTGATCCGGTCCCGCCAATCGTAGACCAGCCCAAACCGCAGAATGTAATCCGGCGAATATTGCGGCGTCTTCCCGTCGTTTGGCCCGCTCACGAACTCGGCCCGCATCAACGTCAGCGCCCCGTAGGCACTCAACGACCCGTATCGATCCACCCAGTTCGAGGTAACCGGCAGGGGGTCGAACGTCTTCTTGCCATCCTTCGCTCCCGTGACCGGGGGCAGCTCGCCTGGCTGATTGAACAGTTCGTCGGCGAGACCGACGAAGTCCAGCTCCGCCGCAACGTCCCACCCGTAGGTCACCGACCGCCCGGCGTTCTCGATGATCGTGAGATTTCCGTTTTCAGCCGTGCGACTTCCGATCTGGTCGGAGCTGTCGATCACGAAGAAGCTCGTGTCCCAGTTCACCCACGGCCTCGGAGCACCGCGGAATCCGACTTCGTAATTCCACACAAAGTTCTCCTCCAGATCGCCCGCCACCACGGTGTTCGGGCTCGTCGTGATCGCCTGCGTGAAGATCGGCGGCCGGTAGGCCTGGGAAACGTTCGCGTAGGCCGCGATCTCCGGCGTGAACGCATACTCCAAGCCCAGCCCGAATAGCGGCACGAAATTATGTTCGGTCTCGTCCGTCAGACTCTGCCCGGCGTCGGATTTGGCGACGTTGACCGACTCGTCCAGCGACTGCCAGATGTTCTCGAGGCGCACGCCGGGCGTGATCGAAAACTTTCCGATCTGGAACTTATTCTCCGCGAAAACGGACGTATACCAGGTCGTCCGGTCATTCTGATTCAGCGTCCGCCCGTGGTTCGCCGTCGGGCTGCTGCCCCGCTCATCCCGCCGGGGCGAGTAGGTATTGTAGAGCAGCACCCCACCTGCGAACGTGTGCGTTTCCCCGAGCCAATCCCAGTCGTGCCGGACCCGCGGCTCGACCCCGAACGTGTAAAATTGCTGTGTCTGGATCGAATTCGTTCCCGCATCCGGCCCCGTCGGCAGCGTGCCGAAACCGCCACCGCGCTGCCGCCGACTGAAGCGCCGGTAATAATCCCACCACCCGCGCACCGTCACCAACGTCCGGTCGGTCACGTCCCACTCCGTGATCAACGTGACCGCGTATCGACTGATCCGCACCCGGTCGTCAAAGCGAGACGTCGCGTTGCGATTCTTGGTGTAATTCACCGCATCGGGTCCATCGCTCAGCGTCAGCCCACCCGGCTCCCCGTGCACCTCGTCGTAGGCGGTCAGGTTCAGGTAGGTGCGAAACGGTCCCGTCGCGTCCAGCGAGAAGGTTCCTCCCCACGCGTTGAGGAAAAAGTCGCTGTTCGCCTCGCGAAATCCATCCGTCTGCCGGTGGTTGTACCACCCGTAATAGCCGAACCGACCGACGGTCCCTCCGACCGCAGAGAAGTTCGAGTAGTAGTCGAAGCTGCCAATGATGTTCGTCGACTCCGCGGTGAACGGAGTGTCGGTCGGCGGCTTTTTCATAACGAAATTAATCGCCCCCGCCGGCTGCGGGCCATACATCAACGCCGCCCCGCCCCGCACGAACTCGATCCGCTCCACCGCGTCCAGCGGCGGCGTGTAGTACGACTCCGGATACCCGAACATGTCCGCGTGGATCGGAATCCCATCCTCCAACACCTGGAAAAACTGCGTTCGGTGCGGCGCGTAGCCCCGGTAGCCAATGCTCAGCAGCGGCGTCGTCTCCTCCGACAAAATCAACCCCGGCGTCTTGGCGATCACCTGCCGATAATTGTCATTCGCGATCTCGGGCAGATCCGTCAGCACGATGTTGGACGTCTTTTTTCCCGCGTTGATCCGCGTCCCCTCAACGTCCGGCAAAAACGGCCCTTCGATCCGCGTGTCGTAGTCAGCCGACACTTCCACCGTTTCCAGACGCTCCACTTCCTGCGCCCAGACCGACACTCCCGCGAGAAACAAAATCCCGACGCCACCTCGTCCCAACCTGCTCTGCCAGCTTCGCTTCAATTTCATAACGGCGCGCAGTGAATGAGATTCAGTCTCATTAACGCAAGATGAAAATGAGACTCAGTCTTAAAAAAGGTTGAATTTCTGCCGCTGGGGCCGGACAAACGCCGCCGTGGACACCGAATTCTCCCTTTTCACCTACTTTCTGGCTGGAGGACCTCTCATGTGGATCCTGCTTGGCATGTCGGTCGTTTCGCTCGCGGTCATCCTCGAGCGCTCCATCGTCTACCTCCGGTACGGATTGAATCCCGACGCGTGGCTTGGCGGCACCCTCGACCTTTTACGATCCAACCGCTTCGACGATGCGTTGCAGCGCGCCCGCTCGGCGAGTCACCCCGTCGGCCGCGTCGTCGAAACCTACCTGCTCAACGTCCGGCGTCCCACCAAGACTCGGCTCGACAACATCAAGCGGGAAGCGGCCCTCGTCCTCGAGCGAGTCGAGAAGCGACTCCGGGTCCTCGCGGCGATCGCCCACCTGGCGCCGCTCGTCGGGCTCCTCGGCACCGTGATCGGGATGGTCGTCGCCTTCGCTCAGATTCAGGCACTCGAGGGCACCGCCAACCCTGCCGACCTCGCGGGCGGCATCTGGGAAGCCCTCCTCACCACCGTCTTTGGGCTGATCGTCGCCATTCCCAGCATGGCCGCATTCCACGCGTTCGAGAGTCACGCCGACAAGATCGCCAGCCGCATGGAACTCGCCATTCCCGCCCTCGACGACCTCGTTGAACCGGAGGGATCCCTCCCGACCGAACCCACGACCGACGCCGACCGCCCCATCGACGACTGGTCGACCATCGGCTGAGCCGGTCCCTCCGCCCGTCTCAATTTCCCGAGATTCCACCGTCCGCAGCATGTTCCGCCGCCCGAAACGCCCGACCCACACCATCGACATGGCCCCGCTGATCGATGTCGTCTTCCTGCTGCTCATCTTTTTCATGCTCACCTCGGCGTTCCGCGAGCCGTCCCTGCCGCTCGAGCTCCCCTCCGCAACCGGCACGCCGGAGACACCCACCGAAGCCGTCGTCGTCAGCGTCGCCGCCGACGGTACCATCGCCATCTCCGGCGATCCCGTCACCCCCGAGGCTTTCCAGGAGACCCTTCGCGCCATCCTGGATGCGCGCGACGACCGCACCGTCAACTTCCGGGGCGACCGATCCGTCGACTACGGTATCTTCGTTGACCTGATGGACCAGGCTCGCTCCGCCGGAGCCTCCCAGTTCAATCTCGTCCACGAGTCCCGCTCCGCCGGGCCATGACCGCTCCCCACTCGCCACGCGGCTGGCTCCTCGCCGCCGTCCTCGCCGCTTCCCTCGTTCTTCACGGCATCCTCCTGTCCCTTCCTCCGGTCTCCGGAACCCCGCCGAAAGTCGAGCCGGAAGAAAAAACGCTCACCGTCCCGGTTCACCTCGTCGAACCCGCTCCCGAACCCACGCCACCACCAACCCCGGAGCCGACTCCCGAGCCGACCCCGGAGCCCACGCCCCCCCCGATTTCGGAAGAGATCCTGACCACCGAACAGCCGGACGCCACCCCGGTCCCCACGCCCACTCCGACCCCGACCCCGACGCCGACGCCCACGCCCACTCCAAAACCGACCCCCAAGCCAACCCCTCGTCCGACGCCGCAGGCGACTCCCCGCTCCGCGCCGACCGCACGACCGCAGGCCACGCCAAAGCCCGCCACTCGTCCATCGGGCACCGTCGTCGAAGCCTCCCCGGACTCCCGCCGCACCCCCGCTCCCCGCTATCCCGACACCGCTCGGCGCAACGGCTGGGAGGGAACCGTCATCGTCCGGGCAACCATCACGACCAAGGGGACCGTCCGCGCCGCCAGCGTCCAACGAAGCGCCGGCTATGGCGTCCTCGACAGTGCCGCCCTGAGTGCCGTCCGCCGCTGGCGCTTTCGTCCCCGGACAATCGGCGGGCAACCGGTCGAAAGCACCATCGAGGTGCCCGTGGAGTTCTCCCTCCGCCGATAAAGGCAAAAAGATTCACCCCAGCCGGATCGACGCCGACCGACCGTGGGCGTCGAGACCCAAGCGCGACCGACATCCCGAGTGCCATGCCGAGGTAACGCATCGAGAGCCCGAACGTGACCGCGCCGATCCCCCACAGCACGCCGAAGAGCAGCGTCCAACCCAGGGCTGCGGGTGGAGAACCGGCAATCACACCGAGCAGGTCGGGCGTGGTGGCTGCCGCGAAGATCCAAGGCGTCGCCAGCCACGCGAACGCGCCCATCGCGAGGTAAAAGCACTCCCACGGCCAGCGGCGAATGAATTTGAGCGGCGCGTAGAAGCTCGCGGCAGCCGCCCCGCCGAGTGCGTGGAAAAGAAGACCGAGGAGGGGTTGCGGGGTCATTCGCTGTCCGAGCGGTGGGTGGGTGGGGTTATGGTCAAAATTCGTCGTAGACGATGTGATCCGGCGGGACGTCCAGCTCGGTCAGCATTTTTGTGCAGGCTTTGATCATCATCGGCGGCTCGCAGAGGTAATACTCGAGCGCTGCCGGGTTCGGGTGATTTTTCAGGTGTTCGCGCTGCACGACCTCGTGGATGAAACCGTTGTGGCCGGTCCAGTCGTCCTCGTCGAGAGGAGACGAGAGGGCGATGTGAAACGCGAAGTTCGGATTTTCGGCGGCGAGCTCCTCGAAATATTCATCGTAGTAGATTTCCTGCCGCGACCGCGCGCCATACCAAAAACTTACTCGGCGCGGCGTCTTCTCCGTCTCCAGCAACCACGAGAGGTGCGCTCGCAGCGGAGCCATTCCCGCCCCTCCGCCAATGTAGACCATCTCACGTTGCGTCGGCTTAACGTGAAAATCACCGAACGGTCCGAAGGCCGTCACGACGTCGCCGGGCCGGAGGTTGAACATCCAGGCCGAGCCAACGCCTGGCGCGCACTTCTGCCCCGGGGGCGGGGTGGCGATGCGGACGTTCAGTCGCACCGACGCCTCGTTCGCCTGGTTGCTGGCGAGCGAGTAGTTGTTGCGGCGAGTCGAATCGGGATTGTGCGCTACGTGGTCGAAGACGCGCTGCGTCCGCCAGACTTCGGCGTAGGGCTCCGGAATGTCGAAGTCGTGGAACTGGATCTCGTCGTAGGTCGGGATCTCGAATTGCAAATAATCGCCCGGCGTGAAGTCAACCTTGCCCCCGACCTCGAGCGGCTCGAGCACGAGCTCCTTGATAAACGTCGCGACGCTGCGATTCGAGACCACGCTGAACCGATACGATTTCTCCTCGCGCGCCCCGGCGCCGCCCGCCTTCGTCGGATTGAGCCAGATGCGACCACCGCGCTCTTCGATCGGATACGTCGCGATGCCACGGCAGACCGGGACACGGGCGGGGGAGCCGTCGGCGAGGTTGAAGCGGCCGTTGTGCTTCGGGCATTCGATGATGCCGTCCTTCACGAGGCCGTTGGAGAGGTGCACGTTCCCGTGCGTGCAAATGCCATCCGTGGCGTGGAGGGTGCCTTCCTCGTCGCGGATAAGGGCGAAAGTCTTCTTTTGATAGTCGAATCGGATCACATCGGCCCGACTCAGATCGGCGGTGGCGCAAACCTCCATCCAGCCGTTGGCATCGGGCTCCGTCTGAGCGACCGGTGCACCGTGCGAAACGCGGGCGGAGCGGGAGGGAAGCGTGCGTTTGACGTGGTAAGCGGGATCTTTGACTTGACGCAACACGGCGGGCAGAATCTCGCGCCAAGCCGACAGAATCGACGGATACGGCGGCGGGCAGTCATCCTTGATGAGGCGGTGCATCTGCGGCAGCGCGTGGTAGGGCACGAGCGGGAACATGTGGTGCTCGAGGTGGTAGTTCATGTTCCAATACACGAATCGACTGAACGGATTCATGTAGACAGTGCGGCAGTTCAGCCGGTGATCGAGCACGTTCTCCGCGAGTCCCGCGTGCTGCGTGGTGTTGTGAACGATCATGAGCCATGTCCCGAAGAAGTGCGGGAGGATGAACAGAAAAATGGGAATCCAACTCTGCAGCGCGACGGCGCTCGCGATGATGAGAAGATAGATGCCGACGATCACGCGGGCTTTCCAGAACACGCGGGGGAACTCGCTCTCGGGGAGAAACGTGCGCTCGTCCGGCGTCACCGCGCCCAGCGCGTGCCGGATCAGTCCAGGGAAATACGAACGGTACACTCCGATGGCCAGAAAACTCTGCAGGTGGGACGGGATGTCGGGTGGTCGTGAGACCTGAATCTCGGGATCGCGTCCCACGATGATTGTGTCGCTGTGGTGCCGCGTGTGGCTCCAGCGCCAGACGTCCGACTCGCGTAGGACCATGAATGACGCGATCTCGTAGACCAGATTGTTCAGCCAATCGGTCTTGAAGGCCGTGCCGTGCCCGGCCTCGTGCCAGCGCGAATCCGACGCCGTCGCGTAGAGCACCGCGTAGAGCGCATACGGCGCAATCACCCACCACGTTCCCCAAAGAATGACCGTCGCCGCCGCCGTGATCCCGAGCAGCGAGAACCACAGGACGGTGTCGCGAATCGCCGGTGCCGTCGCGCCGCTCGAGCAGCGCTCGCAGCTTTTCGCGAGGGACATCGGTCTGATACCATTCCGCTTCGGCGAGGCCCATTTCGATGGCCTTGGTCGCGTTCTTGCCCGTGAGTGAATAATCGAGCCGCTCGGGAGGATGTTGGAGGAGACTTGGGCCGTCGTGGGTTTCGGTGCTCATGGAAGGGCGAGGGTGAGGGGGAGAAAAGGGCAGGTTTTGCGCACCGTAAGGGTGAAAGTTAGCATTGCGTTACCAGATGGCAAACCGAAGCGATGCCGGATTTCCGCCAATCTGTTCTCGATTTCCGCCACCTTTGATTGCAGAATTCGACCATGCCTTCGAGTTGGAACGGCTTCACCTACCCCTCGGTGACGGAGCGGGACGTGGAGCGGGAGATTTATCTAACGAGCGTGGGCCGGATCGCGTATGCGCCTGGCCAATCCTACCCGGCGCCCGGGCATCCACGCCGCTACCAATTCAAGCGCGGAGGCGCGCGGCGACTCAACGACTTCGCCGTCGTCTGGATCGAACAGGGGCGGGGCCACGTGGAATCCGACGCGACGGGACGACGGCCCTTCCCCGCCAACAGCGCGTTGATCCTCCCGCCGGGCGCAGCGCACCACTATGAGCCCGACTCGAAGACGGGGTGGGTCGAGCGATGGATTTGCGCCAACGGGGCGTATCTGCACCGGCTGAGGACTGAGGGTGTTTTTCCGTCACGTCCGACGCTGCGGATTCTCACGCAGTGGGCGATGCTGAACGACGAATTCGACCGGCTGGGTGCCCTGGCCCGCGAGGGGTCGCTCCATGTCGCGGGACTCACGCTCGGCTGCCTGGCGCTCGCGCTCGGCCAGCACGAGGAACTCGACGCCGTCGCCGCGCCCACCTCCGACCGACGGGACGCCGGAGGTCGCTGCGGCTCTGACGTTCATTCACGCTCATTGCCACCGCGAGTTGACCGTGGATGACGTCGCCCGCCACGTCGCGATTTCGCGGCGCTCGCTCGAGCGGCGGTTCGCCGAAGCGGGAACGGGCTCGGTCGCCCGGCAGACACGTTGCGCGCCGTGTATTCCAGATAAGCCGCGCTCCAGGCAAAGAGAGCCACCCGGTCCATGTCGGCGGAATTGACCAGCCCGGGTCGGCGGTAACCGGCCCGCCGAGCCTGTTGGAGCGCAATCTGCATGTTCAGGTAATGGTTGGGCACCGCCCGATGAAACGATGGACGCCACAGCGCGTGCGATGCCGAGACCACGGTGTAGCGATTCCAGTCCAGCCGAAAATGCCCGCCCGGCCGCGCCCACGGCGTGATGAGGAGATTCGTGATGCCGCGCGCCCGGAGGACACGCTCAAGCTTTCGCCGCCGCGCCTTCCCCTTCCTCCACGATCAGCCGATCCACCGTAAAACCCCGCTCGACCACCCGCCGCCGAGCACCCGCGACGACCCGGCCAAAATACCCGTCCTTACGCTCATCGTGATTGGGTGAGGCCGTTCCCAGGATCGCGATTGTTGAGTCGACGCGTTTCCGGCGGGGAAGTCGCAGGCGGGTCATCATGCGGCCAAGTTCAGGATCGGGTCGATAACCGGTTTCGCGAACCGCCGCCTCCACCCGAGCCCTTGTCGCTTCGGAAAAGCGGCCCCACCCCCCGCAGCACGTTCGATGCCGTCATTCGCGAACACCCCGCCGCAACGGCCACTTCCGTCAGACTCACGGACTCCCTTGGTGCTTTCATGTTGATTTACGATAAATCATTTTTCGTCCGCTGCCCAGCAATCCCAAGTTGTTGCGAAGGACGAAAAGAAGGACGTTGGTCGAAATCAACCCCCTCACCCGAATGAAACATTCCCTCATCCTTCTCCTCACCGTCGCGGCGGTGACCGTTACCACTTCCGCCCTTCGAGCCCAGAACATCATCGTGGGACACCAGTGCCGCCGCCGGTTACCAAAACGGCACCGGGACTTGGGGCGCTGACAATTTCTGGACCCCTCCGGCCGGAGCCGACTCAGGGACAACGCTCTCCGCCTGGACCCCCGGTGCCAGCGCGTGGTTCGGAGGCAATTCCTCCGTCGCAGCCACCCCAAATGGTGACTTCACCGTCACCGTTAGCGGCACCCAGAGCGCGGCGACCGTTCGTCAAATCGTCAATGGCGCCGGCAACTACACGCTCAACGGCGGCACCATCGACCTCGGTGCCAGTGCCTCCGGCCTGCGATCCGACACCGGCACTTTCACCGTTAATTCAGTCGTCACCGGTACGGCGGGCACGGTTCAACTCAACACGGCGGGCGGCAATCTCGTCATCGGCGGCAACAATACGTTCACGGGACAGGCTGAAATCCGCGGCACTGCCGGAACGACCATTCAAATGACCAACGCCAACGCCCTTGGCGCCAACGCCAACGTTAATTTTTTCAACTCCAGCGTGACCCTCGACGTGAATGGCAACGACGTCACGAAGTCCGCCACCGTCGGAAATAACCAGACCGCCTTCATCGGCAACTCCAGCGCGACGGCGGCCACGTGGAGCGGAGGGCATCACTGCGGCAGCAGGCTCGGCGAACCTCCGGGCGGGCGGCACCGGATCGCAGCTCACCGTGAGTGGCAACATCGGGTCGTCCATCGAATCGGTCCAATCCCTCGAAAACGGCACACTGCGCCTTTCCGGCGTCAACGCCCATACCGGCACCACCGTGGTTCGCCCGGGCGGCACTCTCGTCGTCAGCAACGCAGCCGCTCTCGGGACGACCGGCAGTGGCACGTTCGTGCAGGCCACCTCCACGCTCGACCTCAACGGCTTCGACGTTGGCACCGAGGAGATCACGCTCCAGCAAGGAGCCGCCCGGCTCGTCAATGAAGGCGCATCGACCGCCACGGTCGGCGGTGACGTTAACCTCATCGGCAGTAACCTCGAGATCGGCGGAGCCAATTCGACCATCGTCAACGGGAACGTCTCCGGAGCTTCCGGTTTCGAGAAAGTCGGCGCGGGCACCCTTACGTTCAACGGGACGAACACCTTCACAGGCGACGTCTCCGTGGCCGACGGCACCTTCACCCTCGGAGCCAGCGGCTCGATGAGTTTCGTTATCGGCGTCTCCGGCACCAATAACCTGATGCAGTGGTGTCGGCACGACTCTCCTGAACGGCTGCTTTCGTCTTCGATCTCGGTAGCGCGGGCACCACGCCGGGCGACTCTTGGACAATCGTTGACGTTGGCTCGCTCGACGAGACCTTCGGCGGTACCTTCAATGTCGCCGGCTTCACCGACACCGGCGGCAACCAGTGGACGCGCACCTTTGGCGGCGCGGATTACAACTTCAGCGAGAGCACCGGGATGTTGACGGTTGTCCCTGAGCCCGAAGTCTGGTCCCTGCTCGTTGCTGGCTTTGGTTTGCTCGTCATCCTCCGTCGCCGGGCCGTTCGAGCCTGAGACGAGTCGGGCTCTCACATCCTCCCCCAAAGCTATGCGCCAGCCCTCGCAAATCCGTTGCGCCCGCGTGCCGACTCCACTCGGCGCTTTCACGCTCATCGAACTGCTCGTTGTCATCGGAATTATCGCCATTTTGGCCACCCTCATCGTCCCGGTCCTCGGGAGCATGCGGTCAGCGGCCCGAGACCTCGGAAAACGTCTCGCGCCTTCGGCAGAACGGGGTCGCGATCCACGCCTACGCTACCGAGCACCAGGGGCAGATCTTTTCGCTCTACGGCCCCACCCGGCGCTGGCCGGTCCTCGTCGCTCCCTACCTCGGAATCGCTTCCGAAGAACTCTCCAGCGTCGACGCCAACAACCTCGTTTATTCCCAGAAGATGATCCGCAACGCCGAGAACGATTACATCACCGGGGAAATGCAGTCCGGTGAACGCGCGCCCGGTCCGGTCGGGACTTTCCTCCTCAATAAGTTCTTCACCCAGTATCCCAATAACCCCAACGGCGGCGTGAATCGGTGGAAGTTCATGCAGCTCGACCGCCCGTCCCAGACCCCGATGCTCGCGCTCTCGGCGTCGAATGCCGGCTGGTGGCTCAACGTCGAAACACTCAACAACGCAGCCACCGACCTTGGTTTCAAAGGACCGACCCACCCGCACGGCGCGCTTCCCGGGAAGGGCGGTCGAATGACCTACCTCATGTTCGACGGGTCGGCTCAGACCAAGCCGGCATTCTGGCCCTTCGGCGACCCCGAGTGGCCAACTCCGTGGAAAGCCTTCCACCCGTCCGGCAACGACGCGCCCGACAGCATCACCGCCGCCGGCCCCGGTAAAACGGCATCTCCACCCCTACGCGTTTCTCATGAACACCACCCGCCTTCTGCTCAAGACCCTCCTCGTCACGTACGGCACTCTGTCCGATCATCCGCGCCGCCGACGTCAGTTGGTCGCTCGACAGCGAAGTCCTGCGTCGACGGTCCCATCGGCCCCGTTCCCGCCCTGCAGAGCGAACCCGCCGGGCATCCGCTGATCTTCGGACGCAGCGGAGACGCACCTTCCCCGAAGCGCTTTTTTCCGGTCGCCGCCGACGGCGCGCTGCGATTCAGCGGCAAGGCGACCGCCTACGTCCCGGAGTTTTGGAAAAACCCGTCCGGCTTCACGGTCACCGTCGACGTCGAATTCGACGACGTTTCGACGGACCAAACCGTCGTCCTCGTCACCAACGTCTTCGATCTGCGACTGACCATCACCAACGGCGAGCCCGCGCTCACGCTCCACGCCATGCGCCCTCCGAAGCCCGCCGTCGCCGCACGGATCGACGGCATTGAGGCCGGACGCCTCTACCACGTCATCGCGTCGGTCTCCGACACCGGCGAGGTCTCGATCCACCTCGACGATGGCTCGACCGCCACCGCCGACCTCGAAGGCTCCTCCTCTCCGTGGGGCGCCTACCCCGACCTCTACGTCGGCAGCGCCAACCCCGATAAGTTCTCCCGCCCGCTCCGCGGCTCCATTCACGCGCTTTCGATCTCGACCGGAACCGCCCAGTAACACCCCCGCCGCGTCCCCGATCCGCATGGCCCACCCCATCGTCGAATACGGCGTCATCGCCGCCTACCTCGTCCTAATGTTGGTCGTCGGCGTGGTATTCAAAAATTTCAACAAAACCGCGGGCGACTACTTCCGCAGCGGCTGTCAGGGAACGTGGTGGATGGTCGGAATGAGTTCGTTCATGGCCGGGATCAGCGCGCTCACCTTCACGGGCAACGGCGGAGCGGCGTTCGAAGCGGGTTGGAGCGTCGTTGTGATTTACATCGCGAATTGCTGCGCGCTCCTGCTGCACGTGTTTTTCCTGGCGCCGTGGTTTCGACAGCTTCGCGTCACGACGTTCCCCGAGGCCGTGCGACTGCGCTTCGGCCCGCTCACGCAGCAGGTCTACGCCGGCATTTCGATCCTGCTCTTCGTCATCACCGGCGCGGTCTGGCTGTTCGGCCTCGCCATTTTCACCGCCAGCGCCTTCGGGTTGCCGATCCACCTCACCATCCCGGTGCTCGGACTGGTCGTGCTTTTCTACTCCACCACCGGCGGCAAGTGGGCCGTGATGGCGGCGGATTTTGTCCAGGGGCTCATCATGATGGCGATGACGCTGCTCCTGTCGCTGCTGTGCCTCATCCACTTCGGCGGCGTTGGCGGCATGCTCGCAGCCGTCGAAGAAGCCGGGCTCGGCGAGACCTTCGCCATGTTCAAAAGCGCGGATGCCTTCCCGCTCTCGAGCTACACGTGGCAGTGGGCACTGGCGGTCTTCGCCGTGCAGACCATCCTGCTCTGCTCGGCCCAGCAGGGCGTCAAATATTTCGCCGTCAAGGACGGGCGCGAGGCCCGCCGAGCCGCGCTGTTGACCATGATCCTCATGGCGCTCGGCTCGCTCATGTGGTTCATCCCGCCCATTGCGGCGCGCCTGCTCTTCGAGAACGAAGTGCTGGCCTCGGGAATGACGAAACCCGCCGAAGCCGCCTTCGCCATCGTCACCGTGAACCTTCTCCCCACGGGTCTCATCGGCATGATGATCGTCGCCATGTTCTCCGCGACGATGAGTTCCATGGACGCGGGCCTCAACGGCAACGCCGCGATCTGCGTGCGCGACATCCTGCCGCCCATCTGCCGCTTCCTCGGCCGCGCGACACCCAGCGAGCAGGCCCAGGTGAACATCGGCCGCGTCGTCACCGTCGGCTTCGGCCTCATCGTCATTTGGCTCGCGCTACGGCTTTCCCAGATGAAGGGCTCGGGTGTGTTCGAGTTCGTCATCGGCCTCGGCCCCATCCTCATCGTCCCGATGTCGATCCCGCTCCTGCTGTGTCTCTTCGTGCGGCGCGTTCCCGCGTGGGCCGCCATCGCGTCCATGGCGGTGACGCTCGTTCCATCGTGCCTCGCGATGTTCGCCGAGACGCCGTGGACCCTCGCATCGAAAACGCTCTGGTCCGTCGTCACCGGCGTCGGCGTCTTTGCGCTTTCCGGCATTTTCTGGTCGCGCGCGAGCGCCGACTACCGTGCGCAGGTTGGGCAATTCTTTGACCTTATGCACCGACCGGTCGATTTCGCCGCAGAAGTCGGCGAATCCAACGACCGCACGCAACTCGTCATCCTGGGCCGGTTTGCGCTGGTGATCGGCGTCTTCATCGCGCTGCTGCTGCTCGTTCCGAATGATCCCACGGGTCGACTTTGCATCCTTGGCCTCGCTCTCTTTCTCGCCACCGTCGGTGCCGTGATGCTGCGGGCCGCCAGCCCTCGCCCGACTTAATCATGATCTCCGCCCGACTCCTTGCCGCTCTCCTGCTCGTCACGACGTCCGTGCCGACGATCTTCGCCGCCTCGTCGGTGGAACTTCAGACCCGAGAAGAATCGCAATCACCCAGCGGCTGGCTCGGCTTCCGCATCCGTTTTCCCGAGGGCGTACGCCCCGGCGCCGGGCAGCCGACCATCCCGTTGGTCGGGAGCCCGCTCTTCCGCGCCTTCCTCGCACCCGACGCTCGCACCGTGAAGCTCGACCTTCGGATCACGCGCCGAGAGCCACTCTCCGCCCTTGGCGAGACGCCCAACGTCGTCGGTCTCCTGCTCGCCGGCTCGAGCCGAACCAATGGTATCACCTTGCCTTCGCTTGGGACGTCGAGCGGGACGAGTTCACGATCTACCTCAATGGCGTCCAGCAGGAATCCGCCCGCGTCGTCGACGTGGGCTTCTGGACCGAAGGCGCACCCGACCTGCGAGGACCGGTCACGCTCGGCGCACCCGACGCCGCCGTGGAGATCGAAGACGCCCACCTCAGCGCCGAACCCCTCGATCCAGACCGACTTGCCGCCGACACGGCTCCGCTTCCCGCGCTCGCGGGCGAAGGCCGCACGCTTTACACCGACCCGCTCGACCTCACGCCCTGGAAAAAGACGCCGCTCTACGAAAACGACTTCGACCAGCCATTGGACGTTGTCCGCGAAAGCGACGCCCCGTCGGCTCGCGAAGACCAGTGGATTCTCGAAGGTAATGGCCAGGCCATCACCCGCGACGGCGGTCTCGTGCTTTCGTCCAGCCACACCGAGCCGCCGCCCTACTTCGACGGCGAAAAGACCGTTATCACCGGGTCGGATCACGTCGTCCTGTGGCTGAACCGACGTTTTCCCGACGGCATCCTTGTCGAATACACGATGCAGCCCCGCGACACAAATCGCGGGCTCCACATCCTCTTCTTCAGTGCCAGCCACCCGGACGGCGGCACGATCTTCGACCGGACGACAAAACCCGCAACGGCGTCTTCTCGAATTACATCCAGAATCCCGACGAGCTTCTCGCCTACCACATCTCGCTCTGGGCCTCACCCTATCGCCCCCGCGGCACGTCGAACCTCCGCAAAGACGGCACCTTCTCCCTGTTGGCCGTCGGCGACGACCGCATTACCGGCCAAGGCGATCGCCCCTATTCGGTTCGCGTGCTCAAGGACGGTCCACTCATTCAAGCTGAAGTCGATGGGCGAAAGATCATCGATTTCGAGGACACGGATCCCATCTTCACCGACGGCTACCTCGGATTCCGCATCATGGGCGACTCCGGATCCGTCACCCTGCGCGATCTCAAAGTCTGGAAGCTCGAGCCCCCGGTCGACGAACCGACCAGCAGCATCGTCGTCCCCGAGATCACCGCCCCGCATCCCCGCCTTTTCGTCGACGCCGACGAACTCGCGACGATGAAGCGCCGCGTCGAGGACCGCCAGTTCCCTCATGCCCTCGCGTGGGACGCTCTCCGCGAGGAACTCGAGAAACCGGAGAACCCGCGGCCCTACGTCGGCTCCGAAGGGAAGACGTTTTTCAAGATCGCGAATTTCCAGGGCGGTCGCGCCCGCGATCTCGCGCTTGCGTGGTGGATCACCGGAGACGCCGCCTACGCCGACCGCGCCGTCGCTCTCATCCGCGCCTGGGCCTCCGCCCGCCCACTCCCCGGCACGGAACTCTCCAATGCGAACGCTCGGGACACACCGAACTTCGGCATCTGGATTGCTCGCGGCACGCTCCCCTTTTTCTACGCCGCCGACTTGCTCTGGAGCGCCCCCGCCTTCACCGACCAGGACCGTGCCGTCGTCTCCGAGTGGGCGCTCGCCCTCGTTCCACTCATCAAAGCCAGCAAGGCAAAATGGAAATCCGCCGACTACTACGGCCAGCAGAATTTCAATAATCACCTCGCCACCCACACCCTCGGCCTCGCCGCGCTCGGCTCGCTCCTCGGCGACCGCGACCTCGTCCAATTTGCCCTCGACAGCGACGCGAACGACCGCGACTACCGCGAGCTTTTGGAAGGCCTCATCCTCCTGCCCGGCGATACCGTCCACCGCCGCGAAAACCCCAACGCTCCCGCGCCGCAAGCCGGTGAGATCTACGACCGCTACCGCCACAAGACCGGTCCGCGGAAGGGCATGCAATACACCAACCTCAGCCTCAATTTGCTCGGAATGACCGCCGAGATCGGGCGCCACCTCGGTCTCGATCTGTGGGGCACCACCGCTCCGGGCGGTGAGAACTTGCGGCTGCCCCACGAGTTCTACTCCGACTTCTACCGCCTCGACACCACCGACATCAAAGGCGGCTTCTACTCCGGCGAGAACGACCGCCTCGGGCAGGCGGGTGACTCCGTCGCCACCTTCGAACTCGGCTTCAGCCAATTCCCCGACAGCGCGCCGCTCCGAGACCTACTCTGGGTCATGGACCGTCCCCTTCACGTCGATCACCTCCTCGGTCCCACCGTTCTCACGCACGGAGTCGTCTTCCCCGAGCAGGCCGGTCTCGCCGCCCGCGCCACTCCCGAGACGCCCCCGGCAAATCCCGTCGACGCATCCGTCGTGGTCCCCAAGATCACCAAGCCCCACCCACGCCTCGTCCTCGACGCCGCCGGACTCGATGCCATGAAAGCTCGCGCCCTTTCCGGCGACGATCCTTGGGTCACCGCTTGGGACGCACTCCGTCGGCGTGCGGACGACGCCTTGGAGCGCCAAGGAAAATTCATACCCTACGTCGGCGGCGACCCCGCCCGTTTCTACCGCACGCTACTTCCCCAGGCCAAAGCCGCCCGCGACCTTGCGCTCACCTGGTGGATCACCGGAGACGACCGCTACGCCACCGCTGCCAACGAGATCATCGCCCGCTGGGTTTCGGCCCGCCCGCTCCCCGGCACGACGATCCCTGAAGACACGGACACGCTGAACAAGGGCATGATGATCCCGCGCAGTATCTTTCCCCTCATTTGGGCGCACGACATCCTCGCCGGCAAGGACGCTGTCCCGAGCGACACCTCCACCGCTTTCATCGCCTGGCTTCCCGAGCTTCTCGACCCCATTGAGCACGGTGCTCAGCTTTGGCACGAAAACAACTTCTTCGACCGGCAGTATTACCAAAATCACCAGATCGGTGAGACGATGGGCCTCATCGCGATCGCGATCGCGACCGGCGACTCGGACCTGCTCCGCCACGCCGTTAATTCCGGCGAGGATGAGCGCGATTTCCTCGACCTCCTCGCCGGGCTCATCCTGGCTCCCGGCGACGAGGTTTACTACCGCGAACCCCCCGGCACTGCGGAGCCTCAAGCCGGTGAGATCATCGACCGCTATCGACACTTCGAACTCGCCGGACACTTCGGAGACTACGTCACTCATCCGAACCGCGGCACCCAATACAGCCTCCTCTCCACCAGTCTGCTCGCCCTCTCCGCCCAAATGCTCGCCACCAACGGGCTCGACCTTTGGGATTACGTGGCGCTCGGCGGCGAGACTCTTCGGCAGCCCTTCGAGTTTTATGCCCCGCTCTACGCGGCCAACGACTCCTCGCTGCAGGGCGGATTCTACGCCGGCGAGACCGACCGACTCGGCAAGGGCGGCGACTCTCGGGCGATTTTCGAATTGGGTGCTCACCACTTCCCCGATTCGTCCGCCATCGCGAGCGCTTTGATCCATCCGAACCGCGCCCTTGAAGTATCCGAACTTCTTGGCAGCGAGATATTGATCTTCGGAGCGAGTGTCGATCCACCTCCCGAATAGTTTCCCCTCAACGCCGAAGCCAATCTGGCTCCGGCCCAACCCCCAACCCCACAACCGCCCCCATGAAAAAACCCTCCATCGCAGTCAGCTTTGCGCTGCTCATCTCCGCGTCCATCGTTCAATCACAAGTCGTTCCAGCAATCACCAACCCGCAACCGCGCATCTTTCTCAACGCCAGCGAGATTGCCACCATCCGGGCCCGGGTTTCTTCGGGGATTCAGCCGCACGCCTCGGCTTACGCTTTCCTGAAATCGGACACGATCGCCAACATTCCATCATCGACTCGGCTGACGCCCTACCTGGGCAACGATGGCCGGTCTTTTTACAACGTCGCAACCCTCCACGGCGGATTTGCCCGGGATCTCGCCATCGCCTATCAGGTCTCCAAAGGAATCGAGACGCCGGCGCAAACCACGGCTTACGCGAGGAAAGCGGCCAACATTCTTCGAAACTGGGCCTCCGGCTCACCCCTCCCGGGAACCGCGCTCGACCCCGGCTCGCCGGCCATCGCCAATCACGGGATGTGGTTGAGTCGTGGGATCATTCCCTTCGCTTACGCCTACGATCTGATTGGCGACTACACCGGCGACGGTGCCCTTTCGACCGCCGACCGGCTGGCCATCGAAACGTGGTTGAACGCCTTGGTTCCCCCAATTCGTGCGTCCCTCGCCGACTGGCACTCCAACCGGTACTACAATTTTCAGAACTACAACAATCACCTCGCTGCCGACATCGCGGCTCTCGTGGCCATCGGCTATGCGGTCGGCGACCGTTCCCAGGTTCAGTGGGCTATCAGCGTCTCGATTGCGACAAATCCGCGCGATTGGGTTGCGCTGCTCAAGGGCCTCATCCTTCGCCCGGGCGATCCAACGCACCACCGCGAGAAAGCTGGTGCGCCGTTGGTTCAGGATGGCGAGATCTACGACCGCTACCGTCACTACACCGGGCCGCTCAAGGGTCTCCAATACTCTACGCTCGCCCTCACACTCCTGAGCGTGCCCGCCGAAATTTGTCACCGCAACGGCCTGGATCTCTGGAATTACTCGGCCAGCACCGGTGAGACGCTGCGCCTGGCGTGGAGCTACTACGCGGACTTTTATCGGCTCCAGTCCGCGACCATCAAAAGCGGCTTCTACGCGGCGGATGGAAACGGGAACTACTCCGCGGCGAACGACGAAAGTTGGCGGATCGGGATTGCCGGCGACGACGTCGCCGTGTTCGAGCTCGCCCGCACTCGACTCCCATCCTCGGCGGAACTCAACTCGTTGATTCTCGATCTCCAATCGCGGTCAAATCCCGCGCGCCACGAGCAGACATCCCTCCTCCTCGGCCCCGTTGCCCTGACCCACGGGACGCCGTGAGACTGCTCCAAGGTATCGCTCGCGTTCACTGAACGCCATCGCCAGAAAACCCAAAGACCCGCGAGTCGCGCGCTCGCGCCGTCACCAATTCGAAGCCATCAATCGAAGTCCTGCCCTCGTGCCTATCGAAGCCGGATCGAAGCCGAGCGCCCGTGGGCGTCGAGGCCTTCGATGTCGGCGAAGGTTTGGATGGTTTTCAGCGATTTCTTGAGGCTCTTCTCGTCGTAGCGAACGAGGCTGGTGCGGCGTTGAAAAGCGTCTGCGGTCAGGCCGGGGAAGGATTTTCCCGCTCCACCGGTCGGGAGTTCGTGGCTGGGCCCGGCGAGGAAATCTCCCGCAACGACGGGGCTGATTCCGCCGATGAAGATGCACCCGGTGGTCGTGAGCCGGGTAGCAATGGCGTCGGGTTTGGCCGTGGCGATGGCGACGTGTTCGGCGGCGAATGCGTTGGCGAGATCGACCGCTTGATCGAGGTTTTTCGTCTGGACCAGGGCGCAATCCTCGAGCGCTTCCCGAAGGTGCTCCGCCCGCGAAGAGGCCGCGGCCTGGCGCTTGACCGACGCCGCGACCGCTTTCAAGAGCCTGGCGCTTGGGGTGAGGAGGATGGCAACGCTCCCGTGGCCGTGCTCGGATTGGGCGAGGAGGTCGGCGGCGATCCAGTCGGGGTTCGCGGCGGCATCGGCGATGACGAGAACCTCGGACGGGCCGGGTAGGAGGTCGATGGCGACCCGGCCGACGGCCTGCCGTTTGGCTTCGACGACGTAAGCGTTCCCGGGACCGAAGATCTTGGCGACGGGGGCGATGGTCTTCGTTCCGATGGCGAGAGCGGCGACGGCCTGGGCTCCACCGACACGGTAGATCTCGGTCGCGCCACAAAGCGAAAGCGCGGCGAGCAGCGCCGGGTGGACTTTTTTGTCGGGACCGGCCGGGGTGACTGCGACGATCTCGGGACAACCGGCGGTGGCGGCGAGGGTGCAGGTCATCACGGCGGTGGAGACGAGCGGCGCGGTGCCGCCGGGGACGTAAATGCCGACGCGCTGAAACGGATCGAACCGCTCGCCGACGGTGGCACCTTGTTGATTTTTCATCGACCAGTTCTTGCGGAGGCTGGCTTTGGCGAAGGCGCGGACGTTGGTCCGGGCAGCGGTGATGGCGCGGCGGGTGGCGGCGGGGAGCTCGGCCAAGGCGGCGGTGATTTCGTCGTCGGTGACGCGGAGCCTGGCGGCGGTGAGTTTGGGGCCGCCGAATTTTTCGGTGAAGCGCAGCAGGGCCCGGTCGCCCTCGGTTTCGATCGCGGCGAAAATTTCGGCGACGGTCGCCTGGACTTCGGGTGCGGGAACGGCCCGGCGGTCGAGGGTGGCGAGGGCGTGGGCGTAGTTGCGGTCAGTGGGACGGTGGATGCGCATCGGTGTTGGGTTTTAGAAAGTGGCGAATAATGCCCGAAGGAGGGCGTTGTCGGAAGCGAACTCTGGTGTGAGCGGGAGGGGTGGGCGGTATTTGGAATTTTGGCGGCTTGGCGTGTGGCTTCGGCAGGATGCCGAAGCCGACAGGCTGGAAGCCTGTTCTCCCCGTGGAGATGCTGGTAAGTTTTGCCAATGCTGATTTGTCGAATTTATCTCGTCTTGCTTGTTTGCGTGACGATTCCGATCAGGGCGGCGGATTTTCCGGTCGGCCTTCACCGCTCCAACCTGCCTTGGCACGAAGAGGGGGATCTCGGGGCGGCGGAAAAGCTGATGGATGAGATGGCGGTGGATGGAGCGGCGTTTGTGCGATTGTCGGTGAATAATCGAAAAGAGTTCGAGATGGTCGCGGCACACATCCGGATGTGCGAGGCGAAGGGGATGCGGACGGTGCTGCTGCTTTCGATCACGGGCGAGCCTTTGATCTATCCGGACGGGGCGGAGAGGCGTCCGGGCCGGGAGCCGCTCTGGCCCTCGTATCTGCATTCGCAAATCGACCCGGATCGATTCCGGGAATGGACGACGGACCTGCTCAAGCTTTTGAAAAAGGAAGATGCGATCCCCGGGGCGATTCAGGTGGGAAATGAGATCAACTGGGCGGGATTCAACGGGGACTTCGAGATCCTGCCGGAGGGGGAAGGTTATGGGTTCGACGGGAAATCGACGTGGGACGATCTGCCGGAATCGGTGCGGATGGGGGCTCGGAAGTGCGGGCAGATTGCGGCGATCGCGAAGGAGATCGTGGACGCGGTGTTCGCGGAAGGACGGAAGCCGGAGGTGATCCTTGGCGCGTTGAATAAACCGGAGGATGACGAGTGGTTGGCGCGAATCGGTGGGACGTACGCCGTTCCCGATGTGTATCTGGAAATTGTCGCGGGCACGCTCCCGGGGATGCCTGAGTCCGAAAAGGAGAATTTTTTAGAGAAGCTGGACGGAATCTCGGTTCACTTTTATCCGAAGATCAATCGGACCAATCTCCGGAACGCGAAACGATTCAGCCGCGAGTATCTGCGGGATTTCATGGGGCCGGTGAGCGAGGTGACGAAGTTGCCGATTTACGTGTCGGAGTTTGGTTTTCCGAAGGTTAATTTCGACGATGAGGCGGATCGGGCGGAGGCGTTCGAGGTGTTTCTCGAGGCGATGCGGGCGACGGACGACTCCTGGCGGGCGGTGGCGGTTTTCAGTTGGGACCAGATGGTGCACGCGATTCGCAACCCCGAGACGGGCACGACGGATGACGTTTTTGTCGAAGCCCTCGGGTGGGAGCGGTCGGAATGATGGTCGCGTCGAGCAACTAGTCGAGCAGATCGGCGCAGACTTTGGCGGCGTCGAGGTGGGTCTGGGCGAAGCTGCGGGCGGCGGCGGAGTGGTGGTCGTAGTTTGCCGAAACCTTGGCGATGGCGGCGGCGGATTCCTCGAGGGTCTTGAACGCGATGATGCCGCTGCCGGACGGCAGGTGATCCGTCCAGCCGGTGTCCTGGACAACGACGGGTTTACCCATGGCCAAGTAACAGGCGCTGCGGCACGAGAACCAGCCGCTGTGGCTTTTCACGTAGCCGTTTTTCGCGATGCTCCACTCGGCTTTGCTGTTGCCGAGGAAGTCGTGGTAGGTGGCGTAGTCGGGAAGGTGGACGTCGGGCTCGATGATCTGCCAGCCGGCGGCTTCGATCCGTTCCGTGGGGCGGGAGCGCCCGACGCCCTGGCCCATGGCGAGGACGAATTTCTCGTCGGTGTGCCGGGGCAGATCGAGGAAGCGGAGAAATTCGAGGTCCTTGTTGCCGTAGGTGTTGCCCTCGAATTCCTGGGGCGGGTAGCTGGCCCAATTCATGACGGTGGTCCAGGCGTCGCGGGCGACGTGGGTGGCGGTGGGCGGGAGGAGATTTTTTCGCCACCAGTCGATGGCGATGGGTTGGACGGTGGGTTTCCAATCGAAACCGGCCGTGGGGACAAGGCAACCGGGTTGGCCGACGTTCAGGCCGAAGGTGTGGTGTTCTTCGTGGGCGCGGAGGTGGTCGATGTAGCCTTGTCGGTCAAGATCGGTGAGGCCGATGTGGGTAAACATCGGATCGCCATCGACGAAGAGCTTGCGGGGGATGGCGGCGGTGCAGTCGCGCAGCCAGCACGCTCCGGAGACGTTGACGAGGACGTCAGCTTCGCGGATCACGCGCTCGGCGTCGTCGCCGGCCGGGCCGTGGTATTTGCCGTCGGCTTCGTTGCGGTAGATCCAACGATCGCCGAGGTCGAACTCGTGCATGACCCGCTCGAGGTAGTTGACGTTATGGATGCAGTCGGCGGAGGGCTCCTGGGCGACGGGATCGTAGGCCCAGGTCGCGGTGTCCTCGAGATACCAGACGTCGTGACCCAGCTCGCGGAAGCCGAGGACGTACTGGATGTAGTCCCAAGTGACGCCTCCGAAGGCGTAGTTGCCGATGAGGCCGGTGACGAGGATGCGCATCTTTCTAGCTGGTGATTGGTGACTTGTGATTGGTGATTGGTGGGAATGCGGGCGGCTCTCTCGCTTCGCTCGATTTGCCGTGCGCTGCAAGGTGGGAGCTTGTGTTAGTTTGTGGCGATGAAAATCGTGATGGGAGTGGGGATTGCGGCGCAGCCAATCTCGGCGGTCGGGATCGCGTGGACGGCGATGAACTGGCCACTGGGTTTTCGGGAACTGGGCTGGGAGGTGTGGCTGGTGGAGGCGTTGGATTCCACGAAGTGCATTGACCCCGAGTGGAACGCGGCGCCTTTTGCGGGGAGCGCGAACGAGGCGCACTGGAAGGAGATGATGGCGGCGTTTGGGTTCGAAGTTCGGTCGACGTTGCTGGTCGACGGAAAGGCGGAGAATCTGGAGGAGTTGCGGGACTTCGCAGCGGAGGCGGACGTTTTTCTGAACTATTCCGGGCACTTCAAGTCGCCGGCGGTCGAGTTTCCCCGGGCGGTGAAGGTGTATCTGGATGGCGATCCGGCATTTTCCCAGACGTGGGTGGAGAGCTACAATTGCGACATGAACTTTGCCGCGCACGATCGGTTCGTGACGGTGGGGACGGCGTGGGATACGGCGAACCGGTTCGCGCCGGACTGCGGGATCGAGTGGGTGCCGACGTTCCCGCCGGTGACGCTGCGATACTGGCCGTTTGCGCCGCAGGAGGAGTTTGGGCGGTTCACGACGATCGCGCACTGGGAGGGCTACAAGAACGCCGAGTGGCGGGGGGAGTGGTTGACGGGCAAGCGGGAGGAATTTCAGCGCTTCGTCGACGTCCCGCGCGGAGTGTCGCGTCCGGTCGAACTGGCGATGCACGTGAACGACCACCGGCTGGAGCTGGACCCGTTCCGCGCGGCGGGGTGGGAATTTTGTGAAGCAAAAGGGGTCTGCGGATCGCTCGAGGATTACGCGAATTACGTGCGCGGTTCCTCGGCGGAGTTCTCCGTGGCGAAGGGCGGCTACGTGCTGTCGAAAGCGGGCTGGTTCAGCGACCGGAGCGTGTGCTACGCGGCAGTCGGACGCCCACTGGTGTTGCAGGACACGGGGGTGAGCCGATTGCTTCCCGAGGGCGAAGGCTACTTCGGGTTCACGACGCTATCGGAAGCGGTGGCGGCTTGCGAGCGGGTGATCGGAGACTTTGCCAATCAGCAGCGGGCCGCGCGGCGGTTGGCGGAGGCTTATTTCGCCAGCGACGTGGTGCTGCCGAAGTTGCTGGATCGACTTTAGAAATCAGCGCCTGTCCGAGCGGCCTGATTCGGTCCGCGTGTCGTGATCGGCTTCGTCGAGTCCCTCACGAATGAGTGCAGCGGCGACATTCCCCTCGTCTGGGAACTGGCTGGGAGTGCGGTGGCCGACGGTCCCTGGGACAAGGTCTTCGACTGCCGGCAGCGGGGCGTCCCCGGCGACTTCCTCGGGAGCCGCTGCCTGGGACTTCGTGGCATGAAGCTGGATGCGGGCGTTCTCGAGATCGACGGCGTTGGCCTCCTGGCGCCCATCACCGATGGCGAGCTCACGCGCTCGGTTTTCGATATCTTGCTGGCTGATTTCGCCGACACCGGAGCCGGCAACTTCAATTCGTTGAGTGGTGCTCATAGTGGTCTACCAGAAGCGGAATTGATTGATGACGTCGGCGAGCCGTTCGCTCAGCGTCGGTTCGGGACGGAGGCGGGCTGGGAGCTGGGCGGAAATTTTGCGCCCAAGGTCGTGAGAGAGTCGGCTGGACTGCTTTCCGAGCTTATGCAGCGAACGCTGGCCGGCGTTGCGGACGGAGCATTCCGGGGTGACGGCTTGACTGGCGGCGGCACCGATGGCGATCCCGAGCAGGAAGAGGCCTCCGGTGACGAGCCAGACGTTGTCACGGGCGACTTCGGTGGTGCGGCAGGCGGCGGACTCGAGTTTCTCGGTCGCGTCGGGGGCAGCGTGGTCGGCAGCGAGAGGATCGGCTTCGGAAGGGTGAGTATTCATTTTGATTCAAAAGGTTTTCCTGGGCTGATTCGCGAATGAGTGGCCAAGTGGTCGTCCGGATAAACCAGAAAGTTTTCGATCCTCTCTCCTTGCAATTTCCGGGCGATTGATTCGAATCGTGGGCTTTTTATGAACGTCCCTGCGAATCCGTCGGTCGAAGACTTCGTCAGCTCCTACGTGGTGGAGCGACTGCCTCTTGGCATTTACGATCCCAACCAACCCCGGCGACCGCGCGTCCCGGTGGTTTCTTTCGAGATCGAATTTCTGGAGGAGGACGTCGAGTCCGGCCTGATCCACGCGGCGGGACCGGTCCTGCTGCGGACTCCCGGTGGCGAAACGGAACGCCATTTGCGGGTCTCGATGCCACTCGTTGGAAAAAATGGTGACCGCCACGTCGCGGACGAATCGGCGGTGCGGGCGGTCTACGTGGTTCTGGTCAACGAGGAGAGTGGTTCCTGCAAGGAGACCGCCGCGTTAGCCAATACGTAGGCGCACCTGACCCTTCCCCGCACTGACTCGGGGAGCCGAAACCGCCGCCGATCGGAATATCTTCGCATCAGATTCATCCCAATACCTCGCCAATCGCATCCAAATCACTTCATCCCATCGAACTGTGGAAACCACCATGTCCAACGAATCCAAATGCCCCTTCGCCCCGTCGACCTCCGCCTCCGCCGTCACGGGAGGCGGCACGACCAACCAAGACTGGTGGCCGAACCGCCTCCGAGTTGACTTACTGAACCAACACTCCGCGAAGTCCGATCCCATGGGAGGGGAATTTAACTACGCGGCTGAATTCAAAACGCTCGACCTCGCGGCGGTAAAAGCTGACCTCGCCGCTTTGATGACCGACTCACAGGATTGGTGGCCGGCGGATTTCGGTCACTACGGCCCTCTTTTCATCCGAATGGCTTGGCACGCCGCCGGCACTTACCGCACCGGGGATGGCCGCGGCGGCGGTGGCCGTGGGCAGCAGCGATTTGCCCCACTCAATAGCTGGCCGGACAATGTCAGCCTCGACAAAGCCCGCCGACTCCTTTGGCCCATCAAGCAGAAATACGGGCGGAAGCTGTCCTGGGCAGATCTGCTGATCCTGACCGGCAACGTGGCGCTCGAGACGATGGGCTTCAAGACGTTCGGATTCGCGGGCGGTCGCGCGGACACTTGGGAGCCGGACGAAGACGTCTACTGGGGAAAGGAAACCACCTGGCTCGGTGGCGACGAGCGGTACGGCCATGGTTCCGATGGTGTCGAAGGGGAAGGCGTGCTCGTCTCCGACGACGATGCGGACGGTGACACTCACACCCGCGATCTCGAAAATCCCCTCGCGGCCGTGCAGATGGGCCTGATCTACGTGAATCCCGAGGGACCGGACGGCAACCCCGATCCGCTGAAATCGGCCGGCGACATCCGCGAGACGTTTGCGCGCATGGCGATGAACGACGAAGAAACCGTGGCGCTGATCGCCGGTGGCCACACCTTCGGCAAAACCCACGGCGCTGGCCCGGCGGATCACGTCGGAGCGGACACGGAAGCCGCCGGAATCGAAGAGCAGGGATTCGGTTGGAGAAGCAGCTTTGGAAGCGGCAAAGGCGGGGACACGATCACCAGTGGCCTGGAAGTCACTTGGACCAGCACGCCGACCGAGTGGAGCAACGGCTACTTCACCAACCTCTTCGAATACGAATGGGAACTCACCAAGAGTCCCGCCGGCGCTCACCAGTGGACGCCGAAGGACGGCGCTGGTGCGGGGACCGTGCCGGACGCGCACGATGACTCCAAAAAGATCGCTCCGTCGATGCTCACCACCGACATCGCGCTCCGGGTCGATCCGGCTTACGAGAAAATCTCGCGCCATTTTTACGAAAACCCGGAGGCGTTCGCAGACGCCTTCGCCCGCGCCTGGTTCAAGCTCACGCACCGGGACATGGGCCCGCGGTCCCGTTACCTCGGGTCCGACGTTCCCGCCGAGGAGCTTCTCTGGCAGGATCCGATCCCGACGGTCGACCATCCCCTTGTTGATTCGACGGACATCGACTCGCTGAAGAG
Source organism: uncultured Verrucomicrobiae bacterium (assembly GCA_963740185.1). GTDB lineage: Bacteria > Verrucomicrobiota > Verrucomicrobiia > Chthoniobacterales > JAATET01 > CAVVKW01. The sequence continues at coordinate 59,467 of CAVUDH010000015.1, forward strand.
CAAAATTTTTGCCGCTGGGCTTTCCGTTTCCCAGCTCGTCTCCACGGCGTGGGCATCGGCGTCCACGTTTCGAGGTTCCGACCTGCGGGGTGGCGCGAACGGGGCCCGCATTCGGCTCGCTCCGCAGAAGGATTGGGAGGTCAACCGGACCGTCGGAGTTGGCCGGTGTCCTCGGAAAGCTCGAAGCGATTCAGAGTGATTTCAACGAAGGCCAGAGCGGCGGAATAAAGGTGTCACTGGCCGACCTCATCGTCCTTGGCGGTTGCGCCGCCGTCGAACGGGCCGCGAAGAACGCCGGGCGCGACATCACGGTGCCCTTCACGCCGGGGCGGATGGACGCATCAGCCGAGCAGACCGACGTCGAGTCCTTCGCCGTGCTCGAGCCCGCCGCCGACGGTTTCCGAAATTACCTGGGGGGGAAATTCAGCGTTCCCGCCGAGGCCCTCCTCATCGACAGGGCGCAATTGCTCACGCTCACCGCACCGGAATTGACCGTCCTCGTCGGTGGCCTTCGGGTCCTTGGAGCCAACGCCAACGGCGAGAAACACGGCGTGTTGACCGACCGCCCCGAGTCCCTGACGACCGACTTCTTCGTGAACCTGCTCGACATCGGGACGGAGTGGAAATCGGTGTCGCCCTGCGGGAACGCCTTCGCCGGCCTCGACCGAAAAACCGGCGACCCGCGTTGGAGCGCGACTCGCGCCGACCTCGTGTTTGGCTCGAACTCGATTCTCCGCGCCCTGGCCGAAGTCTACGCCTGCGCCGACAGCGAGCAGAAGTTCCTGGCCGATTTCGTCGCCGCCTGGGACAAAGTGATGAACCTCGACCGCTTCGACGTGAAGTAGCGCGCGCCGGGGGACCCCGGTCCCCTCACTCCAGCCGGTAGCCCAGTCCGTGCACCGTCAGGAGGTGCTCGGGCCGGGCCGGTTCGGCCTCGACCTTTTGGCGGAGCTTGACGACGACCTGATCCAGGGTTCGGGTCGTCCCGTAGTAGTCGATACCCCACACTTCGTTGAGAATTCGGTCGCGCGAAACGGCATTTCCCCGCTCCCGATAAAGCAGCGCCAGGACCGCCAATTCTCGGGGCGTGAGCGAGAATTCGACTTCACCACGCCGACCCCGCAACACCCGCGTCCGCACGCTGACGTCGCCAAACTCGATCACCTCCGGCGCACCTGCGAACGCCTCATCGGCGATCCCCGCCCGCCGGAGCAGCGCGTGAACTCTCGCCAGCAACTCCCGCACGCCGAATGGCTTCGTCACGTAATCGTCCGCCCCGATCTCGAGCCCGACCACCTTGTCGATCTCCTCACCTTTAGCCGTCAGCATCAGGACCGGCACCGGGTTTTTCTTCGCCCGCAGATCCCGGCAAACGTCGAACCCGCTCCGCTGCGGCAACATCACGTCCAGGATCACCAACGCCGGAGACGACTCCGTGATAAGCGCAAGCGCCAGCCCACCGTCATCGCATTCGATCACCTCATATCCCTCGCCACTCAGGGCTTCGGCCACCCCCATCCGGATGTGCGCATCGTCCTCGACCACCACGATCCGCCGACTCACCCGACCTCCCTCGCCCACGGCACGACCAGAGTGAACGTGCTGCCGCCGCCCTCGCGGCGCTCGACTTCGATCCGCCCACCGTGCTGCGCCGCGATTTCCGCTGCCAGCGTCAATCCCAGCCCGCTCCCGGTCACTCCACTCGCCAGCGAATCGTCCGACCGGTGGAACGGCTCGAAAATTTTCCGCTCCTCACCCGCCGGCACCCCGATTCCCCGGTCCAAAACCGCCACCCGCAAGGTGTCGGCAGCGCGCCCGCTCCGGAGTTCAATTGACCGGGCATCCCCACCGTATTTCTCAGCGTTCGCCAAGAGATTGACCACCACCTGGCCCAGGGCGTCGGCGTCTCCCATCACTTCGTAGGGGCCCGGCTCCGCGACCCATTCGCACGAAAATCCCGCCTCCCGCAGATGCTCACTCTGCGCTTCCCACAACCGCTCCAGCTCCGGGAAAAAGTCGATCCGCTCCGATTTTCGAACGCCCGACCTCTTCCCGATCCGCGAGAAATCCAGCACGTTATTGATCAGCCGCGTCAACCGTTCGCTCTCCAGAGGCGATGATCCGAAGATACTTCGTTCGCTTCTCCGGATCGTCCACCCGCCCGTCCCGGAGCAACTCCGCGAACATCCGGATCGACGTCAGCGGCGTCTTCAACTCGTGGGAGACGTTCGAAACGAAATCCGTCTTCTTTCCGGCCAGCACCACCTGACGCCGCGCGTCCAACGCCACGAGTGATCCCCCCGCCAGGATCGCCGCCAACGCCGCGACGATGAGTAAAAGGATCGTCAACGTGACCAAACGCGCCGACCGCACGAGCTGACCCGAGTCCAGCAGGTAGAGCGCCGCCTCCCAGTGCGGAAGGGCGTCCCCGATCTCGGTCGCCACGAAGGGTCGCTTCCAGTCCGCCTGAAACTCCGTCGCCGTCCGCGCTACCGGCAGCGCCCGCTCGTCCAGCACCGCGAGACACCCACCCTCCGGCGGCCTGACCACCCGCCCGAAGATCTCCGTGACCAGCCGCTTCACCGCGTCCGCCGAGCAAGCCACCCCGAAGACGACGCCGTCGACTTCGGGCGCTCGCGCCCAAAAGATGACCTCCAGCTCGTTCTGCACGAAACGGGCGAGAATCCCGGATCCGCCGCGTGAGGTCGCGGTCTGAAAGTCCGACACCTCCGGCGCGATCTTAAGCGTGACGGCGGGTTTTGATTCAGCCAGCTCAGGTAAGGCCAACGCCGTGAGGAGAGAGAGGACAATGGGTGGTGTTTTCATCGACGCCACCCTGGCTCGAACCGCCCGGTCGGTTGTCAGAACGGGATGAAATCCGTGTAAAAGAAATGTGAAACGTCACGACCCGCACAGCTCCCGCGCCGCCTCCTCCCACCGAGGAAACTTGAATTGAAATCCCTCGTCCAGCATCCGCCCGGGCACGACGCGGCGGCTTTTCAGAATCAATTCCGTCTCGGCTCGCATCGCCAGCGCACCGACCTCCAGCATCCAGCGGGCCGCGGGGAGGCCTGCCGGAACCCCCGCCGCCCGGCGGAGATCCCGCATGAACTCGTCGTTCGGCAGCGGATTCGGCGACGCGAGGTTGACGATTCCCGCGACGTCGTCGTGCGCGATCAGCCACTGGGTGGCCGCGACAAAATCCGCTTCGTGAATCCAGGAAACGAATTGCCGCCCATCGCCGGCCCGCCCGCCCAGACCCAGACGGACCAGACGATGCAGGAGGTCAAACGGCCCGCCTCGTCCCCGGCCCATTACGATGGCCGAGCGGAGCAGGACTTTGCGGGTTCCGGGCGTGACGGCGTCCTCCGTCGCCCGTTCCCACGCGTTGGCGACGTCGAGACTGAACTTCCACGTGTCCGGCAGGTTCGGTTCGTCGCCGCCGAGAATCCCCGTGGCTTCGTCGTTCGCGGCATCGAAGCGATGCGCGTAAATCGTCGCTGTGCTGGCCTGCAACCACACCCGCGGCGGGCGGGGCGCCCCGGCGATGGCCTCGCCGAGGATCCGCGTCGAATCCACGCGCGAATCCATGATCGCGCGCCGATTGGCTTCGCCGTAGCGGCAATTCACACTTCGTCCCGCGAGGTTGATGACGACGTCCGCCCCGTTGATCTCCTCTGTCCAATCGCCGGTGGTCACGCCATCCCACTGGACGGTGCGCCAGGGCGATTGTTTTGGCGAACGGCTCAGGACCACGACTTCGCGGCCGCTCCGGTGGAAGACCCAGCTCAAGAGCGTGCCGACGTGGCCGCTGCCTCCGGGAAGGATAATTTTCATGGGATCAAGATTCGGATGACGGTGGAAGAAGCGGGTGGACTCAGGCGACCGGCAGGGCAGGAGGGTCCTGATCCACCGCGCGGCGGCGCAGTTTGGTGAAGACGATAAGGTTAAAGAAGTGCATGAACCCGAGAACGAGCAAAACGATCCCGATCTTGCCGCTGAGGGCTTCGAAAACGTCCCGCGCTGTCTCAACCTGAATCCCCAACTTCAGGAACAGGCTCACGAAGCCAAAGTTCACGAGGTAAAATCCCACGACCAGCAGGTGATTCACGCTGTCGGCGAGGGGTTCGTTCCGGCGAAAACAATCGACCAGAAATATCCGCCCATTCTTCGAGAGCGTGCGGGCGACCCAGATCGTGACGCCGAGGCTGAGGGCAAGATACAGGCTGTAGGTGAGGATAATGTGGTTCATGGTGTTTTTGGTTGTTTGGTAGTTTCAGGAAAGAATGAAAGTTAAAGGCAAAATGTTTAGCCGAAGTGTTTGAGAGCGAGCTTGATCACCCGGTTTTTCTCGGACCCCGCGACCGCGTCCATCACGCGTTCGCCGACGTTGAGGAATTCGAGCAGCGACTGGATTTGCTCGTGGAATTCCCTAGCCTCGGATGAGCCGAGCGATTTGGTTTTCTCCTCGCACCGTTTGAGCACCTCGACCGCTGGCGAGATTTCGCGGCGGCGGCGCTCCCGCGTGATGATGCAGAACATTTTCCACACGTCCTTCTCCGCTTCGAAAAACTCCTTCCGCTCGCCCTTCCGCAGCACGGAACGGATCAACCCCCAACCGACGAGGTCGCGGAGATTGGTGTTGGCGTTGCCCCGGCTGATCTGAAGATCGTCCATGATCTCGTCCGTGCTGAGTGGCTCGGGGCTCGTCATGAGCAGCGCGTGGATCTGCGCCATCGTCCGATTGATCCCCCAGGCGTTCCCGATCGTCCCCCACTGCGACACGAATTCCTCGCGGGCTTCGGTCAAGGTGGCGGCGGCGCTGGTTTCCATACTTTCAATAAATACTGAAAGTTCAGGATTGGTCAATGGAGAAATTTAAAGACTCCACGACGATCCGCTGAGTCGGCGGCGCTTCCCACTGGTGTTTCGGGCTTGCGGAGACGGGAGGCGTGGGGTTGGTTGGGGCTGTGGCTGATTTCGCTGACATTTTTTCGTCTGCGGTTCGGGCTGGGTTTCTCCCGGCTCGACTTGGCCTCCTTGCGTAATTTCACTGGTGACTCCCGCGATCCCGGCGACGCGGCGTGTGCCGTGAGCCCACCCCATCTTCGCCGGGGCAACTTTCTCTTATCTTATGTCAGACCAGGTCAAAATTTTTGATACGACGTTGCGCGACGGCGAGCAGTGCCCGGGCGCGTCGATGAATTTGCGCGAAAAAATGGAAATCGCGCGGCAGCTCGAGCGGCTGCACGTCGACGTTATCGAGGCGGGATTCCCGGTGATCAGCGACGGGGATTTCGAATCGGTGCGGATGATCGCGGAGGAGATCCGGGGTCCGGTGATCTGTGGGTTGGCGCGTTGCGTGCCGAAAGACATCGAGGCGGCGGCGGCGGCCGTGAAGGCGGCGGGTGACCGTGGACGCGTCCACGTTTTCCTGGCGACGTCGGCGATTCATCGTGAATTCAAGCTCAAGAAGGCGGAGGAGGAGATCATTCGCATGGCGGTCGAGGGGGTGACTCGGGCGCGCGGCCTGGTGAAGGACGTGGAATTTTCGCCCGAGGATGCGTCGCGGCACCGAGCCGGAGTTTTTGGCGCGCGTCGTGGAAGCTGCGATCGAGGCTGGCGCGACCACGGTGAACATCCCGGACACGGTCGGCTGGGCGGTGCCGGAGCAATACGCGGAGTTGATCGGCTACTTGCGGTCGAACGTGCGGAACATCGATGACGCGATCATCAGCGTGCATTGCCACGACGATCTGGGATTGGCGGTGGCGAATTCTTTGGCCGCAGTGCGGGCCGGAGCGCGGCAGGTGGAGGGGACGTTCAACGGGATCGGCGAGCGGGCGGGGAACTGCGCGCTGGAAGAGGTCGTGATGGCGGTGCGGACGCGTCCGGATTATTTCGGTGGTGTCGAGACCGGCGTCGTGACGACCGAGATCCTGAAGACGTCGCGGTTGATCGCGCGGATGAGCGGTCTGCAGGTGGCGCGGAGCAAGGCGATCGTGGGTGAGAACGCGTTTGCGCACAGCTCCGGGATCCATCAGGACGGGATTCTCAAGAAGCGGGAGACCTACGAGATCATGGACCCGAAGGAGATCGGGTGGGGCGGCACGGAGTTGCCGTTGACGAAGCACAGTGGGCGGCACGCGATGGCGGCCCGGTTGGAACATTTGGGGTTCAAGTTGACCGATGCCGAGCTGGGCGCGGTGTTCGTTCGGTTCAAGGACGTTGGGGACAAGAAGAAGTTTGTCTACGACGACGACCTGTCGGCGCTGGTCGACGACTCGATCGGCAACGCGAACGAGACGTTTGCGCTGGAATACATCCACGTGACGACCGGCTCGACGACCGTCCCGACCGCGACCGTGAAAGTGCGTCGCGGCGAAGAATTCTCACCGATTCCAGCCCCGGCAACGGTGCGGTCGACGCGGCGATGCAGGCCATCGATCGGATTACGCAGCGGCGCGGGACGCTGGCGACCTACCACGTCGAGGCGGTGACGAGCGGGCGGGATTCGCTGGGCGAGGTCACGGTGAAAATCGACTTTGGCGACGGCGAGCTGGTCACCGGCAAGGGCGCGAGCACGGACGTGGTCGAGTCGAGCGCGCGCGCCTACGTGAACGCCATCAACCGCGCCATTGCGCTGGAGTCCCTTCATCGGGAGCCGGGCATCGACGCGGGTGCGGTCTGATTTGGTGCGCTTCGATCGCCGGGTTCGGCCCGCGGGGGCATTGTGAGTAGGGTAAATGGCGGGCGGTGATCTTTTCTAATGACTCGACGGGCCTTCGCGTCTAAAGGCCTCTGTCGAATTCTCCAGGATGCCCGAAAGATACCACCATATTGCCGTTGCCTCGACGTTCTCGCCGAGGTTTTTGGCCGTTCTCGCCGAGGCTGATCGGATCGCGAATGCGTTGGAGGCCCGGATGAGCATCATTCACGCGGATGAGAAGCAGGATGATCGGGTGGTCCGATTCGATGAGGCCATGCAGCAGCTCGGACGGCTGCGAGGAAACGCCGGTGCTGTGGGGAGTTGCGGAGACGCCGGCTGATGCGATTTTGGAGGCCTGCTCGAAAAACCGGGTCGACCTGCTGCTGGCGGGGGCGCTGGAGCGCGAAACCGAGCACCGCAATTTCCTCGGCGGTGTCGCGCGTGAACTTCTCCAGCGGTGTCGCTGCGATCTTCTCCTGTTTCCGCGTCCGGAGGAACTGGCCTGCGCGCCGGAAACCGTTCACGTGCAGGTTGATCTCCAAAATCTCTCCGTTCCGGCGATGAATCGCGCGTGCGCGCTGTCGTCGCGTCTCGGGGCGAAGCGGATGGTGTTTTTCACCGTGATCACCCCGTTCGACGAGGCCATCGCGTCGTCCGGCAGCGTGCGGTTGCCGTCGACCGAGGAGGAGTTTGCCGAGTTACTCGACGAGGTGGATGGTTTCGATGGGGATGCGGATACGGCGATCGTGCGCTCGAACACGGGATTCGCGGCGTGTGATTTCGTGGAGCACTCCGGCGCGAAGCTCTTGATTGTCCCGTGGAAAAGCGAGGGCGATGTGCGGGTCCTGCCGCCGCACATGGATTGGCTCCTGCAGGTGATCCCGACCAACGTGTGGATGATGGGAGCTTGATGATTTTCGATTTTCGATTTTCGATTCTCGATTGGTGAGAGACGGCGGACGAGTTGGTGGGGTTTGGGCGGTTTGTGCCGCGCTGATTGGTGCTGTCTGCGCGGGGTTGGGTGCGCTGTATTTCGAGTGGGTCGAGGATTTTTCGGTGGCGGCTTCGGGGGTGGTCTGGGAGTCGTGGCGGGGGTGGATGTTCGTCATCATGCCGCTTGGGCTGGGTTTGATTTTGTTTTTGCGGGACCGCTACTTTGTCGGATCGGACGGGACGGGGATTCCGCAGACGATGGCGGCTTTGAAGCTCGGGCCGGGGGTGGAGCGCGATCGGTTGCTGTCGATGCGGATCGCAGTCGGGAAGGTGCTGCTGACGACGTTGGGGTTGTTTTCGTTTCTGTCGATTGGGCGTGAGGGTCCGTCGGTGCAGGTCGGGGCTTGCTTCATGCACCTGGTGTCGCGGTGGGCGAAATTTCCCGCGCACCTCGTGTCCCGCGGGCTCGTGCTGGCGGGCGGCGCGGCGGGAATCGCGGCGGCCTTTAACGCGCCGCTGGCCGGGATCGTCTTTGCGTTCGAGGAGATCGGGCGGTCGTTCGAGAAGGAAAATCTGGGCACGCTGGTGCGAACGGTCATCGTCGCGTGCGGCGTGTGTCTGATCCCGTTCGGGGACTATTTCTTCTACGGGCGGGTCGACTTTGGCCGGGCGCTGCCGCTGGAGTTTCTGACGCCGGGTCCGTGGATCGCGGTGGTTGGGATCGCGGTCGTGGGCGGCGCGCTGGGTGGAGGGTTTTCCCGGTTGCTGCTGGTGCTGATGCCGTTCGTTTCGGCGTTGATTCGCAAGCGGATGTGGGTGGTCGCGCTCACCTTCGGTCTGCTCTCGGCGTCGCTGGCGCTGATCTCCGACGGGCGGACGCTGGGCAGCGGCTACGACGAGGCGCGGGCGATGGTGCTGGATGGGAGTGATGATTATCTGGGGACGCTGCCGGAAGCCGAGCGGGCCGAACTCGCCGCCATTCGGGCGGACATCGGGCCGCTGTATCCGGTTTATCGGGCGTCGGCCTCGATGCTGGCACTCCTGACCGGGATCCCGGGCGGGCTGTTCGATCCGTCGTTTTCGGTGGGGGCTGGGCCTGGGCAAACTGACGGCGCCGTGGCTGGAATGGACGGGTGCGCCGGTGCAGGGGATCGTATTGCTGTTCATCGTCGCCTACTTCTCGGGGGTCGTGCAGAGCCCGCTGACGTCGGTGGTGATCCTGGTGGAAATGACGGGGGCCGTGGCTTTCACCTTGCCGCTGGGACTGGCGGCGATCCTGGCCTACGAAGTCTCCCGTCGGATCTGTCCCGTGGCGCTCTACGAGGCGCTGGCGGAGAATTTCGCGAAGAAGCTGTGAGGCTGGAATGTCAGGCCGGCGACGCGGCCGGGGAGGACTCGCGAACGACGACGAATTCGGAAAAATCGTCGAGCGCGCGTTCGGCGATGGTGGCCGAGATCTCCACCTGGTCCTCGACGTATTCGATCTGGTGGACGGCGCCTTCGCGGTAGATCCGCGCGACGAGTTCGGCCCGCGTGGCGGGAATGCGGAGGTCCACGTCGACCGTTTCCGAGGCCAGAAATCCGGCCAGCCGTTCCGTCAATTCATCGAGTCCCTCGCCGGTGTGAACCGACACGAAGACGGCGTCCGGAAAGTGCCGACGGAGCACGGTGCGGGTGGAAGGGTCGTCCACGCGGTCCATTTTGTTGAACACGACCAGCATCTGCTGGGTGTCGGCGCCGAGGTCGCCGAGGACCTTCATCGTCGTGTTGTAAAATTCGATGACGCGCGGGTGGGAAGCGTCGAGGACGTGAACGAGAAAGTCCGACAGGGCGGCCTCCTCGAGCGTGGCGTTGAAGGATTCGACGAGCTGGTGGGGGAGCTTGCGAACGAAGCCGACCGTGTCGGTGAGCAGGAGCGGGCGGTTGTTGGGGAGCTCGACCTTGCGGGTGGTGGTGTCGAGAGTGGCGAAGAGTTGGTCTTCGACGAGGACGTCGGCACCGGTCATGCGGCGCAGCAGCGACGATTTCCCGGCGTTCGTGTAGCCGACGATGGCAGCGTTGGGGACGGGGGTGCGTTTGCGATCTTTCCGCTGCGTCGCGCGGGAGCTGCGGACGGTTTTGAGTTCGCGTTTGAGCCGGGAGATCGATTCGCGGATGCCGCGTTTATCCTGCTCGAGCTGGCTCTCGCCCTCGCCCTTCGATCCGATGCCGCCGCCCTGCTGACCGAGATGGCTCCAGGCGCGGGTGAGGCGGGGGAGGGAATACTGGAGCCGGGCGAGGTCGACCTGGATGCGGGCCTCGCGGGTCTGCGCGCGGGCTCCGAAGATATCGAGAATGATCTCCTGCCGATCAGCGACGGTGACTTTGGAGAGTTCCTCCCAGTTCCGCTGCTGGGCGGGCGTGAGTTCGTTGTCGAAAATGATCACGTCACCGTCGCAGGCCTGCAGCCGGAGATTGATTTCGTCCGCTTTGCCGGTGCCGACGAGATAGCGGGCGTGGGATTCCCGATGGTGAACGACCATCCGATCCACGACGGGAATGCCCAGCGTCCGAACGAGTTCCCCGAGTTCTTCCAGGAGGTCCTCGGCTTCCTCGCGCGCCGAGGTGTCGGTGTAGGCCCCGACGAGCAGGGCGCGCTCGACCATTTTTTCCCGCTCCTTGATATCAACCATCTTCCAGAGATCGGATTATAGCGGACTTTCACGCGGGCGCGATTGGTTTCATGCTTCCGCGATGAAGACGATTCGATGGGGAATTCTGGGTGCGGGTGACGTCGCCGAGGTGAAGAGTGGACCCGCTTTCCGCGAGGCGCCGGGTTCGGAACTCGTGGCGGTGATGCGGCGGGACGGGGAGAAGGCGGCTGATTTCGCCCGGCGGCACCAAGCGGATCGCTGGTATGACGATGCCGAGAAGCTGATCGCCGATCCCGGGGTCGACGCCGTCTACGTTGCGACCCCACCGTCCTCCCACGTGGAATACGTCGTCCGGGCTCTCGATGCGGGAAAATTCGTCTACGTGGAGAAACCCATGGCGACCGACAGCGCGGGCTGCGCTGCGATGATCTCGGCGAACGATGCGGCGGGCGGCGACCGACTGGTGGTCGCGCATTACCGGCGGGCGTTGCCGTTGTTCGAGGCCGTCGGGGCGCTTCTCCGCGAGGGTGCCATCGGAGCCGTCCGCTCGGTGGATGTCCACCTGGCCCAGCGACCCACCAACGGGGCCGGGCCAACTGGCGGCGGGACCCCGCCGTGTCCGGCGGGGGTTGTTTCACGATCTGGCTCCGCACCAGCTCGATCTGTTGCTGGTCTATTTCGGTCGATCCGCGCGTGCGACGGGTCTTTCCGTCGGGCCGGAACCCAGCGCGCTGATCAATGGCGAATATCTCACGGAGGGCGGGGTGCTGGTCCGGGGCCTCTGGGATTTCGCGGCCCGGGAGCCCCGGGACGAATGTCGAATCGAGGGCGAGACCGGCACGATGGGTTTTCCGTTTTTTGCCCGCCCAACGCTCACGATCCATCGTGGTGACGAGGTGGAAACCCGCGAATTCGAGCATCCGGCGACCGTCCAGCGACCCCTGATCGAGCGGGTGAATCGATTTTTCCGTGGTGAGGGACCGAATCCTTCCCCCCCGGGCGATGCGCGGCTGGACTGCTCCTGATCGAAGCCCTGCTTGGCCGATCCGGCCCGGAAAATTGATCCGAATCGAGGCCAGCTTCGTAACAGTTGGCCTATGAAGACAAACCTACTCAAAAAATCCCTGCTCACCGCATCGACCTTGTCCGTCGTCGCTGCGCTCTCCTTCACCGGACAGACGTTCGCGGAAGCGGATGCCGCCACTCGGGAAGTCACGGAAATCGCCGAGGCCGCCGCTGAAGAAGGAACCGTCGTCGATGTCCTCGTGGGCAACCCCGACTTCTCCACCCTTGTGGCCGCAGTGAAAGCCGCCGGACTCGTCGAGACTCTCTCCGGCGAGGGTCCGTTCACGGTTTTCGCACCGACCAACGAGGCTTTTGCGAAGATTCCGAAAGAGACCCTCGACACGCTCCTGACGCCGGAAGGCAAGGATCAGCTGACCGCGATCCTGACCTACCACGTCGTCCCGGCCAAGGTGATGGCTGCTGACGTCAAGACGATGAAGGCTCCCACGGTCGAAGGCACCGAAATCGACGTCGTTGTCGCCGATGGCGGCGTTATGGTTGATGAGTCCCACCGTGACCGCGACCGACATGGCCGCAAGCAATGGCGTGGTTCACGTGATCGACACCGTCTTGATGCCGTAAGGTTCGGGACGAGTTTTCGTCCGAATGATTTGCGCGACCGGCGAAATGCCGGTCGCGCTTTTTTTTGGCGCGTCGGTTGGAATTGTAACGATTTCGCCACGTGGCCGGGGTTGCCTTCGGTTGGGGCCTTCGTTGGATGGCGGGTCATGAGCGCTTCCCACTCCGTCGACGGCCGGCGAACCGTCCAGGAATACATCGACGAGACCCCGCGATGGCCGGATGGAACGGCCGTGCCGGAAGCGCCGATGACGTCGATGCAATGGCGGATCTGGAGTCTGGCCAGCGCGGGAAAATTTTTTGAAGGCCTCGTCGTCTTCATGACCGGGGTGGCGTTGCCGCTGATCTCGTTGGAGTTTGGCCTGCAACCCAGTGACAAGGGGATCGTCGGGGCGGCATCGTTGGCGGGTATCCTGGTGGGGGCTTCCGCGCTGGGTGGATTGGCGGATCGTTACGGACGTCGGGGGATGTTCATCGCGGAGATGGCGATCTTCGTGGTGTTTCTGATCCTGACCGCGCTGAGCCCGAATTTTGTGGTTCTCGTCGTCTGTCTCTTCGGGATGGGGGTGGCGCTGGGATGTGATTATCCGACGGCCCACGTCGTGATTTCGGAGAGTATCCCGAGTCAATTTCGAGGGCGATTGGTGTTGGCGGCGTTTGGCTTTCAAGCCGTGGGTGCCTTGGCGGGAACGATCATCGGGTTTTTGATTCTGCGTTCGAGCGAGTCCCTCGCGGATTGGCGGATCATGTATGCGACCGCGATCGTCCCGGCGATCCTGGTGCTGGGCGCGCGGTTTTTCATCACGCAGAGTGGTGCCTGGCTCGTGTCCCGGGGGCGGCTGGAGGAAGCGGAGCGGGAGACGGCCCGTCTCCTGGCGCGCCGACCGGTCTACCCGGCGAGCGTGCGGCTCCGTGACCCCCACGCCCACGTCTCGGCCAATGACCGCAAACCGAGCTACCGCAAACTTTTCAAAAAGAAAAACCGCCGCGCGACGATTCTCGCTTCGGTCCCGTGGTTTCTGCAGGACCTGGGGACCTACGGGATCGGGATCTTCACGCCCACGATCCTGGCCGCCACGATTGGCGCGAGCAACGAGCACGGGCGGAATCTCGCCGACGTGATCCACAATGACATGCTGGCTGCGAAGGGCGCGGCACTCATCGACGTGCTCTTGATTGTCGGCATCGTCGGCGCGGTGTTGCTGGCCGACCGGGTCGGGCGAATCCGGCTGCAAGTTGGCGGGTTCCTCGGTTGCGCGGTGGGGCTCGCCATCGCGGCGCTCTCCGTGCACTTCACCGGGCCGATGCAGATCGGGCTGATCTTCGCGGGGTTCATGATTTTCAATTTCATGACCAATCTTGGGCCGAATGCCATGACCTATCTCTTGGCGGGTGAAGTGTTCAGCACGCACAATCGCGGGACCGGCGCGGGCTTCGCGGCATCCTTCGCCAAGATCGGTGCCGTGCTGACCGCGTTCCTGTTTCCCGTGTTACTTCACCAGATCGGGACGGCTCCGTTGCTCTGGGGATTGGTGGCGACCTCGGTGGTCGGCGCCGTGATCACCTGGCGATTCCGCATCGAGACGAGCGGCGTGAATCTGGAAAATATCCAGTGAGCGAAGTTGATTTTCCCCACGCCCGGGTATTCGCTGGGACGATGAACCCCCGCCAACTTCTCGTCATCGTCCTCCTCATCACTCCCCTCGTGTGGCTCGATGCCCGACCGCGGGCCGCTCGGGGACGCGCGGCGGGGTCGTTTGACGTGAATCGGGAAACGGCGCGGGGTGGATCGATCGACGCAAGCGGTTCGCGCGTCGGGAGATTCGGTCAGAGCAGCGTGAGCATCGACGGGGCGGACGGCGGGAGCTACGACGCCGACCGGCAGCGCGCGGGTCGCTTTGGGTCTTCGAGCGTGAGCGCCGAGGGGCGGGACGGGGCGTCCTACGACGCCAACTCGGCGCGGGCCGGCCGGGTGCGGGCCGGGAGCGTCGATGCCGAGGGCCGAAATGGCGGGTCGGTCTCGGCTTCGGGCGTCCGGGTGGCCCCCTACCGAAGCGTTCCTTTCCGCAGTGGCTACGTCTACACGAACGGTGCTTATCGCCGGGCGACGGTCGCGGTGAACACGCTCTACGTCGCGCCTCTGGGCGTCTACGCGGGCTGGCGGATTCTGGCCCGTCCCGCCTACATCGCCTACCCCGCTTTTGCCACGCTGCCGGTGGAGGTTTCCGTCCAGGTCGAGCTCAAGGATCGCGGCTACTACGGGGGTCCGATTGACGGCGACGTCGGCCCGGTCACGGAGGCGGCAATCTCGCGATACCAGGCCGCGAACCAGCTCGCCGTCACGGGCACGATCAATCAGGCGCTGCTCGTCTCGCTGGGGATCACGGACGCGAGCTAGCGCGGTGCGAATTTGACCGTCCCCGATTTCCAGGGACCGCCTCCGACCGGGTGCGCGCTTGGCCTACGGGGCGGGGGAGCTCGGGCCGGCGATGGCTGGGAGCACGTTGATCTTTTTTCAACTCGTGTTCCTGACGAACGTCGCGGGATTGAACGCGGGCTACGCGGGGAGCGTGCTGCTGGTTGGGAAACTCTGGGACGCGTTCAACGATCCGCTGATCGGTTGGCTGAGTGACCGGACGAGGAGTCGCTGGGGGCGACGGCTGCCGTGGATGGTGGCGAGCGTGGTGCCGTTCGCGCTGTTCTTCGTCCTGATGTGGGTCGTGCCGGGATTCGCGACCCGGGACCAGCAATTTGCGCTCTTCGTCTACTACGCGGTCGTCGCGCTGCTCTTCAATACGTTCTACACCGCGCTCGCGCTCCCGCATTCTTCACTGACCGCCGAGCTGTCGAGCGATTACGACGAGCGCTCGCGGATCACGGGTTCGCGGATGGCATTTTCGCTTGGTGGCAGCGTCGGGGGCCTCTTGATCGCGCAGGCCGTTTTCAGCCTTCTCGCCGCTGCGCCGTCCGAGTCGGCAATACCTCGTGATCGCAGTGGCCATCGCGGTGGTGTCACTCGTGGCGGTGGCGATCTGCGTGCTCGGGATCCGGCGGACGGCGGTGGAGCGCGACCAACTACGGCTCGCGGCGGCCCGGCCCGAATCGGGTTTGAGCGTCCGCGATCAGATCCGCGTTATTTTCGCGAACCGGCCGTTTTTGATCGTTTGCGGCATCTACCTCGCGTCGTGGCTCGCGATGCAATTTACCGCCGCGATCCTGCCGCTCTACGTCGCCAGCGTCATGGGACTGCCGAGCAGTAAGTTCGGGCTGATCGCGCTCACGGTGCAGGGGACGGCACTGGCGCTGATTCCGTTTTGGGGCTGGCTCAGCGTGCGGATCGGGAAGAAACCGGTCTACTTTTACGGGATGGTTTTCTGGCTCGTCGCGCAGGCGGGGCTGCTCTTTCTGCGACCGGGGAACGAGCCGTCGTTGTTTGGCATGGCGTTCATCGCGGGTTTCGGGATTTCCGTTTGTTATCTGATTCCGAACGCCATGCTGCCGGACACCATCGAATACGACGAACTCCAGACCGGGCAGCGGCGGGAGGGTGTTTTTTACGGATTCTTCATCTTCCTGCAAAAGCTCGCGCTCGGGGTGGGCACGTTCATCCTGGGACAGGCACTGGCGGCGGCGGGCTACCTCTCGTCGGGTCCGGGCGAGGCGGTGCCGGTGCAGCCCGAGAGTGCCCTGACCGCGATCCGGTTCGCCATTGGTCCGCTCCCGGCTGCGGCTCTGATCGTCGGCATGATTTTGACGTGGTGCTATCCGATCACGAAAGCCCGCCACGCGGAAATCCTCGCGGAACTGGCCCGCCGCCGGGCGCCGGTGTAGGGTCCCGGCTTCGAACCCGCCCGCTTCCGACCCACCGGCTCTTTTGACCTCGCTCCGGCTCGCCGAATTCCGGTGTTTCGAGCGGTTGGACTTTTCGCCCGAGCCGGGCACGAATTTCATCATCGGGACGAATGCGCAGGGGAAAACGTCCATCCTCGAGGCCGTCTGCGTCGTGACGAGGCTCCAGACGCCGCGCACAAATTCGCTGGGTGAGTGCGTTCGCGCCGGCGCAATCGGGATTCGGGCTATCGGCGCACGTCGCGGGTGCGCACCTGCAGTGTCGGTATGAATCCCGGAAGCGCACGCTGCGGCTCGACTCGGTCGACCAGGCTCGTCCGGCTGATTACTTGCGCGTCGCCCGGGTCGCCTGGTTCTCGAACGACGATCTGGAGATCATTCGCGGATCGGCGGCCCGGCGGCGGCGGGCACTCGATTTTCTCTGCAGTCAGCTGGATCCCGGCTACCTGCGGGCTCTTCGTCGTTACGACCGCGCGCTGCGTTCGCGCAACGCGCTCCTGAGAGACCATCATCCCCGCCCGGAGATTGCCGCTTTTGATCCGGAATTGATCGAAAATGGCGACCACCTCACTTCCATCCGAGCCGAGGTGACGCTCGCGCTCGCTCCGCTCATCGCGACGGCGGTGCACGACATCGGCGGTCAATCCGAGGAGGTCGCGGTGAGCTACGTTCCCGGATCCCCGGAGCCATTGGCTCCAGCGCTTGTCGCTTCCCGTAATCGTGAGACTCAGCGCCGCCAGACCGTGGTCGGTCCGCACCGGGATGATCTGGCACTCGAACTGAACGGAATGGACGCCGCGAAATTTGCCTCCGAGGGCCAGCAGCGCACGCTCGCCATCGCCCTGAAACTCGCGCAGACCCGTCTCCTCATCGAGCGAACCGGCGTGACGCCCACCTTGCTCATCGACGATGTCTTTGGTGAGCTCGACGTGACCCGCCGCGCGAACCTGCTCGCCCACCTGCCGCCGGATTCGCAGTGCCTCGTCACCACGACCCACCTCGACTGGCTGGAATCCCAGGCTGGGCTGGCCATTTTCACGCTTTCGGATCGCGCGCTCGTCCGCCGCTAACCGACGAAGGCGGGTGGAGCGCTGGGCCGGGTCTCCTCACGTCGACCGCTACGCGGAGTAACGCGTGGAAACGGAGGTCACGACGCTCGAGTGGCGGGGCGATTGTCGCTTGTCAGCGCCGGGGGGGCTGCGTAGCGTGCTCGGCTCTTCACATGAATTCAATTGACTTTCTCTTCCTGGCCCAAGCGGCGGAACCCGTGGCACCCAACCCGCTCATGCAGTTCCTACCGCTGGTTTTCATCTTCGTTATCTTCTACTTCCTGCTCATTCGCCCGCAGCAGAAGAAAGCCAAGGAGCAGGCCAAGCTGGTCGCCTCGCTCGAGACCGGTGATCGCGTGGTGACCAACGCCGGGATCCACGGCGTGATCACGAACGTGAAAGATCGCACGGTCATCGTCCGCGTCGCGGACAACGTGAAGATCGAATTCGACCGCGGCAGCATCGTGACCACCGTGAAAGACGGCCAGGAAGTCGGTCAGAAAGCTTCCTGATTCACGAGCTCTCTCCGGCTCAAATTTTCTCTTTTCTCCCTCTCGCGCCCATGTCTCCCGCATTCACTTTCGCCTTCGGCCTGCTGCTGCTGGCCCTCTTTGGTTGGTATTTTGCAACGGACCGCTTCGGGCGTAAGCGTTGGCTGGGCCTCGTGCTCACCGTGTTGCTGGTCGCGTTCTGCGCGGAAGAATTACTCCCGGTCAGTAAAAATATCCGGCTCGGACTCGATCTGCAGGGCGGGACTTCGTTTCTGATCAAATTGGTCCGCGAGCCCGGCGCGGAGCCGATCTCGAAGGATCTCCTGGATCGTGCCGTCGAGGTGATCCGCAAGCGCGTTGATCGGTTCGGGGTGGGCGAGCCCGACATTTCGCCCCAGGGAACGGACCGAATTCTGGTCCAGATCCCCGGCCTCGATAACGAGATGACGCAGCAAGCCCGGGAGCAGCTGCAAAAGGTCGCCAAGCTCGAGTTTGCCATCGTGGATCCGCGCGGGCAGTCACTGATTTCGCAGGTCGAGGCGGGGACGGCGATTATGCCGCCCGGGTTGATCGTCAAGCAATACCAGGAAGACCCCGACGACGAGGAAGTGCCTTCGGTCCCGATGGTGATCAACCGGAAGGCGGACTTTAGCGGCGAATTCGTCAACAAGGCCTACCCGACCTACAGCAACGAAGGCTGGGGAATCAGCGTGGAGCTGGATTCCGAAGGCGGGAAGCTTTTCGACAACATCGCGAAGGTCAACAAGGGCAATCAAATGGCCATCCTGCTGGACGGCGAGATTCTGTCCGCGCCCGTCCTGCAGACCGATCATTTTGGCGGTCGGATGCAAATCTCCGGGAATTTCACGGAGCAGGAAGCCCGGGATCTGGCGAGTTCGCTCGAGAATCCGCTGCGGGTTCCGGTGTTGATCGAAGAAAGCCGGAGTGTCTCGCCGACGTTGGGCGCGGATTCCATCCGGGCCGGGCTTTACGCCGGCCTGCTGGGACTCGGTTTCGTCGTGATTTTCGTGCTGTTTTACTACCGGTTTGCCGGCGTGATCGCCCTCATCGGGTTGTCGGTGAATATCCTGCTGCTCTTCGGGATGATGGCGATGTTCAACTTCGTCCTCACCCTGCCGGGTATTGCGGGTATTATTCTGACGATTGGCATGGCGGTCGACGCGAACGTTCTGATTTACGAACGACTGCGTGAGGAAATGGCCGCTGGTAAACCACTGCCCGCAGCGATTTCGGGAGCTTACGACAAGGCCTTCAGCGCCATCTTCGACGCGAACCTGACCACCCTCATTACGGCGGTGATCTTGTTTCTCCAGGCGACGGGTTCGGTCCGCGGCTTCGCGGTGACGCTCACGCTGGGCATCATTGCGTCGATGTTCTCGGCGTTGCTGGTCACGCGCACGGCTTACCGTTGGCTGATCGACAAGGGTCAGCTCAAGAAATTGACGATGTTGAACATCATTCCGAAGAAGCGGTTTGATTTTCTCGGCAAGCGGAAGCTGGCGGTGATGTTGTCGGTCGGACTGTTGCTGGGTTCGATCGCCGTTTTCGCGGTTCGGGGTCCGAACAACTTCGGCATCGATTTCCGGGGTGGTGATTTGCTGATCGTCAAAACCGCTCAACCGGTGTCGGTGAAGGAAGCGCGGGAAGCGATCCCGGCGGATCTTCGTGAGTCGACCGTGATTCAGATGGAGCGCGAGGGCACGACGGAGATGCTGACGTTTCGGACTCCCGAGGGGACCGGGCGCGACGTCTTCGAAGCCGTCGCGGCGGCCTACCCGGACCGCGGGGTCAAGGTCGAGGGCGAGGACACCGTGGGTGCGCGGATCGGAATGGAATTTGCCACCACGGCGCTCTGGGCGCTCGGGCTGGGAATGGTCGGCATCCTCATCTACGTCACGCTGAGGTTCGAGTTTTCCTTCGCCCTCGGGGCCGTCGTCGCCGTGCTGCACGACGTGATCATCACGCTCGGGCTGTTCTCACTCATCGGCGGAGAGCTCTCGCTCGTGATGGTGGGTGCGATCCTGACGATTGCGGGTTACTCGATCAACGATACCATTGTGGTGTTCGACCGGATCCGGGAGAGCCTGAAATCGGGCAAACCGGGTTCGGTGCAGCAGCTCATGAACGAGGCGATCAACGACACGCTGGGTCGGACGATTTTGACCGGCGGCACGACGGCACTGTCCGTGGGGGCGCTTTACGTCTTCGGCGGAGCGGTGCTGGAGGATTTCGCGTTCGCGATCCTGATGGGTATCCTGGTCGGAACGTTCTCGTCGATCTTCGTGGCCTCGCCGATCGTCCTCTGGTGGACGCGGATCCGTGGTCAGAACATTCGGCGCGAAGTGCTCCAGAGCGAGGCGATGCGCCGGACGTCGAGCGGTGCCAAGGGAACGACCGACTCGCCAGCCTGACGGCTCGCGGTCGGCAAGTCGGTGCGGTGAAAAGTCTCTGCAATCCGGTCACGATTCGGTTAATTTCACTGCGGTGAAACAATACCGGCCCAACGTCGAGCGGCAGAAGTGGCTTTATTCCATGATGAAGTCGCGCGCCATCATGCTGCGGCGGCGACGCGCGAAGGCGGCGGCCGAATCCCCCAATGGTGACGCGCCGAAGAAGCGCATCCCCGATAATTCCGAGCCGTGGCTACCGGGTGGCGTTCGGTCGGTCGCCGATGCGATGTGGATTTCTGATCGAATCAAGGAAACCGCGAAGCAATGGCGAATCCCATTACCACCGCAGAGCTGACGAGCCAGATCGCTTCTGGGCAGCGTGTCGTCATGCGTGGGGGCTTGGCGGTCATCTCTCACGGTCACTCACGTCCCACCTTCGACGCAGATGCATGGCTCGACCCGAGTCTCGAATCTGTAGCCTGGGCTCAAGCGCTACTCGAAGTGACCGATCGGGTTCCCTCGCTGCGGATCGTTTCGATTGGCGATTGGAAAATTGTTCCGCCGGACAGGCTGGCCGAAATCATTGAACGAGATGGGGTCGTTCGAATTCTGGGGGCTAATCAGCCTCTCGATCTCTTTCGGAATCCGAATGAACTCGAGATGGCCGAGTTCGACGCTGTTTGGGAGCGTGGCGAGCCGCTCGACGATGGGACCCGCGTTCCCGACGTGATCGATTTGTTGGTTACCAAGCAGGAAACCGGACGCGATAAGGACATTCAGGACATCGCGTTTCTGGAGGCGAAGGCTGAGCGCCTTTATCTCGAGCAGCTTCCCACCGCGTCCCGCGATAGAGCCCGCGAGATGCTGGACCGTTTTCTGACGCCGAAGGTCGCCGAGGCTGCGGTCGCTCACCCAGATCCCGAGATCCGCGCGCTTGGCCTCGGGTTTGTTCGCGAGCTCGCGGAGGACGGGGATCCTTTTGCCGGTGATCTGTTGACGAGATTCGAGGCGGGTTGAGACTCAGCCATCGAGCGCGGAGCGGGTGGAGCTTGGTATTTGCCCCGGCTCCGCTTTAATGCGCGGCTATGAGTCGAGAGAAGTACGAGATTGCCGTGTTGGCGGGGGATGGAATCGGGCCGGAAATCATGGCCGAAGGGGTGCGGGTGCTGGAGGCGACCGCCGGGAAATTTGGCTTTGATCTGGAATTGACCGAGGCCCGGGTGGGTGGCGCGGCGATTGACGCCGATGGCAAGGCCCTGCCCGAAGCCACTTTAAAGGTCTGCGAAGAAGCGAGCGCGATCCTGTTTGGCTCGGTGGGTGGTCCGAAGTGGGAATCGCTTCCGGCCAACGAACAACCCGAGCGCGCGGCGTTGCTCCCGTTGAGAAAACACTTCGGCCTCTTTGCCAACCTGCGGCCGGGCATTTGCCTTCCCGCCTTGGCGCACGCTTCGCCGCTGCACCCGCGCTCGGTCGAAGGCGGCTTCGACGTGCTGTGCGTTCGGGAGCTGACCGGCGGTCTGTATTTCGGCGAGCCGAAATACTTGAAGGAAGAGGGCGGGGAGTTTTTCGCGGTGGACACGATGATTTACTGGGAAAGCGAGATTCGGCGGATTGCGAAGGTCGCCTTCGAGGCGGCCAGGGGGCGCGGCGGGAAGTTGACGTCCATCGACAAGGCGAACGTCCTGCAGAATGGGATTCTCTGGCGGCGGGTCGTCACGGACGTGGCGCGGGATTACCCGGAAGTCACCCTCAGCCACCTCTACGTGGACAACGCGGCGATGCAGCTCGTGAAGAGTCCGAAGGCGTTCGACGTGATTCTGGCGGAGAACATGTTTGGCGACATTTTGAGCGACGAGCTGGCGATGTTGACGGGATCGCTCGGGATGTTGCCGAGTGCGAGTCTGGGCGGAACGCTGGGCGAGGACGGCGTGGCGAGCGAACTGCGCTTCGGGATGTATGAGCCGAGCGGCGGGACTGCACCGGACATTGCGGGGCAGGGTATCGCCAACCCGATCGCGCAAATTCTCTCGGTGGCCATGATGCTGCGGCATTCCTTCGGGAACGAAGACGCGGCGGCGATGATCGAGGGCGCGGTGCGAGGCGTGATCGACGATGGGTTGCGCACGCCGGATATTTACACGGAAGGAAGCCGCAAGGTTGGTACGGCGGAAATGGGAGCAGCTGTCGCTGCGGCCGTGGCGGGAAATTAGTGGGTTTCCGGGGCTGGCTTTGGGGGGACGTTGGCGGCTGGAAGCCGCCACTCCGACCGAGTGACGCGCCAGTTTGCCTTGACTGTTGGAAATGGGGATTCCTACTGTCGCGGGCGCGCGAAATGCGCCTTGGTGCCGACCGGCGACGATGGGTTGGCGACTCTCGCAATTCTCATTTTCGTAACTTTCATAAATAGATGTTTGATAAGCTTTTAGGTTTTTTCTCGAACGATATCGGTATTGACCTCGGTACGGCCAATACCTTGGTTTACGTCAAGGATCACGGCATCGTGCTTCGTGAACCTTCGGTGGTTGCCGTGCAGGCGGGGACGAACAAGGTCCTGGCCGTCGGTGACGAGGCGAAGCGAATGCTGGGCCGGACGCCGGGAAATATCGTTGCCATTCGCCCCCTCAAGGACGGCGTGATCGCGGATTTTGAAGTCACCGAAGCCATGCTCCGGCACTTCATCAGCAAGGTTCACAACCGCCGACGAATGGTGCGTCCCCGGGTGGTTATCGCGGTCCCGAGCGGGATCACGGAAGTCGAAAAGCGCGCGGTCAAGGACTCCGCGACCCACGCCGGGGCCCGGGAGGTCTATTTGATCGAGGAACCAATGGCGGCGGCGATTGGGACGGGGCTTCCGGTGCTGGACGCAGCGGGCAACATGATCATCGACATTGGCGGCGGCACCACTGAGGTGGCGTTGATTTCGCTGTCGGGCATCGTGTTCAGCCGCAGTATTCGCGTGGCGGGTGACGAGCTGGACGAGGCTATCGCGCAGTACATGAAGCGGGCCTATAACCTCATGATTGGTGAGCGGACGGCGGAGGACATCAAAATTAAGATCGGGTCGGCCTACAAACTCGAGAAGGAAGTCTCGATGGAGGTCAAGGGCCGCGATCTCGTCGCCGGCCTCCCGAAGACCATCACGATCACGTCGCAGGAGGTGCGCGAAGCTTTGATGGAGCCGATCTCGACCATCGTGGATTCGGTTCGTATCACGCTCGAGCGTTGTCCGCCGGAGTTGTCCGCCGATCTCGTTGATCGCGGGCTCGTGCTCGCGGGTGGTGGCGCGTTGCTGCGTGGGTTGGATCGCTTGTTGGCCGAAGAGACGGGTCTGCCGGTGCACGTGGCCGAGGATCCGCTCAGCGCCGTGGCCGAGGGGACGGGTCGGGCACTCCAGGAGTTGAAATTGCTGCGCTCGATTGCCTCGACCGAACGCGTGCACACGGCGGTCAGCCTCTGAGTCTTGATCGCTGAGGCGCCGAGCTGGTCCGGGACAGGTGTCCGGGCGACGTTCCGCCGTCGGAAGACTGTGTCATGAAAAAGGTCAACATCGCTTTGGCAATCATCGTCGCCGTCGTCGGGCTGGCGTTCATGGCCTTGTCGACGAACGCGATGCAGGGGATGCAGTCGGCGTTTCTGTCGGTGATCTCGCCCTTTCTCAAGACGGGTAGTGCGGTGCAGGAGGGGATCGGGGCGATGGGCAAGGGACTCAAGTCGCTCGATCAATTGGAGGAGGAAAACACCGTCCTGACGCGTGACAACAAGGAGCTGCGCGCCACGAACACGATTCTTCGCGACATGGAGGCGGAGAATAACCGTCTCCGCTCTGCGCTCGAGTACCGCCAGCGGTCCCTGTTTCGTCTGGTGGCCGCCCAGGTGATCTCCCGGGATTCGTCGACGTGGTGGCAGACGATCAAGATCAACCGTGGTTTCGAGGACGGGGTCGAGGCCGAGCGGACGGTGATCACCGACGTTGGGCTGGTGGGCAAGACGATGACCGTGTCCAAAAACGAGGCCATCGTGCTGCTCGTGACGGATGAGAATTGCAAGATCGGTGCCTACGTCGAGGGCACGAGGGAAAAGGGGATCGTGAATGGCGAGCGTGTGCAGGACACGGCGGGAGGGCGGTTGCAGATGAACTTCCTGTCGAAGGGTGCCAATCTCCAGCCGGAGCAGAAAATTTACACGCAAGGCGTGGGAGCCGTGTTTCCCGCCGGGTTGTTGATCGGGACGGTGCTGTCCTTCGAACCGCGCGAGCTCGATGGGCAGGCCATGGTGAAGCCGATGGTGGATTTCTCGACCCTCGCCGATGTCTTCGTGATCGTGGGGTCGCAGGAATGATGAAGATCGCCATTACGACGGCGAGCTTGATGGTTGCCATCTTCGCGGCGTTGGTGCTGCAGGAGCTGTGGCCGCCGGTGCAGCTTTTCCTGGGGGCGCGGGTGCTGCTGGTTCCGCTGATCTTTTGTTATGGCGCGCTGACGTTGCCCTTTCCCGTGATGGCGGGTCTCGCGTTGTTCACGGGATTGCTGAGCGATTTGGCGGTGCTGCAGGTCGTCGGTGAGTCGGTTGAAATCTCGGTCGGGTGGTCTATTCTCGTCTACATGGGAATCGGAGCAATTTGTCAGGGCCTGCGTCCGTTGGTTCTCGACGGGCATTGGTGGATTCACGCGGGGATGAGCGCGGTGGCGACCTCCGCGCTGCTGGCGCTGCAGTTTTTCGCCATCACGCTGCGTCGTTTCGACGAGGGCGGGATCATTTACAACGACGTGGTGCTGTGGCGCATTCTGGGTCCGGGGATCATCGCGCTGATCGTCGCGCCTGCGTTTTACTTCGTGGCTGGATTTGCATCGGGCCGGGTCGAGCTACCGGATCGGGCGGTGAGGGGATTGTAAGATGAAAAAGGGCACGCCATTTTTCCGAATTCTGACTCTGGCGATCATCACGCTCGGTCTGTTTGGCGGCATCGTCGCCAAATTGTGGTGGATCCAGATCGCGCGCGGCGAGGAATACACCGCCAAAGTGCGCGGACGTTCGCAAGTGACCGTGCGCCTGCCGGCGGTGCGGGGCGAGATCATGGACCGGAATGGCGTTCCTTTGGTCGAGAATCGCAAGAGTTTCGAGGTGGATTTTTATCTGCCCGATATCGTCCGCGCCTATCGGAAGGAGCACGGCCGGGCGCCGCTGCGGGACGAGAAGCGGCGACTCGTCGTGCGGGGCATGGCGGAAGAGCGTGATGAAATCGACATCGTGGAAATCGTCAACGAAACGATCATCCCGCGGTTGCGCGAGCTGAAGCTCGAGGAGAATTACAACGCGGAGCGACTCCAGGTGCACTACCGCAACGACACGTTGGTGCCGTTTAACTACTCGCAGGATCTGGATTTCGAGACGATGGCGAAGTTTCTCGAAAGTAACGTGGGCCTCCCGGGGATCAAGGCGGACGTGAAACCGGTTCGCTTCTACCCTTACAAATCACTGGCGGCGCACATTCTCGGATACGTCGGGGCGGAGCGCGACGTGGATAAGGAGGAAGCTGCGAAATACAATTTCTATCAACCCGACATCGAGGGGAAGGCGCAGATCGAGAAGGCGATGAACAAATATCTGCGCGGCACGGCCGGGTCGCGGATTTTGCAGCGCGACGCCAAGGGGCAGATTCTCGAGGAAGGCGAAGAACTCGTCGAGCCCGTGCAGGGTGACGACGTTTACCTGACGATCGACGCGCGACTCCAGTACATCGCCGAAGACACGCTGCGTGCGGCGGGTCGCGCGTCGGCGGTGGTGGTCAATCCGCAGAATGGGGACATCCTGGCCATGGCTTCGGTGCCGTCGTTTGACCCGAACCGTTTCATCCCGTCGATTTCGTCGAAAGATTGGGGGGAGCTGACCGGCGACGAGACGTCTCCGCTCTTGAATCGGGCGATCAATGGTTACGCGCCGGGATCGACTTACAAGCTGGTGACTTCACTGGCGATGCTGCGCGCAGGGGTTGGCGACCGACGGTTCACCTGCTCAGGCGGCGTGAGCTACGGCAAGCACTACATGAGGTGCTGGATTTCCGGCAAAGGCACCCACGGGACGCTCGGCCTCGAAGGAGCGATCAAAAACTCGTGTAACGCGTACTACTACCTGGGCGGCAACGTGGCCGGGATCGACGAAATCACTGCGGTCGGCAATATGCTTGGCTTGGGGCAACGATCCGGCCTCCCGCTATCGGGCGAAAGTCCGGGGATTCTGCCCGGCAAGGAGTGGTTGGCTCAGAACGCTCCCCGCGATACCTGGCGTCCCGGTTACACGGCGAATACGTCGATCGGGCAGGGGTTCGTGTTGGCCTCGCCGTTGCAGATGGCGATGGTGACCGCTGCGGTGGCCAATGGAGGCACCGTCTTCTACCCACGAATCGTCGATCGGATCGTCGCGCAGGACGGTCAGGTTGTTCTTCAGGAGCCCGCGCAAGTGCGGTCCGATCTACTCACCGATGGCGGCCTGACCTCCGAGGACATTGAGCACGTCCGCAAGGGAATGTGGCAGGTGGTCAACGAATCCGGTGGCACCGCTCGTCGGGCGCGCATCGAGGGGGTTGACGTCGCGGGGAAGACGGGGACCGCGCAGAATAAGCGGAAAACCGCAGCTGGCGCGGTCGTGACCGACAATCACACGTGGTTCATCGCCTTCGCACCTTACGACGACCCGAAATACGCGGTGTGCGTCCTCGTGCAGGGTGCCAAGTCGGGGGGCGGAGTGGCCGCCCCGGTCGCCGCGCGAATCCTCGAAGAGGCGCTCGCGATTGAAAGTGGAGAACTCGAGGTGAAGCTCGAGCCACTGGAGCCGGCCGTTGGGAATTTCGTCCAGATCGACGGGATTGACTTTGGCCGGGACATCCCGGCGGCGACCTCGGCTGCGGTCGAGGAGACCCCGATGGGCGACGGCCCTTCCCAGGTCAGCGAGGGGACGTCTCGGGCCGCAGAGCCCAGTATTCGCGAAGAGCCCGACGATCGCGGAAGCGTCACCGAGCGCAAACCCAAGCGCAAGGGACTCTTGAATTTCTTTAATTTTGGCGGCGGTAACGAATCAAGCGGAGGCAACGACTCGTCGAACAGTCGACCCGCCCGCAACCCGTTCCGTCGGTAAATGAACCTCCTTTTTAACTCAACCCTCCCGCGCCTACTGAGGGCGGAACCCATTTTAGATGATCGATACTGTCAAACGCATACTCGGCTTGGGCCGCAAACCCACCGGAACCAAACTCATCGTCAGCTGCGAGAAGCTGGAAAAACGCGTCGCCCTCCTGGAAAATAATCGGCTCGAGGAATACACCATTGAGCGCGATACCGATCGCAACATCGTCGGCGGTATCTACAAGGGAAAGGTCCGCAATATCGAGCACGGGCTGAAGGCCATGTTCGTGGACATCGGCTTCGAGAAGAACGCGTTTCTTCACTTTTGGGACGCCATTCCAGCCGCTCTCGACAGCGGTGTCGAAGTGGTCTCGCGCAACGGCAAGGAAGTCGAATCCGCCGAGAAGGATGCCGTCTCCGAAAAAAGTGGCGGCGGCAGTCGTCGCGGCGGTAGCCGTCGGGGCGGTCGTGGGAAGAAATCCGGTGGCGGCGGAGGAAGCGGCGGCAGTGGTGGTGGTGCGAAGAAGATCACCGCCAAGGACATTCCCGACATCTATCCGGTGGGCGCCGACGTGATCGTGCAGGTGAGCAAGGGCCCGATCAGCAACAAGGGTCCCCGCATCACGACGAACATCAGCATGCCCGGGCGTTATCTGGTGCTGATGCCGTTCAGCCACGAATGCGGCATCTCGCGCAAGATTGACGATCCCAAGGAGCGCGACCGACTGCGCCAGATCCTGCGCGAACTCGATCTGCCGGAAGGGATGGGCGTGATCATGCGCACGGCGGGTCAGGGACAGCGCGCCCGGTATTTCGTGCGCGATCTCAGTCTGCTGCTCGAGCAGTGGGAGGCGATCGAGAAGGGGATGAAGGAAAAACCAGCTCCCGCCGAGTTGTTCCGCGAGCCGGATCTGATCGATCGGTCGGTCCGGGACTTTCTCACCGACGAGGTCGATGAGGTGCTTGTGGACGATCTGGTTGCATTCGAGCGGATGGAGGCATTGATCGATCAGATCTCGAAGCGCGCCAAGAAGCGGATCCATCATTACGGAGGTGTCCAACCGATCTTCGATTTCTTCGGCGTCCAGTCCCAGATTGACTCCGCGTTTCAGCGGCAGGTTTGGCTGCCGTGCGGGGGCTACATCGTGATCGACGAGACCGAGGCCATGATCGCCATCGACGTGAACTCCGGCCGCAACAAGGGCGCGAAGGACATGGATAAAAATCTGCTGACCACGAACCTCGAGGCGGCGGACGAAATGGCGCGCCAGCTCCGGCTGCGGAACATCGGCGGGTTGATCGTGGGCGATTTCATCGACATGAAGTCCCGCAAAGACCAGCAGGCGGTCTATCAACGGATGCGCGAGCGTCTGAAGCGTGACAAGGCCCGCACGCACGTCCTGCCGATCTCGCAGCTCGGACTCATGGAGATGACGCGGCAGCGGGCGCAGGAGAGTCTCGCGAGTTCGCAATATTCCAACTGCCCGCACTGCAAAGGCAAGGGCATGATCAAAAGTCCGATGACGATGAGCGTCGAGATGCAGCGCGCGCTTCACACCGTGATGAAGCGGCATCTGGACGACGTGCACGAAGTAAAGGTGATCGTCCACCCCACGCTGTTGGAGCGCCTTCGCGAGGAGGACGAGGAACTGCTGATCGACATCGAGCGTCGCTACGCGGGGCGGTTGTCGTTCCGCTCCGATCCGACGTTCCACTCGGAGCACTTCGTGATCACGAACGGGGTGACGGGGGAAGAGCTGAAGTAGATCAGCACTGCGCGCTGAGACGCGGTGCGAGGCTGGAAGCCTCGCACGACAGGCTGGAAGCCTGTTCTACTTGGGTGGCGGCGAGGTCTTCGAGTTGCGCGACGCTCTCGAGCTTGGCGAAGGCGGTGCGGAGCGCCTTCGCGCGGGGCAGGGCGCGGCTGTAGGCCATGAGGCGGGCGCGGAGGCTGTGCATGGCCCGACGTTCGTCGCCCCGGCGGGCGGCCTCGCGGCGGCAGTGATCGAGCATCAATTTCCACCGCTCCTCGTCGGCGGGTGGGGTGTAATTTTTGCCCGCGAGGGCGGCCTTGATCTCTTCGAAAATCCAGGGATTGGCCATGGCGGCGCGCCCGATCATGAGGCCGGCCACGCGGGTCTCGCGCGTGCGTTTGAGCGCATCGCCACCGGTGGCGATATCACCATTGCCGATGACGGGGATACTGATCGTGTCGGCGACTTCGGCGATGACGTTCCAGTCCGCCTCGCCGGAGTAGGCCTGTTCCTTGGTGCGGCCGTGGACGGCCAGGCGGGTGATGCCGGCTTGCTCGAGGACCCGTGAGGTGGTCGTGGCGTTCACGGTGTCGGCGTTCCAGCCGATGCGGATCTTGGCGGTCACGGGAAGCGGGGCGGCGGCGCGGACGACGGCGCGGGCGACGCGCTCGAGGAGCGGGCAGTCCTTCAGTAGGGCGGAACCGCCCTGCTTCGAGACGACCTTGTTGACGGGGCAGCCGAAGTTCAGATCGATGAAGTCGGGACGGACCCAGTCGATGACGTGGCGGGACGCTTCGGCGAGGGCGTCGGGGCTGGCTCCGAAGAGTTGGACGCCGACGGGACGCTCGCGCTCGTCGAAGTCGAGGTAGTCCTGCGTGCGGGTGTTGCGGTGAAGGATGCCTTCGGCGGAAACGAACTCGGACGTCAGGACGTCGGCGCCGTGATCGAGGCAGATTTGGCGGAAAATCGTGTTCGTCACACCCGCCATGGGGGCGAGGTAAAGCGCGTGATTGGTGGCTGGTGACTGGTGATTGGTGGGATTCATCCGCTTCGCGGAACTAATATCCAATAACTAGGAACTAACAACACCCGCCCCACTTCCGAGGCTTTCGTCGAGGAGCTCGGCGACTTCTTTTTGCACGTCGGGGATCTGCTCCATGGCGAGGTGGGGATTTTTCAGGATAAACGTTTCGCCGGTGGGCGGGTGCTCGTAGACGAGGGTGTCCGGGTCTGGCTGTTCGACGGGGCGGAGAATGCGTTTCCGCTCGAGCATGAGCGCAAGGATGTAGATGGCGTTGCGGTAGCGGGGATTTCCGTCGGCGATGAGTGCGCGGAGGAGACTCTCGGCGTCGTTCTTCTTGAGCGCTTCGGGGGCGGGCGGCGGCGGGGGCTCGTATTTGCTGCGCCAGAAGCTGAAGGGCGCGATGTTTTCGTTGCGGCTCTGCCAGGCTTCTTCGCAGAGGTCTTCGCGGCGGAAACTGCCGTCATCCTCGCGGAAGAGCAGGGTGTGAAAGAATTCGCCTTCGACGAAAGGCTTGTCGGTGCGCGTGCAGCCGTGCGCGCGGCTCTTGATTTCCCAGTCGGTCACGGATGCAGAGTGTTGGTTGGTTATTGGTTGTTGGTTATTGGGAATACCTGCCGCAGGGCGGCTGATGCAGACCAATGACCAATAACCATCAACCAAAAACTTTTGGAATGGGAATGTCCCGGGCGGTTGAGCGGAACCAGAGGAGGATGAAGCCGATCCCGAGGAAGACGATGAGCGGCCCCCAGGCGGCCATGGTGGGAGAGATGCGGTCGCCTTTGCCGAGGGCGATGGCGAGGCTGCTGCAGAAGACGAGGAGGAAGAATAGCGCGATGGCAATGGCGACCCCGCCGAGAATCCCCCGACGGGAGTAGACGATGCCCATGGGAGCGGCGATGAAAACGACGAGGATGCAGACCCACGGGAGCGCGTAGCGGTATTGGAGATTCGTCTCGAAGGGGGCGAGGCGGGCGGCGGGGAAATCGCTGTTGTAGTCGAGGTAGTCGACGAGTTCGGGGACGGAGAGATACTCGGGGATCATGCGGGAACTCGCGATGCGCTCAGGAGTTTCGCTCCAATCGGCGATCTGAAATTCCTTGTGAAATTCGGTCTTCGTGATGTTTCCCTGACGGTCCTGTTCGACGTATTTGAGGTCGTCGAAATTCCAGACCTGCCGGGCTTCGTCGTAGACGGCATCGCGGGCGTACCACTGCTTGAGGATCACGCCCTTCTTGTTTTGCTGGATGATCTGGACGTCGTCGATGGCGTTGCTTTCGAGACGGAGCTTGCGCATGTACCAGGTGCGATAGTCCTGCCGATTGCGGAAAAGGTGGCCCACGATGGCCGACTCGCGCTTCTTGCCGGAGTTGATCTCCTTGAGGAGCGCCTTCTTGGTGGCCGCAGCGTGAGGAGCGCCCTCGTAGTTGAAGTAGGACGTGACGCCAACCAGAAAGAGGCCAAAAGCGAAAAGCGGCATCAAGATGCGGGTGACGCTGCGACCGGCCCCGAGCATCGAGATGATCTCGTTCGATCGGGACATCTGCGTGAGCGAGTAGAGGAGCGCGAGGAGGGTGCCGACGGGGAGGCTGATCACCACAATCTCGGGGATCTGACTGAGGTAAAATTCAATGATCAGCGGCAGTGGCGCTTTGCCCGCGATGAAGTCGGGGCCGTTGTCGCTGAGATCGAAGACGAGCCAGATTGCGATGAAGCCGAAGAAGCAGTAGAAAAATGGGACGATGAATTTCTTCAGGACGTAGCGATCGAGCAAAGACACTGAATTTTGGATTTTAGATTTTGGATTTTGGATTGGCCTGAGGTGAAGGGGCGGAAGGGACGATGCGCGCGTTTGGCGGGCGGGGCAATGGATTTTCGACTTGAGGAGTCGCGGTGATCTCGCTCGTGGAGGGTGGCGGCACCGGGTCGCGGGGTTTTGAGGAGGAGATTGCGGGGATCTTTTCGGCGGGAGGCCTGCTCTCCAAGCGGGCGGGATTCGAACCTCGGGCGGAACAGCGGGAAATGGCGTGCGAGATCGCCCGGACGCTGGCGGGCGGCGGGCACGTGGTGATCGAAGCCGGGACGGGGGTGGGGAAATCGTTCGCCTACCTGATTCCGGCGATTCTTTTCGCGGTTCGCAACAAGCGGAAGGCGGTGATTTCCACTCACACGATCAACCTGCAGGAGCAGTTGGTCTACAAGGACATCCCGGCGGTGCGGGAGATTCTGCCGGTGGAATTCGAAGCGGCACTGATGAAGGGGCGGCAGAATTACCTGTGTGGGACGCGGCTCGAGCGCGCGATCCGGCAGGCGGACGGTCTGTTTACGACGACGCAGAAGACGGAGCTGGAGCGAATCCGCGAGTGGAGCCACGTGACGAAAGACGGTTCGCTGAGTGATTTCACGGTCGAGCCGGAATCCCACATCTGGTCGCAGGTGTGCAGCGAACGGAACATCTGCACGCAGAAATCGTGCGGTCGGGAGTCCCGGTGCTTCTACCAGGCGGCGCGGCGGCGGATGCAGAATGCGGACGTGCTGGTGGTGAATCACACCTTGTTTTTCACTTTGCTCGGGAGCGAGGCGGAGATCGATGATCGCGAGGACTGCGGGTTTTTGTTTCCCAATGATTTCGCGATTTTCGACGAGGCCCACACGTTGGAGAACGTCGCCTCGCGGCACATCGGGTTTTCGATTTCGCAATACGGGCTGCGGAGTGGAATGCAGCGATTGTTTAATCCGCGGACGAAGAAGGGGTTGTTTCAGGTGCTGCGGCGGGCCGATGGGATGGAGGCCGTGTCGGAGCTGCTTCCGGTGGCGGATGGGTTTTTCGATTCGGTGGCGCGGGCGTGCAAGTTTGGGCGCGGACGGGAAGTGCGGGTGCGCGAGCCGGACATCGCGGATGGCACGGAGATCTGCGAGGGGCTGACGCGGCTGATCGAACTCACCGGAGTCGCGATGGGCAAGACGGACGACGATGCGACGAAGTCGGAGCTGCAGGATCTCGCGCGGCGGCTGCGCGAGGCTCGGACGGGGCTGATGGCTTTTCTCGAGCAGAGCGAGGGCGGCCACGTGTATTGGGTCGAGGAGAGCGGGAAACGCGAGGTGCTGCACAATCTTCACGCCGCTCCGGTGGATTTGGCAGCGTGCCTGCGGCGGCTGCTGTTTCGTGAAGGGGCCTGCTCGGTGACGACTAGCGCGACTCTGTCGACGGGGCAGGAGGATTTGCGCTATTTTCGGGAGAGGGTCGGAGCCGACGCGGTGCCGGCGGTGCGGATCGGGAGTCCGTTTGACTATCCGAAACAAATGGTCGTCCACGTCGTGCGCAAGATGCCGGACCCGCGCGAGGCGGGTTACGAGGAGGCGCTGGTAAAGTGGATTCGTCACTTTACCGACGAGTCGCGCGGGCGGGCGTTCGTGTTGTTCACGAGTTACCAGTTGATGAGCCGGGTGGCGGATCGGATGCGGGATTTCTTCGCGGATCGAGGTTGGCCCTTGCTCGTGCAGGGCGAGGGCATGGCGCGGACGCGGATGGTGCAGGAGTTCAAGGCGTCGGGGCAGGCGGTGCTCTTCGGGACGGATAGTTTCTGGGGCGGGGTGGACGTTCCCGGCGAGGCGCTGTCGAACGTGATCGTGACGCGGTTGCCCTTCGCGATGCCGGATCATCCACTGATCGAGGCCAAGCTGGAGGCCATCGAGGCGGCGGGAGGCAATCCCTTTTCGGAATATTCAGTCCCGGAGGCAATCCTCAAGCTCCGGCAGGGGGTCGGGCGTCTGATTCGGTCTGCCGGAGATCGGGGGATCGTGGTCATTCTCGACAGCCGGGTGATGTCGAAGAGCTACGGGCGGAGATTTCTCAAAGCGCTGCCGGAGTGCCCGGTGGAGGTGCATTAGGCGATAACGCCGTGATTGGTGAATGGTGATTGATGGAGCTTCGATGAGTGGCGATTTTTATTTGGTTTTAGGAGTGGAGCGAGGGTGCACGGAGAAAGAGATCCGGGGGGCGTTTCGGAAGCTGGTGAAGCGGTGGCATCCGGACGTCTGCGGGGACGTCGATGAGGCGGCGAGCCGGACGCGCGAGCTGAACGGGGCCTACGAAACGCTGATGGATCCGGCGCGGCGGCGAGCCTACGACGCGGAACTTGGAATTGATGAACCGGTGGCGCGCGGGCCGATGGGACGGGCAGCGCGGGATCTCAAGCAGGACATTTTTCTGTCGGCGGAGGAACTGATCCGGGGGGCGACCCTGGACGTGCGGGTGGATGACCCGGCGAACCCGGGTGGACCGGAAAGCTATCGGTTGGAGGTCCCGGACGGGACTGCGCCCGGTGAGCGCTTTCGTATCGAGCGGGAGGAACCGTTCGTTGGCGGAGTGGTGGTGGTGCGGGTGAAGGTGCGCCCGGGTGGGCGGTTCCGGGCGAGGGGCTCGGACCTGCGGATGGATCTTGGGATCAGTAGCCAGCGAGCCAAGTCGGGTGGGACGGAAATGGTGCCCGGGCCGACGGGCGGAATGGTGCGGGTGGAGATCCCGGCGGGCGTGGCACGTAACGCGATTTTGCGCGTTGCTGGTGAAGGATTACCCAAAGCGCGTGGAGGACGCGGAGACCTGCTCGTCCGCGTGCAATATCGGGTGGACGTGCGGGTGACGCGGACGGGGAGGTAGCTTTCTCTAGCGAACGTGTCGGAGGCCTTTGGCGTTTTGCTCTCCGGCCTGAGGTCCGGGAAATGGCGACTCCCGCAATCTTGCCTTGCGACTCGGCAACCGCGATTGCTTCTGGGATGCAGCGCCTTTTCCGCAAATCGATCGCCCATCCTTGGGTGAGTATCGGGATCGGGGCCGCTCTGTCGGTCGCGCTCGGCACCGGCATCCTCGAGCTGCGGATCGACAACACCACCAGCGGAATGTTCCCGGCCAACGACCCCGAGGTCGATTACTGGCACAACGTCCAAACGAACTTCACTCCCGATCCGGATCTGGTCGCCATCGTCCCGAGCGAGGAACTCTTCGACGCCGACACTCTGCGAGAAGTCCGACAACTCGCCAACCGACTCGCCGAGGTCTTCGGTATCCGCGAGGAACGTAGCTTGTTTTCGATCGAAGCCATGCGCAGTGAAACGCTGACCTATCGGGGACAAACCGTCCGGCGACTCGTCCCCGCCCCTCTCCTTGATCCAAATACCGCCCGGGATCCATCGTCCCTGCGCGACTCGATCCGGTCGGAACCCCTCCTGCGCGGAAACTTTATCAACGAATCCGGTAGCGCGATGGCGATTCACCTCTTCTTGGATCAACCCGACAAGAGCGACGGTGGCTTCGAAGAACGAACCGTGGGCGCGGTGGAAGGGGTGATTGAGTCCTTCGGCGGAGGTCCGGCGTCCGACGCCTATCTTTTCGGCCGAACTTTTGTGAAAGCTGCCGTCACGGAATCGATCTGGCGCAACCTGATCGTCCTCGCGCCGATCGCCATCGCCGTGGTGGCGTTGCTCATCCTCGTCTTTTTTCGCGCCCCGATGGTCGTTCCAATTCCGCTGATTACCGGTGGACTCAGCGTGTTGGCCACCCTTGGGCTCATGGGGTTCCTCGGGATAGCAATCAACCCGATCTCCTCCACGGTCGTTGTCCTGCTGCTCGTCATTGGCTGCTCGGAGGACATTCACCTCATTTCAGAATACGCGCAGGGAATTCGTAACGGCCTCTCTCGGCTCGATGCCGTGCGAGCGATCGGCCCCAGCGTGGGCCTTGCCGCGCTGCTCGCCACCCTGACCACCTCCCTCGGGTTCCTCGCCATCGTCCCCAACCCCATTCCGCAACTCCGCGAGTTTGCGTTGGTCTGTGCGGTCGCGGTTCCAATCAACTTTGTCATCACGATCCTGGTGGTTCCTGCTCTCCTCCGCCTCCTCCCCGTTCCCCGGTCGTTCCGCCCTGGGTCGGGCTGGATCCCAGCGCTGACCAGCCAAGTGACGGCCTTCCTTCTCCGCCTGATTCACCGCCGCGTCCCGGTCATCGCCGCTTTTCTCCTCGCCTCAATCCTTTCGGCGGTCGGGATTTCACGGTTGGAAGTCAACACCGACTACCTGCGATTTTTCCCGAGCGATTCGTTCGTCAACTCCACCGCAGACCGCTTTGCCCGCGACTTCGGCGGCACCTCCGCCTTCTCCGTCGCGGTGGAAACCGGGCAGGCGCGTGGAGTCTATCAACTCGATTCGCTCCGCCAACTCAACGAGTTCTCCGACCAGCTCAAAGAATACTTCACCCACTCGCTCGGCGTCACCGACCTCATCCGCAAAGTCCTCGCCGAACGAACCGAATCCCCCGATCTCCCCGCCAGCCAGGAAGAACTCGATGCCGTCACGACCTTGATCCCGCGTTTCCTACTGGAGCCCTTCGTCGATCACGATGGATCGCGGGCCCTGATCCGACTCCGATCCGATAACTCCGGCTCGGAAGGGCTGCGAGCTGATCGAGAAATCGTCACTCGATTGGCCAGCGAGGTCCTCCCACCCGAGTTCACCGTCCGAACCACCGGTGAGATTCTCCTCCTCCACCGGTTCGCCGACCAAGTCACCGGACAGCTCGCGCAAGGCCTCCTTCTGCTGCTCGCGGCGATTCTGGTGGTCTTTTTCGTCACGTTCAAGTCGGTCCGGTTCTGCGTGATCGGGATTCTGAGCAACGTTTTTCCGGCACTCGTCACCCTCGGATTCATGGGCTGGGCCGGAATCCCGCTTAGTATCGGCACGTTCAGCATCGCCATCATCGCCCTCGGCATCAGCACCGATGACTCAATCCATTTTCTGGTTCGTTATCGGCACGAGATTCAGTCCGGATGCGAGCCAGCGACGGCTCTGACGAATACCTTCGTCAAGGAGCTCCGCCCAATCGTCCTGACGACCATTGCCCTCACGGCGGGATTTCTGGTCCTCGGATTCAGCTCACTTTTGCTTCATCAGGAAGCTGCGGTCGTCTACGCGGTCGCGTTCCTCGCCGCCCTCCTCGCCGATCTGCTTTTGCTCCCCAGCCTGCTCGTCCGCCACAAACCGATCTCCCAGCACCGGCAGGTGATCGTCGGCCAGCGTCACGCGAGGTATTTGTCATACAAACGTAAAGTCCGGCAACGTTTTCCACCGGCGGCTTCAGCGAGATCCCGGGTGAGCTGATTGTCCTCTAGAATCCAGGAGAGCTCGATGGTCTTCAACGCCGGGAAGTCCTTCCGGTGCTTCTGAATTTCGCCAAGCATCAACGGGAAGAGCGGAAAATTTCGAAAGCGCGGGAGCGAACCAAGAATGATCACGCGGCACCGCTCGATTCGCTCCCGACCGGTCAGCAGACGGTAGGTTCCTATCGGGCCCAATTTGCCGTTCAGACCCTGAGTGATTTCCCAAGGATCAAGGATCGCGAGAAAGACACCCGCCGGCTCGCCGTGCACCGTGGCAACATAGCCGAGGCGTTCATCAAAAAACGGCCCCAGCTCGCGGGCGGCGCGACTCAGCTCCTCTGGAATCATTGGAAAGGCCCCCCAGTTGTGATCCCACGATTCCGAGAAGACTCGTGCGATGACGGCGGCCTCTTCGTTCAGATTCTTCCGGCTGATTTGCCGAATTTCCACCCCACCCCGATCCACCTCGGAGAAAGCACCTTCAAATCGGAAATAGTTCCGCTCCAGATCCTCGAAGCTCAGATGGTAGCTCAAGAGATCGCGCACTTTGCGGTAGCCGCACGCTTCCAATAGATCGGCGTAATACGTCGGCGTGTAACCGATGAGCACCGCAGGCCGCACATCCATTCCCTCGATCGTCACACCCGCCTGATCATTGATCGTAAAGCTCGTCGGCCCTCGCGCCACGGCCAGGCCCTGGCCCCGCAACCATTCTTCCGCCTGTCCCACCAACTCCCGCGCCACCCCGACGTCGTTGATCGACTCAAAAAAACCGAAAAACCCCACCTCGTCTTCGTGTCGCGCAAGGTGGCGTTCGTTTCGGATCGCCGCGATCCGTCCCACCACCTCCCGGCCTCGCCGGGCCACGAAGAACTCAGCCGTCGAGCCGAATCCATCCGTGAAAAACGGCCCGCTCTGCGGATCCAGTTCGCGCTTCTGCGCCGACACGAGGGGGGGCACCCAATGCGGCAAGTCCGCGTAAATTTTCCACGGAAGCCGCACGAACTCGTCGAGATCGTGGCGATTCCTAACGGGCGAAAGGGTGACCATGGCAGCGCGGGCGTCAGCGGCCCCCTTGATCCGTACACCTTGACGACTTCAGCATCCAGAGAGTTTCTGGCGGGGCGCATACCTTGACTGGCGAGGCCGGTCTGATTGACTTTGAAGATGGTGTTGTCCCGGATGTTTTGGACCGGAGTCTTGGTTGGCGGCGCAATCGGAGTCGGCGGCACCGTCGTTGTTTCGGAAATGGCCGGCGGGAGGGTGCCCGCCCCAGCCGACGTGACGGCAATCGCTCCGGCAGTCGACAACCCTGGAAAATCCGGTGTTGCCGACCTTCCGGTCGCCCAGTCGGAGACGAGTTCCGCGGATTCTGCGCCAACTCTTCAAGTCGACGATCCGAGGCTGTCATTTCGCCAGATCAATCGCGCCGCCGAGCAGATGGCATTGGAAAATCCCGAGGCTGCGATCCAGGCAGGAATGAAAATTCCCGGCCACGACAACCGTGAGGCCTTTCTGCAGACGGTGTTTCGCACCTGGGCGGAGACCAACGGCGATGCCGCTGCAACTTGGGCAACCGAGAATCTTAACGGAGCGGATCGGTCTGACGGCCTTTATTACGTCGCCGAGGGCTGGGCTGAATCCAACCCCGCCGCCGCCGCCGAGTGGTTCACCCGCAACACTCTGGGCGTCGTGCGCGAAGACGCCTCCTGGGAGATCCTCGAGTCCTGGGGCCGCAAGGACCCTCGCGCCGCATTCCAATGGACCAAAGAGTTGGATCCCGCCAGTAAGCAGAACTTCATGGACGCGCTGGCCGAGGGCTGGGCCGCAATCGATCCGGAAGCCGCCCGCCAAGCCGGCATGGAGATGCTCTCCTCCGGCGAGACCTACGCCTACGAGTTCCTGCGCTCGGTCGCTTCGCAATGGACCGGTTCCGACCCTCAGGCCGCCGCCGAATGGGGAAGCTCACTGGCTGAGGAACGCCTGCGCGCTCAGATTCTGAATGAAGTGACCGAAGGCTGGTCGCAAACCGACCCGCAGGCCGCCGCCGAGTGGGCAGCGCGGCTCACTGATCCCGGTAGCCGAAGATTTGCGCAAGCCGGGGTCTCGACCGGTTGGGCGGAACACGATCCTGGCGGAGCGCTGCAGTGGGCTCTCGGATTGGGCGACGGAAGCGATCAAAGCGGGAAACTCGTTCGCGAGATCGTGGATGATTGGGCTGAAGTCGATCCGCAGGGAACCGTCCGATGGATCGAAGCGGAGTCGTCCGAGTTCCGGCGAAAGACGCGGTGATCGAAGCTTTCAGCGACACGATCGTCACTTCCAATCCCGAAGCTGCGGTCGCCTGGGCCCGGGAGATTGCCGATCCATCGCTCCGCTCCGAGCACCTGCAGAAGCTCTCCACTTGGTGGATCCAACGCGAAGGGGCGCCCGCCATCCAGGCGCTCAATGCGATGAACCTTCCGATCGAATCCTCGCCCTCGGAAAATTGAATTCCCTCCCGCTCCAGCCTCTCGCGATCTCGGGCATCGGCTGCCGTTTTCCCGGCGGGGCGAACGACGCCCGTTCCTACTGGGAGCTCCTCCGGGCCGGACGGTTCGCGATTTCCGAAGTCCCGGGGAACCGTTGGAACGCCGACCGCTACGACTCGCCGGACGTCGGGGCCAAGGGGAAGGTGATCAACCGCGTCGGCGGCTTCGTCGACCAGTTGGACGAATTTGCCGCCGAGTTTTTTTCGATCAGCCCGCGCGAGGCCGCCCGAATGGATCCTCAGCAACGCTGGTTGTTGGAGATCACTTGGGAGGCGCTCGAAGACGCCCTCTGTCCGCCCTCGACCCTGCGCGGCAGCTCGACGGGCGTCTTCGTCGGGATCTCCAACAGCGATTACGGATACCTTCAGCAGGCCTTCATCGAGAAAATCGACGGTTACACCAATAGCGGCAGCACCCCGAGTATCGCCTCCAACCGCATAGCCTATCAATTTGACCTCAAAGGCCCGGCGCTTTCCGTCGACACGGCGTGCTCATCCGGTCTGGTCGCCGTGGACCTCGCCTGTCGCCACATCTGGTCGGGCCAGTGTGAATCCGCCCTGGCCGGTGCCGTCAGCGCCCTCATTTTCCCCAATGGCTCGCTGGGTTTTAGCAAGGCCTCCATGCTCTCGCCCACCGGGCGTTGCCACGCCTTCGACGCCCGCGCGGATGGTTACGTGCGGAGTGAAGGGGCCGGCATCGTCTTTATCAAACCCCTCGACCGCGCCCTGGCCGACGGCAACCCGGTCTACGCCGTCATCCGCTCATCCGTCGTCAATCAGGACGGCAAGACCTCGTCGATGACCGTGCCCGGCGTGGAGTCTCAAAGCCGGATGGTCGAGGCGGCTCTCGCCGCCGCCGACGTGGCACCGAACGAGGTCGGCTACGTTGAAGCCCACGGAACCGGCACCCCGGTCGGCGACCCGATCGAAGCGACCGCCCTGGGCCGGGTCTTGTCCCGGAATCGACCCGGAGAAAATTTGTGCCTCATCGGCTCAGCCAAGACCAACCTTGGCCATCTCGAAACTGCCAGCCGGCATCGCCGGCCTCATCAAGGCCGCTCTGGTCCTCAAGCACCGACGAATTCCCCCGAGCCTCAACTTTTCGATTCCCAATCCGAACATTCCTTTCGAGGAGCTCAAGCTGCGGGTCGTCACGGAGTTGACCGACCTACCGGCAACTGAACGAGGGACCGCCTTCGTTGGCGTGAACTCCTTTGGCTTCGGCGGGACGAATGCCCACATCCTGCTCGAGACCCCGCCCGGCGCATCGCTGGCCGGAATTCCGCCGGCACCGGAGTTCCGCCGTCCGCTCGCCCTCACTCTTTCCGCCCGCTGCCCGGCGGCCCTCAAGGAATCCGCGATGCGCTACGGGATCTTGCTTCGGGGGGAATCCACCGCCGCCGACATTTGCTCCAGCGCCCACGCTCATCGGGATCATCTCAAGCACCGCTTGGTCGCCCTCGGCTCCGACGCTTCCACGTTGGCAGCGACTTTGGAACGCTGGACCGAGGATCCCTCCGGCTCCCCGGATGTCCTCACGGGCGAAGTGCCAGCCGTCCCCGACGCCCAGCCCGTCTTCGTCTTCACCGGCCAGGGATCACCGTGGTGGAGTATCGGCCAGGAGTTTCTGGCTCGGGAAACCGTCTTTCGTGACACCATCTCGGAAGTTGCCGCCCTCCTCGAGCCCCTCGCTGATTGGTCACTCCTCGGCGAGCTTGGCAAATCCGAAGCCGATTCCCGCCTCCGCGATACCGCCATCGCTCAACCAGCCTTGTTCGCCGTCCAGGCTGGTCTCGTCGCACTCTGGAAATCCCGGGGTGTCACGCCATCGATGGTCATCGGTCACAGCGTTGGCGAAGTCGCCGCGGCCCTCGCCGCCGGGATCCTTTCGCTCCGCCAAGCTACGGAGCTCGTTTTTCACCGTAGCCGCCTCCAGGCCAGCGTCGGCGGGCGCGGACGGATGGTCGCGGTTGGGCTTACCCATGAAGAAGCGCTTGTCCGGCTCCGCGACCTCGACGGCCAAGTCGCAGTCGCGGGCATCAACAGTCCATCGCTCGTCACCTTGGCCGGGGACACCGCGCCGCTGGAATCTCTAATTCAAAGCCTTGCCGACGAAGGCCGATTCCTGCGTTGGCTGCCGATCGATTACGCGTTCCACACCCATCAAATGGACCCCATCGAGGGGGAACTCCGGGCCGCCCTGCGAGATCTCACTCCCGCGGCCGGTGCCGTCCCCTTCATCTCGACCGTTGATGCTGAAATCACCACCCAACTCAACGCCGGATACTGGTGGAGAAACGTTCGGGAGCCGGTCCAGTTTGCTCGGGCGGTCGACTTGGCCATCGCCGGTGGCAAGCGAACCTTTCTCGAGATCGGCGTCCACCCGTCGCTGGGATCGTCCGTCCGCGACTGTCTCGGCGCTCAAGCGGTCCGGGGTCACGTCTTTCATTCGCTGAAACGCCAGACCGACGATTCCCACGAGTTGGCGCGCAACTTTGCCGGCCTCCACGTCATCGGGGCCTCGGTGGACTGGAAGGCTTTGCTTCCCGCCGCACCGGCGGGCCCGGTGCAGCTTCCCTCCTATCCCTGGCAACGAAAGTCCTACTGGTTGGAATCGCCGATTACCCAGCGAAGCCGCACAGCCGCCTTTGCCCATCCCTTACTTGGTCTCCCAATGGAGGGCCCCCAGCCCCGGTGGGGACTGCTGCTGGATCCCCGCTGTTTTCCGTATCTGGCCGACCACACGTTTTGGAATCGCATCGTCTTTCCCGCCGCCGCCTACG
Organism: uncultured Verrucomicrobiae bacterium; assembly: GCA_963740185.1. Taxonomy (GTDB): domain Bacteria; phylum Verrucomicrobiota; class Verrucomicrobiia; order Chthoniobacterales; family JAATET01; genus CAVVKW01. The sequence continues at coordinate 101,543 of CAVUDH010000015.1, forward strand.
TGGAAATCGGACTGGCCGTCGGACGGATTCAAAATCCCGAATCCTTGTTCGCCATCGAGGACTTCGAGATGACGAACATCCTCTTTGTCGCCTCCGAAGATGTCCCGACGTTGCGGGTCGAATCCGACGAAGCCGATCAACGCTTCCGCATCTTTAGCCGACCATCGGGAACGGATTCCTGGACCCTGCACGCGACCGGTCGTCTGGTCGCCCACGCTCCAGTTTCCGGGCCGCCAATCGATCTGAGCGCAATCCGTGATCGCCTGCCGGATCACTCAGCACATTGGGATTACTACGAGAATTTCCGCAAACGTGGCTACGACTTCGGCCCCGCGTTTCGCCAGATCGAACAGGCCTGGCATCGGGCCAACGAGTGTCTCGCAGAGGTCGTTCTGCGGCTGGATCTGGTCGGCCCCACCGAGGGATATCACTTCCACCCCACGCTCATCGACGCCTGCATCCAGACGATGTTGGGGACGTTTTCGCCCGATATCCGCCGGGATCGTGGCGACTACTTTCTCCCTGCCTCCGTCGCCAGTTTTCACCTCGGTTCAGCCAAGGTCCCCCGCCGCTTCTGGGTTCACGCCACGATCATCGAACAGTCGGATGCCCATGTCACTGGCGACCTCGACCTCTCCGATTCGAAAGGCGTCCGATTCGCGGTCATCCGGGGACTCCGGCTCGACCGGGTCCAGAGCCAGACCACCAAACCCGCCTTCGAAGACGGCCTCTACGAACTCGCCTGGGAGAAATGTTCTCCCGAAGATCAGCCGGAATCTTCCCCCAAGCGGCAGATTATCCTCCTCGCCGACAGCGGGACGACCTCCTCCGCCCTCCAAGTCGAGCTGAAGCGCCGCGGATACTCGGTCATTCGAGTCGGCCACGGTCCCGCCTACGAAAAACGAAGCGCGACGAGCTTCGTCGTCGATCCCGGCAATCCCGACGACTTCACGAGCGTGCTGAGCGAAGTATCCGGTGACGAGGATCAGGATCCGGTCGTCGCCCACCTTTGGGGCCTCGATCATCCGGACGAGGCGCAGCTCGATCCGAGCAACCTCCGAGCCGCCCAGACCACGGGCGTGCTCTCGCTTCTCGCGCTGGCCCAGTGCGTCGAGAAACTCGGACGCAGACCCCGCGTCGCCTGCTTCGTTCGTTCCATTGGCGAGGGAGAACCCGCCGGCGTCGCCCGGCTCGCGGCGGCTCCGGTGATCGGCTTCCTCCGCACCGCCGCCAACGAGCTTCCTGACGTCCACTGGAGTTTCACTCTCCTCGATCCGCTGGAGTGGGAAGGCCAAATTGCCGCTCTGGCGGATGAGCTCACTGGTGACGATCCCGAAAGCGAAGTCGCCTATTTCCACGGAGAACGCCACGTCCGCCGCCTCCGTCGAACTCAACTTGCCAAGCTGCCTCGGCGCACCCACAGCGTGGAAGGCCCCGACGGATCCATCCGCCCCTTCCGAATCGAGAACGAACGCCCCAGCACGCTCGACCACCTTGTTCTGAACGAAACCTTTCGGCCGGAGTTGGGTCCTGATGAGGTCGATGTCCGGGTCGTCGCGGCGGGTATCAACTTCCGCGACCTCATGAAAGCCCTCGCCATTTACCCCGGCGAGGATCACGAGTTGCGCGAGCTGGGGGATGATTTTTCCGGGATCGTCGAACGGGTCGGCCCGGCGGTCGGCGACCTGCGACCAGGCGATCCCGTCTGGGGATTGGCCCGGTACAGTTTTCAGTCCCACGTGATTGCCAACCGTCACTTCATCTTCCCCAAGCCCGCCTCCATTTCGTTCGAGGCAGCCGCGACCATCCCGACCGCATTTCTCACCGCGCGCTACGCCCTGGTCGATCTCGCCCGCCTTCAAGCCGGCGAGTCGATTCTCATCCACGCCGCCGCCGGCGGCGTGGGTCTCGCCGCGATCCAGGTCGCTCAACGCATCGGCCTCACGATTTTTGCCACCGCGGGTTCCCACGCAAAGCGGCAATTCCTCCGCGACCTCGGGGTGCGGCACGTCATGGATTCCCGTTCGCTCTCGTTCTCCGAAGAAGTCCGGCAATTGACGGAAAATCGCGGTGTCGACGCGGTCCTCAACTCGCTTTCCGGCGAGTTCATTCCGAAGAGCCTGGCGGTCCTCGCGCCCTTTGGAAGGTTTCTCGAGATCGGCAAGGTGGATATTTTCGCGAATCGAAATCTCGGGATGTTCGCCCTCCGCAACAACATTGCGTTTTTTGCAATCGATGTTGCCGAGCTCATCAAGAAGAAGCCGACCGTGGGCATCAGGCTCTTCGAGGAACTCGCCGCCGCGTTCCGGGACGAACACTATCGTCCGCTCCCCCACCGGGCCTTTCGGGCCGACGAGATTGAAAGTGCGTTTCGGGAGATGGCGCAGGGCAAGCACATCGGGAAGCTGGTTCTGAACTTTGCCGCGCCCGGTATCATCGCTGGGCGAATCACGGAGTCGGGCCATCTGTTTGACAACGAAAAGACCTACCTGATCTCCGGAGGCGCCAATGGATTCGGCTTCGAGGTCGCCAAATTGCTGGTCCGCCATGGGGCTCGCCACGTCGCCCTCCTCAGTCGCAGCGGGCCAGGGACGGAGGAAATCGCCGCCGAGATCGACGAACTTCGTCAAAACGGAGCCGACATCCGCGATCTTCGCACGGACGTTGTCGACGCCGTCGCGGTCCGGGATGCGGTCCAGACGATCGAGAGCGAGCTTCCGCCAATTGGCGGCGTGATCCATGCCGCCACCGTGCTTAACGACCACTTGATTGCCGAAGCCAGTCCGCTGGATTTTGCAGCGGCCCTCGATCCAAAGGTTCACGGAGCGTGGAATTTGCACGCGGCAACCCTCCACCGAAAACTCGATTTCTTTGTTGGTTTCTCGTCCGTCACGGCCGTCGTCGGATCGCCACGCCAGGCAAATTATTGTGCGGGGAATACGTTCCTCGACGAGTTGGCCCGCTACCGGGAGGCGATCGGTCTCCCCGGACTTTCCATCAACTGGGGCGCGCTGAGCGGGGCTGGCATGGTCGAGCGTGACTCCCGGACCCGCGCCTACCTGGAGCTGATCGGAGTGGAGACATTTGACATCAGGGAAGCTCTCCTTGTCCTCGAGAAACTCTTGTCCCGCCGCACTCCACAGATCACCGCCGCCCGGATCGAATGGTCCTCCCTGATCCGACTCGCACCGAAGATCGGCTCCCGCCCTCTCTACGCTCCAATCGTCGAGTCCCTGCCGAAAGGCCGCCGCTCCGGATCCATTCGAGCCGCCATTCTGACGGCCCCCCCCGACCAACGCCAACGACTGCTGGAAGACTTCGTCACCGAACACGTCGCCACCGTCTTCGGAGCCGTCGGCGACTCCTTCGACCGCACCGTCCCCGTCAATCAGCTCGGCCTGGACTCGATCATGGCCATCGAACTCCTGAACCGCATCGAGAGCGAACTCGGCATTCATTTTCCCATGGGCAGCGTGCTCAACGGGCCGTCGATCGAGCAACTCTCGCGCACTCTCCTCCAGTCCGTCCAGACCTCGGGAGACGATGGGGACGAGTCAATTCCCGTGCAGGGTCCGGACGGATGACCGCGCTCGATGGGGAGATCCTCGTCTCCGGTGCGACGGGACTCATCGGAAACAACGTCGTCCGGTCTCTCTTGAAACGAAACTGCTCCGTGAGGGTGCTGATTCGTGAGCAGTCGGATCCCCGACCCCTCGAAGGTCTCGATGTCGAGATCCGCTACGGGGACATTCGAGATTCCGCCGCCGTTCGGGCGGCTTGCGACGGGGTTTCTTTGGTCATTCACGCCGCCGCCAGGGTCAGTCTCGACCGTTGGCAAGCGGCCAAATTCCGCGAGGTGAATTGCAACGGAACCCGCAACGTCGTCGCCGCCGCGCTCGGTGCGGGAGCCAAGCTCGTTCACGTCTCGACCGCCGACACGATCGGGTGTTGGTCGTTGGAAGATCCGGCCGACGAGACGTCGCCGTTCGATGCCAGCCACGCCACTCCCTACAGCCGCAGCAAGCTGGAAGCTGAGCGAATCGTGCAGGCGGGCGTCGAGCGCGGACTCGACGCCACAATTGTAAACCCGGCTTTTACCCTTGGTGCTTGGGATTGGAAACCCTCTTCGGGGAGTATGCTACTCGCCGTGAGCCGGGGCTTGGGCTTATTCGTTCCCCGGGGTTACGGGAATTTCGTCGATGTCCGCGACGTCACGACCGGCATTCTCGCCGCCTCCGAACGTGGACGACCTGGCCAGCGGTATCTCCTGACCGGACGGATGCTCACCTACCGACAAGCATGGACACTGTTTGCCACAGTGACGGGAAGCTTCCGACCAATTTGGCAGATCGGACCCATCGTCACGTCGCTGAGCGGACTCACCGGTGATTGCCTCAGCCGGCTGACCCAGCGGGAATTCGCCATGAATTCCGTCGCGTTGAACGCCGCTCGCTCACCCGCCAACTACTCAAGCCAGCTCGCCGAACGCGAGCTCGGCTTCGCCAGCCGCCCCCTGCGCGAGACGGTCGAGCGCACGTGGGAATGGTTTCAGGACCAACGCCGGAAAGCGTAGGGCTCGGTCGATCCGCAGCTCAGCCGGGCCCTGGCAGGAGTCGGTTAGAATTTGCCGATGCCGCGAGCGTCACCCGTAACTTCCTGAAATGCTGATCCTTCGTAGATTAGTCGTCTTCCGACCAGTTTCGACGTGGTGACCACCTTCTCGTTCCTGATCTTGGAGGTCGCTCTCGCAACGCCGTCCAACATGGTGTCGTCAGCGAGCGGAGCGGCGGCTGTCTCGAGTGCGACCGGCTCCAATTCGCCGACTCCCTTGTAGACGATCGTTTTCCCGTTGCGCTTCACCTTCGCCTTCTTGACGTCCCCGTCTGCGGTGCCGTCAAAGCCTGATTCCGGCCCGCCGTGTTCGACCACGGCTTTGGCATCACCGTCTTTCTTCGGGATTTTCACGCTCCCCTCCCGATCAAAGGACGACTCGACGATAGGATTCGAAGCGGTTCCATCGCCGTTAATGTAGCTGGTCGTCACGATCACGTTCTTGACTTTCCCGTCGGACTCGCCGCCGGCTTTGTTCAGAATCCGCTTCTCGTTGAGCGCATCCGCGTGGGACGAACTCACGGCAATCGCGGAAGTTCCGGCAAGAATACAAAGTCTGAGCAAGGTTCGAATTTTCATAGTGGGCTAATGATCGCACTGCGAGCAGATCAGTCAACCGGAAACGGGACGGGACCCAGATTCGGCGGGCAACGATGATTCCAAATCGCGGCTCCCTGACGACGAGCTACTTCTGCACCAAGCGTTCCAGGGCCTCGGCGAGGAGGTCGGGGCGGAGTGGCTTGGTGAGGTAGTCGTCCATCCCGGCTTCGATCACGCGCTCCTTGTCGCCACTGAGAGCGGCGGCGGTGAGGGCAATGATGGGGAGGCGATGCCCCTGCCCGCGGAGGATGCGGGTGGCTTCGTATCCGTCCATCACCGGCATCTGGCAATCCATGAGGATGGCGTCGAAGGGCTCCCGGGCCATGCGGTCGACGGCCTCCCGACCATTGTCGACGAGCGCAACCTGCGCGAAGCCCATTCGCTCGAGAATGTTGGAGAGCAGACGTTGGTTGATCTCATTGTCCTCGGCGACCAGAAGGCGAAGTTTGCGGGCACCACCGGAGACGTTGTGAATGGGGATGATGCGCTGTGAGACGCTCTTCGCGTGAGGGGCAGGTTCGACTTCGGCCGAGGCGACGAGAAGCGGTAGAGTGGCCCGAAAGCTCGTGCCGACCGCGAGTTCGCTTTCGACGGCGAGTTCTCCACCCATCGCGTTGGTGAGGCGCTTGGAAATGGCGAGACCGAGGCCCGTGCCGCCGAATCGCCGATTTGTCGAGGCGTCGAGTTGGTTGAAAGGCTCGAAGAGCAGGTCCAGCTTGTCGGGCGGGATGCCGATGCCGGTGTCGATCACGGAGATCGAGACGGATGCGCGTCCGCCGGTGAGCGGTCGGGCGCGGGCGTCGATCGTGACTTCACCTTGGGCGGTGAATTTGACCGCGTTGGAGAGGAGATTGACGATGATCTGGCGGAGGCGGTTTGGGTCCCCGATGACGCGTCCCGGCAGAGTCGGGCTAACGGTGAGATTGACGGTGAGATCCTTCTCGGAGGCCTTGGGCGCGAGGAGGGCGATGGTCTCGTGGAGGATGGTCTCGACGGAGAACTCGAGGCGTTCGAGTTCGACGTGGCCCGCCTCGATTTTCGAGTAATCGAGAATGTCGTTGATGATCGCGAGCAACGATTCGCCACCAGCGAGGATGGGGTAGGCCAGCGGTTTGACGTTGGGAGGCAGGTCGCTGTCGAGCAGGAGTTGCGTGAATCCGATGATGCCGTTGAGCGGGGTCCGGATTTCGTGGCTCATGGTCGCCAGGAAAGTGCTCTTGGCGCGATTGGCTTCTTCGGCGATCTCGGTGGCCCGTCGGTAGTCGGCTTCCCGCTCGTGTTGCGGAGTGACGTCCCAGTTGACACCGATCACGCGGAGGGGTTCGCCGTCGGAGTCGCGGATCACGTGGGCGCAAGCCCGGATGTAGCGGACGCCCAAGCGCGCGTGATTGATCCGGTAAAGGGTATCGAAGGGCTGATCGTCGTGCAGACATTGCTCAATGCAGGCGGCGGCCCTGTCGACGTCGTCGGGGTGAACGGTCGCACGCCAGACGTCGTAAGAGACGAGCGAATCGGGCGGGAGCTCGATTCCAAAGATCTCTCCCATGAGGTTGTCCCAGTAGGCGAGGCCCGTTTCGGCATTGAAATCCCAGACGCCAATCTTGGCGGCTTCGGTGGCGATGCCGAGGCGCTCGGCGAGTTCGCTCGCGCGGGCCTCGGCGACCAGCGCTTCTGTCAGATCGGTGTAGACGTCGACGAAGCCTCGGAAATCGCCGTTTTCTTCAAACGTGGGAGAGCCGGCGTCCTCGACGTGGCGGTAGATGCCGTCGTGGCGGCGGAGACGATGGCGGTGGCGGAAAGCGAGTTGGTTCTCGAAGCTCTGGTCGCGGACCTCGACGGTTTGCTCCCGATCTTCGGGGTGAATGGCAGCGATCCAACCGCCCTGCTGGCATTCCTCGAGGGAAAGTCCGACGAAATCGAGATAGTGCTGGTTGAAATGATTGATCGTCTGGCTGGCGTTTGTCGTCCAGATCATCGCCGGCGTTTCGTCGGCGAGTCGGCGGGCGGCGCTCTCGGTGGCGCGGAGACTCGCTTCAGCTTCTTTTTGCCGGGTGATATCCTCGACGTGGGAAATGAAGTGGATCGGGGTGCCGTCCGCTTCGCGGAGCAGGGTCACGTTCAGCCGAGCCCAAATGATGTGCCCATCGCGGTGGAAATAGCGTTTCTCGCAATCGTAAACCGTTCGTTTGCCTTCGAGCGTCTCGGTGAGAAGTCCGAGGTCGGCTTCGAGATCGTCGGGATGGGTGAGTTGTTGAAAATCGCGCTGCCGGAGCTCGGCTTCCGAGTATCCGAGGAGCTTGCAGAGCGCGCGATTGACGTGAATCCACCGCCCGTTGGGTGCCACGAGGGCAATGCCGATGGGGGCGTGCTCGAAAGCCGTCGCGTAAGTCGCCGCTTCGACGCGCGCCTGAGGCAGCGGAGCCTTTGGCGGCTTCGGCAGCTTCCCGGGGGCTGTCGCGTTGGAAGGCAAGTCCATAGAACCCCCGACCTTAGCGTAATCGAGGTTTCGACCGCGAGCCAATTGGGCCGGAAACGAAATTTGGGTTGCGTCTGCGGTCGACTCCGCTTCGATGCGGAGGCTTGAAGCGGAAGAAGAGGACCAAGCCACACGCCAAACCCCGGAAATCGTGCGTCGGTCGCGCGATCAAACTGCTGGTCGCGGCGGTTCTCCTCGCGCTGCTGCTTCCCGTGCTGCAGGTGGGTTGCGTGCGGCTCGTCGATCCACCAGTCACTCCGGAGATGGTGCGGTTTCGGCTCACGGGCGACGGGGCGGCGCGCGAGCGCGGGTTGCGCTACGAGTGGTTGCCGATGGACCGAATCCCGCAGAATTTTCGTCAAGCTGGTCTGGGCATCGGAGGACCAGCGATTTTTCGAGCACGACGGGATCGATTTCGAAGAGATTCGAGCGGCCCTGCGCGAAGCCGAGAAGAGCGGCGAAGCGCCCCGGGGTGCCTCCACGATTTCGATGCAGTGCGCCCGGTCGCTCTTCCTCTGGCAGGGGCGGTCGTGGATCCGGAAGGGCCTGGAGGCCTATTATACGGTTCTCATGGAAGCCCTGCTGCCCAAGCGCCGGATCTTGGAACTGTATCTCAACGTGATCGAATTCGGTCAGGGAGTCTACGGCGTGGGGGCCGCCGCCGAGACGTTCTACGACAGATCCCCGAACGAGCTTTCGCTTTCACAAATGGCGATGATCGTCGCGGTGATGCCGAATCCCAAGGAGTGGTCGGTCACGGAGCCCTCGTCCCGGGTGCGGCGGCGGCAGCAACGGGTGCTCCGGCTGGCTGAACGGGCGAATTTTCCGAAGACGTTTTGAGCCATCGGCTCCGGCGGACCGAGTTCGGACGGCACCGCGATTGCTTGCTTAATCGTGCCGCGCCATTATTTTTCGCCCATTCTTTTATGCGGACCCCAATCGTTTTTCTCACTCTGATACTTTGCGCCTGCTCAACCCTTCGGGCGGTGGAGAGCTTTATTATCGTGGACGAGCTGACGGGCTTCGTCCTCGCTTCGAAGGAGCGCGACGATAAGCGCCAGATCGCGAGTCTGACGAAGGTCGCGACGGCGATGGTCGTGTTGGACTGGGCGAAGCTGGAGTCGGCTGATCTGGGTGGGCGAATCCAAATCCCGGGCTCGGTGATGGCGGTTGGTGGGGTGAATCCCACGGGGTTTCAGCCCGGCGACCAGGTCTCGCTCCGCGATCTGCTCTACGCGGCGCTCATGTCCTCGGACAACATAGCCGCGCACACGCTGGCCGCTCACGTCGGGCGCCAACTTCCCAACCCGAAAGGGCTGCCCCCGGAGAAGAACTTCGTCGCTCACATGAACGGGCTCGCCGAGCATTTGGAGATGACCCGGACCCGGTTTTCGAATCCGAGTGGGCTTGATAATATCGAGGGCAGTCTGCCGTTTTCGACCGCCGAGGATCTTGCCCGCCTGACGCGTTACGCCTTCAAGAAGCCGTCCTTCCAGTTCTACGTCGGGCAAAGTTCCCGCGAGATCGTCATCGATCGCGCGGGTCAACCCGTGAAGGTGTTGCTGAAGAATACCAACCCGCTGCTTGGCCAGGAGGGCATCGATGGCGTGAAGACCGGTCGCACGGCGAAGGCCGGGGATTGCATCATCCTCTCAGCGGACAAAGTTGCGGAGTCGAGTCAGGAGGGCGATCAACTCACCGTGACGCCCCGACGGGTCATCGTGGTCCTGCTGGGTGTCTCGGATCGGTCGGGTGACGGTCTCGCGATGATGCGACGCGCGTGGGCTCTTCATGCGCGGTGGGTCGCGGAAGGGCGCCTGGTCACCAAGGGAGAAACCCTGTGACCAAACGGTCGCGGAGGTAAATTTTTTCAGAACATGGCGGACAAACGAATCGGAGTGCTCACCAGCGGCGGCGATTGTCCGGGGCTGAACGCGGTGCTCCGGGGAATTGTCCGGGCGGCGGAGCCACGCGGTTGGACCGTGATCGGCTTCCAGGATGGGTTCGAGGGGTTGTTGCCGCCGGGTGAATTTGTGGAGCTGGACCGCGAGGCGACGGCCGGGATCATGCACCTGGGCGGGACGATCCTGGGGACGACGAACCGCGGGAACTTCATCGCCCGCGGGGGACCGGGAAATCGCATGGCTATCGCTGATGGTGTGATCGACAGGGCCCGGGAGACCTTTGACAAACTCCGACTCGACGCCCTGGTCGTCATTGGTGGCGACGGGTCGCTTTCGATCGCGCCTGCAGCTGCTCGAAGCCGGATTTCCCGTGATTGGAGTGCCGAAGACCATCGACAACGACCTCGAGGCGACGGCGACGACGTTTGGGTTCGATTCGGCGCTCGCCTGCGTCGCCGACGCTCTGGACCGATTGCACACGACCGCGACGAGCCACAAACGGGTGATGGTGCTCGAAGTGATGGGTAGGCACACGGGCTGGATCGCTCTCTACGGCGGAATGGCCGGTGGGGCGGACATTATTCTTATTCCCGAAATCCCGTTCGATCTCGACCGCGTGGCCGCCGAGGTGATTCGGCGGAGTGAAGCGGGCTGCAAGAGCACGATGATCGTGGTCGCCGAGGGCGCCGCTCCGAAGGACGGGCGTCAGATGCGCCACGCGACGTCGGACGGGGAGTCCCGGCTCGGCGGAGTTGGTGAGATGGTGGCTCAGGAAATCGGGCGAAGCACCGGCAAGGAAACGCGCGCCTGCGTGCTCGGGCACCTGCAGCGGGGCGGCGCACCGACGGCGCTGGATCGGATCCTCGGGACGCAGTTTGGCGTGAAGGCGGTGCAACTGATCGCCGATGAGGAATTCGGGCAAATGGTGAGCTATCAAAACGACCGGGTGGAATCCGTGCCGATTTCCCACGCCGTCCACCGGCTGCGCCGAGTCTCGCCCGACGGCCAAGTGGTCCGCTCCGCCCGCGACGTCGAGATCACGTTCGGGGATTAGGATTCGTCGAGATTCGGGTGCCCGCTTGGAGGCGGATGCTCTCGTCGATTTTCGCCCGGGGGCGGGCTACGCTTCGAGGGTCTCGTCGAGCCAGCCGAGGAGCTCGGTGATGGTGTCGACGGTTTCGTCGCCCATGTTGGAGATCCGGAAGGTCTTGCCCTTAATCTTGCCGTAGCCGCCGTCGATCACGCAGTGGAACCGCTCGCGGAGGCGCGTGATCCAGGCGGCAACGTCGACGTCTCGGTTGTTCTTCACGCACGTGAGCGAGATCGAGCGGTAGCCTTCGGGCGCAAAAAATTCGAATCCATGCTTCCGGACCCACGCGTGAACGAGTGCGTTCAGCTCGGCGTGGCGGTCGTAGCGGGCCTGGAGGCCTTCGGTGAAGATGTCATCGAGCTTCGAGCGGAGCGCGTAGATGTGCGAGATCACCGGAGTGCTCGGGGTCATGTCGCTGGCCTGGTTTTTGCGAAATTCCAGAAAGTCGAAGTAGTAGCCGCGATCATTCATCGTCGCCGCGCGCTCGAAGGCCTGCTCGGAGACCGAGAACAATCCCATCCCGGGCGGGAGGGCGAGGGCTTTCTGGCTGCCCGTGAGCAGGCAGTCGATGCCGAGCTCGTCCATCGGGATGGGTTCCGTGGAAAACGACGACACGGTGTCGACGATGAGCATGACGTCCGGGTATTTCGCGACGACGGCGGCGATTTCGCGCAGCGGATTGCGGAGGCCGCACGAGGTCTCGTTGTGGATGAGGGTAATGGCATCGAAGTCGCCGGACGCCAACGCGGCGTCGACGAGGTCGGGCGTGATGGGATTACCCCAGTCGACCTGAAGCGCCTCGGCGGACTTGCCGCAGCGCTTGCTGACGTCGAACCACTTGTCGGAGAACGCCCCGCACATGCAGTTGAGAACCTTTTTTCCAACGAGGTTGCGGATGGCGCCTTCCATCACTCCCCAGGCCGAGGAGGTGGAGATGAAGACCGGCTGCGTGGTGCCGAAGAGCTCCTGGAGTCGGGGGTGAATCCCGGCGTAGAGGTCTTTGAAATCTCCGCCGCGGTGGCCGATCATCGGCGAGCGAAAGGCGGCAAAGGTTTTTTCCGAGATCTCGACGGGGCCCGGGCTGAAGAGTTTGACGTGGTCGGGTGTGATTGGCATGCGGTTCAGTTGTCCCAAATAAAGTTCTCCAGCCGCAAGGCCTTTACGCGCTCTGCGGCCTCCTCGGAGCGGGGACCTTCGGTCGCGGCCATCTTCTCAAAAATCGCGCCGGCTTCCTTGAGCTGGTCGCGCGCGATGAGGAGGCGGGCGGCGTCGAACCCGGCTTTGTAATACCAAAAATACTCCGGCTCGGTGTCGCGAGGAGCCTCGAGGACATCGTAGTAATCCAGCGAGGGCGGCGTCGAAATCCCCGGCCTGCTCCTGAGCCGAGGCGGCTTTGGCCAGCGCTTCGTTGCGTTCCGCCGCCGACGCGCCGGGGTCGGCGGCGACGCCTTGCCAGACGTCCACGGCGGCGGCGTCCGGTTTCTGATGGAGCGTGTCACCTTTCTTGAGGAGGGCGGCGAGGCGGGTGCGATCATCCGGGCTCCTGGCGAGCTGGTCGAGGAGCTCGATGGCGTCGTCCGGGCGGTCGAGTGCGTTGAAGAGCAGGGCCTGCTCGAAGAGGGCTTGTTCGGCCAGCGAGCCGCCGATCTGACGAGCGTCCTCGAAGAGGCTGACCGCCTCCTCGAGCATCGCGGGCTCGATGAGCTGAGCGGCGGAGCGGCCCGCGAGGAAAAGCGCGGTGGCGCGGGTCGAGTCGTCGGACGTGAGGCTGGCGGCGGTCTCGAATTGAGCCCGGGCACCGCGGTGGTCGCCGGATCGCGCGAGGATCTCTCCCCACTTCATCCGAACTTCCGGGAGGTGTTTGGATTCCGGGTGGGCCGCGACGAAGTGGCGGGCGGCGTCGATGACGGTGATGTCTCCGGTCGGGGTGCCGTTGTCGGCAGCGTAGACCTCGAAGTAGTCCGTCTGCTCAGTCGGCGTGCCGTTGGCGATCTGGCGGAAATTCGACCGGGCGCGGGCGTGTTCACCCTTGAGCCAGTTCCACTCCGCGATCCCGAGGCGGGCCTGGGTGCGGACGGATGGGTTGTGCGCGTCGCGGCTGAGGCGGCGGAGTGCCGCGAGCGTGGGCGAGCCGGTCGAGCCGCCCCGGTGGAGCGCGGCGGCGAGCTCGATGCTCTCGGCGGAGAGTTCGTCGACCTCGCGGAGCGCGGCGAGATCGGCGGTGCTTCCGGTGCCGGAGTAGCCGCTGGCCAGCGCGGCGTTGGCGAGCGCGGGGACCCGGAGCTCGGATGGGCCGGTGGCTGCTTCTCGAAAATGCCAGGCAGCCTGATCAAAATTTCCAGCGCGAAAGTTGGCCATTCCCCAGAGAAACTCGATGCGCGCGGTGGCGTCGTCGTCGAGTTCGAGATCGCGGGATTCGGCGAGCGTGCGGACGGCGGCCTCGAGTTGGCCCTCGGTGAGGAGGAGGTCGGTAAGGTGCACGGTGGCCTCGCCCCGGAGGGGGTGATCGGGGTGATCGCGAAGGAATTCGCGGTAGGTTTTCGCCGCGCGATTGCTGCGGTTCTGACGTTCGTCGTTGCGGGCCAGGTAGAAAGTCGCAAGCGCAGCGAGGGCGGGGGATTCGGAGTCCTCGAAGCGCTTGAGCTCGGCGTTGACCGGGTCGCTCGAGGCGGCGTAGACCTCGTCCAGCTTGCGCATGAGGTCACCGACGAGCGGCGAGTGCGGGTGGTCGCGGATGAAGGTCTCGAGTTTTCGCTCGGCCGTGGCAATTTCGCCTTCCCGCAGGCGGGCCTCGGCCTCGCCGATGGCGACGCCGGCGGAGAGTCGGCGATTGCTGGGATCGAGGCGCGCGTATTCGGCCAGTGCTCCGGCGTTCTCGCCTTTGTCGAGCAGGACCCGGGCTTTCAGGTAGGCCTTCTGATCGGCGTCACGGCGGCTCGGATCGCGGATAGATTCCAGCGCGAGCGAGGCCTGCGGCAGGCCGCCTGCTTCGATCAAGAGTGCCGCCGCGCTGAGCCGGGCGGGATGAATGACGCGGCTCTCCCGGGGCACCGCACCGAGCGCGATCAGGGCTTCCTGAAGTTGCCCGAGGGCCTCCAGCATCCGCGCCTTCCCAAGTAGGGCTTCGCCGACGCGGGGGTTGCCCTCGATGCCCGCAACTTCGGTGTAGAGAGCGAGGGCGCAGTCGAATTCCCCGGCCTGGGCCAGCGACTGGGCGAGCCAGAATTGAGCCTCCGGATCCTCGAGCAGGACGGGATCGTCGAGCGCGGCGACGGCCTCCGTCTCGCGATCCGCGTCGAGCAGACAGCGGGCCAGCTCGATGGCGACGGCCCGGCGTTGCTCGGGAGGGAGCTGGCCGGCGAGAGCGGTTTCGAGTGGATCGACCCGTCCCTGCGGGATGCCTTCGGCCCGGGCGACGCGGGAGCTGGCGATCAGGTCGTCGATGTGATCGGTCGGCGCGGATCGTCCGAGACCGATGGTCACCAGCACCAAGAATAACCCGAACCTCATCGCGGGAAAAACCATAGCTGGCGAGGTTCCGAGAGCAAGGGCGCGAGTCTGCTTTCGGTCTGGAATTTCGGCGGGGCGATGGCAAAGTGCCAGCGTGTCGGAAAGCGAAACGCCCTTGTTGGAAGTGTCGGATCTGCGGGTTTGGTTTCCCGTGCTCGGGGGGCTGATGCGGCGGAGGGTCGGCGAGGTCAAGGCGGTCGACGGGGTGAGTTTCACGGTGCGCCCGGGGCAGACGGTGGGCCTCGTCGGGGAAAGTGGGAGCGGGAAGACCACGGTCGGGCGGGCGCTGTTGAAATTAGTGGAGGCGACGTCCGGCTCGGTTCGGTACGAGGGGCGTGAGGTGTTGCCGCTGCGAGAGGGGGCCTTCCGACCGTTGCGCCGCCAGATGCAGATGATCTTTCAGGATCCGTTTGGCTCGCTGAATCCGAGGATGACGATTGGAACGATCGTCGGTGAGGCGTTGGAAGTGCATTTCCGCTCGAGGAGCTCGAAGGACCGGCGGGCGCGAGTGGCGGAGCTGCTGGAGAAGGTGGGGCTGAAAGGCGAGATGATGGCGCGCTATCCGCACGAGTTCAGCGGTGGTCAGCGCCAACGGATCGGGATCGCGCGGGCGTTGGCGGTGGAGCCGAAATTCATCGTGTGCGACGAACCGGTGAGCGCGCTCGACGTGAGCGTGCAGGCGCAGATCGTGAATCTGCTGCAGGATCTGCAGGAGCAGGACGGCATCGCCTATCTTTTCATCGCGCACGACCTTGCGGTCGTGGAGCACATCAGTGACCACGTGCTGGTGATGCACCGCGGGAAGATCGTCGAAAGCGCCCCGGCGGAGCAGATCTACCGCGACCCGCAGGACGACTACACAAAAAAGCTGCTGGCGGCGGTGCCGTCGCTGTAGAAGCGCCCGGTTACGAGGGCGGTCGAGCGCCCTTCCCGGAATCGAGAAGATTGGGCTCTTCGGAATTGGCCAGGTCATCGGCGAGTTGCTTGTCGATGGTGTTGTCGGCGGACACGTCAGTTTCGAGTGCGGCGGGGGGGACTTTGGGCGGGTTCGTTGCTGGGTTTGAGTCATCGCCGTTCGAAGAGAGCGGGCCGGATTGGTCACGGAGATGGACGCGATAGATCGGCTCGGGCATCTCGATGTCGGCCGAGTCGAAGGCGGATTTGACGGTTCGGATCGACTCGCTGCGGGCCTTGAGGAAGTCGCTGTCGCGCTGATCGATCCAGGCAAAAAAGCGCAGGACGACGGCGCTGTCACCGAGTTCTTCGACGAGCGCAGTGGGTGGCGGATCGGCGAGAATGCCGTGGAGTCCGAGGAGGGAATCGAGCCCAACCTGTCGGGCCCGCGCAAGATCGAGGTCGACGGATACGCCGACGGCGAACTCGAGGCGGCGAAGTGGGTTGCGCGTGTAGTTGATGAGTTCCCGGTTGATCACGGCGCTGTTGGGAATGCGGAGGTGGTTACCGTCAAGCGTCATCAGGACGGTATCGCGCGAAGTCAGGCGGACAACTTTTCCCGAAAATCCTCCGATCTGGACGTGGTCGCCACTGGCAAAGGGGTTTCGCGTGCTGAGGAGGATGCCGGCGAGGTAGTTCTCGACGATGTTGCGAAAGGCAAATCCGAGCGCGACGCCGGCGACACCGGCGATGCCGAGCACAGCCCCGACGACCGCGGTGGCATCGAGGATTTCCAGCGCGATCACGATGCCGATGCCGACGACGACGGTGCGGACGATGCGTCGGACGAGTTCGCTGGCGAGGTCACTGAAACCGAGGAATCGAAAAATGCCGCGTCGACGGGCGAGGAAGCTACCGATGAACCAGAAGATCACCACGATGGCGAGTGCCACGAAGATGACCGGGAGCAGGGCGCTGGTGCGGGTGCCGATCTCGCGGAGTTTCTTAAGGGCGGGGGAGACGCGAGCGGAGACTTCGGTGGCTCCTTCGAGGCGATCCCGAACGTAGACGACGCCGTTGATCTTGCCGGCGAGGGCCAGCGCTTCTTCGGCGGACTGGTTGCCGGGGACGGATCCCGAGAGGGTGACGACTCCCGACCGAACTTGCACCGTAACCGACTCGAGGTCGTCGATTTGAGAAAAAATCTCGGTCAGGCGAAGCGAAATTTTGTCGTCGGCGGAGGTCTTCGTCGGGTCGATCTCGGCGGATTCAGGAATGACTGGTGGGGGAGGCGAAACGTCCGTCAGCGCAGAGGCCTGGAGCAGAAAAATTCCGAGAAGGGAGAGGGTGAACATGAATCTAGGGATCGCTCGGGCGGGCTGATACGGCTGGATCAAGCAACTTTGAAGCCACCGAAGGTCGGGATGATGTCAGCGTCCAACGGCGATCCGCCGTGGCGCAGGAACTGGTGGGATGCCACGTAGGCGATCATTGCGGCGTTGTCGGTGCGGAGCGGGGGTGAAGCCAGCCGCAGCTCGACCCCGAGGCGGTCGGAGAGTTCCTCGGCCCGTAGACGCAGACGCCGATTCGAGCTCACGCCGCCGCTGAGGGCCAGACAGCGGAGGTTCGTTTCGGCCAGCGCGCGCTCGGCCTTGCCGATCAAGACATCGATCACCGCTTCTTGGAAGGAGGCGCAGGCGTCCGCCAGGCGGAGAGGTTCCTTGTCGAAGGTGTAGCGGACGGCCGTTTTGAGACCACTGAAGCTAAATTGATAGTCTCCCGAGTGCAGCATGCTGCGGGGGAAATCGTAGCGGGTCGCATCACCCTCGGCGGAGAGTCGGTCGATCTCGATGCCGCCCGGATAGCCCAGGCCGAGAAGCTTGGCGACCTTGTCGAAGGCCTCACCCGCCGCGTCGTCCACGGTGGAACCGAGGACCTCGTAGCGTCCGTATTCGCGCACGTCGACGAGCATCGTGTGTCCACCGCTGACGACCAGCCCGACGTGCGGAGTGATCGTGTCGTTACCAAAAAACGGGGAAAGCAGATGGCCTTCCAGGTGGTTTACCGCGACGAACGGTCGGTCGGCACCAATGGCCAGTGATTTGGCCATCGCCACGCCAACGATCAGGGCTGCGGGCAGGTCCGGGACCGATCGTGGCGGAAAAATAGTCGACCTCCGGGAGCTCGACGCCAGCGGTGGACAGGGCGGTCTGGACCAGCTTCGGCAGGGCGTCTCCGTGGTTGCGGGACGCGATCTCCGGGACGACGCCGCCGTAGGGCGAGTGGATCCCGGCCTGCGACCACACTTCGCTCGCGAGCAACTCGCCGTGGCCTCGGAGGATGGCGACCGCTGTCTCGTCGCACGACGTTTCAATGGCGAGTCCGACGGACTTACCCACGTTCGGGCTCCGCCTTGGGCTTGTCCTTGTCGGCGTAGAGCAGCACGCCGGTCAGCGCGTCGACCGCGCGATCGAGTTGCGGGTCGGCCAGCGTCTCACCCTCCGACGGATCGACCAATCCAGGGACCGAGCGCCGCCGCCGTTCGCGGTAAAGTTGCGCCTCCTCGGCGAGCGTCATCGTGCAGCGAATGTCGGGATCGACCCCGTGTTCGTGAATCGGTTGTTTGCTGGGCGTGTAATATTTTGCCGTTGTGAATCGCATCGCCGATCCGTCGGGCAGCGAAACAACGCTCTGCACGGAGCCTTTCCCGAAGGTCGTCTCGCCCACAAGGATCGCTCGCTGCAGGTCCTTCAGTGCGCCGGCGACAATCTCGGAACCGCTCGCGCTGGAGTTGTTGATCAAGATGGCGATCGGATAGGTCCGAACGCCGCCGCCCATTTCCCGGGTGCGATATTCGCGCGATGGTGACCGGCCTTCGGTCGAAACGATGCTCGTGTTTGGCGGGACGAACTGCGCGCACACTTCGACCGCGCTTCCCAGCAAGCCGCCCGGATTGAACCGCAGATCCAGCACGAGGGCCTCCATACCCCGTTCCTCCAGATCATCCAGCGCCTGGCCGAGCTCGTCGGCCGTGGGCTCGTTGAACTGCTCGACGCGGACGTAACCGATCTGGTGACCGGCGGTTCGGTTGTCGGGGAGGATCTGCGCGTCGACGACACTGGGGACCTTGATCACCGCGCGGGCGACGGTGACGTCCTTGAGGGTGCCGGTGGCTGGTTGGCCGATGGTGAGCGTGACCTTTTCGCCCGGTTCGCCGCGCAGCATTTCCACCGCGTCGCCCATGGTGAGGCGATCCGTGGCGACGTCGTTAATTTTTCGAATCTGGTCCCCGGGCAGGAGGCCGGCGATGAACCCCGGCGTGCCCTGGGCGACGCCGATGATGGTGAGCAGCCCACCCTTGGTGGTCACCGTGACGCCGAGTCCGCCGAACTCACTTTTCGTATCCTCCTGCATCCCGCGAAAATCGCGTGGATCCATGAACGAGCTGTGCGGGTCGAGCTCCGAAAGCATGCCGCGCAGGGCGCTGTAGGTCAGGTCTTCGAAGGTGGTTTTCTTACCGTCGACGTAGTCCTGGCGGATCAGCTGCATCGCCCGGGCAAGGACGTGCATGTTTTCGTAGGGCGAGTCTTCCTCCGGCTCCTCCGAATGGGCCGAACCGGCGGACAGCAAGACGACGAACCCCAGCGCGATCGGGAAAATTCTCATGCGCGAAAGCTACCACAATCCGGTCGCCGCGAAAGGGCGGCGTAAGTCTCCTCGATCTCTTCACTGGGCGGCTTCGAGGGGGAATACCGGCCCCACAGCTCGCGCAGGATCGCGATGAGGACCCGCTCGCGAGGCACCGGAGCGTCGAGCGCGAGAGCCAGCGAGGTGGCCGTGCCCCGGAGGTCAGGCGGAAAGTCGGTGAGCGCGTGGCTGACGTTCACGCCGATCCCAACGACCGCGAAGGTCTGCCGCCCGCTCCGGGCTTCGGTGAGAATCCCGGCCACCTTCCGGCCATCCAGGAAAATGTCGTTCGGTGGCTTGATCCGCGGATGCAGGCCGGTGGCAGCCGAAATGCCGCTCGCCACTGCAACGGCGATGAGGGGTGTGACTCGGTCCAGCCCCGCGTCCCACTCGGGCCGTAGAAGAATGGAAAACCAGAGCCCGAGCCCGGCGCACGAGTCCCAGTGGCGACCGTGTTGGCCGCGCCCGTGAGTCTGGCGATCCGCGACGACCACCTCGCCCTCCGGCGCGCCGTCGAGCGCGAGGCGCTGCACGAGATCGTTCGTTGACGCCGTCTCGCGATAGACGGTGACCCGCCCGCCGACGGCTTCCCGAACCCGGTCGGGATCGACGTCAAGTTCAGTCATCCCGCAGCAGCTCGAGCGACAGATCGACCGCAGTGGCGGAATGCGTCAGCGCACCGACGGAGACAAACTCTACCCCGGTCTCCGCGACGGAGCGGACGGTTTCCAGCGTGATGCCGCCGCTGGCCTCGAGTTCGATCCCGGCAGGACGTCGGCGAACGGCCTCGCGCATCACGTCGAGCGGCATGTTATCGAGCAGCACGATGTCGACGCCCGGAATCTCGAAGAACGCGAGCGCCTGCTCGAGGGTGTCGGCCTCGACTTCGATCCGCACGTCGGGCCGCGCCGCCCGGGCGCGGGCAACGCGGTCGGCCAGGACGTTGGCGTCCATCCCGCCGGCGAGGTGATTGTCTTTGACCATCACGCGGTCGTGGAGGCCGATGCGATGATTCGTCCCGCCGCCGCTGAGCACGGCGCTCTTCTCGAGCGCGCGGAAGCCGGGAGTCGTTTTTCGGGTATCGAGGATGCGACTACCGGTGCCCTCAATCGCGTCGACGTAGCGGCGGGTGAGCGTCGCCACTCCGCTGAGGCGTTGGAGGAAGTTTAACGCAACTCGTTCCCCGGTGAGGATGCTGCGGGTGGGGCCAGAGATTTCGAGAATGGTGTCGCCGGGCGCGAGCTTCGCTCCGTCCCTGGCTTTCGGAGTGACGGTGAGGCGCTCGTCGACGCGGCGGAACACCTCGGTCGCGGTGGTCGTGCCCGCGAGGACGCAGGGGGTTTTGGCAAAAATGCGGGCCGAGCTGCGGCGGTCGGCGTCGGTGAAGAATTCCGTCGTGACGTCGCCAGGGCCAATGTCTTCGGCGAGCGCGAGGGCGATCAGGTCGCTCGATGTTGGGGACAAGATGTCCCCACTCCGGGGTGATTCGATCTCCTTCATCTTTTCAAGGCTTCGGAATTCGGGCGATTCCTCTTCGTTTCCTTCTGTTCAAATCTCCCCGACCGGCAGGCCGATGAGGTGACGTTGCCAGGTCATGAGGGCGGTGGAGCATTCGTCGATGGAGACGGCTTCGAGTGCGCCGCGGGAGGCGACAATCGAGGGATCCAAATTCAATTCTTTGGCTGCTTTGTCCCGTACCTCCTTGAGTTCGTCGAAGTAGTCGACCTGCTTCTGGGTCCGCCGCAGGCCTCTTTTGCGAATCGGTTTGGGCCATTCGTTTTCCGGGACCTGTAAGGCCAAGGCCAGGGCGACGTCGAAGCTGCGGCGCCGCTTGTTCGTCAGTCGGGGAGTCGAGAACGCCTCGCCGCGACTGGCTCGTTCCGACACCGTGAGGAGGTCGTTGTTCCCCATGACGTGGAAGGGCGGTCGGTCCCAGGCGCGGGACTCGGCGTCCCGCCAGAACCAGAGCACGCGGAGGACGGACTGCGCCCGCTCCGAGAGGCGCGCCGAGCCGGAGATGCGCCAGACCTTGTCGTCGTCGCGGGCTTTGGTCTCGCGCGACGCCGCGTTGATCCGATCAATGGATTCACGATACCAGTCCCAACGTCCGAGGCGATTCAGCTCGGTCTCGAGCTCCTCGCAGATTTTGAGCAGGTAGCGGGTGTCGTTGATGGCGTATTCCAGCATCTGCTCGGGGAGGGGGCGGATGGCCCAATTCGCCTTTTGCGAACCCTTCGAGAGCGTCACGGAGAAATAGCGTTCCACGAGCGCCGCCAGACCCAGTCCGTCGAAGCCACACAGCCGAGCGGCGATCATGGTGTCAAAAATCTCGCGGGGTTCGAACGTTCCCGATTTGCGCAGCATGCGGAGGTCGTAGTCCGCTCCGTGAATGATGACCCGCTTGTCGGCGAAGACGTCGAGGAATCTCTGCAGCGGGATGTCAGCCAGCGGATCGACCAACTCGTGGCCGTCGGTGGTGCTGGTCCAAAATTTTGGCTATGAATCACTAGTCTAGAAGCCCTTATCAACCATCATCAGTCCAGTGCCGTAGTCCCAAAACGTACGATAGGCAAAGCTTCCTTTCCGATATCACTCAAATCTTTCTGGCGGAAGGGAACTAACTCCCCCGGTAACCTTTGTGACTCTTTGTACTAATTAGGGAACTGTTCAATTGGTACGTTTCATTAGAACTAAGCTAATCGAGAGATAATAACTTGGAATACTTTATACCCCAACGGTTTTAGTCTCAGCAGAAAATGCTGCTTCGCTGCTACCAAAGCCTCATTTTTGCTTCTCGTCAGAATATTTATGAACTCTTTCATCAAAATACGGTGAAGCTACCGGATTGCCAAGAGCAATCCTTGGAGAGTTATGGGCATCAGCAGAGCAACCATATATAAATAAGAGGAGAATTACGATGAACTTCGATAATCGTACTAGCGGGCGATAAATTAGTCAGAGTCAGAATCTCAAGGCGCGGTTCAAGAAAGAGACAGCCAGGGCACCTGCACCAAAATTTGTGGTTATGGATGGCGTTGTTGCACGAATAGGGGTTACGGACGGGGCGAGGCACGGTAAGTTTTAAGTAACCCAACAAAAAAGCAAAACCGATGAGCCCATACCGCGTCCGCAACTGGCCTGAGTATAACAAGGGGGTTTTTGCACAACCCCTCAAAAAGGTATAGTTCACTTTAATACGACTAAGACTCATATCGAGCGAGAGCGTAGTAGTAGCTGAAGAGTTGCTTTCATATCAATGCTTTCAGGAATTTTTCCAAACTCGAAGCGGACATGAAAATTGATATGCTGCCACGCGACCGGCAAGACGAGAGACAGCGCCAGCTACTTGAGCCGCATCACTGCTGAAGTCGCCATGCGTCAAGTAAATCGGACAGGATGGCAGCTGATTGACTGACAAAAGTTACGACCCGAATCATTGAAATCCTTATATAGAAGCACTTTCAGAGCCTAGAAATGGGTTCCTATTAGTTAGCCATTCTAAAATGGCTAGATTGCTTTTATAGCAACGCTTTGAGCGCTCATGCCTCAAAGTTTTGTCAATCAATCAGGGGTAGTCCTATTTCCTAAAGGATAGAGAATATTAGGTGGGAACGGGAGTAATTGGACTACTAAGGACTAGCCAGAACAGGAATTTTTCTCTTTCCTTTTACATAAATGGACTACCCAATCCAGGTACCGAACCGCTATACCTAGCAGCCGTTGATTCGCTGTGGTCAAACGATGATGATGTGAATGCAGCATTAGCAGGTATTCTTGAAGCCAGTCCTAGAGTGGCTTTGATGCATAACCCAGACAGCTTTGAACTTTTCCCGAGAGGGTACAGCGCCATTGGCACTATCAGGCCACACGCATGGCGGACAGATTCGCTTACCCAACTCGCCACAATGGTCTTGGCTGAAGATTCACGCAAGGCGATGAAGTCTACGCTGACGGCTGGGCGAAGGGCTATGGCAAGCCAGGTAACAACCTTTACGTCAACGTTGGGATTGGTATGAGCATTATCCCCGTTAGGATATTCTGTCTGCCCGAAATTACCGTCTTTACGCTTGAAAGCTAGCCTAAACAAAAAGGCTTACATCCTATTGCAAAGAAGCCAGTTGGGACAAGTTCATGCGCGATCTTCTCCGCTCTTTCTAGATCCAATTGAGTTGGCGAGGCGAGTCTCCTCAAGAAGACCCGCCTCGCCAACCGCACTAACTCCGTGTACTATTGTGTTTTAAACCACCCCTTCTGGCACAGCCAACTAAGGCAGCAAGACCTATCGAGTTTCTAGGCTTCTGTGTGTGTCACAACTGGTTTCACAATCTATGCGTCATCAGAACAGAGCCTTAACGAGTTCTGACACAGAAGCTGAAGTACGAGTACCTGATGCAGTAATCTAATAGCAGTCTGCACCAGAAAAGGTACAATAGTGGCTGACAACCAAAAACGTATTCCGGCTCTGTTCTACCAGTCTGGAGCGGGTAAGCAGCCCGTCCGAGACTGGCTGATGAAGCTCGATGTCGCTGATAGAAAGACGATAGGCGCAGATATTAAAACCGTCGAGTTTGGATGGCCGATTGGAATGCCGACTTGTAGAGCGATGGGCAAAGGACTCTATGAAGTTCGCTCTTCCCTAGCTGGCGGTAGGATTGCCCGAGTTCTCTTCTGTATCTACGACAGTCAGATGGTTCTACTGCATGGCTTCATCAAGAAAACGCAGAAGACCCCAAAGCAGGAACTAGACCTAGCGCTCGAAAGAAAGACTCAAGCATTGAGGCCAGCCAATGACACACAACCCGCATATCGGTTCTTCACTTGATGAGCTTCTAGAAGAAGAAGGCATCCTATCCGAAGTCAGCGCGATCGCCATCAAGCGAGTTCTGGCATGGCAAGTATCTGAAGCCATGAGTAGCCGAGGTTTGAATAAGTCTCAGATGGCAGAGCAGATGAAAACGAGCCGTACCTCGCTTGATAGGCTACTCGATCCAGAGAATACCTCCGTCACGTTGAAGACGCTAGAGCGAGCTGCGAGTGTATTAGGTAAACGCTTACAGATAGAGCTAGTTGATATTGAGGCGAAAGATACTGCAGTCGTGAACTAGCTAGGACTGCGCGACGGTTATGCCATCTAGGTAGCGATAGACGCTAGCTTTCGAGAGGTTGTACTTTACCATCAGTGTTTTGATAGGAGTGCCGTCTTGCCGCTTGAGTTGCAGCTCAACCTGTTCATCCTCAGTCAGATGCTTCCGTCTGCCCAGGTGAACGCCTCGGGCTTTGGCATTGCGGATGCCGTCCATCTGCCGCTCAGCGCGAATCTCGGTTTCAAACTGTGCGATCGCACCGAGCATGTTGAACAGCAACCGCCTAGTCGCATCACTTGTGTCGATGCTCTGATCAATCACCTTCAGATTGACTCCCTTCTCCTGGAGCTGTTCGGCCACCTGACATAGATGCAGCGTAGAG
>CAVUDH010000016.1:0-314570 GCA_963740185.1 uncultured Verrucomicrobiae bacterium
GATCGAGAAGTACGCACGGTCTGGGAAACTCGATCATCTCGCGGAAGCCGCCATTGCCGAACACCGTGCGGCAAGAGCACCTGCTTCCCGAGCAATGAAGAGTAGAGCCATTCAATCATTCTGGGATGGATACTCAAAGCTGCCTCAAGCAATTCAGAAAGCTGCTGATAAGCAGTATCTTCTATGGATTGCCAACCCCAATCATCCTTCCGTCCAATTCAAGAAAGTAGGTCGATACTGGTCCGCCAGAGTCACCAACGATTATCGAACGGTCGGCGTAAGGGATGGCGACACAGTCATTTGGTTCTGGATCGGAACACACGCTGAATACGATGCACTACTACGAAAGAGGCTAGACCGAACAAGGCGCTGCAGCCAACCCCTAGCCGCGCCATCGCCAACTTTGGTCAACGATTTTCCTTCGGTAGATCACAAGCCGCAGCTCGCTCGCCCGTTCGGGGTGACAGTGCTTGACGTTAGGTCCATACAATATGAATACACTATACAAATACGCACAGCTAGCCGCTACCAAGTATCTCCTTCTATCGTGCTGCATATTCTCGCTCGTTCTCCTATCATTTTTCATGATTCTACAGTCGTGCAACTCATCGATCATTGACTTACCAGCGAGATGGCTCTGGGTCGCGCTAATTCCGCTTCTTTCTATTCTTCTCGTCGGCGGATACATAGGGAAGCTAAAGGGAGCGGGATTCGAGTTCGAACCGGGCAAGGCTTCATTGCAATACGTTTCTCAAGACGCCAGAGAGCCACGAGAAGATTCCGAATCGCTCTCGATAGGAATGCGTCGAGATGCAGAATACAAAAAAACCAAAGGATACTTTTTCGTCCATTCAGACAATCCCTCCCGAATTCCCGGATTACTCCACAACATATCTATTTATCTCATCCGGCATGTTGTCGGCAACACAGCGAACCAAAGAGAAAATTTTGATGAAATCGAAAGTATCAAATTCTATTTTGGAAAGAACTGGGGTGATCGCGTATTCACAATCCCCAATAACGGTGGCCTTCTCGGAATTCGGACAAGCGCATGGGGGACATTTTTGGCTTCTTGTGAAATAAAGTTCAAAGATCCGAAGATCGACAACCTGGTTCTTTACCGCTACATCGACTTTGAGATGGCTGATGTGAAGACCTAACAAGGCGCTGCAGCCAACCCCTAGCCGCTTCGCTCTCGGGATTGCGCGGACCCACAACTTCCAGAAGATCACCAGACAGACTCGCTCGCCCGTTCGGGGTGGCTGAGCTTGACGTTCGGTTCATTGCAATAGCCCCCGGCGGATGAGGCATTTCTGAGTAAATCGTTTCCGGACATTAACTCGGCTCGACGTAATCTACTCAGAAGCCACCGATCACCATTTACTGAACCGGTGGAACGCCCAACCGCCTCAAGCTTGTTTCCCCCAGCGAAAAACCATTTTTTAGTTTCGCACAGCATTTCTTCAATTTGGCAGATAACGGCTTTCTAAATACCCATGCATTTATTTTTGGCTGTCGGTGCGTTGAGCGTCCTACTGGTTTGTCTTGGACTATCAATTACGATCACGATTCAAAAAGCAACTGCCCCAAACGTCATTTTCACGACACTCGTGGTATTGGCTTTGATCTCAGGGCTTCTGGCGATTATCTGCGAATTGAAAAGCTGGGGTTATCCGGAACTTCTGGGAAAGGCGTTGCTTCTAATTTGGCCCATATCGATTATCCAACTTTTGATATTCCTCAAAAGCGTGTCCAAGAATACAGCCGAACAAGGCGCTGCAGCCACCCCTAGCCGCTTCGCTGGCTGGGGTTGCTCGTTCCCTCTATCGGCAGCTCACCTCAGGGTTGGCTTGATTACCCGCTCAGGGTGGCTGAGCTTGACGTTCGGCTCTTATAAATATGAATACACCTCAAACCACGTTTAAAGGATTTTGGATCCGAGTATTGGCATCGATAATTGACACCATACTCATCTGCATCGTCACGTTGCCTCTTCTGATATCAATTTATGGTTGGTCATATTTTGATCCCGAAGTCACGGGATTCTCCGCTGGTCCTGCTGACATATTTATCTCATGGATTCTTCCAGTTTTCATTGTGATCGGATTTTGGATTTGGAAGCAGGCAACACCAGGGAAGATGGCGATCCGTTCAAAAATCGTTGATGCAAACACCGGAACGACTCCGACGATTCAACAGTGGATTATTCGCTACGTCGGGTATTTTGTATCTGCTCTACCCTTATTTCTGGGGTATATATGGATTGCATTTGATAAGCAGAAGCGAGGATGGCACGACATCATGGCAGGGACGATAGTCGTCTCTAACCAACCATCGGAAAAACAGCCGAACAAGGCGCTGCAGCCAACCCCTAGCCGCTTCGCTGGCTGGGGTTGCTCGGTCCCGCTACCGGCAGCTCACCTCAGGGTTGGCTTGATTGCCCGCTCAGGGTGGCAGAGCTTGACGTTGGGCTCGATGAATCCTGAAAATACGAGTCAGACTTCCGAGAGCCGGGGCTTTCCGCAACTACCTGAAGATCGGACGAGGACTATTTTATACTTCATCGGCGAAAATTTTTGATTTGGTCATATTCCCACTCGCCAACGGGCAACAATCTCCGATGGATGAAATCTGGTGACTCTGAATCAACGACGTCTGACTACAATCCTTGCACTCGTCTATAGGTGATTCCGAATCCAATGCCACTGTCCAAGTAGGGGTCGGTTACGATTCAAAAGCCTTCGGTATTGATACGGAGGGGTTGGCAACGAGATAGGATCGCCTCCAGTAATTTGGGCGGTTGCTAGCCCAACAAGGCGCAGCAGCCAACCCCTAGCCGCGCCACCGCTAACTTTGGGCAACGATTTTCCTTCAGTAGATCACAAGCCGCAGCTCGAACGCCCGTTCGGGGTGACAGTGCTTGACGTTCGGTCTCATGAAAATAGCATTCTTCACCATCACTTTTTTCCTGCAGATCACCGCGCTATTTGCACAAGAAAATCCCATCGCAACTCCATACTCTGCCGATGTAAAGCTTACGTATGAAGTAGATGAGTTCGGCGGGATCGGCGCAATAGTAAATAAAAATGAAGAAACCGGATCAATATATCTAAACGGAATTATGAGTGACGGTGCGGCTATGGAAGGCGGCATGTCAGAGAAGGATCAGATTTTGCAAATTAATGGAGAATCGATCGAGAATCTATCTTTAGTGGCAGCGGTGCGTCTCCTCAGAGGTCCCGTCGGATCAAGCGTTACGATTCAATATAGGCGAACGAGCGATAATTCCATCCATACAACAGAGTTGGTCCGGAAAATAGTCACAGTTCACGGAACGGCTGTAGACCTTCAAAATCTAAGAAATCAGATACAGACCGAACAAGGCGCTGCAGCCAACCCCTAGCCTCTTGATGTCACACCAAACTCGAACCCGCTGCTTGGCGGAACTGCGTTCCGCTGCTCGGTCGCCCGTTCAGGGTGGCTGAGCTTGACGTTCGGGCTCAATAGATTTCTGAAAATATGAGTTGGTTTGCCACGCAACCTGGCATCCTGAGACTGACTGAAGATTGGACGAGCAGAATAGATGCATTCATCGGAGCCGGTCTTGATTTTATCATCTTTGCACTCTGCCACGAGCAACAATCTCCGATGGATGACATCTGTGATTCTGGAAATGACGCCGTCTGCCCACAATCCTTGCACCCGCATAAAAGTGACTTCGAGTCCGATGCCGTTGTCCGGGTAGGATCGGTTACACATAAAAAAGCCTTCGGTATTGATACGGGAGGGTTGGCATCGAGAATAGGAAAGCAATCCGACGAAGATTGGTTACTGCCCGAACAAGGCGCTGCAGCCAACCCTTAGCCGCTTCGCGGCTGGGTTGCGCGGACCCGCCACAGGCAGTTGATTACCAGACAAACTCGATCCCCCGTTCAGGGTGGCTGAGCTTGACGTTGGGCTCGATGAATCCTGAAAATACGAGTCAGACTTCCGGATTCCACAGCATTCCGCAACCGTCTGATGCTCGGACGAGTAATATTTGATACTTTATCGGCGACAACTTTTGATCCGGTCATATTCTCATTCGGCAACAAGCAAAAATCTCCGATGGATGAGATCTGGTGACTCTGAAATCGGCGGCTTCCGACTACAGTCGTTGCACTCGTATATGGGTGATTCCGAATCCGAGGCCACTATCCAATTAAGATGGGTTACAATTCAAAAGCCTTCGGCATTGATACGGAGGGGTTGGCATCGAGAAAGGATCGCTTTCAGTAGTTTGGACGGGGGCTTAGCCCAACAAGGCGCTGCAGCCAACCCCTAGCCGCTTCGCGGCCTGGGTTGCGCCACCCGCTACGGGCAGATGATCACCAGACAAACTCGATCCCACGTTCAGGGTGGCTGAGCTTGACGTTAGGCCAATACATTTATGCGCGACCCAACTAAGAAAAAACCCTCGGAACAGATCACGGATTACATACTGGAACGAATGCGCGGCGGCGTAATCCCCTGGCGGCGGCCTTGGGGTGCACAGAACATTGTTTCCGGCCGAGTCTATCGCGGCACAAATGCATTGGGGCTTAGTTCTACGCCTTTTAGCTCTCGATATTGGTTGACATTCAATCAGGCAAAGCAACTGGGTGGCTCAGTCCGCCGTGGAGAGAAAGCGCGTCAAATAGTTTTATGGACGCCTCGTGATAAAAAAGGTTCCCAGCAAACAATCGACTCTAGACTTTCAGGCAGCAGCGAGGATGGCTTCTATAACGAGCGTCCAGGATATCTATTCAACATCGAGCAGACTGAAGGTATTCAAATACCGCATGAATTGCCCGTCGTCGACAACGACGCTATCTCCAGCAAAGTCAGCGAGTGGATCGCAAATTCTCGGCCAAATATATCCGAATCAGGTTCAGACGCCTTCTATTCTTCCAGTCATGATCGCCTCCACATGCCGATTCGCTCAATCTTTCACTCTCAATGCGATCATTTCCGGACTCTTTTCCACATCTGGATTCATTGGACTGGGCATCCTGATCGTCTTGCTCGTCCTTCATTCGGCTCAATCGACTTCGAGCGAGATCACTTCTATACATCTGAAGAGCTTGTTGCCGAGATAGGCACCGCCATTCTTTCTTTCCACGCCGGACTTCCGATCTCGATCATACAGGACACTGCGACCTATCTCGCACCTTGGTGTGAGTATCTTACGGAACAACCGGAAATTTTGAGGTATTCGGCTTCCGCCGCACAGAAGGCAGCAGATTTCATTATGGGAGTTGATCAATCCAAAGATGAGGATGCGGCCTAACAAGGCGCTGCAGCCAACCCCTAGCCGCTTCGCTCTTAGGGGTTGCGCGGACCTCTTACCGACAGTAGATCACCAGTAGTCTCCGGTCGCCCGTTCGGGGTGGCTGAGCTTGACGTTGGGCCAGTTGAACTCGACAAAACGCATTCTTCTTGTATCCTGCGCTTGTGAAAATTATAGATGCGAACGCTTTACCAGACAATCGGGTTCATTTAACCTTCGAAGATGGGACAGCTGGGGAGGTCGATCTTTCATATCTGGTAGGTCGAGGCGTTTTCAGGGCATGGAATGCTGCAGGAACGTTCGAGAAGCTCTCGGTATCAGATTGTGGCGCGCTGGAGTGGCCTGACGACATCGACCTGTGTCCTGACGCGCTCTACTCGAAGATAACCGGAAAGTCCCCCGAAGAGGCATTTCCAGCATTGGACAGTCTTCTATCCCATGCCTGAGATTTCGCGATTCTACGGCGTTAAGATCCTGATTTATTTTGACGATCATCCACCACCGCACTTTCACGCTCAGTACGCCGGAAGTGTTGCGGTAATTGACATTCATTCACTATCGATCATTCGTGGCAACATTCCTCCGCGTGCGCTCGGACTTGTTATCGAATGGGCTACGGTGCACAAAGAAGAGTTGCTCTCCGCATTTTCAACGGCGCAAGAGATGCAGAAGCCGCCAAAAATTGCTCCGCTGTCATAATACGGCCCAACAAGGCGCTGCAGCCAACCCCTAGCCGCTTCGCTGGCTGGGGTTGCTCGAACCCGCTATTGGCAGCTCACCTCAGGGTTGGCTTGATCGCCCGCTCAGGGTGGCTGAGCTTGACGTTAGACTCCATAGATGAGCCTCCGGCGGAAGAAATATGGGTGACCCACACCTGAAAGCAACCTCAAGCGACAGATCCAGCAAATAGCGAGCCGAAGGCAAGTCATACATAGTGCGTAGCACTCGAAATTTTTTGCGATATTTTACCACCAACATCCTCTACAAATACAATATGATGATGCCCTTCCTCGATCTACGCTGGGCGACACCTTGGATTCGCCATTCCAATTCGAAGAGAATTCACAATGCATCTGCAACCACCACCCCAAGGACCAGAGACTATATGCTATAGCCTCCATTTTCTTGCTTACAGGCTTTGGTTCTCTTGCATCATTCCTTGATATCTTGATACGACGAAACACGATCCGTGAAATCACACATGATTGGGATTCTGCGCTTGAACATTAAGAACACAAATACGAGTCTAACAAGGCGAAGCAGCCAACCCCTAGCCGCTCTGCTGCCAAACTTACTCCGCGACTTTCCTTCAGTAGATCACTACTCATAGCTCGAACATCCGTTCGGGGTGACTGTTCTTGACGTTGGGCTCCATGAATCCTGAAAATATGAGTCCGACTTCTACGAACCGGGCCATCCAACAACGATCCGAAGATCGGGCGAGGATTATTTGATACTTCATCGGCGACAACTTTTGATCCGGTCATATTCTCACTCGGCAACAAGCAAAAATCTCCGATGGATGAAAAATGTGATCTAGAGATCAACGTCATCTGCCCACAACCATTGCACCCGCGTATTGGTGATTTCGAATACGATGCCACTGCCGGAGTAGGATCAGTTGAGATTGAAAAGCCTTCGGTATTGATACGAAGGGGTTGGCAACGAGATAAGATCGCTTCCAGTAGTTTGAACAGTTGCCAGCCCAACAAGGCGCAGCAGCCAACCCCTAGCCGCTCCACCGCCAACTTTGGGCAACGATTTTCCTTCAGTAGATCACAAGCCGCAGCTCGAACGCCCGTTCGGGGTGACAGTGCTTGACGTTCGGGCTGAAAGAATCCTGAAAATATGAGTTCGACTCTTGAGCACTACCGCATGCCTCAACTGCTTGAAGTTTGAACGAGCAATAATGATTCATTCATCCGCGACAATCCAAATTTGATCATCTTCTCACTCGGCACCAAGCAGCAATCTCCGATGGATGAAATTTATAATCCTGGGGATCACGCCGTCTGCCTACAATCCTTGCACCCCCATAAATGTGACTTCGAGTCCGATGCCGTAGTCCGGGTAAGATCGATTTCATTTAAAGAGCCTTCGGTATTGATATGGAAGGGTTGGCATCGAGGATAGGAAAGCAATCCGACGGAAATCGGCTACTGCCCGAACAAGGCGCTGCAGCCAACCCTTAGCCGCTGCGCGGCTGGGTTGCGCGGACCCGCCACGGGCAGATGACCACTAGGCAAACTCGTTCACCCGTTCAGGGTGGCTGAGCTTGACGTTAGGCCATACCAATGAGCCTCCGGCGGATGAGATATTTATACATCGGGAGGCGGAAGTTCTCGGGATTCTCGACCGCCGATCTGGAGCTGACCCGGAGGGACAGCCCTTTCACCCTCTCATCCCCCGGATCACTCCAGATCGGCTCGCATCACCTGCCCAAGACGCCCACGAATCTATACATCTGTTGTTCGAGCAAGTCCGGGTGATGCTCGATCACCTGACTCTGGGAAGTTGGATATTCATGCCTTGTAGATCGACCGGTCATCATGGCCCGCTCAGAGCAGCGACCATGACGACCTCGCAATCGGACAACGCTGCACTTTGCTCGATAGACCGCCCATCAGCTCATGCCTGCAGAGCCATTCATGACCAGATCGGCTCCATTGAGCGTAATTTGGTCCCTCCGCTTCCACCCCATCTCCCACGACATAGCCTCCGGCGGATGACTTGCGCTTTCGACCCGCTCGCAGCTCAATTCACTGACAGGCGATAACTTCATCGGTTCCAAAACGCGAAAGCACCGCAGGTCGTATTCTTTTGGAAAGAATTGAGGTTTCCTATCTTCGTAAGCCGGTGAGAATATGTGCTTCGCAGATCAGATCCGGGGTTGGCTCATTGGAGATCAAGATTGTTCTGGGCAGCAGATCGCCCTCGGGCCTAACAAGGCGCTGCAGCCAACCCCTAGCCGCTTCGCTGGCTGGGGTTGCTCGGTCCCGCTATTGGCAGCTCACCTCAGGGTTGGCTCGATCACCCGCTCAGGGTGGCTGAGCTTGACGTTAGACTTCTATGATATTGCATTGCCGCTTCCGTTTCAGACGAGCATCCAATTGCGACGAATTGATCCAGCGATAAAAGGACGGGCATAAAAAAATAAATTTCCGAAATTACAGCATCTGTGAATGCCTTCGGCGCGGGCGTCTATTCCGCATTCAACGTTTCCCTTTCTGGGGAAGCTCATCGAGTGCCACAACTGTCACTGGTATACGATCATGATATCCTGCAAGAGATCACATTCTTGTTCGCGTGTATTGTTGTGGCACACGATGAGCTAGTCCACCGTTGTTCGATCATCTTCTCAGCAGTTCACCATTTTATCCTGACCAGTCTAACAAGGCGCTGCAGCCAACCCTTACCCGCTTCGCGGCTAGGGTTGCTCGGACGCCCGTCCTGCAGCCGACTACGACGCCAAACTCATAACCGCGTTCAGGGTGACTGAGCTTGACGTTCGGCTATACAACTCAATCATGTCCGATATTGATCTCTTTCACCACTACAGAGTAGGCGTATTTCGCACGATTCCTATCTACATGGCTCGTGAAGACGGCTGCTGGCTTCATCAGACTAGAGAAGATGGAGAAGTCGACCCATCTAACACCATGCGGAAAGGCAATTTGAGTATTGGCGGCGGTGGCGGCGAACACGGAGCGTTAGTGATTCACGATCCGACCTACTGCGCGGCTTTCTTCTTAAAAGAATATGATTTCCCAGACAGCCAAAATATCAATGAATATCTCATGAGACATCAGGACAAGCTCGTTACATATTGCAATGGCTATTCTGAATCATCATGGATAAAGGAGTTCGACTTATATTACGCTCACTTGGCTGATATATATAAATTTGATCAGTGGATAGCTGTGGAGCTCGGTCAATTCATCTATCATTGTTTGTCCGATTTCTATCCCAAAGTTGCGAACTGGAAAGAGAGTTTTGGCGACTTGGATGTTCAATTTACCATGATACAGATTCCCTGGGATCACTACTCGGGAAATGGAGCTAATCTATTTAATCTGAAAAGAGCCGAACAAGGCGCTGCAGCCAACCCCTAGCCGCTTCGCTCTTGGGGTTGCGCGGACCGTCAACTTCCAGGAGATCACCAGACAAATCCGCTCGCCCGTTCAGGGTGGCTGAGCTTGACGTTCGGGCTTCATGAAATCCTGAAAATATGCAGTTCGACTGCAACACCCCTTCGCATTTCAACTTTGAT
Organism: uncultured Verrucomicrobiae bacterium; assembly: GCA_963740185.1. GTDB lineage: Bacteria > Verrucomicrobiota > Verrucomicrobiia > Chthoniobacterales > JAATET01 > CAVVKW01. Next base: position 9,579 of record CAVUDH010000016.1, read on the forward strand.
CGGACTTCATCGGGTAGCATCTGAGGCACTGAGTTCGAATGCCACATTCCTTTGCAATTCGAATCTTCTCCTGACTCCAAGCAAAAAACCCTGAATCACTGAATCCGTCTCCACCGTCTCGACGCTCTTCCAAGATGTCTTTTTGCAACGAGTAGAATATGAACTTCTTCATTCCCGCATCGACCTACGCTCCGATCATTTCCATGAGAGACGAATTGGTTTCCTGTCGATTTCAAATGAAAGAGCATCAATTCCATTCAGCCCAATACATACGGGATTGGTTTCAGATAGGAGAGCAATCAGACGCAGATCGGTTACTGCCCGAACAAGGCGCTGCAGCCAACCCTTACCCGCTGCGCGGCTAGGGTTGAGGTGACTCTCTCCGGCAGCTCACCTTTTCCAGATTCGCTCCCGCCTTATCAGGGTGGCTGAGCTTGACGTTAGCCTATGAAAATGCGCGAAGCAATTCTACAATCCGTTTGCAGTCGAAAATTTACCACGTTTCAGAATCTGACCATTGACGTCGCTGGATTCCGAGGGAATCTAGGCATGTTTGCACCGATACACGACTCCATTATTGTTTGGCATGCATGTTCAGATGAAGCCATCAAAAGCATCTCTGCCCTAATCGCTGATAAATTGATCAGAATGCGTCCAGCGCCGAATATATCATATCGAGATACAGGTGATTTACCTCCAGTCCCAATCTGTCGTCCAGAGGAGGATTTATCTCGCAACACTCCTGATATTCGGTGGTTTCCCGTCGTATTCACTGAACCGAACACGGCTCTGGATGAATAATACAAGGCTAACAAGGCGTTGCAGCCAACCCCTATCCGCTTCGCTCCTGGGGTTGCGCGGACCTCTTACCGGCAGTTGATCACCAGTAGCCTCAGTTCGCCCGTTCAGGGTGGCTGAGCTTGACGTTCGGGCTTCATAATTCCTGAAAATATACAGTTCGACTGCAACACCCCTCCGCATTTTAACTTTGATCGGACTACATCGGGTGGCATCTGAGGCGCTGAGTTCGAATACTTCGTTCCGCTGCACTTCGGATCTTCTCCAGACTTCAACCGGAAAACCCTGAATCACTGAATCCGTCTCCACCGTCTCAACTCTCTTCCAAGATGTCTCATTGCAACGGGTAGAATAGGAACTTCCTCATTCCCACGTCGATTTATGTTCCAACTATTTCCATGAGAGACGAATTGGTTTCATGCCGAATTAATATGAAAGAGCATCAATTCAATTCAGCCCAATACATACGGGGTTGGTTTGAGATAGGAGAGCAATCAGACGGAGATCGCTTACTGCCCGAACAAGGCGCTGCAGCCAACCCTTACCCGCTGCGCGGCCGGGTTGCGGTGACTCCTTCCCGCAGTTCAACTTTACCAGATTTGCTCCCGCCTTATCAGGGTGGCTGAGCTTGACGTTCGACTTCATGATACAGCCTCCGGCGGATGATTAGATTCGGGATTCTGTAGGTGACGGCAAACCCGGCAAACTACCATTGGTTCAGACTGCGACGACTTGAGAGGCCACCCCGGAGCCAAGATCGGCTCCACCGGATTTCGACCGATGTCCATGAGCAGCCTCCGGCGGATGAAAAAAATTTGTAGCTTGATCCCCACTCGTTACGGCCACATCCAGCCCTCATCCCTTCCGCGTTCATGAAATATATGCCTTCTAGGTCGAACCCTTCTCCCTGGAGTCGCTGAAGCATGGAAGTGGCTTCGCAATTTGAACCAAAGTACACGACGCCCCCAGTAGCTCGATGACTTTCCCGGAACACCAGCCGATACAGTCGAACAAGGCGCTGCAGCCAACCCTTAGCCGCGTGCTGACACATCCAACTCGTAGCCGCTACTTGGCGGAACTGCGTTCCGCATTTCGCGCGCCCGTTCAGGTTGGCTGAGCTTGACGTTGGGCTTTATGAATCCTGAAAATCTAAGTCAGAGTTTCGAGAGCCGGGGCTTTCCGCAACCACCTGAAGATCGGACGAGTAATATTTGATACTTCATCGGCGATAATTTTTGATTTGGTCATATTCCCACTCGGCAACGGGCAGCAATCTCCGATGAATGAAATCTGGTGACTCTGAAATCGGCGGCGTCTGCCTACAGTCCTTGCACCCGTCTTATGGGTGATTCCGAATCCGATGCCACTGTCCAAGTAGGATCGGTTACGATTCAAAAGCCTTCGGTATTGATACGGAGGGGTTGGCAAAGAGATAGGATTGCCTCCAGTAGTTTGGGCGGGTGCTAGCCCAACAAGGCGCAGCAGCCAACCCCTAGCCGTGCCACCGCCAACTTTGGTCAACGATTTTCCTTCAGTAGATCACAAGCCGCAGCTCGCTCACCCGCTCAGGGTGGCTGAGCTTGACGTTCGGGCTCAATAGATTTCTGAAAATATGAGTTGGTTTGCCACGCAACCTGGCATCCCGAGACTGACTGAAGATTGGGCGAGCAGAATAGATGCATTCACCGGAGCCGGTCTTGATTTGATCATCTTTGCACTCGGCTGCGAGCAACAATCTCCGATGGATGAGATCTATGATTCTGGAAATAACGCCGTCTGCCCACAATCCTTGCACCCGCACAAAAGTGACTTCGAGTCCGATGCCGTTGTCCGGGTAGGATCGGTTACACATAAAAAAGCCTTCGGTATTGATACGGGAGGGTTGGCATCGAGAATAGGAAAGCAATCCGACGGAGATCGGTTACTGCCCGAACAAGGCGCTGCAGCCAACCCATAGCCGCTTCGCGGCTGGGTTGCGCGGACCCGCCACGGGCAGATGATCACCAGACAAACTCGATCCCCCGTTCAGGGTGGCTGAGCTTGACGTTGGGCTCCATGAATCCTGAAAATACGAGTCAGACTTCAGGATACCGCTGCATTCCGCAACCGTCTGATGCTCGGACGAGTAATATTTGATACTTCATCGACGGCAACCTTTGATCCGGTCATATTCTCACTCGGCAACAAGCAGCAATCTCCGATGGATGGAGAATCTGTGATGCTGAAATCGACGTCGTCTGCCAACAATTGTTGCACTCGTATATGGGTGATTCCGAATCCGATGCCACTGTCGGAGTAGGATCAGTTGAGATTGAAAAGCCTTCGGTATTGATACGAAGGGGTTGGCAACGAGATAAGATCGCTTTCAGTAGTTTGGGCCGGTTGCTAGCCCAACAAGGCGCTGCAGCCAACCCCTAGCCGCTTCGCGGCCTGGGTTGTGCGGACCCACAACTTCCAGCCGGACATCGGTCGAACACAAACGCCCGCTCAGGGTGGCTGAGCTTGACGTTCGGGCTGAAAGAATCCTGAAAATATGAGTTCGACTCCTGACCACTACCGCATGCCTCAACTGCTTGAAGTTTGAACGAGCAATAATGATTCATTCATCCGCGACAATCCAAATTTGATCATCTTCTCACTCGGCACCAAGCAGCAATCTCCGATGGATGAAATTTATAATCCTGGGGATCACGCCGTCTGCCTACAATCCTTGCACCCCCATAAATGTGACTTCGAGTCCGATGCCGTAGTCCGGGTAAGATCGATTTCATTTAAAGAGCCTTCGGTATTGATATGGAAGGGTTGGCATCGAGGATAGGAAAGCAATCCGACGGAAATCGGCTACTGCCCGAACAAGGCGCTGCAGCCAACCCTTAGCCGCTGCGCGGCTGGGTTGCGCGGACCCGCCACGGGCAGATGACCACTAGGCAAACTCGTTCACCCGTTCAGGGTGGCTGAGCTTGACGTTAGCCTACAATAATTCCTGATGGAGCTTTCCCAAAATCTCAAAGCACTGCACCAAGAAATTGGTGAATCATCCGCTCTTCTACAATTGTGCATGCGCTTGCACAACAATTCCGAATGGCGCGTCTATCGCAATTATGCTGAGCACGGCTGTGATTTAGTGCTTATCGGACCACAGAAGCAGATTAAGATCGAGGTCAAGACCAGACAAAATGTCATCAAAAAGAAGAACCAACGAAATTCAATTCATTTCACGGTCACAGAATCTGAGCACTCCTCAGCACATTTTGTAATCGCATATTGGTTCGACCGATCAGCATATTTCATCTTGCCAACCGCAGCTCTTGTAAAGACGAAGAGCGGCGATAAATCTTTGTATAAGTTTGTTGCATATTATTCAGAAATTCAGGGAGACTTCACCTCACATTCCAAGAAGTATCATGAAGCTTGGAATCACATTCTTGATAATACAAATACAGGCTAACAAGGCGCTGCAGCCAACCCCTAGCCGCTCCGCTCTTAGGGGTTGCGCGGACCCTCAACTTCCAGCAGGACATCAGTCGATCACAAACGCCCGTTCGGGGTGGCTGAGCTTGACGTTCGGCTCAACCTCCGGCTGATGAAATGGAGCATTACAACACGTTGACCATCCCAATTTCCCTCAAATCATCCAAGTCCAACGCCTATCCAAATGAACACTCCGAAGGCTGATTTCCTCATAAGGCGAAATCTTGATTGGATTGATTGGGCAATACTCGATTCACTATCCGATGATTATGAATCAGTAGATCAGATTCAGGGTTATACTAGAATTTTGGATCTATCGAAAGAGGAGATCATAGACCGCCTTGAAAACCTTCATTCAAAAAACTATCTATTTCTTTTAATCAACCAGCGATTCAATAAAGAGGAACTCATCGCAGAAATCCACAAAACGAAACAACGGAAGTTCTGGTTTGGGCGCACAGAGAATGGATACAAGGTCTGGCTTGAAGGAGAAAACATGCAAAATAGCATCAATACAGCCGAACAAGGCGCTGCAGCCAACCCTTAGCCGCTGCGCGGCTGGGTTGCGCCACCCGCCACCGGCAGTTGATTACCAGACAAACTCGATCCCCCGTTCAGGGTGGCTGAGCTTGACGTTAGACCATGTAGCCTCCGGCGGATGAAATATGCTAGCCTAACCAAGAAGTCGGACGCTGAATCACAATCGAATGGTTACCATACGCGCTTTCCCAAATCTTGCTGAGGCATCAATTGCACTGACGTATCTCAACGATAACGAGATACCATGTATGATCGCCGACCAATACTCGTATCTATACTCGGGCGCAGGTGTTGCTATTCCGGTTCGTCTTATGGCAGCGAGAACCCACCTCGAACACGCCGTTGAACTACTGGATTCATTCGCTGCAAGTCTGCCAGATTCATTTGATCCCACAAATTTAGAATGAGCTATCTTTTTATCGCTATCATTTTGCTCGCCATTTGGATAGCAGCTTTGATCTCACTGATCCGAAGAACTGACATCGCCGACACGGACAAGATCATATGGACTATAGTTTTGTGCACTCTAAACCTTCTCGCGGTCGCATTATATGTTATTTTCGGCCCATCATCGACGGAGAACCGGGTGCTTTCTGAACAAGAACTCAAAGATAAGTTCAATCGAGGCACCTGAGGTCTAACAAGGCGCTGCAGCCAACCCCTAGCCGCCTGCTGTCACACCAAACTTGTATCCGCTCTGTGGCGCAACTGCGTTGCGCGGCTCAACGTCCGTTCAGGGTGGCAGAGCTTGACGTTAGCCCATTAATGAGATCACATTCGGCGCAGTCAGATAGTAAAAACGGACAGTGACGCTACCGAACACCTCCAACGCTCAAATCCAGAAAGAGAAGATCACAGAGTATCTCCTCGCAACCTCCCATCCCGAGGGGCGCGGAAAAGCGATCTTCTTCAGTTCGTTCGGATTCGCAGTCGACGACTGGCAAATTCTTGCAGAGTCGTTGATCGCGCACGCCGGAAGCAACCTTGTAACAGGTGTCTCAGAATCTCCCTACGGATCAAAATACCAAGTTGACGGTCCACTCAATTGCCCGGACGGTCGAACTCCGACAATCAGAGCAATTTGGATTATCGAGGCGACCACAGATTTCCCAAGACTCATCACCGCATATCCGCTATAGAACATCATGATCCAAGAACACGATCAGGTTATTTTAACCCGCCCGATTCCGAACGATTCTCTTGAGATCGGCGACATCGGGGCGGTGGTTCACATCTACGGATCTGGTGATGCATACGAGGTCGAGTTCGTTACACTTACGGGACGAACGGCTTCAGTCGTGACGGTATCGTCGGAAGACATTCGGTCCGCTCGATCCGAAGAAATCCCCCATGCGCGAGAATTATTGCATACCTGAAATACAGGGCTAACAAGGCGCTGCAGCCAACCCCTAGCCGCTTCGCTGGCTGGCGTTGCTCGGACCCGCTACCGGCAGCTCACCTCAGGGTTGGCTTGTTTGCCCGCTCAGGGTGGCTGAGCTTGACGTTCGGCATGCAGCCTCCGGCGGATGAAATATTCTGAGCCACTTGTGGTTCGACACCATCTTGGCACGGCGATCTGAAAAATATTCTGCTGATCAGATGTTCCAGTATTCGAAAGTTCGTCCGGGAATCCAGTAATTGCTTTCGACCGGCATCCAGCTTTCTTCTCTTCTCTTTTCTTTTCGCGAAGCGAAAAAAAATGTTTTTGCTCAATCAACACCCTTGCAATAGCACGGTGATTTTATACCAACATGGAGCGATCAGCCCGGGGTGAACATTCTTCCGCAAAATTACCGTTTCAAATCTCGCAAGTCTATTCGTTGATGGAGGACTTGAGCGAATGTCCAACATTGGATGTTACTGCCAATCACCTTTGATGTGAGCCGCTTCTTCATGACTGGCTTTCCCCTCTCCTACTACCAACTGTCGAATCTATTCCTGAGCTACTTGTCTCCATCAGCCACTTTCCCATTCCGCATCAGTTCCCATCGAATATAGAGTGGCTACGCTATCAATACAGAAGGGTTGGCATCGAGATAGCGGAGTCCTTCGTTGCTCGGGCGTTACTGGCCGAACAAGGCGCTGCAGCCAACCCTTAGCCGCTGCGCGGCTGGGTTGCGCCACCCGCCACGGGCAGATGATCACCAGTCAAATCCGAACTACCGTTCAGGGTGGCTGAGCTTGACGTTCGGGCTCAATAAATTTCTGAAAGTATGAGTTGGTTTGCAGCGCAACATGGCATTCCGACACTGATTGACGATTGGACGAGCAAGATAGACGCATTCATCAAGCCGCTCCAAATTTGATCATCTTCTCACTCGGAAACAAGCAGCAATCTCCGATAGATGACATCTGTGGCTCTGAAAATACCGCCATCTGCCCACAATCCTTGCACTCGCATAAAAAGTGATTTCGAGTTCGATGCCGTTTTCCGGATAGGATCGCTTAGACTTAAAAAGCCTTCGGTATTGATACGAAAGGGTTGGCATCGAGATTAGGACCGCAATCCGACGGTGATCGGTTACTGCCCGAACAAGGCGCTGCAGCCAACCCTTAGCCGCTTCGCGGCTGGGTTGCGCGGACCCGCCACGGGCAGATGATCACCAGGCAAACTCGTTCACCCGTTCAGGGTCGCTCAGCTTGACGTTAGCTCCATGAATCTGGGAATTGCCATCTTTCGAGTTACCGGCTAGTTTACGAAAATGATCGAGCAGCTACCAGAAATCGAACAGCTTACGGACGACCAGAAGTTTGAGCTGGCAACCGAGCTGTGGGCGCAAGTCTCGATATCCGAGACACTTGAACCAGATCCTCTCATTGTCGAGATCCTCAAAGAACGATACTCGGCCTTCAAGTCTGGTCTACATTCCTCAACACCATGGGAAACGATCAAGCGCCGAATCGGGAAGTAGATGGAGTTCGCAGTTGAACTTCTTCTCGGTGCCGAAATCGAATTCTTGGAGATCTACTCGGATCGCGGAGACACCTTTTACATCGCATTCGAAGATCGCATCGCCCAGATCGGCCGCTTTCCGAAGTCGGGCCCAATTTACTCTGAGCCATTTCGTCGATTACTCATTCCAAAATCTCCATTCGGAATCTTTTATACCATTGAAGGGAATCGCATATTCGTGCAGGCGATCATCGATCTTCGATCCGATCCCGAGCGGATCATGCGTCGCCTGAATAAATAAAGAGCTAACAAGGCGCTGCAGCCAACCCCTAGCCGCTTCGCTGGCTGGGGTTGCTCGAACCCGCTACCGGCAGCTCACCTCAGGGTTGGCTCGATCACCCGCTCAGGGTGGCTGAGCTTGACGTTCGGCTCAACCTCCGGTGGATGAAATATTCCTGAGCAACTTGTAACGACACCCAAAACCTAGTCGGCGCTGAATATGGATACTCAATCCATAAGAGTAGTTCGATCGATACTGGGTTGCGAAGATCCCACAATGAAACGTACCTCCGATAAGCTGATTGTGTGTGTTGGGTTCGCTTTCTTTCTTGGCGTTGTATTTCTGATTTTCGCCTCCATGGCATACAAATTCGATTCTGTGCATAATAGAGGATGGACTTTTGGATACTACGGCCAGTTCAATCGGGTCACTTACGCCCTGAACTCGCTGGACGACATTTCTATTTCAAGGGCTTGGTTTAATGACGATGTAACTTTAGAGGAGTTCGGATTCACAGTCCGCCGCAAAAATGGAGATTTTATCTACATCGGATTCGACCAGGATGATCCAAGACGAAACCTCTCTGGGGATTCGCTTATCGCAGCCGTGAAAAGCGAAATCAATACAGCCGAACAAGGCGCTGCAGCCAACCCCTAGCCGCTTCGCTGGCTGGGGTTGCTCGGACCCGCTACCGGCAGCTCACCTCAGGGTTGGCTCGATTGCCCGCTCAGGGTGGCTGAGCTTGACGTTCGGGCTCAATAAATTTCTGAAAGTATGAGTTGGTTTGCAACGCAACATGGCATTCCGACACTGATTGACGATTGGACGAGCTAGATAGACGCATTCATCAAGCCGCTCCAAATTTGATCATCTTCTCACTCGGCAACGAGCAGCAATCTCCGATGGATGACATCTGTGGCTCAGAAAATACCGCCAACTGCCCACAATCCTTGCACCCGCATAAAAAGTGATTTCGAGTTCGATGCCGTTTTCCGGATAGGATCGCTTAGACTTGAAAAGCCTTCGGTATTGATACGAAAGGGTTGGCATCGAGAATAGGAAGACAATCCGACGGAGATCGGTTACTGCCCGAACAAGGCGCTGCAGCCAACCCCTAGCCGCTTCGCGGCTGGGGTTGCGCGGACCCTCCACCGGCAGTTGATCACCAGGCAAACTCGTTCGCCCGTTCAGGGTGGCTGAGCTTGACGTTGGGCTCCATGAATCCTGAAAATATGAGTCCGACTTCTACGAACCCGGCCATCCAACACCGAACCGAAGATCGGGCGAGTAATATTTGATACTTCATCGGCGACAACTTTAGATCCGGTCATCTTCTCACTCGGCAACAGGCAAAAATCTCCGATGGATGAAATCTGGTGACTCTGAAATCAACGTCATCTGCCCACAATCATTGCACTCGCATATGGGTGATTGAGAATCCGGTGCCACTGCCGGAGTAGGATCAGTTAAGATTGAAAAGCCTTCGGTACTGATACGGAGGGGTTGGCAACGAGATAAGATCGCTTTCAGTAGTTTGGGCGGTTGCTAGCCCAACAAGGCGCTGCAGCCAACCCCTAGCCGCTTCGCGGCCTGGGTTGCGCGGACCCACAACTTCCAGCCGGACATCAGTCGAATACAAACGCCCGCTCAGGGTGGCTGAGCTTGACGTTCGGATATCCCATGGAACAATTTGCAAAAATCGTTCGTAATTTGCTTTGTAAAAATTGGCGTATCCGGAAGGTGTTCACAATGAGGTTAATTTGAGTATGCGGAACAGGTATTTTTGCTCAGTCCATACGTCAATTTGTAGCGAAGCGCGTGTCTGACTCTTGGCTCGATTATTAAGCGGCATGGCGACGAGCAAGGCTGAGATTGTACATGGATTCATCCGACCGGCACGAACGGGCGGATCCGAACAAGGCGCGCAGCGAACTAAAAAAGAAACACCATGAGTTGGTTCCAATGCGCAATCGTTCCGACACTGGTTGACGGAGATCAACGAGAGAAAGAAATCACCTGATCAATTCATGCAGATCCAATCATCATATTGATTACTCGAGTTTGACGCTCAGGACAAGTGCATCAATTTTGATCTCGTTAAAGGATAAATGCGACCGAACAAGGCGCTGCAGCCAACCCTTAGCCGCTGCGCGGCTGGGTTGCGCGGACCCGCCACGGGCAGATGATCACTAGGCAAACTCGTTCACCCGTTCAGGGTGGCTGAGCTTGACGTTCGACTCATTGTGAGCCTCCGGCGGATGACTATTTTTTGATTACAGTTGTCCGGACGAAATCAGACTAGACCAGATCCAGCTTGAGACCGTCGGTCCCTCTATTTTCGACCAGCGCTGGAGGTATACGAGATGGCTAGGCGGCACTCAGAGTTGCCCACCGTGGATAATATTTTGGTAATTTCGAACAATCATTTGGAAGTCACCAGAAGCCCCCACAATCCTTCCAAGCGCATATTGGTGAGCCTGATTCCCTTCCCTCCGTTCCAATTCAGCTTCCCATTACCAACAATCTTCCAGGCGAATATTTGTGAGCTTGATTCCCGCCCCTCGTTTCCGATTGCGCTTTAACCCCCATACAATCTTCCAGGCGCAATTCACTGACCTCGATTGCGGAGCCTTTCCTGAGATTCTATCTTCATTGTGGAAGTGCCTTCGGTAGAGATACGGAGGGGTCGGCTTGAGGAAGTCACGATATCCGTAGTTTGAACAGATGCGCGTCGAACAAGGCGCTGCAGCCAACCCCTAGCCGCTTCGCTGGCTGGGATTGCTCGGTCCCGCTACCGGCAGTTCACCTCAGGGTTGGCTCAATTACCCGCTCAGGGTGGCTGAGCTTGACGTTGGGCTCTCATGAATCGGCGGAAAATATGATTCCGACTTCTACGAACCGGGCCATCCAACAACGATCCGATCAGATTAAGCGGGCGAGGATTATTTTCGACATCGCAGACTAGTCGCTCATCGGCGACAACGAGAAGTTTTGAATCCGGGTCAAGCCACAATTGGTCATATTGAGCTCACTCGTGCAATCGCAAGCCCAACAATCTCCGACGGATATTTGTGACTGATCTGGTGACTCTGCCCAATTCGGCGGCGTACTGCTCCACAATCTTCCACTCGTATATTGGGTGATTCCGAATCCGATGCCTCTGTCGAAGGTAGGATCAGTTCATTATTGAAAAGCCTTCGGTAGAGATACGAAGGGGTTGGCTCGAGGAAGATCGCCTATGCGTAGTTTGGACGATTGCGTAGCCGAACAAGGCGCTGCAGCCAACCCCTAGCCGCTTCGCGGCCGGGGTTGCGCGGACCCGCAATTCGCAGCTGCACCTCAGGGTTGGCTCGATCGCCCGTTCAGGGTGGCTGAGCTTGACGTTCGGGCTCAATAGATTTCTGAAAATATGAGTTGGTTTGCAACGCAACCTGGCATTCCGACACTGATTGACGATTGGACGAGCAGAATAGACGCATTCATCAAGCCGCTCCAAATTTGATCATCTTCTCACTCGGCAACGAGCAGCAATCTCCGATGGATGACATCTGTGGCTCTGAAAATACCGCCATCTGCCCACAATCCTTGCACCCGCATAAAAGTGACTTCGAGTTCGATGCCGTTGTCCGGGTAGGATCGATTAGACATTGGAAAGCCTTCGGTATTGATACGGAAGGGTTGGCATCGAGAATAGGAACGCAATCCGACGGAGATCGGTTACTGCCCGAACAAGGCGCTGCAGCCAACCCTTAGCCGCTTCGCGGCTGGGTTGCGCGGACCCGCCACAGGCAGTTGATTACCAGACAAACTCGATCCCCCGTTCAGGGTGGCTGAGCTTGACGTTAGGCCATACCGGTGAGCCTCCGGCGGATGAGATATTTATACATCGGGAGGCGGAAGTTCTCGGGATTTTCGACCGCCGATCTGGAGCTGACCCGGAGGGACAGCCCTTTCACCCTCTCATCCCCCGGATCACTCCAGATCGTCTCGCATCACCTGCCCAAGACGCCCCCAAATCTATACACCTGTTGTTCGAGCAAGTCCGGGTGATGCTCGATCACCTGACTCTGGGAAGTTGGATATTCATGCTTTGTAGATCGACCGGTCATCATGGCCCGCTCAGAGCAGCGACCATGACGACCTCACAATCGGACAACGCTGCACTTTGCTCGATAGACCGCCCATCAGCTCATGCCTGCAGAGCCATTCATGACCAGATCGGCGTCATTAAGCGTAATTTGATCTCTCCGCTTCCACCCCATCTCCCACGAAATAGCCTCCGGCGGATGACTTGCGCTTTCGACCCGCTCGCAGCTCAATTCACTGACAGGCGATAACTTCATCGGTTCCAAAACGAGAAAGCACCGCAGGTCGAATTTTTTTGGTAAGAATTGAGGTTTCCTATCTTCGTAAGCCGATGAGAATATGTGCTTCGCAGATCAGATCCGGGGTTGGCTCACTGGAGATCAAGATTGTTCTGGGTAGCAGATCGCTCTCGGGCCTAACAAGGCGCTGCAGCCAACCCCTAGCCGCTCCGCGGCTTGGGTTGATCGAATATCCCACTGCCAGGAGATCACGACACCAAACCCGTAGCCGCGTTCGGGGTGGCTGAGCTTGACGTTAGCTCTTTATACAAATACGCGATATGATCGAACCAAATTTCGGGGAACCGCAACTCCAACAAACAATTAATAGCGCAATCGTATTTAAGGCATTAGAAGAACACGGAGTTCACGTTGACACTATCGTCCCCACACTTGTTGCCGAATCTGGATTGGGCTGGGATTCAGCGTTCCACCTTCCGTGGATAGGTCTTGATCCGCTTATCAACAATGATGGTTGCAACTTTTTTATTCAGTATAAGCTCTCAACGCTTATCGAGGGCCGACGAGGCGGGCAATGGTCAGATTGGCATTGTCCATACTTTCGCTTCAAAATCCCGCACACAAAAAAGGTAGGAGTTGAATACATCCCCGATTTCCATCAATATGACGCGCTTAAGAGCCTTTCGGCGTTACCATGCCAAGTTTACTACGCAACAAACCATGTCACGACGCGCGCAGAACTCTTTAACGAAGCCGCCTCACGAACACTATATGATAGGGTTCCACTTCTGTCTGTTCGTGATATGAACCAACATCATCATTTCGCAACATTCACGGAAAGCTCAGGGCACTTTTATCTTCATAGTGAGCCATTAAAGCATGCTCGTCTTTCAGGTTCGAAAGCGCTCCGCCAAATTGCCGAAACCGAGATGTCGAGCTTGGAGGCTGGCAACGAGATATTATTATCAGGTTTAAAAATGCTAGCAGAACGCAACCGAGAGCTTTCTCGGTATATCAAACTCTACAGCGAAATCGACCTCAAAGAAAGACAGATGCCTAGAGGCTTTCTTTCAATATTTCAATTTCGCTTCCTGCAATCAACGTTTCGTGAATCGATTGGCGTAAGCCTATATCGATGGTCGGAATACGGAGCTAACAAGGCGCTGCAGCCAACCCCTAGCCGCTTCGCTCTTGGGGTTGCGCGGACCCACAACTTCCAGAAGATCACCAGACAAATCCGGTCGCCCGTTCAGGGTGGCTGAGCTTGACGTTCGGCTCAGCCTCCGGCGGATGAGATATTTCTGAGACACCTGCAATCCCAGCCAACACATGTTCGGCTGTATTTTATGAGTGATATTCGCGACGCCCCGATTGAGATTGCAGATTATGACGCATCATGGCCTCGGAAGCTCGAAGAAGAGCGTATCTTGCTGGATTCCGCACTTACCACTTGGCTTGTCGCACCCATTGAACATATCGGAAGCACGTCCGTTGTCGGTATGCCAGCGAAGCCTACCATCGACATTATGGCTCCAGTCGAGAGCCTTCATGAATCACTGAGAAGCATAGATCTGCTCATTGATTTTGGATATCTATACGCACCCTACCGATCCGACGAAATGCACTGGTTCTGCAAGCCACACCCATCGACCCGAACACATCACCTTCATCTCGTTCCATATCTCAGTCCTCTCTGGAATCACCAACTTCGTTTTCGCGATCTCCTTCGATCCGACCACGCAGCGGCCGACGAATATAGAGTTTTAAAAATGAATCTTGCTACAATTCACAGAGAAGACAGGGAGGCATACACTAACGGTAAAACTCCATTGATCACCCGTCTCCTTAAGCGAGCAAATACAGCCGAACAAGGCGCTGCAGCCAACCCCTATCCGCTTCGCTCCTGGGGTTGCGCCACCCGCCACCGGCAGTTGATCACCAGTTGTCTCCGGTCGCCCGTTCAGGGTGGCTGAGCTTGACGTTGGGCTTCATGAATCCTGAAAATACGAGTCAGACTTCCGGATGCCGCAGCATTCCACGACCGTCTGATGCTCGGACGAGTAATATTTGATACTTCATCGGCGACAACTTTTGATCCGGTCATATTCTCACTCGGCAACAAGCAAGAATCTCCGATGGATGAAATCTGGTGACTCTGAAATCAGCGGCTTCTGCCTACAGTCATTGCACTCGGATATGGGTGATTTCGAATCCGGTGCCACTGCCGGAATAGGATCAGTTAAGATTGAAAAGCCTTCGGTATTAATACGAAGGGGTTGGCGACGATATAAGATCGTCTTCAGTAGTTTGGGCGGTTGCTAGCCCAACAAGGCGCTGCAGCCAACCCCTAGCCGCTTCGCTGGCTGGGGTTGCTCGGACCCGCTACTGGCAGCTCACCTCAGGGTTGGCTTGATTGCCCGCTCAGGGTGGCTGAGCTTGACGTTCGGGCTCAATAGATTTCTGAAAATATGAGTTCGACTCCTGACCACTACCGCATGCCTCAACTGCTTGAAGTTTGAACGAGCAATAATGATTCATTCATCCGCGACAATCCAAATTTGATCATCTTCTCACTCGGCACCAAGCAACAATCTCCGATGGATGAAATCTGTAATTCCGGAAACCACGCCGTCTGCCCACAATCCTTGCACCCCCATAAAAGTGACTTCGGGTCCGATGCCGTAGTCCGGGTAGGATCGGTTACACTTTAAAAGCCTTCGGTATTGATACGGAAGGGTTGGCATCGAGCATAGGAAAGCAACTCGACGGAGATCGGTTACTGCCCGAACAAGGCGCTGCAGCCAACCCTTAGCCGCTTCGCGGCTGGGTTGCGCCACCCGCCACGGGCAGATGATCACCAATCAAATTCGTTCACCCGTTCAGGGTGGCTGAGCTTGACGTTCGGTCATACAGCCTCCGGCGGATGACAACTCTGAGCAACCCGTGATTCGACTACCGGTCTTGATTTGCTGACAGGAGAAATCTGAATGTCACCCATAGATCGATCACCTTCCCTGCAAATCACATGGGATAATCTCCGATGGATGAAAGGTGAGGATCTCTCGTTTGCGAAAACTTTATCTGCACACACTATTCAATCTGACTGCTCCGCGCCATGTTCAGATCAGTAGTTCCAGTTGAATTCAGAATTCCTGACGAGCGAAGCGAGTCCATTTGTATCGTTCGCGAAGCGAAAGAAAATTTTTTGCTCGAAATCGAACTTCGGTGAATAGAGCAACTGTTCAGAATGCAATGCTCAATGCAGACTCCATATCTCTGAAACCCAGTTCAAGAATAGATTGCGGTGAGGACCGAACAAGGCGCAGCAGCCAACCCCTAGCCGCGCCACCGCCAACTTTGGGCAACGATTTTCCTTCAGTAGATCACAAGCCGCAGCTCGAACGCCCGTTCGGGGTGACAGTGCTTGACGTTAGGTCTCAATACAAGAATACATCATGAATTCACTTCGGGCATTCGGACACGGCTTGAAAGCTGCAGCATCCTCACTGGTGACGGAACAAACTGAATTTTCAGCAAGTGGACATCAGATTAGGTGCCCGCAATGTGACGGCCACCATTTTACAAAAAAAGGAATCTTGATGAACACGTCAGGTATGAGTCTCGTAAATCTCGACTGGCTCAATTCCGAAGCATCAGCTCTGATCTGCAAAGAGTGCTCGAGAATTGAGTGGTATGCCAGTGACGTCAACTGAATCGATGAATAGCAAAACGATAAAATGAATGATTTCGGTATAGACTGGCTCCTGTTGCCTTCAATCACGGGGGTATCGTTGGTTGCAGCGATAGTGGCAACATTTCACATTGTTCGTAATACTTCTGGATCATCAACACCACTTTGGCTTTTGTTCGCATGGCTAGTTCCAACTGTCGGCCCAGTGATCTCGTTCTTCGCAATTCACAACAAACACATACAGACCTAACAAGGCGCTGCAGCCAACCCCTATCCGCTTCGCTCCTGGGGTTGCGCGGACCTTTTACCGGCAGTTGATTACCAGAGGTCTCCGGTAGCCCGTTCAGGGTGGCTGAGCTTGACGTTAGCCTATATGAAATACATCGTAATCCCGCTTCTCTTCTTCTGCGGGACACTTCAAGCCTCAGAAGCATGGATCAAACTCCACCTACTCGACCATACACGAAAGGCCGTCACTAGAGAAAAGTTCTGGATCGATTGGTCGAAAGAATGGAGATCTGTTACGAAAAGCAAAATAATCAGAGGAGAATCAGCATCAGAAATTATTCAAATACTTACTACGAACCTCTCGCGCGAGGAGGCGATGAATTTTTGTGGCCATGATCCAATTTACGGGATTGAAATATTCCAGACAGAAAAACCGCCGTTCAGGACAAGTCTTTGTTTCACTTGCTTGACTTGGGTTCAACCCAATCTTCGGATGAATATCTCGGGTAAGCGAGGCATCGACAACGAATTGTCATTGAGACTACGTGAGGAGATTGAACTACCGGACGAATTACTGAAAGTTTCAGATGAAAATGCAGGCTAACAAGGCGCTGCAGCCAACCCCTATCCGCTTCGCTCCTGGGGTTGCGCGGTCCCGCTACCGGCAGTTGATCACCAGTAGCCTCAGTTCGCCCGTTCAGGGTGGCTGAGCTTGACGTTGGGCTCCATGAATTCTGAAAATATGAGTCAGACTTCCGAGAGCCGGGGCTTTCCGCAACTGCCAGAAGCTCGGACGAGTAATATTTATACTTCATCGGCGATAATTTTTGATTCGGTCATCTTCCCACTTGCCAACGGGCAACAATCTCCGAAGGACGAAATCTGGTGACTCTGAAATCAACGTCATTTGCCCACAATTATTGCACTCGCATATAGGTGATTCCGAATCCGAGGCCACTATCCAAGTAGGATGGGTTACAATTCAAAAGCCTTCGGTATTGATACGAAGGGGTTGGCAACGAGATAAGATCGTCTCCAGTAGTTCGGGCGGTTGCTAGCCCAACAAGGCGCAGCAGCCAACCCCTAGCCGCACCACCGCCAACTTTGCGTCAACGATTTTCCGCCAGTAGATCACAGCCCGTATCTCGCACGCCCGTTCGGGGTGACAGTGCTTGACGTTCGGGCTCAATAGATTTCTGAAAATATGAGTTGGTTTGCCACGCAACCTGGCATCCCGAGACTGACTGAAGATTGGACGAGCAGAATAGATGCATTCACCGGAGCCGGTCTTGATTTGATCATCTTTGCACTCGGCTACGAGCAACAATCTCCGATGGATGAGATCTGTGATTCTGGAAATAACGCCGTCTGCCCACAATCCTTGCACCCGCACAAAAGTGACTTCGAGTCCGATGCCGTTGTCCGGGTAGGATCGGTTACACATAAAACAGCCTTCGGTATCTGATACGAAAGGGTTGGCATCGAGAATAGGAAAGCAATCCGACGGAGATTGGTTACTGCCCGAACAAGGCGCTGCAGCCAACCCTTAGCCGCTTCGCGGCTGGGTTGCGCGGACCCGCCACAGGCAGTTGATTACCAGACAAACTCGATCCCCCGTTCAGGGTGGCTGAGCTTGACGTTGGGCTCGATGAATCCTGAAAATACGAGTCAGACTTCCGGATGCCGCAGCATTCCGCAACCGTCTGATGCTCGGACGAGTAATATTTGATACTTCATCGGCGACAACTTTTGATCCGGTCATATTCTCCACTCGGCAACAAGCAAAAATCTCCGATGGATGAAATCTGTGACTTTGAAATCAACGTCATCTGCCCACAACCATTGCACTCGCACATGGGTGATTCCGAATTCGATGCCACGTCCAAGTAGGATCGGTTACAATTCAAAAGCCTTCGGTATTGATACGGAGGGGTTTGCAACGAGATAAGATCGCTTTCAGTAGTTTGGGTGGTTGCTAGCCCAACAAGGCGCTGCAGCCAACCCCTAGCCGCTTCGCGGCCTGGGTTGCGCGGACCCACAACTTCCAGCCGGACATCAGTCGAACACATACGCCCGCTCAGGGTGGCTGAGCTTGACGTTGGGCTCCATGAATCCTGAAAATACGAGTCAGACTTCAGGATACCGCAGCATTCCGCAACCGTCTGATGCTCGGACGAGTAATATTTGATACTTCATCGGCGACAACTTTTGATCCGGTCATATTCTCACTCGGCAACAAGCAACAATCTCCGATGGATGAAATCTGGTGACTCTGAAATCGACGTCGTCTGCCCACAATCATTGCACTCGCATATGGGTGATTACGAATCCGATGCCACTGCCGGAGTAGGATCAGTTAAGATTGAAAAGCCTTCGGTATTGATACGAAGGGGTTGGCAACGAGATAAGATCGCTTTCAGTAGTTTGGGCGGTTGCTAGCCCAACAAGGCGCAGCAGCCAACCCCTAGCCGCGCCGCCGCCACCCTTGGTCCACGATTTTCCGCCAGTAGATCACAGTCCGTATCTCGCACGCCCGTTCGGGGTGACAGTGCTTGACGTTGGGCTTCATGAATCCTGAAAATGTGAGTCCGACTTCCGAGAGCCGGGGGGCTTTCCTCAACTGTCTGAAGCTCGGAGGAGCAATATTTGATACTTCATCGGCGATAATTTTTGATTTGGTCATATTCCCATTCGCCAACGGGCAGCAATCTCCGATGGATGAAATCTAGCAGCCTGTCGGACTTAGAGGGACGACAAAAGGAGAGGAAGCTGTCAGCTTGGGGAAATGGCAGTGCGATACGTCAACGTCGATCATGAAACCCCGTTACTTTTGCCGCCGGACCTTCGGGACTGGGTTCCGGCGGGCCACATGGTTCATTTTGTGATGGACGCGGTGGGAGCGTTGGACCTTGGAGCCGCGAAGAAGAACGAACGAGGGACGGGGTCGGCGCAGTATCCGCCGTCGATGATGCTTGGGTTGCTGATATACAGCTATGCCACGGGGACTTTCGGCAGTCGGCGCATAGAGACACTCACGCATGAGAACGTGGCCGTTCGCTACCTGTGTGCCGAACACCATCCCGACCACGACTCGATTTGCAAGTTTCGGCGCGAGAACGCGGAGTTGCTGAGCAGCAGCTTTCACCAAGTGCTCGAGCTGGCGGCCGGGTCTGGAGTCCTGAAGGTGGGAGAGCTGAGCGTCTCGCTCGACGGCACCAAACTTCTGGCCAACGCCAGCCGCCACAGCGCCATGAGCCATGATCGCATCGAAGAGCAGATGAAGCTGGCCAGCGAACAAATTGGCGAGCTTCTGGCCAAAGCCGAAGAGGCCGACAGCACCCCACTGGCCGACGGGTTGGAGATCCCGCAGGAAATCAAGCGCCGCGAGGACCGATTGGCCAAGCTCCAGGAAGCCAAGACCGCCTTGGAAGCCCGGGCCAAAGTCCGCTTCGAGCAGGAAAACGCGGCCCACGCCGAAAAGCTCGCCGCCCGCGCTCAAAAGCAGCAAAGCACCGGGCGCAAGGCCCGGGGCAAGGAGCCCGCGCCGCCCATCGAAGGCCCTGGACCCAAGGACCAGTATAATTTTACCGACCCCGAGAGCCGAATCATGAAGGACAAAGGCAGCTTCGCGCAGTGCTACAATGCGCAGGCCGCCGTGGAGGTCGAAACCATGCTCATCGTCGGCGCACACCTCACCGACGCACCCAACGACAAGCAACAACTCCAACCCGGGCTCGAGTCAGTGAGTCCGGCCGTGGGCAGCGTGGCCCGCGTGCTCGTTGACAGCGGCTACTACAGCCAGGAAGCGGTCGCAGCCGCGGAAAGTCGGGACGGGAACCCGAAAGTTTACGCCGCACAAAAACGTCAGCCGCACGGGCGCAGCGTCGCCGATCTGGAGCAACGAGAAGACCCTCCCGCGCCGCCGCCCGACGCGACGTCGGCCGAAATCATGGCCCACCGACTGGCCACCGCATCGGGCCGCAACCTTTACGCCCTGCGTAAACAGACCGTCGAACCAGTCTTTGGCATCATCAAAGAGGCCATGGGATTCCGGCGATTGCTATTGCGTGGCCAAGAGAAAGCCGCACTGGAATGGTCGCTTGTGACCACCGCCTACAACCTCAAACGCCTCTTCGGACTCGGAATGAAGGTCGCAAGAGCGTAAAGAGTCCGCCATCACGCCATCATCCGTGCTGGCAGAGAGTCCAAAACGCTCTCCACCGGGTTCCCTCGCTCCAATCCCATCTTTTTCGTCATCGCCACCGGCCAATCCAACCTCAATTCAAGAAACTTCCACGCTAACGCTCCGGCTCCAAGTCCGACAGGCTGCTAGTGACTCTGAATTCTACGGCGTCTGCTTACAATCCTTGCACTCGCATGTCAGTGACTCCGAATCCGATGCCGCTGTCCAAGTAGGATCGGTTACAATTCAAAAGCCTTCGGTATTGATACGAAGAGGTTGGCATCGAGATAAGATCGCTTTCAGTAGTTCGAGCGCTTGCTAGCCGAACAAGGCGCAGCAGCCAACCCCTAGCCGCGCCGCCGCCACCCTTGGTCCACGATTTTCCGCCAGTAGATCACAGCCCGTATCTCGCACGCCCGTTCGGGGTGACAGTGCTTGACGTTCGGTCCGATACGGCGCGAATGAGCTTGAGAATCGAGGACTCGCATCTACCATGCCATCATGATTGCTGAAAGACTACCTGCCATTCAGGCTCTCTCGCCAGAGGAAAAACTTCTTCTGGTTGGCGAAATCTGGGATGACTTGGCTGCACATCCAGAGAATTTTCCCGTCCGAAGGGACCATATCGAATTGCTCGAAGAAAGAATCGAGCATTTTAAAAACAATCCGAACGACGTAGTCTCTTGGGATTCGATCAAACAGCGTCTTTTATCATCTCGCTAGATGTTACAAGTTGACTATCTTGCAGGCGCTGACTCGGACATACAGGAACACTTCAATCGACACGAAGACTATCGCGATGGATTCGGCGTCGAACTGTTACTTGCCATAGACGAACACGTCACATACATCACAGAATTCCCGAGAATCGCCCCGATCTACTTTGAAACTATGCGCAGGCTGGTAATGAAGCGCTTTCCGCTCGGAATCTTCTACGAGAATCATCCAACCCGAATCCTCGTCTATGCAGTCCTCGATCTCCGACAAGATGAGGAATCTATTCTTCGTCAATTGAGATTCTAATACGACCGAACAAGGCGCTGCAGCCAACCCCTATCCGCTTCGCTCCTAGAGGTTGGGCGGACCCCTTACCTGCAGTTGATCACCAGTAGCCTCAGTTCGCCCGTTCGGGGTGGCTGAGCTTGACGTTCGGCTATACAAATATGACCACATTACAATTCACTGTCGACAAGAGCGATATGCTCGCGTTTCGTGAATTGTTACTACGAACACTCAAAAACAACACGTAGCACAATTCGCCGCGCCCAGCTGACTTTTCCAATCATTATGGGAGTTTTCGCTGCATACCATTTCTATAGAGATGGAGGCTATTTTCCTCTTATATTTTTAGTTCCGGCAGTTCTCTGGATTGTATTTTATCCATCTCGGATGCGGAGTCATATGATGAAGATCTGCAAACAAGATGCTGGATGAATCTTCCCACGAAAAAATCTTTTGGCGACTACACATTGAATCTTGATTCAAGCGGAATTCATTCTGTTTCTCCAACTGGAGAAGCAACATACAAGTGGAATTCCGTAGACCGGGTAGAACTTTCCAATACTCACTTAAATATTTTTCTTTCCGGCCCCATGGGGTATGCGATTCGCAGATCAGATGTTCCAGAAAGCATCCTGAAAGAGTCTAAAATTTTCATCGAGAAAAAGATCGGTGAGGCCGAACAAGGCGCTGCAGCCAACCCCTAGCCGCTTCGCTCTTAGGGGTTGCGCCACCCGCTACCGGCAGTTGATCACCAGTTGCCTCAGACAGTTAGGTTGGGGTGGCTGAGCTTGACGTTCGGACTTTATACATAAAACAAGGATGAGTCCAGTGTCCCTCAGACCACGGAATGATTCTCCCGCGTTTTCATAACCGAGGAAAATAGAGATCTGTTCGCGAGGGTCTTCTGTATAGCCCCAACTAAAATCTTAGACGGTATAAAGTGAAAACACACTCACACACCGCCACTTTTAATTCACTCACCTTCCCACTTGGCGGAGAGCAGTAATCGCTGATAGATCACATTTGAATCTTTCCAGGTTACCCAGCAACTCAACAATCCTTGCACCCCGCGAAAAATGTGAATCGGTCGTTGGAGCATTTGTCTGGATTCGATTGATCACAATTTAAATGCCTTCGGAAATTTATACGAAGGGGTTTGCAGCGACATAAAACAATCAGCAGAGATTTGATCAGTGAGTGTCCGAACAAGGCGCTGCAGCCAACCCCTAGCCGCTCCGCTGGTTGCGGTTCGACGAACGCGCCATCTGGCAGGGCATCTGCCACTGGTTAGCTCGGTAGCCCGCTCGGGGTGCCTGAGCTTGACGTTAGGCTCCATGAAATACATCGGGCCACGACTTGCTCAAACGTCGTTTCTAGTCTACAACGAACAACATGAGTTCAAAACAAATGATTCTTGAGCGCGTTCAGGAGTTGCCGGATACGTTTTCGGTGTCTCAGATCGCAGAGGAAGTTCAGATCCTTGCCGCAATCAGGGAGGGAGAGAAAGCGGCAGATGCAGGTCTCACAAAGACACATGACGAGGTCAAGCAACTCCTTGAGGAATGGACTGCAAAGTAATTTGGTCGGATCCAGCGATCAAAGACCTCCATGAAATTGTTGTCTACATCGCATCGGGAAATGCGAATTCTGCTCGGCGGATCGGATACGATATTATTCACACTGTTGAGCTTCTTCAGACTTTTCCTATGATTGGCCCGACATATCCACTCGGGAGTTCGGGAAGAATTCGAGAAATTGTATCGTGGAAGTATCGTATCTTCTATCGAGTTACGCCGAAACGAAGGCTCGTTGAGATTCTCCGAATCTGGCACGGTGCCCGAGGAAACCCACCAATACGAGCCTATTAACCCGCGCAGTATTTACGCGGCATATTGGATTGGTTTAGCTTCGAAGTATTTTGCGACCCGTGCGGGTTGTGCAGCAATCTGTTCCAAGGTTCCAGCGACGTTTTGGGCCCATTTGCCTTTGACTCGTCTTTCGGGTCTTTTAGCCAGTTCGGTCTTCACATCGCAGTTGAGATACTCGTCGGGATTGAGATCGGGGCTGTAGCTCGGAAGGTAGTGTAATTCGATTAGTTTGCCGTAGCGCCTCACCCACCTTCGGATCGCTTTTGCGTGATGGACGCGCAGGTTGTCAACGATGACATGCATCTTCCGACCTGCGGCTTCGCTAATCAACGCCTTAAGGAAGCGATGGAAAACCCGGTAGGTGAAGCTACCTTCGTAGCACAAGAATCTCAACTTTCCCCGATTGGTCACCGAACTGATCATGTTCACCTTCTCGTAGCTGGGATTGTGTAACCGAATAGGCGTCTTGCCTTTCGGCGCGAAGCCCCGACCACGGTGGTCGTGGCTCTTGAGTCCCGCCTCGTCGGTCCAGTGAATCTCGCCTCCTTCCGCTTGCACCCGTTGCTTGATGGCGGGGTAATCCTTCTTGAGCCACTGCCTTACTTTTCCCTCCGAACGCTGGTAAGCCCGTTTGAGCGGCCGTTGGGGAGTAAATCCCCAACGCTTGAGATATCTGCCGACCTGTCGCAAATCGAGTTCCTTTCCTGTGAGATCTCTGATCAGAAGTCCGACCGCCTCGCGGGTCCACAACGCGAAGGGTAGCTTCATCTGCTCGGGTCTTTTCTCGATTAAAAACTTGCGGATCACGCTCTGGGCTGAGGCATCCAACTGGAGCGTCGTTCCAGGCTTGGGTCCTCGCCGCTTTTTTGCCAGAGCCTTCATGCCTCCGATGTCATACCGCTTGATCCAATCACTCACGGTGTTGCGGTGGACTTCCAGAATCTTGGCGATGGACGTGATATTCTGGCCCTGCCCATGGAGCTTCATTGCCTGCCGGCGAATCTCATGCTGTGTTTCTTGCGTTAATGTTCTCGCATCTCGTTTAGTCATCTCGTCAGCCTAACCCTAACCCTAACAAATGCACTCTAAATATTGCGCGGGTTAATAACAAGGCGCTGCAGCCAACCCCTAGCCGCTTCGCTGGCTGGGGTTGCTCGGTCGTTTTACTGGCAGCTCACCTCAGGATTGGCTCGATTACCCGCTCAGGGTGGCTGAGCTTGACGTTAGCTCTTGGTGATTGCTTTACATCTCGTCTCCATCATAACAACCCACGGGTGTCCGGTTGAGGGGAGATTTCACGTTTGTTAGTGGCGGAATACGAGTGGGTTGCGTGGAAAAATGGATGTGACGCATTTGAATTCTAAAATGCGTTCGGACATGGTCAGCGGCCATGAATTCTGGTCGCTATATTCTCACGCAAGTTCTCGATTTGGTTCACCGCCAGACGCTGGATCGCTATGTTGAGCGTTACGATGCCGAGGCGAAAGTTCGGCATTTTGGCTGTCGACAGCAGTTGATCTGCATGGCTTTCGCGCAATTGACATGGCGCGAAGGGCTGCGCGACATCGAAACCTGCCTCAATGCACGGCCCGAGGCGCTTTACCATCTTGGCTTCCGGGGGCCGGTGGCGAAGTCGACTCTGGCAGATGCCAACGAGGTGAGGGATTGGAGGCTGTGGGAGGATCTTGCCAAGGGCCTCATCCGCAAAGCCAGATTGCTCTATGCCGAGGAAGATCTCGGTCTCGAACTCGACAACACCGTCTACGCGTTGGACTCCAGCACCATCGACCTCTCGCTGACGCTTTTTCCATGGGCGGACTTCCGTAAGACCAAGGCCGGGATCAAGCTGCACACCCAGATCGATCTCCGAGGACCGATTCCCACCTGCATTCACATCACGGCAGCCCGCGGTCACGACGTTCTCTGGCTCGACGAGTTGCTCTTCGAGCCCGCTGCCTTCTACATTATGGACCGAGGATACATGGACTTCGCACGTCTCAATCGCATCGTCTCGGCGGGAGCATTCTTCGTGACCCGGGCCAAAGATAATCTGCGCTTCGCGCGTCAACGCTCCCTTCCCGTGGACCAAAGCACCGGACTGCGAAGCGACCAGATCGGAAAGCCCAAGCTTGCCGCCGCCCGTGCAGCCTACCCCGGTCTGCTGCGCAAAGTGCGATACTTCGACTCGGAAACTGGTCGTGACCTAGTCTTTCTGACCAACCACCTCGACGTCCCAGCACTCACCATTGCTCAGCTCTACCGGATGCGCTGGCGCGTCGAACTCTTCTTCCGCTGGATCAAGGGACACCTGCGCATCAAGCACTACTTCGGCACGAGTCCCAACGCCGTCAAAACCCAAATCTGGATCGCCGTGTCGGTCTATCTGATTGTTGCCATCATTCACAAACAGCTCAAGCTCCCCGGAACGCTCCACAGAACTTTGCAGCTTTTAAGTGTCCATCCATTTGAGAAAACTCCTCTCCATGAACTACTTGCAGAATCTAACTTCAAATCTTTCACACCCTTAAACTCTAACCAATTGACTCTGTGGGATTTATAACCGGACACTTGTGATAACAACCATAAACTAAAACGATCCATGAAATATTCTACGACCGGAACATCACTCTTGATCTCGCTGATTTTACTCACTACAAAGACTTACGGCATAGATCGCGACTCAGTTATGCTCTCCCCGCAGCGACAAACTACATTTTGGTTGAGCGAAGGGCAGAGGGCGACAGTATCTGATTACAGGCTTTATTTAGATGGCGTTGAGCACCGTGAAAAGACACTGCAATCAAACAATGGTGTCGCCTTATCGTCGGCACCAGCAAGAATTCAAGTCGGCATCTTCTTTATCGATAGCCTCGCTGTTGGGCTCGGCTCCGGAAACTTGATCATTGACGGCCCCGCCTCTCTACAACTCTATCGCGTCAATCCAAGAATGACCGGAAATATTCTACAGGGTGTCTTTGAACGCACATTTGCAGACTCCGAGCAACCGACTCGCGACCCGTTCGTCGCATTTACGGTATCCAAGACACCGAGTGATACTTCGACAAGCGTGACGCCCTCAAATACAATAGTAATTCCAGAGAACGCGTCTGGAACCGTAGAGGTTGTCCTTGAATCCAGCGTTGATCTAGTGGATTGGACGCGGGCGAACCCGGGATTTTACGGTTCTTCTACGGCACGCAGATTCTTTCGCCTGAGAGCAATAGAGCAATAAATACAGAGCTAACAAGGCGCTGCAGCCAACCCCTACCCTCCTGATGTCACACCAAACTCGTACCCGATACTTGACGGAACTGCGTTCCGACGCTCGGTTGCCCGTTCGGGGTGACTGAGCTTGACGTTGGGCTCGATGAATCCTGAAAATACGAGTCAGACTTCCGGATGCCGCAGCATTCAGCAATCGTCTGATGCTCGGACGAGTAATATTTGATATACTCCGCGCCGTCAACAATTCGGAATCTCGAATGATTGAAAGTTTTCGGTTACGAGAGATTTGAGGAGGTGTCGATTGTGGGTTTGGAGACTGTCGATGAAGGAGTCAATGCTAAGGGTGAAGGTCGCAAAATCCGGGAAGTATCGATTGCGCAAAGCTCTGGATTTGACCAATCGCCAGACACGTTCGATGAGGTTGAGGTTTGGGGAGTAGGGAGGCAGGAAGAGCAGTTCGATACCGAGGTCGGCAGCCGCTTCGCGGACAGCGGCGTTGCGCTGGTAGCGAGCATTGTCCATGACCAGAGTAATGGTCTCGCCGGGATACCGGTGTGCGATCTGGTCCAGAAGTTGGCAGACGGTCTGGGCGTTGACCGAGCCGGTCGTGCGCACGCTGACCAGATCGTGGTCACGGGTCTCAACTGCACCGAGGACGCTGTATCGTTGCCGCCCGCTTCCAGTGCGCACGAACACGCGTGTCAGGCACCAGATCATGCCTAAAAAAGCACCAAGGACGAAGTGGGCGGCATCAACGAAAAAAACTCGGCGCTTTCCCTCACGAGCTTCTTGAAGTCGGGGGAGTAGCTCTTCCTCGAGGAAAGTAAACTGAATCTGCGGGTCGACTTTTCCTGGGATGGCGGCTGTCTTGCGGTAAGAGAGGCCAAGACGTTTGAGGATGCGGCGAGTTTGGGTCTGGGAAAACGCGATGCCTGATATTTGTTCGATGCGGTGGGCGGCTTCTTTGGCTGTGGCTACGGGATCACTTTCCAGCGTGCGGAGAATCTCCTCAAGGAACGGATCGGCGCTGCTCGTCGGGCGGAAATGCCGGTTCTCGATCAGTTCACCGATGCCGCCGTGAAGGTAGGTTTTGCAGTAATTGGTCACCGTGTCCGCGGACACGTTGAGTGCTTTGGCGATATGGCCATGCGGTGTGCCAAGGCTGTGCAGACGGATAGCCATGAGCTTCAATTTTGAGCGATCTCCGGTCTCGGGATCATCGAGGGCCTCCGCAATTTCCTCAAGGTCATCAGCATCAAGTTCGAGTCGAATCATAGCCCTCAAAACGAAGCATGAATTATGCCAAAAACTCTAATGAATAACGACTTATGCCTCAACTTTGTTTTCCGAAATATTGACGGCGCGCGGTATAGATTTTGAAGAAGACGTTCTTTACAGAATCGTAAGTTTTCGTAAATTAAATACAGCCTAACAAGGCGCTGCAGCCAACCCCTATCCGCTTCGCTTCTGGGGTTGCGCCACCCGCCACCGGCAGATGGTCACCAGTAGTTTTTGGTCGCCCGCTCAGGGTGGCTGAGCTTGACGTTCGGCTTTATGCCAATGTGAATTGCACCTTTCCGGCATCTAGAGTTACTACTGAAGGAATCTCAATCGGCCTTGCGCTCTACATGCACCTCCCGTATGACTATTCGTATGGGCACATTTCACGTCGGCTGCAAGCTGGAGAATCATATTAATCGCGACCAAACAACCACAATTCCTCGTGCGTTGGTGGACACAGGAAGCGAATACACATGGATTCCTTCCAAGACTCTTGAGAAGATAGGAGTTACTCGGGAAAAGAAAGACTTAGCATTTGTCATGGCGAATGGACAGAGAATCACCCGAAGTGTCGGATTCGCCGTTGTCAGAGTAAATAAGTTCTTCACTATCGACGAAGTAGTATTTGCCGAACCAGGAGATATGACGCTGCTCGGTGCTCGAACGCTTGAAGGACTCACGCTCGTAGTAGATCCTCGGAAAAAAAAGCTTGTCGCTTCGGGCCCACTTCTTGCAGCATAATAATACATCCGAACAAGGAACTGCAGCCAACCCTTAGCCGCTGCGCGGCTGGGTTGCGCTCCCCTCCACGGGCAGATGATCACCAGACAAACTCGATCCCCCGTTCAGGGTGGCTGAGCTTGACGTTAGACTTCTATGATATTGCATTGCCGCTTCCGTTTCAGACGAGCATCCAATTGCGACGAATTGATCCAGCGATAAAAGGACGGGCATAAAAAAATAAATTTCCGAAATTACAGCATCTGTGAATGCCTTCGGCGCGGGCGTCTATTCCGCATTCAACGTTTCCCCTTCTGGGGAAGCTCATCGAGTGCCACAACTGTCACTGGTATACGATCATGATATCCTGCAAGAGATCACATTCTTGTTCGCGTGCATTGTTGTGGCACACGATGAGCTAGTCCACCGTTGTTCGATCATCTTCTCAGCAGCTCACCATTTTATCCTGACCAGTCTAACAAGGCGCTGCAGCCAACCCTTACCCGCTTCGCGGCTAGGGTTGCTCGGACGCCCGTCCTGCAGCCGATTACGACGCCAAACTCGTAACCGCGTTCAGGGTGGCTGAGCTTGACGTTCGGTCATACAGCCTCCGGCGGATGACAACTCTGAGCAACCTGTGATTCGACTACCGGTCTTAATTTCGCTGACAGGAGAAACCTGAATGTCACTCATCCCTGCAAATCACATGGGATAATCTCCGATGGATGAAAGGTGAAGCTCTCTCGTTTGCGAAAACCTCATCTGCACACACTATTGAATCTGACTGTTCCGCGCCATGTTCAAATGAATAGTTCCAGTTGAATTCGGTATTCCTGACGAGCGAAGCAAGTCCATTTGTATCTTTCGCGAAGCGAAAGAAAATTTTTTGCTCAAAATCGAACTTCGGTGAATCGAGCAACTGTTCAGAATACAATGCCCAATGCGGACTCCATATCTCTGAAACCAAATACAAGAATAGAATGCGGTGAGGACCGAACAAGGCGCTGCAGCGAACCCCTACCCGCTGTTCCGCCACCTTTCTATCACGTTCGACACGCAGTTGATCACCACCCATCGTTCCACGCCCGTTCGGGGTTCACTGAGCTTCACGTTCGGCCTATTTCACTGATGTCAAGCGGATGAAAAATAGCCAGTCGCGGACATCAACAGAAAAGAGCAATAATGAAAAATCACCCAACTCGTCCATTATCAGTGTTGATTCCGTCTTTCGCCTTCATCTGGGGAGGGTTTATTATCTCGGCGCTCGATCTTCACAAAACTTTTGCAGAAATTCCGATAGCTTTACCAATTCTTCTTTTATGTATTGGGCTTTCCTTGCTCTATCGGTTGCCATTTGCACGCTTTGCGGCCGCAGCAACTTGTATTACGCTCTATGCTGCACTCGCCTATCTCTTTGTCCAATCGCATATGGTAGACCAAAGTATACCGGCGTCGATGTGGACCTCTGCCAGCATCATAGCCGGTGTAGCAAGCACAGCATATCTTCACGGATGCATCCATCAAAGAAGCACAGCAGAATATTTTGCAAAGAATACAGCCGAACAAGGCGCTGCAGCCAACCCCTAGCCGCTTCGCTGGCTGGGGTTGCTCGGTCCCCCTGCCGGCAGCTCACCGTGGGGTTGGCTCGGTTGCCCGCTCAGGGTGGCTGAGCTTGACGTTCGACTCAGGAGCCTCCGGCGGATGAAATTTGGCGACTCCATCCGTAATCAACTTCACTGTTGCTCGGTAAATTAAATATGCATTCATTCCTGAAACAACGCTCACTTCAAACGAATCGCGTTTCTCTATTGGGAGCAATCTGGATGATTGTATTTGCAATCACCGGATCACTCTATTTTTCCCAAGGTGGAGAAATAGCATTTATTCCATTGGCAATCTTGATGTTCCCAATTGGATTGGCAATTACAGGACTAAAAAGCGGATATATTCTACTTTGGCTCGGGTGGATCTTCTACGTGCTCTGCACGACAATCATCCTCATCTCAGAACGTAGAGAAACGCTTTTGATGGCTTTCGCGATCCTTCTATTGGTGTTGATCACCAATTTGATCGGGTGCTCAAAAATGTAATAATAGAACAAATTCATGCGTGCGCTCAAGAAGTCTATCGCCGATACACGCCCACTCAGCAATCTCATCCTATCAGCCGAACAAGGCGCTGCAGCCAACCCTTAGCCGCTGCGCGGCTGGGTTGCGCGTACCCGCCACGGGCAGATGATCACCAGACAAACTCGTTCACCCGTTCAGGGTGGCTGAGCTTGACGTTGGGCTCGATGAATCCTGAAAATACGAGTCAGACTTCCGGATGCCGCAGCATTCCGCAACCGTATGATGCGCGGACGAGTAATATTTGATACTTCATCGGCGACAACCTTTAGATCCGGTCATATTCTCACTCGGCAACAGGCAGCAATCTCCGATGGATGAAATCTGTGACTCTGAAATCGACGTCGTCTGCGCACAATCGTTGCACTCGGATATGGGTGATTCCGAATCCGATGCCACTGCCGGAGTAGGATCAGTTAAGATTGAAAAGCCTTCGGTATTGATACGAAGGGGTTGGCAACGAGATAAGATCGCCTTCAGTAGTTTGGACGGTTGCTAGCCCAACAAGGCGCTGCAGCCAACCCCTAGCCGCTTCGCTGCCTGGGTTGCGCGAACCCGCAACTTCCAGTTGATCACCAGTAGCCTCAGATCGCCCGTTCAGGGTGGCTGAGCTTGACGTTAGCTCATTATGATTTCCGCTCTATCCGTCTTGGGAGCAATTGTCTTCACTCACGCAGCTGGTTTTGTAGATGTTCCTGCTGTTCGTGCTCTTCCAAAGGTAAAGCACTCTGACTATAAATTGACAGAAGCGGCGGAAGGAGCTGCGATCATCGTTGAGGTTGAACGTAGAGAAAAAGGGACTAATCGCGACTTCACGTTCTATTTTTCGAAGGTTCCTTCCCTCGATATTTCGATGCATTCGCGATTCGCTGCTTCCATTGGACATTGGGGCAGCGGACGAGGGAGTGGACGCGGGAGGGGCGTCCGTCGCTGCGGGCCGTCAGGGTGTCGCACTACATCTGAGACTGCATCTATACTATCCGGAGTTGTCAGTATCGAACTACGCGAAACGTTCGCTTCGTCAAAAACAGGTGAAAAGCGCATCATTTTCGATGAAGCATTCCACTTGCCGCTAAAATTTGGCTCATCTCAAATATCGATCAGCTCTTCGATCTTTCGATTCCAAATTACTAAAACTGAGAGCTAACAAGGCGCTACAGCCAACCCCTAGCCGCTCCGCTCATGGGGTTGCGCGGACCCTCTACTTGCAGTTGACCACCACCAGTTTCCGGTCGCCCGTTCGGGGTGGCAGAGCTTGACGTTGGGCTCCATGAATCCTGAAAATATGAGTCCGACTTCTACGAACCCGGCCATCCAACACCGAACCGAATATCGGGCGAGTAATATTTGATACTTCATCGGCTACAACTTTAGATCCGGTCATCTTCTCACTCGGCAACAGGCAAAAATCTCCGATGGATGAAATCTGGTGACTCTGAAATCAACGTCATCTGCCCACAATCATTGCACTCGCATATGGGTGATTCCGAATCCGGTGCCACTGCCGGAGTAGGATCAGTTAAGATTGAAAAGCCTTCGGTATTGATACGGAGGGGTTGGCAACGAGATAAGATCGCTTTCAGTAGTTTGGGCGGTTGCTAGCTCAACAAGGCGCTGCAGCCCACCCCTAGCCGCTTCGCGGCCTGGGTTGCGCGGACCCACAACTTCCAGCCGGACATCAGTCGAATACAAACGCCCGCTCAGGGTGGCTGAGCTTGACGTTAGCCCCATAAAATACAAGTTGACCACACCCCCCGCTTCGGTCGAATCTCCCGCATGGCGATGGCACTTGAACACTTGACGCAAGAAGCTCTTCAGCTCTCTCACCGCCAGAGGCTGACACTCGCCTCGTTTTTACTAGATTTAGAGGATTCATGTGATGGTCCTTCTGCAGAGATGGCCTGGGATCGAGAGATCAGTTCCCGTATACAGGCCGTAGATTCCGGTTCAGCCATTCCCGTCGCATACGAAGATGTGCTAGCGAAAGCGGACTCGATCCTAGAACGGTGACAGTCGTCTTCATCGAAGAGGCCGAGAAAGAATTCATCTCTGCGATCACTTACTATTCTGGTATCACCGCCGATCTCGGTCGACGCTTCAGGAACGAGGCAGATGACTGCATTAGATGGATATCGGATCGACCAGATCTATTGAGCGTTCGACCGTCCGGTCACCGCCGAATCAACTTTAAACGATTTCCATACTACATCCCATACATCGTCCGAGAGGATACTCTTTGGATTCTCGCAGTCGCTCATGCATCTCGAAAACCTGAGTATTGGATCAAGCGCTCAGGAAGAATACCGGGCTAACAAGGCGCTGCAGCCAACCCCTAGCCGCTTCGCTGGCTGGGGTTGCTCGGTCCCGCTACCGGCAGCTCACCTCAGGGTTGGCTTGATTGCCCGCTCAGGGTGGCTGAGCTTGACGTTCGGCAAGATAATGAATTTATATCGAACCATACTCATAATCGTGGTTGCCCTCCTCGGGGCGGTCCAATCGCCAAGCTTCGCAGCGGAAGCACCGACGAGAATCACGATTGGTCCATCGAATGATCTGAATGCGTTGGTCTTCACTAGTCCTGAAGAAGGAACCATCATCCGCACCAATTGGGCCGAGCATACAAAAGCATAAGATCTGGATGGTGCCGAGGATCCACTAATTATATTATTGGAGGGTATCGACACATTTTATTCATCGACGACGGCAAGCGAGGTCAGAACATTATCGACGAGGAAACCAACTTTCCCATCACCATACTGACCAATGCAAAACCTACTGCAAGGCTTAGAGAATTTGTGAAAGGATACAACGATGCGATGCGCAAACTGCGGACAATACGGAATACAGCCGAACAGGGCGCTGCAGCCAACCCCTATCCGCTTCGCTCCTGGGGTTGCGCCACCCGCTACGGGCAGATGATCACCAGTTGTCTCCGGTCGCCCGTTCAGGGTGGCTGAGCTTGACGTTCGGTCATTAAATGAAGGCTCTCCCAGTTCGACTCAAATATCTTTGGATTCTACCGAGCATTCTCCTTGTGTGCGCAACAATAAGCGTTTGTTTCTCACACATTGATTTCGGTCGCTCCGTCTCGGGCGAACGTCCCCTTTTCGCATGGAAAAGGGGCGTTTTCTTCGACGGATTGTCCATTGTTTATACTGGGTTTGGATACTCAATCGTATCATTTGATGGACAGTTGGTAGGGGAAGATGGGGCGTTTCATCCCACTCGTGGGACTGCCGCAATATTTCCGGTCTCATTTTTGAATTTTGGATATCTCCAAGCAGTCGATCAGAGTGGCAATTTGACAAATCTCGACTGGGAATCATTCTCTCTACGGCTCTTCGGTGCCCAAACCACCACGAATACGACCGAACAAGGCGCTGCAGCCAACCCCTAGCCTCTTGATGTCACACCAAACTTGGACCCGCAGCTTGGCGGAACTGCGTTCCGCTCTTTGGTCGCCCGTTCAGGGTGGCTGAGCTTGACGTTCGGCTCTGTGAATTGCTTTCCGACGATCATCGTGATATCCCACCTTCATGCCTGAACTCTCAAGATTCTTCGGAATCATAGTCCGGATGTATGCGGAACCAACCGCCGTCCACCACACGCCCCACTTCCACGTTTACTACCAAGGGCACCCAGCAGTCTACAGCATCATTCCAATCGCTATGATCACTGGATACATGCCGCGGCGGCAACAGCGCTTGATCGAAGCATGGGCAGAGTTGCACACCGATGAACTTCAGGCAGACTGGGACCTTCTGATTCAAGGAAAGCTCTCACAGCCAATTCAACCATTGCAGTAAAATGATTCATCCAATCTATCGAGTTCTGGACTGCGAACACATTCCTCCGTATTCGCTCCAACTGAGCTTCGACGACGGAACCAATCGTCTTGTCGATCTGACTGATGTTCTCGAGGGCGCAGTTTACAGTCCTTTGAAGGATGTTTATCTATTTGCTCAGGTGACGGTCGACCCAGAGGTCCAAACCATAGTCTGGCCAAACGGCGCTGACTTCGATCCTGCTATTTTGCACGATTGGCCACAACACCGGGATGCGTTTATTAGCGCTGCCCAACGTTGGAAAGTTGTCTCAAATAAAGCCGAACAAGGCGCTGCAGCCAACCCCTAGCCGCTTCGCTGGCTGGGGTTGCTCGGTCCCGCTATAGGCAGCTCACCTGGGGTTTGGCTCGGCTGCCCGCTCAGGGTGGCTGAGCTTGACGTTCGGGCTCAATAGATTTCTGAAAATATGAGTTGGTTTGCCACGCAACTTGGCATCCCGAGACTGACTGAAGATTGGACGAGCAGAATAGATGCATTCACCGGAGCCGGTCTTGATTTGATCATCTTTGCACTCGGCTACGAGCAACAATCTCCGATGGATGAGATCTGTGATTCTGGAAATAACGCCGTCTGCCCACAATCCTTGCACCCGCACAAAAGTGACTTCGAGTCCGATGCCGTTGTCCGGGTAGGATCGGTTACACATAAAACAGCCTTCGGTATCTGATACGAAAGGGTTGGCATCGAGAATAGGAAAGCAATCCGACGGAGATTGGTTACTGCCCGAACAAGGCGCTGCAGCCAACCCTTAGCCGCTTCGCGGCTGGGTTGCGCGGACCCGCCACAGGCAGTTGATTACCAGACAAACTCGATCCCCCGTTCAGGGTGGCTGAGCTTGACGTTAGGGCATAAAGAAATTGATTGCAGCGACAATCGGCATAGAATCCAATCATGATTACACTCGATCACAGTCCTGTTCATTCTGACCCAGAGATATTGGGAGGGACAATCGTATTTCGGGCGACGCGAGTTCCTGCGCAAACCTTGTTTGATTATGTGTCGGATGGGTATTCCGTAGATGAATTTGTCGAGTTTTTCCCCTCTGTCGACAAGGACGACGCAAATGAGCTTCTTCGACTGGGACAATCGCTCTCATGAGGGTCATCATTGACGAGAATGTTCCTCATCCGCTGCTGAATTTTCTGATTCATCATACCGTGACATCAGTTCAACAAGAAGGATAGGCAGGCGTCAAAAATGGAGAACTCATGAAACTAATTGACGGGAATTTCGATGTTTTTATTTTGGGTGACAAGAATTTGCAGTATCAGCAGAATTTAACGACCCGGCGAATTGCAATTGTCGAACTCTTCACAATTCGATGGCCTTTTCTCAAGCCTCATATTCCGATGATTGTATCCGCTGTGGATTCTGCTGCTCCCGGAAGCTACGTCACAATACAGCCCTAGCCGGAAGTTGAAGGCGTGGATAACGGCATGTCGCTTTAAGTCATGGGGTTGCGATTTTTTTTGGTGGTGGCTACTGGCTACATGCGGGGACGGGCTTGAGGACGACGCCGAGGAGTTTGAGAGCCTTGGCCTGCACGACGGTGGGTTCGGTGAGTTTATGGAAGTGCTTGGCCCCGGTCACAGCGGGCCGGATGGCAAGTCGGCAGAGCGTGGCCAGATCCTCGATGAGCGTGGCGAAGCTGTGGGCGGGCAACCCGTCCTCTGCTTGCTTGGACGCGGCCTTGAGTTCCGCGCGCTTCGAGCGCCGGGCCTTGGCCACCGGACTGGTGCGGGGCGCGCCGCCCGGCACCTCGTCGCCGAAGAGCGCGGGCCGAAGCGCTCTCTCCATGTGCCATTGGGCGTGGCAGGCCAGCATGCAGACGAGCACATGCGCGCGCACCATGTCTTCTTCGCGGTGGAAGATCGGCCGCACGTCCAGGACCGTGGTCTTCATGGCGCGGAAGGCTCGCTCGACCTGGGACAGCGATTTGTAGGTGCGGACCAGTCCGGCGCTGTCCATCTCCGCGCTGGGAACGCGTCCGGCTCGGACGACGTAGATTCCGTCCATGGCGGCCTCGCTGGCGATGGACTCCTCGTCGCGAACGAACTCGAAGGAAGTCTCATCGATACTGAGCGTGAAGTGCTTGAGCATTTTGAGCTTGGCACATTCGCGCTCGACGCGCCGGGCGATGCGGTCCTTGCCGCGAAAGGGCGCGCGGTCGCGGCGGCAGGCGTCGGCGATTGTCTGGAGCTTGGCCTGCGTGGCGGCCAGCAACTCGTTGCGTTTGCGCTTGCGTTCGATGGCCAGGGCGGGATTGCAGCATACCACGAGGCGCTCGCCGGGGAAGTGCTCCTCACTGACGATCTCGGCCAGATCGAGTTCGTCGAAGAGTTCGGGCTGTAGCTCTCCGGAGTCGGCGAGCTTGCGGATCTGGCCGTTGCGCAGGGCGCTGATCCAGCCGTAGCGGTCGGTGCCCTCGGCCTTGAGGTCATCGATGCGGGCGTTGGTGAGCATGCCTCGGTCGCCGACGAGGACGACGCGCGCCAGTCCGAAGCGTCCGCGCAGGGTCTCGAGCTGGCTTTGAACGGTGGCGGGATCGCCCGTGGAGCCGGGAAAGACCTCGACGGCCACCGGGCAGCCTTGGGCGTTGCACAGCAGGCCGATGTTGATCTGGCGCTTGCCTCGTTTTTTGTCGCGGTTGTGCCCGAACTCCGCGAGCGGGCAGTGGGAACCTTCGTAGTAGGTGGATGTCAGGTCGTAAAGAACGGCGGTGCCTTCGTGCAGATGCTCGGCGGCCAGACGGCCTTCGATCCGATCCTGGCGTTGGAGAAGCCAGCGCATGGCACCATAGAGGTCGTGTTCGTCCACCTCGCCGAGGTCGAGTTCCTCGCCCAATGTGCTCGTGGCCGTGGCGGGGCTCAGGTGGCGGGAGAGCGCGAGCTTGGAACCGGGATAGAGGATGCGCCCGGCGATCAGTGCCAGGGCCAGGTTGCGATCCCGACCGGACCTGCGGTCCAGAGTGGCGGCAAATCCAATACCGCGCAGTGCTCCGAGCACTGCGGCGACATGGCCGTGGGGCAGACTGCGATCCACTGTGAATCGGTCCTCGAGCGCGGTCTCGGAGGCATGTCCGCCTTTGAAGAGGACTCGCAGACCGGCCACGACCTCGGGAGCCCAGTCGGAGATGTTGGCCAGGGTGCGTTTCTTGACTTTGCCGTTTTCGCGGTAGGACTCGCGCACGAGGATGGCGGGGCGAGAGTTGCGATTGGGAACAACATCGATATGCATGGCTGCATTAATTCATTCGAATAACTTTCCGTCAAAGTTTTTAACTGTATTTACATGGCTACATTTCGGCTGAAAACCCTGATATTTTAGCGCTAACATTAAGCGATTCAGCTGCTTATGAATAAAGTGATCCTTCAACTTCCGGCTAACAAGGCGCTGCAGCCAACCCCTAGCCGCTTCGCTCCTGGGGTTGCGCGGTCCCGCCACAGGCAGTTGATCACCAGTAGTCTCCGGTCGCCCGTTCGGGGTAGCTGAGCTTGACGTTCGACTCAGAAAACAGGAAAGGCTCGCCAAAGAGACGTAACGGGTGTATCGAATTTATATGAACAGCACATTTACAGCGATCACCAAGAAAGACGGAGAATGGTGGGTTGGATGGATAGAGGAGATTGCAGGAGTCAACGCTCAGGAAGCCACAAAAGAAGAATTGCTTGTTTCGCTACGAGAAGTCTTGAATGAGGCGCTCGAATTCAACCGCGCTGAAGCACGTCAAGCGGCTGAAGGAAACTATACAGAAGAGTTAGTTTCAGCGTGAAGCGTCGAACATTCGTTCAACATCTGGTCAGTCACAAGTGTCAATTGATTCGAGAGGGCGGAAACCATTCTTGGTGGGGCAATTTTGATTTGAGTCGAAGGTCAGCTGTTCCAAGACATTCTGAGATCGGAAATATTTTAGTGAAGAAGATTTGCAAAGATCTCGGGATTCCGGCGCCATGAAATACAGTCGAACAAGGCGCTGCAGCCAACCCTTACCCTCGCACTGTCACATCAAACTCGTACCCGCTGCTCGACGGAACTCCGTTCCGTTTCTTGGTCCCAGGGCGTTTGGCTGGAAGGGTCATAGGGCGGGGCGAGCGTGAAGGATAAGGTTGAGAGCTTTTGCTGGGTGTCGGTGGTAGAGTTCGAAGAAGTGAGCGAGGGGTTGCCCGTGCTCAAAGGGAATGAGGGCGAGCAGGACGTTGCGGGTGAGGGCGAGGTTGAGGGCAGCTTTTGGTCTGCGATGTCGGTGCCGATCTTCTTGCCAGGCGGAGGCGTCGCGTTTGTGGTGATTGCGGTTCTCGATGCTCCAGTGCTCGCGAACGGCGCGGGTGGAACGGGATTTTTCTTCCGGTTTCAGGCTGGAAAGGAAGATGCGGGTATGGCTCTTGGGCGTTTGGTGGGGGTCTTTCTTTTGCTGCCAGTCGCGCTGCACGGTGATGGCGGAGCGGGCACCGGGCAGCCCGGCGGAGACTGGGGAGATGGGTTGGACGGCGGCTTTGCGGGAGTCGATGCGCCCGTGATCGCCTTCGCAGCTCAGGTCAAAAAAGGGGAGCCCTCCAGGGCGCGGGTGGCTGCCTCCAATCGTTTGGAGGTATTTGCTTTTGTGCCGATGAGGTAGTCGCCTCCCTTTTCCAGGATGACTCGCGCGGTGGCCTCTTTGTTGTGAAGCGGGTCGGCCGTGACCAGCGCGTTGACCAGTTCCACCCCGGGATTGGAGAGCAGGGCGCGGGCTTCGGAGACTTCGCAGTCTTCTTTTTTTCCGCTGGCCGGGATCATGGCCACCGGACGCCCGTCTTCATGACGGCAAAGGGTCACGATCATGCCGCAGCGTCCATCGCCCACGCTTTTGCCATCCAGGGCCAGGCTGCGGGGCAGCACTCCCGCGTTGGCTTGCAACCAGGCCGTCAGCGCATGGGCGTAGGCGTGGGGTTCCACGGCGGCCAGCAGGTCGTTGAGCGCATCGTAGCCGGGCATCTTGAGCCGCTTACTTTGCTTGTCGCGCACCCGCAGGCCGATCGCCTCTCTTTGGCTCTGGGAAAGGCAGGCCACTTTCCTCCAGATATCGAGCACGTCGCGCGCCCCCATGAGCAACCCCAGCGAGATCAGGGTCAACATCGCCGATAGGGGGTGGCGGCGGCTTTTGGGGTGACGCGGATCGGGCACCTCCCTCAAGGCGTCGCGCAGGCTTTTGAGTCCGGCGTTCTTGAGCGGACTGCGGGCTCCCCCGCGTCCGACCAAGGCCCCTTTGCTGGCTTCGGGCAACTCGCGCGCGCTCATCAACTCGCAGGCCTTGGGCGCGAGCTCTTTGAGCCGCAGCTTCTTGGGCCTCCCGTTGGGGATGTAGTAGTCGGTGTGGTCTTGCGAAAACCCCTTCGTCGTTCCCGCCTGCGTCCAGTTCGTCGCTTTGTAAACCGTTCCCGCATGGCTTTCTGGATCGCTGAAGCTTTCGGCCAGAAGTGGTCGGTATCCGTGGGCCTTTTCCCATTGCTCCACCAGTTCCCGCATCCCGGCCCCAAGACATTGGCTGGCAAGGTTCGGCCGTCGTGCCTCTTCCAAAACCAGAAAGCGCAGGGCGTTTGGCTGGAAGGGTCATAGGGCGGGGCGAGCGTGAAGGATAAGGTTGAGAGCTTTTGCTGGGTGTCGGTGGTAGAGTTCGAAGAAGTGAGCGAGGGGTTGCCCGTGCTCAAAGGGAATGAGGGCGAGCAGGACGTTGCGGGTGAGGGCGAGGTTGAGGGCAGCTTTTGGTCTGCGATGTCGGTGCCGATCTTCTTGCCAGGCGGAGGCGTCGCGTTTGTGGTGATTGCGGTTCTCGATGCTCCAGTGCTCGCGAACGGCGCGGGTGGAACGGGATTTTTCTTCCGGTTTCAGGCTGGAAAGGAAGATGCGGGTATGGCTCTTGGGCGTTTGGTGGGGGTCTTTCTTTTGCTGCCAGTCGCGCTGCACGGTGATGGCGGAGCGGGCACCGGGCAGCCCGGCGGAGACTGGGGAGATGGGTTGGACGGCGGCTTTGCGGGAGTCGATGCGCCCGTGATCGCCTTCGCAGCTCAGGTCAAAAAAGGGGAGCCCTCCAGGGCGCGGGTGGCTGCCTCCAATCGTTTGGAGGTATTTGCTTTTGTGCCGATGAGGTAGTCGCCTCCCTTTTCCAGGATGACTCGCGCGGTGGCCTCTTTGTTGTGAAGCGGGTCGGCCGTGACCAGCGCGTTGACCAGTTCCACCCCGGGATTGGAGAGCAGGGCGCGGGCTTCGGAGACTTCGCAGTCTTCTTTTTTTCCGCTGGCCGGGATCATGGCCACCGGACGCCCGTCTTCATGACGGCAAAGGGTCACGATCATGCCGCAGCGTCCATCGCCCACGCTTTTGCCATCCAGGGCCAGGCTGCGGGGCAGCACTCCCGCGTTGGCTTGCAACCAGGCCGTCAGCGCATGGGCGTAGGCGTGGGGTTCCACGGCGGCCAGCAGGTCGTTGAGCGCATCGTAGCCGGGCATCTTGAGCCGCTTACTTTGCTTGTCGCGCACCCGCAGGCCGATCGCCTCTCTTTGGCTCTGGGAAAGGCAGGCCACTTTCCTCCAGATATCGAGCACGTCGCGCGCTCCCATGAGCAACCCCAGCGAGATCAGGGTCAACATCGCCGATAGGGGGTGGCGGCGGCTTTTGGGGTGACGCGGATCGGGCACCTCCCTCAAGGCGTCGCGCAGGCTTTTGAGTCCGGCGTTCTTGAGCGGACTGCGGGCTCCCCCGCGTCCGACCAAGGCCCCTTTGCTGGCTTCGGGCAACTCGCGCGCGCTCATCAACTCGCAGGCCTTGGGCGCGAGCTCTTTGAGCCACAGCTTCTTGGGCCTCCCGTTGGGGATGTAGTAGTCGGTGTGGTCTTGCGAAAACCCCTTCGTCGTTCCCGCCTGCGTCCAGTTCGTCGCTTTGTAAACCGTTCCCGCATGGCTTTCTGGATCGCTGAAGCTTTCGGCCAGAAGTGGTCGGTATCCGTGGGCCTTTTCCCATTGCTCCACCAGTTCCCGCATCCCGGCCCCAAGACATTGGCTGGCAAGGTTCGGCCGTCGTGCCTCTTCCAAAACCAGAAAGCGTCGCAGCTGCACCACCAGCTTGAGCCGCTCCGAGCGCGTCACCGCATCCCATCCCACCGCTTCGTCCCGATCCTTCAAATGCCACGCCGCCGCACACCACACCATTACCCCGGCAAGCTTCCCTTCCTCCATCACCAACTGGCAGAGCCGGTCTCCCGCCTCGCTCCCAGCTCCCAACCCATGCTCTCGCCCAAGGGCCTCTTTCGCTCGGCGCCAGTCCCCCGCCGAATGCGCTACCTTCACTTCCAATCGCGTTGCCTTGCTTTCAATGCCCTCGCCTTTCCTGGTCTCCTGCTTTTTCACCACCGTAGTTCAGCTTTTCGACGCGCTTTTGTCTAGCCATTTCTCTTTTCCCCTACCTGTCAGCTTTCTCGCGCTTCAAGCCAAATGCCCTGCCAGAAAGCGTCGCAGCTGCACCACCAGCTTGAGCCGCTCCGAGCGCGTCACCGCATCCCATCCCACCGCTTCGTCCCGATCCTTCAAATGCCACGCCGCCGCACACCACACCATTACCCCGGCAAGCTTCCCTTCCTCCATCACCAACTGGCAGAGCCGGTCTCCCGCCTCGCTCCCAGCTCCCAACCCATGCTCTCGCCCAAGGGCCTCTTTCGCTCGGCGCCAGTCCCCCGCCGAATGCGCTACCTTCACTTCCAATCGCGTTGCCTTGCTTTCAATGCCCTCGCCTTTCCTGGTCTCCTGCTTTTTCACCACCGTAGTTCAGCTTTTCGACGCGCTTTTGTCTAGCCATTTCTCTTTTCCCCTACCTGTCAGCTTTCTCGCGCTTCAAGCCAAATGCCCTGCAGATGCCGCAGCATTCCGCAATTATTTGATGCTCGGACGAATAATTTTTGATACTTCATCGGCGACAATTTTTGATCCGGTCATATTCTCACTCGGCAACAAGCAATAATCTCCGATGGATGAGATCTGGTGACTCTGAAATCGGCGGCATCCGCCCACAATCATTACACTCGCGTATGGGTGATTGCGAATCCGAATGCCACTGTCGAAGTAGGATCAGTTAAGATTGAAAAGCCTTCGGTATTGATACGAAGGGGTTGGCAACGAGATAAGGTCGCCTTCAGTAGTTTGGGCGGTTGCTAGCCCAACAAGGCGCTGCAGCCAACCCCTAGCCGCTTCGCGGCTTGGGTAGCGCGGACCCGCAACTTCCAGCCGGATCATCGAGTCGAACACGAACGCCCGTTCAGGGTGGCTGAGCTTGACGTTCGACTCTACCTCCGGTGGATGAAGTGTTCCTGAGCAACTCGTGGTTTCCCACCAATCCTGCATGGCGATTAGTAGAAATATGCTGCTGATCAAGATGCTCATGTATTCGGGAGTTCATCTGGGAATTCGGCATTTGCCTCCGACAAGCATCCAGCATTCTTAGTATCTCTTTTCGCGAAGCGAAAAAATATTTTTGCTAGATCGACACTACTGCAAAAGCGCATTGATTTTATACAAGCATAGAGCGATCCGTCTGGATTGAATGTTCCATCGCAAAATCGACGTTTCAAATCTCGCACGTTTCTCCGTTCATGAAGGCCCTGAGCGAGTGCCCGAGAATGGATGTTACTGCCATTCACTTTTGATGTAAGCTCCTTCTTCATGACTCGCTTTCCCCTCTCCTACTACCGTGTATCGCATTCATTCCTGAGCAACTTATCTCGATCAGCCACTCCGCTATTCCGCATCACTCCCGATAGGATTTAGAGTGGCTACGCTATCAATACGGAGGGGTTTGCATCGAGATAGCGATCTCCAATGAGGCTTGGGCGGTTTTGGTCGAACAAGGCGCTGCAGCCAACCCCTAGCCGTCTGCGCGGCTGGGTTGCGCGAGCCGCCACGGGCAGATGACCACCAGTCAAATCCGAACTCCCGTTCAGGGTGGCTGAGCTTGACGTTCGGGCTGAATAGATTTCTGAAAATATGAGTTCGACTCCTGACCACTACCGCATGCCTCAACTGCTTGAAGTTTGAACGAGCAATAATGATTCATTCATCCGCGACAATCCAAATTTGATCATCTTCTCACTCGGCACCAAGCAACAATCTCCGATGGATGAAATCTGTAATTCCGGAAACCACGCCGTCTGCCCACAATCCTTGCACCCCCATAAAA
The DNA here is from genome assembly GCA_963740185.1 of uncultured Verrucomicrobiae bacterium. Taxonomy (GTDB): domain Bacteria; phylum Verrucomicrobiota; class Verrucomicrobiia; order Chthoniobacterales; family JAATET01; genus CAVVKW01. The sequence goes on from CAVUDH010000016.1 coordinate 53,253, forward strand.
GTGACTTCGGGTCCGATGCCGTAGTCCGGGTAGGATCGGTTACACTTTAAAAGCCTTCGGTATTGATACGGAAGGGTTGGCATCGAGCATAGGAAAGCAACTCGACGGAGATCGGTTACTGCCCGAACAAGGCGCTGCAGCCAACCCTTAGCCGCTTCGCGGCTGGGTTGCGCCACCCGCCACGGGCAGATGATCACCAATCAAATTCGTTCACCCGTTCAGGGTGGCTGAGCTTGACGTTAGGCCATACCAGTGAGCCTCCGGCGGATGAGATATTTATACATCGGGAGGCGGAAGTTCTCGGGATTTTCGACCGCCGATCTGGAGCTGACCCGGAGGGACAGCCCTTTCACCCTCTCATCCCCCGGATCACTCCAGATCGGCTCGCATCACCTGCCCAAGACGCCCACAACTCTATACACCTGTTGTTCGAGCAAGTCCGGGTGATGCTCTATCACCTGACTCTGGGAAGTTGGATATTCATGCCTTGTAGATCGACCGGTCATCATGGCCCGCTCAGAGCAGCGACCATGACGACCTCGCAATCGAACAACGCTGCACCTTGCTCGATAGACCGCCCATCAGCTCATGCCTACAAAGCCATTCATGACCAGATCGGCTCCATTGAGCGTAATTTGATCCCTCCGCTTCCAACCCATCTCCCACGACATAGCCTCCGGCGGATGACTTGCGCTTTCGACCCGCTCGCAGCTCAATTCACTGACATGCGATAACTTCATCGGTTCCAAAACGAGAAAGCACCGCAGGTCGAATTTTTTTGGTAAGAATTGAGGTTTCCTATCTTCGTAAGCCGATGAGAATATGTGCTTCGCAGATCAGATCCGGGGTTGGCTCATTGGAGATCAAGATTGTTCTGGGCAGCAGATCGCCCTCGGGCCTAACAAGGCGCTGCAGCCAACCCCTAGCCGCTTCGCTGGCGGGGTTGCTCGTACCCGCTACCGGCAGCTCACCTCAGGGTTGGCTCGATCACCCGCTCAGGGTGGCTGAGCTTGACGTTGGGCTCGATGAATCCTGAGAATACGAGTCAGACTTCCGGATGCCGCAGCATTCCGCAACCGTCTCATGCGCGAACGAGTAATATTTGATACTTCATCGGCGAAAACTTTTGATCCGGTCATATTTTCACTTGGCAACAAGCAAAAATCTCCGATGGATGAAAATGTGATGTTGAGATCAACGTCATCCGCCCACAATCATTGCACTCGTATATGGGTGATTACGAATCCGATGCCAATGCCGGAGTAGGATCAGTTAAGGGCACCTCCGGTAACGCTGATTTTCGACGCTGCGGGTGGATCGATGGAAATTTTTTGATCGGATTGGTTGGTTGGCGACAACGGCGGGGCCAAAAGTGAGGGGTCGGAGAGCGGTTGGCGGATCAATCAAGCGCGAGCGGCCCGGATCGAGCGCAACTTCGGGGCGATTGTCGGCGTTTTTCACGCCGCACGCATGAGAAAGGCATAGCGATCGAGGTTGTAGACCAGATTGCAAAGGCTGTTGTGCTGGCTGGCGCGTCGCGTTCCGATTGCTCGACAGTAATCCATACCCATCTGCGCCATTCGACCAAAGACATGCTCGACGCGCACCCGAATCTTGCTGATGGCGTGGTTGGATTTGCGGGTGGCCTCATCGAGCGGGCGGTTACGGTTGGCTTTTCGCATTAGGAACTCCTGCGCGTCGCAGTGCTCGAGGACATACATTTCGCTCTCCGCTGAATAGTAGGCGCTGTCGGCCAGCACCGCCTGATCGGTTTCATCCACGAGTTGGGCGAAGACCTGGCTGTCATGCACGTTGGCGGGTGTCGTGGCGTGCTTGGAGATGAGCTTGGTTTTGGCGTCCACTTTCGCGTGGTTCTTGTAGCCAAAATGGGTCTCCGCATTCTTTTTCGTCCAACGCGCATCGCAATCCTTCTGGCGACCTCGGGCCGTTCCCATTTCGAAGCCAGCGGGCCGTTCGCCTTTTTTGATCTGCGCATTCTCCTCCCGCGTGTTACGCGCACGGGGCGCGTCCACGAAGCTCGCGTCGACGATGCTGCCTTCCTTGGCCAGCAGTCCCTGCCCGGCGAGAACGGCTCCAAACGCTGCAAATAGCTTGGCTCCACCCTCTCGACCTTCCGCTTCGATGAGTTCTTTGAAATCCCAGATCGTGTTCGCGTCGGGAACTTCGTCCCCCAAGCGCAGGTCCAAAAACGCTAAAAAACTCACCCGATCCTTGATCTGCGTCTCCGTGCCCTCGTCGCTCAGACCGTGATACTTTTGCAGCACCAGGACTTTGAACATGAGCACCGGATCAAATGGCGGCCGCCCTCCTTTGCTCCAATCCTTTTGCCCGTAGCCAGTCACCTCATCGAGCACACCTCGGAACCCCTCCCAATCGATGAGATCCCGCAATTTTAAGATCCCCACCGTCTTGCTAGCGATCTCGCGCTGATGCTCCAACGCTGAAAACAGGCTCCCTCCTCCGTCGAGCTTGCGGTATTTTGACATGCAACCCTTCTACCAGATTTCTCTCCCACCGCAAAAAACTTGCGCACCGAGGTTACCGGAGGTGCCCTTAAGATTGAAAAGCCTTCGGTATTGATACGAGGGGGTTGGCAACAAGATAATATCGCCTTCAGTAGTTTGGGCGGTTGCTAGCCCAACAAGGCGCAGCAGACAACCCCTAGCCGCGCCACCGCCACTTTGGTCAACGATTTTCCTTCAGTAGATCACGAACCGCAGCTCGAACGCCCGTTCGGGGTGACAGTGCTTGACGTTCGGGCTCAATAGATTTCTGAAAATATGAGTTGGTTTGCCACGCAACCTGGCATCCCGAGACTGACTGAAGATTGGACGAGCAGAATAGATGCATTCACCGGAGCCGGTCTTGATTTGATCATCTTTGCACTCGGCTACGAGCAACAATCTCCGATGGATGAGATCTGTGATTCTGGAAATAACGCCGTCTGCCCACAATCCTTGCACCCGCACAAAAGTGACTTCGAGTCCGATGCCGTTGTCCGGGTAGGATCGGTTACACATAAAACAGCCTTCGGTATCTGATACGAAAGGGTTGGCATCGAGAATAGGAAAGCAATCCGACGGAGATTGGTTACTGCCCGAACAAGGCGCTGCAGCCAACCCTTAGCCGCTTCGCGGCTGGGTTGCGCGGACCCGCCACAGGCAGTTGATTACCAGACAAACTCGATCCCCCGTTCAGGGTGGCTGAGCTTGACGTTCGGTCCTGAAAGAAATTCCAGGCGGGCAGTCTCCCACTCATCCTCTCACAATGACTCAACGACAATTCTATAATTGGCAGACTGCGGGCGGCGGAGGCGACGTTACGATTCTCGTCCAAGTTCTCGAAGATCTTGAGATTCCGTGGTGCATGATCGGAGGGCTTGCTGTCAATCATTGGGCAGAAGAGCCAATGGCGACAGCAGATGTCGATCTGGTCATTGCGACTGCCGAAGTAGACCGAAGCGTGTCCGCTCTGGTCGACGCAGGATTTCAATCAAAGCATTTCGATTGGTCAATCAATTTGAAAGGCAGATCAAAAGTAAGCATTCAGATAAGCACCGAAGACTTCTACGAATCTTTTCCAACGCGATCCGTCCCGGCAGATATTCATGGGATATTGATGCGAGTTGCTTCGGTTGAAGACACTCTTCGGGGGAAGATTAAGGCCTGGTCAGAAGAGGGAAGACGACCGAGCAAACGCCAAAAAGACATAACTGATATAATGCGACTGATCGAAGCACACCCATCCCTGAGAGAAATGTTACCGGAGAAGCTAGCTCTCAGAATCAATGAATGAGACCGAACAAGGCGCTGCAGCCAACCCCTAGCCGCTTCGCTGGCTGGGGTTGACCGGTCCCGCTATCGGCAGCTCACCTCAGGGTTGGCTTGATTGCCCGCTCAGGGTGGCTGAGCTTGACGTTCGGTGATTATGAAATACATCGACACCATCCTTTTTGATTTGGACGGCACATTGACTGATCCGAAACCTGGCATTACCGGAAGCATCGCGTTTGCTCTCAACAAGATCGGTTACGAAGCTCCGTCGTCAGATTCACTTCATTGGTGTATCGGTCCTCCCCTAAAAGAATCGTTTTCGAAGCTACTGAGTTCGTCTGATTCAGATCTACTTGATGAAGCTCTCAACCATTATCGATCGCGATTTTCAGAAATCGGACTTTACGAGAACAGCGTTTATCATGGAGTTCCAGAGATGCTCGAAACCATATCGGGTCTTGGTATTCGCATTATTTTAGCCACATCGAAACCGAAGATATTTGCATCTCGTATACTTGAACATTTTTCACTCGATCGATTTTTCAGCAGTGTCCACGGAAGCCAGCTCGATGGCACAAGATCCAACAAAGATGAGTTGATCCGCTATATCGTTTCGGAAGAGCGAGTCTGCCGAACGAGCACAATGATGATTGGTGATCGAAAGCACGATATACTTGGGGCTAGTCTCAATCACATTTCTACAGCAGCCGTCACATATGGATACGGCGACATCGACGAACTCCAAAGGTGCCAGCCCGATATGTTCTTTGACTCGCCTGACGAGATATCACAATTTTTCGATACAAATACCACCGAACAAGGCGCTGCAGCCAACCCCTAGCCGCTTCGCTCTCGGGGTTGCGCGAGCCGTCAACTTCCAGAAGATCACCAGACAAACTCGAACCACCGTTCAGGGTGGCTGAGCTTGACGTTAGACCTATACTGAATCAATGCCTGCCACCCTTCATCCCGGACGAGTTATTGAGTTGGCTCGCTTCGGTAATTGGTCTACATGGGAACCGACAATGGCTGCCGATTACCCACATCTCGTAGAAGAGTTTTTGACTCTGTTATCTGAACGCAAGGTTGATTTCGTAGTAGTCGGAGGCATCGCGCTTCTCCAACATGTTCGCGGACGCAACACCGACGACATCGATTTAATTGTGTCAACTGCACAACTTGCTCAATTACCAGAAATCACAATCGTCGAAAGATCAGAGATGTTCGCATTCGGACGGTACAAGATTCTTCGAGTTGATTTCCTATTCACCGAACATTCTCTTTTCAAGCAGATCGCCTCGGAATTTTCCAAGGATATGGAGTATCAGATAGCTTCATTACCCACAGCAACCGTTGAAGGTCTCATCATCCTGAAACTATTTGCGCTTCCAAGTTTGTATAGGCAGTTTGACTTTGATCGAATTACAATCTACGAGGCCGATATTATGCAGCTTCTCCACCGTTCAGAACAACCTGATTCACATTTTCTGGACGTTCTCCAACTTCATCTTGAGAAGCATGATCTGAATGAATTGGAAGCGACACTGAAAGATACTCGTGCCCGCCTCGCCCGAATCTCTAAATGAAGGTCTAACAAGACGCTGCAGCCAACCCCTAGCCGCCTGCTGTCACATCAAACTTGTATCCGCTGCGTGGCGCAACTGCGTTGCGCGGCTCAACGTCCGTTCAGGGTGGCTGAGCTTGACGTTCGGGCTCGATGAATCCTGAAAATACGAGTCAGACTTCCGGATGCCGCAACATTCCGCAACCGTCTCATGCGCGGACGAGTAATATTTGATACTTCATCGGCGACAACCTTTGTTCCGGTCATATTCTCACTCGGCAACAAGCAATAATCTCCGATGGATGAGATTGGTGACTCTGAAATCGACGTCGTCTGCGCACAATCGTTGCACTCGCGTATGGGTGATTACGAATCCGATGCCACTGTCGAAGTAGGATCCGTTAAGATTGAAAAGCCTTCGGTATTGATACGAAGGGGTTGGCGACGAGATAAGATCGCCTCCAGTAGTTCGGACGGTTGCTAGCCCAACAAGGCGCTGCAGCCAACCCCTAGCCGCTTCGCGCCTGGGTTGCGCGGACCCGCCACTTCCAGCCGGTCATCAGTCGTCACAGTTCGCCCGTTCGGGGTGGCTGAGCTTGACGTTAGCCTATGAAAACTACATTCATCACAGCCTTTATATCTTTGCGACGTGTTGCCCTGAAGCCTATCCCCGGGCGTTCGGACTTACTATTCCCGACGCAACGGAGAAGGGAAGCATGATTGCTACCGTTCGCATCATCGCGGATGAGGACACGCCGTCGAGCGGTGGAATATCCACGGTGACTGACTACAAGCGAGATGCGTCGGCGCTTGTGATATCATCGTTAAAAGGCGCAAAAGATGGAAATGTTATTAACATACATCATACCACGGGTGTCCGAGTGGGTTGCGTGGAAAAATGGATGTGACGCATTTGAATTCTAAAATGCGTTCGGACATGGTCAGCGGCCATGAATTCTGGTCGCTATATTCTCACGCAAGTCCTCGATTTGGTTCACCGCCAGACGCTGGATCGCTATGTTGAGCGTTACGATGCCGAGGCGAAAGTTCGGCATTTTGGCTGTCGACAGCAGTTGATCTGCATGGCTTTCGCGCAATTGACATGGCGCGAAAGGCTGCGCGACATCGAAACCTGCCTCAATGCACGGCCCGAGGCGCTTTACCATCTTGGCTTCCGGGGGCCGGTGGCGAAGTCGACTCTGGCAGATGCCAACGAGGCGAGGGATTGGAGGCTGTGGGAGGATCTTGCCAAGGGCCTCATCCGCAAAGCCAGATTGCTCTATGCCGAGGAAGATCTCGGTCTCGAACTCGACAACACCGTCTACGCGTTGGACTCCAGCACCATCGACCTCTCGCTGACGCTTTTTCCATGGGCGGACTTCCGTAAGACCAAGGCCGGGATCAAGCTGCACACCCAGATCGATCTCCGAGGACCGATTCCCACCTGCATTCACATCACGGCAGCCCGCGGTCACGACGTTCTCTGGCTCGACGAGTTGCTCTTCGAGCCCGCTGCCTTCTACATTATGGACCGAGGATACATGGACTTCGCACGTCTCAATCGCATCGTCTCGGCGGGAGCATTCTTCGTGACCCGGGCCAAAGATAATCTGCGCTTCGCGCGTCAACGCTCCCTTCCCGTGGACCAAAGCACCGGACTGCGAAGCGACCAGATCGGAAAGCCCAAGCTTGCCGCCGCCCGTGCAGCCTACCCCGGTCTGCTGCGCAAAGTGCGATACTTCGACTCGGAAACTGGTCGTGACCTAGTCTTTCTGACCAACCACCTCGACGTCCCAGCACTCACCATTGCTCAGCTCTACCGGATGCGCTGGCGCGTCGAACTCTTCTTCCGCTGGATCAAGGGACACCTGCGCATCAAGCACTACTTCGGCACGAGTCCCAACGCCGTCAAAACCCAAATCTGGATCGCCGTGTCGGTCTATCTGATTGTTGCCATCATTCACAAACAGCTCAAGCTCCCCGGAACGCTCCACAGAACTTTGCAGCTTTTAAGTGTCCATCCATTTGAGAAAACTCCTCTCCATGAACTACTTGCAGAATCTAACTTCAAATCTTTCACACCCTTAAACTCTAACCAATTGACTCTGTGGGATTTATAACCGGACACTTGTGACATCATACGAACGGTTTGACCTGCCCGAATGTCAGATATTCGATTGGCTCCGAATATTTGGTTTTCTTAATTTGGAATTCCAAATCCAAGTCATACTTCACGATGAATCAATATGCTGGTCAATTCAAGATAGAGGATGACAAGATAACGTCATTCTACCTCATGCCCGGGTTCAAGTTTCCCGATGACATTTTTCTCCCTCGGAATAGAGTGATAAAGTTTTTAAAGTCTGAAATAAGAATACAGGGCTAACAAGGCGCTGCAGCCAACCCCTAGCCGCTTCGCTGGCTGGGGTTGCTCGGTCCCGCTATTGGCAGCTCACCTCAGGGTTGGCTCGATTGCCCGCTCAGGGTGGCTGAGCTTGACGTTGGGCTCCATGAATCCTGAAAATACGAGTCAGACTTCAGTATGCCGCCGCATTCCGCAACCGTCTGTGCTCGGACGAGTAATATTTGATACTTCATCGACGACAACCTTCGATCCGGTCATATTCTCACTCGGCAACAAGCAGCAATCTCCGATGGATGAAATCTGTGATGCTGAAATCGACGTCGTCTGCCCATGATCGTTGCACTCGTATATGGTTGATTACGAATTCGATGCCACTGCCGGAGTAGGATCAGTTAAGATTGAAAAGCCTTCGGTATTGATACGAAGGGGTTGGCAACGAGATAAGATCGCCTCAGTAGTGTTCGGCAGGGAAAATGCTGTGGGAAAGAGGTGAGAAAAAAATGCTGAATGTGACGAAATCGTCACTTGTACGACCCTAACTATTCGGCTTAAATGGGGATGTGGCCAAGATCAAAGCAGCGAAAACCCAAGCCGAGGGTTTGGACGAGAAGCAGTTGGCCAACTGGAAGCTGCTGAAAGATTTTCTGGCGCGGCTCGAGCCAATTCTGGCAGCAGCACCGAGCAAGAGGACGGAAGAAGACCCGCGTCGCACGCTGGATTCGGGCGGCTACTTGGCGCTGGTTCTCTTTGCCATGCTCAATCCCGTGCTGAAAACGACGCGGGCTCTCTGCGCGGGCAGCCATTTCCAGCGGGTGCAGGAGGAAGTTTGCGGCCAGTCGGTGAGCTTGGGCAGTTTTTCGGCCATGCAGCACGTGGTCGACCCGGAGTTGCTGGCCGGGTTGTTGCGCTCGCTGGGAAAAGAAGCGGTGCCGCGCTTTGGCAACGAAAAAGACCGTGAAAGAATCGGTGAATTCATCGCCAACGACGGGACGCTCCTGCCGGCCCTGCCGCGGATGGCTTGGGCGATTTGGCAAAACCCGCAGAATCGCGCGGGCAAACTCCATCTTGAATTCAACGTCTGGCGACAGATCCCCGTGGAGTTCACCGTCAGTGATGGCAACGGCAATGAACGCACCGTCTGGAAGAGCAAACTCAAAGCGGGAGCCTGCTACGTCAATGACCGCAACTACAGTCACGATTACCGGGTCATCAAAGAGGTCCAGCGAGCGGGAGCGCGTTACGTTCTGCGCCTTCACAACAACAGCCTGATCACCCGCCTGGAAGAGCCCCGCTCGTTGAGCGAAGCGACCGGGAGGCAGGCGTTGTCGAGGACAGCAACGTGCGCTTGGGCAAGGCTGAGGACGGTCCCCAAGGGCGATTGGTGCGAGTGGAAAAAGACGGTCACACGTTCCTGCTCTTCACCAATCTCGAAGACATCGAGGCCCAATTGGTAAGCCTCATCTATCGATCCCGCTGGCAGATCGAACTCTTCTTCAAATGGATCAAGTGTGTGCTCGGATGCCGACACTGGCTGGCCGAGTCTCAGGCTGGCGTGACCACTCAGGTCTACTGCGCTCTGATCGCCTCGGTTCTGCTCGTGCTTTGGACCGGCTCCCGACCCACCAAGCGTCAGTGGGAAGCTCTCCAGTTCTATTGGATGGACTTCATCTCCCTCGACGAACTCCAAGCCGCTTTGCTGCCTCGCAAAAAATCCTGATCGCTTCGCTCAGCCCCCTTTTGTTCCGCTCGTCGGGACGGGCTGCGCTTGCCTTCATCCAGTCCGATCATTCCCCGGCCTCTCCTCCCAACCCCGCTTTCCTCGCTCTCCAACGCCCCTGTTGCTTGTTTTCTATCCCGAGCATTTTCTCTGCCGAACACTACTGGCTTGATGCCCGCTCTCTATTCCAATTCAGTCTCTACCCCCTACAAACTTCCAGACGTATATTTGTGAGCTTGATCCCAAGCCTCCCACTCCAGTTTAGCCTTTACTCTCTACAATCTTCCAATTGCATTTTTCCAATCGCCTTTCAGTGATTCCAATCGCGAAGCCTCTTCAAAGGTTTGATCTTCATTATTGGAGTGCCTTCGGTAGAGATACGGAGGGGTTGGCTTGAGGAAGTCACGATATGCGTAGTTTGAATATACTCCGCGCCGTCAACAATTCGGAATCTCGAATGATTGAAAGTTTTCGGTTACGAGAGATTTGAGGAGGTGTCGATTGTGGGTTTGGAGACTGTCGATGAAGGAGTCAATGCTAAGGGTGAAGGTCGCAAAATCCGGGAAGTATCGATTGCGCAAAGCTCTGGATTTGACCAATCGCCAGACACGTTCGATGAGGTTGAGGTTTGGGGAGTAGGGAGGCAGGAAGAGCAGTTCGATACCGAGGTCGGCAGCCGCTTCGCGGACAGCGGCGTTGCGCTGGTAGCGAGCATTGTCCATGACCAGAGTAATGGTCTCGCCGGGATACCGGTGTGCGATCTGGTCCAGAAGTTGGCAGACGGTCTGGGCGTTGACCGAGCCGGTCGTGCGCACGCTGACCAGATCGTGGTCACGGGTCTCAACTGCACCGAGGACGCTGTATCGTTGCCGCCCGCTTCCAGTGCGCACGAACACGCGTGTCAGGCACCAGATCATGCCTAAAAAAGCACCAAGGACGAAGTGGGCGGCATCAACGAAAAAAACTCGGCGCTTTCCCTCACGAGCTTCTTGAAGTCGGGGGAGTAGCTCTTCCTCGAGGAAAGTAAACTGAATCTGCGGGTCGACTTTTCCTGGGATGGCGGCTGTCTTGCGGTAAGAGAGGCCAAGACGTTTGAGGATGCGGCGAGTTTGGGTCTGGGAAAACGCGATGCCTGATATTTGTTCGATGCGGTGGGCGGCTTCTTTGGCTGTGGCTACGGGATCACTTTCCAGCGTGCGGAGAATCTCCTCAAGGAACGGATCGGCGCTGCTCGTCGGGCGGAAATGCCGGTTCTCGATCAGTTCACCGATGCCGCCGTGAAGGTAGGTTTTGCAGTAATTGGTCACCGTGTCCGCGGACACGTTGAGTGCTTTGGCGATATGGCCATGCGGTGTGCCAAGGCTGTGCAGACGGATAGCCATGAGCTTCAATTTTGAGCGATCTCCGGTCTCGGGATCATCGAGGGCCTCCGCAATTTCCTCAAGGTCATCAGCATCAAGTTCGAGTCGAATCATAGCCCTCAAAACGAAGCATGAATTATGCCAAAAACTCTAATGAATAACGACTTATGCCTCAACTTTGTTTTCCGAAATATTGACGGCGCGCGGTATATCAGGTTTTCGGCCCAAATCGCCACTCGAATAAGTGGCGACCCCAACGGGATTCGAACCCGTGTTACCGCCGTGAAAGGGCGGTGTCCTAACCGCTGGACGATGGGGTCTCTTGGAAAAGAGGTGCGGATAATCCACCGATTCGATCCAGCGCGCAAGTGCAAAATCATCACCTGTCGGCGACGGGGTGCAGGACAAAAATCTTCAAATCATGCGGCGAGGGGGAGCGTGTCGTTCTCAGCGGCGCCTGAGTTGAGGCGGTATTTCCAGAACGAGTCCGTTCTGCGGCTGGCATGGATGCACCGGAAGGCGAGGACTTTGTCCGCGCCAGGCTCGCCCCAGAACATGCCCGATTGCTTGCATCGCTTTCCGATGAGTGAGCGGCAGCCGGCTTCGACGACTCCGGAGCCGATGAAGTATTTTCTGGCCCGAAAGGTTCCGTATTGCATGCGCGGGATGTTGTTCACGAAGTAGCCCAAGGCGGTTTCCACCTGTGCCACATTGCCGCGAAGGAGGGCTTTCTGGCGCGCCTGCTTGATGATGCGCTCGACCCCGTCGTGAGCGAGGAGTTTTTTCCAGTGATGTCTGCGGCGCTTGTTGCGGGCCTGCTCCGCTTTGCCCCAGAGGGTTTCGATCAGGGTCTGGAGGTGTTCCATGGCGTGGTAGAAGTCCACGATTTGGACGGCATCCGGAAAATAGTCGTGCCCGAGCTTTTCCAAGCCGGGGGCTCCGTCGATGAGCAGGACGGTTTCCGGGGCCGAGAACAAGCCGCGCCGAATGGCCTCGCGACGCAGGCTGATTCCAAAGTCCGAGGGGCTCTGGAAGGCGGAGAGGTAGGTGGTGGAGTCGTGGTCGCGCAGGGGGCGACCTTGGTCATCTTCTTTGGTCTGGGTGAAGACGCAACCGAGCGTGGCCATGCGGGTTTTGGCTTTTGCGTCGGGGGCTTTGCCTTTGCGGCCAGCGAGCTCTTCCCGGCGCATGGGCACTCCGGTGGCGTCCGCGCTGACGTAGAGGATCCTGGCCTCGCAGGGGCCGGGGGCCGATTCTCGTTTTTGCCACGCCACGGCGCACTCGCCCGTGCGGCCAACCACACGCTGGATCTGGCGCTCGGAGACGGAGATGCCGCCAGTTTCCGCGAGGTGGAAGCAAGCCTGCTGGAAGCTGCTTTCATCCGCTCCCTCCAGGCAGATGAGCCGGGCCAGGGCGGGGGTGTAGGCCCCTTCCAGACCGAGGGCCGAATCGGCCGGGAAGTGGCCGCATCTTTTCCCGGGATGGTAGTAGTATTGGCGCAGCAGCGCGAAGGAGCCGAACATGCCCTGGACCATGAGAACCTCGCGCCCCTTGGCTTGTTCGCCGGGCTTGGGGAGGTAGGCCGCGTCAATGCGCTCGGCGGCTTGCTGCAGGAGCATGGCCACCAGTTCGTTGGCCGGTTTGAAGATGGCTGTGCGCACGAGGACTTCCAACTCGGCGACGGCAGTTCCGGCTGGCTCTTTGCTGCGGAACGCGGCGATCAGGTCTTGGATTTCCGCTTCCTGGGCGAGGCAGACGCTTGGGTCGGGCGTTTTTTTTTAGCCCCGGCCTTGCGATCCTGCCTGCTCTGCGCGGTGATCAAGTCCGCATACTCGCCGACAAGAGACTGGAAGCGATGATGGGCATCAATGTTCTCCTGGGCTTGGGCTACCTGATCGGCCGGGACGTATTCGGTCACGTTTCGCCCACCCTCCCTACGCTGGAGATTGAAGTAAGATCCGCTCTGGCCTTGACGGATCACCGAGAGCTTTCCTCGCTCCATGCGGTCGATGGCCGCGATTTGATCAAGGATGGCACGAGGTGCGGTATTTGGGTTCATTAATCAAGCGTATATGTAAACGCATATACTTTGGCAGTAAAAATACCTCGCTAAAATGCTTTTTCAGAGATTTTTGTCCTGCACCCTCGGCGACGGAGCAAAACCGGATTTCTTGCCGGAGCAAAACCGGACAGGTGATCAGAGGGTGTAATGGGCTAGAATAGGGGGCCAAACGTGTTTTGGTGGATTCTCGACGACCCAAAATTGGCGTTTTGGGTGATGCACGATGGTGATGCGCTTGCGCAGGGTGGAGGAGATCTCGTAATTGCGGCCTTCAAAATCGACGGTGTGGTCGTTGTTGACGCGTCGGGAGAGGCGGAGTGAGAGGTGCAGATCCAAGAGAGCGGGAGGCGGAGGAGGACGCAGGCGAGTGTGGCCACTGAGCGACTGGATCTCCCAGACTTCGAGGGGGATTTTACCGAACGAGCGGTTGACCTTAAGGTTTTGTCGCTCGATCTCCATCTGGAGGATGGCGTCGGCTTGCGCCCAAGTCGTGGCGCGGGCGTGTGCGAGCAAGGTGACCAGGCGTCGCTGGAAGGTGCCGAAGCGCCGCTCGATCTTGCCCTTGGCCTGCGGGGTGGGAGCCACGAGGTGGGCGGAACCCAGTCCCAGCATGGCCCTCTGGAACTCGCTTTTGGGATCGCGATGGTCGTCGGTGGAACTCGGTCCGAAGAGGCTCAGGCCGTCGGTGTAGAGGATCTCGGGAAGCCCCCAGCGGGTGAAGGCTTCGCGGAAGTGCTCGAAGTGATTCCAAGTGCTGTCCGACCCGACGAAGCGGCCCGCCAGATTGAGTCCGGAGGCGTCGTCCACGGTGAGTAGGAGGGTCTGCTTGGAGCTGGCCGGCCACCACTGGTGGATGGAGCTGTCGTGTTGCCAGAGCTCTCCAATGTGCTCGCGGCGGAAGCGTCGGTAAACCCGGGGCTTGCGGGCTGCGGAGGGCACAGATGCGCGTAGTGCGCTTTGACGTGGGCCTCGACCGTGGAGCGCGCACGGCGAAACCCGCAGAGGCGTTCGAGTTCGTCGGCAACGAGCTGGTAGTTGGGCGGATTTTGAAGAGGAAGGAACTCCTCGAGCAGGCATCGCGTCTTGGCAGGCCAATCCTCGGACCGGTCTCCGCCGCTGGCCTTCGGTCCGTAATCGACGCGCTCCCGCAGGAAGACTCCGCGTAGTTCATAGAGCCGGGAGCGGCTCACTCCGAGATGCGCGGCTGCCGTGACCGCGTCGAGGGTTCCTGCGTTGAAGTCTTCGAGCGTGCGTCGGACGAATCCCGCTGGATGGCGGTGGACAAACTGCTTTTTTCATCGCGGGATCATGGTCCACGCCACACGCCGAGCGAAAACAAAGCGCTCTCCGGCCTCGAAGAAACTTTGCGAATGCTCCCCACCGAGCGCGCCAGCGCGGGAAGCACCTCTCCGTCGGCCTCCGCTACGCTCCGGCCTCCTCCGAGGCGCTTCCCGCGCTGCTTCCAATCCACCCCAATCCGGTTTTGAACCGTCTCCCAATCCGGTTTTGCTCCGTCTCTGTCCGGTTTTGCTCCGGCCCCGACAGTGCAAAATCATCACCCGGGAAGTCCGAAATTTCGACTGGCTGCGGGCTTCCGCGTCCCGCCGCTGCGTCATCTCCACCCGCGCGACGTCACCCTCCCTGCAACCGCAGATACCGCCCGCAATACCTGATCCGGCCCGGCAGCACCGGAAGCACCTTTCGCAACCCAGCCTTCGCCACCCGCACCGCTCGCCGCCCACTCGCTGTCGAGCGAAACCCCAGCCGCTCTCGCACGGGCGACGGGATCGTCTCCACCACCATCTGCCGCGTTGGCCACCCAGTCGCCGCCAGCCACAGCGGCGCTCTTGGCGCCACGATGGCGTGCGCCACCTCCGCGCTCTCAGGCAACGATCCCATTCGCTCGTCCACCAGCATCTCGGCGTAATAATGGCCGAATTCCACGCGATCACCCGGACCATAGTCCCGAGGCAATCCGAAGTATTCGCCGAAGACCCGCATGTCCCGGTAATGCAACTCCCGCTCGGCCTCGGTCAACGGCGAGATCACCGCTTCGTAGACTTCCGTCCCGACCGCGATCAAGGTGGCCAGCACCCACATCTGCGCCTCAGGATCCGCCGCGTCGTAGACCACCGGCTCCGTCCCGCGCACCGGGCGATGCACCGCCGCCACGTGCTCTCGAAGCCGATCCGCCTCCTCCCGCGTCCCAAAGGCCACCGTGTAAACCGCCTCCAGCGTCCGGTGCAATCGACCCAAAGTGTCTTCCCGGAACCGGCTGTGCCGCGCAACGCCCGCCCCGATCACCGGATGCGCCACCTGCAGGATCGCAGCCGCCGGCCCACCGAGCAAAATGGCATTTTCACGACTGACCCGCTGAATCAGCGAGTCAGGAGTAAAGACGTATTTGCCCTCACTCTCCCCCATCGATCCGACCATCCTCAATCAGCAAAATCCGATCGCCCCGTTTTGCCAACTTCCGGTCATGGGTCACCACCACCAGCGTCCGTCGATCTTCCCGGACGACACCCAACAGCAACTCGACGATGGATTCACCGGTGTTCGAATCCAGGTTTCCCGTCGGCTCGTCGGCAAAGAGCGTCCCCGGGTCGTTGACCAGCGAGCGCGCGATGGCGACCCGCTGCTGCTCGCCACCGCTCAGCTCGGACGGCAAATGCTCGAGCCGCTCCGCCAGTCCGACCCGCTCCAACAGAGCGACCGCCCGATCTTTCGCGTCGCTTCCTCCGATCATCGCCGGCACCAGGACGTTCTCCAACGCGGTCAACTCGGGCAGCAGGAAGTAGGATTGAAAAACAAATCCCATCCGCTGATTCCGCAGCCGCGACAACCGCTCACCGCTCATCTTGTAGAGACTCGTTCCCTCCAAAAATACCTCGCCCGCCTCCGGTCGCTCCAAGCCCGCCAGCGTGTAAAGCAGAGTCGTCTTCCCCGCCCCGGAAGCTCCGCACAAAAATACCGACTCCCCCGCAGCGACTTCCAACGTGATTCCCCGCAAAACGTCGATCCGGCTCCGACCGATTTTGAACGAGCGCTCCAGATTTTCCGCCCGCAAATGCGCTGATGATGAATTCGTCATATCTTCTTGGCACCGGCCTCTTCGGTATCCGGCTCACCCAGCGTCACCGTCCCACCCAGACGCTCCGGCTGCCGGTCGAACATGACGTCCATGACGGCTAAAACCCGCGCCAACCGCTCGCGGATCGCAGTCTTCGGGTCAGTCGAAAACGAGACCGGCTCTGCCGGATAACCCACCACGTCCTGACCGCGCATTCGCCCGATAAAGAGAGCCCGCTTCGTGTGCTCCGGCTGCGATACGACCACCAGGTCCGGCGCGCCGAAGACCTCGTCGGCCCTCACCACCGAATCCAGCGTCCGCAACCCCGCGTCGTCCCGGTAGATTCGGTCCTTGGGAACCCCGAGATCGATCAAGTCCTCCCGCATCGTCATCGGCTCGTCGTAATTCGGCTCGGACCCATTCCCACTCACGATCAAATATTCCACCCGACCCGCCTCGAACAACCGCGCCGCCGCTTCGATCCGGTAGCGGTAATAAAGGTTTTCGTTGCCACCCGGCACAAACTTTGAAGTTCCCAGCACCAACGCCGCCCGCCGCTTCGGCACCTCGTCCACCTCATCGTAGCTCCGACCGCGTGACTTGAAATCCACCGCAGCTTCCGCACCCAGCACGACCAGGACAAGAAGCACCCCGGCGAGGAAAATCAGCCGCAGGACAAATCGGAACAAACGCTTCATCGGAAAGATCGCGACCCTCGCGCGTCCCGGGCACCCCATGCAAGCCCGGAGCAACGCCGATCTTCTCGGATTTCCGCAGCACCAAT
Organism: uncultured Verrucomicrobiae bacterium; assembly: GCA_963740185.1. Lineage (GTDB taxonomy): Bacteria > Verrucomicrobiota > Verrucomicrobiia > Chthoniobacterales > JAATET01 > CAVVKW01. The sequence continues at coordinate 69,973 of CAVUDH010000016.1, forward strand.
TCGTCCGCCGACGAAAATTCATCCTACGCTCGACCTCACCCGCATTTGCCCCGATACCGTTCGCCGAATTTCCCGCGTCATGATTTTTCGTTTCCTCCTTCTCATCCCCGTCACCGCCCTGCTCGTCGGCTGCGGCTTCACCGTCGCCACCCGCACCGAGTCTCCCTCACGAGCGCTCCGCACCCAACTCGCGACATCCTCCGATTCGCCAAAACTCCCCCTCACCCACGACCCCGCCGCACGCCTCGTCGCCCTCGCCGACCAGGCCTCGCAGACCAGGGCAACCGCCGATTGGACAGCCGCCGCCCGCTTCGCGCTCCGCGCCGGCGATAAAGTCCGCACCCGCGACCCCCAGTTGGCCGTCGGCTTCTTCACCAGTGCTCTCGAGCTGGCTCTGCGGGCCGCCCGCGAATCCGGGGACGTCACGCTCGCCAACGCCGCCCTGCTTCAACTCATCACCTTCGCCGACCGTCCGCAGGATCCCCGCCGCACCGTCGAGACTCCGCTCGGGCCGCGCACCATCGACGTCGAATCCCGATTCTCCAACGACCCCGACCAACCCGCCTTCGATCGACTCGTCACGAGCAGCCTCATCAGCATCAAAGGCTTCACCTACCGCGTCGCCGTTCCCGGATTCGGCGTTCCCCTGGTCGGCATCCGCCAGGATCCCACCATTCCGTTCTACGAAAAACGCGGCACCTTCACTCCCGTCACCGCCATCCCCCGGCTCCGCAGCCTCGGCGACAGCGCCGACCTGACCATCGAACTCCTCGACCCCCGCGAGCAACTCACCGTCGACACTCCCCACGGACGCACCGCGCTCGCCGCCGATTTCACGACCCCCATCGCGCTCTCGTTTGACCGACTCAACGACCTCGCCCTCGGCATTCGCGGGCTTCTTTTCATCGGCGATCAAATGCAACTCGCCGGGCTTTATCTGCTCGAACCCTACGACTCGAAACGTATTCCCGTCGTCATGGTGCACGGACTGAGTTCCTCACCACTCATCTGGCGCAATCTCATCAACGAACTCCAGATCGACCCCGTCATCCGCGAGAATTTTCAATTCTGGACCGTCTACTACCCCAGCGGCGTCTCCACCGTCGCGTCCGCCGCCTTTCTCCGCAATCAACTCGCCGGGGTCCGCCAAACGTTCGACCCCGACGGTGACGACCTCGCCTCCCGCGACCTCATCACCGTCGGCCACAGCATGGGCGGCGTCATCACCCGCATGAACGCCGTCGAGATCGGCGACCGTCTGTGGGACAAATTCTCCGACCGTCCCTTCGCCGACATCGATCTCGAAGCCGAAGACCGCGCGAAGATCGAAGACCGCTTTTTCTGGGAACCCTCGCCGCACCTCCATACCGGCATCTTTTTCTCGGCACCCCACCGCGGTGCCACCATGGCCGACAGCTCACTCGCCGCCTTCGGAATGCGCTTGATCCGCATCCCGACCGATACTCTTGCTTTCCAGACCCGGGTCGTAAAAACCCTCGGCAGCTTTCTCGCCCTTGATTTCGACATCAGCGAAATCACCAACAGCATCGGGTCCCTCTCCCCCCGAAACCCCGTCTTCCAAGCCGTCTCGGACGCCCCGTTCAAACCCGACTTCCAATACTACACCGTCGTCGGCGATCGCGGCATCGGTGACACGCCGGACAGTTCCGACGGCATCGTTGGCTACTGGAGTTCCCACCTCGACGGAGCGAGCGAAGAATTGATTGTCCCCACCGGTCACGAAACGTTCAAAGACCCCAACAGCCTCACCCTCACCTGGCGGATCCTCCGCCAATACCTCGCTGAATCGGCGCGTTGACCGACCGGGCACGACGTTTCCGCCCCGCCGTCCGAATACCGACCCTTCCCGGCGTCTGGCAATTGCCAACCCCGGCAATTCTGCCACAGTCCTCCCCTGCCATGTCCACCGAGCTACCTGATCGCCCCGCCCCACCGTCCGACTCCACCCCGGCGTCCACCTACGCACTCGTCGTCAGTCGCTACAATTCCCGCTTCACCACCGCCCTCGCCGACCACGCCCGCACCGAACTGCTCGCCATCGAACCCCAGGCCAAAGTCGAAACGTTCCAAGCCCCCGGCTCGTTCGAAGTTCCCCTTTTAGTGAACCTTCTCGCCGCCAAGCGCGGATACGCGGCGATCCTCGCCCTCGGCGTCATCATCGAAGGCGAGACCGCCCACGCCCGACTCATCGCGGCCAGCATCACCGACGCCCTTCAGACCACCGCGATCACCCACGGCATTCCCGTCATTCACGAAGTCCTGCTTGTCGGAAGCGTCGAACAAGCCGAGGCTCGCTGCCTCGGTCCCCATCTCAATCGTGGCACCGAGGCCGCCCGCGCTGCGGTGACCGCCGCCCGCGCCGTCCGCGAGATTCTGGCGACGTAGTCGCACCAGGCACTCCACCAATCACCATTCACTAGTCACCAATCACCAATCATGGGCGTTCGACGCGAAGGCCGCGAAGCCGCGGTTCAATACCTTTACCAACACGATCTCAACCCGACCTCGGAGTTGGCGGACGTCGCCGTTTTCTATAAAATGCGGGGACTCAGCCCGGCGGCGCGCCGGTTCAGCGACAATCTCATTCCCGGCATCCTGAAAGCGCGCCCCGAGATCGACCCACTCATCGAGTCAAACGTCGCCAACTACGGCCTGAATCGCCTCGCCGCCATTGATCGCAACGTTCTCCGCCTCGCCGTCTACGAAATGCTCCACTGTCCCGACGTCCCCCCCGTCGTCGCTATCAACGAAGCCATCGAAATCGCGAAAAAATATTCCACCTCCGACAGCGGAAAGTTCGTCAACGGCATCCTCGACAAAATCCGGCTCGCCCTCCCGCCATCCAGCGAGACATCGGATTGAATCTCCACCAATCACCATTCACCAGTCACCAATCACCCGTGACCCGCCACCATGGCTCTGAATTTTCTTAAGACCTTCATCGGCAATCTCAAGGGCAAGCCCGTCGACTGGGACGAGCTCGAAGAAACCCTCATCCGCGCCGACCTCGGCGTCCCCATGGCCCTCCGGATCCTCGAAAATCTTCAGGCGCGGGGCACCGACGTCACCGCCCGCGACATCGCCGACGTCACCCGCTCCCAGATTTCCCAGGTCCTTGCCATCAACGCCCCCCCACTCCGCCCCCTCCCCGCCAAGCCGAAAGCCATCATGATGGTTGGCGTCAACGGCACCGGAAAGACCACCTCCTCCGCCAAGCTCGCCCACGTCCTCAAAGCCGACCGCCACAGCGTGCTCCTCGTCGCCGCCGACACCTTCCGCGCCGCCGCCATCGAGCAGATTTCCCACTGGGGCGACCGCATCGACGTCGAGGTGATGAAGGGTCAATATCAAGGCGACTCCGCCGCCCTCTGCTACGACGCCTACGCCAGCGCCGACCGCCGCAACGTCGAGTTCCTCATCTGCGATACCGCCGGACGCCTCCACACCAAGAGCAACCTCATGCAAGAGCTGCAAAAGGTCATTCGCACCCTGGCAAAACACGATCCAGACGCCCCGCACGAGAAGCTCCTCGTCGTCGACGCCACCACCGGCTCCAACGCCCTCGAGCAGGCGCGCCAATTTCACGAAGCCATCGGGCTCACCGGAATCATCGTCACCAAGCTCGACGGCTCCGGGAAGGGCGGCATCATCGTCGCCATCCAGAACGAACTCGGCATCCCACCCCGCTACGTCGGCACCGGCGAACAACTGGACAACTTCGCCCCCTTCGACCGCGAAGAATTCGTCAACACCATCTTGTAACCCAGGATCTCGCGCAGAGTCACAGAGGTCATCGAGTCCCTCAAAATTTCTCTGCGCCTCTGCGTCTCTGCGCGAGACCAATCACTCCTGCCACACCCCGGCACCCACCAGCTGCCGCGTCGCCGCCTCCGCCCAGCCGCGATTCGCCGCCGGTGAAGCCGGGCTCGGGTGCAGCACCGTCGCAAACCGCATCGGCTCCCCGATCACCCGCCGCAGACACTCCGTCGCGAACGCCCCCACCCCCACGCACCACTCGGGATCGAGCGCCCGCACCACCGCCGTGAGGTGCGCATCGCACGCCTCGAAGAGCACCGCCCGCTCCGCCGCCGGCAGCTTGTCCGGCGTCCGGTTCCGCCCCGTCTCCTCCATGAACACCAGCGGGCAATAGTTCACCACGAAGTGCTCTGCAAAAAACTCGTCCGCCGACCCGAACCGCTCCGCCATCAAGCCCCACAGCCGCCGCCCGCTCACCTCCGATTTCGTGCAATCAAATCCCTCGATTTTCCGCTTCGGATGTTCGTTCACCGGACGCCGCACCTCGGCCGCGATCCCCATCCAATCCCGCACCGCCGCCACTTCGCCGTCAGGCGCACCAGTGCGAACCATCCCAGTTCGACCACCATAAGAGTGGCAACAATGAACAGGAGACACCTAAGTAGTTTTGTAAATCGGGCCATGCTGCAAACTTTCCTGCTCGGAAACTCCCGGCAGCGCCGCACTCAGCAAACTCTCACCACCCGGATTCCGAGCAATTTTCCAAGTTTGTCGATCCGGTCAACGACGTGCCCAATCCCAACCGCGCAGTGGTGCGCGGGACCATTGGAGTTCCAATCGTTGACGAATCTTCTCGCGCCAATCGGGAATCGATACCGGCTGTTTGTGTTTCCGATTTCCAGAATCGGCCCCGGAACGGACTCTCCCTCTGCTGCCAGAAAAAAAACCGAGCCGTCACGGTCTTCGACCACAGAGAGAAGTGTCACAGGTCCGTGTTTCACACTCATCTCCACAGAAAGCCCGTTGCCCACCTTGCCATGATACACTCCGAGCGGACGCACCTTGGTCCGCCCATTCGCGATGGCGATATGCCCCGGCCCATCATGCCCCATCAGCACCACATCGTCTGCGAAGTCCATCGCGTAATACTCAGTAAATGAACCGCCGACACCCAGCGTATCCAGGATCTTCATGGCTTGGACGTTCTTCACCTCATACTCGCCAGCGACGGGGATTCCACGGGCCGTCAGCAGCGAATTCCCAAGGATTACAGAGCTGATAACATCCTCCAGCTCTGGGCACCCGCTGCCCATGTGATAGTAGGCAAGCGAGCCTAGATTCTTTTCGGAGACCAGCCGATCAAGCGCCAGAGACGTTTTTGCAGCCCTGATCAATTCTTGTTCCGAACAGTCCGCCTGAACATCGAAAGTCTCTCGGAATTCTTCCACCCGCTCCTTGGCCTCCGCCTCGGAAACACCCCGCCGTAACACCGCTAGTTCCTCGACTTCAACGATCTCCATGTGTCCGCCAAACGTTGCAATCTGGCGAGTCGTATCGGTCGCGATATCGAGCATGCCATTGTAATAGTGCCCCATGAGTCCCAGCCGATTGTGTGACATCACGCTGGCCACTCGTGCCGCTCCGGTCCAATCCCTGATCTCCTGCCAGCAGATCGGATCGTCCTCCAGCATCCCGGTCACTTGATGAAACGGAATCCCACAGCGACGGAGAACATTGGCAATCTCAGGAACCGGGCATGCAGAGCAATACGCCAGCCAATCACCAGTCATCTTGGTGCGATCTCCCGTCGCGTTGAACGCCGCATAATCAATCGCCGCAGCAGGTTGCATATTAAGAACGATCGTCGGCACTTTCGCCCGCTGCACTACTGGGAGCACCGTCGAACTCAATGCATAGGTCGTCACATACAGAAATAAAATGTCCACGTCCGCGCGTCGGAAAGCATGCCCGGCCTCCATGGCCCGCTCGGGGGAATCGATGAGTCCGAGATTCACCACCTCCACCTCCGGACTCCCGATACGATCTGCAACAGTCTGCACGTAGCCTTCCAGCCGTTCTTTGAGTCCGTCAAACTGCGTCCAGTAGGCTTCCAAGCCGATTCCAAACAGACCAACTCGCAGGGGATGCGTATTCTTTATTGTCATAATGTTGTGACCACGTTTGGGGTCAAAGATGGTGGGGTATATCCACCCTGTCCGCCCAGCTTTTTCCATTCCCAATAGAGAAGCCAGAAGGCCACGGTAATCAGTGCGTGGAATCCTGTCAGCCAGAGAGGAATAAATCGGAGGCGGCGTAAAGCGCAACCCAGGCATAAAAGAGCCAATAGAAGCGCTGCGAGAACGACTCTATAAAAAACGTCTTGATTCCGTCCACCACGTGGGACCTGGACTGAGACACCATCGCCGGAGGCGGTGGATACTCACCCTCTTTGACATACCGGCACATCAAAAAGAAAACCACGCCATAGATACCGCCGCCCCAGTGAAAATTTCCGTGAAATGCGTTTCGGCGTGGGGAAAGAAAAAAATCGAAAACAGGCTGCTGGAAAGTGTTCCGACTACGCGGAACGCCGCCAAAAACCGCCCGAGCAACCCATGCGGCACCACATCGTTGAAAAGGCAGTCGTAAACCGAGGCCACGAACATGCGGAAAAACTGGAACCCGACCGTGAACACCCCGCACACGATTAGGGCCGCAAACCGCGCATCGGATACGATTCCGTGTTTGGCCAGAAATGTCGCAATCGGACTGCGATACCGGTCGCTCCGAAAACTCACCACCGGGCATAGGGTTGCATTAACAATCTGGGAATCCCCGTTGCGATGAGCGCAATTACCCAGCTCGGCGCATCGAGATGCTTGAGCTTGAGCGGCAGCACAGACGGAAACACCGACTCCATTAGCGTAAAACAAAAATCCCCCCACAGCAGCCATCCCATTAAGAACGCCTAACCCGGCAGCGTGTAGGTAAGCGCGCCGACGGAATACGTCTTCGGGCCGGGCATCTCTCGATCTGGGGTTCCGGCGTTCATCTACACAGGCTCCTCGCTCAGGAACTTTGCATCATGAACTCTATCCTAAAAAGGGAACCTTTATTGCAAATAGAAGCCCGCCGCCACATAGGGTAGCGATTGCCAAATGGATGATTTGGTATAACGCGATCACAGTGCTTCAAAACTCCAGGAATGATGTCCTCCTAACACGGTGCAGTTTGCACAAGGCAACCTCTTCACTTCCACCTCCACCGACTTGGGGACGCGTAGCTCAACCGTGGTCACGCCAGCCTCTCTTCGCCAATGACTCTGAATAGTGCCCAGGGGGGAGGGAATGGACGCTTCGCCCTCCTCTCCGAAAAAAACCGGGCGAAAGAGAATTTCTTCCAGCCGGCGGCGCCTTGTGTGATTCCCCCGATTGTCTGCAGGAGGTGATATGCCGGATGCGCTGACCAGGCGTGAGAATGGCTCCACTCCCCGCGACGCGGAGAAAACATTTCCCAAGTCGTCCCATAGTCAGCCATTGGTGCCCACTTTGACCTGATAAAACTGACGACCTCGACTCCGTGATCGCGATTGATCAATTCCTGAAAAACGTAGGTCATCCAAAACGCAGATGGCGGCGCTTCGGGTGTTAGTTCACCTTTGATGAATGGACAAAGAACCACTCCGAGCCGCGCGTCATTGCCGTCGGGATCGACGTTCGTCATCAGTGCCAGAGTCTGGCTGTGAACGGAGTGGGTTTGGATCATGTTTCCATCGACATCCATCCCATCTCCCATCAAGCCGTCTGCTGAAATCAGTTTGCGTAGAGAGTTTCCGAGAGATTCAGCCCATTCCCGGAGCCGGTCACTCTCCGAATGGTCCCCGATCAACTGGTGTAGCGAGGATAGCTTCTGGAGTGTGAACAACAACCAGAGACTATACACGCTTGGCTGGCCGTCCTTATTGAGATCCGTCCAATCCAGAAACAACCAATATCGCGGATCGCATCTCAGCAGCCCCGTGGAAGGATCCAACTGGCTGCAGAAGTATTCCAGTGCCCTGGCCGACGGTTGCTCGGTGTTCGATAAAGGTTTCGAGCGACCCCGTTTGCCAGTAATCGTCCCAGAGCGTGAGCAGCCACATCAGAGTGAAATCGGGGAGCACGCAGTTGTGTGCGATTGTTGGCGAGTGCCCGTAGGTGAGCCCGTTCGGGGTCGTTTGCGCTGCGATTTGGCGAATCCCCCGGCGGAATAACCTGGTGTCGCCACCGAGATGAAAAGTGTTCCATGCCTGCACCCTTGCGTCGCCCCACCACTGCGTCTCTGCTCGCGCCAAGGTGTGTCCACGTAGGCGTCCAACATGCAACATTGCTGCGTCCAGGCACACGCTTTCCATATCGCTGTGAGGGCATGATCGGAGCTTATGAATTTGCCCTCGACGCGCATCGGGTATCCAACCCATGCCAGAGCGGGTTCGATTTCAAGGGGAAACAAGGAGTCCCGTATCGTCAAGACGATGAACTTGAATCCATAGTAGTGAAGGAAACCGTGCTCGGTCACACCCGGTCGGCAGATGAGCCGACTCCCAAATGCAATCTGTGAATGAGTCCAATCCAGCGCATCGGGGGTTAGCGACGCCTCGTCGATCGTTTCGTAAAAGGTGGCGTCAACGATTTCTCCACCCGTCGCGCCGGATACCTTCAATTGCAGCGATCCGACCTGAGTGCGGTCGAAGGCTAGGAGGTAGCTCACATAAGCGTTCCGTCCCGTGGCTGGAACCCTCAAAAAATCGGCTCGCGAGGTGACCGGAGAATGGGCCAGCGGTTCGGCCAGCCGTAATTCAAAACATCGCGCACCTCGCGAAAATTTGTACGGCAAATGCCTGAGGCACTCCCGAGGCAGCGGTCAAGACGGATACTTCGCTCCTCAAGGAGCGGAATCCCGCGCTCTTCGAGGCTATGCCACGGAGGGGAGTTCCAGACCGCGCCCACGAATTCATTGGGGCACCATGCGGAGTCATCGAAATCCAAACCCGTCCACCCTGCTGGCTCCGCCCGCGCGTCAAAATGCTCTTGGGGGAAAAGCTGGATGCTCACCGGCACGGTTCCGCGCCGAATCCCTAATTGACGCCGGGCTTTCCATGAAGTGTCGGAGTAAACCACCACGTCTCCCCACTGAGCTGAAAACAGAAACCCCGCTGTGCCCTCACATCTATACTGGAAATTACTCTGCCCGGGTTGGTAGGCGCGGACGGCAATAACATTCGCCCCCATCACAAGGAAAGATGACAGATCCACTTCATCAACCGGCCAATGACGTTGAAACCCGCGAGCGGGTCCCCGGCAAACGAATTTTTCGTTGATCCAAAGGTGATAGGATTGGTCGGCAGTGACTAATGCAAGGGCTGATTTCGGCAGCTGCTCCAGAGTGAAAGTCCTGCGAAACAAGGCATAACAATTCTGCAGGTCGGCCATCGCCCCATCCGGCCAAATCCACCGAGCCTTTGGGTGGATCGCGAATTGTGGTCCGCGTTGGGTCACAGCGAAGAGTCGGGTCGGATGGCTTCTGCTTGGAATCTGACTCTCCCGTCAGTTTCGGAAGCAGCAAGTGGGAGATCGCTTTTCACCCGTCCGATGATTGCGGTAGGACCATCGAGGAGGCATTCTCCAAGGTCCCAGTCAACCGAGACCTTTAAGGTTCCGAGAGGGGTGTGAACATCTCCGATGCACCGATTCCAGCCCACCCAGCGCGGGGTCCATCGAATTGAAAACTCGGCGTTTCTCTCTAAGGCGCACACCGAGAACAGTGTCGTGAAACCATACAAGCGGCGAAGCCGCCCATCCATGAGAACCTGTGGGATCGTTCGGTTGACCGATGAGAGGCAGGAAATATTCGGGTAAAGGCCCGTCGGGTAGTATAGGGCCTGTATCTCTCGAGGAAATGTCGCCCTGCCACCGTTCCGAGGCCGGCATCGGAAAGGGCGCGCAGGGAGCGATAGGCGTAGGTCGGAGTGTTCCAGCGTTTGCAGCCGGAGGTGGAGCTCCATCCGCACCGCAAAAGACGGTTTTAAGAAACCTTCTGCTCTTTTCCTCGAGCAAAATCCGATGAAACACGGCCATCACTACCGCGCCCTGCCCGAATCCTCGGCAAGGTCCGAACGGGGACCAAACTTCTGCGGGAAGCTCTTTACCCTCTTCGTTGGCAGCGAGGAAACGTTGAAAACCGGATCTCAACTTCGTGGCGCGATCCGACCACGTGGAGGCCCATTGGTTAGCGCCAATGGCAACGGCTAGTTTTGATGCCAGCGTCAGGCAGCCGTAATAAGCCGAATTGGATATGCTTTGCAGTTCACCTGCGTCAAAGTCCGCTTTAAGGGATGTGAAGAGGTCACTCAGGCAAGTGCGGTCTGCGAGCATTCCATCCGCGTTGCTCTGCAGATAGGCGACTTCCATGAAGCGAACCAAATTCGCAAAGTATCTTTCCACAAAGGCAGCTTCGCCATGCCATACGAAATCGTCGTGGAGCATATAGACCCACGCCATGCCCCAGTCGAGACTTTGAAACCCGCTCTTCCCGTAATCTTCCGGGGCAAACACCCTAAAGCGACCACTGGGATCCTGTTGTTCCGCCGCGTGCCTGATCGTCACCCGTCGAAGGTTCAACTCCCCATACCACGTGCCGGAGATCAAGGCCCTTTCCCGAATGTCTTCAAGCCACTGAGCGTCCTCGCGACCCGGAGTATCCACATAGGTGTCGGACATTGTGACTCGCGCATGGTCGAGGCAAAGCCGGGTAATGGTCTCCACATCACCCGGATCCGCCCTCGAATGAACCGATTTGCGTTAAGGGTTGCTGACTAGTCTGAATGCTCACTTGCAACAGTGAGACCGGAGATTTGGCGTTTCGCCAAGTAATCATCAGCCACCGCAACGTTCGTTCTTCGAGCAACTCCACACGTCCGGGTCCGTGAAGAATCATCCGGGCCGCAGCCGGGGTTCCGATCGTTACCTCAGGATCGAAGGAACCGTCTTCAAGAAGCACGCGCTCGCCTGTTTTGAGATTTAGGGGAATTCCACAATAGGCAAAATCTAATATCGTGCCTGGAGAAACGGCTTCGACATCGAGACGCAAGTCGCGGACGGGTTTGCCAAAATCAAGGGTCAAGTAGCCATCCTTGCCAGCGAGAAGAGAGGTGGGCGTCGAATCCCCTTTCACTAGGCCTTGCAGATTGTTAACCGGCTTCCATCCGCTTTGTAAGCCCCATTCTTGATCATTGCCGAGGCGGGGGCGTCTGGCGGGAGCCATTCGGAGGCAGCGGAATGACCGTGCCTGTAGCAACGACCCTTACGGGTCGACATTCCTCTCGAGCTACAGGTGGAAACCCTTTGAGAACCGGAACGGACCATGCTTCATTTCGAACGGAATTGGTCGGTTTCCATTGTCCGTCTTGACCCTCCTTATGGGGATTGGAATAGTATTGGTAATCCGCCACCAATGGAAACCGAATCCTGAATGTGCCTCCTCCCGTAGTTTGTGTGGTGACAGGAACAAACTCATCCGCATTCCGCCATTTCCACCCATCCCCACCGTTCAAGCAGGGACCCACAATAGAGACACCGGGGCTTCCGCCCGGTGAACGCTGAAAGGTCCCCACGCCCCACCAGTGGTGAAGAATTACCGCGATGTTTCTTCCAATTTTAAGAGAAGGCGACAGGTCTAAACGCTCGACGGTAATATGCGGCGTTACAAATCGCATCACCCGGTCGATCACAACTGTGCCGTTAATATAGAGCCTAGCAGTCGGATCAGCCGCAAAATAACAAATCGTGTCCCCGCCGAAGTAATCGATTTCCTTGCGGAAATAAGTCCACGTATTGGGCACCGGTTTGCAGTCGTCGTTTCGCCAAAAGAACCCCTTTCGGATGGCGACATTGATACGCGACGTGTCAACCTCTGGTGCCAGTGGTGTCGGTTCGGTTAGTGCTGACATGGCGTTGTGTTATTGCACATTGATTGCTAGGCTCGCACAGCTTCAATGCCAGCTTAAAGAAGTTGGAATAATCGCCCTTCTCCCGGTGCGAGATGGATTTCAAAGGTTTCAGAATCTCGGCTAGATTCCGCTGCGGGGAGCAGTATTCCATCTGCCGCCGAGACCTCCCGAACACTCTTTGGCATCGTCCTCCACTTGAGTTTTGCAACCGAAGGCTCGTTGATGTTCCGATTGGAGATCATAAAGAAGATTTCTCCCTTTCTGGGACTTCATTTCGCCAAGGACGAACTCTCCGCCTCCGATATTTGATACAAGAGTGGATTCCGCCATGCTCTCGGTCAATTCGGGCAACGGCTCAGAGTGAAACACCCCGGTTGAATCAAGCTCAACTAGGGTCTTTCCTAAATTCGCGATAGTAGCATTCAACCGGCGGATTTTCGTGTAGTTCGATGTGCGATGGCCGTCCCGATCCACAACGTTATCTCGCCAGTTCATGTTGTTATAAGGGATTTCCGTGAGGTATGTGAACCAGCCAATCGCGCGCGCGCCATAGACAAGAGAGTTGAAGGCCTGCCACCGTAGTGCATTCTCATCGGGGCTGGGTTGCCCCCCCCATGCGCCAAGTTGGAGGATAATTCCCCAGTCCTTTTTGTTATCCAGCGCGGCACGTCGGAAGATTTCTAGGTTTGCAAAGAAATCACGCCGGAACAGGAACTTTCCATCGTTACTCTGCTGAAGTGCATAGTGGTCGTAAGTGACGAACTTTCCCGGCACCATCTCCATAAAGCTGCTAACATGCTTTTCATAGGCCTCATAGTTTGCGAAACCATAGGTGGGAAGAAGGTTGGTCCAATGAGGTTTTGTCGCACCTCGATCAATCAGTGACTGTGCGATCTTTGCAATTTCTGGAAAACGACTGTCAGGGGGTTCATCTGGGCCATGATAGTTCCAAACACCCGGGTCCTTATCTAAGGATGTAATGTCTGCCGCATCCGCAGATGCTTGATCAGGTAGCATTGGAAAATAGCGCGTTCCGTAAACTGATTTCCCTTGGGGCTCCAGCCGACATTAAAATTCGCGAGAGCATAATCTAGATGATACTCGTCTCGGTCCAATAATAACGGGCTTTCTCCGGCCCAAATCTTTCCCAGACAGCCGGACCCATCCACGAAAAAATCGGAAACCACGGATCTGTGGGCATCGGCGGAACGGCAAACTCGCTCACGTAATCTGCGACCGTGCCTTCCCTCATGGAGAAGTCGTCGAAGCGCACCTGCTCTTTTTGCCACTTTTTTTCAATAACCAGACGCACCTTGGCCGCTGTGGTGGGGCTTTTCACTTCCTTGAAAAAATGAATCCACTCGTCTTGCGTGTCGGGAAGCCAGATTTCAAATCCGCCAAGGGTTTTTTCGGCTTGGTCGAGCCACTCTCCTCGGACTGCAATTTGCTTGCACCTAGAGGCATAGTATCCCAGAAAAAAATAAGGACAGTCGGGTTTGACCGGCAAGGGATCAAACCGTGAATGTTACCACGCCGATGGTGGATTCCTCAGGCATCTTTTCAAGCTTAAGGCAGCCGCCTTGTCCGTTCCGGCCTGGCTCGGAGCTTCCCCAATTTTCTCTGTACGAATTCCTGATTCCAAGAGGAAACATTCCAGCCCTTAGGCACTGTGCCGGAAGACTCGATAAGGATGTTGTCTTGAGGATTTCCCCAGATTCTTGTCGCTTCTTTGTCAGTGGCGCGGCGACAAATTCTTCAAAGCCTGAGTTCGGCAGAATATTTTCGCCCTTAGGTGCGGGCTCGACTGCGAATGCCGGGCTGAATCCATTAAAAGCTACGGTGACCACAACGATGATCAAACGCTGAATGACTTGATATTTCATAAGGATTTTCGGGGTTTTACGGTTTTGCAACATCAAGCAAGCTTACATTCGAAAACAGAACCTTCCCAGGGCCTTCAATTTGAAACACGACATAAGCGAGAGTGGAACCACCCTGAATGAAAATCCACGGTATGGTCCGCCCACTCATCATTTCCTTCTGTCCAGTCCACAATAGCAGCACCATCCGGCTCCCGCCATTCAACGTATACGCGGTACTTCATCCGATTTCCGCCAGCACGGAGAACTTCAACTGAAGGTCCGTTCCAGCTGGAAGATCAAGACTCTGGGTGACGTAGGTCCCGGTCGTGCGCTCCTTACGAGTCTCGTCTGGGGCGTTGTCTATACTCTCCAGTGCCCGGCCTTTCTCGGAATCTACTCCTTCCACCTTCAAGTCTTCCGGCGTAGGACGCCACATTGGATCCGATCCCATTGGATCAACCATTGAGAACGATGCATCAGGAATCAGGTTGCCGGGAATGTCGGTCTCAGGCATGGCTGCGGAAATAGACTTAGTGAGCGAGGAAACACTTGTCGGTGCCGTCTGCTCGGGCGCGCCGTTTGCGGCGGCCAAAGTGAAGATCATTGTAATGGTCAGTGCGCTAATGGTCTGGCGTTTCATATTTTATGTATTTAGGTGTCAATCTCTTGTTCTAGGTTCTCAGGGTTTAAACTTTTTAAGAAGGTAATCATCGTCTCGATACGCCTCCTCCGGTGTCAGTGTCTCGATGTGTCCATCAAGAAAAGATAGTTTCCTCTCCCGCCGTGGCGTTTCGCAAACCAATCTGGCGTCCACCGACCCATGCCGAGCAGCGCATTTACGTAAGCGAATCCACCAGTGGCTAACGTGTCGAGAGAATCTGCTATGATAATCGTTTGAGCGGGATACGTGACTTGGTTAATGCGGCTACTAGCGCCATCCTGAACGTCGCCGGGACTGGCACCGAAGTAGGCTTGGTTCCAACCATAGCCAACGGCCAGCTAACTTTTATCGGCGTCTTTAATTCTTTTGGACGGACAATACTGCCAGCCGGGACGGTTTGGAGATCTGAAGTCCGCCTCGGGGTCAATGCCAACATACGGCTCCAGAAGGTTATACCACGTCCTGCCCTCATCATTGTTAAAAGCCGCAGGAATCAATGAGTTATCGTGCTCTGCAATGAACTGTGTATGAGCTACACCGATTTTCCGTAGATTGCTTGAACATTTGGCAGTATCCGCTCTGTCGCGCATCTTCGAGAGCATTGGCATCAAGAGTGTGGCAAGGACGGCAATAATCGCGATGACCGCGAGTAGTTCAATCAAGGTGAAAGCAGTCGAGGAGGCAGCACTCCTGTTCCACGGGATCTTGGTGCGGAGCTTCATTGTTTAGTCTTTTGTGCGTCCGGAAGGGTGACCCGGAACAAGCGTCCTTCCCCTGCTGAAAGCGAGAGCGTTAGAATTCTGGAGCCCGGGCTGAAGCCTTCGACTGCGACCAATTGCCCAGTCTGCTGGCTCACCTCTCGGAGGTCCATCGGCGGGCGTTTCCACTCGACGGAGGGTGATGCCGGAAAGTTGATATCCCGATTTGAGACCATAAAAAATTGTTCGCCCTTCTTGTCGGTGAACTCTCCAATTACTATCGATCCATCCGCGATTTGTGAAACGAGCGTAGATTTGGCAAGGCCTCTAGTCTCCAATGGCAACGGCTCAGTGTGGAAGACTCCAGTGGAACGAAGGCCGATGAGCGTTCGGCCGATCTGGGCGATACGCGCATTTAGTCGGCGAAGCTTCGTATAGTTCTGGCTGCGAGAACCGTCCGACGAATGACGGCATTGTTCCAGTTCAAGTTGTCGTGCTCAATCTCGGTGAGGTAGGTATACCAGCCGAGCGAGCGAGCGCCATAAACGAGCGAATTGAAGGCCTGCCAGCGCAAAGCATTTTCGTCGGGAGGATTGCGAGTGTGCCATGCTGCCACTTGCACGATAATGCCCCAGTCGATACCCTTTTCGAGCGACACGCGGCGGAAGACCTCAAGGTTGCTAAAAAAATCATCGCGGTAAACAAACGGGGTTTTTCCCCCCTCACGCAACGCGTAATGGTCATAAGTGACGACCGATGTCGGAACCGTATCCATGAATGTACGGACCACGTTTTCGTAAATCTCCAGCGAACTGAATCCTCCCGTCCGGATCGTATCCGTAAACGGGCAGTAGGTTCACCCAATAAGGCTTGGTGGCACCTCGATCCTTTATGGACTTTGCAATGGCTCCGATCTCTTCAAATCTTTCTTGGGGAGGTTCATCGGGACCGTGGAAAGCCCAAAGCGCCGGATCTTCCGACATCGCCTTAACATCCATGGCGTCTCGTCCGCCGCCTGATTGGGAACCATGGGAAAATACCGCGTCCCGAACTGCTTTCCTTTGATGCTCCAGCCTACGTTGAAATTAGCCAGCGCATAATCAATGTGATACTCATCCTTATCGAACTGAGCCGCCTTCTCCTGACCGAAATGCTCCCACCGCTTCGGACCCATCCACGAAAAAATTGGAAAAGAACGGCTGGTCGGTAATAGGCGGAAGGGAGAACTCGGCAGCGAAGTCGGCCACCGTTCCCTGGCGTAGTGAGAAATCATCAAATCTCACCCGCCCCACCCTTCCCTTTTTCTCGATAACAAGCTGCAGCGTAGTCGCCCGCGCCGGACTGATCAGCTCCTTGATCAAATGAATGAACTCATCCTGCGTATCCGGAAGACGCAGAGTGGTCGCTGAGATTCGCTGCTGCGCTTCATCCAACCACCGGGCCCGCAGAATGGCAGTTGGGGCGGTGGACGCATAGTAACCGAGAAAAAGTAGGCGCTGTTCGGAGTAACCGGCAGAGGCTTCGTAGCCAAGGTAACGGCGACCATGTCACCATCCGCTTTCATGATTTCGAAGCAGCTCCCCGTGCCGTTGCGCCCCGGAGTGGATGACCCCCATTGCGCCCGAACCCTCGTCGTTATCGACTTCGGAGGACACTAAGGACCAGGACGCTGGCACCCGGTCGCTGAATTCTTCAAACCCAGGGTTCGGCACAATGTTCGGGGCGCTGGACGGCAGAACCCCAGAGGGCCGTGAAATCCTTGGAATTCGCTCAAAATATACTCTTTGGTTTTCAGTGTAAGTAAAAAAGATGCTTCCATTCGAGGCGACAATATCGGGGGCGGATTGGCGGCCCTGACTCTTCGATACCCGTTCGGCGGGGCCAAAGAGTCACCCCCTCCGTCGCTTGAGCGGGCAAAGGATATCTGGGAGGTGGCTCCGTTCTCCTGCTGCCAAGCCACAACGATCTCGCTGTTGTCCAGAATCGCCAGCACCGGGGCGCTTTGTCCGCCATCGGACGAAGGATCAACCTGATGCTTTTGCCCCAAATTTCGCACTGCCCTCATCAGAGCGTAGAAAATATACAAGGCCGTTCTCTGCGAAAGTAATGAGCACCCGGCCCTGCTTGTCGGCCGCGATGGTGTGCGCTGCACCCAAGGAAAAGGCGGCCCCGGTTGATATTGGCGTGATGATGGCGGATTCTCCCCGTGAAAGCTGACGACTTCGACCGCTGCGCCGTTCTCCCGAAGAATATAGCGAGCGCTTGATGCCGACCGCGCTGGAACAGCGAACTTTCCCTGGTGTGGGCAGGCTCTCAACGGTTCCCAGATCCTCCCAGGACTTACCCCCGTCCATCGACGACGATGCATATCCCGCCAATCGAAGTCCTGATGAAATGTCCAGAGGTTTTCGCCGGAAGGATCAACTAACAGGGCGACCCCCAGATCGCGGGGAAGTGTGCCGCCGCCGACGGAAATTCTGTCACTCCATGTATCTCCGAGATCATGCGACCTCGTGTAGCAGGGTGCCGCGGTGTCGTTGCGTTGAGACCAGAAAACATGAAGATTTCCCTTCGCGTCGAATGCAAGTTCCGGGAGGTAGTCGGAGAACCAGGGATTGAGGTCGTTTTCGGCAAAATCGATGGGAGTGGAAAGCCAAATTTCTCCTCCATCAACGGATCGATTGAAACGAAGATGTTCACGGTTGGGAAACTGGGTGCTTTGCCAAAGAGCAATGACCTCCTTCCCTGACTCGTCTACCGCGAGAGTAGTCGCAGTCACCCCCACATCAGACCCGCTGATCATCTGTCCGCCCAACGCACAGGGTGAAAAGGTAACGAAAAAGCCCGGCGAAGAGTGAGGCAACCCAAAGGCGAGCATGTTTACAAGAAAGTTGATCTGTCATTTGGAAATGGGACGCCTCGGGGAATAGGGCAATGTGCATCCAGAAGCTAGTAGTATTTAGCTCCAACTCACGGTCCTGTCGACTGGGCGACGCTAAAAAATGCTGCACTTGTTGCAGTCATATTTTCACTTCAACTGAGGACCCCGGCAGATGCGCGGAAAACGGGCTTCTGCGAGGCAGCTAGGCGGAATCTTGGCGTTCCTAATTGCCCTTCCGAGAGGATTTATTGACTGATGATGCGCCCGCGAGGGAATCGTTAATTGCTCTGACCGAGTGAGGATGGCTTTTCTGGGCGCCGATTGGATGCGGGCGAAAGTCGCGGAGCCCGGACCTTGGCGGATGCCGACAGGGCATCGGAACCTCCAATTGAGGCCGCCTGCGAGGAGGCGAAGGGCCTCGCTTTTCAGGCCCGGTTCACGGGCGTCGGTGCCCCGTCTCCCAAATGGTCGCCGCGCTCTGCGGTTTATTAATCATCATCCCGGGCGGGCCTTGTTCGACCCGGGAGCAAAGGCGGCTTCGTCGCCGCCCTAATGATCCAGCAGAGACACCGGCCATTGCATGCCGACGAGATCGGCGGCTGCGTCCCGAAACCTGGCCTTACGGAGTCCTTCTGCCGATTGATGCGGAACCGAGTCAGGGGCCGGTGCGCTCCGCCGGCAGAAACCAGCGCATCCAACCTAGTAGTCAATCAAATCAGAACAGAAGGATAAAGGCTGCGGAGCTTGATCCTGGCGTTGTCATTGGTGAACTGCCAATTGGTGGTGACAGTGGCGAGATTGCGACACTTAACAACGGCGTCCAAGGTGCGGCGGAGTTGATCCAGAGAGCAGACACGCTCAGGGATACCGGTTCGGACGAGGGCGGAGATTTCGGTCTCGGCGATGTTGAGCCAGCTGCCGTGTTTGGGGGTGTGGTGACGCTCGAAGCGGGCGACCAATTCGCGGGCTTTCTCGGGCGGGAATGTGGAGTAAAGCGAGGAGTCGCCGTGAGTGTTGAGGTTGTCTTCGACGAGAACGATTTTGCGGGCAGAGGGAAACATTTTCGTAGCGATGAAATCCAAGGCGTGAGCGTAGTCGCAGGCTTTGCGGCAACCTTCGGGACCAATATAGATTTCACGACGACCTTCGAGCGGAGCAGTCATGACGAAGACCGATGCGCTTCCGTGGCGGATGTATTCGCCGTCTTGTCGGGCGGGTTGCCCCGGAGCGCAAGGTTGCGCAGGACGGGCGTCGCTGACCAGTTGTTTGCAAAATTCATCCAAGCACACCAGAGGCGCTTGGGGATCGATCTCGCGTTCGTAGACTTCAAGCACATCTTCCATGCTCGCGACAAAGGCGGCATTAGACTTGGGAGGGATGCACCAACATTGCTTGAGCCAAGGTTTCAACTCGTCTTTTTTAGATGCAGGCGCACCGCCTCGGCGCTGATTGTCTCAAAGACTTCGAGTTGCACCAGATGGTCGGCCAGTAACTTGAGCGTCCAACGCACACATCCTTCCGGCGGCTGCGAGCAGGCCAATTGTGTGAGCACAGCTTGTTCTTTGCCGGTGAACTTCCGAGCCCGGTTGACTTGCTCGACTCGTTCCAATGCCGCCAATGGACCTACCTCACAGCACCGCGCTCGCAAACGTTCCAGACTCGATTGGGAGATATCCACTCGGTTGAGGATCTCAGGATCCCGCAAGCCTGGCCCCAACTCAGACTCGTCGCAGAGAAGCAGCGCTCGAGCTTTGCTCACCCGGATCGCCGCCGCGTTACGCCGCCCGCTGATAACCTCAAGTTCTTCCCGCTCTTCTGCATTCAATTTGATCCGATAGATTTTTCGCATCCACCCAATCTTCACCTCTTACAAAAAAGTACCAGACCTAATTACATGATCCCTCAATTCACTTTTGCTGCTCTGCTAGCTCTTCGAGCACCGCGTCAAACTCGGCACTGGAATCCACGCGATTGAGAGGCTGCCGACCAACCGAACAGGCTCGGAACTCAAGCTCGTCAAGTTGACCCTGATTCAGTTGATCAGCCACCAAGCAACGGTCGCATGGCCTGATGCGTCTGCGACCTAATCAATAACTCCGGATGGCCCGAGCATTTATGATTGAAGGATCGGAGACTAGGGGCGGCGGATGCGTAATCTCCGGGAGCCAACAAGCCAGAGCAAGGCAGATCCCATGAGGAGAAGGCCAAACGACTGCGGCTCGGGCACTACTGTCATTTCCACGCTGTCAAAGAAAGCCGTATTATCTGTGGTTAGAGTGCCAGAAAGTCCCCTGAACAACAGATTATATGAGCCCGAACTTGGCACCGTAAAGTCGAAGAATTTTTGGGTGTAGGCTTGTCCAGTGAGAGTGCTGTCCGTTCCCAATGTCGTGGAACCCAATAGAATCTCGTAGTTCAGGTTACCGCCGCTCCCAGCCCCATTATCACTACGGCCCGCAACATGATAGGAGAGCCGGTAGGTTAAAGCACTGGTGAGCGAGATCGACTGAGAAAACTGGCCACCATTGGTTGGCTCCGGATCGAAAAACTGAATGAACGCGGCTTGAGTGCCATCAATGGGAGCCGGTGAAAAGAAGCCACCACCGTTTCCATTGACTAACCCGGCACGTTGCGAGAAAGTCCACGATCCGCCGGAAGGGTTGTAAGAAAAACTATCTGTCGAAATGGCGGGAGTTTCGAAACCAGAGTCAGTTATAATTTGCGCGTGAACAGCGGACACAAGCAACGTAGCTGTAAATGCAAAGATTTGTAAAATGAATGATGGTGTTTTCATGGTTGGGAACGATGTTGTTTTCATGGTTGGTAACGAGACTGCTGGTCTCACGAGGCTGTGTTTAACCCCTTCACCAATTCCTGAATACAAAAATTCCGGAAAAGTTCCTGCACTTGTTGCAGGGTGCCGCCCGTAACTTTCAAATTTTTCTACCCATCGACGCTCCGTTTATCCAAACACCTTCGACGTGAATACACTTTGCGACGGGCGGAACCCCGATGTGGTTTTTATGGAGTTGTTCGATGACCAAGTCCACCGCACAGGCTCCTACATCCCGGGGGCGTTCATAGACACCGGAAACACTGGGATCGCCGACTGACTTGACAAGGTCCGCATATGCCGCGTCCTCAGGCACTTTCAACCCCAGTTCAGCGATCCAGGTGGGCACGACGTGCCCAGTGCAAAGAATGACATCCGGTTTGTGTTTGAAAAACCATTTCTCGAAGTCGGCCCGCGTCGGGACGCGTGGATCGAGTGTCTTGGCGAGAAATGGAACACGGAATCTGGGTTGAATTTGCGCTTGGTAGAGCGCGAACCGGGATGAAAAACCCCAATCGGAATAGCGATCCGAGACCGGTAAGATTGCGTACCCCAACCTGACGTATCCGCGTTTAAGGATCTGCCGAAGCGCCAGCGACATCATTTGAAAGTGCCACGGGCTGGCATGGTTGACATGCGGAGCAGCTAGAGGATGGCCGACCGCCGCTACTGCAAATCTCGAATAGTCCATAGCGACATGGCTCAAGGGGTGAGAACGCGGCGCAATCACACATCCACGAATTCCGCGGGCGACAAGCATGCTATTAAACCGCTGCGTCGTCATGCCCTTCTCGCTACGGCTGATCATATCCAACTGGTAGCCGAGTGCATTCGCCTGCGCTTTCGCACCCGCATAGTATTCCCAATAGTTTTTCGCATCCGGCCCCCAGATGTGATCAGGGGGAAAGGAGGTGACGTAGGCCAGCGCAGACTGCGTTGGAGCGATCTTACTCTGCCGGATCTGTGCGGTGAGCAGCGACACGATAGCGTTCTTCTGATACCCAAGCCGTTTCGCCGCCTCGCGGACGACCTTCTTCGTGGCCTCGGCGGTCTGAGGGTGATTTGCCAAGGCCCGCGAAACCGTGGATCGAGTCAGCCCGGTCACTCTGGCGATGTCGTTTTGCGAGACGCTCAAGTTTCCGTTATAACAGATGCGCCCGCAATAGCAAGGGCACAGATATAGGCTGTCGGCGACGGAGCAAAATGGGACAGTTGATCAGAGGCTGAAAGCCGCAAGGACAGAGGGCCAAACGTCTTTGGGGGGTTGCTTGAGAACCCAAAATTTGGCGTTGGGATGATGCACGATGGTGACGGACTTCCGTTTGGTAGCTGAGATCTCGTAATTGTGGCCCTCGAAGTCGATGGTGTGGTCGTTATTGACGCGTCTGGTGGTTCGCAGTGAAAGGTGGAGATCGAGTATCGTGGAGGGAGGGCAGGGACGCATTGAGCTGTCACCAGCAAGGATGGCCTCTGCGCACACTTGGTCGGGGATTTTTGCAGTGGAGCGGTGGACTTTGCCGTTTTGACGCCGGATTTCGAGTTGGAGAATTTCGTTGGCGTGCTTCCAGGTTTTGACGTTGGCGTGAGCCAAGAGGGTGACTATTAGTCAATCAAATCAGAACAGAAGGATAAAGGGTGCGGAGCTTGATCCTGGCGTTGTCATTGGTGAACTGCCAATTGGTGGTGACAGTGGCGAGATTGCGACGCTTAACAACGGCGTCCAAGGTGCGGCGGAGTTGATCCAGAGAGCAGACACGCTCAGGGATACCGGTTCGGACGAGGGCGGAGATTTCGGTCTCGGCGATGTTGAGCCAGCTGCCGTGTTTGGGGGTGTGGTGACGCTCGAAGCGGGCGGCCAATTCGCGGGCTTTCTCGGGCGGGAATGTGGAGTAAAGCGAGGAGTCGCCGTGAGTGTTGAGGTTGTCTTCGACGAGAACGATTTTGCGGGCAGAGGGAAACATTTTCGTAGCGATGAAATCCAAGGCGTGAGCGTAGTCGCAGGCTTTGCGGCAACCTTCGGGACCAATATAGATTTCACGACGACCTTCGAGCGGAGCAGTCATGACGAAGACCGATGCGCTTCCGTGGCGGATGTATTCGCCGTCTTGTCGGGCGGGTTGCCCCGGAGCGCAAGGTTGCGCAGGACGGGCGTCGCTGACCAGTTGTTTGCAAAATTCATCCAAGCACACCAGAGGCGCTTGGGGATCGATCTCGCGTTCGTAGACTTCAAGCACATCTTCCATGCTCGCGACAAAGGCGGCATTAGACTTGGGAGGGATGCACCAACATTGCTTGAGCCAAGGTTTCAACTCGTCTTTTTTAGATGCAGGCGCACCGCCTCGGCGCTGATTGTCTCAAAGACTTCGAGTTGCACCAGATGATCGGCCAGTAACTTGAGCGTCCAACGCACACATCCTTCCGGCGGCTGCGAGCAGGCCAATTGTGTGAGCACAGCTTGTTCTTTGCCGGTGAACTTCCGAGCCCGGTTGACTTGCTCGACTCGTTCCAATGCCGCCAATGGACCTACCTCACAGCACCGCGCTCGCAAACGTTCCAGACTCGATTGGGAGATATCCACTCGGTTGAGGATCTCAGGATCCCGCAAGCCTGGCCCCAACTCAGACTCGTCGCAGAGAAGCAGCGCTCGAGCTTTGCTCACCCAGATCGCCGCCGCGTTACGCCGCCCGCTGATAACCTCAAGTTCTTTCCGCTCTTCTGCGTTCAATTTGATCCGATAGATTTTTCGCATCCACCCAATCTTCACCTCTTACAAAAAAGTACCAGACCTAATTACATGATCCCTCAATTCAGTTTTGCTGCTCTACTAGGCGTTTCTGGAACGTTCCGAAGCGACGCTCGATTTTGCCCTTGGCTTGGGGAGTGGGCGCGACTTAGGTGAGTGATGCCGAGGGCGCGGAAGGCGCGTTGGAACTGGCTTTTTGGGTCAGCGCGATCATCGTCGGAACTCGGGCCGACGAGGCTCAATCCGTCGGTGTAAACGATTTCGGGGATGCCATGGGTCTGGAACGCCTCGCGAAAGTGCAGGAAGTGGCTCCAGGTCGTGTCAGAGGTGACGAAGCACCCGGCCACGTTGAGGCCGGAGTGGTCGTCGACGGTAAGAAGAAGGGTCTGCTTGCGCGGGCCGGGCCACCACTGGTGAATGGAAATGTCGTGCTGCCAAAGTTCGCCGATACTGACGCGGCGGAAGCGTCGATAGACTCGAATCTTTTTCGGCGTGGCGGGAACGAGGTGCGGGAAATGGATTTTGACGTAGGCTTCGACGCTTGAGCGAGCGCGCGTGAAGTCGCAGAGGCGTTGGAGTTCGTCGCACACGAGCTGGTAGTTGGGAGGGTTTTGCACGGGGAGAAAGCCTTTGAGAAAGGCGTGGACTTTAGTCGGCCAGAGACCGTGCCGATCCCCTCCGCTCGCCTTTGGGCAATAGGTCTTTGGAACTGCCAGCCAGTCAGTTCTCATTCGGTAAAGTTGGGACCTTCCGACTCCAAGCTGGGCTGCGGCGAGGGTCGCATTTAAGCGCCCGGAGTTGAATTTATTGAGCGTCTTTCGGACAGAAGCTACGGGAAGTCGATGGGTGATCTGTTGCTTTTCAAAGACGCAGAATCGAACGCTCGCGCCGGTCATCGAGATCAATTGGCCACCTATCTCGGAGTCTTTCCCTGCCGACCAATCCGCGCCCGGGAGTTTGGCCCTCCGTCGGCCTCCGCTACGCTCCGGCCTCCTCCGGGCCAAACTCCGGGGATACACTGTCCCCCTTTGCTCCGTCTCCGTCCCCCTTTGGTCCGGCCCCGACAGATGAACACTTTTCAGTTCATTGGTTTTGGTTGACGGTGCTGGCGCACCAGAGTCACAGAGGCGCAGGCAGAGAAATTTTGAGGGACTCGATGACCTCTGCGGCTCTGCGCGAGACCAGTCACTCCTGCCACACCCCGGCACCCACCAGCTGCCGCGTCGCCGCCTCCGCCCAGCCGCGATTCGCCGCCGGTGAAGCCGGGCTCGGGTGCAGCACCGTCGCAAACCGCATCGGCTCCCCGATCACCCGCCGCAGACACTCCGTCGCGAACGCCCCCACCCCCACGCACCACTCGGGATCGAGCGCCCGCACCACCGCCGTGAGGTGCGCGTCGCACGCCTCGAAGAGCACCGCCCGCTCCACCGTCGGCAATTTGTCCGGCGTCCGGTTCCGCCCCGTCTCCTCCATGAACACCAGCGGGCAATAGTTCACCACGAAGTGTTCCGCAAAAAACTCGTCCGCCGACCCGAACCGCTCCGCCATCAAGCCCCACAACCGCCGACCGCTGACCTCCGATTTCGTGCAAGCAAATCCCTCGATCTTCCGCTTCGGATGTTCGTTCATCGGACGCCGCACCTCGGCCGCGATCCCCATCCAATCCCGCACCGCCGCCACTTCGCCGAAGGGCACCCCCGTCTGCGCCATCCCGAACGGCCCCGGATTCATCCCCAACATCACCACCCGCTTCCGAGCGCTCCCGAATCGTTCCAGAAACGCCCGGTGCGAATCCGCCGCGTAATCCAGCGGGTTGTAGACGTGAGTCGTCGGGGGCTCGAACCGCAGCCCGTCCACCGCCTCCCGCAAAGTTTCCACCGCCTCAATCAACTCTCTCGCCGTTTCCATCCAATCTCAGTATCAAATTTCCGCCGCCCCGTCCCGCCATGATCATTCGTTCCACCGACAAGCCCGAACTCCGCGCCACCGCCGTCCGCGCCGGTCACGGCGACGCCTTCTCGCGATTCATCACCTGCGGAGAAAACAACTCTCCCCTCGCAGCCACCGCGCTCAACCGGCTCCCGCCGGGCAGCAGTTGGGGGCCAAAATCCCACCGCCACGCAGAGGAAATCTTCTTCATCCTCTCCGGCACCGCCGAAGTCCTCGATGGCAAAGACCGCCACACCCTCGGACCCCACGACGCCATTCACGCCCTGCCCCGGGAACAACTCGCCATCCGCAATCCCGGCCCCGGCGATCTCACCTTCCTCGCCGTCCTCGTCAACCAACCCCGCGGGCTGTTCGGCTGACCATCACCCCACGAGCCGCGACCGCCTTCTCACGTAGAAGCGGAGGTCACGACGCTCCGCACCCACCGCCGTCCGCGAAGACCTCGATCACATATCCTGCGGCTCGAGGAATCCCTCGAGCTGCCGGATCCGGGTCGGGTGACGCATCTTGCGAAGCGCCTTTGCCTCGATCTGACGGATCCGTTCGCGAGTCACCTTGAACTGACGCCCAACCTCTTCGAGCGTCCGGCTGTAACCATCGACCAGACCGAAGCGCTGCTCCAGCACCTGACGCTCACGCTCGGTCAACGAGTCCAGCACGTCCTTGATCTTGTCCTTCAAGAGCACGATCGCCGCTTGGTCAGCCGGATTCTCCGCGCCCTTGTCCTCGATGAAATCACCGAAGCTCGTGTCGTCGCTGTCGCCGACCGGAGCCTGCAACGAGATCGGCTGCTGGGCCATTTTGAGGACCGCGCGCACGCGCTCGACCGGGAGCTGGATCTCGTCCGCGACCTCTTCCGGATTCGGCTCACGACCGTATTCCTGCACGAGCTGCTTCTGCACCCGGATCAACTTGTTGATCGTTTCGATCATGTGAACCGGGATTCGGATCGTCCGCGCCTGATCCGCGATGGACCGGGTGATCGCCTGGCGGATCCACCACGTCGCGTAGGTCGAAAATTTGTAACCCCGGCGGTATTCGAATTTCTCGACCGCCTTCATCAGGCCCATGTTGCCCTCCTGAATCAAATCAAGGAACGACAGGCCGCGATTCGTGTATTTCTTCGCGATGGAAATCACCAGCCGCAGATTGGCTTCCACCATCTCGGTCTTGGCCTTGAGTGCCTTCCGGTGCCACGTGCCCAGAAGATCGTGCGACTCGCCGTATTCTGCGGGGCTCTGCCAGACCCGCGCCTGCACTTCCTTCAGCTGCTGCGAAAGGTTGCGCTTCGTCTTGGCGCTCGACTCCTTCGTCGACTTCTTCGCCCGGGCGATCTCGCGCTCGAGATTGTGGAAAAGTCGGCGCTGCTCGTCAGCGATGACGACAAAATCTTCGATCACCTTCTGCTTGAAGAAAAACTTCGGATACAACTTCGCCAGCGCCGCCAGATTTTTATCGAAGCCCTTGCGCTGTTCGTCAGTCCCCTTCGATTCCCTCGTCGCGGCGATCTCCCGATAGGTCTCGGTTACCCGCTCGGTTTGCTTCCGGACCTGCTGACACAAGCGCGGCAGCACCTTCATGTAGCGCTCACGACTCTCAATCTTTTTGTCCTGAATCACGCGGTCAAAGCGCTCACGCGCCTCGGCGAGCTTCTCCGCCAGATCGAGGTGCCCCCGGGCCACGAACCCGTAGTGATAAAGAATTTCCTGCACCTTCAATTCGGCGTCCTCGATGCGCTTGGAGATCTCGACCTCCTGCTCCCGGGTCAGCAGCGGGACCTGTCCCATCTGGCGCAAATACATCCGGACCGGGTCATCCAGGATATCAAGCTTCGTGTCTGGCTTCTCGTCCTTCTCTTCCTCGTCGTCCTTCTTCTCCTTGACGCGGTCAACGTTGTCGACGTCCGAAGAATCGATGATGTCGATCTCCACCGCCCGGAGCTGTGCGATGATCGAATCCATCGTGTCCGGATCGGCCACCCCATCGGGCAGCACTTCGTCGAGATCCTCGAAAGTCACGTAACCCTGTTCCTTGGCCAGCTTGATCAGCTCGCGGACCTTGTCCTGCACGGCCTTCTGCACGTCGCTGGAGGCTTTCAACGCCGTCTCGGGATTTACCGCCGTCCCGTTCGCCGACACGGCTTCCGCGATCTGCTTGAGCGCTTCGGATTTCGTCTTGGCCTTCTTCTTACTGCCACTACTTCCCCCGGACTTCGCCTTCGATCCGCCGGATTCCGCGGCGGCTGATACCGCCTTGGGCTTGGCGGACGCCTTCGGCTTCGCAACTTTGGCCTTGGCGGGTTTGGCTGTCTTGGCCGCCTTTGGCCTTGCAGCCTTCGGCTTCGCCGGGTTGGCGGTAGCCTTGACCACCTTGGGCTCCACGAGCGAATCCGGACCATCGGCTGACGCGGCGGCTGCCGACTTTTTCGCCTTCGCAGCCGACTTCGGCTTAGTGGCTTTGGCGGCGGATTTCGGACTACGAGAAGACGTCCCCTTGGACGCCTTCGTTCCTGAGGCTTTGGAAGTGGCTTTCAAAAAAATGTGGTTAGGCAGCGTTGACTTGGGTCAAAAGGGCCGAACAACCTGTGACAGCGCCCTCTGCAGGTCAAGAACTTCTTTGAGGATTCGGTCGATCTCCGCGATTGGCTGCCCGGGTTCCCCCGCTCGGGCCTGCAAGGCAGCGATCTTCGCCGGCAACAACGCCACCATCAATCCATGCCACGCATCTTTCACCGCCGGCACCGGATCACCCGACAGCCGCTCGAGCGGCAACGTGACCACGAACCGTTCCTCGGCCGACGAAAGCTGCGAGCCAAACGCCGCCAAACGCCCCGGCTGCTCCAGCGCTTCCTCACTGGCCACCAGTCGATCGACAAACTCGTATTGCGACCCAAACGTCGCGCTCAGCTGCGGCTGCTCCCGCAACCACGCCCGCGCCTCGACCGACACGATCGCGTAGCCGCACAGCATCCGAATACTCTCTGGCAATCGCAGCACCTCGACCACCGGTCGATCCTCCACTTTCGGCGCCAGGTTCTCCGCCTTGGCCGCATTCATGATCGATTCAAATGCCGGCGGGCTGATCTCGAGCCGGGTGCGAATCTGATTGCCCAAAGCCTCCCGCAACCCGGCATCCGGGATCGCTTTCAGAAAAACGGCCAGCCGCCCCGCGAGATCCGCCCGCCCCCGCGGCGACCCGTCCGCAGCCATCCCGAGATCGAGCGCCTCCTCGAAGTAATCCCTCGCCCCCGCGATCCGCTCCTTAAACGCCCCCACCCCCTCCTTTCGAATCAACGAATCCGGATCTTCGCCCGCGGGCATCCGCGCCACCCTCACCGCGACGCCCTTCCCCAGCAACGACGGCAACGACCGCTCCACCGCCTTCTGCCCCGCCGCATCCGAGTCGAAACACAGCACCGCCGACTTCGCAAACTGCCGGACCAGCCGAGCCTGCTGATCGGTAAACGCCGTGCCCTGCGGCGCGATGGAGTTGGTCACGCCCGCCTCGAAAGCCGCGATCAGGTCGACCTGCCCCTCGCACACCACCGCCTCATCCGCGTCCAGAATCGCGCGCTTCGTTTTGTGCAGGCCAAACAACACGCGCCCCTTGGTAAAGATTGGCGTCTCCGGCGAGTTGACGTATTTCGCCGGATCGTCCCCCAGCGTCCGACCGCTGAACGCGATCACCTCTCCGAAATCGCTGTGGATCGGGAAAATCACGCGATTCCGAAAACGATCGTAGACCCCACCGCCATCACGCTGCGCCACCAGCCCCGCTCGCGCCAACTCCCCCTCCCGGTAGCCCTGGTCCACCGCCCACGCCGTCAGCCCATCCCAGGAATTCGGTGCAAACCCCAGCATCCACCCCACCGCCACGTCCGAACCGATCCCCCGTCCAGTCAGATACTCGCGCGCCGCCGCACCGATCTTCCGCCGCATCAAGTTCCCGTGAAACCACTCCGCCACCGCCCGATGCAGACCCAGCATCCGATCCCGTTCCCCTCGCCGCTCCTTGTCCTCCTCCGTCTCCTCCTCGATCACGATCCCACCCCGCTGCGCCAGCTTCCGAATCGCCGAGACGAAATCAATCCCCTCGTAATCCATCACAAATCGAAAAACACTTCCGCCCGCCCCGCAGCCAAAGCAATGAAATGACTGCCGCCCCGGGTTCACGTGAAACGACGGCGTCTTCTCGTTGTGAAACGGACACAGCCCCCGCCAGCTCGTCCCCGCCCGCTTGAGCTGCAAATACGATCCGACGAGATCGACGATATCATTCGCCGCCCGCACGCGTTCAATCGTATCCTCTGATATCCGAGCCATGAACCGCGAAACTACCCCGCCCCCTCCAGCGCAAAGAAGGAGAATTGAACAGAAGCTCGCAAAGGCTTCGAAGAACGGAAGAATTTTCATTCCTGGAATGCGACACTCCGCGATTCTCTTCTTCCTCTTAGCGCTCTTCGCGACCTTCTGTTCAGACCTGCATTCCGCCGAAGACCCCGTCATCACCAAGGGTTCCGTCGTCGTCCTCCCCATCGAAGGCCCCATCTCGCAGCCCCAGCTCGTCTTCCTCCGCCGCGTTCTCAAGGAAGCGGAAACCGCCAAGGCCTCGGCCATCGTCCTCGACATGGACACTCCGGGCGGTCGCCTCGACGTCACGCAGGACATCGTCCAGCTCCTCACCAAGGCGAATCTCCCGACCTACACCTGGGTCAACACCAACGCAGCCTCCGCCGGCGCGCTCATCGCGCTCGCGACCAAACACGTCTACATGGCTCCGATCAGCGCCATCGGAGCCGCCGCCCCCGTCATGGGCGGCGGGGAGGACATCCCGGAGACGATGAAAAAGAAGACCGTCTCCTATAACTCCGCCTACTTCCGCGGCGTCGCCGAGGCCAACGACTACGACCCCAACCTCGCCGACGCCTTCATGGACGACACGAAGGAATTCAAAATTGGCGACGAAGTCATCAGCGCCGAGGACGCCATCCTCACCCTCACCCCCACCGAGGCCGCCCGCAAATACGACGGCCGCCGCCTCCTCTCCGACGGCACCGCCGAGACCATCGATGAACTCAAGGAAAATGCCGGACTCCAGGGGCTCACCGTCCGCATCGAGCCCAGCGGATTCGAACGCATCGCCCAGCTGATCACCACGCTCGCTCCGCTCTTCCTCCTCGGCGGAGCCATCGGAGCCTACCTTGAGTTCAAGTCCCCCGGATTCGGGATCGCCGGATTCATCTCCGCCGCCTGCTTCCTCATCTTCTTCGCCGGCCACCACATCGCCGGACTCACCGGCATGGAAGTCGTGGCGGTCTTCGCGCTCGGGTTGCTGCTCGTCATTTTCGAACTCTTCTTCTTCCCCGGTCTCGTCGTCGTGTCGCTGGTCGGCACCGCCCTCATGCTCGGATCGATCCTCTTCGCGATGGTCGACTACTACCCCGGAGATCCCGTGATCCCTTCCATTGACGCCCTCGCCGGCCCGATGATCAACCTCGGCATCACAATGGTCCTCGCCATCGTCATCATCAGCATCATCGCCCGCTACCTACCCAATCTCCCGGTCTTTCACCGCATCATCCTCGGCACCCAGGTCCCCGTCGGCCCATCCATCGTCCACGAACCTCGCGACGTCTACGACGTGGCAGCCGCCGTCGGCGATACCGGCTTCGCCCGTTCGCCGCTCCGGCCCAGCGGCAAAGCCGAGATCGGCGCCGCTTGGCTCGACGTGATCACCGACGGTGAATTCCTCGAATCCGGCACCCCCATCCGCGTCGTCGAAGCCACCGCCAACCGCATCCTCGTCACCAAAAAATAACGCCAGCTTCCAGTCCGCGCGATTCGTTGACTTCCCTCACCGCGTGAAACATTCAACTTATCACCATGAGCGCCGCCTCCCAGGAACCGCGCACCGCCACGGCGTCCCCTTCGCCAATCTCGCCGACGGCATTCTCATCCATCGACCCATCCCGTGGAGCGACGCACTCCGCCGAGCGGACGAGTTGAGCCGATCTCACACCGAATCGCTCGGCACGCGAACCGCCGACACCCTCCACGTCGCCGTCGCCCTCCTGAGTGACGTCACCCATTTCCTCACCTTCGACAAACGCCAACGGGCCCTCGCGAAAGCCGCCGGACTCGCCGTCGATCCCTGACCCCGCCGTGCGTTTCCTCCGCTCAAACTGGTTCGTTCTCGGACTCCTCGCGGCCATCGTGCTGGCGGCCATCGCACCCAGCCTCGCCACGGCGGATTCTCCCCTCGATCCGAGCCGCGTCACCGCCATCGTGCTCTTCACGATTTTCCTCATCAACGGGCTCATCCTGCCCACGGAAACCATCCTCAGCGGGCTCGCCAAGTGGCGCGTCCACCTCTTCGTTCACGTCTTTCTCTTCCTGCTCACGCCACTCCTCGTCCTCCTCCTGCTCGTCCCCGTCCGCGGCTGGCTGACGCCCTCGCTCGTCAGCGGATTCATCCTGCTCGGCGCACTCCCCTGCACGATTTCGACCTCGATCGTCTATTCCGCCCGGGCCGGCGGCAGCCTCGCTCCCGCCATTTTCAACGCCACCGTGGCCAACCTCGTCGGCGTGGCCCTCACCCCTCTGCTCGTTGGGTTACTCGCCCCCTCCTCGGGAGGTCAGGGTATCGACGTCGGCACGGCGTTCGTGAACACCGCATCAACCGTCGTTCCGCCGATCATCCTCGGTCAGATCCTTCGCCAACCGATCCGACACTGGGCCACCCGACACAAAGCCCGACTCAACGCCGTCAATAGTTTGCTCATTCTCATCATCGTCTACCTCGCCTTCGCCGCCAGCGTCCGCGCCGGACTCTGGGAGCGCCTCGGCCCCGGCGCCCTCCTTCTCGTTGCGACGACCTGCCTCGCGCTCTTCGCCGCGCAAGTAATTCTCGCCGCTGCCGCCCTGCGCGGAATCCGGTTCCCCTACGAAGACACCGTTACCGCGTTTGTCTGCTCGACTCAGAAAACCCTCGCCGCCGGCATTCCCCTCGCCAACGCGATTTTCGCCGATACCACCCTTGATCTGGGTGCCATCCTGCTCCCCGTCCTGATCTTCTACGCGATCCAGCTCACCGCCGGGGATGCCGTGATCAAGTGCCTCGTGCGCCCCGTGCCCACGTCCTGGCTCGACCGCTCGGATTAAAACAAATGGCCCGCCGGAAACCGCGAGCCTCGCCGATCAAAACGGAATGTCGTCTTCTTCTTCGGGCTCGGGGCGGCTTGGAGCCGGACGGCTCGAGCGCGCGGGCGGTGCAGCCGATGACCCCTCGTCGTCGTAGCTCCGACCACCGCCGCGGCTTTCACCACCACCACCACCGCCGCCACCGCCGCCGTCGTTCCGCGAACCAAGAAACTGCATCGTCTCGACGACCACCCGCATCTTGCTCCGCTTGGCACCGGTCGTCTTGTCGTCCCAGGTGTCCAGCTTCAGCCGACCCTCGAAGTAAACCGGTCGACCCTTGGCGAGATACTGACCCGCCAGCTCCGCCGTCTTCCCCCAAAGCTCGCAGTCAACGAAAGTCGTTTCCTCGCGCTTATCCCCGTCAACGGTGTAGGTCCGGTTCACCGCGAGCCCAACTTCCGCGACCGCCATGCCCTTCGGCGTGTATTTTACCTCGGGATCGCGGGTGAGATTGCCGATCAGAATCACTTTATTGACGTTGGCCATGGTGGAGTGGGTGGGTTTGTGCGGGTTGGCAGGGTTGATGGAAGGGAGCAGGTCAGCTTCGCGAGCGGGACTCAGGCCGCCGCCGGTGCGAGAACCAGATAATTCTGGAGCATCACGTCCGCGTCGAGTTTGAACTTCGCTTTCAGCTCGGAGATCTTTGCGGGCTCCGTCTCGATGACGAAGTTCACGTAATACGCCTGCTTCAGATGATTGTGCTCGTAGGCGAGCTCACGCTTTTCCAGGCGCTGGGTTTGCTCGACGGAGGCTCCAGCCGCAGCCAGCTCCTTCTCGATGCGTTCGATGATGTCCTTGGCGCTTTCTTCCTTGCCGCGCGTGTCCAGCGCGAAAAGGGCTTCGTATCGTTTTTTCATAATTCGTTGAGTGTTGATTCGTTTGATTTCTAGTTGAACTGATTCATCGCTGCGTCGAATCCCCGCTCGTGGACCCACTCCACGGCATCCGCCGCCCGGTGAATCGCATCATTGGCGTCGTCGCGCTCCGCTTCGGAAAATTTTCCCAACACGTGTCCGTGCAACGCCGCTGCGTCCGAGCCACCGATGCCCACTCGAATCCGCGGCACCTCTGGCGTTCCCAGGTGCATCAGCACGGACTCGAGACCATTGTGCCCCCCGGCACTCCCTGATCGACGCAATCGCAGCTTGCCCAGCGGCAGAGCAACGTCGTCGATCACCACCAACGCCTCCGCCGCCTCGAGCTTGAAAAATCGGCAGTATTCGCCGACCGATTCGCCACTGAGGTTCATGAACGTTCGCGGTTTCATCAGCAAGACGTCATCGCGCCACGGAGCCACGTCGGCAGTCCATTTCGATTCCTGACGAAAGTCCGACCGCACCCGCCGCGCGAGCTCGTCGGCGACGAGAAATCCCACGTTGTGGCGAGTTCGTTCATACTTTCGACCGGGATTGCCGAGTCCGGCGACCAGCCGACAGCGGACGCCCAATTCCATCGGGTCGCATCGGGTCAGCCAATTACTTGGACTCGCCTTCCTCCGAAGCTGATTCGCTATCGCCCGATTCCGGCTTCTTCTCGGAAATCACTTCCGGACCAGCGGCTGCGGTCTCCTCCTCGGTCTCCTCGATCACCTTCGGCTCCGCAATCAGGAAAATTGCCTGGTCAGGTTCTGCGGTCGTCGTAACGCCGGCTGGCAGCTTCAGATCGCTGACGTGGACCGGCACACCGATGGCAAGGTCCGTCACGTCGTGGCTGATCGTGTCCGGCAGATCGCCCGGCAAACACTCCACTTCGAGCGCCTGAGTCAGCTGCTGCAGCACCCCGCCGCCCTGCTTCACCCCGACCGCATCGCCTTCCGGCTCGATCGGCACTTCCGCCGTGATTTTCTCCGTAGCCGAGACCGACAGCAGATCCACGTGCAGAATGTTCCGACTCACCGGGTGCTTCTGAACCTCTTGAATGATTGAGAGCTGCTTCCGAGCCGCTTCGCCGCCAATCTCGAGATTGACGATGATGTGCTCGCTCGACGCGTGGGAAAGCAGGCGCTCCATTTCCTTACGATCAATTTCGAGATTCGCCGGGGCGACACCGCGACCATACAGGTTGGCGGGGATTGCGCCGCGCTTGCGGACTTGCTTGACCGCGTTACGACCACTTTCGGCTCGCGGGATGGCGGCCAGTTTCACTTGGTTGGACATGATATCAGAGGATAAGTTTTCTAGGTTTGTAGCTGGAAGAGTGAAGTCACCGATTCATCGTCGTGAATCCGCTTGATGCCTTCGCCCAGGAGTTCCGAGACGGTCAGCACGGTGACGCGACCCCCGGCATCCGGATGAACCGGCGTGCTGTCAGTCGTGATCAACTCCTTGATTTCGGAGTCTTTCAATCGCTCAACCGCCATTCCTGTCAACACCGCGTGCGAAATGCCAGCAAAAATCTCACCGCAATTTCGCTCGCGCAAAATCCGCGCTGCGCTCGTGATCGTCCCCGCCGTCTCCGTCAAATCATCCACGATCAGCACCGTCTTGCCCTCGACTTCGCCGATCACGTGCAGCGCCTCAGTCTCCGTGGCCGACACCCGCCGTTTCACCACGATGGCCAGGGACGCGCCCAGCGCGTGAGCGTAGGCCGACGCCATTTTCACACCACCCACGTCGGGAGAAACCACCGCAAGGTTCTGCAAATTCTTCTCGGAGAGATAGCGCTCCATGACCGGCAGCGCATGCAAATGGTCCACCGGAATGTCGAAAAAACCCTGCAGCTGCTGCGCGTGCAGATCCATCGTCAACACACGATTAACACCCGCCGCCACCAGGAGGTTCGCCACCAGCTTCGCCGTGATCGGCACCCGCGGCTGGTCTTTACGATCCTGCCGGGCATAACCGAAAAACGGAATCACCGCCGTGATCCGCGCCGCACTCGCCCGCCGCGCCGCGTCCACCAGGATCAGGAGTTCCATCAAATTCTGGTTCGTCGGCGGACAGGTCGGCTGAACCATAAAGACGTCCCGCCCGCGGATGTTCTCGTTGATCTTGACAAACGTCTCGCCGTCCGGAAACGAGCTGACCGTCGCTTCCCCGAGCGGCACCCCCACGTAGTCACAAATCTTCTGCGCCAACTCCCGGTGCGCAGTTCCGGCAAAAATCTTGATCTCGGGCTTGTAGCGATACATGGCAAACGGCCCGGCAGACCCTAGACCTCCGCCCCTTCGAAGCAACCGCAAAAACCGATATTGTCCAGCCGCCATGTCCACATCCGCTCTCAGCCCCACCCACCCTCATTTCAACTCCCTGGGGGCGCCATCACCCAGATCCGTTCAGCGCGGAAATCACGGCGATCAGCACCAAAAAAAATGTCCATCTTCCCCGTTGACACCCCCAAAGACCCGTGGTTCACTCCCCACCCTTTTCCATGAAGACATTTTCCGCAAAAGCTGAACAAATTGACCGCGCCTGGTGGATCATTGACGCCCGCGACCAGATGCTTGGCCACGTCGCGGTCAAAGCCGCCACCCTCCTCCGAGGCAAGCACAAACCCATCTTTACCAACCACGTCGACACCGGCGATTTCGTCGTCGTGATCAACGCCGACCAGGTCAAAGTTGGCGGCAAGAAAGACGTCCAGAAGACCTACCACAGCTACTCCGGTTACGTCGGTGGTCACAAGACGGAGACCTTCCGAGCTCGGAAGGAGCGCAAGCCCGAACTCCTCGTCGAGCGCGCCGTCAAGGGCATGATCATGCACAACCGCCTCGGTTCCACGATCTACCGTAAGCTGAAAGTCTACGCTGGTTCTGAACATCCGCACTCGGCGCAAAATCCGCAGACGATCGCCATCTAGCCCATCCAGTTTTATTAAATGAGCACCGCCACCACCGAAGAATATCTCACCACCGGTCGCCGGAAGACCTCGATCGCCAAATGCTGGGCCACGCCCGGGACCGGCGAGATCAAGGTCAACGACCACGACTTCACCGACTACTTCCCCAGTCTTTCCACGCAGAACGAAATTCTTCGCCCGCTCGAGCTCGCGAATCGCGTTCACGCCTTCAATTTCCGAGTCAGCGCCAAGGGCGGTGGAATTAATGGCCAGGCCGGAGCACTCCGCCTCGCGATCTCCCGCGTTCTCGTCGAAGTCGACCCCGAGCTTCGTCCCATCTTGAAACAAGAAGGCCTCCTCACCCGCGACCCACGCATGAAGGAGCGCAAAAAACCCGGCCAGCCCGGCGCACGCAAACGCTTCCAGTTCTCCAAGCGTTAATCGGAATTTCCCTCGAGTAAAACCGAAGAAGCCGACTGGTCTTACGAGATCAGTCGGCTTTTTTGGCTTCCGATGTCATTCTCACCCAACCGCTCTTCCGTCCCCAGCCGATGCCTCTGCAACACCGCGAATCAACGCGCTGAATTCCGTCTCTATCATGATCAAAAAACTTCCAATCATCCTCGCAGCAGTCGCAACCGCCTTCGTCACCCTTTCGTTTTCCGCCTGCGAAAAGGAAGGCCCAATGGAACGCGCTGGCGAGGAAATCGACGACGCTGCAGAAGACACGACCGACGCCGTAGAAGACGCCACGAACTAATCCGACCAATTTGACGTCGCCTCCGGGCGCGTCATCCGGTTCCTTCCGCACCCGCCTCGCGGGAGGAACCACCCCACTCTCTTCAACCATTCACCAACCAAATTTTTTTACATGGACATCATTCGACTCATTTTCGCCATCATTCTTCCACCCGTCGGAGTCTTCCTCCAAGTCGGCATCGGAAAGCACTTCTGGATCAACGTTCTCCTCACCATCCTCGGCTATATCCCTGGCGTTATTCACGCAGTTTGGATTATTCTGAAGGTCAAGTGAACGCCAAGCTCCTCAAAATACTTCCCATCGGCCCGTCCGACGACCTCGTCAGCAAAGGCACCCGGCTCGCGGTAACGCTCGCGGCGAGCCTCGTCCTCTCGGCGATCTTGAAGTGGATTTGGGAGCGCTCCACCGGAGATACCGCTCCAACCAACCCGACCAAACCGGGGGTGACCTGGCAGAATGCGCTCGTCTGGGGACTCCTCAGTGGCGCACTAGCCGGCGTTGTCAAGGTGGCAGCCCGGCGCGGCACGGACCACTTTCGGGCTTAACTGCTTCTCCCAGGTCGCTGAGCGGCAGTCCCACGCTGCGACCCGCAGAGTCGTGCGATCACGAAATCAAGCGCCCTCCGCCCCGGATCGACGCCAGCGGCGGCTTGAACGCTCAGATTCCCGGCCTGGGTTGAATAAACGGCGGGACCCGTCGTCATGTGAAGCACGTTCAATTCACATGAAAATTCTGAAAACAATCCTTCTCGCGGCGCTGAGTGCCGTGCTCGTCGCGACGCCCTTCCACACCGCCCGGGCTGACGTCGACGTCTCGCTGGATTTCTTCTACGACGAACTCGATCCCTACGGCGAGTGGTTCTACGTCGAAGACTACGGCTATTGCTGGCAGCCCAACGTCAACGATTACGCCTGGCGTCCCTACAACGACGGATCGTGGATCTACACCGATGCCGGCTGGGCGTGGAACTCCAACGAAGACTGGGGCTGGGCGACGTATCACTACGGGCGCTGGACCAACCTCCGCGGGCGCGGGTGGGCGTGGGTTCCCGGCTACGAGTGGGCACCGGCCTGGGTCTCCTGGCGGTCCGGCGGCGACTACGTCGGTTGGGCACCGCTCCCGCCCGAGGCTGTTTACCGCCCAAACGTCGGCATCAGCATTGGTTTCAGCTTCGGGATCGGGCCCGGCAATTACAACTTTTGCCGCTCCCGCGACTTCGGCTACTCGAACCTCGGTCGCTACGTCGTCCCCTACCGCGACAACGTCAACATCATCAACCAGACGACCAACGTGACCAACATCACGAATGTCACCAACATCGACAACCGCACCACCATCTACAACGGCGGCCCCGACTACAACCAGCTCCAGCGAGTCAGCCGTAATCCCATTCGACGCGCCAAGCTGGAGCGCGTCAACGTCGCGGCCAAGCCCGGTCGCGGTCGGGCCAAGTTGAACAATTCCCTCCAAGGCGATAGCCTCCGAGTCGTCGCCCCAAACGTCAGACGCACGGATGGCGTCAAACCCCGGAAGGTCACCGGACGCGTGTCCAAAAAAGACATCGACGACGGCTGGTCTGGGATCACCGATAAGAAGAAGGCCGCCCGCATCCGCGAGCAAGTGCGCGACCAGGATCGGGCCGCGTCGCAGCGCAAACCAAACCAGAATGCCAATCGTTCCAGCCGCACGGCGGACAATCGAAGCAACCCGAATCAGGGAAACGGCAATGCCGAGAACCGGAATCGCCAACAGAGCAAAGGTGGACTCAAGCCGTTCCTTGGATCGGGCCAACGCGAAAACAGCGAAAACAAATTCTCCACCCAACAGAATCGTGAGCGGGCTGCTCGCCAGCAAGCTGCGGCGCGCGAGCAACAACGCCAACGCCAATCCGCCCAAAGCAGCGGGAAATTCAGCCGCGAACGCTCCCAAGTTCAAGCCGATCGGCAGCAGGCTGAGCAACGGGCGGAACGTCAGAAATCCGACGCCCGCGCCCAGCGGCAGCGTCAAGCCGACCGCGAGCAGCAGGCCCGCCAACAGCGCCAGCCCGACCAGGAACGCTCCCAACGAGCTACCGGAGAACAGGCTGCCCGCCAGCGCGAGAACGCGCTGCGTCAACAAGCCGATCGGCAGCAACGGGCCCGCCGCGAAGCGGCCCAGCGCCAGCAGCCCGACCGCGCCCAGCAGCAGCGTCGGGCCGAAGCCCAACAGTCCGACGAGCGCGCCCAAAAAAAACGCCAGGCCGAACAGCAGGCCCGTCAGCAGAGGCAGCAGCCGAGCCGCCAGTCGCAACCCCAACAGAGCCGGCAGCGGCAAAATCAACAGCAGCAGGACTTTCTTCGACAGCAGCAGAAGCGCCAGCGGTAGCCAACCTCAATGAGCACGCGCAGGACTCGGGAAGACCGCCCCCACCCCGGCTCCGCTTCCAGAATCGGCCCGGCGTTGGCGAGACTCCCAG
The DNA here is from genome assembly GCA_963740185.1 of uncultured Verrucomicrobiae bacterium. Lineage (GTDB taxonomy): Bacteria > Verrucomicrobiota > Verrucomicrobiia > Chthoniobacterales > JAATET01 > CAVVKW01. The sequence goes on from CAVUDH010000016.1 coordinate 109,556, forward strand.
GACTTGCAGACATCCGCTCCCTGTCCTAGGCTCGACACGTATGCAAAAGTCGTGGTTCTGGCTCGCCCTTGCCGCCTTCGTCGCGGTTCTAATTGCCGCGCCGGGGCCGGAAACTGCCCGAACCCGCCTCGCCGATGGATTTGATTTCCCGGTCGGCAAGCCCGACGCCAAGGATTACTACAAAGCCCGCGGCTTCCGGCCCAACGGCCATCTTGGTGAGGACTGGAATGGCATCGGCGGAGGCAACACCGACCTCGGCGATCCGGTCTACTCCATCGCCCACGGCATGGTGACCCTCGCCCGGGACATGCGCTCAAGTTGGGGCAAATCCGTCATCATCCGGCACGTCTACCTCGACGGCAAGGAGCTCAAGACGGTCGACTCGATGTACACCCACCTCGATGCCATTCAGGTCAAGACGGGGCAGCAGGTCGCTCGCGGAGAATTGATCGGCACCATCGGTTCGAACCGCGGCATGTATCCCGCCCACCTCCACTTCGAGCTTCGCAAGAATCTCAACATCGGCATGAATCGCTTTGCCTTCAGCCGCGGGCTCGAAAATTATTACGACCCCACCAGTTTCATCGCCTCCCGCCGCCAGACCCCCGGCGGCGAGCGGAGCGCGCAGATCGTCATCAATACCTACGACGGCAAGAGTGCGGTCGACTACGGATCGGACTCCGCATCCGACAAGACGACCGAGGTCAGCACGGCCCGCAACGATACCACTCCGACGCCCTCGACCTCCGTGCGCCCCAGCGGCAAACGCAAGTCCACTTTCCGCGTCGATCGCTTCGACAGCATCGACTCGCTCTAGCCACATCGCGACCCTCTCCCGAAGGCGGATAACGGCAACTTGCGATCACCTTCTCAGCCACCCACCCCGGAGACAAATCACAACCACCACTTGAATCTCGGCTCGGGCGGGCTATTGATTTCCTTCACTTGCGCCGCGCGGGGACCCTTGACCCACCCAGCGCCCGCACCGAACCCGTTTTTCATGCGCCGACTTTTTCTTACTCTCGCCGTCATCCTTCTCGCGACGGCCATCATCCGACCCGCCTCCGCCGCGCCCCCCGAACTCATTCGCCGCAGCCTCGTCCGAATTCAGGCCGTCTCCCAATCCCCCGATTACACGGTCCCGTGGAATGCCGGGCGAGTCTCTCAGGGAGTCGGCTCCGGGTTCATCATCAGCGACAATCGCATCATGACCAATGCCCACGTCGTGAGCGACGCCCGCTTTATCACCATCACCAAGGAGGGGGATTCCAAACCCTATCCCGCCCAAGTGCTCCACATCGCTCACGATTGCGACCTTGCCATCCTGCAAACCCGGGATGCCGGCTTTTTTGACAACACCTCGGCACTCGAATTCGGGGGCATTCCCGAGATCGAGTCCTCCGTCAGTGTCTACGGCTTCCCCATCGGCGGCGACCGCCCGTCCGTCACCCGCGGCATTGTCTCCCGCGTCGATTTTCAATCCTACAGCCACTCCGGAGCCGACTCCCACCTGGTCATTCAGATCGATGCCGCCATCAACCCGGGTAACAGCGGCGGTCCCGTGATGCAGGACGGCAAGGTCGTCGGCGTTGCGTTTCAGGGCTACAGCGGCGACGTCGCGCAGAATACCGGATACATGATCCCGACCCCCGTCGCGAAACGCTTTCTCACCGACATCGAGGACGGCACCTACGATCACTACGTCGATCTCGCGCTCACCTACTCCCCGCTCTTCAATCCCGCCGCCCGCCGCGCCCTGGGTCTGAAAAACGATAACGTCGGCGTGCTGGTCGGCAGCGTCTTCGGCGGAGGTTCGTCCAAGGGCATCGTCGAACCCGGGGACGTGATCACCGCCATCGAGGGCCACCCCGTTTACAGCGACGGCTCGGCCGAAATCGACGGCAACTACATGGAAATGGCCGAGATCGTCGAGCGCAGCCTGCGCGGTGACACCGTTCACCTCGACGTCCTCCGCGACGGCGAACCCCTCAAACTCGAGGTCAAACTCGACGAGCCATTCCCCTTCAACCTTTACGCCAACAAATACGACGTCCGACCCCGCTACGTCCTCTTTGGCGGACTCCTCTTCCAACCGGTCGACCAGAACTTTCTCGCCGCCAATCGTATCAACGACCAATTCACGCGCTACTCGTTCGACTTCTTCCTCGCGGACAGTCTTTACGAAGAACACCCCGAGATCGTGGTCCTCAGCGGAATCCTCTCCGACCCGATCAACGCCTACGCCGAGGAATTCGAAGGGGCCATGGTCAAGACCGTCAACGGAACGAAAATCCGCACGCTCGACGACCTCGCCAACGCGTTCGGAGAAGAAGCCGACGATTACGTGATCGAATTCGCCGCCGCCAGCCGCCCCCTCGTTCTGGAAGCCACCGCCGTCGCTCAAGCCCGCTCTCGCATCCTGAGTCGCTACGGCGTCAGCGAGCAGAACGAATCCAATCTCCAGCCGTGATCCATCGACCCTTCGCCCTCGCACTCTTCCTCACTTGCACGCCGGCGCTCGCGCAGCCGCCCACACCATCGCCCGACGTCGAACCGACGGGCGACGTCCCGCTCCCGCCCGCTCCAGCCGCCACCACGGCGACCGATCTCGAAGCCGCGTCGTTCGTCCGCGTCAACTCCACGAACCAGCGTTACAATTTCACCCGACCCTGGACGAAACGCTCACCCTTCCCCCGCCGAGGGATCGGGGTCGTCCTCTCCGGCAATCGAATTCTCGTCAGCGCCGAGCTCATCGCCGATCACAACTCCATCGAACTCGAGCGCCCCACCGACTCGATCCGATCCGTCGCCGAAGTCGAGCTGGTTGACTACGACGCCAATCTCGCCCTCCTCCGCCCGCAGGACGCCGATTTCCTTCAGGATGCTCAACCCGTCGAATTCGCCAGCCCCCTCCGCGTCGGAGACGAGGTTCAGATTGCCCAGATCGAACCCAACGGGACCGTGGCGGTCACCGACGCGACCATCACCACGATTGCCCTGTCGTCCTACCCGGTCGATGGCATCGGCATGCTGTCCTATTCGGCCAGCGCCCCGCTGCAATACCGGGATAACAGCTTCACCATCCCCGTCTTCCACGACGACAAATTGGCCGGCCTCCTGATGCGCTACGACCGACGATCGCAGACCGCGACAATTCTGCCGCAGCCCGTCATCTCGACGTTCCTGACTCGTGCCGCCGAGTCCCCCTACCGATCCTTCCCGCGCCTCGGGATTGCCTTCTCCCCAACCCGCGATCCGCAATTTCGACGCCACCTGAAAATGAGCGATGACCAGACCGGCGTCTACCTGTCAAAAATCCTCCGGGGGAGCGCCGCCGAGAAGAGCGGTCTGATCGAGGGCGACGTTCTCCTCGCTGTCGACGGTCAGAGCGTCGATAACGACGGGAACTACGACGACCCCGACTTCGGCCTCATCTCGTTCGGCTACCTCGTCTCCAACGCCGACCCGGCGCGGGCCAACCTCGCAGTCACCATCCTCCGCGATGGGGAGCAACGGGACATCGATTTGCCCTTGGAGGCAGTCGACTCCTCGACCGTCGTCAGCGCTCCGTTCTCCGCCGACCAACAGCCCCCCTACCTCGTCCTCGGCGGCGTCGTGTTTCAGGAGCTCTCCCGTCCGTTTCTGGAAGAATGGGGATCCGATTGGCGCACCAATGCTCCCAGTCGGCTCGTTTACCTCGACGCGTTCCAAGAGGAACTTCCCCCCGATCAGGGAAAGATCGTTTTCGTCAGCCAAGTCCTCCCGACCGACGCCACCATCGGCTACCAGGATCTCTCATCCATCGTCGTCGAAACGGTGAATGGCCAGCCCATCCACTCCCTCGATGACGTGGCGACAGCAGTTGAAAATCCGACCGACGGCTTCCACAAGATCGAGTTCGACTCCGACCCCGGCGTCATCTATCTCGACGCGGCCCAAGTCGAGAATCAGACCGACTCACTCAAGGAAGCCTACGGCCTGCCCAGCCTCCGGAATCCCGGCACCGCCAGCTCCCAGTAATCAAGCCTCTCCGCAAACTGCGGCCGACGCCGGAACCGGCGGGCAGCAACTCTACTTCCGGCGGCGCCCGAGCGGCGAAAAATTCGCCAGAAACCCCGGGCCAGTGACCCCGATCAGATAACGCAGCGTCCGGAAAGACCCCGGCACGCCACCCTGAGCTCGACGTTTCGGCTCCTTGAAGCCCCGGAGCGCCAGCAAACCCAGCAGCAACGCCGTCGGCTTGATCGCGAATCCCCAGTGATACACTGCCAGTCTCTCCTCAGCCGCAAACCGCGCCAGAACTGCGCCCGCGATGACGGGAGCAATCCCAGCCGTCACCGACGTCACCGCCATGTATAAGCTGGTTCCCGTCACCCGTGACCGCGTCGGGAGCAACTTCAGCAGCAAATTGAAGGTTCCCAGTAGATATCCCACGCTGAAGAAGCCGCCCCACGCCCACATCGGATACAGCAGCCAGACATTCCCAGGCTCGATCACCAGCCACAGGTAGTTTTGCACCTCCCAACCAATCAGACCGACAACCAGCACCGGCAGCGAACCAACTTGATCCATCAAACGGCCAAACACCGAGTAACCAAGCATGCCGAAAAGACTTGCCGTGATAACCAGGCTCGTGAAGGCACCGGCGGTCATTCCCAGTTCCTCGAAACAAAAGACCGGCACGAAGGGACCGACGAAAGCCAGCCAGAAATTCGACCACGCCGCGAACACGATAAACACGAGCAGCCCCGGCGCCTGCAGACACGCCCGGACGTGGTTCAACCAATGATCGTGCCGCGTTCCGACGTCCTCCCCTCCCGACTGAATTCCATATTGCCAGACCAGACTCGCGAATCTCGCCACGACCGCCACGCCGATCAAAACCTGGTAGGGCCACAAAGCCCGCTCAGCCACGTGGAACAAACCAATCGTCAGCAGCAGGAATCCGACCGTCACCAGGCTGATCCAGCGGTTGCGACGGCCAAAAAACGAACCGCTCACCGCCGACGGCACGAACTCATGCACCCAGGACGTCCACCCCACCCCGATGAAAGCGTGACTCAAACTCGTCATTGCGAAAAAGCCCACGAACAGCCCCACCAACTCCTGCCCTCCGTTCCGCGGGAGATAGCCGATCAACAGTGCAAACACGCTCCACAACCCCACGTTGAACCAACCCACCCCGAGCGCCAGGTCCCGCGGCGTGAGGTAGCGCGACAGCCAGACGATCACCAGGATCTGCGCCGCGTTGCTCCACGCTGGAAGCGAAGCGATCACTCCGTAAGCCGACGTGCCCAGAGCAAAATACTGCGTCAGCAGCGCGGCCACGATCAGGTTCCCCGGCACGCCGACGAAAACCCACGGCGTCGCCAGCACGCCCTCGATCGAGCTGATCCGCAGATTCCGCCGCACCGCACTCCGCCCCGGGGATCCGGTTGCTCTGGATGTCGAATTCGTCACCAAAAAGCGCGACCATCATCCCGCCAACTTCCAATGGCAAGCCCGTCCCCATTCAACGGCCCATCGGACGTGCCGGGACCCCCGGTCACTTTCTTCGCCCGCATCCCCATCCCGTTCAAAAACCGTTTCAAACCGGGCGGGAAAACGGAGCCGACGGGATTCGAACCCGCAACCTCTGCCGTGACAGGGCAGCGCTCTAACCGTTGAGCTACGGCTCCTTTGCCTCGAAAGGAGTCGGCGAATATCGTTGGTCGGTTGCAGAGACGCAATCCTTTTCTCGGCGGAAATGTTCGCCGCAGAACAACGAACCAGCCAACCCACGGGGTCCGGAACGACTGGTCGCGACAAAGGCGCTCCGAGCGTCAGGCTACTTTTTTCCGTAGAGCGGCCCGAAGTTCTCGCAGGCTCGGAAATCGGCTCCTTCTGGATCGGCGGTGCCGAACGCGTTCCAAGCCGAAGGTCGAAAGACGCGCCCGGCGGGGACGTTGTGCATGTAGACCGGGATCCGGAGCATCGACGCCAACGCGATGAGGTCCGCCCCGATGTGCCCGTAGCTCAGCGCACAGTGGTTCGCGCCCCAGGCGTTCATCACGGAATACACGTCACGGAAGACGCCCTCGCCCGCCGTGATCGGCACGAACCAAGTCGTGGGCCAGGTCGGGTTCGTTCGCTCGTCCAGAACGTCGTGAACGTCGTCCGGCAGCGCAATGGTCTGGCCCTCGGCAATTTGCAGCGCGGGGCCAAGTCCCTTGATGAGATTGATCCGGAAGATCGTCGCGGGCATCCCACCGCGAGTCCGGTAGCGAGTGGACCAGCCGCCGCCCGGGAAGTACTCCGTAATGGAAGGGTGCCACGTCGTCGCCTTGAGACACGCGTCAACCTCACCGTCCGTGATTTCCCAGAAGGGTTTCATTGCCGGCTGGCCATCGATCTCCTGCTGACCCGTTCCGTCGAGCGCCGCAGGCCCGGAGTTGATCAGATGCAGAAAACCTCCGGCGGCAGAGCCGTCAAGCTGATGCCCGGTCACTCGCTTGACCGCGTCGGCACTCCAAAACGTGCGGACATCCGCAAAAATTTGCGCTGTATTCGTCAACAAATGCCCAAACAGCATGGACGCACCGTTCAGCGCATCATTCTCGGTGGCGACCATGTAGGGAGCGCGCTTCCCGTTCCAGTCGAACGACGTCGTTAATATCGCTTCGAGAAAATCTCCGTTCGGGAAATGATCAGTCCACTGGCGCTGACCCTGAAAACCGCCCGCGATCGCGAAGTGCCCCTGCGCTTCTTCGCCGAATCCCCGCTCCGCCAGCTTCGGATTGCCGACCAGCAAATCACGGGCGATCAAAGCCATCTTCACGCTGATCTCCCACTCTTCGTCCAGGCGGCCACGATCCCGCTTCGTCGATTCGGCATTGTAGTCCTTTCCTTCCGGACAATTCGCTCGAACCCAGGCCATCGCCTTCTCGTATTCGACCTCGTCGAAAATGCCGCGATCCATCCGCCGGACGAACTCGCTCATGTCGACGGACTCAACCCGCATTCCGAGGAACGATTCGAAAAACGAGGGGTCAACGACCGAACCGGCGATTCCCATTGAAGTCCCGCCCATTGCCAGATAGGCGCGGCCCCGCATGATCGCAACCGCCAGACCAGCCCGGCAAAAGGTGACCAGCTTCCCGCGCACGTCGGCTGGAATTTCCGCCGTCCCGCCGTCCTGCACGTCGCGTCCGTAGATACCAAAAGCCGGCAATCCCTTCTGCGCGTGACCCGCGAGCACCGCCGCCAGATAAACCGCTCCGGGCCGTTCCGTTCCGTTGAAACCCCAGACCGCCTTCGGGATGGTCGGGTCCATGTCCATCGTCTCCGATCCGTAGCACCAGCACGATGTGACGGTGAGCGACACGCCCACCCCTTCCCGGGCAAACTTCGCCGCGCACGCACTGGCTTCGGCCACCCCGCCGATGCAGGTATCCGCGATCACGCACTCGACCGCATCACCAGTCGGGTAGCGCAGAGTCTGGCTGATCAGATCGGCGACGGATTGGGCCAGCGCCATCGTGCTGTCTTCGAGGGACTCACGGACGCCGCCGAGGCGGCCATCAATGGTGGGACGGATTCCGATTTTTGGGAGATTTTTCATGGTTTGAATCGTTGAGGGTTTAGGCAGCAGCTCACCGAAAACGTTCGAGGTTGGTCGGTGATCGACGCGATTGAAAATGGGGGGATTCGAGTGCTTCGGGAGCTATGCAACGCCAGCAATCCACCACAATTTTCGAGCATTTGTCCAGCGTGCGCGCGCGACATTTATCTCCTGCAAACAACCGGTCGCGAAACCGCTTCGCGGATCGTTTGGACTGAATTTACGGAGGCTGCTATGAACCGAGCATGACCGCTCCATTCCCGGCTCCGACCGAACAAAAGTTGATCGAACAGCTGCTGGCAGCGGATCAAGGGCATCTCTTCGACGATTGGGACGAGCCGGGCACCAACGACGAGGCGAAGGCGGACTTCCTCGCAATCCTGCGCCGCATCGACGGTTCCTACCCCGGCGGGCTCACCGGGTACATCGCGAATGCTCGCACGCTCCTCGGCCAGGCCCGAGCGGGCGACAATCCCTTCGAGGGCTTCGTCCCCCACCAGCCTGTGACCGTCGACCTCACTCACCTCGACGACGCCTACGATCGCTACGAGGCTCTCGGAAAAGCTCAGTTTGAAAGGGTCGGATTCGTGTTGGTTGCGGGGGGGCTTGGTGAGCGACTGGGTTATTCGGGCATCAAGCTCGACATTCCGATCGAGGTGACGGAGACGACGCCTTACCTCGCCCACTACGCCGCCTGCCTGCTGGCGATGGAGTCGCGGATGGATGCCCCCCGTCCGGTGCCGTTGATCATCATGACCTCCGAGGATACCAACTCGAAGACGCTCGCATCGTTGGAAACCCACGACTGGTTCGGGCTTCAGCGTGAGCAGGTTCACATTCTCAAGCAGGAGCTGGTCCCGGCGATTACCGACAACGAGGGGCACCTCGCGCTGAAGCAAAAATATCAAATCGTTCTGAAGCCGCACGGCCACGGCGACATCCACATGCTGCTCCATTCGAGCGGGATCGCCGCCCGCCTCCAAGCCCAGGGCATCGAGCACCTCGTCTTCATTCAGGACACCAACGGGCAAGTCTTCAACGCCGTGCCTGCGGCCCTGGGTGTCTCCGTCGACTCGGGCTTTGATTTCAACTCGCTCGCCGTCAACCGCGTTCCCGGCGAAGCCGTTGGCGCACTCACCCGGCTGGTCGGAAAGGACGAGGAATTGACCATCAACGTGGAATACAACCAGCTTGATCCCCTGCTGCGGGCGACCGTCAGTCCGGAAGGCGACGTGCCGAACGATCAGGGCTTCTCCCTGTTTCCGGGCAACATCAACGTCCTGGTGATCAAACTCGACTCCTACACGCGAATCCTCGAACGGACCCAGGGAATCGTCGCCGAGTTCGTGAATCCGAAATACGCGGACGCCGAACGAACGAGATTCAAAAAGCCCACCCGTCTCGAAACGATGATGCAGGATCTGCCCAAACTCTTTGGTCCGAACGAGCGGGTCGGGGTTTCGATCTTCGACCGCCGTTGGTGCTTTTCCGCCATCAAAAACAACGTCACCGACGCGGCGGCGAAACACGCCGCAGGCGGGCCGCCGGAATCCGGCGCGACGGCGGAGTCTGACTTTTACAGGGCGGGACGCACTCGGGTGGCCAATGCCGGGATGGTGGTCGAGGAAGCCGCTGAGACGCTGATCCAGGACATTCCCGTGACTCCCGGCCCCCGGGTCGTGCTGCGACCAGCCTTCGCGCTAACGCTTCAGGAAGCCCGCGAGAAAATTTTCGGCGGTTCCATCTCCGATGGAGCGACCCTCGTGCTCGACGGGAAAGACATCCGTCTCGAAAACGTAACGATCACCGACGGCGCGGCGCTGGTGATCCGGGCCAGCCAAGGGGCGCGCGTCGTCGTCCGGAATCTCCGGATCGAGAACGCTGGATTTGAAATCGTCCCCCTGACCGACTCGGAAATGACGAGCACCGAGACGCCCGAATATTTGCGCATCCGCGGATACCGGATCGAGGACTGCGGCGCCGCCATCTACAGCTTTACCGAATCCGGCGAATACGTCCTCGATGCGACCGGCGCCCAGCCCCCGTCATCGCGCTAGGGTCTTTCCTAACCGCTCCCCTGCCCGTAATAGGCACCGCTCCCGTGCTTCCGGAAGAAGTGCTTGTCGAGGAGGCTGGCCGGGATCTCCTGAGCATCCCCTCGGAGACTCAGAGCCTTCCACGCCATCTCGGCGACAATCTCGAGCGCTCGGGCGTTCTCGACGGCCTTCGTGCCGGATGCTCCCCAGGCAAACGGTCCGTGGTTGCGGACGAGGACGGCTGGCGTCGCGGCGGGATCCAATTTCGCGAAGCATTCGACGATCACGTTGCCAGTCTCCCATTCATAATCGCCTTCGATTTCTTCGGACGTCATTGACCGCGTGAGCGGCACCGCGCCGTGGAAGTAGTCGGCGTGCGTCGTGCCGAGGCACGGGATCTCGCGGGCGGCTTGAGCAAAAGCGACCGCCGTCCGGGAATGCGTGTGGACAATTGACCGGATGCCCGCGCCTCCGAACGCTTGGAACACCCGGCGGTGAGTCGGCGTGTCGGACGAAGGCCGCAGCGTCCCCTCGACGATTACCCCGTTCAAATCAACGAGCACCATGTCAGCGGGGGTCAGCGCGTCGTAGTCCACCCCGCTTGGCTTGATCGCAAAGATGCCCCGATCCGCATCGAGCACGCTCACGTTGCCAAAGGTCAGGTCGACCAATCCCGAGGCCGGGAGCTGCCGGTTGGCCGCACAGCATTCTTCTCGGACTTCGGCGAGTTGCATCGGATCAGAACCCCTTCAAACCGTAAGCGGCATCGTTCCAGCGCAATTCGTTGCGCAGCGAGCGAAGGTTCGTCGCGTCGTCGATCACGACGAGTTCGACCCCAGCCATGGCAGCCAGGTCTTCGAAGTGCTCGGTCGTCACGCTGTAGCTGAACCCCGTGTGGTGCGCTCCGCCAGCATGAATCCAGGCCGCAGCACCGACCTTCAGGCTCGGCTTCACGTCCCAAAGCACTCGCGCGACCGGCAGCTTGGGCAGAGGTTGCTCAGGAGCCACGGCTTCGATCTCACTGACAATCATCCGGAAACGATTACCGAGATCCACCAGCGAAGCGTTGATCGCCGGGCCAGCTTTACCGTCGAATACGAGCCGGACGGGATCCGCCTTGCCGCCGATACCGAGCGGGTGAATTTCACACGAAGGCTTCGCTGCCGCGATCGAAGGGCAGATTTCGAGCATGTGCGCGCCGAGGCAGCGATTGCCATCGGGGTGGAAATGGTAGGTGTAATCCTCCATGAACGACGTCCCGGCGTCTGCGCCGTGCGCCATCACCTTCATCGCGTGAACGAGCGCGGCGTGCTTCCAGTCGCCCTCGGCACCGAACCCATACCCATCCGACATCAGACGCTGCACCGGGAGGCCGGGCAATTGTTCGAGCCCATGCAAATCCTCGAACGTATCGGTGAACGCGTGGAATCCTCCCCGTTCGAGGAAGGCCCGCATCCCCAGCTCGATCCGCGCCGTCGTGCGAAGGGACTCGTGGGCGTCGCCACCGCGACAAAGCGGGGCGGCCATTTCGTATTGATCCGCGTATTCCGCGCAAAGCTCGCTCACGCCCGCGTCGGACATCTCACCGATGACCGCCGCAAGATCGCCGATCCCGTGCGTGTTGACTGAGAATCCGAAGACTGCCTCGGCCTCGACTTTGTCACCATCGGTCACGGCGACCTGCCGCATGTTATCGCCGAACCGCACGACCTTCAGGTTCTGCAGCGCGTGCCAACCCGCGGCCGCCCGCGACCACACTCCCAGCCGCTCCCGCGCGACCGGATCCTCCCAGTGCCCGACGATGACGGTTCGCTCCCGCCGCAGTCGCGAGCAAAGGTGCCCAAACTCCCGCCCGCCGTGCGCGGACTGGTTCAGGTTCATGAAATCCATGTCCAGCTCGGCCCACGGGATGTCGCGGTTGAATTGCGTGTGAAAATGGCAGAATGGCTTGCGCAGTGCCCGCAGTCCGCTGATCCACATTTTCGCCGGCGAAAACGTGTGCATCCAGAAGATGAGCCCGGCGCAGTCCTCCGCGTTGTTCGCTTCCTGGCAGATCTGCCGGATCTCATCCGGCGTGGTGACGACCGGCTTGAAAACGATCTTCGTCGGGATGGCCGGATCGCCGTCGAGCGACCTGGCGATCTGCTCGGAGTGCCGGTCGACCTGCCGCAGAGTCTCGTTGCCGTAGAGGTGCTGGCTGCCAGTGACGAACCAGATTTCGAGTTGGGATGGGGATTGCATAATTGGTGGGAGGGGTCAGGCGGGATGAGCGGCGGACTTGATGCGGAGAAGCTCTTTCATGACGTCACCGAGATCGGAGACCGCGACGCCGCCGAACGCGTCGTGGACCCGGCGATACAAAGCGAACAGTTCGTCGTAAATCGCTCGCCGCGCGGGATCCGGTCGATAAATCACGTCCTTGAGTCCCGCCATCGCGGCCTGCGCGGTCGGGAAATCCGGATGACCTCCCCGCTCCGGCCCGGCGATCACCGACGCCGCGATGGCCGCTCCGAGCGCGCAAGCCTGCGCGGAGCGGGCGACCCGCATTTCCCGGCCCGTCACGTCCGCGTAAATTTGCATCAGGAGTGCGTTTTTCTCCGCGATCCCGCCGCAGCAGACGACCTGCTCAATGGGAACCCCGTATTCCTCGACGCGCTCCATGATCATGCGCGCGCCGAAAGCCGTTGCCTCGATGAGCGAGCGGTAAATTTCCGCCCGGGTCGTGTGAAGCGTCTGACCAAGGATCAAGCCGGTCAGCCGTGGATCGACGAGGACGGTCCGGTTTCCGTTGTTCCAATCCAACGCCAACAGCCCGCTCCCGCCCGGCTGCAATGCAGCCGCTTCCTCCGTGAGAATCACGTGCAGGTCGCCGTCTCCGTCGCACACACCCTCAACCCACCATTTGAACAAATCCCCAACCGCCGATTGTCCGGCTTCGATCCCGTAGAAACCGGGCAAAATCGCTCCCGGCACGATCCCGCAAATGCCCGGAATGTCCGCCACTTCCTTGCTCGCGCTAACGACCATGCAGTCGCACGTCGACGTCCCGATCGCCTTGACCAACACCCCTTCCCGCACGCCGCTGCCGATGGCTCCGTAGTGGACGTCAAATTCACCAATGGCAATCGGGAGGCCCTCCGGCAACCCCAGCCTCCCGGCCCAATCGGCGCAGAGCGAACCCGCCGACGTCGACGCGTCGAACGCCTCGTCGTAGAGCCGGTCCCGCAGCGCCGCAAGCTTCGGATCGAGCAAAGCAAGAAATTCCTGGTCCGGCAGCCCGCCCCAATCCTCCGAGAAAAATGCCTTGTGACCCGCCGCACAGATCCCGCGCTTCACGGCCCGTGGATTGTCCACGCCGGCCAGGACCGACGGCACCCAGTCGGCGAGTTCCACCCACGATTCCGCCGCCTCAAAAACCTCCGGCGCATCGTCAAGGCATTGCCAGATTTTGCTCCACCACCATTCCGACGAGTAGGTGCCGCCACACTTGGCGACGTATTGAGGACGGTGCTCGCTCGCCAACTCCGTGATCCGCGCCGCCTTCTCGTGACTCGTGTGGTCCTTCCAGAGCCAGCACTGCGCGGCCAGATTATCGCGCAAATCGTCGCGCATCCCGATCGCCTGATTTTTCGCGTCGACCGGGATCGGACTCGAACCCGTCGTGTCGACCCCAATTCCAATCACCTTCTCCGACGAAAACTCCGAATCAGCCTCGACCGCCATCGCCACCGCACCGCGCACCGCTGCTGCCATCTCAGTCAAATAATCACCCGGATGCTGCCGGGCGAGGTGCGGATCCCGTGGGTCCAACAGCACACCCTGCGTGCCGCTGGGATAATCCCGAACACACGCCGCCAATTCCCGACCGTCCGCACAATTCACGAGCAACGCCCGCACCGAATTCGTTCCAAAATCAACACCAAGGGAGAACATGCCGCTATTCTGAACTCGGAATTTCATTCGTAAATCGGGAAATGACACACCCGCCATGTCATGTGATCAAAACTGAATGAGGCTACCTCTTCTGGAGTGCGGTGGCTCGACCCCACAAATCGACCATCGGAGTGGCGGCATCTTGCCGCCAACAACGCATCCCGGGATTCCCGTATCAAGTCGGCTCCACGATTTTCCGAGCTGCGCGCGACCTCCGTCGATGGCTCCCAACCCATCAAAATCTTCTTCGAGCCGAACCACGCCATGTCACCGTGCGATCGTGGTGACCTCACAAACTTTCAACCACACCCGCCATATCACGCTCCGTGAAAGATCGCGGGATGGTTCCGACCTACGTCGCGGGCATCGGTGCCCCGCCTCTCGTGATTGACAATCCCCCAACCAACTCGACGACAACCGCACCGATCCCGGCCTTCTGAAAAACGGTCGAACCGTGAGAGAGCCTCCGGATCGACGCGTAATTTATCGCCCGTGCTCCTGACTCTTCAGCTTATCGGTCGGATAACCCAGTTCCTCGCAGCGGGCGATGATTGCAGCCATCTGCTCGTCGGGCATCGTTGGATTCCGACTCATGATGAACAGGTACTTTTCTTTGGGATGACCGATCACAACGTGGGAGTAATCATCCGGGAGGTCGATCACGCGATACCCGACTTTCAACGGCCAAAAAAACTGAGCCTTCATCTCGCCGACCTCACCCTCATCGCCCGGAAACAACCGCGACGTGATCTCCTCCAGTTTCTCCTTACCTTCCTTCCGATAGGTCGTCCGCACGTCGTAGGTCCCGTCCTCCTTCAGCGTGTAATACTCGATCGTTTCCAGCCAATCCTTATCCAGCATCGTCGGAATGGAAGTCAGCGAATACCACTTCCCGTCGAAACGCTTCAGGTCGATGTCAGCGATGGGTTGGTTGGAAAATGCCATGGCGAATTGGGTTTGGAAGAGTGCTGCGACCGCGACGAGTCCGACGCGTAGAGAGAAAGTTTTCATAGTCCTCTCACGAAACGCGGCCCGCCCTCCACGCGGATGCTTCGCATTTTTCGCCCCCCCTTTGCCCGATTCCTGCGGTAGAACGTCGCCATGAGCGAACAATTCGAAAAAGGCAAACCCCTCGCGGAACTTCACCTCGGTCCCGGCGGGCTCGACGCGGCCATGGCCGCCAGCCCGCAGCTCACCCAGCACGTCGTCGAGCACGGGTTCGCCGACATGTACACCGACGACGCGCTCGATCAACGAGCCCGCAAGCTCATTACTCTCGCCTCACTCGTCACCTCCGCCAGCCTCCCGCAATTCGAGTGGCACACCCGCGGAGCCCTCTCCAGCAAACTTCTCACCCCGTCCGAGATCGAGCAGCTCATCATTCAGATGACCATCTACATCGGCTATCCCGCCGCCTACAACGCGATGGGCGTGGCGAAACGCGTCTTCGCCGAATTCACCGACTAAAGGAAATCCGCCAACAACCGCTTGAGCTCTCCCCGGGCTCGGAACAGCAGACTCTTCACCGCCGGCACCGTCGTCTCCAGCACCCGCGCGATCTCCTCGTAGGGCATCGCCTCGTAGCGCCTCAACACCAACGCCATCCGCTGAGCCTCCGGCAACGCTTTGATCGCGGCATCGACCGCCTGCCGCAGCTCATCGTCCAGCGCCTCCTGCGACGCCGTCCGCATGGCGGAATCCGCCATTTCCCGCCCGGACGTTTCCGCCTCTTCGTCCAGAGAGACCGAGCGCACCCGGTCCCGACGCCGAACTTCGTTAAAAACCAGATTGCGCGTGATGGTCATCAACCAGGTCGTAAATTTCGCCCGCGGCTCGTAACGCGACGCCGATTTCCAAACCCGCACGAACACCTGCTGCGCCACGTCCTCCGAGTCGCGATCGTTTCCCAGCATCTTCGCCACTGTCCCAACGACCCGGTGTTGATGCCGCTCGACCAACTCCCGAAACGCCACCTCATCCCCCGCCTTCACCAGCCGCATCAACGCAAAATCAACTTCATCCTCGGGGGTCGGATCCGTCATCGACCGGCATCCTACCACGACCACGCCCGAAAAAGCTCCCAATCGAAAATCGAAAATCGAGAATCGAAAATCCCATGACCGTCGCCTCCTACTGCACCACTTTTCTCAAGCCGGAGATGCTGCACATCTACCGGCAGGTCACCGGGCTGCGTGAGTTCGAGACATTTGTCATGACCAAGTCCCGGGACAACGCCGCCACCTTCCCGTTCGATGCGGTCGAGGTTCTTCCCCGTCCCCGCATCAACTTCGTTTCACGCTTTTACAAAAAGTACCTCCGCCAGCTGGAGCCGGTCTTCTACCGAGGCGAATACGACCTGCTCCAATCCGTTCTCGCCCGCCGCCACGCCGATCTACTCCACGTCTACTTCGGCCACACCGGCGTTCACCTCCTCCCCTTCATCCGGCACTGGCCCGGCCCGACCGTCGTCTCCTTTCACGGCATGGACATCATGCTCCGCGACCGCGAACCCGGCTACAACGACCGCCTCCGCGAGCTGGTCCAGACCGTCCCGCTCGTCCTCGCCCGCAGCGAATCCCTCGCCCGCCGCCTCACGGAACTCGGCGCCGATCCCTCCCGCATCCGCTTGAATCGGACCGGTATCCCACTCGACGAATTCCCGTTTGTTCCCCGCTCCGCTCCGACCGACGGAGCCTGGCACCTCGTTCAGGCCGCCCGCCTCATCGAGAAAAAGGGCATCGACCACGCGCTCCAGGCATTTGCCACGTTTAAAAAATCCCACCCCGGCGCGACCTTCACCATCGCCGGTGACGGCCGGCTCCGACCGGCTCTCGAGCAACTCGCAACCGACCTCGATCTCGGAGAATCCGTCCGCTTCGCCGGCTTCCAGACCCAGCCCCAGCTCCGCGCCCTCTACGAGCGGTCCCACATTTTCATCCACCCCAGCCAGACCACCGACACCCTCGATCAGGAGGGCGTCCCCAACGCCATGCTCGAAGCCATGGCCACCGGTCTCCCCGTCGTCGCCACCCACCACGGCGGCATTCCCGAAGCCGTCACCGACGGTCGGGACGGCTACCTCACCCCCGAACGCGACGCGACGGCCCTCGCCGCCTCCCTCGAAAAGCTGACCACCACCTACGAGCAAACCAGCCGTCGCGCCGCCGACTCCGTTCGCGAAAAATTCTCCAGCACCGCCGCCATCACCGCGCTCGAATCCCACTACCGCGAAGCCATTTCCCTCCAATCCAAAGCCGAGCACCGCGAGACAGCCTCTCACAATTTCTTCTAACTCAAAGAGGCAATCCAAAATCCAAAATCCAAAATCTAAAATTTCCCAAGCGCCACTCGGTTCACCCGCTGCCCCACCTCGGCAAACTTCCGCTCGAATTCGGTCGGCACCAATTCCCGCCCGTCGTCCCAATCCACCTCCGCCCACCGGCCATCCGCCGCCACCGCCTCCCGCATCGCCGCGAAATACCCGCCGTGATCCGTCATCAACCGCAACGTCCCCCCGACCGCCAACAGCTCCCACGCGTCCGCCAGCGTCGCCGCATTCACCACTCTCCGCGGCCAGTGCCGCCGCTTCGGCCACGGATCGGGAAATGACACGTGGATCGCCGCCACGCTCCCCACTGGCAGGACGCTCCGGACCCCTCCCAGACCTTCGCCCCGGATCGCGCCGGCATTTTCGAGCCCCATCCGCTCAAATTTTGCCCGACACCGCTCGACCCGTCCCGTCAACTTCTCCACACCCAGCCACCGCGTCCCGGGATGTCGCTCCGCCATTCCCGCCAGAAACGTTCCGCGATGACACCCCAGATCAATTTCCAACGGCACCTCCGCCACCGCCCACCCATCCGGCAATTCGACCGTCTCCTCGTCACCCAAATCCACGCTTTGCATCAGCCCTCCACCCTAGCGAATTCCCCATCCCCACGCCGCCAAAATTCATCCCATACCCGCGATCCGGACTTTCGCATCGATGCAACACCCGTATGAAGGCCCCAAAGCTCCCGTCCGTCTCGCCGGCTGCCGTAACCGACCCTCCAGGAAAATGATTCCACCCAAGCCCGGGAACTTACCCTTGGTGCAAATCGGCTGGCTGCTCGCTGCCGATGAACGCGATTCGGCTTTCGATGAGGCCTGCACCGAAGCGCGCGACGGCTTGATGGCGCATCTCGGAGAAATGTTTCCCGAGTTCCGCTGGGAGATGCCATTCGTCGATCGGCGGCACTTCCCTCCGCGCGGAGCCCTCAACCCCCTGCCCCTGTTGGAGGTCGGGGTCGAGGCCAAGATCGACCACGGCTGGGACTACGCACTCGTGGTCGTTCCAAATGGACTCGATCCCTCGGAACGCACGGGCACCGACGAAGTCCCATCCTCCGCGTTGGAGGTGGCGGTCGCCTCCACCGAAGCCTTGGGCGTTGATCGCGTCCACCTGGCCGCCCCCCTCGCCGCGCGAGCTCTCCGGTTGCTCGGTCATCTCTGGGGTCTGCCCAGCCGTGACGATGGTCCGATGGACAACCGGGCCGGAGAATTGCGAACTTTCTCCCGGACGCAACTCGAAACCGCGCGCCGCCGGCTGATCGAGGTCTCGGATGAACGACTGGAGGAACGCGACGGCAAACCGGTTCGCCGTTTTGGCTACGCTCGAGCTTTCCTGGCGGACCCGCGCGGGATTGCCACCGACATCCTGGGCTACTCTCCCTGGCGGCTGCCATTCCGAATGGGGAGACTCACGGCCGCAGCAACCGTGTCGATTGTCGTGTTCATCCTCGGTGCGGAATCCTGGGAACTCGGCGTGAACATCGAGGAGTGGCCGCTCGGGCTCGCGACCGCCATCGCGATCTTCGTGGCCACCATTTTTCTGTTTGCCGGACAGAACCTGGTCGGACTCTCCGCCGGCGGCACCCGCACGCGTCGCGAGCAATTCCTGCGAATGCGCATCGTGCTTTTCGCCACCCTGCTCTTCGGCATGGTGTCCCTGTGGCTGCTGCTCGCCGTCGGTGCCGCCGGAATCGTCATCGCCCTGCCGGCGGAAGTTCCCGCTGACTGGCTCGGCACGGCGCTCCGACCCGCCGACATTTTTCGCTACGCCGCCTTCCTCGCAACCCTCGGCGTCCTCGCCGGAGCTCTCGGCGGCAGCTTGGAAGCGGAGGGAAAATTCAAGGCCATGCTGTATTTCGACGACAAGGAAAATTGACATGCCTGACTTTTCTCAAATCTCCCCCGGCCTGAACCTCGCCCTCCTCGCCGCTGCGGCGATCACCATCGGAATCTTCGGGTGGCGGCTCGCGGCCACCGCCGACAAACTCGCCGACGTGACCGGCCTCGGCGAAGCGATCGCGGGCGCGATTCTGCTCGGAGCAGCCACTTCGCTTCCGGGCATCATCACGTCGACCGTCACGGCGTGGGACGGCTTTCCGCAGCTCTCCGTGAGCAACGCCATCGGCGGCATCGCCGCGCAGACGGCGTTCCTGGCCATCGCCGACATCACTTACAAACGAGCGAACCTCGAACACGCCGCCGCTTCCGCACCGAATATCCTGCAGGCGGCGCTCCTGGTCGCCCTGCTGTCCCTCCCCCTCATCGCCACGACCGGACCCGACGTCACGATGTGGGGCATCCACCCGGCGACACCCATTCTTTTCGGCGCCTACGTCTACGGAATGCACCTCGTCAGGCAGGCACAGAATATCGCCCCGTGGACGCCGCAGCAGACCGCAGACACGGTCGAGGACGAGGCTGAGGAGGAATGCTTCGACGGCAGCGTCTCCCGACTCTGGTTATCTTTCGCCATCAACACCGCCATCGTCGGAGTCGCTGGCTGGGTCGTCGCCCGCACGGGGACGGCGGTCGCCGAGCAAACCGGGCTTTCCGAGACGGCCGTGGGCGGGATTCTGACCGCCGTCTCGACGTCTCTGCCCGAGCTGGTGACCAGCATCGCCGCAGTCCGGCAGGGCGCGCTCACGCTCGCGGTAGCGGGCATCATTGGTGGCAATTGCTTCGACACCCTCTTTCTCGCCGTCGCCGACATCGCCTACCGTCCCGGCTCCATCTATCACCACATATCAGATAACCAGACCTTCCTGATGGGTCTCACGATTTTCATGGTCAGCGTGCTGCTGATGGGCCTGATCCGACGCGAGAAACGCGGCATCGCCAACATCGGCTTCGAGAGTTTCCTCATCCTCGTCGTCTACGTCGGCGCCGTCATCTTCATGTTCACCGCCAAATAAGCCGCCGGTCAAAAAATCCTCGGTTTGCATCGACCCGCCAAGCCAGCAAAAGTGCACCCGGCGCAATGACCAAATCCACCTGCTGCACCCCCACCCGCCCACCTGCCACCGAACCCACCAACCAACCCCCGCCCGCCTCACCCACCAATCACCAATCACCAGTCACCAATCACGCGCTCATGCGCCCCCTCCCCGGCAGCACCTTCCTCATGGGAGCCGAAGGTCCCGAGACCTGGCCCGCCGACCGCGAAGGTCCCGTCCGCTCGGTGACGGTCGAGCCCTTCTGGATCGACGAAACCACCGTCACCAACCGCGCTTTCGCGGCCTTCGTCGACGCCACCGGATTTGTCACCGAGACCGAACGCTTCGGCTGGTCGTTTGTCCACCACAGCCAGCTCCCGAAGTCGCAGCGGAAAAAACTCACCGACCGCCGCGTCGCCGGACTCGAATGGTGGTACGGCGTCCCCGGTGCCCACTGGCGCACTCCCCTCGGCGGCCACGACGACGTCGAGAAACTCAACCGCCTCGACCACCCCGTCGTCCACGTCACCTGGAACGATGCAAGGGCCTTCGCCGCCTGGTCCGGCAAGCGCCTCCCGACCGAAGCCGAGTGGGAATTCGCCGCCCGCGGAGGGCTCAAGCAAAACACCTACCCCTGGGGCAACGACCTCCACCCCGGGGGCAAACACCGCTGCAATATCTGGCAGGGGGAATTCCCTAAAACCGACACCGGCGACGACGGCTACCGCGGCACCGCGCCCGCCCGTTCCTTCAAGCCCAACGGCTACGGCCTCTTCAATTGCGTCGGCAACACGTGGGAATGGACCGCCGACCACTTCCACAGCCCGCCTCACGAAGACCGCCGGGCGATGCGCGGCGGCAGCTATCTCTGCCACGTCAGTTACTGCAACCGCTACCGCTGCTCCGCCCGCACCTCCAACACCCCCGACAGTTCCGCCGGCCACCTCGGCTTCCGCTGCGTGATCTAGTCCACCACCGGTCAACGCATGCCAACCCAATCGAAAATCGAAAATCGAAAATCGAAAATCCTTCCCCCCTGGATGATCCCCGCCGACCTCGCGCCGACCGATTCCCGCAGCCTCACCGCCGACCTCGCCGGAATCCAGCTCCACCGGATCACCTCTCACCACGACCCCCACTTCGAAGCCGCCTACGCCCACCTCCACGCCGAATTCCACGCCGCCGCCGAGCTGGAATCCCGCGCCGTCCTCGCCGCCCGACTCGCCCTCGATCCTCACGATCTCCACGGCCGCCACGCCTTCCTCTACGAACTCCTCTACCTCACCGACGCTCAGGGAAACTTCGCCGCCGTCCGCGACCACACCGCCATCGTCGACCCCGCCACCGGCCAGGCCACCGTCCACCTCTCCCACAGTCTCGTTCACCCGACCTGGCGGCGCACCGGTCTCGCCGGCTGGCTCCGCGCCCTCCCGCTCCAGACCGCCCGCACTGCCCTCTCCGCGCAAAATTTTCCACCCGATTCACCCATCACCCTCGTCGCCGAGATGGAACCCGCCGATCCCTCCGACGCCGCCCGCACCACCCGCCTCACCGCCTACGAGCGCGCCGGGTTTCAAAAAATCGACCCGGCCCGAGTCGACTACTTCCAACCCGACTTCCGCCGCCCCACCGAAATCGACTGCACCGGCCTCCCGCGCTCACTCCCACTCTCCCTCGTCGTCCGCCGCATCCACCAGCCGCCCGCCACCACGCTCCCCGCCACCGAAGTCCGCCGCCTCGTCGAGGCCCTCCACGCCCTCTACGCCACGAACTTCCGCCCCGCCGAAATGACCGCCGCCCGGGCCGCAACCCGCCTCCCCAGCTCCAGCGAAGTCCCCCTCATTCCGCCCACCGTCGCCGACCCACCCATCGCGCTTTTCTACGATCCCGGCTTCGAAGCCCCCCTCGGCAATCACCCGATGCCAATCCGCAAGTTCCGCCTCGTCGCCGCCGCCCTCGCCGACAATCCCCATTTCCAGATCACCCCTCCCGCACCCCTCCGCGAAAGCGACCTCCGCCAGGTCCACACTCCGACCTACCTCGACGCCGTCCGCACCGGCGAACCCCGGGACCTGGCCGAGTCCCAGAAATTTCCATGGTCACCCGCCCTCTTCGACTCCGTCCGCCTCACCGGCGGCGGTGTCCTGGCCGCCGCATCGAACGCCCTCGATTTCGGCATCGCCGGAGCCCTGGCCAGCGGATTTCACCACGCCAGTTCCGACCACGGCGAAGGATTCTGCACCTTCAATTCCCTCGTCGTCGCCATCGACACCCTCGTCGCGGCGAACCGCATCCGCACCGCCGCCATTCTCGACCTCGACCTCCACTACGGCAATGGCACCGCGCAACTCGCCGAAACCCGCCCTCACATTTTCGCACTCTCGATCTACGGCAACGACTACTGGGACAACGTCCCCTACGCCGACGTCACCACCCGCCGCCACCCCGAAGGTCCCCACCACGCCTCCGCCGCCATTCCCGCCGACAGTCGCGGGCCCGAACTCCTCGCCATTCTCGACGCCCAACTCCCCCGGCTCCTCGCCCACGGACGCCCCGACCTCCTGCTCTACCAGGCCGGAGCCGACCCCCTCCGCGACGATCCCTACTCGCCACTCGACCTCGGCCCCGACGACCTCGCCGCCCGCGACCGGCGCGTTTTCGAGTTTTGCCGCGCCCACGCCATCCCCGTCGCCTGGGTCCTCGCCGGCGGCTACACCCCCGACGTCTCCAAAGTCGTGGAAGTCCACGTCAACACCGCCCGCCAGGCCGCCGCCGTCTTTCGCCAATAACGCGTCCCACTCACCGCGACCTCACTCCCCACCATTCACCAATCACCAATCACGCGCAGCGTGATTGCCATCCCCGCCCGCGCTACGCCATAGATGGGGCGCGCTCCATGACGAAACGATCCCGCAACCGCCTCCTCGCCCTCACCTGCATCCTCGCGTTCATCGGGCTCGGCGCACTCTACTACACCAATTGGGTCGTCCAGCGACCCTTCGCGATCATCCTCTTCGTCGGCGACGGACTCACCGCCAGCCAACTCCCCGCCGCCCGTCTCTTTCAGGACGGCGCCGACCACCGACTCCACCTCGAGTCCCTCCCCCACCTCGCCCTCCTCACCACCTACGCCAACGACTTCGCCGTCCCCGACGCCGCCGCCGCCGCCTCCGCCTTCGCCACCGGGCAGCGCGTAAACAACCGCACGCTCTCGGTCGACTCCGCCGCCAATCCCCTCCCCGCCCTCTTCGAACTCGCCCAACGTTCCGGTCGCGCCACCGGCCTCGTCACCAACGCCGCCCTCACCGATCCATCCCCCGCCGCCTTCTACGCCAAAAGCGAAAACCCCCTCGATCACCTCGAACTCGCCCGCCAACTCATTGACGACATCGATCTCTCCGTGATCCTCGGCGGCGGCGAAGCCAGCTTCCTTCCCGAAGCCAAGGAAGGTTCCCGCACCGACGGACGCGACCTCGTCCTCGAGATGCGCAAACAGGGCTACGAAATCGTTCGCTCCGAGAACGAACTCGACGCCGCCCCGGCCTGGCGGTCACCGCGCGTTTTCGGAATGTTCGGCCTCGGCAATCTCGAATTCGCCGACGAAGACCCGCCCCGCCCCGGCCAACCCACCCTCGCCGCCATGGTTACCCGAGCCATCAGCCTCCTCCAATACAACCCCAAGGGCTACCTCCTC
Source organism: uncultured Verrucomicrobiae bacterium (assembly GCA_963740185.1). Taxonomy (GTDB): domain Bacteria; phylum Verrucomicrobiota; class Verrucomicrobiia; order Chthoniobacterales; family JAATET01; genus CAVVKW01. The sequence continues at coordinate 133,082 of CAVUDH010000016.1, forward strand.
GTCGTCGACGCCGGACTGATCGCGAAAGCAGCCGGACACAACGAAGGCGAACGCGTCCTCCGCGAGATCGCCGAGCTCGACCGCGCCGTCGCCGCCGCCCTCCGCTACGCCGGTGAGCACGCGCTGATCATCGTCGCCGGCAAGCAATCCGTCGGTGGATTTCACCTCAATGGCTACCCGTTCAAAAACGACCGCGGCGTCTCGATCTTCGGCGACAACGCCGACGGCGTTCCTCTGATCACCTGGTCGACCGGACCCGGTTCCGAAGCCGAACCCGTCGCCGCCAGCACCGCCGCTGCCATCGGCACCGCCGAGGACACCCTCGCCGCCAGCATCGGCCCCGGGTCCGAGGCCCTGCAAGGTTTCAAGGAAAACACCGACGTCTTCCGCGTCATCCGCGACAACCTGTGACCAGCGTAGCGGTCGACGTCAGGAGACTTCTCAGCTCACGATGACCGATGCCGACTTCATGCGCGAGGCCCTCACCGAAGCCCGCAAAGCCCTCGGCCACACCGGCCCGAATCCCGCCGTCGGTGCCGTCATCGTCCGCGGCGACCGCATCCTCGCCCGGGGTCATCACCGCGCCGCCGGTGGCCCCCACGCCGAGATCGAGGCCCTCGCCGCGCTCGGCCCGCGCACCCGCACCAGCGACGCCACCCTCTACGTCACCCTCGAGCCCTGCTCGACCCGCGGACGCACCCCCCCCTGCTGCGACGCCATCATCGCCCGAGGCTTCGCCCGCGTCGTTTACGGGGCGACCGACCCGAATCCCGCCCACCGCGGCCGCGCCCGAGCCCGCCTCACCAACGCCGGAATCCCGGTCACGACCGGCGTCCTCCGCGCGGACTGCACCGACCTCAACCGAGCTTGGAATCACTGGATCAAAACCTCTCGACCCTACGTGATCGCGAAATGCGGCCAATCGCTCGACGGTCGCATCTCCTCCCACCCCGAATCTCGCTGGATCACCAGCGCCGCCTCCCGAGCCGACGCCATGCAGCTCCGCGCCGAAGTCGACGCCATCCTCGTCGGAGCTGGCACCGTTCGCGAAGACGATCCCAGACTCACCGTCCGCGACATCCCCGGAGCCCGCCAACCCCGCCGCATCGTCTGGTCCAAAAGCGGAGCAATCCCCCCGCAGTCGAGAATTCTCACCGACCGTCACCGCGCCCTAACGCAAATCCTATCCGGCGACCCCCACGCCCTCCTCGCCGATCTCAGCGCCCAGCAGATCACCAGTGTCATGATCGAAGGCGGCGGCCAGGCGCTCGGTGCCTTCTTCGACGCCAATCTCGTCAACGAGATCCAATTCTACGTCGCCCCCATCGCCATCGGCGGCCCGGTCCCCGCCGTCGCCGGTCTCGGAACGCCCGATCCCAAATCCGCCCACAAGCTGCTCCATCCCACCTACGAGCAAATCGGCACCGACCTCAAAATCACCGCCCGCCTCACGCCACCTCCCGACTGACGACAACGAACGACTAATTAAAAAAATGTGGCAGCTGTAAGCCGGATTCTGTCCCCCCCGCCTGCGCGGAGATCGACGGTCATTTCTCTAATGCGACTAATACCCGAGGTCCCGCCCGGCCATCGCTGACCGAGGCTGCCGGGCAGGCGGCCCGTTCCTCTGTTATGTCTTGCACCGCATGGGGTTTATCGTGCCCCGCTCATTACTGACCGGGCGGTGGGCTCTTACCCCGCCTTTTCACCCTGACCCCCCATCGCCGAAGCGAAAGAGGGCGGTATGTTCTCTGTGACACTTTCCGTCGAGGCCCGCTTGGGCGGAACCCCTCCCGCGCATTCTACGCGGCATGCTGCCATTTGGTGTCCGGACTTTCCTCCCGCCAGGACCGAAATCCCCGCGAGCGACCGCCCACTGCCACCCTCACCGTAGTCACCCAATCCAAAATCCAAAATCCAAAATCCAAAATATCTTGCCTCCACAAGATATTGTGCCAACGTCCCCTCCAGCCTCCTCCGGCACACCATGCGTTGTCCCAAGTGCGATTCTCTGGAAGATAAGGTGATTGATTCCCGCCTCTCGAAAGAGGGCTCCTCCATCCGCCGCCGCCGCGAGTGCCTCGACTGCGACACCCGCTTCACCACCTACGAGGAGATCGAACGCGTCGAACTCCGCGTCGTCAAACGCGACGGGCGCCACGAGCCATTCGACCGCCACAAGCTCCTCAATAGCTTCCTGAAGGCCTGCGAAAAGCGCCCCATCAGTATCGACGTCATCGAGCGATCCGCCGAGTCCATTCAGAACGACTTCGAGACCGCGCAGGAACGCGAAGTCGATACCCGGGAAGTCGGCCTCCGCGTCATGCAAAAGCTGCACGAACTCGATCCCGTCGCCTACGTGCGCTACGCGAGCGTCTACCGCGAATTTCAGGAAATCGGCGACTTCATCGACGAGATTCAGTCCTTCGGAAAACACAGCACCAATGTCCCCGCCCAAGCCGAGCTCTTCAGCGCGTCATGATTGGCTTCAAGGATAACCTCCCCCTCGTTCGCTTCGGCGACGGCCAGGTGATCGCCTTCGAAGGCGCCTGGCTCGCTCGCGGTCTCGCCCGCGCCGCCGCGCAGGCTGGCTACGACCGCTGGTGGCTCGCCGGGCACGTCACCCAAAGCGTGATCAATTACCTCGAAAAAGATTTCACCGACCCGACCATCGGCATCGCCCGCCTCCGCACGTCCGTCTGCTCCGTCCTCGAAGTCATCGGCTACTCCGACATCGCGGATTGTTTCGAACCGCTGCCCCCCCCCGTCCACCTCTCCCTCGCCGCCCTCGCCCGCGAAGCCGGCAGCGGCTACGAGCTCAGCTTCTTCACCCTCCTCCGCGACCGGCTTCGCGAAATCGTGGATTCCAACACGCTCCAGGCCGACCTCCGCGACCTTCGTCCCTGCGTGAAACTCCTCCGCTCCGCCAAAATCTGGCGCCGCGACTGCACCGGCCTCCGCTCCGAAATCGTCCGCTTCGTCCGCAAATCCCTCGACGAAAGCGCCCGCGCCGACGAACTCCAGCTCCAGCTTTCGTGAGAGTGTTGATGGTTATTGGTTCTTAGTTATTGGTAAAATTCCGTGACGCTCTTCGAGAAAATCATCGCCCGCGAGATCCCCGCCGACATCGTTCACGAGGACGACCGCTGCCTCGCCTTCCGCGACATTTCCCCGCAGGCCCCGACTCACATCCTCGTCATCCCGAAAAACCCCGTTCCCCGTCTCGCCGCCGCCAACGACTCCGCCCTCCTCGGCCACCTCCTCACGACCGTCGCTCAGCTTGCCCGCTCGGAAGGCGTCTCCGAATCCGGCTATCGCGTCGTCATCAACAACGGCCCCGACGGCGGCGAGACCGTCCCCCACCTCCACGTCCACCTTCTGGCGGGACGCCCGCTCCAATGGCCACCGGGATGAGTTGAGAGTAACTGAATTGCATTCCACCAATCACCAGTAACCACTCACCAATCACGTCACCGACTTCCCAATCGCCGTTGGATCGAAATCCGCCGCGTGATACGAACTCCGCACCAGTGGACCGCTCGCCACAAAATCAAACCCCTTCCGCTCCGCAATCTCGCGGTAAAGATCGAACGTCTCCGGCCGCACGTATTCCACCACCGGCAGATGCTCCGGCGTCGGGCGCAAGTATTGACCCATCGTCAGCACCTGCACGTTCGCGTCGCGCAAATCGTCCATCGCCTGGAAGATTTCGTTCTCCGTCTCGCCCAGGCCCAGCATCAGCCCGCTCTTCGTCACGATGTCGGGCCCGAGTTCCTTCGCCCGCTTCAAAAACTCCAGCGAAAGCGAATATTTCGCCCGGGATCGCACCAACGGAGTCAGCCGCTCCACCGTCTCCAGGTTGTGATTAAACACGTGCGGCCGGGCCTCGATCACCTTCAACAACGAGGGATCCTTCCCGTTGAAATCCGGCGTCAACACTTCGATCACGATGGATTCATCAACCGCCCGGATTGCCTCGATCGTCCGCGCGAAGTGCTCCGCGCCCCCGTCCTGCAAATCGTCCCGCGCCACCGCCGTGATCACGACGTGCTTGAGTTTTAATCGCCGAATCGCCTCCGCCACCCGCGTCGGCTCATCCTCCTCGAGGTCCATCGGCTTCATGGTCGAAACCGCGCAGAAACCGCAGGCCCGGGTGCAGCGCTCGCCCGCAATCATGAACGTCGCCGTCCCCGCGCTCCAGCATTCCCACCGGTTCGGACACTGCGCGCTCTCGCACACCGTGTGAAGTTTCAGGTCGGAAATGAGTCCCTTGGTGGAGAAGAAGACCGGATTCGACGGCAGCCGCACCTTGATCCAGTCAGGCTTCTGAGCCAGGTGCAACGACGGGTCGATTTTCGCTAAAGACATATCCCAACGACTATCGCGCGTTCCGCCGAATATTCCAAAACGAAATTGCCCGACCTTTCGTCGTTGCCCCACGCTTTCGCTCCGCTAAAATGACGTTCTATGAAACTCCTATCACTCTCCATCGCCCTTCTGGCCACCGCCGCGCTCCACGCCGCCGACGAAAGCACCCCGCCGAAACCAGCCAACGTCATCGATCCCGCAGCGGCTCTCGAACGCCTCAAAGCCGGCAACGCTCGCTACGTCGCGGGAGAATCCACCCGCAAACCCTTCGCCGCCAGCCGCGACGCTCTCGCCGGCGGCCAGAACCCCTACGCCATCATTCTCGGCTGCGCCGACTCCCGCGTCGCCCCGGAGCTCGCCTTCGACGAGGGTCGCGGTGATCTGTTCGTCGTGCGCCTCGCCGGCAACTTCGTCACCACCGACGGCCTCGCCAGCATGGAATTCGGCGTCGCCGTCCTCGGCACTCCCCTCATCGTCGTCCTCGGCCACGAGAGCTGCGGCGCGGTCAAAGCCGCCATCGGCGTTGTCACCGAAGACGCCGAACTCCCCGGTCATCTCCCCGGCCTGGTCGAAAACATCCGCCCAGCGGTGGTCATGGCTCAAGAGGAATCCGGCGATCTCCTCGTCAACGCGACCCGCGATAACGTCGCCCTCGCCGTCAAGAAACTCACCGAGTCCACTCCGATCATGAAAGAGGCCGTCGAATCCGGAAAACTCAAGATCATCGGCGCCGTCTACGACCTCGACACGGGCGAAGTCAATTTCATCGAAGGCTAAAACCCGTCAGCTCCAAATCAGCCGGAGTCGTCCACCGACGACTCCGGCTTTTTGCTGTCAACTGCTCGGGCGGAATCCTACCGCACCTTGCTTTCGGCCCGCCAAACGATAACCTGATCCTCATGAGAGCATTGATCTCCATCCCCGCCGCGATTCTTCTGAGCGGGAGCGGCGCGACTCTCGCCGCGCCCAACAACCCCCCGAATCTCACGATCACCAGCGAGCGCTACCGCGACTCCACAACGTATTTGGTCTCCGGGACCGTCACCGACGAATCCCCGGGCGTCACGCTCGCCTACCGAGTCAAAGGGGAACAAACCGAAGTCCGATTGAAGTCGAAAAAAAACTGGCGGCTTCGGATCAAACTCCGCCACGCCCGCACCCGGCTCGTCTTCTTCGCCATCGATCGTCAGGGCCGCAAATCGTCCCGCCAGAAACGCGTCCTGGTCCAGCAAGCCCCCCAGGATCAGCAGCAACAGCAGCCGTAGCTCGGGCGCACGCGTCCCGAATGGCTGTGATTGAAAGTGAGTCCCGACGGAATGAAAATATCTGACCAGGACGGGGCCGCAGCTTGGAGCGCTTCGGCTCGACGAAGCTTTGGATCAAAGCGTCCGAGCTTTCGACGAATCCCCCGCAAATCCAAAGCGATGTCGAGCCATCGCACTCCAAAATGAGCTCCCCTTCGAATTTGAGACTCACTTTCAATCGCACGCGTCCCGAATCGGGGTTCGAACCAATTCTTGGCACGCGCGTGCCATTGACGCTACGATCTGTTTACAACGCAATCCATCCGCTTCGCGCCCCACCTTCCCCCCGAGGGTCGCGACAACCGCTTTCCAGCCGATGAAAATCCGTCCCTACCTCCACTCCGCCGGCATTTGCCTATCCTCGTTCATCTCCATCTTCGGAGGCCACTCCGTCCAAGCCACCGGCGGGACGCTCAAGGACGCATCGAAAAAAAATAGCCGCTCCAGCCAGTCCGAGAAAGAGCGAACCGGAGAAGGCACCAGCCGCACCCCGGGTCAGTATTTCAATCCACCCGACCGCGGAGCCGAGCGCTACCCGTGGAAACTCGGCATCGTGACCACGACGTTCTGGGTCGGCGAGAAACCGACCGTCAACAACCCCGTCCCCAATCATCAAAGTTCGTGGGATCGGGACTGGGTCGACAACTACGGGGGCACCGACACGCCGGACGAGTCCAAACGGACTTCGGAATTCATTCCCGCGTCGTTCAAGCCCCGCCAAAACCCCTTCTACGTCGCCCTTCCCTACAACGACAAAACCATCCACGGACACAAACCCGAAGCGGCTAAAGTCATTCCTTGGTTCACCGACGAGTTCGAGAGCCCCCATCAGTCGGTCTGCAAGGGTCGCTGGATCGCCATTCGCTTCGAAGATCGAGTCGCCTACGCCCAGTGGGAAGACGTCGGCCCCTTCCGCACCGACCACTGGGAATACGTCTTCGGCGACGAGCGTCCCAAGGCCAACATCAACAAAGGTGCCGGTCTCGACGTCTCTCCCGCCGTCCGTGATTACCTCGGAATGCAAAGCTCGGACGTGACCGACTGGAAGTTCGTTGATTTCGACGAAGTCCCACCCGGCCCGTGGGCTCGCTACGGCGACAACAACACGTTCGTCCAACACCGTCGCATCATCGACCAATCGACCATCACCGCCGACGACGTCACCCAGAACTAGCCTTCTGCGGACCTCCCGGGCGGAGCGCTCGACGCTCGCTTACTTTCTAAAGTGCCGCCAACCTCCGGTGATCTCCTCACCCTCGTCGCTGGAGACGAGTTCGCCGATCCGCGTCAATTCGACGCCCGGCTCGATCCCTGATCCCGAAACCCAGTCGCGCTCCAGCGACTCCCCGGTATCCGCGCCCACCGCGAACAGCAGTTCGTAATCCTCGCCGTCCGACATCGCCTGCATCACCGAACACTCTTCGTGCAGCGGCAAGCTCTCCTGATTGACGCGAAACCCTACTCCGCTTGCTCGCGCCAACCGCGGCAGATCACTTCCGATCCCGTCGCTCAGATCCATCATCGCCCGCACGTCGAAGCGCTCCGTTAGCCACTTCGCTTCCCCCACCCGCGGTCGGAAATCCAGGTGCCGCCCCGAGTCAAAACTCCCACCCAGTCGTCCCGTCACGTAGAGGAAATCCCCCGCGCGCCCGCCGCTCCGCAGCGCCAGCCGTTCTCGCTCCACCCTCCCCGTGAGCGCGACCGAGACAAACACCCCGCTCATTGATCGCGCCGTCTCCCCCCCGACCACCGAGACCCCGAATTCCTCCGCGACCCGCGTGATCCCGCGATAAAGTCCGCCCAGCCAGGCCACCGTCCGATCTCCCGGAACCGCCACCGTCACCAGCGCCGAATCCGGCTCACCGCCGCACGCCGCCACGTCGCTGATCGCCCGCGCCAGCGCCTTCCACCCCACGCGATCCGGCGCATCTTCGGGCCGAAAATGCACTCCCTCGATCACGCAATCCGTTTTGAGAAGCTGAAGTCCGCCCGCCGCCCGCACCACCGCGCAATCGTCCCCAGGCCCGACCACCACGTCCGGCCCCTGCGGCAACCCGCTCACCAACCGCGCCACCAGATCGTCTTCGTCCAGCTCCGCCGCCGTCACGAACTCACCCCCGGGAAAAATGCCAGCACCGCCAGCGTCAAGCCATTGAAGAAAACGTGCATCAACACGCACGTCCAGAGACTCCCGGTCAGCTCATAAGCCAGCGCGAACACCACACCCAGCAGCGCCAGCGGCACCAGCCCCAACGCATTCACGTGAATGGCCGCGAAGAGCAGAGCCGTGACGCCCAACGCCGCCCAGCGCCCACCAAAACGCCGCGCCACCCCGTATAAATAGCCGCGAAAAATGACCTCTTCGACCAGCGGCGCGACCACCACCGCCATCATCACCACCATCGCCCAGTCGGATGCCGTCGCCCGCTCCCTCAAAAACTCCACGGTTCGGTCCCCCTCCGCCTCCGGAAACCACCCGCTCAAAACCTTCTCGATCAGCAAAACCATCGGAATCACCGCCGCAATCCCCGCCAGCCCAACTCCCGCGCACCATCGCCAATCCTTCGGCCAAAGGCCAAACACTCGCACCGGATTCAATCCCCGGTAGAGCATGAACCCCACCGTCAGCGACAAAAGCATCACCCAGAACGTCATCGCCGCCTGAAACATCTCCCCGTTCACCTCGCTCCGCTCCGCCCCACCCGAGGCCGAGATCATCAACACGAAACCGAGTCCCAGCGTCGCCGCAAACACCGCATCGCTCACCCGATAGTCCTCGCACCGCACCATCCCCGCGTCTTCCGCCGGAAGCCGCCGCAACAACCACCACCACACCCCCGCCCCCGCCAGCGAAGCCACCCCGGACACCAGCCACATCATCACCCGAACAAGCGGACTCCACCGCCCCCTGCCTCGACCAAAAAATTCCGGAACCCAATTCCTCCAACCACACCGCTAGAGATCACATGCAGCCGACACGCTCCACGAAAATCCGCCACCACCACCTCCACCGACAGCCAGCGGTCTACCCGCGCACCGCTTCGCCGAGAACCAAGTCACCCTTCTTCGCTGCCGACGCTTCCCGCAACACCTCCTCCAGCGCCTCGCGCCGCAGCGGTTTGTGGAGAAACGCGTTCATCCCAGAGTCCAGGCACCGCTCACGATCCTCCGGCAGGATATTTGCCGTCAACGCCGAGATGAAGACCGAGCGCGACATCGGGCGGGTCGCCTCAATTTCGCGAATTCGTCGCGTCGCCTCGATGCCATCCATGCTCGGCATCTGAAGATCCATCAGAATCAGGTCCACTCCGTTGCTCTCAAAACAGGCCACCGCCTCCAGTCCATTCGCCGCTTTCGAGGCCGCATACCCCAGCTTCCCCAGCCGACGCGTCACCAACTTCAGGTTTATCCGGTCGTCCTCCGCGATCAAAACGTTCAGCGGATATTCCTCCGCAAAGGCCGCTTCAAGTTCCCGCCCAGCGTTCCCGCCTTCCTCGACCACCTCGGTTTGCCCGAGTGAAAATGGCAGTCTCACGCGAAATCGAGACCCCCGCCCCAGATCGCTTTCGGCCGTCAGCTCGCCGTCCATCACCTCCGACAACCGGCGGCAGATTGCCAGTCCCAACCCCGTCCCTCCGTGAGTCCGATCCAAACCCGACTCCCTCTGCCGAAAAGGCTCGAACACGACCTCCAAATCCTCCGGCGACAGACCCCTTCCGCTGTCCTCGACCAGGAATTCCAGATCCCCGCCCCTCGCGTCGTCCAGCCGACAGCCGACCTGCAGAGACACGAAGCCACGATCCGTGAACTTGAGCCCGTTGTTGATTAGATTCACCAGGATCTGCTTCGTCCGCCCCCCATCCCCGATCACCTCGGCCGGGATCCCGGCATCCACTTTGACCCTTAGGTCCAAACCTTTCTCAACCGCCAACCCCCGCATCATCCCCGCAACCTCACGTGCGAGATCGACCGGAGAGAACGCCGCATTCCTAATCTCAAACTGACCCGATCCCATCCGGCTGAACTCCAGCACGTCGTTCACAATTCTCAGCAATCCCTCGCCACTCTGAATGATCGTCTCCACCGATTCCCGATCTTCCACTGACAACATCTCCGAGTCCTTCAACAATTCCGAAAATCCGATCACGGCATTCATTGGTGTTCGCAGCTCGTGGCTCATCACCGCCAGGAAGTGGCCCTTGGCCTCCTCGCCCGCCCGAGCCGCCGTCGTCAGCTTGCGCTGCGTGTCCAAGGCGGCAGCCAAGGCCTGCTCTCGACTGCGCTCCTCCGTCAGGTCCAGATTCGTTCCGAGGATCCGCTGGCTCCGCCCGTCCTCGTCGCGGAAGATTATTGCCGACGTCCGGAGAAAACGAACCGCCCGGTCGGACTGACGAATGATCCGAAACTCGCTCCCGAAATCTGTCGACGACCCTTCGCAGGCCTCCCGGAAGCCGCAGTCGATCCGCTCCAGATCCTCGGGATGGACAAACTTCTTCCAACGCGCGTAATCCAGGTCGGCCTCCCGATCACGATCCAACCCGTAGATTTCGAACATTTGATCGTTCCAAATGAAGTCATTCGTCTCGAGCTGCATTTCCCAGATCCCGACCCCGCCCGCCTCGACCGCCAGCTCCGTCCGCTCGGCTGCCCGGCGCAACTCAGCCTCAGCTTTCCGGCGAAGCGTCACGTCCCTCATCGCGACCACCGCACCCAGTTCCTCCCCGTCCGCACCCACCAGACGGTCACCATTGCAGACCACCGTTCGCGGTGACTCCCCGGCCAGCGCGATGACCATTTCCTGACCCCGCACCCGCTCTCCAGACAACGCTCTCGTCAGCGGCACCAGCTCCGGCGCCATCGGCGTGATGCCGTCCGGCTCGAATAAATCAAACAACGTCGGAAACTGATCCGGTCGCGCCAGGACGACGTCTCCTCCGTGCCATTCCCGCGCCGTCCGATTGAAGAACGAGAGTTGACCCGACTCACCGCAGGCCACCACGCCTTCCGTCAGATTATCCAGCAGCAACGCCATCGTCTGCCTGTGCCCGGACAATTCTTCCGTCCGCTCTTCGACCAAACCGGTCAGATCTCGATTGAGCCTCCGGATTTCCTCCTCGGCGACCCGGCGCCTTTCCGCCTCGAGAGCGACTTCAATCGTTCCCGCCACCCCGCTGACAAACTCCTCCTCCCCCGATGTCCACGCCCGCGCCCCATCCGTCTGCTCGCAACACACGACGCCCACCGACTTTTTCCGCAGGCGGATCGGCGCGTCGAGGGTCGAAACAACGCCGAGTGGTTCGAAGTAGTCTCGCGCAAGCTCCCGCGTCGCGGTATCCGCCTGAATGTCCGAAATCGCGAGAATGCTCGGCATTTGAAGAGTATCAAAATAGGTCGGCGCTTGTTCCCGCTGGAGCCGCCGCCCGGACTCGTGCTTTCGCGACTTCCGGTCATAGGAGTCGGTGAGAGTCATCGTCGACCAATCGTCGTCGCAGCACCACACACTGACTCGCCCCACGTCCATTACCTCGGCCACCAGCTCGGTCAGTAAACGGCAGAATTGATCCCGCTCCTCGCCAACGTGATCCCGGAGGTCCAGCAACGCCGTCTTGTGTTTGATCGACTTTTCAATTTGACGTCGCTCTTCCTCCGCCGCCTGCACCTCTTCCAGGACGTCGCGAAAAACCAGCACCGTTCCCTGCAGTTCGTCGCTCGCATCGAGGATCGGAGCCGTGCTGTCCGCGACCATTCGCTCCGTCCCGTCTCTCGCGATCAAGACCGTGTGGGACGCCAGCTTCGTCCGCTGACCCGTTTCCAACACTTCGTCGACCGGCATCGCCTGCGGCATTCCGCTCTCCGCTTTGACAATTCGAAACACTTCTTCCACCGGGCGTCCGATCGCTTCGGACTCCGCCCAGCCCGTCAGTCGCTCCGCCACAGGATTGACGCGCGTCACCCGCCCCTGATCATCCGTGGCCAACACCGCGTCTCCGATTGCGTTCAGCGTAATCTCCAGATTGCGCTCACTCCGTCGAAGTTCTCGGTTCAATTGAGCCATCCCGGGAAGCCGCGAGAGCGTCGGCAAAGATCGGTAGATCACGACGACCGTCGCCCACGAGACCAACGCCGTGATCACCTTCATCAGCGCCGAGAGCCGATACCACGGGTGCCAGAAAAGCGTCGCCTCGATCAAATGGGTCATTCCACACGAAAGGACGAACGCTCCAAACAACCACCACAACGCCGACAACTGGATGTCGCGTCGCTTCGACAGGAAAAACGCTATACTCAGCGGAATCGCCAGGTAGGCCCCGAAGATCGCCACGTCCGCCGCGACGTGCGTCCACCCGTGCACCGCAGACCACTCACCACCGAGCCATCTCGGCGAAAATCCGGTGGTATCGAACAATTGAAACATCGCTAAATTCGTGGGGGCCGCACTCGCTGATTAAGCGCCTCCCATCCGAAGTTCGCCGGGCCCGCCCTTCGACGGCTCTCACCCAACTCATTTCGCTACTCGGGAATTGCTCTCACCGATCAAATGTTGCCTCCTGATTTACCCGAGTTCCTCAAATCGATCCAGTTGAAAATCTACGCCCACAGATCAGATTAGAGCAAACTGTTCTCATCAATCTCCATTCACCATTTCAATTCTCCGCATTCCCCGGCTAACCTCCCGCCCATGCATCGTCCTCTAGCTCACATCGCCGACACCACGCCCGCCGCCCCCGCCAGGAAAACTCCCTCCCGCGCCGAAGTCGCCATCGCCGATACCTGGGATCTCACCCCCCTCTTCCCCGACGACGCCGCGTGGGAGACCGAATTCCAATCCCTCCAAGCCGACTACCCGGAAATCGCCACCTACCGCGACCGCCTCGCCTCCTCCATCACCACCCTCCACGAAGCCCTCGAGTTCGAGAAATCCATCGATCAACGCATCGAAACCCTCAACCAATACGTCGCCCTCCGCACCACCGAGGACAGCGCCGACTCCGACTCCCTCGCCCGCGAGGCCCGCTTCCAGTCCGCCCTCGTCCACCTTGCCGAAGCCTTCTCCTTCCTCGCCCCCGAGCTGCAAGCCATCCCCGACGACACCTTCGACACCTGGCTCGCCGATCCCGTTCTCGCCGACTGGCAGATCCCCCTGAGAAAACTCCGCCGCCTCAAGCCCCACACGCTCACTCCCTCCGAAGAGCGCCTTCTCGCCCTCGGCTCCGCCGCCCTTGGCGGCCACCAGGAGACCTTCTCCCAACTCACTAACGTCGACATGAAATTCGGCATCGTCACCGACGCCGACGGTCGCGAGATCGAACTGACCCAATCGTCCTTCTCCTCACTCCTCAACAAAAAGGACCCCGCCATCCGCCGGGACGCGTTCCACAAATTTTACGAAGAATTCTCCGACCACAAATTCACCCTCGCGTCCTCCCTCGCCAGCTCCGTCCGCACCGACGTCTTCCACGCCCGCGCCCGGCACTACCCCTCCGCCCGCGAAGCCGCCCTCTTCCGCGACGACGTCCCCGTCTCCGTCTACGACAATCTCATCACCTCCGTCCGGAAAAACCTCCCCGCGCTTCACCGCTACTACGACCTCCGCAAACGGATCCTCGGCCTCGACGAAATCCACCACTACGACACCTACGTCCCACTCGTCTCCGAGATCCAAACCGACATCCCCTGGGACGGAGCCGTCGACCGCGTCCTGTCCGCCGTCCGCCCGCTCGGCGACGACTACGTAAAAACCCTCGGCCACGGCCTCCGCGACGGGCGCTGGTGCGACCGCTACGAAAACAAAGGCAAACGCTCCGGCGCCTTCAGCTACGGCACGTTCTCATCCCCGCCCTACATCATGATGAACTACAAGGCCGACGTCTTCTCTGACGTCTACACCCTCGCCCACGAGGCCGGCCACTCCATGCACACCCACTTCTCCACCGGCGCCCAGAGCTACCAGAATTACCACTACCCCATCTTCCTCGCCGAGGTCGCATCGACCTTCAACGAGATGCTCCTCACCAAGCACCTCCTCGACGAGACCGACGACCCCCGCATGCGCGCCTACCTCGTCAGTCGCCAGATCGATGACCTCCGCGGCACCCTCTTCCGCCAGACGATGTTCGCCGAATTCGAGCGCGAGATCCACGCCATCGAAGAACGCGGCGACGCCCTCACCCTCGATTCCATGCAGGGGACCTACCAAGGCCTCCTCGACGTCTACTTCGGACCAAACTTCGCGTTGGACGACCAACTCCAGCTCGAATGCCTCCGCATCCCCCATTTCTACAGCGCATTCTACGTCTACAAATACGCCACCGGCATCTCCGCCGCCGTCGCCCTGAGCCAGCAGGTCCTCGAGACCGGCGACGCCACCCGCTTCCTGACGTTCCTGAAAAGCGGCGGCAGCCGCTACCCGATCGACACCTTGGAAGCCGCCGGCATCGACATGCGCACCCCCGCCCCCATCGACGCCGCCCTCGCCCTCTTCGCCAACCGCGTCGAGGAACTCGAAACCCTCATGATCTGACGGCAAATCTACTCATCTGCCCGGCAAGCACCCGCTACGGGCAGCGGGAGAATGGGGTGATCGACGGGACTCGAACCCGCAACAACCAGAATCACAATCTGGGGCTCTACCATTGAACTACGACCACCATTCGAGTCGACCAGGCCGACGTGCGAAGGGACTAAAATTGCTACCGCCTCCAAATTTGTCAACGCACATGTTCCCCCGAGTCGTCCGCAGAAAACCTCTCGCCGGGCCGGGGAATCCCCCCACCCTTGACTCGGGGTGCGCCCGCCTCTCCGTCCAGCTACAAGCTATCTTATGGAAAATTCAGAAATCCTCAAAGTCATCAACGATCTCACCGAAACTGCCAAGGACGGCACCGAGGGCTACCGCCTAGCCGCCGAGGCGACGGATGACGCTGATCTCAAGTCGGTGCTCACTTCCTACGGCCAGCAACGCCAGGCCTTCCTCTCCGAGCTTCAGGGACTCGCCGCCGCCCACGGGGGCGAAGCGGATGCATCCGGGAGCGTCGTCGGCACATTGCACCGCGGCTGGTTGAATTTGAAGCAGGCCATCAGCTCCAAAGACCGGATCGCCATTCTGACCGAATGTCAGCGGGGCGAAGAACACGCCGTCGAATCCTACGAGGACGCGCTGAACACGCCTCTACCCGAGAGCGTGATTCCCGTCCTTCGTCTCCAACTCAACGAAATCCGCGCAGTCTTGGCCAAAATCACGGAACTGGCCAACCTCGGGAAGGCTGCGGAGTAAACCGCCAGACCGCGGTCGCGCCCTTCGCCCGCCCTCACCGGGGCGGGCGTCGGAGAACGGCTAAAAATTGCGTAATTTTCGCCGTCAAGAGCTCTAATGGGTCCGAGGGCTCGAAATCGGCAATTGTCCCACCCAGCGGGACCGAGTATCATCCGCTTCATGCGTGCCCTCACCGCCCTCGCCGTTACCGCTCTCCTCCTCCCTCTCACCGGTTGCTTCGTCAGCCAGACCGCCAGTTCCGGCGGGATGGGATCAGTCACCGTTTCCGATACCAATCGCGCCACAATCATCGAAGCCGCCCAGGCTGTCTTTCCGAGTTACGGCTACGAGCCCGGACCGGCCAACTTTCCCGAGTCGATTTCCTTCGACAAATCCGCCGGGGCCGTGGGTCAGATTGCCTACGGATCCTACGGCGAAACGACCACCCTTCGCGTCACGCTCACCCTTACCCCGATTCCAGGAACCAACGACGTGCGGATGAGCCCGACCGTTTACAGCGTCAGTGACGCGGGTCAGGCCGGCTTCGAAGACCCCACCCGCCGCTCCCAGCTCTTCGCGCTTGAGTTCAAACCGATCCTGGAAAAAATCCGCGCTCGCTCCGCTGGCGTCGGTCCAATGTAGGGCCATGCTCCATTCGCGGCTGATCCTCGCTTTCACAGCGTTCGTCGTCCTGACTTCGAGCGCGTTCTCGGCTCAGTATTTCGAAACGTCCTTCGAAGCGGATCAAGGTTACCTGGAGGGCCCCTTAACCGATCCCGATCTTCCGTGGAAAGTCGTCACGGGAACACCCTCGGTAATCGCTGGCAAAGCTCGGGAAGGATCGCAATCGCTGCACCTAACCGGTGCCGAGCCGATCGGTCGACTTCGCCTGCAATCCCGGACGCTTGCAGCCGCCGCCATCGTCTACGTCGACTGCTGGGTCCGCCCGCCCGCCTCGAGCGACGATGCGGAAATCCTGGATTTCGACGGCGCTCTCGTCTCGTTCCGGCGTTCCGGCGACGAAGGAGAGTTCAGCATCTTCCACGCCACCACCGGGACCACTGGTCACTGGATCACCACCGGTCAACGCTTCCCGCTCGACGACCGGGGCCAGTCCAGGGATTGGATCCGCGTCACCATCCTCCGCGATTACACCACCGGCAGTTGGCACCTTTGGCTCGACGGCATCATCGCGTTTCAAAACGTCCGCGCCCTCCCGACCGACGATCCGGAAGCCCGGGCCGTGTGGATCGTCGGAAACGAATTCACCTCGCTCGAAGTCGACGACTTCTACTTCGGCGCCATCAACCCTTTCGCTCTCCGTCCGGAAAACGGAAGCGCCGCGACCGCCGCGAGCCCCGTCATCCGCTCGTTCCCGCAGACCGTCGGGCCGAAATCCAATCCGACCCGCTCGACCCTCGCAACGGAAATCCTCGACCGGCCCGGTTTTCTCACCGAGCCCACCCTCCGGGGCTACAGCTTCGAAGGGAAACAGGGCGACGAAATCAACATCCCGAAGCGGGTCGTCAACTTCCTCGACGATCCCGACAAACACCGGATCACCGCATTCGCACCCCGCTACGACGACGAGGGGAACCCGCTTCCCATGGAAATCACCTTCACCGCTGACGTCGAACTCCGCCCCGGTGCTGACCTGCGTCGGATTTTTTGGAACGTCCGCCGCCTCCCGAAAAATTTCGATCCCCACGTCGACGGCGACCTCCTCCTGCGCGGAAATTTCGACGGCAACCTTGCCCGGGTCGTCACCGTCCCGGGCGAAGACGTCCGCAAGGGCCTGTCCGTCTCCGTCTCCGTCGAATAACGCTCGAGACAATCGATCAAATCGGAACCGAAATTTTCCAAATTTCCGCAGCGCTCACACCCCCACCGGGACGAATTGATACCACTGCTGCGGCGCCGCCCGGATCTCTTCGACGAGCGAATCTGCGATGGCCACCGTCGCCACCCGCACGCAATCCTCCCGACCTTCCCCGAGCCGCCTCGGCCACACGCACGGCTTGGATACCATTCGGTAGAGACCGTCTTCCCGCCGCGTGATCGCCACCGGCACCACCGGGCAATCCCCGAGGTAGGCCAGCAGCGCCGGCGAAGTCGAGAACTTGATCCGCCCGTTCGGAACGTCCACGACCGTCGCGTGATCGTGGGGTCGGTCGACCAGCATCGCCGCCAAACCTCCCTTCTCCAGCACGCGCACGACCCGCAACGACGAGAACGCGTCGGGCCCAATCTCGATCGTGTCGGCTCCCCATTTCTTTCGGAAGTCCCGCCGCCACTCCGTCAGCGCCGGCAAGTGCTCGGACAAGGTCACCACCGTGATCGGCAACCCCATCCGCCCGACCAGCAAAGCACCAAATTCAAAAAACCCGAAGTGCCCCGTCGCCAGGATCGCCCCCTTCCCGTGGGAGAGCGCCTCCTCCAAGTGCTCGAAACCCACGCGCTCCGGACAAAGTCGCTCCGCCTCCGCTGGCTCCATCGCCCCCAACCGCACGAAATCCGCAATGGTCTCGCCAAACTCCTCGAACACTCCCACCGCGTCCGCCCGCGAGACGGGCTCCGTTTTCAACAGCTCCAAATTCTTCCGCACGACTTCGCGCACACCACCCTGACTCACCCCGTAGCTCCACGAAATCGTCCGCCCGACCCATCGGCAAAACCCCCGCCCGAACCCGCACGACAATCTCGCCATCAACTCGAAAACCACTGGCGTGTACAGCTTTCGAAAAAACCACTTTTCGTGGTGAGGTTTCGCGCCCTTGCTCATACGGGAACTCTCACGCGAAGCCGCAAAGGGGTCCAGCATCCGTCTCATTTTTCGCGCCTTCGCGCCTTCGCATGAGAATCCAGATATTTTCGAGAAGTGGCATCAGAGATTTCCTGGAACTAGTATTACAACTGAGCGACTGGATGCCGAACCGCTGTCGGCGTTGATACCTCACCCGGCCCGAGCGGAGACCGCGAGTGTCACGATCAGCTAACAGCGTAGTCCGCTAGCACCCGTCCAATGGGTGCCTCCCAGCTACTCGCACGCACGTAAAGCGGGAGCACGTCGAGCGGGGCTTCAGCACGCTGCACTGATCCGCCCGCGCACGATCTCCCGGTCGCGACCTCGATCCAATCCAGGCCGACCGGCAGATAAACGTCCCGCTCGGTCGCGCCTTCGGCGACGATGGGCGCAACCAGGATGTCGGGACCGAAAAGGAACGCGTCCTCGACCGTCCAGGCTCGCTCGTCGTCGGGGTAATCCACGAACACTGGGCGCATCGGCGGCAGTCCGCTCGCACTGGCGACTTCCATCTGCTCGTGGACGTAGGGACGCAGGGATTCGCGGAGGTTCATCAGCCGGGTGATGATGCCGAGGGCGCGGTCGCCAAATTCCCAGACCTCGTTCGGCCCGCCGCTTTTGAAGGTTTCCGGCTGACGCACCCCGTGCAAGCGGAAGATCGGGCAGAAGACACCGTATTGAAACCACCGCACGATCAATCAGGTGTCCGGATATCCCCGCCGGTAAAGCCACCGATGTCCGTGCACCACCACGGTAAGCCGCTCATCGCGACGTTCAGTCCCGCACGAATCTGCTTGGCCAGCGACTCGAACGTCGAATCGATGTCGCCGGACCAAAGCGCCGCACCGTAGCGCTGACTCCCGGCCCAGGCCGAGCGACTCAGCGTGATGATTTTCTCCTCCCCGTCCTCAGTGAGACCGTCGAAATACGCCTGCTGGTGCGACTGTGGGAAAAGACTGCTGACCGCTTCACCCGGCCCGGCGTGGTAGCGGATATTGTCGAAGTGAAACGGGTTGAGCTCGGGTTCGCAGGCGTCGAGCCAGAAGACGCGGATGCCGTGTTTCCGGTAGTTGGCGCGGATTTTTTCGTAGTGAAAAGTTCGAGCGTCCGGATTCGTCGGGTCGAGATGATGCAGGTAAACGCGGTCGTCCTGATACGTGTCGAGAAAATGGGTCACCGCCGACACACCCCGCTCCGTTTGGACGAGCAGGTTTTCGTTCTCCATTCGTTCGAAATCACTGCACGCCGCGTTGACGGTCGGCCAGACCGACACCAGCAACTCGATCCCGAGAAGACGTAGTTCGCTCACCATAGCGGCGGGATCGGGCCAGCACGCCGGGTCAAAGCCCCACTCACCCATCTTTTCCCAGTGGAAGTAATCGACCACGATCACCGAGATCGGCAGGCCCCGCTCGACGTAGCCGCGAGCGACGGCAAGGAGTTCGTCCTGCGTCTGATAGCGCAGTTTGCACTGCCAGAAGCCCGAGGCGAAATCGGGAAACTGCGGCGCGTGACCGGTCGCCCGGGCGTAGTTCGCCAGCAAGCCCGCCGGGGTCGGGGTCGTGGTCACCCACAAGTCGATCTGCTTCGCCGAGTCCGCGACCCAGCGGGTGAGATTTTCGGCCAACTCCACCCGGCCCGTGCCAGGGAGATTCCACAACACTCCGTAGCCCCGGCTGCTCGTCACCCAGGGAATCGCCACCTCCGTATTCTTCTGGTGAAGATCGATCACGCATCCCTTTTGATCCAAACGACCATTGGGGTGTTGCCCCAATCCGTAAAACTTCTCGCCCTCGAAGGCCCGCAACCGCAGCTCCGCTCGGCAGTATTCCCCACCGACGGACTTCAATCGCGCCGTCTGCTCGGCCTCGAGGAGGACTTCGCCATCAGAGATCCGGCTGACGATGAAACCATGGAAACCCTTCTTGCTCGGCGTGAATTCGAAACGCAGATCGCCGTGAGTCGCGCTTTCCGCTTCGGACTCAAACCCGTCCGCCCCGTCCGGCGGCAGCAAATCCCAATCCTCGTCGGCGAACTCAGGATTGATCGTGATGCGGACACGCAGGCTGTCGGCACCCCACGGCTCGACGAGCACCGTCTCGCGTTGGAAGCGGAAACGAAGGCAGCGGGATGGATCGGTCGGAATCATGGGCAGCGGCAGAAAATTCAGGCTCGTCGATCGACTTCGCCGACCCGATCCAAGCTGACCGCAGCGACCGGATCGGAGCCGGACGGAAGACTCAGATGGTCGAGAGTCAGGCACTCGACTTCGACGCAGCGGATGGCGGGTTGCACCGTGCGCTTCGCGATGGTCAGCCGGACATTTTCCAAAGAAAGCCTTCGCACCCCGCGTGCGTACAGGCCCCAAGCGGGCAGTGGACGCAGACCGACGTGCGGCATCGTCACCTCGGAAATCGCCGCCGCATCATCGCAGGCATCCTCACAATCGATCGAGACGTCCCGCAGAATCACCCGCTCGAACGAGGAATTGGCCCAGCTCTCGATGGAACTCGCGGCAAAGTATACTCCGTGCGCATCCAACCGACTGATCGTAATCACCCCGCCCCGATTCCCGGGTTTGAGAACGAGCTGAAACGCCGTCTGAACGCGGTGCATCGTGACATTCGAAATCATGACGTCGTCGAGTTCTCCCGTCGTCGTCATCCAAGCCCCGGGCTGGAGCAGAATCCCGCCCAAGGCGTGGTGGTTGTCAAAAGTCCGGTGCGGGTGCCGACCCGGTCCGTAAATCAAGCAGTCGTGGATGAGCAGTCCTGTCGCGGGCCCGATCAGTCGGATCCCGTTGCAGGATGGATTCAGGACGCATCCTGTGATCACGACGTTCTCCCAATAACAGCCCGCGATCGCGTCGTCTCCGGTGTAGATCCGGCAGTTGCTGATGGTCACGTCCCGACACGGGCGACCAGCTTGTCCCCGGAAGTGAACGCCATCCCATCCGCCTTCGATCGTCACCCCATCGATATCGACCTCGTCAGAATCATAGAACATCACCGCGTAATTCGCCGAGCGCCGGATCTGAATTCCTTGAATCCGCACCCTCCGACAGTCACGGAGCATGATCGTGTGGGGACCCCGCATCTTCTCCTCCCCGTTGGGATCGAAGACGTCCGCTCCGTCGATGGTCCCTCCCCCGGTAATCGTGACGTCCTCAACACCATCGCAGAGGATCAGAGACCGATTCCAAGTTGCCGGCAAATCGGGAGCCGCTTCGTGCTGACCAAAATACTCGTACAGACCCCGGCTCATCGTGCCCCATCAGGGTCGCCCCGACCTCGATGCAGAGCGTGACGCCGCTGCGGAGGCGTAGGGTGCTCGTGCGATGGATGCCCGGGGCAATCCGCACCGTGCCGCCGCCCGCTGCGCCCGCTTCGTCAATGGCTCGTTGGAGCTCACTTGTGACCAAATGGTGATCCGCCGGGGCTGCGGGCAAGTCCCCGCCGCCGACCGCTTCCACCCGCCGCTCCACAGCCTCTTCCAATAACATCTCTTAGATCAGTCGCCAATTCCTGTCGAACTTTCAAAATCCAATTGCGCCCAGCGACCTTCTCAAAACCGTCTCGCATCGCGATTCTTTCATTGCCCGACCGGGAGAGGCGCACTCGACGATGTCGACTCCGCGCATGATATTAAAGGCATCAGAAATAGCAACCGACCTGCGGTTTCGTCCCAGCCGTTGTCCATGACTTTCCCCCATTCCCTCCCTCCCTCCCTCCGCGTCCGTTCGGAGATTGCCCGACCGAACGCGTCCGCCGAGTCTGTTGCCGCCATGCCCGTAGCCATCGACGCCATTCAGGACGCTGGCGGTCGCAAGAAGCGCCTCTTGATAAACGCTCTCGTGATCGCGCTGGTGATCCATCTGGGCTTTGGCGTCTTCGCTGGCCTCTGGGTCGTCATCGCGAACTTCACCCCGCCCGAAGCGACGTTTGTCTCCAAGCAAATCGTCGCCATCCCCCCGAGATCGTCGATCCCAAAGTGGCGGCCGCCCAGTTCGACTCCGCCAACAAGAGCTTCACCAAGGCGATCCGCGCCTTCACGGACAGCGGTCTGAATCCTTCGAAGATGAAGGATTTTTTCCGCGCGGACACGGAACTTTTCGCCACGACGTTTTTCTTCCCCCAGATGGAAGCCATCGCCGCTCCGAAGGAATTCGGCGTCGACTCAGAGGGTCGCTACTGGTTCGTCCACTACTCCGGCAAAGTCACCGTTCCCGAATCGGGGCGGTATCGTTTCGCGGGCAGCGCGGATAATTTGTTGGTCGTCTTCGTCGACGGGCGACCGGTACTCGACGGGTCCAAGCCGTCGAACACGAAGGGGACCGTCGCCTGGAGCCCGCCGACGCCTCCGAGGACGTCATTTACGGACGCACCAAATTTCTCTTTCGCCCCGGCGACTGGCTGACTCTCACCAAGGGCCAGGTCATCGCGCTCGACATCCTCGTCGGAGAGACACCCGGCGGGGGCTTCAGCGCATTCCTGACGATCGAATCGGACAAAATTGGTGTCCGCTACTCCAAGAACAGCCTCGGCATTCCGAATTACCCCCTCTTCCGCACCTCCGATACCCGCCTGACGATCACCGAAGAAACGCCGGTCGATTACGTCACCGGCGGCCCCGTTTTCAAAGGGGGCAACTGATCCGACGAATGTTCCGCAAACCCTCATTCGTCGCGTTCGCCGGGATTGCCGCGCTCGTCTCCCTCGCGCCCCTTCCCGCCCCGGCGCAGGAGCGGGACGTGAGCCGCATGAACACGAGCGAACTCCTCTTCCGCGGATACGGGGCCTACCAGGCCGGACGCTTCGCCGAAGCCAACCCGCTGTTTGCCGAAGTCGCTAAAGAACTCGAGAAACCCGACCACAAAGTCGACCGCCCCGACCGCTTCCTCTACGTCTACGGGCTCTCGCAACTCGGCGCGGGCGATGTCGCCGGCGGCATCAAGACCCTCGATCAGTATTGGCGAAAATACCCGACTGCCAACGAGTCGGCCACGGTCGGATTCGCCCCCGGCACCGCCCTCCTCCAAACCGGCAAATTCGAGGAAAGCCAACGCGTTCTCAGCGATTTCCTCACCCGCTTTCCAAAAGACCCCAACGCCGACCAGGCGCGCTTCCTCTCCGCCGTCGCCCTCGCCCAAGCCGACGAATTCGTCGACGCCGCCACCCTGCTCAAGCCGCTCCTCGGCAAGCTGCGCCCGGACATCGACAGCCAGGCGACCGCTCTCTACCTCCAAGCCCTCCTCGAGTCCGAGAACTACGAGGAAGCCGAGACCCTCGTGCGATCCTACGACACGGACCGGCCCGGCGTCGTCCGCATTTCCGCCTTCCACCTGCTCGCTTCCTCCCTCGCCGATCACCTCCTCGCGTCGGGCGAACCCCGCCGCGCGCTCGCCGTCCTCCAGCGAATCTGGTCGCGCAACCGCCTCCTCTACCGTCAGCGCTCCGTCGCCGAAGAGCTCCGCACCGCGCTCGAACAAGCCGCAAAAGCCGACATCCGCGACCCCGCCGTCCTGGCGGAAAAGAAGCGCCTCGAGCGCCTGTCGGACGAGGTCAGTGACGACATCGCCACCATCGAAGGAGCCACCGACTACGACACCGCGCTCGCCCTCCGCGAGGCCGACGCCTACGTCCAGCTCGGCCGCGACCGCGAAGCCGCCATTCTGCTGGCCAACTCCGTCGCCCGCCTCCCCGACAGCGAAGTCCTCACCGGAGCCTACTACCAACTCCTCAACTGCTACGCCCGGATGTCCAGTTGGGCCGCGCTCTACGACGCGGCCACCGCATTCATCGAGCGCTTCCCCGAGAACGACATCGTCCCCGAGACGCTCTACCTCCAGGCCGAAGCCGCCGCCCAGCTTGGCCAGCTCGATCAAGCCATCGGCATCTACCGCCGCGTTGCCAAAGACTATCCCGACGGTCCCCTCGCCGCCCGCTGCCATTTTCTCGCCGCCTACACGCTCATGATGCTGGATCGCAACGAGGAAGCCATCGCCCTCTTCGACGAGCACGCTCGACTCTTCCCGAAGAGCGCCGATGACGGCCAGATCGTTTACTGGAAAGGCATGGCGCTCCTTTACGCGCTCAGTTTCGAAGAAGCCCGCGCCCAGCACGCGCTCTACCTCGAGCAATTCCCCGACGGCCCGCACGCCTCCGACAGCCAATACCGCCGCGCCTACTGCCTCTTCCGCCTCAAGGACTACCCCGCCGCCATCGAGGAACTCAAAGCCTTCCGCGCGACGAATCCCCAACCGCAGCTCGCCGACGAATCCAACAACCTCCTCGGCGACGCCTATCTCGCCACCGCCCAGGCCCAGGAAGCCCTGCAGGTTTTTCCGCGCACCACCCGCCACGATCCCGCAGTTTACGACTACGCCGTCTTCCGGATCGGGCGCACCCTGCGCGCCCTCGAGAACTTCGATGCCGCCGCCGATCTCTATCGGCAATTCATCGAGAGCCGCCCCGACAGTCCCCGCGTCGCCGAAGCCCTCGGAAACCTTGCGTCTCTCCAGCGCCGCGACGGCGACACCGAGGCTGCCCGCGAGATGTATTGGGACGCCGTGACGCGCTACGGCACCGACCCCGACAAGGTCGGCGTGGAAGACCTCCTCGAAGCCACCGCCAAACTCTACGCCTCCGAGGATCAGCTCAAAAAATTCCAGCTCCGCGTTCAAAACGAACTCGCCGCCGCCCGCGAGCTACTATCCGACACCCTCCAAGCCCGCCTTTCCTGGATCGCGTGGCGAGTCGGCCAGCGCGACCCCGAAGCCGACGCGGCGAAAAATCTCGACCGGATCGCCGCAGAGATCCCCTTCCGCTCCATGCCGCCCGTCGTCCTCGCTGACGTCGCCGACCGCCTCCGCGAAACCGGCAAAACCGAACGCGCCACCGAAGCCTACCGGACAATCCTTTCCTGGTGGCCCCGATCACTCCAGCTCGACCGCGCCTACGCGTCACTCGGCCTCCTCGCGGCAGCCAACGGCGACGACGAAACCGCCCTTCGCTACTTCGACCAGTTCGAACGAACCATCCTCACCTCCGCGCTGCTCCCGCAGGCTCTCAACGCCCGCGCGTCGATCCTCATGGAAACCAACCGTCGCGACGAAGCCCTCGCCACTCTCGAACGCATCCTCGAGTTGCCCGAAGCCCGTGGCGAACCCACGGTCGATGCCCTCATCCGCATCGGAGATCTGCACGCGACCGCCGGGAATTGGAAACTTGCCATTCCCTATTACCAACGCGTCTACGTTCTCTACGGTCGCTACGGCGACCAGGTTGCCCACGCCTACGCGGCCAGCGCCCGCGGTTTCGACGCCCTCGGTCGCTCCGAGGAAGCGAACAAAACCCGCAGCGAATTTCTCGAGCATTCCCACCTCGAGGACACGCCGGAATACCTCGAAGTCCGCCGCGAGATGCCGGACGTCCCCACCTCTGCCGAGCCATAACCCGCCGCTCCCCTCTCCTCCTCATCATCGTCAGTTTCGCGCTAGCCCTCGCAGCATCCGCCAGCGCCGACGTCGTCCTCTACCAGGACGGCAAAAGCTAGGAGGGCGAAGTTCTCGGAGTGCGCGGCAATGGCATCCGCGTCGCGCAGCAAGTCAGCGCCGGCCGGATCGAGATCAACGCCCCCGCCGACCGCGTCAAACAGGTCACGTTCACGCTCTCGCCGCCCCTCCGCGACGCCCTCGCCAATCCGTCGTCGAGCAACGCCGAATAACTCGCGCAGCATTGGGATCGGCACCTTCCTTACATCGGGATCGTTGACACCGGTGCCACCGCCGCCGCCCTCGCCTACCTCAACGCTCTTGCCCTCACCGAAGACAACGCGTCCGCCCAACGCATTCTCGATCTCCAACCCGAGTTGGACAAACTCGCCGCCGCCGATCCCTCGGCGGCCCCCGAGATCACCGGCCTCACCGCCATCGCCCTCATCCGGCTCGGCCGGACCGAAGAAGCGCTCGATTTGGCGCAGAAGCTCGACACCATGGGCGAAGACATTGGCGGAGCCAACCGGGAAGCCCTGGCCTCCGCCCGGATCCTCGCGACGTTCACCCGCGCCAACGACGCCTGGAACCGCCTCCGCCAATTGGACATCGATTGGCCAAAGTGGCACCTCATGCCCGACAAACGCCGTGAGCGCCTCGAACTCACCGACTCCGCTCTCGATGGCTACCTCACGCCCTCCGTCCTTTTCCCGGAAAACCACGAACGCGCCGCCGAAGGACTCCTCAAGGCCGCCGAGATCGAGCGCTACCTCGGCGACGACGAGCAGACTCTCGGCTACGCCCGCGAGATTCTGGATTGGTATCCGACCACCCCCTTCCAGAAGGAAGCCCAAGCCATCGCCGCCGAGCTGACTCCCGAAGAACCCACCGCCGACTCATGCCCAAGGAAATCATCCCGCAGATCAACACCCAGATGGCCCAGCGCGACCTCCAAGCCGCCTTCGCCATCTGCCAGGAGCACCCCAGCGTCCTCACGAACAGCCTCGCGGGTGGCCTGATCCGCGTCGACCTCGAAGCCCCCCAGTTCGCCCGCGCCGACATGGAGCGAGCCTCCACCGACACCCTCATCCACGAGGAAGGCCGCCTCGTCTATTGGATCAACTACCTCAACGTCTTCGCCACGGTCGCCCCCATGCTCGGCCTCCTCGGCACCGTCACCGGCATGATCCAAGCCTTCAACATGCTCGCGTCCGGCCGCTCGGAACCCTCCGACCTCGCCGGAGGCATCGGCGTCGCCATGGTCACCACCGCCGGTGGTCTCATCGTCGGTATCCCCGCGATGTTCCTCTACTTCATCTACCGAAATAATCTCCAGACCGCCGTCGGCGACATCGGCAAGGCCCTCACCGTCGCGTTCGACCTGCTCACCGGCCACGTCACCCTCGGCACCGAGCACGCCCCCATGGCCGAGGACGCCCCCGCCGCGGAAGCCCCCGTCGCCGACGCGCCAACCGAGACGCCCGCCGACGAAAATCCATCCGCCTAAACCATGCAGCCCGAGCGCGACAAAAACATCGAAATGGGGTTCCAGCTCGCCCCCATGATCGACATGACGTTTCTGCTGCTCATCTTCTTCATGGTCACCACCAAGATCACCAGCGAGCAGCTCAAGATGGAGATCAAACTCCCCACCGCCTCCGCCGCCGTCACCCCCGAGGACATCAGCGGTCGCGAAATCCTCAACATCGACAGCGAGGGGCAAATTTTCGCCGGTGACGATCAGGTCAACCTCCAGGAGCTCCGCGCCTACCTCAAGCGCCACCTCGACGCCAACCCGCCCCTCCGCATCTACATCCGCGCCGCCGCCACCACCGACTCCTCCGTCATCAAGCCCGTCATGAAAGCCTGCGCCGAAGCCGGGGCCATCGACGTCATCTTTGGTAGCTACCGCCAGTAGGAGAACCGCCATGCAACCCCGCCGCCACGCCGCCCTCACTTGCGAAATCCCGATGGGACCCCTCATCGACATCGTCTTCCTGCTCCTCGTCTTCTTCCTCGTCACCGCCAAGCCGATTACCCCCGAAAGCGACGTCGGGCTCTCGCTCCCCGGCACCGTCGCCCAGGAGCAATCCCTCGACATCCCCGACGAGCAACGCCTCGTCATCGCACCCGGCGGGCAGGTGCTCCTCAACGACACCCCGCTCGACTCCCCGACCGCCACCGAACTCCCCGAACTCGTCACCGTGCTCCGGCGCTTCAAGGAAATGTCCGACGCCAACCGAGCCGACGCCCTTGTCACGCTCGACGCCAAGGACGGAGTCGAGCACCAGCGTATCGTCGACGTCCTCAACGCCTGCGCCATCGCCGACATCCGCGGAGTCACCTTCGCCACCGAAGAAGAGCAGACCGCCGACTTTTAAAAAAAATCTCGAGGCCGATTCGCGCCTCCCTCGCCGCGCCCGCTTCATTCTTTCCTGAAACAACGGAATACCCTAGGACCCGTCCATACGTGAAGGAACCCTCATCCGCTCTCAGGCGCCTCCAGTCCTCCCCGGGCGGAAGTCTCCAGCAGCAACTGTACGAATATCTCTCCGTGAAAATTTCCCGCGAAGAATGGCAGGTCGGCGATTTTCTCCCTTCGACCCGTGACCTGGCGCGCACGTTCCAGACGAGCATTTCCCCCGTCCACGGCGCTCTCGACCAGCTAGCCGAGGAGGGAATCGTAGCCAAAATTCACGGCTCCGGCGTGCGCGTTCTCGCCCGGGGATCCACCCACGCCTTCGTCCGCAGCCGGCCGAACATCGACCTCATCACGACGATCACCCAACCGGACCTGCAGCGCCCCCCCTCGAAGGATCAGCATCTCCTGCCCGCCATCGAGAAGTGGCTACTCTGGGCGTTGAGCAACCACCCCGGACTTCGTCTCACGATCAGCCCGGTGCAATTCAACCAAGCCGATCCCGCCGTCCAGCAGGGCCTGCTTCGCGAACGCATCAACGAGGCCGAAATCATGCGTGCCAGCGTCGCCGTTTTCGCGAGTCCGGAGTTCATCGAGGAATCCGTCATGGAAGACATCCGCGCCTGCGCCCGCCGGGGCCTCCGCGTCGTCTACCTCGCCACCGGGGTGGATCTGCCCGAGTGCGATCAGGTCCGTTCCGATTTTGCCCAAGGCCAGTCCGCTCTCACCCGCCTCCTCCTCCGCGCCGGACACTCCCGCATCCTGCGCATGGTTTCCAATCCCACCATGCTTTTCGAAGAGCAGAAATCGCAGGGATTTCGGGAAGCTCTCCTGGAATTTGGCATTCGCGCGGACACCGCCAACCGCTGGTCCGTCACCGGCATCGCCGACGCGGGTCCGGCCCGTGAACGGATCGACTTTTACCGCAACCTGCTCGGTCCAAAAATCAAAGCCGAAAAAATCACCGCCGTCATGGCGGTCAACGACCCCATCGCCGCCGACGTCCGCATCGCCCTCCACGAACTTGGCCTCCACGGCCAGGTCGAAGTCACCGGCTACGACGCGGACTGGGCCGAGATGGATTGGTCGGAGAAATATCCGGCCGACTGGCTCGAACTCCACGCCCCCCTCCTCGCCCCCGATGCCCGGCCCCTCTCGGTCGGCACCCGCCTCCCCGCCGTCGCCCAGGCCCTTGCCGACCTCGTGATCTCCCGAGCCTTCCACCTCGGCGACACCCCCCCCCGCATCATCACCGTCTCCCAGGAACTCAGCGTCTAACGCGGGCCGTATTTTCTCCCAGAGAAGTCGCGGAAAATCTGTTGCGCGGCCTGATACTAGTGATACCTTTCGCCATACCCCCTGTTTGTAGAACGCTTGCGTCGTCGAACCGACGACCTTTGCGCCGCTCCCGTCACGCCGTCACGCTGATCGAGTTACTCGCCGTGATGGCCGTCATCTCGCTGCTGGCCAGCCTTTCAATCACCACGCTCAGCGGAGTCGGTCGCGGCCAGAACATTCGGCGAGCCATCGTCGACACTTCGAGCTACCTCGACCTCGCCCGCGCCCACGCGGCGGCGAAGAACACCTACGTCTACGTGGGTGTCGACACCAGCGGCGAAGGCGTGCGCTTGCTCATGCTCGAGAGTCGCACCGACCTCGATGCGATGAATGGCAAAACGACCGTGACCGTCGGCACCGACCCAGATCTCGCGCTTGCCCGGCCCCTCATCCGACTGGACGGCGTCGCTTTCCGTGACGCCGGGAATACCTACACACCGAGCATACCCGACCGACCCGGTAACAGCGCGGAGTCCATTTCCTCGGACACGACCATCCGTTACCAACAGGGAGGCGAGACGTTCACGTTCGACCGACTCATTACCTTCCTGCCAACCGGTCAAATTAGGAACGGAGGCGACTTTGCTTCGGTGATGGAATTCGGATTTCAGGAGCAAAAAGATCAGGTAATTCTTCCGAACCCAGCCGCCTTTCAATTGTCGGGTCTCACCGGTCAGGTCCGAGTCTTCCGACCCCAGCCCTGATGATCCGCTGGCGGAGAGCGGCCCGGGCGTTCAGCCTGATCGAAGTGGTACTGGCCCTCGGTCTCATCTCGTTCGTCCTCGTGTCGCTGCTCGGGATCTACGTGATCGGCATCAAAACCGAACAGGACTCGTCGGCGCAAATCCGGGCGGCGAATCTCGCGACTCGTTTGGTCGCCGAGCGCCGCAACGAACCAGTCGCCCCCAACCCGGCGTTTTTGATTCCACCTCTCGATGATCCCTCGCTCGGGAGCGCCGGGAAGACAATCTACTTCTCCGACGGCGAAGGCATCGTCACCAGTGCGGCCGACGCCACGATGGCCTGCCGGATCACGAGCACGCTCAGCAGCGACTCGAAGCTGGCTTATTTAACGCTCCGTTTTTCTGGCCGTCTGCAACCGCCAGCGCAACCGCCCGCCCCAACTACCGCGTGGCGACCGCCGTGCGCATCGAACCATGAACGCGCGCTCGACTCATCGCTCGAATCGTCGCGGCTTCACGCTCATCGAACTCGTCGTATGCTCGCGATTCTCTCCATCATCCTCGTCAGCCTCGCCGCCATCACGGGCGACGTATCGTCCCGCTGGCAATCGGCCTTCGCCCGGGTGAATAATTTCAGCAAGGCCCGGGTCTCGCTCGTCGTGATCGGCGGCGACCTCGCCCGGGCACTCATCGTCCCCGACCTCACCGCGTTCCCGACCCCGACAGCGGGCGGCAACTCCCAGCTCCGCGCCATCACCCAGACGTCCGGCGGGGGCGACCGCCCCCTCTCCCTGGTTGAATACCACGTCGTCGACCCCGGGCAGGCCAGTGATCCGACCGCGCTTGGCCTCTGGCGCGAAAGCGTGCCGATTGGCTACACTGATCCACTCCCCTACTTCCAAAACGCGCTAGAATTCGCTCAATTCTCGGGCACCACTCAGGACGATCAGCTCGGTCCGGGTATCCTACTCTTCCGCTGCCAGTTTGTTCAGAACGACGGCACGCTCCGCGATGACTTCGTCTACGATTTCGAGGACTCTGCCGCCCCGACCTCGTGCCGAGTTGTGGTCGTGACTCTGCTCGTCGTGGACGAGAACGCGCTCTCCCAGCTCGAGAACGCGGGGAAGAAAAATTCCTTCATCAGTCACTTCTCGTCGAACGCCTCTCCGACCCAACGCTTTTGCGAGCATTGGATGGACCAGCGAGACGACGCTTCCTACATGGCGACTCTTCCGCGAGCGGTCTGGTCCGGAATCGAAATCTATGAACGCTCCTACCCCCTCAATGCCAGTTTTTGACGGCGGCCCGGCGTCGCGCCAGCGCGGCATCGCGCTGATCGCCGTCTTGGCGGTCATCGCCCTCGTCACGTTTCTCATCATCTCGTATTTTTCGATGACCCGCTTCGACCTGATGGTCAGCGACGGCTACGCCAAACGAATTTCCGCCGACGAGCTGGCGACCGGGACCGCCGAAGTGATGGTTCAGGAGTTTCTGAACGAGATCGCCGCCGGGTCGACTATCGACCAGCCCAACTCGTCCGAACCGGTCTTCGTCCCAAAATTCACGCCCGGCCCGGACAACTCGCGAATCAACGTAACCGGCGCCCTTCCCGCCAAGTTCGCAACTCCCGCCGAAGCGACCGCATTTCCTGCCCTCCTCCGGCGCAGCGCCGAGAGCCTGCCGTTCACCGCCTACTACGATTTTTCGTCGATCCCGAGTCCGCAGCTGGCCTCGTCCGTCGGCACAGAGGCCGTAACGCCCGCAGCCCGCGGAATTTCCAAGGAGCGCTGGAACAAACCCCTGCTCATGGAGCCAGCTTCAATCAGCGGATTCACGGCCCCCAATTGGATTTATTGGACGGAACAAGGTCCAAGCGCCAACCCCAGCGAGCCAACCGTTGTGGGCCGAGTCGCCTACGTCGTCTACGACACCAGCGGCCTCCTCGACGCGAACGTCGCGGGTTTTCCCACGGCGGGAGCCCCGTCTCCGTCGGACGAGGAAGCCGGTGCCAAAGGGAATCTGATCTTCGCGAAACTCGACAGCCTCGGCTCGATGACGCCGGCTCAGTCGGACACACTCTCCGGCTGGCGCTACCAGGGCCTGACGGTGCCGGACTTCTCCGAATTTGTCCTCGCTTGGGCGGGCAAAGGTTACCTTACGCCACCCTTCCTCGACGGGGGAGCGTCCGGCAATCGGTTCGTCGGACGGCAGGATCTCCTCGACTACGCCAAATCCATTGGGGTGCCCGACGAAGCATTGCCATTCTTCACCACGTTTTCCCGGGCGCTCAACGACAGTTCTTGGCTCGGATCGACAACGCCGACGACCGTCAATCCCGCGATCGCCACGCTCCGCAAGCCCGACGGCACCCTCTTCCGCATCGAATGTTTCCCGCTTTCTCGGTTGGAGCGGTTCAACGACCCCGCCGCGCATCTCCCCGAGATCGCCGAGCACTTCGGACTGACCCCCGAATCGACCGGATCCGATCCGTGGGACTACGTCTGGCGCTACGAGCAATCGGGGACCGACGAAGGTGAAATCGCCACGCTCGAGGACGTCGCCGCGCTCGACCGCCAACCGAATTTCTTCGAGCTCCTGCGCGCCGGAATCAACGAACAGTCTCTCGGTCAAGTCGCCACCGAAAGAACCCTCTCCGACACCCAATACGTCGACGGAAGTCGGCCGCGGCACGTGGTCCAAATCGGGGCCAACATCATCGATCTCGCCGATCAGATTAATTATCCGCTGGAAATTGTTTTCCCATTCACGGATCCAGGATCTCCGGCAAGACCGATCAGCAGCTACGCCAACGCGGCTCAGCTCACGGAGCGAATCAGCGGGGTCGAAGACCTCCCTTACATCAGCGAGATCGTCGCGGCGGTCTTTCGCGACAACAACGGCAATTCCACAACCAGCCAGCGGGCTTATTTTCCGGTCGAAATCTGGAATCCAAACCGCGCGGGTGGCCCGTCCGGTCGATGGACCGACCGATTTCCGGGTTCGTGCCCACGACGGCGTTGCTGCGATTCGACGTCAGCAGGGCTCGAATCCCAAAACCGGAAACCCCTACTTTTACAATTCCACTGGCGAGTCGCTCCCGTTCGCGGCATCCGGAAATCAATTCCGTGAACCAACGATGCTACGCGGCAGCACACTCGGCGAACTAGCCGCGATCCCGGGACCGGATCTCACCACCGACGGTCAATTGTCGGACAAACAGAACATCGAGTGCTACCGCAATCTCTCGGAGTTTCCCAACTCTCCCCTGCCGACCTTCTCCTTGGAATATTCCAGCGCAACGGGGTGGCGAAGCTATCAAGACTTGGTCGGAGTTGGCTTCCGTGCGGCGAATTCGACAACCAACGCCACCGGCAATTCTTTGAGACCGACGAGTTGGTATAAGGGTATGACGACGATCGATCCTCGGACAACCCGCTTCGGTCTTCTCGAAGGTCAAAGCCCTAACAGAGTTCCCGACCAAAGTCGCCAGCCCTCGACTTTGGGTTCTGGCTCCACTCAAGAATCGAGTTGGGGCAAACTTCTCGGAAGCGGCACTTTCACACCGGGCAGCGGCGATGGTCCCAGTGACCCCTTCCCCGGGAATCCGCTCGCGATTCGCTATTCCAACTTTGCCACCGATCGTGGTGCCGGATCGGCCAACGAACCGACTTATTAACCCGCGCAATATTTAGAGTGCATTTGTTAGGGTTAGGGTTAGGCTGACGAGATGACTAAACGAGATGCGAGAACATTAACGCAAGAAACACAGCATGAGATTCGCCGGCAGGCAATGAAGCTCCATGGGCAGGGCCAGAATATCACGTCCATCGCCAAGATTCTGGAAGTCCACCGCAACACCGTGAGTGATTGGATCAAGCGGTATGACATCGGAGGCATGAAGGCTCTGGCAAAAAAGCGGCGAGGACCCAAGCCTGGAACGACGCTCCAGTTGGATGCCTCAGCCCAGAGCGTGATCCGCAAGTTTTTAATCGAGAAAAGACCCGAGCAGATGAAGCTACCCTTCGCGTTGTGGACCCGCGAGGCGGTCGGACTTCTGATGAGAGATCTCACAGGAAAGGAACTCGATTTGCGACAGGTCGGCAGATATCTCAAGCGTTGGGGATTTACTCCCCAACGGCCGCTCAAACGGGCTTACCAGCGTTCGGAGGAAAAGTAAGGCAGTGGCTCAAGAAGGATTACCCCGCCATCAAGCAACGGGTGCAAGCGGAAGGAGGCGAGATTCACTGGACCGACGAGGCGGGACTCAAGAGCCACGACCACCGTGGTCGGGGCTTCGCGCCGAAAGGCAAGACGCCTATTCGGTTACACAATCCCAGCTACGAGAAGGTGAACATGATCAGTTCGGTGACCAATCGGGGAAAGTTGAGATTCTTGTGCTACGAAGGTAGCTTCACCTACCGGGTTTTCCATCGCTTCCTTAAGGCGTTGATTAGCGAAGCCGCAGGTCGGAAGATGCATGTCATCGTTGACAACCTGCGCGTCCATCACGCAAAAGCGATCCGAAGGTGGGTGAGGCGCTACGGCAAACTAATCGAATTACACTACCTTCCGAGCTACAGCCCCGATCTCAATCCCGACGAGTATCTCAACTGCGATGTGAAGACCGAACTGGCTAAAAGACCCGAAAGACGAGTCAAAGGCAAATGGGCCCAAAACGTCGCTGGAACCTTGGAACAGATTGCTGCACAACCCGCACGGGTCGCAAAATACTTCGAAGCTAAACCAATCCAATATGCCGCGTAAATACTGCGCGGGTTAATATCGCGATGCTGATAGCGTGTCTCGGCCAGGGGACGCAAACTTCGACAAGAACGTCAACCCAATGGAGGCCGGGAACGATTCCGCGCGACCGTTGATTCTCAATCGTAACCTGGCGAGCGTTGGCGATCTCGGTTACGTCGGCCGCGATCTTCCCTGGAAAACCCTCGATTTTTTCTCCAACGTCAGTGCCGATTCGGCACTTTTGGACCTGTTTAGCGTCAACCCAGAGCCACGGGTCGTTGCCGGAAAAATCAATCCCAACAGCGCACCTCCGGCGGTGATCAAGGCGGTCGTCGCTGGTGTCCATGGGAACCCTTTCACCAAACAGTCTCTCCCCACCGCCACCGTCGATGCCATCTCGGCAGCGTTGGTAAACAATCGCTCAGCCGCGCAGGGCGGAACGCTCCTCAACAAAGCGGATCTCGTTACCCACGTGATCGGGAAGATGAATGACGAGCTACCTTGGATCAATGCCGACCGCGAATCCCCCATTCGGGCACTCGCGGACGTCTCCAACGTCCGAACCTGGAATCTCATGTTCGACATCATTGCTCAGACCGGAGCGATCCGCCCGGGCGGCACGTTGACCGATTTCGCCCTCCAAGGGGAACGGCGCTACTGGGTTCACGTCGCAATCGACCGCTTCACGGGCGAGGTCGTCGACCTGCAGACAGAATTAGTATATGAATAGAATCGCCCGCCTCGTTCCGGTTGCCCTTCTGGCCGTTGCTCATTTGGGCATCTTCCCCACTTCGTCTTTCGCGGACGAAGAGGAGGTTCCCGCTCCTCCCTTCATTCAAGCCGCCCCGGAGCCAAGCCAATGGTCGATCAAGATCGAATACTCTTCAGATGACCTCGATTCGATTTTCTCCGGCGATGCCAGCGAAGAGATCATCGTCAAGAAGGCCGCCGGATTGACTTACAAAGAGCAGACGTCCTCCGAGGGTTCAAAATCTACGACGTGGATCGCGGGCGGATTGGTGATGGAACAAAAATCCGGCTGGCCAGCTGGCTATTTGCTTTCCTATCCCGCTGAAACCGACATTCCCGATTTCATCATCCCAGCGCTCGGACCCGATACCTTTGTCCGGATCGAGTCGATCGGCGGCACCAAGTGCCATTATCACGAAACCAACAAATCCGCCGTCCCCATTAGCACGGCCAATCCCGACGAGATCGAGAAATCCAAAACCCGTATCTGGATCGACGCCCGAACACGGCTCCCAGTTCGCGTCATTGAAGAAGGGAGCGTCACGACCACTTACGACTATCGCTTCACCAAAACCACGGGCGACCTTACGTTACCGCCCGAATTTCAAGAACGGCTTCGACTCTGGAAGAACCGTCCAGGTGCCAGGAACAACTAAGTCCTCTGTCACAATCGGAGGCACCGCCGACCTTCAGCATTTTTATGAAACCATTCGTCCATTTCGCAGCCCTCCTCCTCACGTCATCCACCCTGGCATCCGCAGCAAACATCGAGTTCAGCCGCGTCGAGTGGCCGACGTCCGAACAACGCGTGGTTCCCGTCGGCTCAGATACCAAGCTTCCGATTCGCGTCAACATCAGCACCACCAAGTCCGGCGAAGCTTCGTGGACGGCGGAGGTGATCAACTGGGTCGGCAAAGTCGTCGATACGCAGAAAGGCACCATGCCGTTGCGCACCGGCGAATCAATCGTCGACGTCCCGATTCCTTCAGCGGACTGGCCGTACGGAGCCTACGATCTTGTCTTGAGCTTTCGGCAGCCCGGCGAGAGTGAGCAGACCATCCGGATACCCTTCGCGTTGGCCGGCGAATACGACCGCTTCGTGATCTTCGAAAAGGACCCCATCGTCCGCGGGATGGAGTTCACGTCGAAGAATTCGAAGACTCAAAGCATCACCGTCGAAGGTCGTAAAACTAGCGCGCTGATCCTGCGCCACGATTCCGCCGAACAACCGTGGGCCCGCTCCCTCTTCGTCGACCTCACCGACCCCGAGCTTCGCAACGGGAAATTTCCGGTCATCGACGTTTCGACCGTTTTTCGCCAACCATTCGACACTGGCGTCGAACTCAACGTTGATACCGCCGACGGCGGAAAAAAGGTCGATACCGAGTGTGGCCGCAGCGAAAAATGGCGACTCCTCGATAAATCCATCGATAACGCCTTCCTCGGCGCGCGCGACCACGGCGGCGACCCGGGAAAATTTCCCGTCGATGGTCATGATTTCCGCGCCAACGCGTTCGCCAACGACGCCGCCATCCGCGCGTTCTGGATTCACGCGATTCCCCGCACCGGCGACGTCGATTGGAATCGTTTGTTCCGCTTCCGCAGGATCGATACCGACAAAAACATCTTCGCCTACACCTCCGAAGAATCCGCCACCTTCCACTACCGCTTCGAAAACCTCGCGCAGCTCCCCACCACCCTCGACTACTCCGTCCGCTTGGAATCGTTCGATGGCGACGAAATCTGGTCGCGCACCGGCGCACTTAAAATCGACGGTTCGAGTCTGGCCGAGGTTCCCGTGACCTTCGAAGGCAAAGGCCTCAAACATGGCATTTATCGCCTCGTCTTCCGTGGCACCCGCGAGGGCAGCGAGGAGCCGCTCGTCGACCGCGAGACGACCTTCGCCATCTCCGACGACACCCCCATCGGGCCGGTCGCGGCCGGAGAATTCCTCTACGGTCTCGACATCATCAGTGGCTCCGCCGTCGGCGAACCCACCTACGTCGAGTGGGCCGACTTCATGGGTGCCGACATCGTCCGCAGCCTCGGTCCCTCCCCCCATCAGCTCGACAAAATCGCCGCGGCCCTCGCCGAACTCGACGCAAAGGGCCTCCAGACGATGTTCATGGCCGTCCCTGAATGGAATGCCGACGCCGGGAAACGCCGGGCACAGACCGAGAAGATCGCCGCCCAGCTCGCCAAGCTAGCCGCCCGGTTCACGGACGAGATCACCTACTACGAACTCGGCAACGAACCCGACCTCAAGTTTTTCTACGCTGGCCCCATCGCCGCCTACATCGAGACCTACGAGGCCTATTACGACGCAATTAAGAGCGCTAATCCGAACGCCATCGTCATGCCCGGCGGACTCTCTTTCCACATGGAAGAAGGGAGAAAGCGCTCGGAGGAATTCGTGCGCGAAGTCGATGGTAACAAAGTCGACGCCTGGACCTACCACGCTCACGGTCCCGGCATCGAATCCGAGCGCAATGGCTACGAGAAAATGCTGAAGACCATCAAGGACGCCAATCAAATCATGCATCCATTGGTCGAAACCGAATCCGGCGTCGCCGCCAGCAACCGCGCGCAGGAATGGGAACAAGCCCGCACCGTCATCGAGAAAATGACCTACGCCCAATCCGTCGAGATGCCGGTCTTCTTCTACTTCCGCCTCCGCATGGATCACGGCGCGAAGCACTACACGATGACGCAGAACGTGAGCGAACCCCGCCCGTCCATCCTGGCCTACCGCACCATGGTGGCCACACTGCGCCACCACCGCTTCGTTGCCCCCGTCGAACTCACCCACCCGGGCAGCACGGGCTTCTTTTTTCAACAACCGAGCGGCCCCGGCAAAGCCGCCGTCTTCTGGACGGGCGACGAATCGATCACGACACAGAACGTCGACCTCGGACCCGGCGCGGCCTATGCCCAGATCGTCGACATGATGGGGAATACCAACGCCGCCCCCATAATCGACGCCACCACCGCGGCGGTCACCGTCGGCAGCGACCCGGTCTTTTTGAAGTGGCAGAGCCCCGGAAAACTTCCGGGCCTGCAGACCAAGCCATCGGTCCTCGAACTCCCCTCCCGCCTTCAGGTCAACACCGGAGCCGACAACCGCCTCACTGCCCGTCTCGTGAATTCCGGCACCAGCCCGCTCACGGGCACACTTGTCCTGACCGCCTCCGGAACGAACAACGTCTCATTGGATCGAAGCGACATCCCCGTCAACGTCCCCGCGGCCAGCGAGTCCACGGAAGCCGTCTCGCTCACCATCACCCCGGCGGAAGCTCGCATCGAGTGGCCGAATCAATGGCAGGCCTACCTCGGAGTCGATCCCGAGCGCGTCGACCTCGCCGCTCTCACGACCGACACCGATGCGCCGCAATCTCTCCCGAAGCCCGCCGGCGAGGCCGTGTCGGGTCGGGTAGGCGCATGGTCCTCCGGGAGCAGACCCTCGACTTCGCCCCCCTCTTCGACGATCGCGGTGAGCGCGAAGCGGGCGTCGTCACCGCCGTCATCACGAGTCCGCGGGCGCAGACCATCCGCGTGGGAGCCTCCGCCGATTGGTGGATGCGGGTCTTCGTCAACGGAACCGAAGTCTACAGCACGATGGCGAGCGGCAACGCCGTCGGATACTCGCTCACCGATCACACCTTCGACGTCGAGTTGAAACCCGGCGCGAACCGCATCGCGTTCCTCGTCCTCGCGGGAATGAACGGTTGGAAACTCGTTACCGGCGGCCCCGACGAGCTGCTAGCCACGCAGAGCACCGGTGCCACCGGGTCGGCGAGAATCGAAGCCGTCCTGAAAAAAGACGCCCGGATCATCGCCAAAGCCGACACCGCGCTGGAGATCCTTCCGGCGCCCATCGCGCTGGAGGAACCTTTTTGGGACGTTCCCGCGACCCGTTGGGAATCCACCGAACCCACCGTCGCGTTCAACCCCGTTCGCCTGCGAAACGTCCACGAAGCCTTCCCCGATTCCGACCGCTGGTTCGGCGGCGACGACGACCTCTCGGTCGAGCTGTGGGTCGCCACGGACGAGAAAACCATCGCGTTGGTCGTCCGCGTGCGCGACGACCGGCATTCCGTCGACGATACCAACCTCGCCGAGTCCGACGCACTCCAGATCGCCATCGGCGATCCTGCGAACATCGTCACCGTCGCCGTCGAGCCAGACGGTTTGAAAGTCGACTCTCCCGACGGTCTACCCACCGGATTCAAAGCGAACGCGCAACGCAATGACGGCGAAACGCTTTACCGAATCACCTTCGACCGAACCGCCACCGACGGTTCGACCGGCGTCAATTTGCGGGTGATCGACCGCGACGATGATCTTTACAAACAAAGCCTCACCCTTCGCGAAGGCTGGCCGGAACCAACCGACCAATGGTTCCAAATCTCTGCCCACTCACCACCAACTTCGAAGATCGAGAATGCGTCCGAAAAATGACCACCCGTCTTCTCCTCGGCACCGCCGCCCCTGATTTGCGAATCGTCTACGGCTTTGGCCGCACTCCCGCCAGCAACATCACCGCCGACCGCAGCCTCGGACTTGCCGTTTCCTCACCCTAGGATGCGATATCCGGCACGTTTGTTGATCGATACCACGGGCGGCTGACATCTTAGACGTTGGCCTCACCCAAGGCACCGGCAAAACGAACCCAAAAGGCTCTTCTGCTGTCCATTTTTAGGGATGGCATCCACACTCCCTGCCCATGCCGACCGAAGACTACGAGATCCCGCCGCTGGCCGAGCGCAACACCGACAACCTCGAGTGGATCGACTCCATCCGCAACGAGGACGCCCGCGACGCCGCCAATCAACTCGCCGACCTCGAACTCTCCGAACTCCGCGCCGTTCTCCGCAAACTGACGGATGACCAGGCAGCCGATATCATCGGCGAATTCGGCCCCGAGCTCCAGGTGCGCCTCTTCGAGAAAATGCGGCTCCACCGCGTCTCGGGCATCGTGGACGAGATGTTCCTCGACGACGCCGCTGACATCCTCGGCAACCTCTCGCCGGAGCGCCTCGAAGCCATTCTTAAAAATCTCCCTCCGGAATCTGCCTCGAAAATCACCGAGATCCTCGGCTACCCGTCCGACTCCGCTGGCGGCATCATGGACCCGGTTTTCGTTGCGCTCCGCGAAAACATGTCCGTCCAACAAGCCATCGAGGTCCTCCGCTCGGAGGAATCAGGCGCGCACGAGGGCATGTTCTACGTCTACGTCACCGACGCCGCGGGACGCCTCCGCGGCGTCCTCCGCACCCGCGACCTGCTCTTTTCCCAGCCGGACACTCCACTCAGCACTCTCATGATCCGTGAGGTCCGCGCGGTCTCGGTCCACGCGGATCAGGAAGAGATCGCCATTCTCTTTCGCGAAAATCATTTCGTCGCCCTCCCGGTCGTCGACGATTTTCAGCGTCTTTGCGGCATCGTGACCTCGGACGACGTCATGGACGTCATGGACGAAGAAGCCACCGAGGACATGCAGCGCATGATCGGTCTCTCGGGTGAGGAGATGCTCGATACGCCGTGGAAGGTCTCCTTCCAGCGCCGATTGCCCTGGCTTTACGTCAATCTCGCCACCGCCATCCTCGCCGGCTGGGTCGTTTCGCTGTTCGAACCCACCATCGACAAATACGCGGTCCTCGCGGTTTTCCTACCGATCATCGCCAGCCAGGGTGGCAACGTCGGCATGCAAACCCTCACCATCGTCGTCCGCTCCATGGCTCTGGGAGAGATGGAGGGACGTCTCAAGCGAAGAATCCTCGGCAAGGAGCTCCTCGTCGCGACTCTCACCGGCCTCTCCACCGGCCTCGCCATTGGCATCATCGGCTACCTCTGGCGTGGCGACCTCGTTCTCGGTGTCGTCGCCTGCGTGGCCATGGTCCTGAACGTGATCGCCGCCGCCGCCGCCGGCGTCCTCATTCCCGTCGGGCTCAAAACGCTCAGGATCGATCCCGCACTGGCCTCCTCGATCATGCTCACAACGGTCACCGACGTGGTCGGCTTTTTCCTCTTCCTCGGAATGGCCGCCGCCGGCTTCGCCATGTTCCCGCCCGCCGTCCCGTAATCGAGATCTCCGCGGCCCCTCCCCAACCGCCGGCGTTTACCGCTTCGACAAGCGAACGAACAGCACGGTTCCCAGCGTGATGAACACGACGTTGGGAATCCAAATCAGATACTCCGGAAAGGCCTTCGGATTATCCCGGAAGGTATCCGCCAGGATGATGAAAAAGAAATAGGTGAAAGCAATCACCAGACTCAGAGCAAAACCGACCGACGTCTCTTTGCGGTGCGCGGTGATCCCCAACGGGATCGCGACCAACGCAAAGGCCACGCAGGCGAGCGAAGTCGAAAACCGCTTGTTGAGTTCCACCCGCGTCGCGGTCCGATTCTTGATTTCAGGGTCGCCCAGCCGCTCCAGCAGATCCGGCAGCGTGAAAGCGCTCAGACGACGACCGGTCAGATGTTCGTCAAACATCGCCTGCAGCGAGATCGGCACCGTCCCCTGCTGCATGACGATTCCCTGCTGAATTTTGTAAATGTCCCGCGGGTCCGTTCGATCCCGCTGCTCCAAGCGGGCATCGGACAACTTCAACAGCAGCTGAGCATTCTCGGGATCCGGCGTCAGCCGCCCTTCCTTAGCGTAAAGCACCTTCGTCGGCGCGTTGTCGCTGTTGATTTCAAAAATGATCAAGTTCTTCAGCAAATCCCCGTCTTTCGCCCCCACGTAAACCCGCCGGTCCGGAAACTGATCCACCACTTCGTCCGCCGAGAAGAGCGAGATCGGATTACTGGTCGCGATGTTGAACACTGCCTCGGTCATTTTTTGCTCAGCCTTCGGGGCCACGTCAGCATTGATCCAGAAACAGATCCCCGTCAGCGAAACCGCCAGCACGAATACCGGGACGCAAATCCGCGGAATGCTCACCCCATTACTCCGCAGAGCGATCAGCTCGTTATCAGCCGACATGCGTCCGAAGATCAGCAACAACGCCGTCAAGAAACCCCACGGAATCGTGAACGTCAGCGAAAACGGCAACACGAACGCCATAAACGCCAGCAAGGTCTCGATCGGCACGCTGCGGTTGATCAGCAAGTCGAGCAGCTCTTTGAACAAGTTGCCCAGCACCAGCACGAGGCTCAGGACCGTGATGCCAATCAGCATCGTGACAAAAACGTCCTTCCCGACGGTGCGATCAATAATCTTCATGAAGTAGCGAGCCCCTACCGCTACGCGGAACCCCCACCGGAGTCAAAGCCAACCCCTCCCCATGGCGAAGCGCGCTCACACCTGCCTCGTTCGCTGCCACCAATCACCATCCCCAATCACCAATCACGGGCGCAATCGCCCCCTTGCCCTCCCTGCTCCGCTCGCGTAAAACCACCTCACCCATGCCCGAATTTTTGCAGAAAGGCGGCCCCCTTCTCTGGCTCCTCGTTTTGGCCAGTATCATTGCGGTCGCCGTATTCCTCGAGCGCGCCTTCTACCTCCATCGCGTCAATGTCCGCGTCGGAGAGATCCTCCGGGGACTCGCCAATCTGGTCCGCATCGGCAACTACGCCGAAGCAATCACCGAGTGCGCCTCCACGCCCGGCCCCGTCGGCCGAGTTCTTCACGCGGTCATCCTCAAGCACGATCGTGATCGGCCGAACTCAAGGACATTGCGCAGGACTCCGGTCAGCTGGAAGTCCCCCGCCTGGAGCGCAACCTCGGCATCCTCGTCACCGTCGTCTACGCCGCCCCGCTCCTCGGATTACTCGGCACCGTCATCGGACTCATTCAGGCCTTCACGGCAATCTCCGCGCAAGGCGGCTACGCGACGGCGGCCGAGATCGCAGGCGGAGTCTACCAGAGTCTACTCACCACCGCCGCCGGACTCGCCGTCGCCGTCCCCGCCCTACTCGCCTACCAATATCTCTCCTACCGCGTGAACGAGATCGTTCACGACATGGAACGCGCCGGCATCGAGGTGGTCGCCATGATCCAGGATCAACGGCGCGCCACCGGCAAGCCTTCGTAATCCCGCCTCCCCTCTCGTCGTGAAACTCCAGCGAAATCTCAGCCCGCGCTTCACGACGTTGCTCTTCGTACCCATCGCGGACGTCGCCGCCGCGTTGCTGTTTTTCTTCCTTCTCAGCGGCACGTTCCTGCTCCAGCCCGGCATCGCCATCGACGTCCCGCGATCCCCGTTCGTCCTCGCCCCGCAGCGCAACCCCCTCGTCGTGGCCATCACGTCCGCCCCGGCCCCCGCCATCTACTTCGAAAATCGCCGCGTCACTCCCGATCAATTCAGCGCCCGTCTCACCGGCCTCCCCCCCGACGCGACCATCATCGTCAAAGCCGACCGCGCCGCTCCCGTCGATCTCCTTGTTGCCGTTTCCAGTGCTGCCATCTCTGCCGGTTGCGCCGTCGTGGTCGCCACCTCGGAGGAACGCTGACCGGCCCGTGAGCAATGCTGCCACCCGTGAAGTCCGTCTGCTGTACGACTGGACCCCCCGCCACGCCCAG
Source organism: uncultured Verrucomicrobiae bacterium (assembly GCA_963740185.1). GTDB lineage: Bacteria > Verrucomicrobiota > Verrucomicrobiia > Chthoniobacterales > JAATET01 > CAVVKW01. The sequence goes on from CAVUDH010000016.1 coordinate 176,759, forward strand.
CGCCGCCGACTGGTCTACTGGATCGTCGTTGCCCTCGTTCTCCACGTCGCCGCCTACTTCACCTTCCGAGCCTCCTACCCGGCACCGACTGGGATCGCGCCAGCCAACGCCCGCCTCATCATGCTTCCGCCCGACAGCGAAGCCGCCCGACGCCTCGCGCCCATCATCGCCACCGCCGATCCTTCGCTTTACGCGACCGACCGCTCCATCCATCGAAGCGCACCACCGGCCATTCCCACCTACCACCCAAGCTTCGAAAACGCCGCCCCCCCCCTCCAGCCCCTCCCGGCGACGACCGCCCGCCTCCTTCCATCCCTTCCCCGGGACGGCGGTCCCGTCGTCGTCGACGACGGTCGTCCCGCCACTCCCCCCCGCCCGGCTCCGGCCCGGGATACGGCCGTCAACTTTGCCGGCGATCTGTCCGGTCGGGAGATCATCGCGCGCCCGACTGCCGCTTTCACCGCCCGACCCGGCGATCCCCTCACCCGCAGCCGCTACCTGATCGCCGTCGACGCCGCCGGTTCCGTCCGCCACGTCTTCGAGATCGAAGGCACCGCCAGCCCGGATATCAACACCGTCTCCATACCCTACCTGCTCGGGTTTCAATTCGCTCCCGGCAACGCCCCCACCGACCCGGAGAGTCTCGCGTGGGGTACCGCCACCATTCACTGGGGACTCGACGTCCGCCGTCAACGCCTGGACTAAACCCATGGTCGACGTTCCCCTTGCCGCGCTCGCCACGCTCTACGTCCTCGTCTTCGGCGGAGGTATCGCCATCGTCATCACGATCATCGCCTTCGCCCGTCGTCGAAACACCCGCCCCGCACCTCCCCGCATCCACTGCAGTCTCTGCGCGATGGAATTTTCCCCCGCCGCCGCCTCCCTCAGCCGCTGCCCACGCTGCGGTTCCCTCAACGAATCGACCTGACAGCGCGCCCGTCGACGCCCTCGTAACTCAATGACTCAAAACGCTGGAGACTCAATTTAAGGTTGCCATCCCCTGCGGACCTCCCGATTTATAACGATTTCCCGTTTTTCACCACCCCACACCATCACGCATGAGCGAGCGCAGAGTAGTTATCACCGGTATCGGAGTCGTCAGTCCCATCGGACTGGGCAAGGAAGCCTTCTGGGACAGCCTGGTCGCCGGCACCAACGGCATCAGCCGTTTCGAGGCATTCGACTCCACCGAATACGACTGCAAAATCGCCGGTGAGGTCAAAAATTTCGACCCAAAGCCGTTTTTCAAGACCTCCAAGGACACGAAACGCACCGATCGCTTCACGCAATTCGCGATGGCGGCCTCGAAAATGGCGGTCGCCGATTCCGGCATCGACTTCGAGCAGATCGATCTCGACCGGGCTGGCGTAATGATTGGTTCCGGCATCGGAGGGCTCCAGAGCATGGAAACCGAAGCCTACCGCATCGCGGACCGGGGCCCCTCCCGCGTCTCCCCCTTCACCATCGCCATGATGATCAGCAACATGGCCAGCGGGATGATCTCCATGGAATTCGGCCTCCGTCGGCCCAACATGTGCATCGTCACGGCCTGCGCCACCGCAAACAACGCCCTCGGCGAAGCGTGGCGCATCATTAAATTCGGCGACGCCGACTGCTTCGTCGCCGGCGGCACCGAAGCCACCATCACCCCGCTTGGCATCTCCGGCTTCGCCGCCATGCGAGCCCTCAGCTGCCGCAACGACGAGCCAGCCCAAGCCTGCCGCCCGTTCGACGCCCAGCGCGACGGCTTCATCATGGGCGAAGGTGCCGGCATCCTCGTCATCGAAGAACTCGAGCACGCCAGGAAGCGTGGTGCCCACATCTACTGCGAACTCGCCGGCTACGGTGCCAGCGCCGACGCCTATCACATGACCGCCCCCCTCCCCGACGGTGCCGGAGCCGCCCGCGCCATGCAGATCGCGATGAAGCATGCCGGCGTCAATCCCACCGACGTCGATTACATCAACGCCCACGCCACCTCCACGCCGCTCGGCGACCAGTGCGAGACCAAGGCCATCAAGCGCGCCCTCGGCGACCACGCTTACAAGACCGCCGTCAGCTCGACGAAATCCATGACCGGTCACCTCCTCGGCGCCGCCGGCGGGGTCGAGATGGCCGCCTGCGCCCTCGCGATTCAGAACGGGATCATCCCGCCGACCATCAATCTGGAAAACCCCGACCCCGAGTGTGATCTCGACTACGTTCCCCACACCGCCCGCGAGGCGAAAGTCAAGGTCGCCATCAACAACTCCTTTGGCTTCGGCGGCCACAACGCCACCCTCATCGCAAAAGAGTTCACCGGTTAGGACAGGTTCGAAGGAACCCCTCGGCAATTTCCGCCTCAGCGGAAGAGCCGAACCCTCTTCCACCCCTTTGATACCTTCGCGACCTTCTGTTCAAAATCCGAATCTCATCCGCGCTTCAGCGCGGCAAATTCGAAGCTGTCCACCAACGCTGACCAGCTCGCCTCGATGATGTTGTCCGACACGCCGACCGTGCCCCAGGAAGACGCTCCGTCCGTCGACTCGATCAGCACCCGGGTCCGCGCCGCGGTGCCCTTTTTACCGTCCACGATCCGGACCTTGTAATCCGTCAGCGAGATCTCGTCGATCCATCCGTAGAACGGTCGCAGCGCCTTCCGCAGCGCCGCGTCCAGCGCGTTCACCGGCCCGTCTCCCTCCGCCACCGTGTATTCCGCCGCCCCGTCGACGAGCAGCTTCACCGTCGCCTCGCAGGTATTGACCGAACCTCCACCCTCGCTGTGCCGAAACGTGCAGTGGTATTCCTTCAGCTCAAACAACGGCCGCCACGCTCCCAATTCCCGCCGCACCAGCAGATCGAACGACCCGTCGGCCGCCTCAAATTCATACCCCTCATTCTCCAGCCGCTTCATTGCCGCCAGCGTCCGCGCGACCTCCGGCGCACCCTTCGCCAACTCAAACCCCAGTTCCCTCGCCTTCACCAACACGTTCGACTGACCCGACAAATCCGACACCACGATCGTCTGCCGATTCCCGACCACCTCCGGCGGGACGTGTTCGTAGGTCCGCGCCAGCTTTTGCACGGCATGAACGTGCAGCCCCCCCTTGTGCGTGAACGCCGCTGCGCCCACGTAAGGCGCGCGGATGTCGTGCGGCACGTTCGCCAGTTCGTCCACGAAAACCGCCAGCTCCCGCAGCCGCGACAAATCCTCCACCACCGGCAACCCGAGCTTCAACTGCAGGTTCGGAATCACGGTCGTCAGGTTGCAATTTCCCACCCGCTCCCCGTAGCCATTGACCGTCCCCTGCACCTGCACGGCCCCCGCCCGCACGGCCGCCAGGGCGTTCGCCACCCCCACCCCGCAATCGTTGTGCGTGTGGATGCCCACCGCCGCACCGAGCTGCGCCATCACGTCCCGCGTGACGGTCCCGACCGTCTCCGGCATCGAGCCCCCGTTCGTATCGCAGAGCACCACGAGGTCCGAGCCCGCATCCCGAGCCGCCCGCACCGTCGCCAGCGAATACTCCGCGTCCTCGGCGTGACTGTCGAAAAAATGCTCGGCGTCGTAAATGACCTCCCGCCCGTGACTCTTCAAAAACCGCACCGTGTCCGCGATCATCGCCAGATTTTCGTCGAGCGAGACGTTGAAAACCTCCGTCACGTGCAGCGGCCACGTCTTTCCCACGATCGTCACCACCGGCGTCTGCGCCTCCAGCAGCAGGCGCACCTGCGAATCCTCCTCCACCGCCATCTTCCCGCGCCGCGTCATCCCAAACGCCGCAATTTTCGCGTGTTTCCAAGTCCGTTTGGCCGCTTCTTCGAAGAACGCCACGTCCCGCGGATTCGACCCCGGCCACCCGCCTTCGATGTAATCAAATCCGAAGGAATCAAACCGCTCGGCGACGCGAATCTTGTCCTGCACCGAAAACGAAATCCCGGTCCCCTGCGTTCCATCCCGCAGCGTCGTATCGTAAAGCGTCACCTTCCTGGCATCCATGAGAGCGGGCAACCTACCCACCCCAATCGACAGCCGCAAGGGGAGAACAGGCATCCTGCCTGTCGGCGCAGACTTCCAGTCCGCGCCCTCCGCCAGCAGGAAAGCCAACCCGAAAACGACTTGCTCGAACCCCCAATCAGCCCGACATAAACCCATGGCCTTCCCCCGCCCCCGCACGTCCCTCCTCCTCGCCACGCTCCTTCTCAGTGCCCACCCCGCCTCCGCCCAGACCTCCGATCCCTTCCCTGACCCCATCGCCCGCACCCCGTTCGTGGTCGAGATGGCCGACTTCGCGATCATCCCCGGCGCTCCCGGTTCCGCCCGCATGAGCTGGCTCACCTCCGCCCCCGACGGACGCATTTTCGCCCACGATCAACGCGGCCCGCTCTACCTCATCAGCGCCGACGGCACGTCGGTCACTTCTTACCAGAACCTCGCCACCACCCCCGGCATCGACCTCCGCATCTCCGGCGAACAAGGCTTCCAGAGCTTCGCCTTTCACCCGCAATTCAACACCCCCGGCACCCCCGGATTCGGTAAATTCTACACCGCCCACACCACGTCGAACAACGCCCCGCCCCCCGACTTCACCCCCGGCGGCGGCTCCGACGCCGGCGACCACGTCGTTCTCGAGTGGACGACCAACCTCCCCACCGCCGCCACTTTCACCCCCGCCAGTCCCGCCGCCCCCTTCCGCGAACTCCTCCGCATCGAAGCCCCTTTCGGCAATCACACCATGGGCCTCATCGCCTTCAATCCCAACTCCACCCCACCCGCCGCCGACTTCGGCCTCCTCTACATCGCAATGGGCGACGGCGGCGGTGCCGGCGATCCACTCGACCTCGCGCAGAACCCTACCAATCCCTACGGCGCCCTCCTCCGCATCGATCCGCTCGGCAACACCAGCGCCAACGGCCGCTACGGCATTCCCCCCGGCAATCCCTTCGTCGGCAACTCCGTCGCCCTCGACGAAATCTACGCCTACGGTCTGCGCAATCCCCAGCGCTTCTCCTGGGACCGGGGCGGTGCCCGCCAAATGTTCATCGCCGACATCGGCCAGAACGTCATCGAAGAACTCGACCTCGGACTCCCCGGTGCCAACTACGGCTGGAACCAGCGCGAAGGCAGCTTCACCTACCTCGGCGGCCCGGTCGGGCCCAACTCCCGCAACGACTCCGCCACCACCGGCTACACCTACCCCATCGCCGAATACGATCACAGCGAAGGCGCCGCCGTCACCGTCGGCCCCGTCGAACGCACCAGCCTCATCCCCCACCTCGGCGGCCTCCTCGTCTTCGCCGACTTCCCGACCGGACGCATCTTCGTCCTCACCGCCGACGCCCTCCCGGCGGGCGGCCAAAGCGGTTTCGCCGAACTCCGCATCGCCTACCGCGGAGCCGAGCGAACCTTTCAATCCATCATCAACGAGCGCAACCCCACCACCCCCCGCTCCGACCTCCGCTTCGGCAGCGACGCCGCCGGGCGCATCTTCCTGCTCAACAAACGGGACAACGTCATCCGCGTCTTCACCGCGACGCCCGTTCCGCTCGGTGCCCGTCCCACCGTCCGGATCCGCGGACGCAAAAACCGCGTCACCACCAGCAACCGCCGCATCAACCTCCGCGGCACCGCCCGCGACGAAGGCCCCATCGCCCGGATCGAACTTCGCAACGTCCGACAAAAGCGCGGATTCCGACCCATCACCGGTGCGGAGAACTGGAAAACCCGAGTCCGCCTTCGTCCCGGACGCAACGCCATCCGAGTCCGCTCCATCGACGCCGACGGTCGAAAATCCCGCGTCGACAAAATCATCGTCTTCCGAGAGTCCAGGTAGGTTCGATGCTCCCAGGGTCCCAGACTCGGAGAGACGCTGATCTCAAATTGGGATTGTCCCCTCACCGATTCGGTGGAAAATCCTTCCATGTCGCGCTCCTCCACGATCCTGATCGTCGCCCTCACACTCGCCGCCGCGCTCCCATCCCGCGCAATCGACGTCACCATTCAGTATCAAACCCCCACCGACACCTTCTTCACAGCCGACGCACAAGCCACCCTCGACAAAGCCGCCGCCGACGTCAGCTACGCCATCACCACCAACCTCTCGGCGCTCAATCAGTCCAGCTACACGGGCGTGAACCGGGACGCACCGCGACCGTCGATTGGAGTCTCTTCTACGCCAATCCCGATACCGACGTCACGAACCCCGACATCACGGACTTCGATTTCGCGCCGACGAATTTCGCGTTGTCGTCGGTCGACGCGACCTCGACGATCCACCCTCGGGCAAGGGCGGACCCGCCGGGGCCGGGATCGAGTTGGGCGGCAAGCGGCTTCGAGCAAGGCCGACTGGAACGGTGCCGTCGACAACCTGGAAGCCGCATCCATCGCATGCCCGCGATGCTCCGTGGTGGGGACGTTCAACGGCACTCTTCGGAAATTCGACAATGGCGACGGCGAGCCGAGCTACTCGCTCCAATACGGCTTCGCCCTCGGCTCGCTGACGTTCGATGACATGACGAACTGGAATTTCGACTACGCCACCCTCCCCACCGCCGGCCAGAATGATTTCTACAGCGTCGCCGTCCACGAAATGATTCACGCCCTCGGCTTCGGCGCGAGTCAGGCCTGGAACACGCAGGTCAGCGGCACGGATTGGTCTGGCCCCGCCGTTTTCGACCTGCTCGGCACCGGCACGAACGTCCTGTCGCCCGGTCAGGACCACATCCGCTCCGGCCTCACCGGCAGCCCCATCATCGACGGCGTCTACCGCTCCGACCTCGTTCAGGAAGCCATCATGGACCCCAGCCTCACCGTCGGAACACGCAAATACATCACCGACCTCGACCTCGCCTTCCTCGAGGACATGGGCTGGGACGTCGTCGCCGTCCCCGAGCCCTCGACCGTCGTCCTCCTTGCCCTCGCCGGCCTCGCGCTTCTCGCCACCGTCCGCCGCCCACCACCCACCATTCACTCGTCACCAATCACGAGTCACTAGTCACCCCCCCCCCGATGCTCGCAGTCGTCCTCCTCGTCACCATCGCGCTGGCCGCCATCGCCTACCGCTACTACGGCGCGTTTCTCGAACGCGCCACCGAAGTCGACGACGCCAACCCGACCCCCGCCGTTCTCGTCAACGACGGGATCGACTACGTCCCGACCCGCGCCTCCGTCGTCTTCGGTCACCACTTCTCCTCCATCGCCGGAGCCGGTCCCATCGTCGGTCCCATCGTCGCCGCCGCCGCGTTCGGCTGGGGCGCCGCCTGGCTCTGGATTCTGGTCGGAGCCATCTTCGTCGGCGGCGTCCACGATTTCGGCTCCACCATCATGAGCATCCGCTACGGCGGAAAATCCATCATCTCCGCCTGCCGCGACCTCGTCGGCGAACGCACCGGGAAGCTTCTCCTGTTGTTCGTTCTCCTGACGCTCGTCTACGTCATCATCGTCTTTCTCGACCTCACCGCCGTCGGGTTCGTCAGCACCCCGGCCGTCGCCACCGCCTCCGGTTGGTTCGTCCTCATGGCGCTCGCCTTCGGGCGCGTGATCGCGAGCACCCGCCTTCCCTACTGGGCGGCGATCACCATTTTCGTCGCGCTCACTTACGCCGGCCTCGCCCTCGGCCACTTCTTTCCCGCTCCCGATTTCGGCAAAGACTTTTGGATTCTTGCCGTCCTCGTCTACTGCTTCTTCGCCGCCATTCTGCCGGTCCAGGTCCTCATGCAGCCGCGCGATTTTCTCAGCGCCACGTTCCTTTACGCCATCATGGCCCTCGGACTCCTCGGCGCACTGGTCGCGCGGCAGGAATTTCAACTTCCCTTCTTCACCGGATTCCACAGCGAAAACCTTGGCCTCATGGTGCCCTTCCTGTTCATCACCGTCGCCTGCGGAGCCTGCAGCGGATTTCACAGCATGGTCGGCAGCGGGACCACCTCGAAGCAGATCCGCCGCGAGACCGACGTCCGACGCGTCGCCTACGGCGGTATGCTCGTCGAAGGCATCCTCGCCACCTTCGCTCTCGGCTGCGTCGCCGTCGTCGGCACGATGCAGGGCAGCGCCATCGACACCTTTGCCAGCGGAGCCGCCATCTTTTTCGGAGCACTCGGCGTCCCGCAGCAACTCGGCGTGGAATTCGCCACCCTCGCCGTCAGCACCTTCCTACTGACCACGCTCGACACCTGCACCCGCCTGGCTCGATTCCTCCTCGAGGAGCTCTTCGGCTGGACCGGTGCCGTCAGTCGCGTCGCGTCCACCCTCGTCATCGTCGGAACCTGCGGCGCGCTCGCGACGCAGAACTTCACGAACCACGCCGGCGACCTGGTCCCCGCCTGGAAGGCCCTTTGGCCGCTCTTCGGAGCCACCAATCAACTCCTGGCCGCCCTCGCCCTCGTCACCATCACCGTCTTCCTCCGCAGCCGCCGCATCGCGATCTGGTTCGCCGCCCTCCCCGCCGCTCTCATGATTGCCATGCCGATGGCCGCGATGATCGCGATGGCCATCGACACCCGCATGGAGACCTTCCTCCGCGTCGCCGCCGTCGCCCAACTCGCCCTCGCCCTCTTCATCATCGCCATGAGCGCCCGCTATCTTCTGCGACCTCTGGAGGAACCTGGCCCCGCGTCCGCCGTTGGCGCTTGATTTTCCACCCGTGCGCGTCTGGACTTCCCGCATGAAACTCATCCCCCGCCTCGCCCTCGTCGTCGCCGTCCTCGGCACCCTTTCATTCGCGACCGCGCAGGAGTCCGCCGCTGACCTCGCCGACGAGCGTGGACTCGGCAGTGATTCGACCGTCGAGCAAAGCGCCAGCCAACTCGCCGAGCAACGCGGCGAGTCCATCAACCCGAACGACTCCGAAGAATCCGCCGCCCAGCTCGCTGAGCAGATGGGCACCGCCATCGCTCCCAAGGACACGGAGGAAAGCGCCGCTTCGCTCGCCTCGCAACAAGGTGACGCGATTGCCCCCGGCGATTCGGAGGAGAGCGCATCTCAGCTCGCCACCGAGAACCTCGGCTCGCCCGCGCCCTCCCAGCCGACCACCACACCGGGCACCGCCGCCGCCAATTCCGTCTACTCCATGCCCGAAGGTGTCAATGGCACCATCAACGCGATTGCCGTCCAATCCGACGGCAGCGTCGTGATCGGCGGAGAATTCAATCAGGTCGGCGGCAAACCCCGTTCGAACGTGGCGCGGCTGAACGCCGACGGCTCGCTCGACGAAACCTTCCTCGCCTCGGCGACCGACGGCGTCAAAGGCACCGTCGCAGCCCTCGCCATCGACAGCCAGGGCGGCATCCTCGTCGGCGGCACGTTCACCGAGGCCAACGAAGCCGAAGCCTCGAATCTCGTCCGCTTTCAAACCGACGGCACCCTCGACACCGCGTTCTCCCAATCCGCCGGGCCAAACGGCAAGGTGCTTTCCATCGCCGTTCTCCCCAGCGGCAACGTCGTCATCGGCGGCGAGTTCTCCCAGGTCGGCAACCAGGAGCGAAAAAACATCGCCCAACTGTCCCCCACCGGTCAGCTCACTTCGAATCCGACGTCGTCCGAGATCACCGGCTCGGTCGCGGCCCTCGGCGTGAAACCCGACGGAGGCATCGTGGCCGTCGGACAGTTCGACTCCGCCAAAGGCGGTCGGAACGTGATCGAACTCGCCCACTGATTCACCCGTGGCACTCGCTCACCAGTTCCAAGCCGCAGAAAAGACGGCTGCCTCCAGCAAACGCCAGACCGTTCTCGTTACCGGGGCCGCCGGGGGGATCGGTCGACACTTCTGTGAAGCAAACGCCGCGCGCTACGATCTCCGACTTCTGGATCGCGGCGGCAGCGCCGCCAAGCTCGCTCACCTCGGCCAGACCATCGATTGCGAGCTCGGCGACGCCGAAGCGCTCCGCCGACACCTCGCCGGAGTCGACACGGTCCTCCACCTCGCCGCCGAACGGAACCATCGTGCCGACTGGGAACAGCTCCTCCCGAACAACATCATCGGAACCTACAACCTGATGACCGCCGCCCTTGCCGCCGGCTGTCGAAAGGTCGTGTTCGCCTCGTCAATCCACGCCGTCTCGGGCTACCCGGAGGAGGTCCAGGTGAAAACGTCCGAACCCGTCGATCCGGGCGACCTCTACGGCGTCTCCAAATGTTTCGGCGAAGCCTTGGGACGCTTCCTCGCCGAACAGGAAAACCTCTCTGTCATTGCCGTCCGGATCGGGGCTTATCAGCCCACGACCAACATCTCCAAAGAAAGACCGACCCGGCACTCCGGAATCTGCGTCTCGCCGCGCGACCTCAGCCAACTCTTTGTGCGCTGTATCGACGACCAAACCCTTCGCTTCGCCATCTTCCACGGCGTCAGCAATAATCAGTTCAAACGCCTCGACATCAGCGACGCCCGCGAACTCCTGGGCTACGCCCCCGAAGATGATTTCACCGAGACTCATCCAAAATTGAGCAACCTCGATCTCGAGGAACCCAATCGCACCGCCCATCTCCCGAAGTAACTCAACATTTCAGATCGCGGCGACCCTGCATTCCCCTTGGTCGTCATTCCGGATCTGGCGGGGAACCGCTGATCTAGGGGAAAGCTTTATATCCCACGACTGAACGGCTTTAGTTTTGACACCCCCGTCTGCCATTGGCATGTCCGACGCGTCCCCCTTCCGAGATCGCAACTACGCAGGGCTTGCAAAGTTCGCCGATTTGCCGAAACACCCAGCTCGCTTTCCGACTCAAAATGAAGATTTCACTCCCTCTCTGCTTTCTGCTCTTCACATTTGCCTTCGAATCATCGGCGGCGGATCAATATTGGGACGGCATGAACAGAACTCCAAACGGTGAGGTCGATGGCGGGCGCGGAGCCGTGGAACGCCACGTTTACGAATTGGACCGATGTCATTGGCACTGCGAACACCACCTTCGACCCACTGCTGACCAGCGTATTCACCACTGCTCCCGGCGACGTCATTATTACCAATGACTATACTCCAAATCCAGCCGCTTTGCGGTTTGAAGTGGGAGGCTACACGATTCTTGCCGCCGCCTCTGCGGGGCTTTCGATTTCTGGACAGACTGATTTTGCAACCCTATCGGGAGGGACGACGATTCTAGCCCCCATCTCGGGTTCCGGCGTTCTGGTGAAGAGTGGCGCCGGCACTCTCGTCCTGGAGCGCACCAATACATACTCTGGCGGCACAGTTCTAAACGGCGGCGTTTTGTATTTGAAGGACAGCGACTCTCTCGGATCCGGCACTCTCACACTGGGTGAGGGCACCTTACTGAGGTTTACGACGGATGTCCGCCCGGCCAACGACATCAAAGTGAACGGCAACGTCACGATCTCGCCCGGCAATACAACTTCCTTTCAATTTTTGAACCTCAGCGGAGACGTCGATCTCGGGGCAACCACGCGACAGATTACGACGGTCGACCTGAGTCGCGTCACGCTGACCGGAGTGATTTCTGGAGCGGGTGGCTTAACTCTGGCGGGCGGAAATTTCAGCCTCATTCCGACTCAGTCTAATACCTACCAAGGTCTGACCACAGTCGCCACCGGAACGTCAGTCAATGCCATGAATTCGGGAACCAACGTTGCGATCCCGGGCGACGTCCTCGTCGAGACGGGCGGGAGGTTAACCGCGACCGGAAGTTTCTCGAATTTCACGGATGGCGGTCAGCCGATCTCTCCGACTGCGACAATCACGGTCAACGGTCTCCTGACACTTTCACTGTCACCTCAAACAATCGGTAACCTTCAAGGTTCCGGCGAGATCAACGCATCGCCTTTTTCCACTGCGGACACCCTGACAATTGAATCTGGGAATTTTTCGGGGAACATTACCGAGTTGGCCGCATTCCGAACCCGCTTGGTGAAGAGCACCAACGGCACGCTGATCTTGAGCGGGAACAATTCCTACGTCGACGGCAACGCCGTGAACGGCGGCACCCTCCTCATCAACGGCACGAATTCCGGAAATGGCCCTACCACCATCGCTGCGAACGCCACCCTCGGTGGCTCCGGCACGCTGCGTGGCCCCATTACCATCGCCGACAACGCCCGACTCACCCCAGGTTCTGGCGGCACGGGCACCTTCGAAACCGGAAATCTCAATCTGAACTCGGATTCGCAAATCGACTTCGACCTCGGAACGCCCGGCGTCGTCGGCGGTCCCGGCAACGACCTTCTTTCCGTCGCGGGCAGCCTCGTCTTGGACGGCATCCTCAACGTCACTGCGGGCGTCGGTTTCGGCGAAGGCGTTTACCGGCTGATCGATTACACGGGCGCGCTCACCGACGGAGGGCTACTCCTCGGGACCGTTCCCGCGCTGTTCGATTACACGGTCGACACCCAGACGGCCAATCAGCTCAACCTCCTCGTCGTCGCGGCCGTTGCGCAATTTTGGGACGGGCCAAACACGAGCGCCAATGGCATGCTCGATGGCGGCAGTGCGATTTGGGACGGATCCACCACAAACTGGACCAATTCATCGGCCACCGTGAATTCGCTTTTCAACGATATGCTGGTCTCGACTTTCTCCGGCACCCCCGGAACCGCAACCATCGCCGATGGCTTTACGCCCAACCCGCGGGCGCTCGATTTTCGGACCGCAGGCTACACCATTGCGTCCGCTGGATCCGGCGAATTGATTCTCACCGGCAACACCCCATTCATCACCGCCCCTGGTGTCACAACCGTCAGTGCTCCGATCGACGGCGCAGGAACCCTCGTGAAGTTGGGCTCAGGCACGCTCTCGTTGACAGGCACCGGTCGACACGACGGCGAAACGATCATCAAGGAAGGCACCCTCGACGTCACCGGCGACATCCGCCACATCAGCGGCGATCTCATCGTCGGCGACACCAACGGAGACTCCGCCGCCCTCGTCATTCGCGACGGAGGCTACTACTTCGACGATTTCGGGCGCATTGGTAACGAGTTCGGAAGCGTCGGCACGACCACCGTCGATGGCCCCGGCACGCTCTGGAGTCACAGCAACGATCTCCTCGTTGGCGTCGCGGGCACCGGAAACCTAATCGTTCAGAACCAAGGCGCCATCAGCGCGCGCAATCTCGTCATCGGCGCTGAACCCTCCGGAGTCGGCACGGCCATCGTCGATGGACCAGGAGCAGACGTCGCCAGCACGCTCCTCGTCGGCTCCCGGGGCACTGGCGCGCTCGTTATTCAAAATGGCGCGACCGTGAGTGCACCGGCGGGTGCGCTCGGCGAGTTCACCACTGGCAATGGATCGATTCTAGTGGATGGCGCGGGCGGCGAACTGCAATTTTCCAGCGGCCTGCGAGTCGGCCAACGCGGCTCCGGCCGCCTGACAGTTCGCAATGGTTCTCGCCTCACCACCGGCGACGGGATGTTTCCAGCGTTCGTCCGATTGGGGGACGAATCGGGCAGCGCGGGCGAGATCGTGGTCGACGGTCCAGAATTCGATCTGGAACCACGATGGCTTCCTCGTCATCGGCCAGGAAGGGCGCGGAACGCTGACCCTGACCGATGGTGGACAATTCCGTAAGGTCGTTGCCGCTCCCGTGATCCTCGGCTCGCAAACAGGTGGTGTCGGCACGCTCAACATTGGAACAAATCCGCTTACCGAGTCTGCTCCGACCGCGCCCGGAATTTTCGGTAGCGACGCGCTCTTCGCTGGCCTCGGCGATGGGGCCATCAACTTCAATCACTCCAGCTCCAACTATTTCTTCACCTCCGACGGCACCGCCTCCGGTACGCCGACCACGATTGCCGGGTCGTTGACGGTGAACGTTCTCGCGGGCACGACAACTCTCTCGGACGCCAGTTCGCACAGCGGCCCCGTCAATCTGCTCGGCGGCACGCTTCGCATCGGGGACAACGGCGCGCTCGCGTTTCCATCCGCTCCGCTGACTTTCGACGGCGGCACCCTGGAATCTATCGCGGCGACGACCGTCGATCGTTCCACCACCATCAAGCCCGGCGGTGCCACTTTCCGCACCACCGCCGTACTGCTCCACCAAGCGACGATCTCCGGCTCCGGCGCACTCACCAAGACCGGAACCGACACCCTCACGCTCTCCGGAGCGAATACCTACCGCGGTGGGACAACGCTCGATCACGGCACCCTCCAAACCACCGATCCCGCCGCTCTCGGCACCGGAGCGCTGACTCAAAATAACGGCACCCTCGATCCCGTCGGCCCGCTCAGCATTCGCTCGCTCGACTGGCGCGGCGGCAACATCGCGACCGCGCTGGGCGACGATCTCCTCGAAGTTCGCGGCAAACTCCGCCTTACCGACGTCGGGCGTTTCCGCCTCACCGCCGGGACCGAATTCGATCCCCGCGCCGAATACCTCATTCTCACCGCGCGCAATCTTGCACGCTTCAATCCCCTCACCGACTTCATCGCCAACCGGGTCGAATCAGCCATCCCCGTCTTTCGCGCCGTCGGGCGCGCACTGCTCGTTTCGTTCGTCGGCCCGCCCTCCGGCCCGATCCTCCAGAACAGCGCACCCGTCAACACCCCGATCACCGCCGATTTCACCGTCACCGGCCCCGTCCGCACCGGCGCGCCGGACGAGAGCAATACGGTGAACAGCCTCCGCTTCTCACCTGACAGCTCGCTGACCGTTTTCAACAACCTCACCGTAACCAGCGGGCAACTCGACGCGCTCAGCGGCGAAAGCCTCATCGCCAATGGCACGGTCGTTGCACCCAATGGCTTTCAAAAAACCGGACCCGGCTCGCTGCTTGCCACCACCGATTTCGACGTGACCGGAACCGCTTCGGTCGACGCAGGCGCGTTCTCGGTCAACGGCCGATTCACCGCTCCCGGCGGATTAACGGTTACGCCGGGCTCCCGCCTCGGCGGCGCAGGACTGATCGCCGGAAACGTGACCAACCGCGGCACCGTCAACCCGGGTAACAGCCCCGGCACGCTCACCATCGACGGCGATTTCACGCAAACCAGCCCCGGCACCCTCCAAATCGAAATTGCCAGCACCAGCATCTTCGACCGCCTCGTCGTCTCCGGCACCGCCGCCCTTGGCGGTACACTTCGAAGCCATCAAGCTCGGCACCAAACTCGAGTTCGGCCAACAGATCCCCTTTCTCACGGCCAACCGCATCACCGGCGACTTCGACCGCATCACGCTTGCCGACCGGGACAACCGCGGTCGCTTCCTCAGTGACGGCGGAACCGGCACGCTCCTCATCGCCCCAGCAAGCTACGCGCAGGTCGCCAAAACCCAGAACCAGCGTAACGTCGCCCGCGCGCTCGACGATTTCATCCCAGCCACCGCCGGCGACCGCGAAACCGTCGGCACCGCGCTCGACCGCCAGACCGCAGAGCAATACCCCGCAGCCTTCGATCAAATCGGCCCCGCCTTCCACCAAAGCATCGCGAACATTTCGATCCAGCAATCCTTCACGCAGACGCAGATGATCAATCAACGCCTGAGCGCCGTCCGTCTCGGCGCACGCGGATTTCAGCTCACCGGTATTCCCGACGAGCCGCTGACGTTCGACAAGGATGGCAAGCAACCCGCTGATCCGAAGGATCTTAAAACGGTCATTGATACCGATCCTGCGGCAGCAAATTGGACCGCATGGGCGATGGGCAACGGCATCTTCGCCCGAGTCACCAGCGTGAGCCAAGTCCCGAACCACCGCTTCGACTCCGGCGGTTTCCTTATTGGTGCGGATCACGACTGGACGCCAAACGACCGGAACGGGCTCACCACCGGTCTCTTCGGCGGCTACCAAGGCACCTACGCCGACTACGAGGGGAACGGCTCGACCCGACTGAATTCCGCGCTCTTCGGTGGCTACGCATCCTACGTCCACGGCGGCTTCACCACCGACGCCGTCGTCACCAGCGGATACAACCAAGCCCTCGTCCGTCGACCGATTCGCTTCTTAACGATCGACCGCACCGCCCGCAGCCGGCAGGAAGGCGGCCAAGTCAGTGGTGCTCTGAACCTCGGTTACGATTGGACCTCCAACGGTTTCACCTTCGGCCCCATTCTGGGAGCCCAATACACCTACGTCGGAATCGCTCCGTTCACGGAAACCGGAGCCGACAGCCTCGACCTCCGGGTTGCCGAGCAGAACGCCCACAGCCTTCGCACCACCCTCGGTGGCCGCGTCGCCTACACGATCAATCTTACTGATCGAATTGCGCTCATTCCCGAGGTCCGTGTCCTCTGGCAGCACGAATTCCTCAATAATTCCCGCGTCCTCGGCGCGACACTCGATGGCGGCAGCGGCCACGACTTCGACACCAGCACTTCAGAGCCGGGCCGCGACAGCGTTTTCGCTGGAGCAGGTGTCAGCACCCAGCTTGGTGACCGCTGGAACGCGAGTGTCTACTACAATGTAGATTTCGGTCGTCAAGACCTCACCAGCCACAGCGTGAGCGCCAGCTTCGGTTGGACGTTTTAGATCAAAGAATACTGACGAAGCAAAGGTGACTTCGCGCAGTCCCGCGAAGGCCGGACTGCGTTACGTCACCGTCATTACAACATCACCGGCTCGTCGCCGCTGACCTCGTCCTCCGCCGCAATACTGACCACCGGCGCGATGCCTTGGAGTTTCTCCCTGGCGGCAAAATCCATGAGCTTCACGCCCATCGTATTTCGTCCGACTTCGCGGACCTCCGCCACCCGGGTGCGAACCATCTGACCGGCGCTCGTGATCAGCATGATCTCGTCCTTGTCGGTGACCGTCAGCGCGCCCACGACTTTACCGGTCTTGTCGCCGGTCTTCATCGTGATGATCCCCTTGCCGCCGCGTGACTGCAGACGGTATTCGTCGAACGTCGTCCGCTTGCCGATTCCATTTTCACCGGCGACCAACAACGCCGCATCGGAAACCACGATCGCCGCACCGATCACTTCGTCCTTGGCCCCGAGGCGAATGCCCCGCACGCCCACCGTATCGCGCCCCTGATCACGAAGATCGGCTTCGCCAAATCGGATGCTGATTCCGTTCTTCGTCACGAGCACGACCTCGCTCTCGCCGTTTGTCAACCGCACGTCGATGAGCTCGTTACCCTCCTCGATCTTGATCGCGATGATGCCGCCGGAACGAATGTTGGCGAATTTCGAGAGCAGCGTCTTCTTCACGACGCCAGCCCGGGTGGCGAAGAAGATCGAGTTATCGTCGCTCCACGTCTTGTCGACAGCCGCCGCTCCGATTCCGGTGATTTTGGCCTGAATCCGGAGCGTCGCCGAGATGGTCTCACCACTCTGCAGACTGAGCAAATTCGCGATGGACCTCCCCTTCGAGGCCCGTCCCATTTCGGGAATTTCGTACACTTTCTCGACGTAAACCCGACCGCCCTTCGTGAAGAACATCAGATAATCGTGCGTGCTGGCCGTGAAGAGATGCTCGACGAAATCGTCCGCCTCGTCCTCGTTCGCCGCTTCGCGCGTCCCCATTCCGATCACGCCCTTGCCACCCCGGCGTTGCGCGCGGTAATTGCTCACCGCCGTGCGCTTGATGAATCCCTTGTGCGTGATCGTGATGATGCAGCCCTCGTTTGCGATGAGGTCTTCCATGTTGATCTCACCCTCGTCCGGCACGATCTGAGTCAGTCGCGGACCGGCGTATTTCTCCTTAATCTCGGTCAGCTCGGCCTTGATAATGGCCAGCACGCGAGCTTCTTTTGCCAAAATGTCGAGCAGATCCGTGATGGTGGCGAGCAGCGCGTCGTATTCGCTCTTGATGCTCTCGCGCTCCAGACCCGTGAGCTGATACAGGCGGAGATCGAGGATCGCCGCCGCCTGCCGGTCGTTAAATCGATAATGCCCATCGACAATCTTCGCCGGATCGCTGATCAGAATGCCTATTTGTTCAACCGCCTTTTGCGTCCACTTCATCGCCAGCAACCGCTCCTTGGCGTGGTCGCGATCCCGGGAATCGCGGATGATTTTGATGAAGTCATCCAGGTTCGCGAGCGCAATGAGCAAAGCCTCCAACCGCTCGGCACGCTCTTCCGCCTGCTTGAGCAGGTAACGGGTGCGTCGCAGGATCACCTCGCGCCGATGCTCGATGTAGGCCGAGAGCGCGTCCTTCAGCGAAAGCAGGCGCGGCTTGCCCCGGTCAATGGCCAGCATCGCAACGCTGAAGGAACTCTCCAACGCCGTGTGCTTGTAGAGCATGTTCTGCAGCACCTTGGGATTGGCGTCGCGTTTGAGGTCGATGACCACCCGCGTGTTCTCGTCCGACTCGTCCCGAACGTCGGAGATCCCCATCAAAATCTTGTCGTTCACCAGCGCCGCGATCCGCTTCACCAGCTCCGCGCGATTCACTCCATAGGGGATCTCGCTCACGATCATCTGCTCGCGACCGCCCTTGATCTCGGTCAGCGCCATCTTCCCTCGAACTCGCACCGATCCCTTACCGCCCTCGAAGTAAGAGCGAATACCGGCCCCGCCCTGGATGATGCAGCCGGTCGGAAAGTCCGGCCCCTTCACGTGGACCATCAATTCGTCGAGCGTGATGTCGGGATTGTCGATCTGGGCGAAGATTCCCTCGATCAACTCGCCGAGATTATGCGGCGGAATGTTCGTCGCCATTCCAACCGCGATGCCGGTGCCGCCATTGACGAGCAGGTTCGGGAACGCAGCTGGAAAGACCGTCGGCTCG
Source organism: uncultured Verrucomicrobiae bacterium (assembly GCA_963740185.1). Classification (GTDB taxonomy): domain Bacteria; phylum Verrucomicrobiota; class Verrucomicrobiia; order Chthoniobacterales; family JAATET01; genus CAVVKW01. The sequence goes on from CAVUDH010000016.1 coordinate 195,355, forward strand.
TAGCGGGTTTCGTCGTAGTTCGCGACGAAGTCCACCGTATCCTTGTCCATGTCGTTCATCAACGCCGCTCCGAGGTGCCGCAGGCGGGCCTCGGTGTAACGCATGGAGGCCGGCGGATCGCCTTCGACCGACCCGAAGTTTCCCTGGCCGTCGATCAGCATCTCGCGCATCGCCCAAGGCTGAGCCATGTGGACGAGGGTCGGATAGATCGCCTGATCGCCGTGCGGATGGTAATTACCCATCGTCTCACCGACGATCTTCGCGCACTTCAGGTGCTTGCGATTCGGCTGCACGCCGAGGTCGTTCATCGCGAAGAGAATTCGTCGCTGCGACGGCTTCAATCCATCACGAGCGTCCGGCAACGCTCGGGAGATGATGACCGACATCGAGTAATCGAGGAAGGAGGTGGACATCTCTTTCGAGACATCGATTTTTTCAACTTTTTCGTTCAGGTGGAACATACGCGCTTGGGAAAACTAAACAGGATTGACAAGATTTTCAGGATTAACGGGATTTTTGGGGAGGCTTCTTTGCTTACGCTTCACTTCCAAGCTGGGGGATCCGAAATTGAGGAGGAGACCGAGATCCAATCCGGTGGCTTTGAGGTAATTGACCAACTGTTGTTCATCTGCTTTGGAAAGCGCGGACGCTGCCTTCAGCTCCAAAATCACCGCGTCATTCACGATCAGGTCGGCGACGAAATCGCCAACGACGTTGCCCTCGTATCGGACCTTCAATCGCTTTTGAGCGTCAACGCTCAATCCCAGCGCACGCAACTCGATGAGCAGCGCATTTTGATAGACTGATTCCAGAAATCCGCGTCCCAGCGTTCGGTGCACTTTCATCGCACACCCGATCACCCGCTCCGTTATTTCTCCCTCTAAAATCAAGTTAATCCTGTAAATCCAGTTAATCCCGTTTAGTTGGCTCTAGACGTCCAACCGAGCGTTGAGCGCGTTGTCTTCGATGAACTGCCGTCGGGGCTCGACGACGTCGCCCATCAGGATCGTGAACATCCGATCAGCGTCGACCGCATTGTCTTCATTCAGGTCGACCTTCAAAAGCCGCCGCCGCTCGGGGTCCATCGTCGTTTCGAACAACTGCTTGGGATTCATCTCACCCAGGCCTTTGAATCGCTGGATCGACAATCCTTTCTTACCGATCTCGATCACCTTCGCCAGCACCTCGGGCACCGAGAAAATCGGATGCACCACCGCCTTATCCCCCTCGCCTTCGGTCAACTCAAACAGTGGGTGATCGACGTCCGAGAAGTGCTCGACCTTGAATCCCTTCTTTGCCAGCTCGTCGATGATCTTCCGCACGGAACTCGACTCATGGAGTTCCACGAGGTTGGCCCGGCGATGGACGACATTCTTTTTCTTCGACGCCGGGACCGGTGCCACGACCTCGACTGGCACGGTTGGCACTTCGCCGTTTTCATCCGCTTCCGCAGGCTCGGGCTCGGGCACGTCGAAAATGTTCAGGTCGAGATTTTCCTCGTGGAACTCGCGCAGCTGCTCCTCACCGGGAAAATACGTGACCCACTCGGTGTTGCCCTCGCGCACCTTCAGCAGATACGCCGGGAACGTCCCGGTCTTCGGATCACGCTCCCCGAGATACGTCTCGAAGTCCCCACCCTGCCGCCGAACCGATTCGCTGAACTTCGCCAGCCGCTCCAGTAGCTCGAGCAAATCCTTCATCTGCGAAGCCGAGAAGACTTTCCCGTCCGCAAGATTCGTGAGCTTCACCTCTTCGGCACCAAGACTGATCAGAATGCGATTCAGCGCCGGATCGTCGGCGACGTATTCCTCGCGCTTTTTCCGCTTGATCAAATACAGCGGCGGGCAGGCGATGTAGATCTTCCCCTGCTTCACGAGTTCGGTCATTTGACGGTAAAAAAACGTGAGCAGCAGCGTGCGAATGTGCGACCCGTCGACGTCGGCATCGGTCATGATGATGATCCGACCGTAACGCAGCTTCTCCATGTTGAAGGTCCCCTCCTGGTCCTTCTCCTTGTCGCTCTGGCTCTGCCCGATCCCCGTCCCGATGGCCGTGATCATGGTCTGAATTTCCGTGTTTTGGAGCACCTTATCCAGCCGGGCTTTCTCGACGTTGATCAGTTTGCCTCGGATCGGTAGGATCGCTTGGAACCGCCGGTCGCGCCCCTGCTTGGCCGAGCCGCCGGCCGAGTCGCCCTCCACGATGTAAAGCTCGGTCAGATTCGGATCACGCTCCGAGCAATCGGCCAACTTTCCGGGCAGTCCGCCACCGGTCAGCGCGCCCTTGCGGACGGTTTCGCGGGCCTTACGCGCAGCCTCGCGCGCCCGGGCCGCCATCAGGCATTTGTCGATAATCCTTTTACCGACGTTCGGATTCTCGTCGAAGTGCAGCATCAACCCTTCGTAGCTCACCGAGCCCACGATGCCGTCGACCTCGGGCGAGATCAGCTTGACCTTCGTCTGCGACTCGAAGCGCGGATCGGGGTGCTTCACGCTGACCACCGCAGCGATCCCTTCCAGAACGTCATTGCCGGTGATCGCCGGATCCTTGTCTTTTAGGATGCTGTTGTTTTTCGCGTATTGATTGATTGCGCGCGTGAGCGAACCGCGGAAGCCGCTCGAGTGCGTGCCACCGTCGGGATTCGGAATCGCGTTCGTGTAGCAGAGCAACTGCTCGTTGTACGAGTCCGTGTAGTGCAGTCCGATCTCGACGATGATCCGATCCCGCGTCCCCTTCACCATGATCGGCTTCGGGTGAACGAGCGACTTGTTCTCGGTCAGACGACTGACGAAATCCTCGATGCCCTTCTTATGTTGAATCTGGACCGCATGGCCGCCCTCGGCCCGCTCGTCCATAAAAGTGAAACTCAACGGCGCATTGATGTAAGCGAGATCGTTGAGTCGCGTGATGATGCGCTCGGGCTTGAACTCGATCGTCTCGAGGAAGATCTCCGTGTCGGGCATGAACGTGATCAACGTCCCGGTCTGCTTCTTCGACTTCACCTCCGCGATCACGTGTAGCGGCTGCACCACGGCACCACGCTCGAAAGTCATCGAGTGAATCTTCGCGTCCCGCGTCACCTCGACCTTGAACCATTCCGAAACCGCGTTCACGCACTTCGCACCCACGCCGTGCGTGCCGCCGGAATACTCGTAGTTGCCCTGCCCGTACTTACCACCGGAGTGCAACCGCGTCAGCACGAGCTCGACGCCCGGAATGCCTTCTTCCTTGTTAATGTCGACGGGAATACCGCGTCCGTCGTCCCGAATGGAGATCGATCCATCGGCGTGGATCGTTACGTCGATGTGAGAACAGTGCCCGGCTAGAAATTCATCCACCGAGTTGTCCAACACCTCGGATACGCAATGGTGCAGCGCCCGCTCATCGGTGCCGCCGATGTACATACCCGGTTTCTTCCGGACGGCTTCGAGCCCCTTGAGAGAACTCAGGTCATCGGCGTTGTATTCGGCCTTGTTGGAAGCGGTTTCGCTGGGCGGTGGGATCGGTTCGTCCGAGTCGGGCATATAGAAAAAGGCGGTAAAAGCTGAGCGAAAGAAACTAGGGACCGCCGCGAAGGGACACAATGAAAATTGCGCCCATCCCCGCCACGCCCTCCACAATGGGTTGGCGGAGTTGGAGGATCACCCCCCACATCTTGCGATCCGCCCGACCCCTCGATTTGCTTTTACCTCTGCGCGAAATCCGTGCATCGTCCCGCCTCGCGCGGCGTGGTTCCGATCCGACCTCGCTCGCCGGGTCATTGCAAACCAACCAGAGCTACCGAACCGGCCGCCGTCGCGACCCTGCCACTCGAATTTTTACAAACTGAATGACCAACCAATCCGAAACTCCCGCGACCAACACAGCCCCCACCGAGACGACCAAACCGCCCGCCACCCCCGACGCCGCTCAACGCTCGCCGACCCCCATCGACCCGACCTCGGACCTCTTCCGAACCGGGCACCCTTATCCGCAGGGCGCGACCTGGGACGGCGAGGGTGTAAATTTTGCCCTGTTCTCCGAGAATGCGACGGCCGTCGAACTGTGTCTCTTCGACCACTCCGAGGATACCGCCGAATCGCAGCGCATCCGCATCGCCGAGCGCACCGGCGGGAATTGGCACATCTACATCCCCGGTCTGAAACCCGGCCAACTTTATGGCTACCGCGTCTTCGATCGCACGACCCGGAGAATGGCCACCGCTTCAATCCCAACAAACTCCTCCTCGATCCCTACGCCAAAGCCATCGGGCGCGACATCACCTGGGCCGACGAACTCTTCGGCTACGAGATCGGACACGACGACGTGGATCTTTCGTTCGACGCCCGCGACAGCGCGCCCTTCGCGCCCCTGGCCATCGTCCCGGACAATCAGTTCGATTGGGGCGACGACAAACACCCCGACATCGCCTGGCACGACACCGTCATCTATGAGACGCACGTCAAGGGCCTCACGATGAAACATCCCGACGTGCCCGAGGCAATTCGCGGCACCTACGCCGGCGTCGCCAGCGCCCCCATGATCGAGCACTTCAAGAAGCTCGGCATCACGGCGGTCGAGCTCATGCCGGTGCATTACTTTACCAACGACCGTTACCTCATCGAGCGCGGCCTATCGAACTACTGGGGCTACAACTCGCTCGGTTTCTTCGCGCCGCAGCCGACGTTTTCCGCCTGCCAGGACCACCCCTTCGACGTCGTCACCGAGTTCAAGCAGATGGTCAAAGACCTGCACGCCGCGGGACTCGAGGTGATCCTCGACGTCGTCTACAACCACACCGCCGAGGGCAACCGCAACGGCCCCACGCTCTCTTTCCGCGGTATCGACAACCTGGCCTACTACCGGACCGTCGAGGGCACTCCACGCTACTACATGGACTACACCGGTTGCGGCAACACGCTCAACATGGTGCACCCGCACTCCCTGCAGATTCTCATGGACAGCTTGCGCTACTGGGTGACCGAAATGCACGTCGACGGCTTCCGCTTCGACTTGGCGTCCGCACTGGCGCGCGAATTCCACGCCGTCGATCAGCTCGGCGCCTTTTTCGACACCATCTACCAGGATCCAACGCTCGCGGCCGTCAAACTCATCGCCGAACCGTGGGATCTCGGCGAGGGCGGCTACCAGGTCGGCAATTTCCCCATCGGCTGGACCGAATGGAACGGCAAATACCGCGACATCGTCCGCAAATTCTGGAAGGGCGACCTCGGCCTGCACGGCGAGATCGCCACCCGCCTCGGCGGCAGCGCCGATCTCTACGAGCGCACCCGCCGTCGACCCAGCGCCAGCATTAACTTCATCACCGCGCACGACGGCTTCACCCTCAACGACCTCGTCAGCTACAACGAGAAGCACAACATCGCCAACATGGAGGATGGCAACGACGGTGCTAACGACAACGAGTCTTGGAACTGCGGCATCGAAGGCGACACCGACGATCCCGAAATCATCGAGCTGCGCGAACGCCAGAAGCGCAATTTTCTCGCGACGCTCCTCTTTTCCCAAGGGGTCCCCATGATTTCCGGCGGCGACGAGATCGGCCGCACGCAGAAGGGCAACAACAACGTCTACTGCCAGGACAACGAGCTGGCCTGGTACGATTGGGACCTCGACGCGCCGCGCCGCGCCCTGCTCGACTTCACCTGCCGACTGGTCCACTACCGCCGCGAACACCCAAATTTCCACCGCCACTCCTTCCACGAGGAGGACCCGTTCGCCTCGTCGGAATCTGAAAACGTCCGCTGGGTCCGCTCCGATGGCCAGCCCATGGGCGAACAGGATTGGGAAGATGGCGGCTGGATGCGCACGCTGGGAATGCTTCTCTTCGGCGACGCCCCCGAGATCCGCGACGGCAACGGCCGACGCGTCGTGGACGACGATTTCCTCCTCCTCATCAACGCCCACCACGAACAGGTCCGTTTCAAACTCCCACCCGACATCAAGAAGGAAAAATGGGCCGTCGCGTTCGATACCGCCAGACCCACCCTCAAAACCGGCCGGGAAAAACTCCGCGCCAGCAGTTTCAAACTCAGCCCACGTTCCTTCGTCGTCCTTCGCCATGCCAAATAACTGGACCGCCACTTACCGCCTCCAGCTCCACGCCGGATTCCCCCTCTCCGCCGCTGAGTCGATCCTACCCTACCTTCGCGACCTCGGCATTAGCCACGTCTACCTCTCGCCCTGCCTCCAGGCCGCCCCCGGCAGCGACCACGGCTACGACATCACGGATCCGTCCCAGATCAGCGAAGCCATCGGCGGCGAGCCGGCCTGGCGTTCATTTCAAAACGCGGTCAAATCCCTCGGCCTCCGCGTCCTCCTTGACATCGTGCCGAATCACATGTCGACCGTCACCCCGGCCAATCACTGGTGGGACGACACCCTCGCCCACGGTCCTTTCAGCGTCGAGACCGACACGTTCGACATCATGCCCTACGCCATCGCGAACCGCTGGCTCATTTCGATCTGCACCCTCGGAGAGCCCTACGGCAACATCCTCGAAAAGGGCCAACTCTCCGTCGACCTCTCCTCCGGCCTGCCCCGCCTCCGCTACTTCGACCAATCCTGGCCGCTCGGCCCCGCCTCCTGGCGACCCTTCGTCGAAGCCCTCGCTCCGGAGCTGAACGAAGACCTGGCCCGGCTGGAGTCGATCCGCCTCGTCCGCGAGCCGAACGCCCCGACCATCGAACTCTACCGCACCGCGTCGGAAAAACTCACGACCACCCTCCGCGATCTCCTCGCCCAACCCGACGCCCGCGCCACCGCTGACCAAATCTGCTCGGATCTCGCCGCCGACCCCGACCGCCTGCACACCGTCATCGAGCACCAATACTACCGCCTTTGCTGGTGGAAGCTCGAGGGCGAAATCGTCAACTACCGCCGCTTCTTCAACATCGGCACGCTCATCGGCCTCCGCGTCGAAGAACCCCGCGTCTTCGAGGCCGCTCACGCGCGCATCGCCCGGATGGTCGCCGACGGCGACCTCGACGGCCTGCGGGCCGACCACCCCGACGGACTTCACGACCCGCGCGGCTACTTTCAAAATCTCCGCGCCCTCCTTCCCGACGGACGGATCTACGCGGAGAAAATTCTCGACGGCGAAGAGGAGCTTCCCGCCGATTGGCCCATCGACGGCACCGTCGGCTACGGGTTTCTGTCAAAGGTCAATCGCCTCTGGATCGACGAGCACAAGGCCGATGCCTTTACCGCAGCCTACGCCGACTTCACCGGCCACCCCGTCAATTACCCCGCTCTCGTCCGCGAGAAAAAACTCGAGATTGTCGAAGGCCACTTCCGCGCCGACCTCGAGCGCCTGACCACCCTCGCGCTCCACGTCGCGCAATCCCGCTGGCGCACCCACGACCTCTCCCGCGCCCAGATGCGCGAGGCGATAAAACTCCTCACCGTCGCACTCCCGGTCTACCGCACCTACCTCACGCCGGAGACGAAACCCGCCGGGCCCGTCGACGAGAAGATCATCGAGGACGCCGTCGCCCAGGCCCGCGCCCAGGCGACCAGCATCGAACCCGAGGTTTTTCAATTTCTGGAAGACCTCCTCACCAACGAACTCGAGGGCACGCTCGAAGACGAATTCATTGGCCGCTGGCAGCAGGTCGCGCCCGCCGTCATGGCCAAGGGCGCGGAGGACACCACCTTCTACTGCTACGACCGCCTCGTCTCCTGCAACGAAGTCGGCTCCCAGCCATCCTCATTCGGCATCAGCCTCGAGAGCTTCCACCAGTTTCTCTCCAAGCTCCACCACTCCTGGCCGGACAACCTCCTCGCCACCTCGACCCACGACAACAAACGATCGGAAGATGTCCGCGCCCGCATCGACGTGATGACCGAGGTCCCCGAGCGCTGGTCCGCCGCCCTCAACACCTGGTCCGAGCTCAACCAACCGGCATGGAACGGTCGCACCCCCGATCGCCACGCGGAATACCTGCTCTACCAGACCCTCATCGGTGCCTGGCCGATCAGCTTCGACCGCGCCTGGGCCTACATGCTCAAAGCCTGCCGCGAAGCCAAGATCGAGACCGACTGGCACGAACCCAACCCGGCTTACGAGGACAGCATCCGCGATTTCACCAAAGCCATCCTCGAAAATCCCGACTTCGTCGCCAGCCTCGAGGAATTCGTCGCGCCGCTCATCGAGCCCGGCCGCATCAACGGCCTTTCGCAGACGCTCATCAAAATGACCGCCCCCGGCACGCCCGATTTCTATCAAGGCACCGAGCTCTGGGACCTCAGCCTCGTCGATCCCGATAACCGCCGCCCGGTCGACTTCGAAGCCCGTCAGCAAATGCTCGCGCGCATCGACTCGCTCGATGGACCCGCCGCCATGGCGGAGTGGGACAGCGGCCTGCCCAAGCTGTGGATGATTCGGAAGACCCTCGCCGTCCGCGCGAGCCACGCCCACTGCTTCGACGCCAACGCCGTCTACCAACCCCGCAGCGCCCGCGGCTCCCGCCTCGGACACCTCGTCATCTTCCAGCGCGGCGAAGACCTCATGGTCATCGTCCCCCGCTTCACGCTCGCGCTCGAAAACGACTGGGCCGACACCGTGATCCCCTTGCCGCAAGGCACCCACTGGACCAATGCCTTCACCGGCGAAAAAATCGAGGGCGACGCCAGCCCCATGGAAATCTTCCGCGCCTTCCCCGCCGCCCTCCTCGTCCGCGACAAAACCTAACCAATGAAATTCCAAGTCTGGGCTCCCAACGCCAAATCAGTATCCCTCGTCCTCCGCCAGGAGGATGGGGAGCGCGAGCTTCCAGCTCGCCCTGACGGGCATCCTGCCCGTCAGCCGTCCCCCACGGCGCAGCCGCAAACCGAATCCTCCGGCCACTGGACCGTCGATCTCCCCGCCGACCTCTCCGCTGCCAAACACCCCCTCCGTTACAAATATTCCCTCGATGGCGCCGACCCCGTCCCCGACCCCCGATCCCCCTCGCAGCCCGACGGCGTTCACGGCTGGTCCGCCACCGTCGACCACTCCGCCTACCACTGGCGGGACAAAGCCTTCGTGCCCACCCCGCTCGAATCCGCCGTCCTCTACGAACTCCACGTCGGCACCTTCACCGCCGAAGGCACCTACACCGCCGCATCGGCCAAGCTCACCCACCTCGCCGAACTCGGCGTCACCCACGTCGAACTCCTCCCAATCGCCAGCTTCCCCGGCCAGCAGGGTTGGGGCTACGACGGCGTCAGTCTCTACGCGCCCCACGCCGCCTATGGAACCCCCGAGGAACTCAAGGACTTCATCGCCGCCGCCCACGACCGTGGCATCGCCGTCCTCCTCGACGTCGTCTACAATCACCTCGGCCCCGACGGCAACTACCTCGGCCAGTTCGGCCCCTACTTCACCGACCGCTACCACACCCCGTGGGGATCCGCCGTCAACGTCGACGAAGCCGGCAGCAACGAAGTCCGCGCCTTCTTCATCGACAACGCTCTCATGTGGCTGCGCGATTACCACTTCGATGGCCTCCGCCTCGACGCCGTTCACGCGATCGTCGACAAGAGCGCCGTCAATTTCTTCGAGGAAATGGCCGAGCGCGTCACGGAACTCGAAGCCCTCGAGTCCCGCGAGATCGTCCTCATCGCCGAGTGCGACCTGAACGACCCCCGCTATGTCCGCCCGCACAGCCACGGCGGCTACGGCCTCGACGCCCACTGGTGCGACGACTTCCACCACGCCATCCACGCCTTCTTCACCGGCGAACTGGACGGCTACTACGCCGATTACGGCACCCTCGCCGACCTCGCCAAAGCCCTCGAGCAAGCCTACGTCTTCGACGGCCAGTGGTCCCCCTTCCGCCAGCGCAACCACGGTCGCCCCCCCATCGACATCACGCCCAGCCAGCTCGTCGTCTCCGCTCAGAATCACGACCAGATCGGCAACCGGGCCCTCGGCGAACGCCTCCCCGCCCTGGTCAACGAGGACTCCCTCCGCGCGATCTCCGCCCTCTTCCTCCTCAGCCCCTTCGTCCCAATGTTGTTCCAAGGCGAGGAATGGGCCGCTTCCACGCCGTTCCAATACTTCACCGATCACGTCGACAAAAACCTCGGCCGCCTCGTGACGGAAGGCCGCCGCCGCGAGTTTTCCGCCTTTAAAAGCCACTCGGAAGACGTCCCCGATCCGCAGGATCCGGCCACCTTCCAGCGTTCCAAACTCGACTGGAGCGAGCTGGAAAAATCACCCCACGCCGCCCTCCTCGATTGGCACAAGGAACTGATCCGCCTCCGCCGCGAGATCCTCGACGGCGACAACGAAGACATTTCCGCCGAAGTCGAGTTCGACGAAGACGCCCGCTGGCTCACCCTCCGCCGAGGCAAACTCCTCGTGATCTGCAACCTGGCCACCCGGGAGCAACCCATTCCCCTGCCGCCCGGAGACTGGACAACCCTCCTCGCCCACCCCGCGCCGCAGGATCTCACCCAACCCCTCCCCGCCGGGGCGACCCTCATCGTCACCCGGGCATGACGATCCTCACGCGAAGCCGAGAAGCCGCGAAGAAACACCAACGCGATTTTCGCGCAGAGACGCAAAGACGCCGAGGATTTCAAAGTTCAATTCATCTCTGCGCCTCTGCGCCGCTGCGCGAGACCTGCATTTCTTCGCGGCTTCGCGCCTTCGCGTGAGACTGGATGATCTCCCGCGCACCCGCCTAATCCTCGGCGTGTCCGGCGGGCGCGACTCCATGGCGCTCCTCCACGCCCTCGCCTCCACCGGTCGGCGAAACCTTGTCGTCGCCCACCTCGACCACCGCCTCCGCGGCCGCGCCTCCACCGCCGACGCCGCCTTCGTCAAGCGCCAGGCCGCCAAGCTCAACCTCCCGCTCTTCACCGGACGCGCCGATACCCGCACCTACGCCCGCGACCGCGCCGTCTCCCTCGAACTCGCCGCCCGCGAACTCCGCCACACGTTCTTCGCCGCCGCCGCCCGAGCCCATCGGACCAACCACATCGTCCTCGCTCACCACGCCGACGATCAGATCGAGACCATTCTCCACAACTTCCTCCGCGGCACCGGCCCCCTCGGCCTCACCGGAATGAAGGCTCACTCCACCCTCACCCTCGCCCGCCGGACCCTTCACCTCCACCGACCCCTCCTCGCCATTCGTCGCTCCGAGATCGACGACCACGTCACCCATCACGCCATTCCCTACCGGGAGGACGCCAGCAACGCGGACCCCGCCCACACCCGCAACCGCCTCCGTCGCGACCTTCTCCCCCTCATTGAAAAAACCTTCGGCCCCCACTTCGCCGAAGCCGCCCTCCGCAACGCCACCATCCTCACCGCCGAGGACGAGCATCTCCGCGCCGAGACCCACACCTTTCCGCTCGCCCCCGAGCTCTCGGCCCGCGACCTCCGCCCGCTCTCCGTCGCCATCCAACGCCGCGTAATCCGCCGCTGGCTCCAGCACCATCACCTCCCTCCGCCGACCCTCACCGAAGTCGACCTCGTCCTCTCGCTACTCGCCCCCAACGGCCCGGCAAAGATCAATCTTCCCGCCAACCGCCACGTCCGCCGCCGTTCCGGCCGCCTCTTCATCGAGTGAATTCCGCGTTGAAGCTCACCCGCCAGCGACTAACTTCCAGGCACGCATGAAACTCCGCCCGGCCTTCGCCCTCACCCTGCTTCTCGCCCTCGCACCCTCGCTCCCGACCCTCCGCGCCGAACTCCCTCCCTCGGCCTACGAGGACCTGCAACGCGAGGCTCCCGAGGTCCTTCGCCTCAACATCCTGACCGTGACCCGCACCCCCACCGCGGACGGGGAAACCATCGACCTCCTCGCCGAAGTCCTGAAAGTCGGCCGCTCGGCCAACGATCTCCAAGTCGGCGACATGATCACCATTCAATACGAGCTGAAGAACCACCCGGCCGGCTGGGTCGGCCGGGCCCCGTCTCCGTCCCAACCGAACTGGAGGAAACCGTCGCCTACCTCAAGCTGAGCGACAACCAATCCGATTACGCCCCCGCCGCCGGCCTGATGACGTTCCGGCTCTTCTGACGGCTGCCGCTCTCCTCATCCCTCCCCCCAGCCCCCAGCCGTCCGGATGAAAACCGCGCCTCCGCCCGGCTCCGCCATCCGCGGCGCGGAGTCCCTCGTCCTCCTCGGGGTCGTCGCCAACGCGGCCCTCGCCGTCGTCAAAGTCAGCGCTGGTTTCTGGGGCCATTCCGACGCGCTGATCGCCGACGGCATCGAATCCGCCGTCGACATCTTCGGTTCAATATTGATCTGGAGCGCGCTCCGTATTTCCGCCAAGCCGCCGGACGCCGAGCATCCCTACGGCCACGGCAAACTCGAATCGCTCGCGGCCGTCGCGGGGGCGGTCTTCGTCATCGGGGCCGGTCTCGTGGTCGCCCTGCACAGCGGGCACCAGATTGTCCTCCAATTTCTTGGCTACGAGGGCGCGCGCTCCATGCCCAGCCCATGGACCCTCGTCGTCCTGCTCGGGGTCATCCTCTCCAAGGAAATCCTCTACCGCCTCTTGAAATCGCGCGGCGAAGCCATCGGCAGCACCGCGATTCAAGCCGAGGCCTGGCACCACCGCTCCGACGCACTGACCTCGCTGGCAGCCTTCGTCGGCATCTCAATCGCCCTGATCGGCGGCGCCGCCTGGACCGCCGCCGACGACTGGGCCGCACTATTTTCGTGCGCGGTCATCCTCCTCAACGGCGGTCGAATGTTCCGCACCGCGGTCGGCGAGGTGATCGACGAGCAGGTCTCACCCGACCTCGTGGAACGAATCGAAACCCTCGCCCGAGCCGTCGGCGGTGTCTCCAGCGTGGAAAAATGCCGCGTCCGCAAGAGCGGTCTCGTCCTGCTGGCCGATCTCCACGTCCGCGTTCCCGGCGACCTCACCGTTCGGGACGGCCACGCCATTTCCCACGACGTGAAGGATCACCTCATGGGACGCCGACCTCCGTCTGACCGACGTCACCGTCCACCTGGAACCGGAAATCGAAACCCTCCCCGACTCGTCCCCGTCACTTCCCGCGCTGCCAATACCGCAGCCCCAGCAGCGTCGCCCCGTAGCACGCCGCAACCCAGATCCCGAGGCACAGGAGCGATCTCCAGGCCGGCCACAGATTTCGGTAGATCGTCCCCTGCCGATACAGCACGTCGTTTCGCACCGAGACCGTGTCCTTCATCATCCGCTTTGCCGACCCGCTCTCCGTCCGCAACACTGTATAAGCGCTAGTGTGCTCACCCACGCTCACCGGAATCACGATCAGATTTTGCCAAGACGTATTGATCGGCGAAAACCTCGCGTAATTCTCCGAGAAGTTTTTTCCCGCCGCCTCCCAACTCACCGTGTCCCGCTTCCCCCCCCCGTAAAACATCGGCACCTTCGTCCGGTTGCTCAAAAACGGCACCGCCCTCCCAAACACGTTCGATACGTCCAGCAGCCGCTGCGCCGAGTAGCTCGGACTCAAATAACTCACCAACCTTGCCGGGCCCGACAGATCCGCCCGCTTCAACACCACACCGCCAAATAATATCTGCGGAATCAAAATCAGCGGCACCCACATCATCGCCTGCGCGCTCGTCTGCACGATCCCGGAAATCGCCAACCCAATCGCCACCCCCACCAGCGCAGCCAACCCCAGCGCAGCCAATTTCCCACCTGCCCCCACGGCGAACGCCCGCCACACGCCTCCCGCTCCCGCCTCACCACCGTCCGACAAATTTTCACGCACCTCCAAAAACGTCGCCCCGCCCGTAAGCACCAGAACCTGCGCCCCCCGCCAAGCCCGCGTCACCACCGACGGACCCGCCACCACATCCTCCTCCGGCTCCACAACGCCCTGTTCGCCTCCCACCACCAGAAACGAATCAGCCAACCCATCCGCCGCCGCCGGGAACATCATCTCCGTCAGCCGATCACCAAACTCGCCCATCCCTGCCTCGGCCGGCCGCAGCCCCATCGAGACCGCCTGAGTTATCAGAATCACCGCCAGCGCCTGCACGATCGTGATCCCGCTGTAGAACAAATATTTGCTCTGCAGATACGAATTCCTCCCCAACCCACACACCGCCTCCCGCCGAAAGATCGCCCGTTCCCGCACGATTTGCTGAGCGCCGTTGCTACACCCAAACCACAGCGTAGCCACGACGCACATGAACAGCCGCAGCACGAAATCCTCCGCCACCCACCCGATCAAGAGGCCGATCAACACCGGCTGCAGCGCCAGAAACCAGACGTTTAACCGATCCGCCATCAGAATGCTCCCCATCCGCCGCAACTGCACCCCCAACGTCGCCAGATACGAGGCTTTCGGCACTTTCGCGACCGGCACACCGTCCGCCACCGACAACACCCCCCCGCCGCCACCGCCCGCCCGCGCATCCCGCCACGCCAGAAAGCGTCTCTCGAGCTGCTCCGCATTCTCCGTCGAGTCCGCCAGCTTGATGTAGACCTCATCCAGCTCCTTCACGCCGAAGTACTCGCACGCGTCCTGCGGCGACCCGACGAACACCAGCCGCCCCCCGTGCACAAAGACGATCTTGTCGAACAGGTACGACCGCCCCAGCACGTGCGTCGTGCAGACCACCGTGCAATCGTGCGCCGCCAACCGTCGCAGCAGCTTCATCAGCTCAAACTCCGTCGCCGGGTCCAATCCCGACGACGGCTCGTCCAAAAACAGCACCGCCGGCTTCGTCAACAACTCCGTCGCCACACTCACCCGCTTTCGCTGACCACCTGACAAGTTCGACACCCGCTTCGCCCGGTGCTCCGCCAGCCCCAGCCGCTCGATTACTTGACTCGACCAAAGCCTCGATCTCCGCCACACGGCACCCGCTCGCTCATCCGCAGCCTCGCGCTGTAGCGGATCGCGTCCTCCACGGTCAGCTCCGGATGCACGATATCGTCCTGCGGCACAAACCCAATCCCCAGCCCCCCCTCCGGCAGCCGGTCCATCGACCCTCACGCCGTCGATCGTCACCTCACCCGACGTTGCCGGATTGATCCCGCACAGCGCGTTCATCAACGTCGACTTCCCCTGACCGCTCCCGCCGAATATCCCCACGAACGAACACGGCTCGATCTCCAGCTCGACCGCCTTTAGAATATCCCGTCCCCCCGCAGCAAACCCCACGCCCGTCGCCGCGATCCGCCCACCGATCCGCGACCGCACCCGCTGAATCGCCAGCCCGGTGTATTCGAAATTCACCGACCCGATCCGAAACCGATCCCCCACCGTCAGCTCCGCTTCGCGGAACCTCTGACCGTTCAGATCCGTTCCTGTCTTGCTTTCGTCCCGCAGCCGCAGCCGACCCCCTGCGCGAAACAATATCGCGTGCCGTCCCGCGATACGTTGCGTCATCGAGGTCAAGCTCCACCCGTTTCTCCTCCGCCGTCTCCGCGCTTCCTCGCCCGGCCCCCGCCCAAAAACGTAGCAACTCCCGCGGGCAGCGCCAATCGATCGACTTCCCGTCCGTCCAGCCGTCGGCCCATCCGGCATCCTCTGAAAGACCATCACCGTGCCCGTCGCACTCGAGCCGGTTTCCATCGGCCAGCAGCACCTCCCCCGCAAATTCCCGACCATTCAACCGCAGCTCCCTCCGTTCCCGGCGGCACCGCCACCCGCCACGTCCCGCCGCCGGCTCCCAGTCGAACGTTAGATCCACCCCGCACGATTCCAAAGCGCAAGCGCCGAGCCTCGCTTCGCCAGCTCGAATCATTCGCTCGCGCCCCGCCGTCGTGAGAAAAATTTGTGCCTGCATAGAAAAAGTCGCCTACTTCGGCATCTCCGGAATGGCCACCCCGTTTTGAATGCACCACTCGGTCGCCGGCACGCTCCCGCCGCCGCCGCCCGCGCAAACCACTGCTCGCGCGGCCGTCTCGTTCCCACCGAATCGCGGATCCGTCAGCGATTCTCGCGTAGAAGATACATGCACTCGGATCGCCCGCCTCGGCACCCTCGCGCCAGATCGCCACGGCCTCGCTCCGGAGCTGCCGCCGTTCCCTCGCCCTTCATCATCATCACCCCCAGCGCCGACTTCGCCGTCGAGGTTGCCATTGCGAAATCGCCGCTTCGAAAATACTCCGCGCGCCTTCACCGGATCCTTCGGCACACCCGCGCCCTTCGCGATAAAGGTGACCCAGCAACATCATCGCCCGCCCGTCGCCGTTCTTCGACCGCCACTCGCCGCCAATTCCGCCGCCCTCGCCGGATCGCGCTGCACGCCCAGCCCGTCGCGATAGCATTCCGCCAGGAAATACTCGACCATTCACGTTCCTTCCGTTCGCCGCCTCGTGGAAATCGTTCCGCCGCCCGTTTCATGTCCGGCTGCGGCAGACCCGCACCGTTGCTGAACATCAATCCCGCCAGCACCATGGCCTCCGACCCGCCCTTGTCCGACGCCGCCTCCAGCCATCGCAGCGCCTCGCGGTCGTCCGATCCCCCGCAGGCTCTTCCCGAGCAACTGCTGCGCGCTGGCGCTCCCATTCTCCGCCGCGATCTCCAGCGCCGCGCGCAGCCGTGCCAGCTCCCCGGCCGACAGCCCCTCCGGAAGGCCCGTGCCACCTCTCCGTCGCAATCTGTTCCATCGCCGCCACCGACCGCCGATTTCACGTCCGGCGAATCCACCAACGCCGCGTAGGCCCACATTGCCTCCTCGAACGGTCCGCCAGCTCAAATTCCCTCGCCGCCTCGAAGCTCACTCGTCCCTTCCGCCGCCCGCTCCGCTGCCGTCGGGGTGCCCACCGGCGTCGCCTCGGCCACCACCGGCGTCGCACGGGCGATTCGCCCAAGCGACCTCCTCACTCGGTTCCTCACCAGATCCCAGCATCATCCACGCGATGCCCCCAATCAGCATGAATCCCACCAACGCAGCCACCACCAACGAAAACCGACACTACCTCGATCCACTTCCGCCGCCGCCCTTGTCCGGCCCCGACACCTCCGGCGACCTCGGTCTCGGTCCGGCCGTGCGCCACGTCCGGCTCTGCTGCCGGAGACGCCGCGTCCTCCGGAGCCGACGCCGTCCGCGCCTCCCACCGCCCGCCGCCCGCTCCCCGGCCAGCGCGTCCACGAATTCCATCGCGCTCCCAAATCCGCGCCGACTCGGCTCCGCCCCACACCGCCTCGGCGCAGGGACTCGTTCGCCCCCTCCGACAGCTCGGCCACCGGCACCCAGCTTCCCCTCGGTCGCCAAGCCGCACGCCGCCCAGAACCTCGTACGCCAGCGACCCCACCACCTTCACCGCCCCGCGCCGCCCCATCGGCGGCAGAACCGTCCCGCCCGAGATCGTCCCCAGCGTTCCTCCCACGCACCGCCCCCTCGACCCGCACCGGATCGACCCGCAGATCGTCGAACGTTCCCCTCCCCGATCGACCCGCACCTCGTGCAGCGAAAATCCCGCCATCGGCAAATCCAGCTCCGCCAGTCGATCCGCCGCCTCCGCCAGCTGCCGCAAGCCTGGCACGAAACTCCGCCACCGCCCAGCGATCCCGGAGACCGCACCGCGTCCAGCAGCGTCGCGCCCTGAAATTGCTCCAGCACCACGAACCAGCGCCCCCGCGCCCATCCTTCGTCGACGACCCGCCGCACTCCCCGCACCTCCGCCTGCGCCAGACTCGCAAGCTCCCGCCGAGTTTCCGCCGCCACACCCTCGCGACCGGATTCGCCGTCGTCGGCATCCAGAGTCTCCACCTCCGTCCCCGCCCTGCCGATCCGCGGCCTCGATTCGCAGCAGTTCGTCCCCGACAATTCCACCGCCGCGACCCGGTAGCGACCATTCAGCACCTCGCCCACTACCGGTTGACGCTTGAGCGCCTCGTGTCGCCGGACGTCGACGCCAGTCGCGCCCGACAGTCGGCGATCCGTTGCCGCAGCTCCGCCGCTCGTCTGCAGCCGATCGTTCGGATCCTTCGCCAGCATCGCCCGCAGCAGTTCCAGCACCGCGACGGGTTGATCCTCGATCTCCGCCCACGGCGGATCCTTCGTAAAGGTGCTGACTCATCACCTGCGCGATCGAACCGACGAACGGTGCGTGCCCCATCAGCATGTAAAACAACGTCACCCCCAGCGAATAAATGTCCGACCGCGAATCCACCGTCGCGCTCCTCCAACTGCTCCGGACTCGCGTAAAGCGGCGTCCCCAGAAACCCGCCCTGCGTCAGCGTGACCGATCGCGTCCGCCGGCGGTCCATCGACCGTCTTCGCGAGCCCGAAATCGATCACCTTCACGAGCACCTCCGTCATCGTCCGTGGCGGCCAGCATGATGTTCGCTGGCTTCAGATCGCGATGAACGATCCCCTCCCGCTCCGCCGCGACGAGCGCCGCCGCGACCTGACCGGCGATCTCCAGCGCGAAGTCGACCGACATGCCTTTTTCCCGCTTCACGTAGTCCGCCACCGTCTCGCCCTCGACGAATTCCATGGCGTAAAAAACCTGATCCTCCTGCTCGCCCAGAAACACGACCGTGGCCACGTTCGGGTGTCGCAGCGCCGCCGCCGACCGCGCTTCGCGCAAAAATCGCGACCGCGCCGTGGCGTCGGACAGCAACGCCGGACTGATCACCTTCAGGGCGACCGGCACGTGTAGATTCGCGTCGTGCGCCTGGTACGTCACCCCCATCGCCCCCCGCCCGAGTTCCAGCGGTTTCCCTTCCATCGAGCGGGACCTCGAAGTGTTGAAACTTCAGGTGTTCGAACTGCCTGCCCGCGTCCGCCATCGCCTAATCGAACCGAATTTCGCGCGTCTCTTCCGCCGGCATCGGATTCGCCGTCGGTCGCGAACTCGGCGCCGCCGCCGGCACCGTCGATGATGGCCGCCGAGCCCCGCCAGCGGGCGCTCTGGTCGCCCCACTCCACCGTCCGGCTCCCATCGTTCGCCCGTCGGCGCCGCACCCGATCCGCTCCGAGGCCGGCCGCCCGGCCACTCGCGCAGCTCGACGCGAATCTCGTCGCGATGTCGCCCGCTTCGGCACAGCTTCCACTCCCCCTCCCGATCCGCCGACAGGACCAACGAATACGGCCCCAGATCTCCGCCCGTCGGGTTGCCGGAGGCACTCAGCGCGCGAAGCTCGAAGAAGAACTTTGCCCGGTAGGGCGTCGGTGACGTCATCGGCGTCTCGACCTGCCCGACACTCGCGGACACCAGTCGGTAGCCGGGAAACGCGCCGATCACGGAGCGCTTCAGACCCTCCGTCTCCCGGCCGAGGGCGGCGGACAACTTCTCCGGCGCGACGAAATCCACCGCTGCAGCCTTACGGCGCAAGGTGCTGCAGTTCCTCGCGCTGCTCGGCGACCGTCTTCTCAGCGGCGGCGAGTTCCGTGCGCAGCTCCACGAGTTCCTCCCGCACGACCGGGTCGTCGGGCTCGCAACCGGTCAGCGCAAGGACGCCGGAAAGGCCGACCATCACCGTCCATCTCATCGGCTTCGTCATGATCACGCGGTCATCGCAAAAACCCCGACTCTTGGCAAACGCCGAAAGCCCGATCAGCAATACTCCGGGACCCCGCCAGCCCGGTCGAGCAGGTCCAACTCCCGACACTTCGCCGCAAAAAGTGCCACCGCCTCCTTCTCCGGCGCACCCAGATCGTATCGGATGAACCGCGTGAGGTAGCTCCGCGCAAACTCCACGTCCGGCTCCCGCGCCGCGATCTCATCGATCTTCGCAATCCCCTCCCGCTTCGCCGCTCGCAGCGCCTCCGCCAATCCTTCGCCGTCCTCCACGCCTTCGCGCAAAGCCCACCCGGCAAAGACGAACGGCAGCCCGGTGCATCGTTTCCACTCGGCCCCCAGATCAAGCAGGTTCCAGCTCCCACCCTCCGCCGCCCGGAAGGCGATCGCCGGGTCGCCGATCACCAGCCGGGCCTGCGTTTCACCCACCACCCCGGGCGTCTCCTCGAATTCCATCCCGCGAAATCCCCGCAGCACGCAGCGCAACAAATTCACCGACGTCCGCGAAGCCGGGTCCATCGCAATCGACCGCACGTCCTCCAGCCTCCCCCGATACGCCAGGAAAACGCTGAACACCTCCCCGTCACACGCGATCGCCACGCCGTCAACGACCCGTCCCTCCCCCGCGCTCCAACACCGCGAAGATCGGCACCAATCCCGCGTCAAATTCACCCGCCGCAAATCGCCGACTCAACACCGAAGGCACCGCCAACTCGACGCGATCACCGAGCGCCTCGACCAGCGGCCGTGCGTTCAAGTAAGGCACCGACCCCACCCGCCAGCCACGCTTCACCCAATCCAAAATCGAAAATCGAAAATCGAAAATCCCTAAGCCATGACCGGCTCGGGAGATTCGATGCGTTGGTAATACGTGTTCCGCTGCATCGGATCGCGCCCGGCCTCGCGGATCGCCTTCTCGAGCGCGTACATCGTCTGCTGCTGGGGAGTCGTCGCGCCGGCCATGTGGAAGATTTTCTCCTCGATGATCGTCCCGTGCAAATCGTCGACCCCGTAGTTCAGCGACACCTGCGCGAGCGGCAGACCCAGGCTGATCCAATACGCCGTGACGTGCGGGATGTTATCGAGGTAGATCCGGCTCACCGCCAGGTTGCGGAGTTCCTCGAACCCGGTCGCGTGGGGAATGTCCCGCAACGACGGTCGCGCCCCGTCCGGCTCAAAGGCAAACGGAACGAAGCCCGTGAACCCGCCCGTCTCCTCCTGCAATTCGCGCAATCTCCGGAGATGATCCACCCGCTGCTCGGCCGTCTCGATGTGCCCGTAGAGCATCGTGCACGTGCTCTTCTGACCGAGCGAATGCCAGGTCCGATGCACCTCCGCCCACTCGTCAGCCGTTTCCTTCCCCCGGCAGATTTTGTCCCGCACCCCCTGGTCGAAAATTTCCGCCCCGCCTCCCGTGATCGCACCCAACCCAGCCTCGATGAGCAATTCCATCGTCTCGCGCAACGGCTTCTTGAAAACTCGAAACGCCAGGTGACGCATCTCCACCGCCGTGAAGGCCTTCACGTAAAGCCCCGGATCGAGCGCCTTCAGGCTCCGGAGTAGATCCAGATACCATTCCCCCGGCAACGTCGGGTGCAGCCCGCCGACCATGTGAATCTCCGTGATCCCCTCTTCGAGCCCGGCTTTCACCGTGGCGAGAATCTCGGGAATCGATTGCTCGAACGCGTGATCCTCGCGCTTCTTCGCACCGAACGCGCAGAACTGACACGAGAGAATGCAGACGTTCGAGTAGTTGATGTAGCGATTGTGAATGTAGGTCGCCACGTTGCCGTTGAGCCGCTCCCGCACGATGTTCGCAATGCCCCCGACGCCGTTCAGGTCGTTCGAAGCGTAGAGCGTCAGCGCGTCCGCGTCGGAGATCCGCTCGCCCGCCTGCACTTTGTCGTAGATCGGGTGCAGCTCGGGTGCCAGCAGTCTTCTGTTCATTAGATAAACTAATAGGACGGAGCAGCCCGACTCGCAAGCGATCTCGAGCCTGTGCGGGCCGGATGATCCCTCCGAGCTGGTGCGCTTCAGCCGTCAGAAGACCGGGAGAGTGTCGCTGCTGCGATTCCTGAATGGAGCGAAGCAACTTTTCTACTTTTCCAGTTCAGGCAGATTATCGACGGTCTCCAGGCTCCTCCCGAGCTTCCCGCTGTCGGGTCGCTCGATCACCGTCAGCGAGCCGTCAGTCTCCAGAACGATGGCAATTCGCTCGGATAGATCTTCGAAGCCCGATCTTCTCAGCGCGGCCAACATCTCCGCCTCCGTCACCCGCTCCCGTCGCATCGATTCCCGGAGCCATTCTCCTGAATGAAAGAGCAACGCCGGACTTGCTTTGACGAGGCTTTGGAATCGCTTCGACCGAACCGAGCACCACGTGACCACGAATTGCGCTCCGATCAAACCGGCGATGGCCACCATCCCTTCGGCCAAAGGAACGTCGTCGGAGAGAATGATCGTCGCCAGCACGGACCCCATCGCCACGGTAACGATGAAGTCGAACATGTTCATTTTTGACAGCGTCCGCTTGCCCGACGCCCTCAGCAGCACCACCACACCGAGGTAGCCGAGCAACCCCGAGACAGCCGTCCGCACCAGCCCAATCCATCCATCGAAGAATACGCCATCCACTCACTCACATCGTGCGGATGTCTTCACCCGGTTCCCCGACATTCACTCCAGATGAAATACCGACCGCAGTTCGGCTGACGCTGGCGAGCTGTCCTCGTTGGTCACCATGAGGTCGGCCATGGATCTCCACCACCGCTGACAGACCTCCGTCGCCGGAATCGGGCAAACCTCGCCTCATCCTCGATCAAGAGCGTGCCAAAGAGCTGCAACGTCTCCGGGTGCAGGAAGATCGAGTAATCGCTCACGCCGTGCTCGCGCAGCGTCGCCGCCATCTCCGGCCAGACCTCGTCGTGCCGACGCTCATACTCAACTTCAAATCCCGGCAACAACTGCATGACGAACGCTTTTCGGATCATCCCGGCATCATTTCTCACCGAATTCGCATTTCCCATTTCAAATTTCTGATTTCTCCAACCATGATCCCGCGCCATGCAATCCAAGGGGGACCAAACCACATCCGACTACATCGCCAAGGGCATTGCCCGCATCGACGCCGACATCCGCATGCTGATCGATTGCCTCCGGAGCGTCCTCACCGAACTCGGCGAGACGGATACCGCCGCCGCCCTCCCGTGGAAAAGCGAGTCGGACGCTCCGCTCGACTCTCAACGTTCAGCTTCCAACTCTTCCTCCGCCACCGAACAGGCCTATTCCATCGCCTTCCAGCTCCTCAACATGGTCGAGGAAAACGCCTCCGCCCGCACCCGCCGGATGCGCGAACAGTCGGATTCGGCCGACAAAAATCCCGGCACCTGGCCCTATTACCTCGCCCGACTCAAGCAGGGCGGATTCACCGGCAAGGCCATCGCCGAGTTTCTCCCGAGTGTCCGCATCGAGCCCGTGCTCACCGCGCACCCGACCGAGTCCAAGCGCCCCGCCGTCCTCGCCCAGCACCGCGTGCTCCACGGGCTCCTCGAGAAGATCGACTCCTCCTCTCATTCGAAATCCGACCGCGCCCGGCTTCACGAGACGCTCTGCGTCGCGCTCGAGCGCCTCTGGCGTTCCGGCGAGATCCTCCTCGCCAAACCCGAGATTGCCACCGAGCGCACCGGCATCCTCTTCCACCTCCGCGAGGTTTTCCCGCGCTCCCTTCCCGCCGTGGACCAGCGACTGATCGACGCCTGGGCCGGAGCCGGATTCGACCGCAGCCTGCTCAGCTCGCCCGCAGCCTGGCCGCGCCTGCGCTTCGGCACCTGGGTCGGCGGAGATCGGGATGGCCACCCGCTCGTCACCGCCGACGTCACCCGCGAGACCCTGCGCGAACTCCGCCGCAACGCTCTCATCGTGCTCGACCAGGAACTCAGCGATCTCGCCCGCGCTCTGCCATTCTCCAGCAGCGTCCAGACTCCTTCGGCCAACCTCCAGGCCCGCATCGAAGAATACGCCACGCTCCTCGGCCCAAAGGCGGACTCGATCATCACCCAACGCCGCGACGAGCCCTGGCGCCAATACGTTCTCCTCCTCCGTGCCCGCCTCCCGCTCGGCGATCACCGCGACCTCAGCGCCGAACTCGACCAATCGCCCACCGCCTACCGCTACGCGCAGGAGATCGACGAAGATCTCGCCCTCCTCCACGAATCACTCGTCGAGATTCAGGCCGACCGCATCGCCCAGGCCGCCGTCTGGCCCGTCCGCCGCGCTCTGGACGTCTTCGGCTTCCACCTCGCCGCCCTCGACATCCGGCAGAACAGCACCTTCCACGATCGCGCCATCGGGCAGATCCTCGCCGCCGCCGGACAGGCGGATTCCGATTTCGAAAATTGGTCCGAGGAGCGCCGCCTGGAATTCCTCGAAACCGAACTCACCTCGCCACGCCCCTTCCTCTACGGAGACACCGGCATCGGCAAGGAAGCCGACGCCGTCCTTGCCTGCTACGGCGTGCTGCGATCCCACCTACGCGATTACGGCGCCGAGGCCATCGGCGCGCTGATCATTTCGATGACGCGATCGCTCTCCGATCTCCTCGTCGTCTACGTCCTCGCCCGCGAGGCCGGGCTGACCCAGTGGAACGACGGCGTTCTCGCCTGCGACTTTCCCGTGGTCCCGCTCTTCGAGACCCAGGCAGACCTGCAGAAGAGCCCCGACCTCATGCGAGCCTTCCTCGCGCACCCGGTCACCAAGGCCAGCCTCGACCAGCACCGCACGCTCCGCCGGACCACCAGCGGACGCTCCGTGAACCGTCCCGTCCAGCAGGTCATGATCGGCTACTCGGACAGCAACAAGGATTGCGGCATCCTCGCCAGCCAGTGGACCCTCTACCGAGCCCAGCGGGAACTCACCGCCGCCGGTGACGACTGCGGCGTGCAGATCCGCTTCTTCCACGGTCGCGGAGGCACCATCAGCCGCGGTGCCGGCCCGACCCACCGGTTCCTCGACGCCCTGCCCGCGCACACGATCCAGGGCGACTTCCGCCTCACCGAGCAAGGCGAGACCATCGCGCAGAAATACGGCCACCTTTCCATCGCCGCCCACAATCTCGAACTCCTCGTCGGCGGCGTCACCGCCGCCTCCCTCGAGCAATCCGCCGGAAAGACCGAACCCCGCCCCGAGATCGACGCCATCTGGACCGTCCTCGACCGAGCCAGCACCGCCGTCTACCAGGACTTCATTCACTCCGACGGCTTCATCGAATTCTACAGCGCCGCCACGCCCATCGACGCGCTCGAAAATACCCGCATCGGCTCCCGCCCCGCCCGCCGCACCGGCAAGCGCTCCCTCGCCGACCTCCGCGCGATCCCGTGGGTCTTCAGTTGGAACCAATCCCGCACCTACCTCCCCGGCTGGTTCGGCGTCGGCTCCGGCCTCCAGGCGCTCGCCAACGAGAAACCCGACCTCTTCGCCGCCATCCGCGACGACATCCGCTCCCGCCCCGTCCTCTACTACGTGCTCACCAACGTCGAAACCAACCTCGCCAGCGCCGACAAGGCGATCATGACCGAATACGCCGCGCTCGTTCCCGACGAAAAGATCCGCACCGAGTTCCTCGACCGGATCCTCGCCGAGTTCGACCTCACCAAGCGCATGCTCGACGACATTTTCCAAGGTGCCGTGGAAGAACGCCGCCCGAGGATGATCAAGACCCTCGCCCTCCGAGCCGACGCCCTGCTCGTTCTCCACCGCCGCCAGATCGAGGTCCTGAAGGAATGGCGCGCCGCCGACGGCGAAGCCGCCCAGGCGATCCTCCCGCGCGTCCTCCTCTCCATCAACGCCATCGCCAGCGGCCTCCGAACCACCGGCTAAAGCCGGGGCGCGCGGGCATCCTGCCCGCATCGTTGGGCATCCTGCCCGACGCAGCTTAAACAAAGCTCGCGCCAGCGAGGACTTTCAACGGCGCACTCCCCCCCTACTCCGCATCGCGGCCAAACTCGTAGCCCAGAAAGGTAAACCCGTCCGCCGCGAACGTGATCTCCGAAGGTGCCGAAATCACAATCGGCCAGCTCAAATGCAGCGTGTCACCGTCCCACGGCACGATCGTTCCTTCGTAACCAGCCGGACCAGCCTTCACGATCAGCGGCGCCGCTCCCTCGGAAGCGTCGGAATTCAATTCGATCCGCCAAGTCCCAAAAAGATCGTTCGTGTAAGCACCAACGTACCTCTCGAACGGCTGCGGTGTCGGCTTGGCCTCCGCCGGACGTTCCTCCGGAGCGAGGAGCACTTTTTCGATCTGGTCATTTTTTTCCCGAATCTCCGGCTGCAAATTTTCCTCACCGCCCCGCCCCAGTTCCCGCTGCAGAATCCCGGCCCGCACCGCTTCGGGGAACGCCGTCAGGTTGAGGTTTGCCAACACGGCAATTCCCAACCCAGCCTCCGGCACCAGCACGACGACCGACCGAATCCCATCCAGCGCCCCACCCTTTTCGATGATGCGATGCCCGTTGTAATGATAAACGCCCCACCCCGGGCTGTAATCGAAGCCCGAAGTTGCACTGATCGGCGGGAACTCCGCAAAGCCCGGTTCATCAGCGATCACTGGCTCGAACATCGCCGCGACGCCCTCCGGACTGAGAATCTCGGCCTCCCGATACGTTCCCTCCGCGAGCAGCATCTCAACGTATCGAGCGAGGTCATTGGCCGTCGACGCCAACCCACCAGCGGCGACGAAAACCTTGCTCGTATTGGCCTTCGGAATCACCACCGCCTTGCCATCGATGAGTTGATGATGACCGGACAGATTCGCATCGTCCGAGGCCAGCCACTCGGCGGCACGGCCCGTGCGGGTCATCCCCAGCGGATCCGTGATTTTCGCAGCGACCAGCTCCTCGAACGTCGTGCCGTTCACCTTCGCCGCCGCCTCACCCGCAACGAAGAATCCAAGGTTCGAGTATTCCGGATGATCGCGAAAGGAATACCCCGGCTCGGCGAATCGAATGCGCCGAAGGATCTCCGCACGTTCAAAACCAAGATGATCGAAAAGATCCCCGAAGAATCCCTTGAATCCCGCGCGATGGGTCAGCAAATCACGCGAGTGCATCCACTCCGTCGCGTAGGGCGTGTGCATCTCGAATCCGTCCAACACCTCCCTCACCGGCTCGTCCCACTCGATCTTGCCCGCATCCACCATCGCCGCCGTCGCCGCAGCGGCGAACGTCTTGGAAACACTCGCGAGCTGAAAGATCGTGTCAGCGTCCACCGAGGCGGTCTCGCCAACCTCCCGAATTCCGAGTCCCTCGACGAAAAACGCTTTCCCGTCCTTCACCACCGCCACCGATGCGCCCGGCACTCGATACTCCGCGAGTTTGTCCGCGATGAATTCCCGCAAAAATTCCTCATCGATTCCCGCCCCCGGCTTAAACTCGGGTTCCGCAGCCAGAAGCGCGGGAGTCAGCAGAAGGGCGAAAAGACCAGCTCGAACTTTCATCACGCGACTATGGCGGACAATCACCCGTTTTGAAAAGCCTGCCGCCACACCTCGCAGTCAAAGCCAACCAGCACGACGCCGTCACCGACGACGAACGGGCGTTTGACCAGCTGACCGTTGTTTGCCAGCAGCTCGAGCGCCTCATCAGCACTCATGGACCCAAGTTTTTCCGACACCCCGAGTGCCCGATATTCCCTCCCCGACACGTTGAACAGTCTCCGCACATTTCCGGAGTATTCCGCCAGGGCCACCCGCAGTTCCGCCCCGGTCGGCGGCGTCTCCCGGATCGCCCGCTTCTCGAACTCAACACCCGCCTCGTCCAGAAAGCGCAGAGCCCGTCGGCAAGTGTCACATTTGTCGTAAGTATAAATCCGAACGCTCATCCCGAATTGGTATCACACCCACGCCGAGCCAGTCGCGCGCCCGCCGCATGCAACGCCTGGAAGAAGAGTAAAAACGCCCCGACTCCGCCCAGAGCCAGCGCCAGTCCTCCGAAACCGATCACCTCCCACCCGTCCCACATCGCCCACGCAAACTGCCCAATGCACAGCAGCGACACGAAAAACAATGTCGGCGCCCGACCGATCCGGTCCACGACGAACGCACCCAGCGGCGCTCCCACGGCGACCACCGGAGCCGCCGCCAGCCAATTCTCCCACACCCCCGGCTGCATCCCGCCGCCCACCGTGACCTTGGTCACCACTCCAACCAGCGATGTCG
Organism: uncultured Verrucomicrobiae bacterium; assembly: GCA_963740185.1. Taxonomy (GTDB): domain Bacteria; phylum Verrucomicrobiota; class Verrucomicrobiia; order Chthoniobacterales; family JAATET01; genus CAVVKW01. The sequence continues at coordinate 222,995 of CAVUDH010000016.1, forward strand.
CCGCCATGATGATCACCGAAGTCGGGATCGCAATTTTCAGATCGGCCTGCACCAGCAGCACCAGCACGCAATACAGCACCATGTCGATCCCCACTCCGGTCAGCGCCGCCACCGTCGCGCCAGCCAGGAGTCCCGTTAGCAAACCCGCCGACCGGTCAAACCCGTGCGCGTTCGGCACCAGGCCCTCGTGCCGCGCGAACTCCTTCAGCCGGAACAAGTGCAGCACCCCGAAGCTCGCCCACACCACCGCGAAGAGCACTTTCACGACCAACCCCGGCACCAACGGCGCGATGAACAGAATCCCCACCGGCGTTCCGATCACCGAACCCACCACCGCCCACCGCAGCATCGGCCATTCCACCGGTTGACGCCTCGCCACGATGAACAACGCCGCGCTCGTCATCCCCACGCTCTGAACCGCGAACGAAAAATCCCGCCCCAACTCCGGCGATTGCCCGAACGCCAGCACCAAAATCGGAAACCCCACCGTCCCCCCGCCCATCGGCGTGGCTCCGGCCACGTAGCTCCCCGCCGCCATCGCCACCGCGATCCCCCAATGCTCCACGACCACCGGCCAATAACCGCCCACCAGAACAATCGTCAGCCAACCCGTGTAAAACACCGCCAGCCACGCCATCCAAGGAACCAACCGCATCACCAGCCAATCGAAAATCGAGAATCGAAAATCCTACCGGGCATCGACCATGCGGCACGCCTCGTCGAAGCTCGACTCCCGCTCCAGCAGCTTCGACAAATACCCATCGCTCCGTGGCAGATCGGCCACCCGGGCAAAATTCTCCGGCGCATCGAGTCGCGAAAAAATCGCCCGCGCAATCTCCGACTGCGGCACGCTCTTTTCCCCGTATCCCCCCGGTTTGTTACTCGACCAAAACCGCACGTGCGGCAGGCCGCCCTTCATCTCCCGTCCCAGATACACGACCAGGTGACCGCGCTCGTGTTTTCCCACCGCATCGCGCCAGAAGATTTTCATAAAATCACCCGCCCGCGCATCCCCATAACCCGTGAAATTTTTTCCCGCCCCCAGCGTGTTCAACAACCGCGCCGCGCCCGGACCGTTCGCGTTCCACCGTCCCCACACCCCCTCCCCGTCCGCCTGCGGAGCCGGTGCCATCGCGACCCATGCCGCCTTCGGCAGCCGCAAGCGCCCGTCATCCTGCGCCTTGGCCAGCACCTTCAGCAGCACCAGATACGTGGCCGACGAGCAGTAGCTCGGCGTCGCGCCTCGCGCCTCGATCCGCAGCCCATCCCGCCCAACGCTCACGGCCTCGCGAAACCTTTGACTCGCCTCACTCGCCACCGAGTAACCGCCGCCCTTCGGCATCGCTCGCACCGCGCGCAGCACTTCCGCGTTCCAATCCGCACAAGCTTCCTTCGTCATTCCCACCAGCAAAACCAATCCGAAGGCGAAAGTCATTGAGCGCATGCGTCCAAGCAATACCTTTCCCGCGTGACCGCAAGCCGGATATCTCGCCTTACTCTCGCCCTCCTCCTGCTGGCGGCGATCATCGCCGCCGCGCTTTGGACCCGCGGATGGATGACCGTCCACGCGCCGCTTCCAGCCAGCGGCGGACTCTACTTTCCGGTCGAACGAATCAACGACGTGCCGCAGTTTTTTCAAAACGACACCCGCTGGGGCCGCGACCCGCTCGGCCCGACCACTTCCACCCTCGGTGCCGAAGGCTGTGCGGTCGCCTCAGCCGCCATGGTCCTCGCCAGCTACGGCGCCGACCTCGACCCCGGTCGCCTCAACACCTTCATCCAATCCATCGATGGCTACACTCCGCAGGGATGGCTCTACTGGGAAGCCGCCGCCGCCTACCCGCCCGCCGTCGCCCGCCACGTCTACGAGGACGATCCGTCCCACTACCTCATCGACCGCAATCTCCTCCTCGGCAATCCCGTCATCGTCCGCGTCCGCTACCCCAGCGGCGTCACCCACTTCGTCGTCATCGTCGGCAAACGCGGCTACGACTACCTCATCCGCGACCCCGGCGCGGGCGGATCGCGCGGCATCTACCCGCTGAAGGATTTCGGTCGCCCCATCGAAGCGCTCCGATTTTACGAAAAGCAGCCACCCGCCCGCTCCGTGGCTCAAATTCCCTCCCCGGTGGCCGAAAAGAATTGATCCCGTCCGCCGGCGGTGTTTTCTCCTTCGGACATGAAACTCCGAGCCGCCGCATTCACCGCCCTCGCCGCATCCGTCTTCTTCGTCGGTTGCGAGATCGACGGCCCTCCCGAGCTTCCCGAGCCGACCCCCCCTCCGGTTAGCGGCGATCCTGATCCTTCACCGACTCCCAAGCCCATCACCATCGCGGCTGACCCGACTCCCACGCCCGAGCCCACCACCGAGGAGCCAACTCCCACGCCTACGCCGGAACCCGACCCCAATGTCGGCTCGCTTCCCTACGGCATTCCGGTCCCCGGCAAAGCTGGCTTCGTGATCAGCCCCCACTCGCGCAACGCCGGCTACGTCGACGTCCGCGGCTTCCCGCCCAGCAGCGAAGTGAAGGATCCCTACTCGGGCCAGACGTTCCTCGTCCCGTAAATTCGTAGAAGCGGAGGTCACGACGCTCCCGGCGCTGCGGCACAAACCCAACACCACCCAAAATTTGAATTGAAGTCTCCTTCCATTCGTCAATGCTCTTCGCCATCCCAAATCGGTCTATGAAAACCACTCCGCTCATCATCACTGCCAGCCTCGCCCTCTTCCTGCTCGCCGCCTGCGAGGAGGAGTCGAGGCCCCGCAACCCGACCACCACCGCCGCCGCCAACAATGGGACTAATAATTACGGCTACGTCCCCGGAGACGACACCGCGACCGACTTCGTCGACACCGCACCAGCACCAGCGCCGACTCCAACGCCCGCCCCGGATCCCATCGTGTCCGATCAGGACGTCGTCAACCAATCTCCGAGCACGACCGATCCGCTCGCCACGACCCAACAGCCCGTCGCACCAGCCCCGGAAGCGAATCGTGACCTCTCCTACGGCACCCCGGTCCCCGGAAAAGCCGGATTCGTGACCAGCCCACACGCTCCTTACGCCGGCTACGTCGACGTGCGCGGATTCCCGCCGAATACCGAGGTCAAGGATCCTTACTCGGGCAAGATTTTCCTGGTCCCCTGAGACCCGATAGCCCCGAGCTTCTGAGCCCGATTACCATCCTCGGCCCCGGTCTCATCGGTGGCTCGTTGGGGCTCGCCTTGCGCGAGCGCTCTCCCGACGCGGACATTCGCGCTTGGACTCGTAGGCCGGACTCCCGGGCCGAAATTCTTAGTCGCAACTTTGCCACCAGCGTCACGACCGACGTCGCGGAGGCGGTCCACGGTGCGCGCACCATCGTCTTCTGCGTCCCAGTCGAGCACATGGCCGCGCTCGCCCGGGACGTCGCACCCGCCACCCACCACGACGCCGTTTTTACCGACGCCGGGAGCGTCAAGGCTTCCGTCGTCGCCGAACTCGAACCGCTGCTCGGCCCCCGCTTCGTCGGAGCCCATCCGATTGCGGGCTCCGAACAATCCGGCCTCGCCGCCGCCCGGGCCGACCTTTTCGCCGCCGCCCCGTGCGTTCTGACGCCGACCCCGCTCACCTCCCCTCACGCCCTCGCCGCCGCTGCCGACCTGTGGCGCACCGTCGGCTGCCGCATCGCGGAGCTGACACCCGCCGCGCACGATGCCGCTCTCGCTCGCACCAGCCATCTCCCGCACCTCACGGCGTCCGCCCTCGTCGCCGCAGCTTTCTCGGGCTCGGACGATCTGACAAATCTACTCGGCCCCGGCTTCCGCGACTCGACCCGCGTCGCGCAGGGAAACGCCGACCTTTGGACCGGTATCCTTCTGGCAAATCGCTCCGCCGTTGCGAGTTCCGTTGCAGATCTGACCATAATCCTGCACAACGTCCACGACATGCTCACCCACGGCGACGAGGAATCGCTCCGCCAATTTCTGAAACACGCCGCCGACAACCGACAGGCAGTGACCGCTCCGCCGACCCATGCAGTTCAAGGTTAGTAAAGCCCCGACCCTCATCGTCGAGATGACCGTCCCGGGCGACAAAAGCATCTCCCACCGCGCCATCATGATTGGCGCTCTTTCGAACGGTCCCTGCACCATCACGAATTTCCTCGAGGGCGAGGATTGCCTCTCCACTATGGAGGCCATGCGTCAGCTCGGCGTCGAGATCGAGCACCCCGAGCCCGGCACCGTCGTCGTTCACGGCTGCCAGGGAAAATTCTCGGAGCCCACCGGCGACATCGACTGCGGGAATTCGGGCACGTCCGTCCGGCTGCTCTCCGGCATCCTCGCCGCCCAACCTTTTACCACGCGACTCACCGGCGACGAATCGCTCACCAAACGCCCGATGCGCCGCATCATCGAGCCGCTCACCCAGCTCGGCGCGACGCTCACCGCCACCGGCGAGCGCGACACGCTGCCACTGGAAATTCGCGGCGGATCGCTCACCGGGACCACCTACGAGATGCCCGTCGCCAGCGCTCAAGTGAAGAGTGCCATCCTGCTCGCCGGCCTCTACGCCAAGGGGCGCACCACCGTCGTCGAGCCCGCCCGCTCCCGCGACCACACCGAGCGAATGCTCGAATATTTCCTCGTTCGCACCATCCGCGAGGACAACACCCTCACGATCTACGGTGGCCAAACCCCGGAATCCCGCGACTTCGTCGTCCCGGGCGACATCTCGAGCGCTGCTTTCTGGCTGGTCGCCGCCGCCGCCCAGCCAGGCTCCCGCCTCCTCGTCAAGGAAGTCGGACTGAATCCCACCCGCACCGGCATTCTCGACGTTCTCGTCCGCATGGGAGCCCACGTCCGGGAAGTCGTCGAGGTCATGGATCAAGGTGAGGTCCGCGGCACCGTCGACGTCAAAGGCACCACCCTGCGCGGCACCATCATCGAGGGCCGGGAAATTCCCAACGTCATCGACGAAATCCCCATCATCGCCGTCGCCGCCGCGCTCGCCGAGGGCGACACCGAGATCCGTGACGCGCGCGAACTCCGCGTCAAGGAAACCGACCGCATCGCCGCCGTCGCCACGAACCTCCGGGCCATGGGTGTCGAGGTCGAGGAGCGGGACGACGGCATGCGCATCACCGGTGGTGCCACCCTCCGCGGCGCGAAGTTGGATTCATTCGGCGACCACCGGATCGCCATGGCCTTCGCCATCGCCGGACTCTTTGCCGAGGGCGAGACCACCATCGACAACGTCGAATGCGTGCAGACGTCCTACCCCGGCTTCGCCGAGACGCTCGAGGCCGTCCGCTCCAGCAAGGGCCGCCCCCACCGCATCACCGCAGCCGCCCGCCAACCCGAGCCCGTCGGATGACCCACCTCGTCATCGCCATCGACGGACCCGCCGCCTCCGGCAAGAGTAGCGTCGCCCGCGGCGTTTCCGAGCGCTTCGGATTTTCCTACATCAACAGCGGTGCCATGTACCGCGCCCTCACCTGGCACGTCCTTCACCGCGGCATTGATCCAGCCGACGCGATCGCCGTCGCCGGGATCGCCGATCAGGCCACGATCGAAGTCGGATTCGAGAACGGTCGATCCACCATCCAGATCGATGGCTTTCGCCCGATCGATCAGCTCCGGGAAGAACGCGTGAACCGCTCGGTCTCAGCCGTCTCAGCCGTGGAAGCGGTGCGCGACCGCCTCGTTCGCGTCTTTCGTGATCTGGCCGCCGACCACGACGTCATCATCGAAGGCCGCGACATCGGATCCGTGGTCTTCCCCGACACTCCCTACAAATTTTACCTGGACGCCCCCGCCAACGTCCGCCAGCAACGCCGGGCCGCCGAGGGCCAGCAGGACGAGATCGCCTCCCGCGACCACCTCGATTCCTCCCGCCGCACCGCACCTCTCGTCATCGCGCCCGACGCCTTCGTCATCGATACCTCCCGCCACGACCTCGCGGGAGTCATCGCCGAGGTCAGCCGTCACCTCGTCGAAGTCGGCCTCACCCCCCGATCCCCGGCCCACCGGTCATGACGATCGTCTACAATATTTTTTACACGCTCGCGAAATGGCTCGCGCGCCTCTTCTTCTCTTTCCGCGTCGTCCATCCCGAGCGCATCCCCGAACACGGCGGCCTCATCCTCGCCGTCAACCACCAGAGCTACTTCGACCCCCCGCTCGCCGGTATCTGCAGCCGTCGCGGCGTCTACTATCTCGCTCGCAAAACGCTCATGGACTGGCCGTTTTTCGGCCCACTCTTCCCCGCCATGAACGTGATCCCCGTGGATCGCGACGGCAACGACATGTCGGCGCTCAAGAGCGTGATCCGCGTGATCCGCGCGGGCAATGGCGTCGTCCTCTTCCCCGAGGGAACCCGCTCGACCGATGGCGACCTCCAGCCGGCCCGGGCGGGCATCGGATTCGTCATTGCAAAAACCGGCGCACCCGTCCTCCCCATGCGCATCTTCGGCTCGCACGGATGCTTCCCCAAGGGCACCCGCCGCATTCGCCGTCATCCCATCACCGTCGTCATCGGCGAGCCACTCCACTTCCGTCCGGAGGAACTCCAACCCGCCTCCCGCGAGACCTACCAACTCCTCAGCGACCGGGTCATGTCCGCCATCGCCGACCTGCAAATCCCCCCGTCTCATCATGAGTGAAACCGCCCAACGCCACGCCACCGAGGCCGTTCCGATCTATCTCATCATCGCCGTCACCGCCGTCCTCACGCTCGGAACCATCGGCGGCATTGCCCTCCGCCCCGCCAACCCGAAGATCACCCTCACCCGCGACGCCGCCAACTGGCCGCCCGCTCCCACCGCCCGCCCCGAAGACGCTCCCCCGGAATAAATCGCGATGCCCGACTTTCTCACCGAACTTGGCAACCCCGACGAGCGCGTCATTTCCGCCGACTCCGCCATCGATCGCGCGCTTGCCGACGCCGCCTGCCCCGAGCACCTCTGCCTCACCGACCCCGACCGCGTCCTCGCCGCTCACGCTGCCGCCATCGCGGCGGGAGCCAGCCTCATCCGGACCAACACGCTCGCCGCCAACGCCGCCCGGCTCGCGACCCACGACCTCGCCGATCACACCAACGAGATCAACTGGACGGCCGTGCAACTCGCCCGCCAGGCGACCTCCGAATCAGCGAGCACGGTTGCCGGACGGGTCGGCCCGCTCCCGGACTCCATCCCCACGCCTGACCGCTCCGCCCTCTACCGCCAGCAAATCGGTGCCCTCCTCGACGCGAAGGTCGACGTGATTTGCCTCGAAGGATTCCGCGACCCCGGCGACCTCGCCGCCGCCGTCGAGATCAAGCACGAACTCCACCACCTCCCGGTTCTCGCCAGCCTCGCGACAGTCACCGATCTCGACGCCGCCTTCCGTCAACTTCGCCACGCCGAAGCCGACCTTCTCGGCTTGGACTCGATCAGCGCCGCAGAAATCCTCCGCGCGCTCGAATCCAGCAATCCCGGCGAACCCCTCGCCGTTTTCCCCCTCGCCGTTTTCCCCCTCGCCGCCCAACTCTCGAGCGCCGAACGCGCGGCACTCGCCGCGCGTGGATGCCGCCTGATCGGCACCAACTGAATTCACCGGGAGCGGCCCGGCCGCCCCGATTAGCCAGAGGTCGCGCCGACCTAGGCCGTGACGGATCGAAGCGCCCGAGTCGCGCTTCCCTTGCGGCGATCAGCCGAGTTCTGGTGAATCGCTCCACGCTTGGCTGCTTTGTCGAGAGTCGACAGGTAGGTCGGAAATTCCGCCTTGGCCGCTTCGGCGTTCTTGTCACTGACCGCAGCTTGGAAGCGCTTGTGAGCGGTCTTGATTCCAGCGATGGAGCTGTTTTTTCGGGCGTTGCGCACGACGTCCTGACGTGCGCTCTTTTCGGAGGATGCGATGTTGGCCATGATAAATTCGGTTATTTGTAACGTTGAGAAATGAAAATCAGGTTTACCAGAGGAGGGATTTGAACCCCCGACCAAGGGCTTATGAGTCCCCTGCTCTACCACTGAGCTACTCTGGCGCGGGCCGGAAACGATAGGCAAACCCAGCCTCGGATCAAGCTAAATTCTGCTCGCAATCCGGCTGCGATCCAGCCCCCCCGACCGATCCCGTTCCCCGAACCCGCCACAACCGCTCCCCCTACTTGATCGCTTCCAAAAATCCCGCGTTCAACTCCGGAAACGTGTAAGGCACCGCCCGTGGACGCCCGATGAAATAACCCTGCGCGTAGTCAATCCCCAGCTCGGCCAGCAATTCATATTGCTCCTTCGTCTCGACGCACTCGGCCACGGTCTTGATGTTGCGGATCTTCGCGACCTCGCGAATTGCCCTCAGAATTGCCTGATTGAACGAATTCTTCGGCAGATCACGCACGAACGCACAATCGATCTTCAAAAAATCCACCGGCAGGTTTTTCAAATACGCCAGCGACGAAAAACCAGCCCCGAAATCGTCCAGCGCAATCTTCAATCCGAGCTCGGACATTTTCTCGAGGACTTCCCTTGCTCGGTCCAGATTGGACATGATCTCCGTCTCCGTGATCTCGAAGTGCAGCCGCTCCGGCCCGACCGTGCTGTTGGAGAGAATCTCCTCCACGAACTTCAGCAATTCGGTGTCGTTGAAGGACGGCGCGGCCAGGTTGACGCCGAGGATCAGTTGCGGATGGGCCTCCAGGATCCGGATCGCTTTCTCCGCGACAAACCGGTCGAGCTTCGTGCTCTGACCCGAGCGCTGCGCGGAATTTAGAAATGCCCCCGGGCTCACGATCACCGTCTGCGCCGGATCGATGTATCGGAGCAACGCCTCTTGATACAGCATCTCACCCCCGCGGGTGGACACCACCGGCTGGAACCACAGTTCCAATGCCCCATCCGTCATCGCTTCCTGAATCCGGGTCGCCCAGTTCGTTTCGGAAATCAGACGCGCAATCTCACTGTCGCTCTCGTTGTGCAACTCCACCCGGTTCCGCCCGTGCGCCTTGGCCGCGTAGCACGCCGAGTCCGCCGCCACGAGGATCTCACCCGGCGTCAACATCGGATTCACCGGCGCCACCCCGATCGACGCGCCCACGCGAAACGTTTGCTCGCCCTCGGTGAATCGGAATTCCTCCACCTTCTCGCGCAGCCGCCCCGCGATGGTCATCGCGTGATCGATCGGCGCGTCGGTCAGGATCACGACAAATTCGTCCCCTCCGAAGCGCACCAATTCGTCCTGCGGACGCGTCGCCTGCTTGAGCATCCGCGAGAGCGTCGTCAACAACCGGTCGCCGGCTTCGTGACCGAGCGTGTCGTTGACCACCTTGAAATTATCGAGATCGAGGTAAAGCACCGCCGCCGGTCGACCCTCCTGCGCCGCCCTCACGGCCGCCTCGAGCGCAGGCTCGAGCTGACTGCGATTCAGCAACTTGGTCAACGGGTCCCGCGTGGCCAAGAATTTGAGCTCCCGCTCGAGCCGCTTCCGGGCAGCGATGTCTTTCACCTGCTTCTCGGCCACCGTCAGGCGGACGTTGAGAAAATCCGGAATGTAGGGCTTCGCGACGTAATCGCTCGCACCCGCATCGAGGATGTCCCGCAGATCCTCAGGCCGATCGTTCCCCGTGCCCACCAGAATGTAGTATTGATCCCCGTCCGGCTGCGCCCGCAGGTGGCGGCACAGCTCGAGTCCGCTCATCCCCGGCAACTGCACGTCGAGCAGAATGATCGGGTAGAAACGCTCCATCAAACGTGCCAGAGCCGCCTCCGCCGTCTCGCACGGCACCGTGGCATGACCCCGCTTTTTCATCAGCCGATCCAGCAGCGCCCGCGTCACCGGGTCATCCTCGACGATCAGCACGTCGACCGACGAGAGGGAGAGGCTATCGGTGGAATCCGGGATGGGGAATTGACTCATAAAAATATTGCTACATCGACGGGATCAATGCGGAGACAAACCCTTTGCCCCTTCACTGATTTCTCCAGCATGCACACCGCCCGCTCTCCGGAAAAGCTCTATCCATCAACCGCCCCGACCGGCTACGGTCCCGCCCATGTTTACCGGCCTCGTCGAATCCACCGGCACGCTCAACTCATTCGCCACCACGCCGACTGGTCGCACCCTCCGTCTCGCGTCGCCCGACCTCGCGCCCCAACTCGCCCCCGGCGAGAGCCTCGCCGTCAACGGCTGTTGCCTCACCGTGACCGGCACGGACGAGGACGAAGTCCGATTCGATCTCCTTGCCGAAACCCTCGCCCGGACAAATCTCGGCGCACTCACCCCCGGATCACGGGTCAATCTCGAGCGCGCCCTCGCCGCAAACGCCCGACTCGGCGGTCATTTTGTCCAAGGCCACGTCGACTGCACCACCACCGTATCCCGTCTGACCACTCGCGGCCCCGACCTCGGCATCACTATCGATCTCCCCGCCGCCTTCACCCGCTACGTCATCCCGCAAGGGTCAATCGCCATCAACGGAGTCAGCCTCACCGTTGCCGAGCTCTCGCCCACCGAACTCACCGTCTGGATCATTCCGCACACCCTGCAGGAGACCAACCTCGGCGACCTCATCGTCGAGAGCCCGGTCAACCTCGAATTCGACGTCTTGGCCAAATACGCGGCCCGGCAGTTGGAAAATCTCAGTCTTGTTCGTTCTGAACCAGATTGATCTGCCCCGGAGAGCCCAGTTCAATTTGAGGCGTCTCGCCCTTGTAGACCTTGATCGTTCCCGTCACTTCGATCTGTTTTCCCGAGAAATGGTCGAACCCATCCGGGAAGTAACCCAACTCGCGTTCCATCACGATGGCGACAAATCCGTTATCCTCCTCGGTGAGATTGATGAACGTTATGCTGTTCGAAGGAGTCGCTCCGACCCGGACCACCGTTCCGACCACGGTGGCAACCTGACCCTCCATCTCCATCAGCTTTTCGCGGTCCCCCGCATCCACCCGCACGACCGCGTCCGGATCGACCGCCGCAGCTCCCTCGGTTTCGGAATGGGCGGAGAGAACCGGCAGCAGCGCCAGCGACAGGGCAAAGACAATCTTCTTCATGGGTCAAAACCTTCCCTACTCCCGTCGCCACCGCAAGCGCCATCGCATCGTCCTGGCTGCAGTTTGATCGAGAATTCTTTCTTTTCAAAACCAACGCCCGAAGGTGACGATCCCGCCCGATCCGATCCCCGGATCGAACCATCCGATTCCAATTCTCCGTCCCGTGAACCGCATCACCGCCACTTTCGCCCGCCTGCACGCCACCAACCGGACGGGCTTCGTCGCCTACATCACCGGCGGTGATCCCACTCGCGCGGCCACCGTCGACATCGCCTGCGCCCTCGCCGAGGCCGGCACCGACATCCTCGAGCTCGGGGTCCCGTTTTCCGACCCACTCGCCGACGGCGCTACCATCCAAGCCGCCGCCGGTCGCGCCCTCGCCGCCGGGACCACCGTCGCGAATCTCCTGGACTCCCTCCGCGAGATCCGCCGCCGCTGCCCCGACCTCGCCATCGTCCTCTTCACCTACCTGAATCCCGTCTACACCTACGGATTCGAGCGCTTCCACACCGACGCCGCCGCCGCGGGAGCCGACGGCGTGCTGATTCTTGACCTTCCACCCGACGAAGCCGAACGCAACGCCGACCTCGTCGGCACCCACGGGCTCCACGCCATCCGCCTGATCGCTCCCACGACCCCGCCCGCCCGCATGGCCCGCATCGCCGCCTCCGCCGAGGGCTTTATCTACTACGTGTCGCGCGAAGGCGTCACCGGCGAACAAACCGACCTCTCCGACACCATCGCCGAGCAAGTCGCGGAGCTCCGCCGCCACTCCGATCTCCCCATCGCCGTCGGCTTCGGTATCTCTACGCCCGAGCAAGCCGCGTCCGTGGCTCAACACGCCGACGCCGTGGTCGTCGGCAGCGCCATCGTCCGCCGGGTGGCCGACCACGCCGACAGCCCGGACCTGCCTCAGCGGGTCGCCGAGTTCGTCCGACCGCTCGTCGAAGCCACCCACGCCACGCACGCCGCCTAGGCTGAACATTTCTCGTTTTCGCTTTTCGGATTCGCCTTTAAAGTCAACCGATGTTTTGTCGGGCTGTTCCTTTCGCCGTTCTGTTGGCGACGGCCATCGCGACCACTGCCGCCGCGCCGAAGCGAACCATTCAGCAGCTCACGTCCATTTTCGAAAACAGCAGCCTCGACCTGCAATACACCTACGTCGCGAACATTGGGGACCAGCGGGGTTGGACCTTCGGATTTCCCGGATTTACCAGCGGGACGTATTCCGGGACGTTTTTCCTCGAGGAATATCGACGCCAGCGCCGCAAGAACCCGCTCAATCGCTTTCTGCCCGCCTTTCGCCGCATCGACTCCGGCCACCACGACAGCGAGGGCCGGAATCCCGACACCTCCGGACTGGAAGAATTTCCCGCCGTCTTCCAATCGCTCGGCGGCGATCCGAAATTCCGCCGCGCCCAACACACCCTCGTCGACCGCCTCGCGTGGCGGCCCGCCCGCCGCCTGGCCGACCGCCTCGGCGCCCGCCGCCACATCACCCTCGGACAACTCTACGACGCCTACGTCAATCACGGCGAAGACGGGATCAATCGTCTCCTGCGCCGGACAAATCGCCGCGCGGGCGGCACCCCCGCCGACGGCATCAACGAAGCAGCTTGGCTCAAAGTATTCCTCCAAACCCGCTTCCGCGTCCTGCGAGCCGACCCGGTCTGGTCACTGGCCACCGACCGGATCCGCGTCTACGAACGGCTCCTCCGCGACCGCAACGTCCACCTCCGTACCCCCATGGACGTCGACTGCTACAACAACTCCTTCGAACTCCGCTGATCCATCACCGGGTCCACCCCAACTCCCAACCGGGTTCCCGGGAAAAATTTTGATGCCCCGCGCGGAATCCCGACTACCGTGTCCGGCCACGCCCACATCCATGGATCTCGCTTTCACCAAAATGAACGGAGCCGGTAACGATTTTGTCGTCGTCGATAATCGCGACGGTTCACTCTCGCTCTCGACGGAACAAATTGCCCACCTCTGCGATCGCCATCGCGGCATCGGCGCCGACGGCCTCCTCGCCGTGGAAGCCACCGCAACGATCGGCCCGGACTTTCGCATGCGCTACTACAACGCCGATGGCGGCGAAGCCGAAATGTGCGGCAACGGTGCCCGCTGCTTCTCCCGATTCAGCGCCCGCCTTCTCGACGATTCACCCGAGTCGCTCTCGTTCGAAACTCCCGCCGGCGTGATCTCCGCCCGCCTCCTCGGCGACAACGTCGAGCTCGCGATGAGCGACCCCCATTCCCTGTCGGACTCGACCGCCCTCACCGTCGGCGGCACGCTGGCGAACGTCCGCTCGATCAACACCGGCGTTCCTCACGCCGTCGTCTTCGTCGATGACCTCGCGGCCACTCCGGTCTGCTCACTCGGCGGCGACCTCCGCCGACACGATCACTTCGCGCCCGCCGGCACCAACGTCAACTTCGCGAGCAACGACGACTCCGATGCCGACATCGCGATCCGCACCTACGAACGCGGCGTCGAAGGCGAGACGCTCGCCTGCGGCACCGGCGTCGTCGCCGCCGCTCTGATTCACCACCTCGAGTCCGGCGCACCCTCTCCGGTATCCGTTCGCGTCGCGGGCGGCGACATCCTCCAAGTCGGCTTCCAATCGACAATCGAAAATCAAGAATCGAAAATCCACTCCGTCACCCTCACCGGGCCGGCCGATTTCGTTTTCGACGGACGAATCACTCTTTGATCTATTGCGCGCACGATGTTTGAAGGCACGCACACCGCACTCGTTACTCCCTTTCGCGACGACCAGATCGACGAACGGGCCTTTCGCGAGCTGATCGACTTCCAGATCACCTCCGGCATCGACGGCATCGTTCCCGTCGGCACCACCGGAGAATCTCCCACCCTCCCCCACGACGAGCACAACACCGCCATCCGCATCGCCGTCGAGACGGCCGCCGGACGCTGTCACGTGATCGCCGGCACTGGATCGAACTCCACGACCGAAGCCATCTCGCTCACCCGCGAAGCCGAACGCCTCGGGGCCAGTGCCGCCCTCCTCGTCACCCCCTACTACAACAAGCCCTCCCAGGAAGGCCTCTTCCAACACTATCGCGCCATCGCCGAAGCGACCGAGCTGCCCCTGATCCTCTACAGCATCCCGGGACGCTGCAACGTGGAGATCGGAGTCGAGACCACCGTCCGCCTCGCCGCAGCCTGCCCGAACATCCGCGCCATCAAGGAAGCCGGTGGCTCGGTGGAACGCGTCAGCGCCCTTCGTCAGGAGCTCCCCGACGACTTCGAGATCGTTTCCGGCGACGATTCTCTCACCCTCCCCTTTCTTTCGGTCGGAGCCGTCGGCGTGATCAGCGTCGCGTCCAACATCATCCCCGCCGAAGTCTCCGGCCTCGTCTCCGCCTGGCTCGACGGCGATCCCGCCGCCGCCCGTCGGCAACACGAGAAATTTTACCGCCTCTTCAAGGAACTCTTCGTCGAAACCAATCCCGTCCCCATCAAAACCGCGCTCGCGCTGCAGGGCCGGATGGCCGCCGACCTTCGTCTCCCGCTTTGCCCGATGACCGATGCCAATCTCGACCGCCTCCGCGCTGTCCTGACCGACTACCAGCTCCTCCCCTCATGAGCGTTCGCGTCATCATCAACGGCGCTCACGGGCGGATGGGGCAGGCCCTCATCCAGTGCGCAAACGCCCACCCGGATCTGGAAGTCAGCGCCGCCCTCGACGAGAACGACAATCTCACTGAAGCCCTTTCCGCGGCGAACGCCGTCGTCGATTTCACCCACGCCACCGCCACGCCCGGAATCGCGGAAGCCTGCGCCGCCGCCGGCAAACCACTCGTCATTGGGACGACCGGGCACGACGACGTCCAGCGCTCGATTGGTCGAAGCCTGCGCGACCCGCATCCCGATCGTGTTCGCGCCCAATTTCAGCGTCGGGGTGAACACCCTCTTCTGGCTCACCCAGCGGGCCTGCGAAATCCTGGGTCCCGACTTCGACCTCGAAGTCGTCGAGATGCACCATCGTCACAAGAAAGACGCCCCCAGCGGCACCGCCCGTCGACTCGCCGAGATCCTCGCCGAGACGCGCGAACTCGACTACGCCACCGACGTCCGACACGGCCGCGAAGGCATGATCGGAGCCCGCACCCCCACCGAGATCGGAATGCACTCCCTCCGGGGTGGCGACGTCGTCGGCGACCATACCGTCAGCTTTGCAAACGACGGCGACCGACTCGAGCTGACCCACCGGGCTTCCTCCCGCGACACCTTCGCCAACGGTGCCCTCCGCGCGGCAGCCTGGGTCGTCGGGCAACCGGCCTGGCTCTACGACATGCAGGACGTGCTGGGTCTGCGGACCTAATTCTCCCGACCCGTGCGCGCCGGCATTTCGCTCGGGTCCAACCTCGGAAACCGAGCCACCCACCTCGACTCGGCGATCTCTGCCATCCGGCAACTCGCCGACCCCACCGGGCCTTTTCTGATTTCGAGCTTCCGCGAAACCAGTCCGGTCGATTGCCCGCCCGACTCGCCCACATTCCTCAACGCCGCCATCGAAATCGAGTGGAACGCCTCGCCCCACGAGTTGCTTGAAAGGCTACAATCCATCGAACGGGCGCAAGGCCGACCGAAAATCCGGCCCATCAATTCACCCCGCCCCCTCGACCTCGACCTGCTCTACTGCGGCGATCATGTGATCAAGGATGAAACCCTGACCCTTCCGCACCCCAGACTCACCGAACGGACGTTCGTTCTCGAACCGCTAGCTGAACTTAATCCGAACCTTTTTCTGCCAAACCATACCGAAAGCATTGCCGAACTGTTATTCTTTTTAGTTCGTAATTAATATTTTCTATAATCTCAAGATCAACAGCTTCTAAAGCTTAATACATAAATTCCAGCAAATGAAATCATTGATCATTTCTCCGCGATACCCCAATCAACCGAAAGACGTTTTTACCTCGTTAACGGCGTATGACTACCCTTCGGCTCGTCTCCTCGACGACTGCGGGCTCGATCTAATTCTCGTCGGTGACTCGCTCGGGATGATGGTCCTCGGACACGCCGACACGACCCAAGTCACCCTGGCCGACATGGTCCACCACACCCGGGCAGTTTCTTCTGGAGCGACACTCACCCCCATTGTGACCGACCTCCCGCTCGGCACCTATCCGGATTTTGAGACGGCATTGGAGTCCTCCAATGCCGTTAGAGCCGTCGGGGCCGATGCCATCAAACTCGAGGGCGGCGTCGAGATTGCCAACACCGTATTGGCGCTAACCAACTCCGGCATTCCCGTCCTTGGGCACATTGGGATGCTGCCCCAGCATCTCCACGAAGAGGGCGGTTACCGGATCAAGGGGCGCACCCCCGAACAAGCGGAAGCCATCCTCGCCGACGCCCTTGCGATCGAGCAAGCGGGCGCCTTTGCCATCGTCCTCGAATTGGTCACCCCCGACCTGGCGACTTCCATCTCACAGCGCCTGAAGATCCCGACATTCGGCATCGGCAGCGGAAAAGGCTGCGACGGTGAGATCCGGGTCCTTCACGACATCATCGGACTCTTCCCGTGGTTTCGTCCCCCCTTCGCCGAACCGAAAGCGGACGTCGCCACGCAGATTCAATCCGCCGTTCGAGCGTTCATCGCCGATCAATCTTGACGGTCGCGCGCTGGGCCGAAGCGACGACCACGATCTCGGGCTCTAGCCCGATCCGGCCGCTTCGTGCGCCGTCCATTCGACCGCAAACCGGATCATTTCTCCCGCATCCTTGAAATTCATCTTCTCCTTGATGTGAGCCCGGTGCGTCTCGATCGTCTTCACGCTCAAGTGCAGTCGCTCGGCAATGTCCCGACTCGGGAATCCCTTCCCCAGCAATTCGAGCACCTCGAGCTCCCGATCCGACAACACGTCCACGGGCGAGCCGACCCCAGCCGCGTCGGACTGGATTGCCTTGAAAATGAGCTGCCCCGCCATTTTTTCGCTCACGTAAATATCGCCCCCGGCCACCTTGCGAAGCGCGTCCAACACGCTCGTCATGGCCATCGCCTTCATCACGTAACCCTTGGCCCCGGCCCGCAAAGCCCGCAGAGCGTAAAGCGATTCATCGTGCATCGAGAGCATGAGAATCTTGAGCTTGGGCCGCTCGGCAAGCATCAGCTTGATGAGCTCGATTCCGTTGCACCCGGGCAGGGACACATCGACGAGCGCCAGATCGGGCTCGTGTTGGCGCATCGCCGCCAGCGCCGTCGACGAATCGCTGGCTTCCGCAGCCACCTCGAAATCGATCTCATCCGAGATCAATCCCGCGATTCCCCGGCGGAAAACCGGGTGGTCATCGATGATCAAGAGGCGGTGGACGACCGGTGTCTCGGCACGGGGCGCGGATTTTCGCGAAGGCATGGTTAGAATTTCGAAAAAGTGACGATGAGGGAATTGGTCAGCGGATCCTTTGATTCGAAACTCAGCGACCCGTGGATGGCATTAACTCGATACCCGAGCGCGTGCCGACCGGAAAATTGTTCCTTTGGGAAATTCTCCGCGCCCTGATAGTCGATCCGTAGCGTGACCTCATCGCCCCGCTCGTCGAGGGCAATCTCGATCCCGCTCGTCCCCTCGTAGCCAGCGATCGAATTCAATGCCTCGCAGGCAATCCGAAACACGTGCGACGCCGTCAGCTGATCGGGAATCAACACCGGTCTCACGCTCACGAAGCGGCACGGCACCCGGGCAGCGACCTGCTCCGCGATCAGCTCGAGTCCGGAATTCAACCCACCAAGCTGGGCCTCGATTGGGTTGAGGCTCTGCGACAACGATCGTGTCTCCCGGACGGCGTCGTTGAGCAATCCCGCAAGGTCGTCGAGCTGACCGGGCAAAATCACCTCCTCTCGAGCGGCCTGATTGGCCAACGACTTGGCGGCAAACGCAGCCCCGAGGAGCTGCTGGCTGAGTGAGTCGTGCAACGTCCGCCCAAGTCGGTTCGACTCCGCCTCGACGGATTCGACCAACGCCACCTCGAGCCCCTTCCGCTCACGGCAATCTGAGATAATCGCAACGGAGCCCGCCGGCACATCGTCGGAGTCTCGAAGCATCGAATGCCAGATACTCACGGGAATTAAAGAGCCATCCTTCGCGACCAGCTCCGTCTCGAATTCCTTCTTGCTCGGATGAGTCAGTGGATTGTTCGAACCCCCGCGCAACGCCCTCGCATTGGCCCGCTCCGAAGCCCGAACCGGCAACGGATTGCCCAAAGCTTCCTCTCGGGAAAATCCGAAAATCTCAGCCGCCTGCTCGTTCCAGAGATGCACGCGATCTTCCAAGTCGATCTCGACGATGGCACACGTCGACTCGCGCAGAATCTCCAGGAGAACATCGTGATCCAGAAGTCGCGATTGAGGGGTGTGGATGGGTTGCACCAAAGTTGGTCAGTCGAGGCCCGTTCGACGGGCCGGAAGCAGTTCAAATGTCAGCCAGGATAGCGCGAACTTCATCCTTCGACTTTCCCAGTTTCTGTTGAAGACGCCCGACCAATTCGTCCTCTTTACCATCGGCATACGTCAAATCATCATCCGTCAATTGACCGTAGGATTGCTTGAGTCGGCCTTTGATTTCATTCCAATTTCCTTTGAGATTAAGTTTGTTCATCAAAAGGCAATCGCAAATCGCTCGGCGACCGGTTGCCTCGCGAATCCCGACCGCCTCAGATCGCAGCCGGAGTGTTCCAAAATTGCCTCAATGCCCCTTCCAGTCGGCCGATGTTTGTCGTAGTATCCTGCGGGGGCGCTTCTCAAATAGACTCGCGCTTTGGCGATGACCCAAGAGACCAACCGTGAAATTTATCTCGAAGGATCGCTAGAACAGACGCCCCCTCGCGGGACAAGCCGCTGATTCACAAAATATTGCGCCCGTAGCTCAGGGGATAGAGCACCGGACTTCTAATCCGATGGTCGGTGGTTCAAATCCACCCGGGCGCGCTTCTCTAAATCCCTGTATTCGCTGACGTTAAGCGACTTACAGGAAATTTCTCTATCGAGGCAAGATTGCGGGAAACTGCACGAAATCGAACGAAATTGCGGTTTATTGGGTAAGTAACGGGTAAGCGATTGACTTCCGCAGCGGTTCCAACGAGAACAATTGCAACCGGAGCTAGAACGCCGGTGCGTCACCCTTCAAAACGGCACCAACCGCGACGCTAAAAACCGAAGAAACAAGTCCCGTCCTTTTGCGATACGGAAACCCAGGTGGTGCTGGGGTCCGGACAAGGTTCTAGCCTTCGCGAGAGGGCGGGACTTTTTTTGAAACGCACATGAAGACCATTACTCTCACCCTCAGCGACAAGCTGGCCGACTCGATCCTCAATCTCGCCACCATCTTTGAGATGGAGCCCGGAGACCTACTCGAACACACTGCGGGATTCGTGTTTGATCAACTCAACACTGGGGACGGATTGCCCGATGAACTTGAAGTCATGTTCTACGCCACCCGCTCAGAGGCCGTGGCCGTCGGGAAAAAGACCGTCGCCTTCAGCCGCGCGATCCGCCATCCACTTGAGGGATTCGGCGTTATCGCTGGAGAGGATGGATTTTGCATTCGATTTTTCATCCATGACTACCACTCAACCGTCTGGGACTGGTGCGAAAGAACCGGGGCGGATTTTGATTCATCCCGGGAACGCTCCGATCACGAGATGCGCATTGCCAGAGCTGATAACCAAGGCCGCTGGGTTCCGTTCGATCTGCGGTGGCTGACCATATCAGGTCCACGCACCCTCGTCAGCGTGGAGTTCTGATCGGCTTATTCTGCGGCGGGGTCGAGTTGAGCTTTGTCGTAAACGTCGGTATTCCATCCGCTCGGCCCGCTCATCAGGAATTTTTCGGTGATGGCGAACACTGATCCCCGGATCGAAATCTCAGGCATCAGTTTTAGAAAATTTCGGTCGGGTGGAAGCGGGACAGCATCGACGCGCGGCGGTTCTGCGACCACACCAACCCCAAGGAGAACAGAGGGGCTCACCGAACTCTTGACGTAACTCACGGAGTACTCGCCACCAACCTCGAGATAGCTGTCGGCTCCGGCCAGGGAGCTGCGCTCCGGGCGGAACGGAATACCTTTCCCACCAAAAGCGCGCCCCGGTGTGCCGCCAAAGTCTTGCGGGAGGTACTCCGGGAACTGCTGATTCTCGGCGTCCCATCCATACTTCGCTCGAAGTGCTTGGAAATTCGGATGAAGCGTGGCAGAGACTTTCTCCATTGAGCCGCTGAAACTCACATTCACAAACTTGGGGTCGTATGTGAATCCCCCACCGCCGTCTTCTTCTTCGCGACGATCGCCCGTGGATCCTTGGTCATCGTCAGGTGACAACTCGTGCAGCGCGCCGGCATAGACTGCGGTGATCTCGTATTTATTATCCTCGGCCTGGACATAGCCGCAGTCATCGGTAATCCAAAGTCCTTCGAACTCTGGAACACTCCGCAAGAATTCGAGCGCTTCCAATTCCGTGTCCGCCTCCCACTGCGTCGTGCGTGTTACCACCCCAATCTTACTCACCCGCCCGCTTGTTTTGAATAATCGAGTTGCCATATAGCTCGAAGACCCATGTCAAGCGGCAGAGGAGAAGTGATACCGCCATACCTTTCACGGAGCCGCGCGGTCTCGGCCGGCTGCGATGCGGCGGGAACCGCCCAGCTAGTCGGCCTTGCCTTCGCAGTCCTCGACAGACCGAGCCGCAAGTTTATTTGCGCGCCGTACCGCCCACCCTTGGGGGGAGGCGGCAGAGTAACGGGCCCGGGCCTCAACTGATTTCTGCCCCGGCACGAAAATTCCCCACCGCTCGTTGATGTCGCGCACGTAGTAACTGACGAGAGCCCGCGTCGTACCTAGGTCACTCGCAATCGCTTGCCGCGACCGCATCCCCCGGATATTGAGTGCCCACCCGAGAGCAGCCAGCCGCCGGGCAGCGGATTTACTCCACATGGCCGTGCTCAAAGTGGCCGGTCCTATCACCCAACCAAGAATTTCGGCGAGGCGTTCGCCAGCGTCGGAAACTCGCTCGGGATCGGGATCGGCGCCGGGGATCGGAGTCAACTTCATCGACGGCACCTTGGGCCATATCTTCGTCTAGCCCGATCCCATACTCCCGCCGGGAGTCAATAAGCGGCCCCGTGATTCCGTCCGCCGCAAGAGCTTCCCTGTCGGCGGATGAAAGACTTTCGAGCCATTCCGTGAATTGCTGTTCGTATTCTTCCAACGGTGTGCGGGTGAAGGGTGGAAATTGTGGGGGTCGCGGCGATCTAGTGCCCCCGTCACTCAATCATGCGGTCGCCGCTTCGCCCGGCACCACACGGTGCCGGAGATCGAAGAAAGTCAGATTGCCTTCTCAAGGGCTTCGCGGGCCGCGATCACCTCCGGCGAATTCTCCGCAGAGGCGAGGGCCTCAGCCCGTGCGCGTTCGAGGGCCTCATGGTGCTGGCTGGCGAGCCGCCCTCGCTCAGACTCCCGAGCGGCAAAGGCGGCGTCATACTCAGCGATCCGCTCGAAGATGGGATCGAGCAGGGACTCGGCCTCGATGAAATCAGCTTCTCCCGCGACGTGAGTCAGAAGCACCGTCAACGCCGCCAGCTCGTTCGACTGAGCGGTGCGCGCAATCCCATATACAGCGGACGTGGCGTCAACAGAATCATCCGGCGCGGAGCTGTTCCCACAGATACGAAACCCAGCAATGAAGGCCTTTTTCTTTTCGTGAACGAGCAGACGGAGAGCCATCAAGTTCCGATACAGAGCCCGCATCTCTGCGGGATGCGATTCAAGCTCACGGCGGGGGTCGGGGGTTGGTTCGATGTTTTTTTTTCATAACGGGTCAAGAGCGGCCTTCGGCGGCGACGTAGCCTTCAGCTGGTAAATGGTGGAAATTGTGGGGGATCGCGCAGCTCTTGTGCTCCCCCGAGCACGCAATATGTTGAAAACCGGTTAGCGCTTCGGAGTGATTGTTTACGTGACGAGTTCGGCGCGCTCGACGGCAGCGCGCGCGCGAGTGACTTCGGGATCGGATTCGACGGACGCCAGCGCGGCCTCACGGGCTTTGCACCGGGCCTTGGCAAGAGCCGCAATGCGTCCAGCTTCTTCCTGTCGCATCGCCTCTTGCTCTTCTTCGTACGCTGCAAGCTCGGCGTACAGTGGCGCGAGCTTCGACTCAGCCGCTTTGAATTCTGGCGAGCTTTCCGCAATATCGAGGAGCGACCGGGCGTTCACCAGCCGCTCGATCCGCGAACCGCGAAGAACGGATTTTGCGCCTCCGATGGCACCGCTCACGTCCTCGGGTGCCAGCAGATGAAAGCCTCCGGCTGTGAAGAGGTTCTCAGTAACCCACGCCTCGAGTTTGGTTTTAACCGTGCGGAGGGCGAGGACGTTCCGGTAAATGAGGCGATCCGACATTGGTACGGCCTCGAATTTGATGCGGGGGTCGGTCAGGGATGTAGATGATTTGTTCATGGCTTTTGTGTTGGATAGCGGACGACGCGGGTGGTTCCCGAAGTGCCAAGCGGCACCGTCGCTGCCGCTTCGCGTTGGGAAATTTCGAGCCGTTCCAGCCTCGCCAGCTCCGCGGGCAAATCATCAGCGGAGCCGATGATGCCCTTGGCCACCGCAAGGCCAGTCAGCAGGGACAAACTGCGGTCCGCACGTCGTTGGAGCGATTCGACCTCGGCGATCTCGTTTCGAAGATTGCGAACTTGCTGGAGTGCGGGATGCCCCTTCAACTCGTCAACAGTCGCCTTGGCTTCCACGACTGCGCGATTGAGTTCCACGATTTGCCCATTGATCGCCCCGATTTCGAGATTGAGTTCCGCGATCTCAGCTTGCCGTGACATATATCGAGTATTTTCCTCGGCAATCTTAGCCCGGATCGCCCGTTCGTCGTCGCCAGAGAGAATTCCGCGGACGCGATCTAATTCGGCAGAAGCGACCGCGAGGGCGGCAAGCTCCTCCTTTGCCGATGCAAGCGTCAATGGGCGACCGCTCGTTGAAACAGCCAGGTCCGCTCGGACGAAGCTTTCTTCAAACTCGCGCGAGTCCGGGAGCGCACGGAGCGATTCCAACGCCGTCGTGACGGCCGCGGATCGAACCGCGATGGCCATCCGGGCCGACTCAAGGTCAGCCGGGTCTTGATCTATTTTCAGCGGCTCGCTCATAGGACGGCTCCAGCTCCGGGCAGTCGGCTAGCTAGGGCAGCCAGGCGGGCCACGTCCGACTCACGAAACAGCTTCTGCCGGGCCGTAACAAAGGCGGGCTGAATCTCGCCGGACTCCACAATCCTCTGGATACGAGTGGTTGGCTGATTTGCCAGCCGTGCCAACTCCGAGAGGGTTAGCAGTTTGATCGGGGTTTCAATTTTCATTCTTCAATCGTTGAGGTGTCAAATCGCGAGGAGCGATTCACGGAAAGCGGCGGGCGGCAGGGTTGCCAAATGACAAGACGTTTCAGGACAAGTCCCGCGATAATCCGTGACGAGACACCCCAACTGACAAGGGAGGGGGTCATTTCGAAGAGATTCCTTTTACACAGGTCAGAATCGGAGCAAGAACGCGACACTCCCGGACACGTTTTTGTGTCTTTTACCCAAATCCCCCCATGATGAGTGAAGTTTAAGAGTTTATGGAAAAGACACGAAAACGTGTCCCGAGCCTCCGACCCAATGGCTTTTCTTCGGCTGGGGGAAGTTCGAAGGGGGCTATTCATCTTTCAGTTCGATTCCGCGCCATCCTCGCAGTTCATTTCGTTTCCCCTCGCTGACGCCATCGACGACACGGACCCGCTTGTTGAATCGCGTCAGCGTCAGCGGGCGGATATTCGTAGCCTCGGCCCAACGGCAGTAGCTCTGATAAAGCGCGTTCTTCGCCACCCAACCTTCGGGCAACATAACCGTCTCACCTTCGAAGAAATCCGCGAGAACGTCCTCCTGCTCGCGGTAGGCAGTTCCCGCCGCAATGACGCACGAAGGAACAGAAAGGCTACTCTCCCGCTGCCATGACGCGGCTCCTTCAAGGACCCAATTCAGAACGCCAGGCATCTCGGCACGTAGAATCTTCTCCTTGAATTCGAGATCCTTGTTCTCCTCAGCAATCCCCCGAACCCACGGAACAAGACGCAAACGCCGCCATGTCCCTCGATCGGTCCCCATGATTTGCGGTTGATGATTCCCGTAAAGCCACAGCTTCGCCTGTAAATCGAACTCGAATCTACGATCATGCTGCCATCGGCCAACGATTCGAGGGGCGTCATCGACCAGTTCTTTCAACCTACCCTCGGCCAGCCTCTCACCTTCCTCGACCTCCGGCCCGACGACGAATCTTTTTCCCTGTAGAGCGGCCTGCTCATCCTCCGGCGATTTTCCGTGCCGGTCCTGCATGTAAAGCCGTTGCTGCGCCTTATGGCCATAGTCCCCAGCCAAATGAAGGAGCGAGGAGCAATACACCGATTTGCCGTTCTGGCCTGAACCATAGTGGAAAAACCAAACCGTCTCCTTCGTATGGCCAGTAAAACTGTACCCGGCGATCCTCTTCAAAAACTCCGCAAAGTTAGCATCCCCACCCGCCGCGAACTCGATATGAGATTTCCACAAGGGGGCGGCTGCTAAAGGGTCGTATTCACAATTCACTTGAAGAGTAATCAAGTCTTCCCGCCGCCCGGGCCGATGGGCATTTTCTCGAAAATCCCATACTCCGTTCTTCAAACCGAGTAGATCACGGTTCGTGTCTAGTCGATCCTTTGAGACTACGATCCTTCGATCTGCCTTCGCCAGCGTCAGCATATTTCGGATGGGATTTGCATTCCCCATCTTCAGCGTCCGAGCCAGAGCCGCCCCCCTTTCCTTCGGGCAATGAATCTCTTTGATGATTCGTGCCTGAAGATCGCGGTAGTGCTCAATCGCCAATGACCAGATTTCGTTCTCCTCGTCGCGCTGCCATCGGTGACCCTTCCAAGTAAGCCATGCGTCCCACTCTGGAACAAACCTCACCGTCATGAGGTGACTTTCGACAAACGCGTCCGCTCTTCCCGCGTCATTGTCGTCGTGCTGACCCAACGCTACCTTACGCCTTGGAGCCACTCCCGCGCGCCGCACAGTTAGCCTCAGCTCGTGCGCCTGATCTATCGGCTCCTCGGGCTCAGACACCCCCAACTCCTGAAAATCCCGGTCCAACCGCTTAAGATCCTCCTCAGTCATACCTGCCCCTTGAACTCGTTCGCGTTCGATTATTCCAAGGTCCTCGGCCTCCCGCCGCACCCGCTCCATGTCCTCGTCCGTCATCGCAATACCCCTGCCGCGAAAACACGGCCCTCGATCTCCAACCCGCAGCTAACCGGCTGCCCAGCCAGGGCGACCGTGAGAATCATTGGCCGCTTATCTTTGTCCAAGACGCGCGTGATCGATTTCCGCCACCGGTCCAGCAGCCGCCGGGATTTGCGCGTTGCCACTGCGGCGGGTAGATCAATCCTCCCGTCGATCCACGCTGCGGCAAACTCAATCCGAAAACTGACCTTGCCGACCTTCGGGAGATCGAGGACGTGAAGTCTCTACCTTCGTGTCACTCAAAGCGCCACTCCGATAGGCCCGCGGGCCGGGCGGGCGTTCTTCGCGATGAACATTTCAATATCCGCATCGCGGAACAAGACGCGGGGTTTCTTCCCTTGGCCGATCCGGACGCATCCGATCTGCCCCCGGGCAACGGCTTCGTCGAGGGTCCGAAGGCAGACGTTCAAGGCCGCTGCCGCTTGCTGGCGATTTCGTAGTTGGTGCATGCCCTACGAATGCAATGCGACGTGTCGCAGTTCAATGATAGTTTGCGCGTAGCCAAGCGTTTTGCTACTGTCGCAGTTGATGAAGAAGCACCCGCGACACGATGCACTGAACAAACTCCGGTTCCTTTGCCAGAAGACTGCGGAGGAGTTCTCAAGACTGACCGGCGTCGGCTACGCGCAGTTGGTAGCTGTAGAGCAAGGGAGGCGCGAGCTATCCCGCGCGGATGCGATGCTCATCAGCGCTGCAACCGGAGTCGATCCAGCATTCAACGATGATCGCGGGAAGAGCGATCTGCGCCGCCTGGACGGCACCGCATACACCGAAACGAGCCTTGAACTCTGGCAGAAGCAGGATCTCCCACAACTCCGCGACCAGACGGCCCGGCTGAGGTCCGTGGTCGGGCTTGATTCTTTCGAGGAGGTCTTGATTGGAAACCTCCGCGAGATTATGGCCGCGGCGCGGGTCCAAGGACGCGACCTCGCAGTTGCTCACTTGCTCCAGATCGAGTTGTTTGAACTTGCAAACAGATTCGGCCTCGGCCCTTCGCTCCTTGAGTGGAAGGAATTCAAGGTCACGTATTCTGATCCCAAGCCTCTGACTGCAAAAGAAAAGCGCGAGACTCCAGAAGCCGTCTCAAAGCACACGGTGACCTGCTCTATCCATACCGCCGAATGCGAGGGACTCGGCCGCAGAGAAAAACCTGATTGGCAGAAACTGAAAAAGTTTTTCTCAGAGGATCCCGCCGCCGGAGCACCTACTTGAGCCCGTCAGGAGGCTTTTCGAATGTTGACCACGTTGGCGGGGACGCTCGGCAGAATGGCGAACAAGGCCTTTGCCGACTTCTCGCTCATCAGGCCGTTGTAGTGCTCCTGAATCACCGACGGGCTGTTCCCGGATTCGTAGCTGATCGCCGCAAGATTCCGCTCAATCGCCACCCGCGCCGATATGGCGGTATGTCGGAGCGCATTCGCTGGCCATGGGCGAAGTTTCTTTCCCTTCTGATCGGCCTTCTCCGCGGCCTTACGCACGGCCTTGGCAGTGGAGAAGAAGGGACCGAACCCCGCCGCGATCCTCGCCAGATTCCACCGATTGCGCGCCGCTGTCGTCCACACCCGGCCGGAACACGCCGAGAACGGAGTCAGCCAGCCGACAGCATTCGGCGGAATCGTACACACCCGTCGGCTCCGCGTCTTGGCGATGGCACTGGAGACCGTCACGGTGCCTTCCGGGAGATTCACCGCATCCCATTGAATCTTCTCGATCTCAGCCTGCCGGAGCCCGCAGAAAAGCCCCAGGACGACTCCCGGGAGAATCTCGTCGTCGCAGACCGATAGCAGACGCTCCGCATCAGCTGGCGTTAGAATCTCAACCACCGCATCGGGGGCCTTGGGCCGTGCGACCGTCACCATGATGTCGTCCGCCATCCATCCCCGGCGTCGGCAGAATTGTACAGAAGCTCACGGCGAGCTTGTGGAAGTGCCCGCGGGTCCGTGGCGCGACCGTGAGACCCGATAGGAAGTCGCTCACGTCCTCCGCCGTCAACGTCGCCGTCGATCTCCCGCGGCCTTCGCAGAAGGAGCGGAACAGCCCCAGGCGGCTTTTCGTCGTCGCCAGATAGTCGGCGGATCGCTCGGCGCGCGATTCGAGATACTTCGCCACACCATCAGCAATCGAGATCCCAGCGGCGCGGCGGTCAAAGTCCTGCCGGAAATGTCTCGCGGCCTCCGCGAGACTCGCCCCTGTTCCGTCGAGGATCGCCGCCGCCGCGACGGCATCGGCGCGCAACCGCGAGGTCATCGCCTCGGCCCGCTCACCGAATTGGCGCGCCTCCGCGGCGATCTCCTTCATCCGCTTGTTCGCCGCCTTCTCCTCCGCGAAGTGCTCCCGCTTCCGTCCATTCGCCGTGGGGTAGGTGAGCCGCCAAAACGGCCGGCCTTTGATCTGGATTTCCGTGACGCTCAGTTCCGCTTTTTTCGGCATCCCCGCCCTTTATCGGGTAAGTATCGGGTAAGCAAGACAATCCTTAGACTGTTGTGCAACGTTCTTCTAATCCGATGGTCGGTGGTTCAAATCCACCCGGGCGCGCCACTCCGAGCCCCTCCCAACGCCGTCTTGAATGAACCGCTGGGACTTGAAACCCCGCGCGCTGCGCCCGGGTGTCACCCGCGCCATGGCTTCGCGTGACCGCCCGGCACCCAAATTGCTCCACTCCCCCCACCACGAAGATGCCGCCCGACCACTCCCTCTGGAATCCTGATCTCGCCCCGGTCCCGCCCGCCAAGCGGACGTGGTCCAAATGGCACATCGCCGCCCTCTGGGTGGGGATGGCCGTTTGTATTCCGACCTACATGATCGCTGGCGGCCTCATCGACGCCGGGATGAATTGGTGGCAGGCCACCCTCACCGTCCTCCTCGGCAACCTCATCGTCCTCGTCCCGCTCGCTCTGAACGCCCGCGCGGGCACCGCCTACGGCATTCCATTTCCGGTTCTCCTGAGATCGTCCTTCGGCGTCTTCGGCTCGAACATCCCCGCCCTCATGCGCGCCATTGTCGCCTGCGGCTGGTTCGGCATCCAGACGTGGATCGGTGGCAGCGCGATCTATCAGATGACGGCCATCGTCGCAGGTTTCGACGTCGCCTCCGCCGTCCCCCTCCCCGTCCTCGGAATCTCCGCCGGCCAATTCACCTGCTTCATGATCTTTTGGGTCATCAACATGGCGGTCGTCGTCCGGGGCATCGATTGCATCCGCTGGCTGGAGGCACTCGGGGCACCCTTCCTTCTCGCCGTCGGCTTCGGACTTCTCGCTTGGGCCTGGATCGCCGCCGATGGCTTCGGCCCGATGCTCAGTCAGCCGTCGAAATTTGCAACCCTCGGTGAGTTCTGGCCCGTCTTCATCCCCGGCCTCACCGCCATGGTCGGCTACTGGGCCACCCTCTCGCTGAACATCCCCGACTTCTCCCGCTTCGCAAAATCCCAGCGCGACCAAGTCCTCGGCCAAGCCATCGGGATGCCTGTCACCATGGCGCTCTACGCCTTCATTGGCATCGCGACGACCAGCGCGACGCTCGTCGTTTTCGGCGAAGCCATCTCGGATCCCGTCGCGCTCCTCGGTCGTTTCGACGACCCCTGGATCGTCATCCCCGGACTCCTCGCTCTCGTCGTTGCCACCCTCACCACGAACATCGCGGCGAACGTCGTCTCGCCCGCCAACGATTTCTCCAACCTCCTCCCCCGCCACATCAGTTTCAAAATCGGCGGCCTCATCACCGGCGCGCTCGGCATCCTCGTCTTCCCGTGGAAACTCGTCGCCGAGGGCACGATCTTCGCCTGGCTCATCGGCTACAGCGCCCTGCTCGGGCCCATCGGTGGCATCATGATCGCCGACTACTTCCTGATTAAAAAGCAATCCCTCGACGCCGACGGACTCTACCAGGTCGAGGGACCCTACACGTTCAGTCGCGGCTTCAATCTTCGCGCCCTGACGGCGCTGTTCCTCGCCATCATCCCCCACCTCCCCGGCTTTCTCGTCGCAATCAAAATCGCCACCCCCGAGCAGGTTCCCGTATTCTTCCAGACGCTCTACACCTACAGTTGGTTCTCCGGCTTCGCTCTGGCGTTCATCCTCCACCTGGCCCTCGCCAAGCTCCCCAATCGAAAATCCGAAATCGAAAATCGAAAATGACAAAGTCCGCCGTTCTCGCCCTGCGCAACGAATTCCTCAATCCAGGTATTTTTCACTACTACAAGGAGCCGCTCATGATCGTGGAGGGGCGCATGCAATACCTCTTCGACGAGACCGGGCGCCGCTACCTCGACGCCTTCGGAGGCATCGTCACGGTCAGCGTCGGCCACTGTCACCCGAAGGTCGTCGCCGCCCTCAATGCCCAGAACGAGAAACTCCAGCACACGACCACCATCTACCTCCACCCGAACGTCGCCCGCTACGCGCAGAAGCTCGCCTCCACGCTCCCCGGTGATCTCAAGGTCTGCTACTTCACGAATTCCGGCAGCGAAGCCAACGATCTCGCCCTCCTCATGGCCCGGGCCTACACCGGCAACTTCGATTTCCTCGCGCTCCGCAACTGCTATCACGGCGGTTCCCAATCCACGATGGGCCTCACCTCTCATCACACCTGGAAGTTTAACGTCCCGCATTCCTTTGGCATCCATCACGCCATCAATCCCGACACCTACCGTGGTCGCTGGACCGACGCCGACTCCGGTCCCCGCTACGCCGACGACATTCGCGAGACCATCCGCTACGCCACCTCCGGCCAGATCGCCGGCTTCATCGCTGAGTCCATCCAGGGCGTCGGCGGAGCGGTCGTCTTCCCGGAAAATTACCTCAAGGAAGCCTACGCCCACGTCCGCGCCGCCGGAGGCCTCTGCGTCGCGGACGAGGTCCAGGCGGGCTTCGGGCGCACCGGCTCGCACTACTGGGGCTTCGAGACCCAGGACGTCATTCCGGACATTGTCACCATGGCCAAAGGCATCGGAAATGGCTTCCCGCTCGGAGCCGTCGTCACCACCCCCGAGATCGCGCAGACTCTCGCCAGCCGGATTCACTTCAACACCTACGGCGGCAATCCCATGGCCGCAGCCCAGGGCATGGCCGTCCTCGAAGTCATCGAAGAAGAAGGCCTCCAAGCCAACGCCCTCGCGATGGGCAACCGCATCCTCGACGGCCTCCGCCAACTCCAAGGCAAACACCCCGCCATCGGCGAAGTCCGCGGACTCGGCCTCATGATCGGAGTCGAACTCGTCACCGACCGCGACAGCAAACATCCCGACAAAGCCCGCTGCGTGGAAGTCTTCGAATGCTGCCGGGAACTCGGTCTCCTGATCGGCAAGGGCGGCCTCGACGGCAACGTCCTCCGCATCAAACCGCCGATGTGCATCAACGCCGAAGACGCCGACTTCATCCTCAAAACCATCGACGAAGCCCTCGGCTAAAAGCTGATCGAACCGAAATCGACGGGCCGCTACTCCCCGGTCCCAGCCGGAACTTCGGAGCCCACCATCTCTCCGATCCCCGGGATCCGGGCATACCCCACGAACCGCGTCTTCCCCGACTGCGGAATCCGAAAGTCGAACACGCTCACACCCGACTGCCGCTCCCCGCGGTAGCTGCGTCCGTCGCTCGCGCCGAACATCAGCATCTTCCCGTCCGACTCCGCCCTCCCGAGGTAAATCATCGAGTGCGACACCGGCGGATCACGATCCGTCGCGTAGGTCCCGCTCCAGAACAGGAGGTCACCGGGCAGCAACTCATCCAGCTCGAAACTCTCCGTGCTGGTGCTCACCACCGCCTCGAACGTCCCCGCCTTCCGGGCCCAAACGTATTGGCCACTCGCCGTCCGCGGGACCTCCTTGAAGCCCGCCTGTCTCAGCGTAAAATAGATCGTCCCGGAACAATCCATCCCACCCTTTGCCGGATCCGCCGATCCGAATTGGTATCCCAACCCCCGACCCGTGAGCCCCAACGCCGACGTCAGGAGCTTCCGGATCGGCTCGGGGTTTCCCGAAAAATCCGCGAGTTCGTCCGTTGAAAGCTCCGTCGTGACCGCCGACTTTGTCTTCTCTTCCGACCTGCCATCCCCCGCCGCCCCCAAAAAAATCACCAGCCCCAAGGCGGCACCCATCCACCCAGCGCGCGATCTGCGATAAATTGCCGGGGTCACCAACCCCACGCGACTCAACGAGCACTCAATCAACCAAACTATCATGCTAGGCTGGGCCATCACCTTTCTCGTCATCGCACTCATAGCAGCCGTCCTCGGATTCGGCGGCATCGCCGGGACCGCCGTTGGCATCGCAAAAATTCTTTTCGTCGTATTCCTCATCCTTTTTGTCGTCTCGCTGATCTTTCATCGTCGCGGCCCACGGATTTAGCCGTCTCCGTTTCGCCCCCACCCTTGTCAATCGAGCCTCTCTCCACCTAACCTAACGAAAACCAACACCCATCCATGCAAGACGAAGCCAACACCGCCTCCTTCCAAGACCGACTCAACGATGGAGTCGCCAACTGCGAACAAAAGATCCGCGAAGAGCCGCTGAAGGCGGTCCTCATCGGCGCCGGTGCCGGCCTCGTGATCAGCCGCCTGCCGCTCCTCGGCATTTTTGTGCTCATCATCCGGCTCGCCCTCTGGTCGATCAAACCAGCCCTCTTGATTTTCGGAATCACCAAAGTCGTCGACTGCGTGAAAGAACGGCAGGCCTAGACTAAACGGCGATCTCCGGATCGACCACTCCCCCTTCTCACCACCCCGCCGGCACCGGCGGGGTGGTTTTTTGTTGTCGAAATTCCCTCCCTCCTCCCGACAATCGCGCCCCGCCACGCGACAACGGTTGCAAACATTAGAAGAACTAATACCTTACCGCACCGCTCATGACGACCGCCGCTCCGACCGCCCCGCTTTCCAAGGACGCCCGCCGTCGTCTGGTCGCCGAACGCAAGAAGACGTCGCTCTACTGGCGCCTCGTCCACCTCCTCGGCTCGCTCCAGCTCGCACTCGTTCTCCTCGCCACCATCGCCATCGCGATCGGCGCGGCGACCTTTTACGAGAGCGCCTACAACGCCAAGATCGCCTCCGCAAAAATTTACGACAATCCCCTGTTCATCTTCTGGCTCGGCGTCCTGTGCGTGAACCTCTTTGCCGTCACCCTCACCCGTTGGCCCTGGGAACGGAAGCACACCGGATTCATCGTCACTCACTACGGGATCATCACCCTGCTCATCGGCGCGGTAATCGGTTCGCTCCTTGGCTTCGAGGGCAACGTCACCCTCCACGTCGACAAGGCGCCGGTGAACCGCATCACCACCAGCCGCAGCGTCCTTCAAGTCGAGAGCCCCCGCGACGGTGCACTCTACCTCATCGATTTCGATGCCGAAGCCGTTCTGCCGACCGAGGAAAGGCCCAGAACTCTGCCCCTCCCCGATACCGATTACCGACTCGTTGCCGACGGATTCAGCCCAAATCTCCTCGACGAAGAGCGACTCGCTGCCTCCACCGATCCCGCCGCTCTGCCCGGCGTCGAACTCCACCTCCACAGCGACACCGCCGGCCAGCACCTCGACCTGCCGCTCGCGCTACTCCCCGATGGCGGAGTGGAGAAAGATTTCTTCGGCATGGCCCGGGTCGCCTTCCTCCCTGAGCTTCCAGACCGCACCCCGGCACCCGTCACCGAGACCCGGATGGTTTTTGCAAAGTTCGCCCCCGTGGTCACCGCCCCCGACGGTTCCACCGGCGTCCAGGTGACGCTCAGCGAAGACGGTGCCAAGCTCACCACCACCGCCCCCGACGGCACCGCCGCCACCTACGCCCGCGCGGAGATTCTCAACCAACCCCTCACCGTCGGCCCGGCCACCGTGACCGTCGGCGACTACTGGCCCGACTTCCAGCTCACCGACGGACGGCCCTCCACCGCCTCCGATCAGCCCAATAACCCGGCCACACTCGTCCGCATCACCGGCCCGACCAATTCTCACGATCACAGCGGACCGAACGACCTCTCGCTCGAGATCGCGCCGACCGCCGACCTCGCCGGCGTCGACTGGCAGGCCGTCCGTGGGGGCATCGCCACGGCCAGCGGAACCGCGGCTCCGGGGGACACCTTCGCCCCCGGCTGGGCGGACTGGACCGTCGAAGTCACCCGGTTTCTTCCCACCTCCGAGACCCTGACCGACACCCGGCCCGGCGACGACAGCGTGACCGGCATCCCCGGATTTCACGCGCGACTCCGCGCGCCCGACGGCACGGAAGGCCCGGCCAAATGGATCACATCCGGTGCCCTCACCACGCTCGCGCACGACCGCACCGTCGTCCGGCTCGGTTACGGGCTGGAACTCCGCCCCGCACCATTCACCATCGGCCTCGAGAGCTTCGAAGTCCCCCGTTACGAAGGCACCGAGACCCCGGCCAACTACATTTCGACCGTCGAATTCACGGAAACCGAGACCGGGGCCACCAAGACAGCCGTCGCCAAGATGAACCAGCCCGCGAGTTGGCCGGGAGGACTCTGGGCCAACCTCACCGGCATCAACTACAAATTCAGCCAGGCCGAATGGAATCCCCGCGACCTCGGCGAGACAACGCTGCAGGTCCTCTACGATCCCGGCTGGTCGCTCAAATGGATTGGCTCCCTCGCCGTCTGCGCCGGCATCTTCATCCAATTCTATCTCAAACCAAAAAAACGGAGTGGCGGCATCCTGCCGCCAACAACGAATTGAATCTGTTTATCAAACTACTCACCGCGCTCCTCATCAGCGCCGCCCCCCTGCACGCCGCCCTCGACGTCACCTCCCTCGAGTCGATGCCCGTCCAGGATAGCGGTCGCAAAAAACCCTACCTCGTTTTTGCCCAGGAAAGCCTTCTCGGCACCGCCGGACGCCGCAGCCTCGAGGTCGACGGCCAAAAGCAAAGCGCCTCCCAGATCATCACCGACATCTGGTTTCAGCCCGGCGAGTGGAGCGGCATCCCCCTGATTCTCGTTGATTCCATCGACGTCAAACGCGCCGCCAACCTCGAGGAGAAGCGCAAACTCTTCTCCTACGACGAACTCGCCGCCAACTCAGCCTTCGTCG
Organism: uncultured Verrucomicrobiae bacterium; assembly: GCA_963740185.1. Lineage (GTDB taxonomy): Bacteria > Verrucomicrobiota > Verrucomicrobiia > Chthoniobacterales > JAATET01 > CAVVKW01. The sequence goes on from CAVUDH010000016.1 coordinate 257,369, forward strand.
ACCTCCTCCAACAGGCCGAAGCCGCCACTCGCGCCGCCGAGGGTGCCAAGCTCACCGGGATCGACAAGAAGATGGAAACCATCGGGCTCCGGCTCGCGGAGTTTGAAAACCTCCGCCGCGGCGACCTCTACCGCGTCGTCGCCAACCCCGCCGGCGACCGGACGGCCTGGCGAACCCTCGACCCGGCCGACCCGCTCTTCGCGAATCTCCGCGCGGCCTACCTCGCCGACGATCAGGCCGCCTTCGACACCGCCGCCCAGGCGCTCCAGGCCGAACTCGCCGTTCAGGCGCCGCAATTCCAGCCGCCCGCCTGGAAGATCAGTCTGGAAACCTTCATTCAAAACCTTCACCCCTTCCGCTGGGCGTGGATCCTTTACCTTCTCGCCGGCATCGCGCTGGCGGTCACATCCCTCCGCGCGCGCCGCACCGGCTACGCCGTCGGCTGGGCCCTGGCCGCCATCGGATTCCTCTTCCAACTCACCGGCTTCATCGCCCGCATCCTGATCGCCGGTCGCCCACCGGTGACCAACATGTACGAATCCATCATCTGGGTCGCCTTCGGTACGGTCCTCTTCGCCCTCGTCTTCGAGGCCATCTTCCGAAGTCGTTATTTCCTCCTGGGAGCCATCCCCGTAGCCGTCCTGTCGCTGCTACTGGCCGACAGCCAACCGCTCGCGCTCGACCCCGGCATTCATCCCCTCGCCGCCGTCCTGCAGAGCAACTTCTGGCTGGCCACCCACGTCCTCATCATCACCCTCAGCTACGCCGCCTTCGCGCTCGCCCTCGGTGTCTCCCACATCGCGCTGGGCAAGGTAATCCTTGGCACCAAGCCCGCCCCGGCGCTCTACAACTACATCTACCGCACCCTCCAGGTCGGCGTCCTCCTCCTCGCCGTCGGAACAATCCTCGGCGGCGTGTGGGCGAACTACTCCTGGGGACGCTTCTGGGACTGGGATCCCAAGGAAACGTGGGCCCTCGTCGCCCTCCTGTCCTATCTCTTCATCCTCCACGGTCGCATCTCGGGACGCTGGGCCGGATTCGGTCTCGCCGTCGGCAGCATCCTCGCATTCCAGACGATCATCATGGCCTGGTACGGCGTGAATTTCGTCCTCGGCGTCGGCCTGCACAGCTACGGCTTCGGTAGCGGCGGCTTCGAATACGCCGCCGGCTTCGTGGTCCTGGAGCTGGCCTTTACCACCCTCGCCATCGTCCGAAACCGGAAACCCCAAAAACCAGGCCTCGTCCCGGCGTAGCCCACCCGCTCCCGGTCGGCTCGCGGCAAGTCCGCGAAACCGTCCGCGTGGCGGCATGCATCCTTGACGAAGCCCCGATCCGAGCCGTAGATTCCGCGCTCTCCAATTCGCGAGAAACGCCGGTATAGCTCAGTGGTAGAGCATTCGCTTCGTAAGCGACAGGTCGTCGGTTCAAATCCGACTACCGGCTCCCCTCCCCGGCACTTCCCGGTGAAAAATCTCCCCCGGAACTGGAAGAGGGTGGCTGCCCCGCATGGACTCGAACCATGAATACCGCCTCCAAAGGGCGCTGTGTTACCATTACACCACAGGGCAAAACTGAGGTGCTGGTATAACCCGTCCCCCCGGGCCGCCGCAAATCGTTTCCCAAAAAAAGTCGCCGACGCCTCTCGCTCGGGGACGAGCGAATCGACCATCTTCTACAAAATCTCAACGAAAATCCATGCCACCAAAACACGGACTTAACGTTCGGAGGTGTGGAATGGGTTCCGAAGAGTAATACCCAATTATCCCTCAGCGTCGTCGGGCCGTTCGTTTCCGCCCTTGTCATCCATCGGGCGTCCCGGACCGGGTTGGCCGACCTCGAGTCGGAACCACTTTCCCATCGCCACCCGTATCAATCCCGTGACTCTCCTCGCCGCTGCCACCGAAAACGCCGCCACCACGGCAGGCACCGCTCCCGTCCTCCCGATGATCCTCATCGGCGGCGTGCTCATCGTCACGTTCATCGCCATCGCGTTCGAACTCGTTCACAAGAGCCTCGCCGCCCTCGCCGGCGCGATCGTCGCCGTCATCCTTGCGCTCTCGCTCGGCGTATTCGGTGGCGAGCATCCCTACCACACCGTTCACCAATTCATCGCTCACGACCTCGGCGTCATCGGCGTGATCGTCGGCACCAGCATCCTCGTCGGCATCGCCGCGAAATCAGGGCTATTTCACTTCATCGCCATTCGCCTCGTCAAACTCACCGGCGGCAAGCCCACCCTGCTTCTTCCCGCCGTGATGGTCGCCACCATCGGCTTCGTCACGTTTCTCACCATTGCGCCTGGCGTCCTCATCATGACGTCGCTCGTCCTCGTCATCACCAAATCGCTCGGCTACAAACCCGTCCCTTACATCATGACCGTGGCCATCGGCGCGAACTCCGGCGCGCTCATGACCTTCGCCTCCGGCATCCCGACGCTCATGATCGGCACCAGCGCGAACATCCCCTACGTCGATTTCCTCATCGTCTCCACCCCCCTCGCCATCATCTCCGCCGCAGTCGCCTTCGTCGTCATTCGGTTTTCCTACCGCCGCGATCTCGTCACCACCACCGGCGCCAAAGAACGCCGCGCCAAGGTCGCGCAATTCGACGAGTGGGCGCTCGTCAAAGACCGCGCCATCTTCACCCGTTGCGCGGTCATTCTCGGACTCACCATTCTTGGGTTCGCCTTCGCCCAGCAACTCGGCGTCGGTCTCGACTTTATCGCGTTCTGCGGAGCCGCCGCCGCCCTGTTTTTCTCCGGGTTCGATACCGAGGATGCCATCCGCGCCGTCAAATGGCCCATCATCCTCTTCTTCGTCGGCCTCTTCGTGCTCATTGGAGCCGTCCGGGAGACCGGTCTTCTCGAAGTCATGGCCGCCCAGATATTTGAAATTTCCGGCACCAATGTCTTCATCGCCATCGTCATTCTCGTCCCCTTCGTCTTCCTCACCGCCGGCATCGTCGATAACATCCCCGTCGCCGCCACGATGATCCCGATCATCAAATCCATGATCGCCGCCGGCCTTCCCGCCGAACCTCTCTGGTGGAGCCTCATCGCCGCCTGCAATCTCGGCGGCAACCCGACCCCGGTCGGTTCCATCGCCGCCGTGATCGCCCTGCACGCACTCGAGAAGGAACGCGGCATCCGCATCGGCTGGGGGGAATACCTCAAGGTCGGCGGCGTCGTCACCCTCCTCCAGATCCCGTTCGTGATCGGCTACACCGAACTCTATCGTTGGCTCGACCTCTTCCCGACCCTCTGACCACACCATGAACGAAGCCAGCGACCACGACCTCGACGAAAGCATGGACCGCTTCGAAGCGGCCTCCGACGCCCGCGCGATTGCCCTGCCCGCCATTGAGCTTCGGCGCGTCCTCCTCGCAACCGACGGTTCCAATCAGGACCCGCTCGCCGCCGATCTCGCCGATCAGTTGGCCGTGCCCGTCCAGACTGCCGCCTTGGCCGGGGCTACCCCACCGTACCGTCAGATTCTTCACCAATGCCGCCACACCGGGTGCGATTTACTCGTCGTTCCCGCGCCCTTCCGGGAAGATTTTGCCGAACTCGGGGCCAGCAGCATCGGCACCAATCTCGACCTCCTTCTTCACCACCGCGAGACGCCCATCCTCGTCGTCCGCGACCCGGAGCGCGACGCGACCGTGCTCCTCCGCGAAATCGTCATTCCGCTCAGCTTCGTGGCCGAAGACGACAGTCGGGCCGCTGCCTGGGCCTTCCGAATTCTTGCGCCCGGCGGTCGCATCCGACTCCTGGCGATCGCCGACACGGAGCGCATGATTCGTAATCAGAAAATCACGGCCAAATCGCTCGATCTGGAAGACCTCGACGAATCCGACCTCGTCGGTCTGGACCAGCCGGAAATGGCCGGCCTTGTCGCCGCAGTCCAGCGCCACGCCGCAGAGAACGGCCACGGCTGCCGAGTCAGCGTCCGGGTCGGAGCTGCGGTGAAGGCCGCCGCCGATTTTGCCAACGCCCTCGATTGCCTGATCATCGTCAATTGTCCCCGCGATCCCGAGACGGCGAAAGCTCAGGCCGTTCACGCTCTGGCCCGCCTCACCCGCAATCCGATGTTAATCGTCTGAGCCAGGGCACCGCCCCTCACGGCACCACTCCCTCGAGCCGCTCGCCGAGCTGAAAGACGGGCATCGCGTCCGTCCTCCGCACTTCAGCGCTCACGAGTCCGCTGAAGGACGGATCATTCGCGGGATTCCAAGCGGCGGCTGCCGGAGCGGCAACGCGGAATTGCACCTCCTTGCGGAACGTCGAGCTGCTCCCCGGGCTGAGCGTCGTGCCGGAAAAGTCGACGTTCAGGTAGTAGAGGTTGCGCGCCGCGTCGTGGACGATCGGACCCGTGACCGCCGCGCCCTGACTGTAGCCCGTTGTCACGACCAGGTCGCTGGGTCGATACCCTGCCGCCAGCAGCTCCGACAAATCGAGATAGTAGCGGAAGCTCAGGTAATCGGACGCCCCCGCCGGGAAGGCGGACCGATTGTTCAGCAGCGCCCGGATTTCGGTGAAAGTCGAACCCTGTTGGTTGATCCGCGCTTCGACGAAGAACTCGTCGTCCGGCAACTCCGTCGGCGGGAAATTCGCCAGAGGCTCGCCACCGTGAATCTGCCGTAGACGAGCAAGAGCCCCGGTGAATCCAGCGTTGTAATCCAGCGCCACCTCGTTGGTGATGTAGTTCGTCCGGTCATCGACGTAGGCCGTATCCGAGGCCGACGACGGCCCGCCGACGAGCGCGCCGTAGAGGATGTGCCGGTTGTTGACCGGGCTCTCGATGGAATCCGCCCAGGACCCGTGAGCCCCCCGGTGGTGCGGGTTGATTGGAGGATTGTTGCCAAACCCCACCACGTAGGATCGTCCGACGGGATTGTCGCCGAGCGCGTAGTCGACCTGCCGCTTCGCGAAGTCCGCGTAGCGCGTCCCGACATCACCGACCCGGTCGGCGTAGACTCCAGCCAGAAAGGCGGTCGTCGTGGCGTATCGCAGCGATCCCCACTGCGCGAGCCAGGCGAGGCCGCCCGGTGTGCGAGTGATGCGGGCGCCATTGTCTCCGCTCGTCCAGTAGTTCAACCAGCGCTCGGTGATCGCCCGGTAAACCGGCTTGCCCGTGAGCTGCGCGAGGAGCAGCACCGCGCCGTAGCCCTTGTCGTCCCAGTTGTGCGTCCAGCGCGGAGTCACCCCGTTGAAATTCTGCGCGTAGATCGCCTCAGCGGCCTGCAAGTAGGACGCCTCGCCGGTCGCACGATGCAGCCAGACCGCCGCCCACATCAACTCATCGAAATAGCCGGAATAGGAATTGTAGACTCCCGCCGCGTCGGGAATCGCGTCCGTGTAGGTGCCACGATATTGATCGGCGAATCGATACAGCTCGCGGGCCCGAGTGAGGAGCGTCGCGGAGTAGGTCGGATCATCCAGCTGGAACAAGATTGAAGCGGCAGCCAGTGAAGCGGCAGCCTCTCCCGCGACCTCGGTCCCCGGCTTCTGCGCGGTGATCGCGTAAGCGGGGCGGGCCATCGTCATGGTCTCGGCTGGCCCCCAATAGGAGTGGTCCAGGCTCACCTTGCCGACCTGTCCGTAGAGAACGTTGGGTGCCGGATTGGCTTTGAGAATCCAATCCGTGCCCCAGCGCACTGCGGCCAGGAGTTCGTCCCGCTGCGAGCCAAATCCGTTCGGGTATTCAATCCCGCCCCACGCCAGCATCGTGAGCGAACTGAACATCGGCAACGCGAACTTGGCGTGATCCCCGGCGTCGTAATAGCCACCGCTCAGGTCAACGCCCACGTCGGACCCGTCACCGAGCGCGGAATCTCCGCGCCAGACGACCCGGGTATCCGCCGGCAGTGCCCCCGAACGTTGCGTCTCGTAGAAGTAGAGCGATTTCTGCAGGACCTCGCCGTAATTGAACGCTCCGGGCGTCGGCGTGGGATCCGGCGTGGGAGTAGGTGTCGGCGTTGGATGGCGGGACTGGCGTTGGTTTGGCGTCGGGGATGGCGTCGGGACGGGCGTCGGCACTGGCGTGGGGGTCGGATTCGGTGTCGCTCCGCCCGACGAGAACGAGAAACCGATTGGAGCCTGTTTGAAATTCCCGGAAGATCCGATAAAACCAAACGACACGCTGCCGCCGGGGCGAATGTCTCGGTTCCACGAGAAAGTGTCCGCGTTGAATCGGTAGGCATTTCCAGTTTGGGAAACGACCCGTGCACTCCAGATCGATTTGACCGAACGCGGCATCTCAAACGTGAGTTCCCAGTCTTTCAGAGTTTCGTTCGTCAAATTCTCCACCGTGACCCGGGCCTCGAATCCGCTTCCCCAATCGCTGCTGACATTGAACGTGGCACGAGCCACCCCGAGGTCGACGGTGACGTCCGGCGATCCAGGTTGAGGCGTCGGGTAGGGAGCGGAGTCGGAACCGGAGTCGGCGTTGGATTTGGCGTAGGGGCGGGAGTTGGAACCGGCGTGGCGTCGGGACCGGAGTTGGGACCGGAGTCGGGTTGGGGGTCGGAGCCGGTGTCGGACTTGGCGTTGGAACCGGAGTCGGTGATGGCTGGCGTGGCGGGGGCGTGGGCGTCGGCGCGGGTGCCGATCCGCCGAGCAATTCGACGTTCGTCGGTTGCACGTTGCCATCGCCACCGGAGGCTTGGAACCCGAAGGAAAAACTTCCGTCAACCGGAACACTGCCGTTCCAACTGACATTCTTGACGGTGTAAGTATCGCCGACGTGCGACACGATCTCGCCGTCCCACAGGTTCACGATCGTCCGCGGGAGATCAAACTGGATCGTCCAGTTTCGCAGGGCAGCACCGGTGGAATTCTCTGCGGTCAGGCGACCGACAAATCCACTCCCCCAGTCGTTCGTCACCTCGAGTGTCGCGTCGCCACGTTGCGGCGTGGGATGGTCGTGCGGCATCGGTGTGGGCGTTGGGACTGGCGTCGGATTCCCGGCCGTCTCGGTGAACAGGAGGTCACTCGTGGAAAAGAACGCCTCACCGGCTGGATCGTCCCGCTGCCAGATCACGTAGAAGACGTGGTGTCCCGATCGCTGCGGGAATTGCGCGGTGAATCTGTAGTCGGACCCCGCGAGCCGGGTATCCGTCGGATCAGGGAGTCGCTCGAGGTCCGACCACTTGATGGGTGTTGCCGGATCGTATCCGGGCTTGGTCAGGTAAAGTTCGAACGTCGAGGGGTCGTGCGGAGTCGCCGCGTAAAAGGTGCAGGCGTAGGGGCCGGGGGCGACTTCCGTCTTCGGCCAATCCGCCCGGGCCAGATTGAGTCCGGCATACTTCGACCCGCCCGACTCCGGGCAGTTGACCGTCAGGGATCCGAGCCCGGTAGTCGCGGGCGGGGAACAACCCGCTGACTTCGTGCCAATCGTAAAACGCCTGCGTGCCCGCTGCCGCAATGGCAGCCGCGTGAGCGGGGTTCTGCGGAGTCTCCGGGTTCCCGACGAAGACGCCGTAGGAGCGGCTCAATGGATCAGCCATCGAACCATGCGCCAGAAGCGACTGGGGCAACGCCGAAATGAGGAGGACGACGAGCAGCGGAAGGACGCGGAGGAAGTTCATGCGCGCATTCCTGTCATTGGCCAGAGACTCTGTCGCGTCGCACTCGACGAGGCCGACCCAATACCCGACGAAACGGTCAGCCATTGCCGCAGTCGCTCCGGAACGCCGACGTCGAACGCCCCCCGACATCACTCCGTCATCGCGACACAAAAAAATCCCGCGCGTTGGCTGATTGCCAACGCGCGGATGAATTCAGGTTGCGGTCGCCTCAGAGAGCCGCAGCGTAGTTTTCTTCGGCCTGCGACCAGTTCACCACGTTCCAGAAAGCCTTCAGGTAATCCGGGCGCTTGTTCTGGTAGTTCAAGTAATAGGCGTGCTCCCACACGTCGACGCCGATCACCGGGGTGCCCGGCTTATCGACAACACCCTTCATCAACGGGCTGTCCTGATTCGGAGTCGAAGTGACTTCGAGCTCGCCGTCTTTCACGATCAACCAGGCCCAGCCGCTACCGAACTGACCGGCACCAGCCGCCTCGAACTTCTCTTTGAAGGCATCGAAGCTGCCGAATTTTGCGACAATCGCCTCGCCGAGCTTTCCGGATGGCTCGCCGCCGCTGTTTGGACCGATGATCTTCCAGAAGAAAGTGTGGTTGGCGTGACCGCCACCGTTGTTGCGGACGGCCGTGCGCTTCGCATCCGGCACAGCGGCAAGATCGCCGATCACGTCTCCGATCCCCTTCGATCCGAGGTCGGATCCTTCGACAGCAGCGTTGAGTTTGGAAACGTAGGCCGCGTGGTGCTTGTCGTGGTGGATCTCCATCGTCGTCGCGTCGATGTGGGGCTCGAGCGCGTTGGTGGGATAGGTCAGATCAGGAACTTCGTAGGACATAAAATAGGAATGGGTTGATTGAGTTTTGTTCGTTGGAGAGCCGAAGGTAGTGAGTCGGACGAGCCAACACAAACCATTCGATCCCCACCCCGGATCCGGACGCAGCCGGACGGGTCAGAAATCGAAATGCTTCCCAAATTCCTGTTCCCGCACGTTGACCAGATTGCTGGTGACTTTGCCGCGAAGGCGATCCAGCCATTTGCGATCCGGGATCGCGTCGAGGATCGCCTGATGGGCCTCCGACGGAGCAGCGAATGACCAAATCTCGGGATCGCGTTCGTTGAGAATCCGGTCGATGTGACCGCCGAGCAGCTTGATCGCCCGCGAGCGGTCCTCCAGAATGATGCCATCGTTGCCGGTGTGGGACGTCGCACCCGGTGCAGCACCGTTCGGCATCGCACCGGCTTGATCAGTCACCTTCTCGCTGAGCAGCCGGTTGGTCTCGGTCAGGTCGAGGGCCTCGACCTTGCGGGGAAACGGCTCGCGCTCGGGTGGATATTCGAGGTCGAAAGCGCGAAAGCTTCCGGTGTCGGCGACGATGATGACGTGTGATCTTGGCATAATGAAGGTTCGTTTGAAGTGAGGAGCTCGGGTTTATCTCTTCGAAACCAAGTCCGTCGAAATCCTCTCATTTTTCGACCGCCTGGGCAATCCCCCGTGAGCCAGATCCCGATTCTACTCCCGCACCAGCTTCCGGTAGGTCGCCAGCGCGAGCAGCGGCCAGTAGAGCCGATACATCCCGTAGCGCAGGTAGAACACCACCGGAAAACCGGTGCCGGTCGTCTCGTCCTCCGTCCAGGAGCCGTCCGGATTTTGCCGCCGCACGAGCCAACCGATCCCGCGCTGCACCGACTCCCGTCCGGCGTCCCCGCTCGCACAGATTCCCATTACCGCCCAGGCCGTCTGGCTCGGCGTACTCGGCCCGATTCCTTTGGCCTCCGGATCGTCGTAGGACGCGCACGTTTCACCCCAGCCCCCATCCTCGTTCTGACAACTTTCCAGCCAATCCCGTCCTCGCCGGATCCACTCCTCGTCCATGTTGTAGCCGATAGCTCCCAACCCGCGGAGCACCTGCCACGTGCCGTAGAGGTAATTGACTCCCCAGCGTCCGTACCAGGATCCGTCTTCCTCCTGCGTCCGTCGCAGCATGGCCACGGCCCGCTGAACCGCCGCCGATCGGCGGTCGTGACCCAGATACCCGAGCAATTCCAATACCCGGGCCGTCAGGTCGCTGCAGGTGGGATCGAGGATCGCGTTGTGGTCGGCAAACGGCACGTCCTCGAGCCACTTCTTCGTGACGTCCTTGTCAAAGGCGGCCCAACCGCCGTCGCGGCATTGGAAGCTCAGCAACCAACGCAGCGCCCGCTCGACCAGGGCCTCCCGCGCCACCGGATCGCGCGGTGCCGTCAGCCGAAGCGCCATCAGCACCATCATCGTGTCGTCGGTGTCGGGGTAATATTTGTTGTCGTGCTCAAACGCCCAACCACTCGCTTCCGGCGACGGATTTTTCACCGCCCAATCCCCTCGGAACCGCACCTCCTTTTCTTCCAGCCAGGCCGCCGCGCGCTCGAGCGCAGGATGATCGGAAGCGACGCCGGATTCGCCCAGCGCGATCGTCGTAATCGCCGTGTCCCAGACCGGTGAGAGGCACGGTTGGATCCGGAAATCTCCCGTCGTCTTGTCGTCAACGAACAAACCGGCAAAATCCACGTCGGCCTTCTTCACCAGCGGATGCTCCTCGCTGTACCCCAGCGCACGAAGCGCCATCATCCCATTCAGCATGGCGGGAAAAATTGCGCCCAATCCCTCGCTACCCTCTCCCATCCGATCCACCATCCAGCGCTCGGCCAACTTCAACGCCCGTTCCCGCAAAATCGCCGGCCGCACGGCATCATACGCCTTCAGCGCAAAGTCGCAGTTCAGGAAAAAATTGCGCCACGAGAAAAACCGCCTTCCCTTCTTCAGCGACAGATCCGCCCCCTCCAGCCCCACCGGATACAGCTCGTGAAGCTGAAACTGCGCTGGCAAATCGCGAGTCGGACGGAAGTGGTTCAGGATCGCCAGCGGCGCCAGAATTCCCCGCGTCCAGGACGACATGTCGTGCACGCTGAAAAACAGCCACTTGGGCAGCAGGAACAGTTCGACCGGAACGGTCGGCAAATGCCGCCACGGAAATTGACCCAGCAAAGCCAGGTAAAGTTTCGCGTAGGTGTTCATGCTCGGAATCCCCCCGAGCCGCAAAATCGTCGCCCGCGCCTCCCGCATCCACGGCTCCGACGGCGAATCCCCACTGAGCTTCAGCGCAAAATACGCCTTCACCGACGCGTTGATCTCACTCTGGACCGTCCACGTAAATGTTCCACCCCCCGTCCGCCAACTGCCGCCGACGCACGTGATCCGCACATTTCCGCTCCAGCTCGGCGTCACGCCGTCCGCTCCAGTGCAAATACAACACCACGTCCGAACACAGCGTCGTGTCGACGGTCAGCTCGCCTTCCCAGTACCCGTCGGGTCGTTGGAGCGAAAACAAGTGATCCTGGGCCGCCCCGACGGCGGCGGCGACGCTGGGGATTTCGTTCGCGACCTCGACCGGAAACGGGACGACTTTTGCCGCCGACGCTCCGCTCATTCCGCCGCCACGGGTTCAGCAGCCTTGTCCGGCCGCCCCGTCTTGTGACCCTTGCCGGCACTCACTCCGTCGAAGGCGTTCACGCTCGCGCCCTCGATCCGGGCTCCCGGCTTCTTGCCGAAATTGAATTTCACGTTCGCCCACGTGTCGCCCGGTTGCGCGTCGCGACCGAGTGTCGCGCTCGGCTCGTAGCCGCAGTGCACCATGCAATTCTCGCACCGCTTGTCCTTCGCAACGCCATCGACGACGCCGTAATTTTCCCACGGCGTCTCGTCCAGCAGCTCCTGGTAGGAGTTAAAATGTCCGTCCGTCATCAAGTAACATGGTCCCTTCCAACCCATCACGTTGCGGGTTGGAATCGCCCACGCGGAGCAGGTCAGGTCGCGTTGACCAGCCAGAAAATCAAGGTAGATCGGCGTGCCAAAGAACGCGTATTTTTCACCCCAGGCGCGGATGTCCTTGAACTTCTCTCGCGTCATCTCGCGCGTGAGGAAAAAATTCTCCGGCTCGAGATTCAGGCGGGTTCGCATGTCCTCTTTCGCCGAATCGTAGTCATAACCCGGGGAAATCGTGTGCCCGTCGATTTTGATCCAACTCAGGTAATCGAACATCTGCTCGAGTTCGTCCATGTTGGTCTCCTTGTAGACCGTCGTGTTCGTCGCAACCTGGTACCCAAGAATCTTGGCCATCCGCATCGCCGCGACGCATTCTTTGAAAACACCCTCGCGCTCGACGATCAGATCGTGCGTGCGCTCCATCCCGTCGAGGTGAACGTTCCAATACATCCATTGCGTGGGGCGGATAACGGGATTTTCGATTTTCGATTTTCGATTTTCGATTTCCTGCGCCTGCTCGGCGGTGATGAGTTCCTCACTGACCAGCGTCTGCAGCAGCGGCTTGACCTTCTCGGGATCGCGGGCGAATTCCGCCGTGAGGTAATCCCGCATTTTCTTCCGCATGAACATTCCGTTCGTGCAGATGTAAACGATCCGCTTTTGCTCGAGCAGACCCTCGACCAGCTCCTCGATCTGCGGGTAAATGAGCGGCTCACCGCCACAGACCGAGATCATCGGAGCACCACATTCCGTGGCCGCCCCGAGGCAATCCTCCAGCGACATCACGTTCTTTAGCGAAGTCGAATACTCGCGAATCCGCCCGCAACCGGTGCAGGTCAGATTGCAGGTATGCAGGGGCTCGAGCTGGAGAACGGTCGCGAATTTCTCCACCCGCCGCAGTTTTTTCCGAATAATGTAAGAGGCAATTTTAGCCGTCAGGGCCAGCGGAAATCTCATGGCGCGGCAGCGTAGCAGTCACCATGCCACTGTCAACGAAGGCGAAAACAGGCTTCCAGCCTGTCGCGGCGGGCATCCCTGCCCGGCGCTCGTCCCCAAGCGCGCAGCGCCATATCCCTCACGCCGCCGCCACGGCCTCAATTTCCACGTCGAACCCCAGCAACCCAGCCCCGATCGTCGCCCGCGCCGGTTTACTCTCGCCAAAAAACTCCGCGTAAACCGCGTTCATCTCCGCAAAATTCTCCGCGTTCAATGGCTGCAAATACACGCGGCAGGAGACCACCCGATCCAACGACGACCCGCTCGCCTCCAGTAGCCTCCGCAAATTCTCCAACGTCACCCGCGTCTGCTCCGCAATCGTCCCCCGGACAATCCCACCGACCGCCGGATCAAACGGAATTTGACCCAATACGAAGACGAACTTTCCCTCAGCAACCACCGCCGGGGAATAAGGCCCGATTGCCGGCGGCCCGCCCGAAACTTCCAATATCACCTCACGCATCATCCCCCCATCCTCCCGATCCCGCTCGGAAACCGCAAGCCCCACCGCCCCATTGGCACAATTCCTTGCTGACAGCCCTCCCGGATGTGAGACATTCCCAAAAATTTTCGCCTGATCGTCCAACCCGCAGATTCCAAATGATGACCCGCCACCTCGCCACGCTCGCACTCCTCGCCGTCGCCACCTTCCTTGCCGCCTGCGGCGACGGCACCCGCCCCGTCCCGCCGGAGAAAAGGGTCACCGATGTCCCGGTCGAGGTCGAGACCACCGGAGAGTTCGATCCCATCGCGGTCCCGACCGCCCAGCGCGGCGGCACGTTCACCCTCTGGGGCGGACCCTACCCGAAATCGCTGAACATGTGGCTCGACTACAACAGCTTTTCCAAGGGCGTTTGCGACCTGATGTTCGAGTCGCTCGTCGGCCTCCATCCCACCATGGACGAACCGATCGGGATTTTGGCGGATTCCTGGGACGTCTCTCCCGATGGCAAAACCTTCACGTTCCATCTCAACCCAAAGGCAATGTGGAGCGATGGGAAACCGATCACCGCCGAAGACGTCCAGTTCTACTACGACGTCATCATGGACCCAAAGAATCTGACCTCGCTTTTCCGGGTGGACCTCTCGCGATTCAGCCGTCCCGAGATCGTCGACGAAAAAACCATCCGCATCACGGCTCAGGAATCCCACTGGGCAAACTTCTGGACCGCCGCCGGACTGGTTGCCTTTCCGAAACACGCCTGGGCTGAGGTGGATTTCAACAGCCAAAACTTCGAATTCCCGGTCGTCAGCGGCCCCTATGAGCTGGAGGAGGCCAAGACCAACCGCTCGATCTCGCTCCGCCGCCGGGGCGACTGGTGGGGCCGCGCCAAGCGCTTCAACGTCGGCAAATACAATTTCGACCACATCGTTTACGTCTCCAGCGACGACCGAAACAAGATGCTCGAAGTCTTGAAAAAGGCGGCATCGATTTCTACGCCATCTACACGTCGCAGATGTGGGCGGAGAAAACCGATTTTCCCCAGGTCCAAAAGAACTGGATCATCCGGCAGACCATTTCAAAACGACGAACCCAAAGCGTTTCAAGGAATGGCCATGAACCTCCGCCGGGAAAAGTTTCAGGACCCGAAGGTTCGCGAGGCGTTTTCGCTACTCCTCAACCGCGACCTGATGAACGAGAAGCTGATGTTCAACCTCTACGCCACACCGAACTCGTTCTACCCTGATCTCTACGACGACAACACGAACCCGAATGCGCCCGGTCTGAGTTTCGATCCAGCCCTGCGCCCGCGAGCTATTCCGCGAAGCCCGCTGGGAAGTCGGCCCTGATGGCGTCCTGCAGAAGGATGGCCAGCGCTTCACGCTCACTTTCCTGCACCACGGCGACGACCTTCGGCATTTGAACATTTTCGTTCAGGACCTCAAAAAGGTGGGCGTAGACGCGACCATCGATTTGGTCTCCCGCGCAACGTGGTCGAAGCGGATGGACACCCATGACTTCGACATGCTCTGGATTAACATCTCCGCCTCCCGACTACGCGATCCGGAAGCATCGTGGTCATCAAAAACCGCCGACGAGGTCGCGACCAACAACTGCGCGGGCGTCAAGGATCCCGAAATCGATCAGTTGATCGACCAGCAGAGAGAATCAACCTCGTCAAACGTACCAATAATTCTGCGCGAGATCGACACGCGCCTCTCCGCGATCAATCCGTTTGTTCGACGTGGATCAATCTCTGAAAATCGCATCCTCTACTGGAACAAATTTGGCGCACCCAAGAGCATCTTCGACAAATTCAACCGCGAAGACGTCGGCCCCCTCGTCTACTGGTGGCTCGACCCAGAGAAAGAATCCGCGCTCCTGGAGGCGATGAAGACCAACACCGGCCCGCCCGAGCCCGCCGAGATCATCTACTCAGACTAACGGAGTGGCGGCATCTTGCCGCCAACGCCACCGCAGCCAAGGCCACCGCCCGAACCTCGTATCAGCAACCACCGACCTTGACCGCCTACATCCTCCGGCGACTCCTTCTCATCATTCCGACCCTCCTCGGGATTTCGATCGCCTGCTTCGCCCTGATCCAGTTCGTCCCCGGCGGCCCGGTCGAAGAAGTGATCTCTAAGGTCCAGGCGGCCGCTGGTCGCCCCGGAGCCAAGCCGATCTCCGCCGAAGAAATCGAAAATATCAAAGCCTACTTCGGCTTCGATAAGCCCGCCATCGTCCGCTACTTCATCTGGGTCGGCAACATCCTCACCGGCGACTTCGGCAACTCCTACGTCTACCAGCAACCCACCCTTCAGGTGATCGCCAGCAAGATGCCGATCTCGCTCTTCTTTGGCCTCACCTCCTTCTTCTTCGCCTACGCCATCTCCATCCCGCTCGGCATCCGCAAGGCGCTCTCGCACGGCAACGCATTCGACACCGCCAGCTCCGTCACCATATTCGCGGGTTACGTCATCCCCGGCTACGCCCTCGGCACCCTGCTCATCATTTTTTTCGCCGGCGGCAGTTACTTCGACTGGTTCCCCATCGGCGGAATCGTGTCGTCCAATTTCGAATACCTCTCACCGCTCGGCAAAGTCACCGACTTCCTGCACCACATGATTCTCCCGCTGTTCTGCTACCTCCTCAGCGAATTCGCCGTCCTCACCCTGCTCATGAAAAACAGCGTTCTCGACGAGTTCAACAAGGACTACGTGCGCACCGCCATGGCCAAAGGCCTCACGTTCCGCGCCACCGTCTGGCGGCAGGTCTTCCGCAACTCCCTTATCCCCATTGCCACCGGTATCGGGTCGATTTTCACCGTCATGTTCGCCTCCGCGCTCCTCATCGAGAAGGTCTTCGACATCGACGGCATGGGACTCCTTTTCTACACGTCCATCGTCGGGCGCGACTACAATGTCGTCCTCGGCATCATCATCCTCTCGAGCTTCTTCACCATGCTCGGCCGCCTCTTCAGCGACATCGTCTACGTCGCCATCGACCCCCGCATCCGCTTCGATTGAACCGTTGCGACCCTCACCCAATGAGATATGATCTCTCATATGAAAACTGCGACCGTCGCGGACCTGCGAAACGACTTCCCCCGGGTGTCCCGCTTGATCGAAGCCGGAGAGCCCGTTCGCATCACCAAACGCGGACGCCCGTTCGCGGTCCTGACACCATCCCCGGACCAACCGCCAGCCGCAGCCTGGCCCGACCTCCGCAATCGCTTGGTCCGACCCGCGGCAGGCCCCACCAGCGAAGTCATCGGGGAAATGAGGGGCGAGCGGTGACCACCTATTTCGACACGGGCGTTCTGGTCAAAATCTACGCCGAGGAAATCCGTTCCGACCTCGCGATCTCACTCGTCGAAAAAGCCCAACCCCCGATCCCGTTCACGCATTTCCACGGCATCGAGCTGACCAACGCGATTCAACTCAAGCGATTCCGCCGGGAGCTGACTCCGACCGAGGCAAAAACTTCGCACCGCCTCATCGAAGCCGACCACCGGGCGGGCCGACTCTATCGCCCACCCACCAACCTCGTCGAAGTCTTCGCCCGCGCCGAGCAACTTGCTCTGGCGCACACGGCGCGCGTCGGGTCGCGAAGCCTCGACATCCTCCACGTCGCCGCCGCGCTCACGATTGGGTGCTCGACGTTCTGCTCGTTTGACAAACGCCAACGCGCCATCGCGACTCGCGCCCGGCTCGTCCTGCAACCACGGACCCTTCCCCGCTAAGTGTTCTCACCCGTCACCCGCGAAAAATTTCGAAAGTTCCGCTCCATCAAGCGGGCCTGGTGGTCGTTCTGGATTCTCACCTCAGCATTCGTCCTCTCGCTCTTTAGCGAGCAGCTCGTCAACGATCACCCGCTCCTCCTCGGCTATGAGGGAAAAGTCTACTTTCCTACCGTAAAATTCTACTCGGGCCAGACCTTCGGTGGTCCCTACCGCACCGAGGCCGACTACCTGCAGCTCCGCCAGGACCCCGACTTCAAAGCCGCCGGCGGCTGGATGATCCTTCCGCCCATCCCGCACAGCCCGCTCCACTCCTACCTCGACCTCGAAGGCGCACCGCCCCACCCTCCCTCACTCGCGCACTGGCTCGGCACCGACAACGCCGCCCGGGACGTCCTCGCCCGGCTGATCTATGGATTTCGGATCTGCATGGTGTTCGCCCTCAGCCTCGCCGCAGTCAGCACGATTCTCGGCATCGCCGTCGGCGGAATTCAGGGCTACCTCGGCGGTCGAACCGACCTCATCGTCCAGCGCCTCATCGAGATCTGGTCCGCCCTCCCGTTCCTCTACGTCGTCATCCTCGTCGGCGCGATCTACGGCCAGAGTTTCGCGATCCTTCTCATCGTCATGGCGCTCTTCGAGTGGATCAAACTCTCCTACTACATGCGCGGCGAATTTTACCGCCTCCGCGAGCAACCCTTCGTTCTCGCCTCGCGGAACCTCGGTGCCAGCACCCCGCGCATCCTTTTTCGCCAGATTCTTCCGAACGCCATGACTCCCGTCATCACGCTCCTCCCCTTCCTTCTGGTCGCCGGGATCTCGTCGCTGACCGCGCTCGATTTCCTCGGCTTCGGACTCCCACCCCCGACCCCATCCTGGGGCGAAATGATCCAGCAGGGCCTCCAGAATCTCTACGCGCCCTGGGTCGCCACCTCCGCCGTCATTGCCCTTTTCATCACGCTTCTGCTGACGACCTTCATCGGCGAAGGCATTCGCGACGCCTTCGATCCCAAGTCCTTCAACAAAATTCAATGACCCGCCTCCTCACTCTCCTCGCCCTGATTCCGATCGTCGCAACCGCAGCAGTCACGGAAGACGACTACCGCGCTCTCGCCGCAGCGACCGACCTCACCGACGAAGCCCGGCTCGAAAAACTCTTCGATCTCGACTGGGAATACTCGATGTCGACCTACCCGGAATTTGCCACCTACGTCGGCCGCCCGGAATTCAACGACCGCTGGACCGACAATTCCCTCGAAGCCATCGCCCGGCGAAAGCAGGAAGCCCGCTGGCCGGAAATCGTGCTCGAACGAATCGACCCCGCCAATCTCCCACCCGCCGCCCGCCTCAGCCACGACCTCTTCCGCCGCGATCTCCTCCAGGGGCTCGCGTGGCAAAACTTCCCGTCCGAAACGCTCGTTCTCAACCAACTCGGCGGTCTTCAGCAGGACATCCCCCAGGTCCTCGAGCAAATGCCCACCGCGCGCGCCGCCGACTACGAAAACATCCTCGCCCGCCTTCGCCAGGTCCCCCGCCAGATCGACAACGACATCGCCCTCCTCCGCCGCGGCCTCGACCTCGGCGTCACGCCGCCGCGGATCGTCCTGCGCGCTGTCCCCGAGCAAATTCTCGCCGTCATCCCCGACAACCCGGAAGACAGCCCGCTCCTCGAGCCCTTCGCCGAATTCCCCGACTCGATCCCCGCCGCCGATCAGGACCGACTCCGCTCCGAATCCACCACGATCTACGACGAACAGCTCGTTCCCGCGTTTCGAAAGCTCCACACTTTCGTCAACGACACTTACCTCCCCGGTGCCCGCGAGGCCGTCGGCTGGAACACGCTTCCCGACGGCGAATCCTGGTACACCCTCGCCGCGCGATCCAGAACCACGACGGACCAGACCCCTCGGGAGATCCACGACCTCGGCCTCCGCGAAGTCGCCCGCATCCGGGCCGAAATGGTAACCCTCATCGCCGACACGGGCTTCGACGGAGACTTCGCCGCCTTCACCGAATTCCTCCGCACCGATCCGCAATTCTACTTGACTGACCCGGAAAAACTCGTCGCCGCCTACCGCGACATCGCCAAGCAGATCGACCCCGAGCTTCCCCGGCTCTTCGGCAAACTTCCCCGTCTGCCCTACGGTGTGAAGCCCATCCCCGGCACGGCCACCGACTCCCAACCCACCGCCTTTTACCAGGGCGGCTCCATCGCCGCCGGTCGCCCCGGCTGGTTTCTGGCCAACACCTCCAACCTCGAGGCCCGCCCCACCTACGAGATGGAATGCCTCACGCTCCACGAAGCCGTCCCGGGCCACCACCTCCAGATTGCCCTCGCCCAGGAAATGGAAGCCGTCCCCAAGTTCCGCCAACACGGTCACTACACTGCCTTCGTCGAAGGCTGGGCGCTCTACGCCGAAAGCCTCGGCGGCGAGCTCGGCCTCTACACCGATCCGTATTCGAGATTTGGTGCGCTCACCTTCGAGATGTGGCGCGCCTGCCGCCTCGTCGTCGACACCGGCATTCACTCACTGGGCTGGTCCCGCCAGCGCGCCATCGACTACCTCCGCGAAAACACCGGCAAGTCCGAGCACGACGCCACCGTCGAGATCGACCGCTACATCGTCTGGCCCGGTCAGGCCCTCGCCTACAAGATCGGCGAACTCGAGATTCGACGTCTCCGAGATCACGCGCGGGAGAGCCTCGGCGAAAAATTCGACATCCGCGCCTTCCACGACACGGTCCTGTCCAACGGGGCTCTTCCCCTCGCTCAACTCGCCAACGTCGTCGACGCCTGGATCGTGGAGCAAGGCGCTCAATAGCCCCCATGATCCCCCACGACACCGCCGACCTCGTGGCCGCCGACCAGGCGCACACCTGGCATCCCTTCACCCAGATGCGCGCCTGGTGCGCGCCCGAGCACGAACCCCTCGTCCTCGTCGAGGGCGAGGGAGCCATTCTCCGCGACAGTCGCGGACGCGAATACCTCGACGGTAATTCATCGATCTGGACCAACCTCCACGGCCACAATCACCCCCATCTCAACGCCGCCATCCGCGACCAACTCGACCGCGTCGCCCACACTTCGTTTCTCGGCGCGACCAATGCTCCCGCCGCCACCCTCGCCCGCGAGTTGACCCGGCTCTTTCCCGCCGACACGCTCAGCCGCGTCTTTTTCTCGGACAACGGCTCCACCGCCATCGAGGTCGCGCTGAAAATGGCGGTCCAGTTTCGGCAACTCTCCGGCGACCCCGCCCGCCATCGCTTCGTCGCCTTCGACCAAGCCTACCACGGCGACACGGCGGCGGCGGCCAGCGTCGGCGGCATCGAGACCTTTCACGGTCGCTTCACCGCAATGCAATTCCCGGTCACCCGCATCGCCTCCGCCGACGATCTGAAGCAAATTCCTGACCCGCATGAGATCACGGCCATCATCATCGAACCGCTCGTTCAAGGCGCGGCCGGCATCCGCGTCTGGCCCCCGGGCACGCTCCGCACCATCCGCGACTGGTGCGACCGCCACGACGTCTTTCTCATTCTCGACGAAGTGATGACCGGGTTCGGCCGCACCGGGACGATGTTTGCCTGCGAGCAGGAGGACGTGATCCCCGACTTCCTCTGCCTCGCCAAGGGGCTCACCGGCGGCTACCTCCCCCTCGCCGCGACCCTCACGACCGAGCGAGTCTTCCGACAATTTCTCGGCGAGCCCTCCGAGCAAAAGACCCTCTACTACGGCCACAGCTACACCGGAAATCCGCTCGGCTGCGCCGCCGCGCTCGCCAATCTCGCAATCTTTCGTGATGAAAAAACTCTCGCCGCCCTCCAGCCCAGGATCGCCCTCTTCACCGATCTCCTCACCCCCCTCCGCCGCCACCCTCACGTCCGCGAAATCCGCCAATGCGGCTTTCTGGCGGGGATCGAACTCGTCGCCGACCAACGAACCGACACCCCCTACCCCTGGACCGAGTTGGTCGGTGCCCGCGTCTGCACCCGCGCCCGCGATCACGGACTCCTCACCCGCCCGGTGCTCGACACCATCGTGCTGATGCCGCCCTACTGCACCACCGACGAGCAGCTCCGCTCCGCCGTCGACGCGCTCTCGCTCGCCATCACGGAGACGTGCGCTTGAGCCGCTTCACGATCGTCGTCAGGAAGACCGGATCAGGATGCACCTTCCGATATTTCGTCACCTCCCGCCGCTCGATCACCTCGAACCCAAACCGCTCGAAAACCTTCGCTCCGCGCCGATCCGCAAAGGTGACGACCTGACCGAAGACCGCCTCCTCTCCCGCCGCTGCGAGGTAATCGAAGTTCGCGTTGATTAACGCCCTCGCCCCCGCAAGCCCCTGCACCTCGGGAAGGATGTTGAAGTGGAAATGCGGCATATTCTTCGGCGCGTCCGGCACCTCGCGCCGCGCATCCCGCAGGATCCATTTCACGTATTCACGAGTCGCCAGCCGGTAGCGCGGATACCTCCACAGGCCCTTGGCCGCCAGCCGCAACCCCTGCCAAAAATCATACCGCCGCTGCTTCGCCACCAGCCGCGAGCCCAGCAAATACCCCTTCACCTCGCCGTCCTTCTCGACCACGAACGACGACTCGGGTTCAGCGTCCGTGTAGTAGCTGGTGAGGTAATCGGCGAAGAGCTCGCGATCTTCGAAGACCGGGTCGATCGGCCTGCCCAGATACCCCGTCTCACAGCACAGCCACCGCACCGCCTCGCGATCCCGCGGCTCGTATTTTCGAATGACCAGTCCCGGGGGTAACGCCACTTCAGGGGTTGTAGGAGTCGATCACCTCCCGGTAAATCGAAAACAAGCGATCGAAAACCGTCTGCCAACTGAACCGCGCCCGCACGACCTCGCTCGCCTCCAACCCCTCCCGACGCAGATCCGTCTCCGACACCGCGCGGATCGCTGCCGCCAGCGACTCGGGCGTATTTTCCTGCGCCCAATGCACCCGGCTATTGAAGACAATCCGGTCCATGTAACTCCCCCCGATCCCGACCACTGGCGTCCCGCACGCCTGCGCCTCCAGCGTGACCAATCCGAACGTCTCCATCACTCCAGGATGAACGAACAAATCCGCCGCGCGGTAGATTCGGGCCAACTCCGCCGCGTCACCGCAATACGGCATCCAGTGCACCGCACCGGTGCCGCTCTTTCAGGCGCGAAACATCCCGCCGCCCCGTGCCATCACCGACCACCAGCAACTCGAAGCGCCCCGGCACCTCGCGCACCAGCCGCTCGAACGCTCCGAAAAGCGTGCGGACGTTCTTCTCCGGAGCCAGCCGCCCAACGTAAAGCAACAATAGCCTTCCTTCTGGCACGCCGATCTCGGAACGCACCGCCCGCCTGCCTTCCGGCTGAAAGACGTCGATATCCACTCCCAGATCCGTGTTCACGACGTTGTTCACGCCCCACTCTTTCAGCATCTGAGCCAGCGCCGGACTCGGCACCAACGTCCGCTCGAAGCGATTGTAAAGCGTCCGCACGTAGCGCTCGGCCACGTCCTCGGCGATCTCCACGGCGATCCGCCCAAAGTATTTCGTCACCGACCGCAGGTAGGCCTCGGGAAAATGAGAATGATAAAAACCGACCGCCGGAATCCCCAGCGCGCGTCCGGATGCGACGGCTTTCCACGCGACCTGATACGGATCGCCCGACTCAATGATGTCCGGCTTCTCGAGGTGAAAAATATCCTCCACCTGATTCAGCCCGATCAGCGCCCGGTAACGCGAAGTCCGGGAAACCAGCGGAGATTCGATCTCGTAGATCCGCGCCCGGTCGTCACCCCGCCGCGCCGTCCGCTCGCCCGGGATGATGAGGACGTGCTCATCCCCCGGAGAGTGCGCCCGCAAGTAAGCGACCTTCTGCTCGACGTAGCGCTTCACCCCACCGCTCACCGGTGAGTAAAACTGGGTGAGATCGCAAATTTTCATGGGGGGGAGGGAGGCCGAAGAAATCCCGCATTCTCAGGCCGGAGTGGTGGCTTCCAGCCGCCAACAAAAAGCGCCGAGCCAAAGGCCATTCACGAATCAATTCTCGATTCTCAACCCTCCTTCGCCGCCAGCCACCGCTCCGCGTCGATCGCCGCCGCGCAACCCTGGCCAGCCGCAGTAATCGCCTGACGATACACGTGGTCCGCCACGTCCCCGGCCGCAAACACGCCCGGCAGATTCGTCGACGTCCCGCCGCTCTGCTGGAGATAGCCCGCCTCGTCAGCGTCGACCTTCCCACGAAAGGCCGCCGTGTTCGGTTCGTGCCCGATGGCGACAAAAACACACTTCACCTCGAGCTCACGCGTCGCCTCCCCGTCCGTCTCTTTCAACGTCACACCACGCACCTCGCCTTCGTCATCGGTGAGATATTCCGTGACGACCGAATTCCAGATCGGCTCGATTTTTTCGTTCGAGAGCGCGCGCTCGGCCATGATCGTCGACGCCCGGAGTTCGCCCCGCCGATGGATCAGATAAACCTTCGACGCAAACCGCGTGAGAAACGTTGCCTCCTCGCAAGCCGAGTCCCCGCCCCCGATCACGCACACCGGCACGTTCCGATAAAACGCCCCGTCACACGTCGCGCAACTCGTCAGCCCGTGCCCGATCAACTTTTCTTCGCCCGGCAGATCCAGGTAACGCGGTGACGCCCCGCTCGCAATGATGAGCGCTTTCGTTTCAACCCACTCGCCGTCGACCTTCACGCGATTTGCCCCCTCGGTCGGCTCAAATTCCTCGACCGTGCCGTATTGGTAACGCGCCCCAAATTTCTCCGCCTGCTTGTGCATCGCGATGATGAGATCCTGGACCGTCGATCCCGTCCGGGAAGCCGGGGAAATTCTCCACCGCCGTCGTCGTCGTCAGTTGTCCACCCGGCTGGCGCCCCTCCAGCACGAGCGGCTCCAACCCCGAACGCGCCGCATAAATCGCCGCCGTCAAACCCGCGCAGCCCGTCCCCACAATGATCACGTTTTCCATAAGAGCCGGGAACTAAACACCACCCCGCGACCCGACACAACCCCCGGCAATGCCCGCGTCTCGGGGGCCCTCCACCAGTCACCAATCACAACTCACAAATCACCGGATCCACCCCCACTCGTCACAAAAACCACCTGCGTCCCCGTCCGCGCGACCGGCTCCCCGAGTCCCCCCAGCCGCTCCCGCCAAAACTCCCCGCGCGCCGCTTCGGTCACCAGCGCAACCGCACCACCCTCCGACCAATCCCTCCCAAAATCCTCGACCGAAACGTAGCGGTCTCCACCCAGCCCGAATTTCCGCGTCAGAAAATCCTCCCCGCCGTTCTGCCCCACCAAAGTCACTTCATCTCCCACGTAAAACAGCAGACTGCTCCCCGTATCGATCCCGCCGTCGTAGGCGATCCGCACGCCCCGATCCGACAGCTCCCGCAGCACCGGCGCCATTTCCGCCACCGAAAAATACGGTGCCACCCGCGCGTAGCCCCCCATCGCGCCAAAGCTCAGGCTCGCCGCCGCCAGCATCACCGCCCGCAGCGCCACCCTTGCCCGCCGCCGGGACAGCATCACCAGCCCGAACACCAACGCGACCACCGCCATCCCGAGACTCAGTTGCCCAATCGTGGTCAGCGAGCGCCACACCTCCGCGTCCAAGCCGAGCATCGTCGTCCAGGCCGTCGACCGCTCCGCAACCGTCGCGGCCTCGGGGTCGGCCGCACCCATCGTCGGGAGCAACCCGAGCCCGACCGCACAGACCGCCAACACCGCCACGACACCGGCCCACGACACCCCACGTTCCACCACCAGCGCCACCCACAACGCAAAGGACGGCCACGCCGCCATTGCGTAATAATCCTGCCGCTGCCCGGCCAGCAAGACCGGCACCAGCACCACCCCGGCCCAGACCAACGCCACCCGCTCAAGCGAGCGATCCACCTCAGGACGCGTGTCCACCTGAGTCACCTCGAGATTCCGACGCAACACCTCCGCGATCACCACCACTGACCACGGGAAAAACCACGCGCCGTGGAGCAACAAAAACTGCCATCTCGGCACGTTCGTGTAGCTCGTCGCCGGCGAAGCGCTTCCCGCCAGGTGACCCCATTGCTCCACCCAAAACAGATTGGCCAACACCCCCGGATACCGCGACTCGATCAGCAGATACCACGGCACGTTGATGACCAAAAAAACCACGAGCCCCGCCACCGACACGAGCCGCCTCGTTCGTCCCCGCCAATCCGGCACCGCCCACCCGGCTCCGACGACGATTGCCATCGGAAAGACCAATCCATGCACCCCCTTCGTGAACGCGGCCAACGCACCCAGCGTCCACAAGCCCAGCACCCACCACTTCCAGCCACCCGAAGCCAGCAACCCCCGAAGCCCGCAATAGACCGCCCCCGTGATGAACGCGCAAAAGATCGGCTCCGGCATCACGATCCGCGCCAGCGTCGCCGTCCCGATGCAGGTCAGCAACACCACTCCCGCCACCAACCCCCGCCACGCCCCCCCCAGCAGCCGCCCGATCAAAAACGTTGCCAGCACCCACGCCGTCACGCCCAGCGCGTTCGGCAGCCGGGCGGCAAACTCGTTGATCCCAAAGATCCGGAACGACCCCGCGATCATCCAATACAACAGCGGCGGCTTCACCAATCGCGGCACGCCATTGTTGACCGGCTCCAGCCAATCACCCCCCTCCGCCATCACCCGCGCCGCGCCCGCGTATTGCCCGTCCGTCTCGTTGTAAAGCACACCCCACCCCGCCGTCCGCACTTGGAGCACAAGACACAAAACGACCAACACCCCCGCCAAACCCCACGTCTTCATGAGCGAAATCGGAGTGGCGGCATCCTGCCGCCAACAAATCGAAGCGAAGCGAGCAATTCCCTCACTTGGATTCCAACGAAAAGCATTCCGGGAATCCCGACGGCAATCGCAACGGGCGCCCCTCCGGCATCTGCACCAGCGCCAGCGCCTGCCGACACGTCACCAGCTTCATCCCGTCACTCGGCCGCACGACCTCGAACTCGCACCAGAACCGGATCCCCGACCACTCCGCAATCCACCCGTCCACCCGGACCACATCCCCCAGCAAGGCCGGACGCCGGTAGTCGATTTCCGTCCGCGTGACCACCGGATGCACCTGAGTCCTCCGGATTTCCTCGAAGCTCATTCCCATCTGCATTGCCAGCAACGTCCGCGCCGTTTCGATAAATCGCAGATAGACAATGTTGTGCACCACGCCCGCCGCATCCGTGTCAAAATACATGACCTGAATCACCGTGCTGACCCGCGTCTTCGTATTCTCGCTACTCATCCCCGGCGACTATGTGATCGCTGCCCGCTCCCTGTCCAGACCCGCTCCCCCGAATTCGAGAGACTCCCAAACTTACCAACTCAAAAACCTAGAAACTCCCTCGCACCCCCGTTAGCCTCCCGACCGCAAATATGGAAAACACCCAGCCCATCACCTTCGAGCCCATCGCCATGGAACGCGTGTGGGGCGGACGTCGACTCGAGAGCCAACTCGGAAAACACCTTCCGCCCGGCGAGTCCGTCGGGGAGTCCTGGGAAGTCGTCGACCGCACCGACGCTCAGAGCGTCGTCCACTCCGGCCCTCATCAAGGCTCGACCCTCCACGACCTCTGGACGCACCACCGCACCGATGTCTTCGGCCCCGCCTACGCCGGGCACCCCTCGCCGCGCTTCCCCATGCTCATCAAGCTGCTCGACGCTCGCGAGCGGCTCTCGGTGCAGGTCCACCCACCCGCTCACGCCGCCGCAGCGCTCAGCGGCGAACCCAAGACCGAGGCCTGGTATTTTCTCGATTGCCTCCCCGGAGCGTCCATCTACGCGGGACTGAAAAACGGAACCTCCCGCGCCGACCTCGAGGCCGCCATCGCCAACGGCACCGTCGAGGAGGTCATTGCCCGCCAATCCGTCAGTTCAGGCGACAGTATTTTCATCCCCAGTGGCCGACTCCACGCCATCGGCGAAGGCTGTCTCATCGTCGAAATTCAGCAGAATAGCGACACCACCTACCGCGTCTTCGACTGGAATCGCACCGGCCTCGACAGCAAGCCGCGCCAACTCCACATCGCCGAATCCCTCGCCTCCATCGACTTCGACGACTTCGAACCCCAGCTGAGCGACTCCAGTAACGACATCGTCGCCGTCTGTGAGCATTTCGTCATCGAACGTTGGCAGCTTGGCTCCCCCCGCGATGCCCTCGACGGCGAAATGTTCGCGATATTTGCCGTTGTCGGCGGAGACGCCGCCTGCGGAGATCAAGTCTTCAGCACCGGATCCATTTTTCTCGTCCCCGCTACCATGACTGATTCCCAAATCAGGCCGGTGGGTGGTTCCGCGACCGTTCTGCGCTCGACCCTCCCGGTCAATGGGAAAAAACACACCGCCCATCCAGTCAGAAAGCGCTTGACCTGATCGATCCAAAATGAAATCTCAATTGCACATCCATATGAAGCTCCCCACCCTTTGCACGCTCGCCGCCCTGGCCACTCTGGGCACCGCCGCCAACTCCCAAGCCGGATCCTTCGGCGGCCCGGGACCATTCAACAACCTGTCCCCGCTCAGCAGCGGCATCGACGGGAGCTACCAGGCTACGGCCCGGGGTGAGAACCTCACCGGCGTCATCCGCTTCGCCTACCAAAACGGCGTCCAGTCACAGATCCCGAGTTCGAATACCTACGCGTTTTTCGTCAACGGTAACGTGGTAACCGGCAACGTCACTGCTTCGATCACCGGCAAGGACCTCGCTGGCGTCCTCGGCGGCCAGGACTTCCAAGTCCCGACCAACGACACCGGAGCCACCGAGCTTCCCCTCGTGTTGATTGTTCGTGGCAATCGAGCCAACGGCGAGTTCGAAGGCAGCCTCGACTTGGAAGATCGCCTCTCCGCCTTCAACGGTGACGGTCAGATCACCAGTGCTCCCGCCGAGACCAACACGCTCGTAGTTGTCAACGACGATACCGATGTGTTTTTCAGCGATGGCGAGCTCACCTCCGTCACCCAATTCGTGATCCCCGGCGGGTCGATCGCGCCGGATCCCAACAACATCCCGGTTGAGTTCACCTTCCAGGGAGTCCGCAACAGCACTCTCGCGCAGGGCTCCTTCACGGACACGACGACCAGCCAGTAGTAGGGAGCCAACTTCCGACCAGGTGATCATCTGATCGACCACCGCACAGTCATTCACTCTCATCACGACAGAAGCTCCCGGGGACTCACCCTCGTGGAGCTTCTTGCCGTTCTGGGTATCCTGATCATCGTCGGCACCCTTCTCGTCAGCGTCGTCAGCCGCATGCACGGCGTCGGCGATCGAGCTCGCTGCACCGCCAATCTACGAGCGCTCTACATCGGGCTCGACAGCTACGTCAAAGACGTCGGTCACTGGCCCAAGCAACCCTCTTTCCCCCGAGGGAAGGAAAAAGAATATGCCAACTGGTGGATTCGTACCCTTGAGCCCTACGATGTTCCGGCTTCCGCTTGGAAATGCCCCGGCCTCACCAGACTTGGTAACATTACCGCCGACGGGGAGCCTCTCAAGGTCCACTATACTCCAATGCCGTTCGACCAAGCACCAAGCACGCCCTACAAGTGGTCGAACATGCCTTGGCTAACCGAGAACGCCAACATTCACGGCCACGGCGCGCTCATGATCTTTCCCGATGGCTCCGTCCGCGATTTCGATGACGTCATGAACGACCACGCCCGCTAATATTTCTTGGAGTGCGGTGCTCTGCACCGCTTTCGATACCACCCAAAATCCGGCGACCACCCCGCGCGTCCCCCATACCGGCCAACCGTCGAATCCACATTTCACCCCTCACGACTCACCCCGCTCCCCGCACCCGTGGTCTCCTCCGAAAACCATCCGACTCCGGTGTCACCCACTCCCCACCTCTACGTCCACATTCCTTTCTGCCCGAAGGTTTGTCCGTATTGCAGCTTCTACAAGGAAGCCAGCGACCGCAATCGTACCCGAGCCTTTCTCGACGCCGTCCTCCGCGAGGCGGAAAAATACTCCACCACTCTCCGTCCCCGCACCATCTTCTTCGGCGGCGGCACGCCCAGCGCCCTTTCGACCAGCCAACTCGACTTCCTCCTCACCGGCCTCCGCGAACGACTCGACCTCTCCGCTGTCACCGAGTGGACTCTCGAAATGAATCCCGCCACCGTCTCGCTCGAGAAGGCCCGCGCGCTCCGTGATCTCGGCGTGAACCGCATCAGCATGGGCGTTCAATCCTGGGACGAGCAACTCCTCCACGTCCTCGGTCGCGTTCACGACGCCGCCCAGGCCGAACGCTCCTACCACATCCTCCGCGAGGCCGGGTTCACCAACCTCAATCTCGACCTCATCTTCGGAATCCCCGGCCAGACTCGCGATCAGTGGACCGCTTCGCTTGATCGCACCGCCGGCCTCGCCCCCGAGCACATCTCCGCCTACTGCCTCACCTACGAAGAAGACACCGAATTCTTCCTCCGTCTCCAGCGCGGCGAAGTCGTCCCCGACAACGAACTCGACGCCGATCTCTTCGAAATCACCATGGAGCGACTCGGAGCCGCTGGATACGACCAATACGAAATTTCGAACCACGCCCGCCCCGGGCGCGAATGCCTCCACAATCTCGCCTACTGGCAGGCCGCCGACTACGTCGGGCTCGGCCCCAGCGCCTTCTCCACCGTCGGCGACCAGCGCTGGAAGAACGTCAGTTCCACCGAAGACTACGTGGCAAAAGTCGACGCCGACCTCGACCCGGCCGACTTCCGTGAGCCCGTCGATCCCACCACCCGCACCGCCGAACGCATCGCCTTCTCGCTCCGCACCTCGACCGGCATCCCGGCGACGGAACTTGCCCACTGGCCCGACGAAGTCGCCCGCCTCCAATCCGCCGGCTACCTCGAGTCCGTCGCGGAAAATTACCGTCTCACCCGGCCCGGCCGCCTCCTCGCCGACGAGATCGCGGAAGCCTTCGTCTAGCGCCAGCATTACGACTTCAACCCCTGCGACCTTCGCGACCTTTGCGACCTTCTGTTCCCAGGGCATCCGCATCGCATCTCTCTTCGTTGCTTTCGTTTCCTTCTGTTCAAACTGCCTCCAAAGCATTGTCCCACGATATCCTCATCGTCGGTGCCGGCCCCGCTGGCTCCATCGCCGCCGCCCACCTCGCTGCCGCCGGCCTTCAGGTCCTGGTCCTCGAAAAGTCCCGTTTTCCCCGGCACAAAGTCTGCGGGGATTGCCTGAATCCCCTCGCTTGGCCGATTCTCCAGCGGCTCGATCTCCACGAGCGCATCCTCGCCCTCCCCCACGCCCGGGCCGATGCCGTGGAATTCCTCGGTTCCGGCGGTCAGCGGATCCACATTCCCGCGACGGCGGACTCCCACGGCGAACTCATGATCGCCCGCCGCGACCTCGATCAACTTCTCATCACCCGAGCAATCGAACTCGGAGCAACTTTCCGCGACGGTGTCACCCTCACCCGCATCGAGCGCACCGCCGACCAGTGGACCCTCGCCACCAGCGCCGGCACCTTCACCGTCCCAATCGTCCTCGCCGCCGACGGACGCAATTCCACCGTTGCCCGGCAGACCGGTCGCCTCGGTCGCGCCCGCCACGACCGCGTCGCGATCCAGACCCACGCCCCACTCGCGTCCGATCTCGGCAATACCATCCGCATGATCTTCCACGCCGACGGCTACGGCGGCCTCGCCCGGATCGACGAAGCGCAAATGAACATTTGCCTCGTCGCCCGCACCCCTCGGCTCGCCGCCCTGCGCACGCACGCCCAGAGCGCCTTCGACCTCCCCCCCAACACCGACTGGCGCAGCATCACGCCCCTCACCCGGGCCGTCTCCGCTCCACTCGCCGCCGACGGGCTCTTCCTCCTCGGCGACGCCGCCCGAGTCGTCGAGCCCTTCACCGGAGAAGGCATCACCTACGCCATGCGCTCGGGTGAACTCGCCGCCTCCGCCCTACTCGAACACCCGGACCCGATCGCTGCCGCGCTGGCCTACACCCGCTCCCAAGCTGCAATGGTCCGTGGCCGCCTCTGGGTCAACCAACTCGCCCGCCAAGCCAGCCTTCACCCCAGGCTGACCTCCCACCTACTTGGAATCCTCCGACGCTACCCCGCCCCGCTCGGCTTCCTCACGCGAAAAGTTGTTCGGACAACCAATCGAAAATCAAAAATCGAAAATCGAAAATAACTCAGGTTCCCGTGCCGACGTATTCAGCGTTGACCGAATCGTATTTTGCCGTGCTGCCAACCTTTGATTTCTTCACGTCGTAAACGTTGTTCCCCACCAGCCGTTTCGACTCCGTGTCGTAGACCATCACCGCCGAGCTACCCTCGTAGCCCTCGCGCTTTTCGGTCTCGACCGCGATGTATCGCGCCTCCTTCTTCGGGGCTGATTTCTTTTTCGACGATGACGACGCAGCAGCCGTGCGCCGAGCCGCCTCCGCTTCGTCCTTCCGCTGGCGCTCCTCGCGCTCCGCGAGATAAAGCCGCGCCCGCGCTTCCGCAATTTTCCGCTGCTCCTCGTCGGCTTGATGCTTCGCGTAAAGGTAGGCACCCCCGGCGGCCAGGGCCGCCGCGCCAATCGTGACCGGGACCGCAATCCGCGAATCAACCCCCGCAGCCGCCAGCGGAATCCCCACGGCCAACCCCACGATCCCGCCCGCGAAGGCGGCGTTTTCGCCCGGAGTCAAATTCGAACATCCCGAGAATCCAATCGATCCCACGGCCAAAAGGGCCACCCCGCTGTGTAAGTAGTTTTTCATCAATTATTGCGCGCTTGGGATGCTGGATAGGCAACTCCGGCGGGCGTGTCAAGTGGTGACCCTCCAAACCAGTTCCGAGCCACCCCCGGGAACCACGTTCCATTCCGTTCCTGCTTGCCCCTCGCGTCCGACTCAATACCGTTCCCGCATGATCGTCATCGTTGGAGCCGGATTGGCCGGTCTCGTCTGCGCCCGCCAGCTGCAAGCCGCCGGAGAGGATTTCCTGCTCGTGGAATCCAGCGACGCTCCCGGCGGACGCGTTCGCACCGATGAAATCGACGGCTTCCGCCTCGACCGCGGCTTTCAGGTCCTGCTCGACTCCTACCCCAC
The DNA here is from genome assembly GCA_963740185.1 of uncultured Verrucomicrobiae bacterium. Classification (GTDB taxonomy): domain Bacteria; phylum Verrucomicrobiota; class Verrucomicrobiia; order Chthoniobacterales; family JAATET01; genus CAVVKW01. The sequence goes on from CAVUDH010000016.1 coordinate 289,029, forward strand.
CGCCCGTCGTCTACTCGACATTCCCGGACTCCGCCCACGCTACTTCCAATCCGGTGCCCTGCTCGAGGACTCGGGCGATTTTTTCCGCGTTCTCCATCCGCTCCGCCATCCCGAGGGTGCTCTCTCCGCCGCGCTCGACCCCGCGTTTCCGTTCTCCGACAAAGCGCATCTCCTGGGGCTACTCGCCAGCTCCTGCGTCCACTCCGACCCCGCGCTTCTCGCCCGCTGCGCCACCGCCACCGACGTCACCACCCGCGAACTCCTCGTCCGTCTCGGGTTCTCGGACGCGTTCCTTCGCCGGTTCGTCCAACCCTTCTTCGGCGGCGTCTTTCTCGATAACGCTCTCGAGACCAGCGCCGGACTTTTCTGTTACTACCTGAAAAAATTCGCCACCGGTCGCGCGCTCATTCCCGCCCGCGGCATCGGCGAGATCCCCCGGCAACTCGCCGACGACCTCCCGACCAGGCGACTCCGCTTCGACACCTGCATCGACCGCATCGAGGCCCATGGCGTGGTCACGACGGAAGGCGAGTCCATTCCCGCCGACGCCATCGTCCTCGCCACGGACGAACCCTCGACGCGGCAGATTCTCGGCCTTTCCCCCACCGAGGCCCGTCCGGCCCGCGCCGTCACCACGCTCTACTTCCGCTCCACCCGACCACTCTACACTGGCGCTCTCCTCGTCCTCCCGGCCGGACCCGACCGCCTCGTTCGTCACCTCGTCCAGCTCACCAACGTCGCGCCCTCCCTCGCCCCCGACGGCGAGCACCTCGTCAGCGCCACCGTCCTCGACCCCCGTGGGCTCGACGACGCCTCCCTCGCCACCGCCGCCCGCTCCGAGATTGAAACGATCTTCACCGAAGCCCGCGGTGCTCTCTCGCTCCTCCACGTCGTTCACGTCCCCTACGCCCAGCCCGTCCAGCCCCCCGGCTTCGCCGCCCACCTGCCGAATCCCCCCACTCCTCCCCACGTCGTTCTCGCCGGCGACCAGGTCCGCTCCTCCAGCATCGAAGCCTCGATGGACTCCGGCGAGCGCGCCGCTCGGAAACTGCTGAAGCGCTAGCACCAACTTCAGACCCGGCTCGACTTCCGCCCTTCCCCCCCTGAAAGTCACCCCAATGGACGCCCTCAGCTACTTCGCTCTCGCGATCATTATTTTCGTCATCCTGACGCTCGCCTACGGGATGATCGCGATTCACGACATTCCTTATCACATCGCCCAGAAGCGAAATCACCCCCACGCCGAAGCCATCCACGCTGCGGGGTGGGTCAGCCTCTTCACCCTCCACGCCATCTGGCCTTTCCTCTGGATCTGGGCGACCGCCTACCACCCGAAACACGGCTACAGCGGCCATGCGGTGACCGCCGATGACCTGACCCGCGAAGACGACAAGATCGTGGCTCTGGAAAAACGTCTCGCTGCCCTCGAGTCCCGACCGTCCAACCCTCCGCCGACCGCCTGACCCCGCTCGACCATGGATCTCCTGCTCATTCTCACCTACGCCGCCGTTGCCTACGCGGTCTTCCGGATCTTCAAGATTCCGGTCAACGGGTTCACCCTGCTCACCGCCGCCCTCGGCGGTGCCGCCCTGCTCGCCACCCTCCTGTTGGGGATGAACTACAACCATCCCTTCACCACCGAAGCTCGGTTCTATTTCACCACCACCCCAATCGTGCCCAACGTCAGCGGAACCGTCATCGACGTTCCGGTCAAAACGGGTGCCCGCGTCAAGGCCGGCGAAGTCCTTTTCCAACTCGATCCCGCTCCCTTCGAAAATGCCCGGAGGGCGGTTGCGGCCCAGCTCGCCGACGCCCGTCAGGGGTCCGAACAGCTCAAAGCGAGTGCCGAGGTTGCCGCAAAAAATCTGGAATCCACCCGGGCCAACGAAGCCGCCGCCAAGGACGTCTTTGATCGATCACAAAAACTCGTGAACAGCGGCGCCATCTCGCAGGCCGACTTCGAGAAGAGCAAGAACGCGTATCTTGCAGCGAAAGGTTCGGCCGAAAGTGCCGCCGCCGAAGCAAATCGGGCTAAACTCGACGCCGAATCCGCCATCCAGGGCGTCAACACCGAAGTCGCCCGACTCCAGGCCGAGCTGGACAATGCGCAGTTCAATCTCGACTCAGCGACCGTCCGCGCGCCAACCGACGGCGTCATTCTCCAGATGTTTCTCCGTCCGGGCATGCGAGCCGCGAGTCTTCCCCTTCGTCCGGTCATGATCTTCATGCCGGACGAGAGGCCGACTTTCGCGGCGGCCTTCCTGCAGAACAGCGCCCAGCGAATCGAAGAGGGTTCGGAAGCGGAAGTCATTCTACCCGCCGTTCCCGGTCGATTTTTCAAGGCCAAGGTCGTCGCCGTCGGAGCCTACATCCCCCAGGGTCAGCTTCAACCGAGCGGCAACCTCATTGCCCCGGAAACCATTCAGGGGAATGGTCGGATCATCGTCCAGATCGACATCACCGACGATCTCTCGGAATACCAAATCGTCCCCGGTAGCAACGGTAACGTCGCCATCTACACCGACCACATGCATCACCTCGCCGTCATGCGCAAGGTCCTCCTCCGCATGAAGTCCTGGATGAATTACATCTTCTCCGACGGCCACTGACGTCTGCCCACAACGTCACAACTTGATCCCGGCACCGAGGAAGATGCCGGATTCGGCAACTTGGTAGATGACTCCGGAATCCGAATAATCGACGTAGTAGTAGCGGTAGCCGAGTTCGGTGAAGAAGCTGCGGCTACAATTCACGCCGATGGTGCCATTGAGATTCCACGCGATGTCCGAACCCGCTCCAAAGCCGCCGACGTCGCACTGGGGGCCGAGGTAAGCCAGCAGGTGAGGTTGAGCTGGGCCCGGACGCCGACGATGGGATCGACCCACCAGCGATCACCCGCCACGTCGGTGGGCAGTTCGTCCTCGAGTTTGTCGGCGATGGCGTCGGCGAGCTGGGCGCGGGAGGAATCCACGAGTTGGCGGGCTGCCTGGCGTTCTTTCCGGGCGGCTTGCTCGAGGGTGCGGTCGAGTAAGTTCTCGGCGGCGTCAACGCGTTGGCGGCTGAGTTCGACGACTTGATCGGCGAGGCGGAGGGCGGTTTCCTGACGGACGAGCGCGACCTGCTGACGGACCTGCGCCTCGACAAGGCCACGGAATTCCTGACGAACCGGCCCGAAGACGCGGTCCATCCTGCGGCGCTCGATGTCCGCCGTCTCGCCGCGACGTCAGCGGAGCGGTAGAGATTGCCATCGAGCTCCCCGTCGGACTGGATGTCGACGAAGAATCCGTCGCCGAGAAGGCCCCAGCGTCCGTAACGAGCTTCGACCTTGAGGAAGCCCCCCCAGCGCAGATTGGAAAGAAGGTCGCGGGCACTGTAATCGACGTGACTCGTGGGAAGCCTGCCAATTCCGATGTCGCCCGCGAGGGAAGGTAGGCGGCAATTCGTGAGATCATGCGATGCTGGGTTTGAGCGTTTCGGGGTTTGGAATGACTCTTGGGTGCTATCGACGGACGATGCGGAAACGTGAGACTTTCGAGCGGTTGCCCGCGTTGTCGATTGCTCGTAGTCTGACGACGACGCGGCCACGATCTTGTCGAACGCGCAGGACGACCTTGAACCTTCCGTTATTTTTGACCTTCAACTTGGCGACGGAGGCCCCATTCACTTTGATCTTGCGGACGCCGGAGGAGTCATCGCGCACCCGACCGCGGATGACGACCCGCTTGCGCAATGTCTCGATCGTCTTGCGGCCGCGAATTCGCAGATTCGGGCGGGTCGCGTCGACGATGTGCGCCGGGGTCGGTGTGGCTGTGGGCGTTGGGTTGGCGGTGAAGGCCTTGACCGTGGTGAAGTTGCTGCCGGCGTCGTAGGTGACCGTGACGAGATGGGAGGTCGCGGTGGTCACGTCGATCCAGGCGCTGCCATTCCAGACGCGCAGGAAGAAGTTCCCGTCTTCGTTCAGCTTCAAGTAGGTCGAGAGCGCGGAGTAGGGCGCGTGGTTGCCCGAGAGGACGAGCTGGTTGTCGCCGGGGGCGAGGTGCGTGCGCGACGTGACGAAGGTGACGGCGTTTTCGATGCGCAGCTCATTGCCGGTGTTGCCGCCGGGCGAACCGATGAAGACTTGGTTCGCGAAGAGAATACCCTCGATGGTGAGCTGGTTGTGGTCCGAGCCGGCGTTTTTGCCGACGTGAACGGCGTTGTTCAAGCCGTTGGCGACCGCGGCCGTGTCGCCGCTCGTGAGCGTGATGGAGTTGAAATCGGTCGAGTCGCCGATAATCCAGTCCCCCTTCAAGTCGAAGCTGATTCCGTCGATCGTCTCGCTCGTGCTGCCGGTGTCGAGCGTGGTGATGGAGCGCACGCTGCCGCTGTAGACCTTGCCCGCGTTGGTGGTGGCGCCGATGCTGACCCGATGCGCCCCGATCAGAAAATTCCCGCTGCTCAGGCTCACGGAATGGCCGAAGGAGTCGTTGGCCGCAGCGACGGAGGGGGTGATCGTCACGTCCGGGGTGACGTTCCCGCCGGCGTTTTTGAGATCGAAGAAGAGGTAGGCGGCGCCGCGAAAGCCCGAGACGCCGGGCGCCCCGACGAGGCCGGTCACGCCGGCCACGCTCACGGAGTTGCCGAAGCGATCGTCGACAGCACCGAAGCCGACGGTGAGCCTGGTATCCTGCGTGATGGTGGAGTTCGCGGTGTTCACGTTGCGGTAAACGTAGACCGCACCGGAGCCGCCATTTCCGAGAAAGTTTCCGACGAGGACAAGGCCTGCGGATAGGCTCACGTCGCAACCGAACGTGTTGCTCGCGGCATCGGTGGAGCTGAGGATGGCGTTCTGTGAGACCGTGCCGGAGGCGTTACCTCCGAGGTCGCGGAAGACGTAGGCCGCCCCGTCACCGCCGACGACGGCGGTCGTACCGGATAGGCTCACCGCGTTGCCAAAGCCGCTGGCCAGGGCCGCATCGTTGGGGATGAGCTTGAGGTTCTGGACGATGTTCGGGCTGGAGGCGGCGTCGAGATCGCGGAAGACGTAGGCCGCGCCTTTGGGGGCCGCGTCGCTCGCGCCGGCCACGCCGATGCTCGCGCTCAGGCTGACGTCCGAGCCCAGAGAATCCCCGTCCGCCGCGTCGCTGGCGACGAAGGTCGCGACTTGGGGCGACGAGCCCGAGCCCGAGCCGAGATTGCGGTAGAGGTAGATCACTCCGCGGGCGTTGTTTTCGGTATACTCCGAGACGATGGCGGTGGTGTCGGAGAGGGCGACCGCGCGGCCAAACCCGCCGTCCGGCGTGAAGTTGGGGGGAAGGAGCGTGAGCTCCGGCGTCACCGTGCCGGTGGCCGTGTTCACGCTTCGAAAGATGCCGCCCCTGCCGAAGGTGCCAAGCGGCCACGCTCCGACGAGGCCGATGTCGCCCGATTGGCTGACCGAGGAGCCGAAAAAGCCGTTGGTCTGCGGGCTGGCCAGCTGGAGCGTCGCGGCGGTGAGGGCGGGAGGGGCCAGTGCGAGGAAGCCGAGCGTGGCGAGGATCGTGAAGTTGGAATGGGTTTTCATAAGATTAATTGGTGGTCGGTATTTGGTTGAGAGGTCTAGTCGCGCCGGAGGCGGCTGCTCAAAGCTCGGGAGCAGGAGTTTCGACCCGCACCTTGAGCTTCAAGCGCTTCGAGGAGAGGCCGTTCGTGCCGATGGCCTTAATGATGAATTTATTGGGCTTCCCCGTTTTCAGCCGATCCGTTCGGAACCTCCACGAGTCGGTTCCACGGGCCGGCTGGAAGCCCGGCTGACCGAGCACGCCGTTTGCCGGGGCGTTTGCCGCGGGTAAGCTGCCGACGTTGTTGAATCGAAGCACGCGACGGTTGTCCCGGTCGGTGACCCAGAGGCGGTCATCGGCATCCACGAAGATCGAGCTTGGGGTGAACATTTGCGAGGCGGCGTTGCCGTCGCCGCCCGAGCCGAATGCCGCCTGCCCGATCACGAGGTTCGCCGCAGTGGCGTTGCTGGCGGTGGCCGAGATGGACCGGTAGCCGAGGACGCGATTGTTGAACGAATCCGCGATGAAGAGGGTGTTCGCCGCGCTGACGAAGACGCCGAGGGGGTTGAACAGGCCGGTGCTGGCCGTCGTATTCGTTTTCGAATTGAAGTTCGGCTGGCCGATCACGCGGATAGCGTTCGCGTTCAGGGCCAGCGTCGAGGCGGAGGCGAAGGCGAGCACGCGGTGATTGCCGAAGTCTGCGACGAAGACCTTGCCCGTGGTCAGGTCCACCGCCACGCCGAGCGGCTGATTTTGCGAAGAGGCCGACGCCGGCGTCGCGGTGGCGTTGAACGAACTCTGTCCGAGGACGAGAGCGGCGAGGGAGAATGAGAGAGGTCGGTTTTTCATGGGTGGCTCCTCGGTGGGCCCCAGCCATGCGCCACCGCCGGAATCGGCGGGGTTGTGTTCAAGACACAAAGAAAGGGAAGATAAAAAGTTCTGCCCCAACCGTCGGGCAGAACCTCGCGATAGCGAGGACTATCTCAAAACGTGACCGCCTCGCGTTCAGCTTTCGTCCGCCGTCACGCTTGGGAATCGGACGTTTGTCGGCTGGAAATAAACTTTTCCGCTATCGCTGATTTAGTGGTCAGATTTTGGATCTTGGGTCAGATCACTCATTTTGACACCTCTGAGACCTCGCTGGACTCCGTCACCATCCGGAGACGCTGGCGACTCAAAACTTGATGCCCGCTCCGAGGAAAATGCCGGACTCGGCGACCTGGTAGATGACACCGGAATCGGAGTAATCGACGTAGTAGTAGCGGTAGCCGAGTTCGGTGAAGAAGCTGCGGCTCCAGTTGACGCCGACCGTGCCGTTGAGATTCCAGGCAATGTCGGACCCCGCGCCGAAGCCGCCCACGTCGCATTGAGTGGCGACGTAGAGCCATCGGGTGAGATTGAGTTGCGCTCGCACGCCGACGATGGGGTCGACCCACCAGCGATTGCCGGCCGTGTCTTCGGGAAGTTCGTCCTCGAGCTTTTTGGCGATGGCGTCGGCGAGTTCTTCTTCCGCCTTTTCGACGTCAGCCTCGAGTTTGTCGGGATCGATGGAGCGATCCACGTCGCTGCGACGGGACTGCGCGGCGGTGAGTTGTCGGCGGGAGGTATCGACGAGTTGGCGCGCGGCTTTCCGCTCCTGGCGACCGGCTTGTTTGAGCGTGCGTTCAAGGAGTTTTTCCGCCGCGTCGACGCGCTGCTGACCGAGCGCGACGGCCTGATCGGCGAGGCTGCGCGCGACCTCGGTTCGGGCGGTGGCAACCTGTTGTCGGACTCGTGCTTTGACCAGATCGCGGAACTCGCGGCGCACCGGCTCGAAGACGCGTTCCAAGGCCCGGCGTTCGGTGAGGCGGCGCACTTCGCGGGGAACTTCAGCCCAGCGCTCGACCACTCGCACCGTCGCGTCGCGGCGGACGGCTTCGTCGACGTTGCGACGAACGTCGTCGAACCGGGCGACATCGGAGGCAATCCCCTGATCGAGTTGCTCGGTGAGTTGGGTTTGGAGCGTTTGGAGTCGGTCGATGTCGACATTCTGTCCCCGCCGGATCGCGGCCTGAATCTCGCGCTGAACGGTGTCGAGCCGGGACGCCGCGGACTCGCGGGCCGCACTCACGCTGGCGCGCGCCGTGGCGGCGACTAGTCCGGCTTCGCGATCCACCCGGTCTTTGGCAGCCACGGTGAGACGGTCCGTGATGCGGGCTGCGGTGTCGTCGCCGATCCGCTGAATCCCGCCGGGATCCTGATCGGCGCTAACGCTCAGACCGAGGTAGTTGTAGCGGGCACCGACGTAGAGGTCGACGAAGCCACGACGGTCTTCAAACACGCGGTAGGCGAGCGCGAGCTGGGCCAGACCTTGCTGAACGCCGACCTCGGCGGAGCGGTAGAGATTGCCATCGAGCTCTCCGTCGGCCTGGATGTCGACGAAGAATCCGTCGCCGAGAAGGCCCCAGCGGCCGTAACGGGCTTCCGCCTTGAGGAAGGCTCCCCAGCGGAGATTGGAAAGGAGGTCCTTGGCGCTGTAGTCGATGTGGCTCGTGGGAAGCCTGCCAATTCCGACGTCGCCCGCGAGCGAAGGCAGCCAGCCGTAGGGTTGAATCGAGAACGACCACGGCGACTCCTGCGAGGGAATCACCGCGACTGTTTTGTCCGGGAACGGGTCCTCGTCGAAACTCCGTTTGGAATCAGTGGTCGAGGGTGCCGCCAGGAGACCCGAAGCGGTGAGCGAGAGAATGGCGGCAATTCGTGGGATCATGGCGATGCTGGAAATGTCTTAGCGCCGCCAGGAAACGGAATTCCCCCGCCAGCCGGACGCGCTGCCGGAACCGTTGTTCCACGAGGCCGAACCGCGCGGACCGCTGACGGATCCGGATCCGTAATGCACCACGCTCGGGCCGTAGCGACCGCAGGAGTAGGCTCCCCGCGCGTATCCGCGGCGGTAGCCGCGACGGGCGGCTCCAGCGTAGGAGATCGGGGTGAGCGGCATACCGATGATGTCGATGAACAACGAGGCCGCGCCGTTACTGGCGATCGGGGCTCCTTCGAGGAACTGAATGTCGTAGGTCAGATTGCTACCGACAAGCCGGGGGTTGCGGAGAACGACGACGACGCTGGAGACGGTGTCGCCGTCCAGCACGGAGAGGATGGCGTTCGGCGGGTCCTTCAGGAAGCTGTTGGCCCCCTCGCTCCACATCGGCACGAGATCGCGGGTGGGCATCGAGCCGGCGAGCCGCTCGGGCCGATCGCTGAACGCGATGGTCGAGTCGGAGACTCCGCGGAGCGTCATCGTGCCGTCGGCAAAGCGGACGCTCTTCGCGTTCTGCACGAACAGAAGGTCGGCTTTTTCGAGGTCCGAGCTTCCAGTTTCCGGGGACGTGGCGCACCCGGTGACGAGAAGCGCGGCGAGGAGAGCGATGGGGACGGAGGTTTTCATGGGAGTTTGTTGGTTCAGAGAATGAGATTCTTTATTGAGGGGAGTAGGGTTCGTCGAGTTGGAGCTTAGACTCCATTCCGGTCCCTACTTCGGGAACAAGAGCTGGCATTGCAAGCGAATCGACCAGTCGGCCCCGTATTCCGGGGTGGCGACATTGTAAAACGCCTGGGCGGAGAGGTTGACGGGGAGTTTCGCGAGGTGGATGAGTTTGCCGAAGCCGCCGCCGACGGGCACGGTCCAGACATCGCGGGAGGAGTCCGCCGCCCAGTTCGCCGTCAGGATCGGCGAGGTCGTGAGATACCAACCGTGTTTGAAATTGTAGTTAAAGAACGGCTGGAAGGTCATCAGGTCCACCTCCTTGTCGCCCCATCCGGCGTAGGACCAGATGTTGCTCACGAGTCCACCGGCCACGATGTGCTTGCCCATGTAGAGGCCGACCAATGAGGGACCGATCCCCCATTTCCCGGCGCCAAGCTCCGGGCTGCTGGCGGTCGGAAAGAGAAACGCGGGGCCGACGCCCCAGATGAATTTCCCGGGTTTTCCGGGGGAGAGGAACGCAGTGAAAGTCGTGTCCCCGAGGCCCGCGACGTGGTTCGTGCCGGCGGTTGGAAAGCTTTGGATGGGGAGAATCGTGCGCGTGATGAGGTTCCAATCCTCGTTGAGCGTGAACGGGATCACCGGCTGGATATTGAGCGTGCTCTGATACGTCCCGGTCGGCTCGGCACCAAACCCCAGGTTCCACTGGAGGGGTAAACTGATCAGATTGCCGACCGGATTCTGCGCGATTTTGGCGAGTTCCTCGGCGCTATCCTTGGGCGCAGAGCCTGAGTCCACCGGGGTGGTGAAAGATTTCTCGGTGCCCGTCGCGGCCTGTGTCGTGGTGGCGAGGCCAACGAAGTTGACGGCTAGCAGGGCAAGTAGAAGGGATGGGATTTTCACTGATTTTGGTTTGGGTTTTTGGTCGATGTCGGCACGCGATCGAACGTCGCGATGCGCTCCTCCGGCGAATCAGCCGTGGTGGTTTCGGCGACGAAATCCACGGTGGCGTGTTGGGTCGGTCGATCGTTCCACGCGGGAAGCGGATCCTGAGCCTGAGCGGTGGCCAAGCTGGCGAGCGAGAGTGCCAGCAGGATCAGGGTGCCGAGTCTTGGTTTCATGGGCTGTTTGGGTTTGCCGTTTGGTTTGTCTCTTCGCGGGAACAAATTTCGCAATCAGTTCATGCCGCCCCGGAGATCCTTCATCACCTGGTCCGTGTTGGACACGCGGATGAATCCGAGCCGCGGATATTCGATGTCCCGAATGACGTAGACGCTGAGCGCGATCACGGCGGCAAAGCCGACGATGTGCGTCCAACTTCGCGCCCTGGCTCCGGCCATTCCGTATCCCGCGAGAAGCGCGCTGCACAATGCGAGCGCGAAGAGCAAAGCGAAAATGGTTGGCGGCGGATGGATCCGGGTGGCGGCGGTCCGCGTGGTGGTGATGTTGTTCATTTCGTTCAAGGAACCCAGCACCAGGTTGGTCGTGGCGGTATCCTTCTTCGCCTCGCAAAGAGCGATGGCCCGCGTCCAGATCTCGTCCTGCAAGGCAAGTGATCTCGCGAGTTCCGCTTCGGCGGCGGGGATGTCCGGCAGCTTCTCGAATGTGGCGATTCGCGTATCGGTGTATTCCCGGAAAAGATCACGCATCGGGGGTTGCTCGCCGACCGGAAGGAGATCGAGATAGGTCCAGGCAGTGCCGATAGCGTTGGCTTCGTCGATGATCAACTGGCGGCGGTCGTCGAAACGCGATGCCGCGCCCGAAAAGGTGAACGCGATCAGCAAACCGAATAACGCGAAGACCGCCCCATCCACCGCGCCCACGCCGACGTTCGCGCCCTCCGGGTCCGCCGCACGCATCCGCTGTCCGATGCGTCGACCGAGTTCGAGGAACAGGACCATGCCGAGGAAGAGGCCGATCGCGAAGGGGGCGGACTCCGTGTGCATTGGGGCAGCTACCATTGAATTTCGTTGGACCGCCGGAGGCACCGCGAGTCACGGACCTCCTGCCGCCGGGCAGGGACGAGCGAGCCGATTTTCATTTCATAAAGGCGCGGATGCCGGTGAGGGCGAATTGCACGCCCATGGATAGGACGATGAGTCCCATGAAGCGCGTGAGCGTGTCCCGGAGGAACCCGCCGCCGCCCGGTTTGCCTCCAAAACGCGCGACGAGCACCATCGTCAGCCACGTGATCCCGATCGCCACGGCGATGGCGACGAGCGAGGTGACCGGCAATTCCGTCCGGTGGTGGGCGACGGAGAGCGTGATGACGCCGGTAATGGTCCCGGGACTCGCGGCGAAAAGGATCAGGGGCGTGAGAGACGCGTCTGCTTTCGCATCCCCCCCACACGGTCGACCGCTGAGCATCGAGAAACCCATCCAGGCCAGCACCCCTCCACCGGCCACCATGAAGGCATCCAGCGACACTCCGAAAACGTCCAGCAATCGCGTGCCGATCAGCGCCGCAACCGTGAGAACGACCAGGATCGCGCCAGCCGCCCGGGCCGCGGCGGTCAGCTTGGCGCTTGGCGACTGCCCGGCGACCGCCCGCGAATACATCGCCGCGCAGATCGCTGGGTTGACCAGCAACAGCACGGTGATGATGGCCTGGAGTTGTTCGTGCACGTTGGTTTCCGATGAAACTGGGCTTGGTGATGGTCATCGAGTGGCGGAGAAATGCCCGCGTTCGCTGGTGAATTCGCGGGCCGCCTCGTGGGAGACGGCCCGCGCGTTTCACGAGCGAAGGTTACTTCACCTGTTCGATCCCAGCCGGAGCGTAAACGTCGGAATTAAAGGCCGACTCGATGGTCCGCTGTCCGGGTGCATAGGCCCGAAGGTTGAGATACCAACGTCCGCTCTTAGGCGACGGCAGCCAGTTGGACTCCTTGTCCGGGACCGGGGCTTTCGCTTTGGAAGTAGAGCGTCACCGTGCCGTCCGCATTCTTCTTGAGCGGATCGTCGCTGCCCAGCGAGTAGCGGTCGATGGGGTTAACGATCGTGTAGTTGTTGTTGTAGTCATACATCGTGACGGACCAGAAAGCCGGCTCCAGGAACGGCGGGGGCTCCATGGTCACGGTGTAGTTGTTTTCACCCATGAGGGGCTTGTTCTCGCCGTCGAGCAAGGCACCAATGTAAACCGCCTCTTCGAGGGTATTGGCGCTGAGACCCCAGCGCACGACTTGGGCGCGCGTGAAGTAGTCGGTGCGGAAGTTGCCACAGGAAGGCCACATCCAGACCCAACCATCGCGGATCTTTCCTGGCGGAATCTCGACCATCGTCTTCATGCCGACATTGGCCGCGGCTTCTTTCATGGCAGCGAGCACGACAGGATGCACCTTGGTGCGGTCCCATTTCTTGCCCAACTCAATGCCGAGCGGTGCGAACATCGGCAGCAAAGCGGTGATCTGATCCTGCGGCGGCGGGTTCTCGTTGATGGTGTCGGAGAGGATCTCCCAGAACTGGAGAGGGTCCTTGTAGTTGTTGGCGCTGACGGGCAGCTTCGGGTCGGCAAAATCCGGCACCGGGTAGTCATATTCGACTGCTGCGGGAGCGGTGGTGCCCAGATACTTCGATAGCGGCTGGGTGGTGATTTCGTTCAACACGGTCTTGGCACCCGGCAGATCGGCCGGGTTCTTGATGTGAACCCGAGGTTGGAGCACGACCCAGCGGGTCGGCGAATCGATGCGCCGGATGCCCGCGGGCAGCGTCCCCTTCCAGCCAGGACCGATGAGCGCAAACGTGCCGCCGTCGTAGCCCGTCGCGACGCCGCCGGCATAAGCGAAGGCGTTCGTATAGGCGTCAAGGATTTCGACCATGTAGTAACGACCCTCGGAGTTTGGCACCGTGAGGATGACGGGTTCAGATCCCAGATCCATGAAGCCAAAGCCATAAACCGTGTTCACGTTCGGCGTCACGTAGCCGGCTTTCTCGGACAACTCGGGAGTGGAGATGTCGGACATCCTCCAGATGTCTCCCGGAGCCGAATGAGCCTTGGGGCCCAAGGCATCATTGTAACGCCAGGCGTAGAAGGTCGTGGGAGCGATGCCCCAGATGGCGGCCTGCAGGGCCAACGAATAGGCGTAGTCTTTCAGCGCGGCCTCGCTCTCGCCTTCCACGGGGGGCAGGTATTTCTGCAACGCCTCCCCGTTGAGGTGCCAGTAGTCGAACACGTCCGTGTTGTAGGTGGCGATGGGTGGTTTGTCCTGTGCCGAAGCGACGGGGCTTAAGAGCACCGACGAAGCGGTGAGCAGCGACAGGCCGCCAGTGATTGATCTTAGTTTCATTGTGCTTTTGTATGTTTGGGTTTGTTTGGTTTCTCTGCGGTTTGTTCCGGTGAAATTTGATGCGCTGGCGATGCGCGGGCTGCACAGCGCGAAGGTGTACAGCGAGTTAAGGGAGCGAAGGGGTTCACGTTGGTCCTTTCGCCGGGTCAGGGCGGCCATCAACGAAAGGCGAATCTTGGGGATGACGTATTTCATGGCGTCGGTGGTGAGTGCGCGGGATGCGGCTCGGGGGAGGAGCCGGAGCTCTCATTGGCGGGGTGTAGAAGCGCCCACTCGATGGCGTCCAGCAGGGCCTGGGTATCGACGGGCTTGCGGAAGAAACCGACGGCACCGGCGGCGCGGGCGGCGGCGCGGATTTCATCGGCATCCTCGGCGGTCAGGAAAATGAGCGGATGGGTGTGGCGCGACTGGTTGAGCCGGTCCTTCATGTCGAGACCGCTGGTGCCCAGCATCGTCATGTCGGCCAGGACGCAGCCGGATCGATCCAGATCCGCGGAGGCGAAGAATTGATCCGCGGATTCGTAGGCGTCCCAAGTCAGGCCGGCCTGCGTCAACACCCGACCGAGCGCGCGGCAGATGCTCGGGTCGTCGTCGATGACGAAAATGTGACGGTCTGGGGACATGGAACGGTGAGAGACTCACACGTCCGCAGAAAGTTTGGAATAGGACCTTCGGCGTATAAAGCAATCAGTTCAGCGCCGACTGAAAGTCAGCCTGATTGCAAGCCCGGACGAGTTCCGCCACGGACGGGACGCCCATTTTTTCCATGACCCGACCGCGGTGGATCTTCACCGTTTTCTCGGCAATGCCCAATTCCGCGGCGATCTGCTTGTTGAGTTTTCCGGTGATGACCTGGGCCATCACGTCGCGTTCTCGGTCGGTGAGGGTCTCGACCTTTCGGCGGACCTCGGCCGTCGCTGCCCGTTCGCGAATGACCCGCCGGTGTTCGTCCAGTGCCTCGCTCACGGCTGCCAGCAGTTCGTCATGGTCGAAGGGTTTTTGCAGAAAATTCACCGCTCCCCGTTTCATCGCCTGGACGATGGAATGGGTGTCGCCGTTCCCGCTGAGAAAGATGACGGGATACGAAGCGGGTTCCACGGCCAGTTCCTGTTGCAATCCCAGTCCGTTGAGTCCGGGGATTTGCAGGTCCAGAATCAGGCATCCCGGTTGTGGCAAGGAGGGTTTGGAATCGAGGAAACTCTCGGCGGAGAGGAAGGTCCGGGTCCCGTAGCCTTCGAATTTCATCAAACGCGCGAGACTCCGAAGGACGGATTCGTCGTCGTCCACAATGAAGACTGAGGGAGGGATCCGATTCACGAGACAGCCTTGATTAGATCGATGTGGCCGGGGCGACACAAGAGTCCGGTGAATCGTTTGCCACCGGCAGTCGCAATCGGAACTCGGCGCCGCCTTCCGGATGGTTGCTCGCCAGCAGTTCTCCGGCGAATCGCTCCGTGATGGAGCGGCTGATCGCCAGGCCCAAGCCGAGTCCGTCCGGCTTGGTGGAGAAAAACGAATCGAACAAGCGGGGCAGATCCGCGGCCGCGATGCCGGTTCCGAAGTCGCGCACCGAGAGGGTGACCCACCCGTCCCGATGGCTGGTGGTGATTTCCAAATGATCTGCCTCCGGGTTCGCGATGCCTGCGTCCAGGCCGTTGACGATCAGGTTGATGAGAACCTGTTGGATCTCGACCCGGCTGGCGCGGATCGAGGGCAGGTCGGAGTCCGGGACCAACGTGACTTCCAGTTTGCGGTGGATGATTTCACTCTTCAGCAGGGACAGTACCTCCTGGACGACCCCGTTCAGGTCGAGATCGCCGATCTCGGTGGGGCCGCCCTTTTTCAGCATGGCTTTCATGCCGTGGATGACCCCGCCGGCACGCTTCGCATCCGCGGCGATGTCGTCGAGGATGGCGGCCATCTCGATCATGTCCGGCGTGCCGGCTTTGAGACTGCGGCTCCCGACCTGCGAGTTGTTGAGCATGGCGGTGAGCGGTTGGCTCAATTCGTGGGCCAGGGTCCCGGCCAGTTCGCCCAACTGGTTCACGCGGGATAGGTGGGCGAGCTCCTGTTTCTGAATCTCGATCCGGGCATCCGTCTGCTTGCGTTCCGTGACTTCGATGGTCACCCCGCGAATTCTCATCGGACTCCCGTCGGGAGAGAAATCGACCTGGCCGCGGGCCAGCATCCAGCGGATGGGAGACTCCGGATGGGCTTGCACGCGGTGCTCGCTGTGGAAGTCGCCCCCGTTGACAAAGGATGCCTGCACCGCCTGCTGGACCCGCGGGAGATCGGCGGGATAGACCGCTTGGGTGAAGCGCTCGAAGGTCAACTCCTCGCTCTCCGCGAGGCCCATGATCTCGCGTCCCTTGGCGGTGACCACGATTTCGTTTCTCTCCATGTCCAGGATCCAGAAGTCCAGGTCGGAAACATCTTCCGCGAACTCCATGTGGCTGCGGCTCAACTTCAGGTCCTGGGAGAGTCGCGCGGATCTCAGCACGTCGCCGCCCAGTTCGTAGTTCATCACCAGGATCATGCCGATGAAGGCCGCGCTCGTGTTCATCGGTATATGGATGAGCCCTGCCGCCACCAGCCCGGGGATGCCGACGGCGAAAAGAATGAAGAAGATCACCAGGCCGCCGACGCCAAGGGCCCTCCGCCGGGCCTCCGGCGTGCCCTTCCGCCACAGGCGCACGCTCGCGTCCACGACATAGATGAGCCAGAGGAGTGAGGAAATCTGGCCCAGTATGACCCAGGGATTCGCTTCCCAGTCGGCGACCACCGACACCTGCTGACCGAGGAACGGGATCTTTTCCAATCGATGGATCGCGATGAAGTGCAGGCTGCTTCCGGTCGTGCTGTTCGCAATCATGGCGAGCAACCGCGTTCCGATCGCGAGGCCGAAGAGCCAGCGGCTTCCCGTGCCAAAGTAGGCGTGGACAAAACCGAGGACGCCCAGAAAGACCAAGAGGAAATCCAGGTGTGCCCACCAAACGCCTCGTTCGAAAACTGCTGGGGAATCCGCGAACATCGTGACCTGTTCGCAGGCCAGGATGCCGATCACGCCAAAGGTGGCCATCGAGAGCCAGAAGCTCTCCCATCGGTTCCGGTTGCGGCACCAGATCACGCCGTGAATCAGGGCGAGCATCAGGCAACCCCCTGCCATCCCTCCCCAGATCAGAGCTACCCAGTTCGTTGTCAAATTTCGGCGCAGACAAAACACCGGGAGCCCGGCGAGTTCGAGATTTTTCTCGCGGACGGACGCCGGGCGTGATTGCGGAAACCGTCACGGCAGGGAGGCTCGCCCCCCGACTGCCTGCATCGCGCCCTCTCGGCGGTCACGATCGAAGGAGCTATCGAGCCACCTTCACGATTCCCGGCGGCTTCCAACTGCCGCTCCCGGCGGGCAGGATCGATGGGTCTTCCGTCTTCGGCCAGTAGAGGCGCATGACCAGGTAAATCGGGCCGTCGGGGGCGGGGAGCCAGTTGCTCTCCTTCTCCGCGCCGGGGTTTTCTTTTTGGATGTAAATTGTCAGCGAGCCGTCGTCGTTCGTCTTCATGCCGGGGAGCATCGGCGAGTTGACGAGGTAGCGGTCGATGGGGTTCTCGATGAGGAGCTGGGTTTTGCCGTCATACATCGTGACCGACCAGAACGAGTGAACCGGCGGGAGTTCGCCTTTCGGAAAAGTGAGCGTGTAGTTGTGCTGGCTGCCGTCGAGCGGCTGGCCGTCGGCGTCGATGCGGGTGAGCGGGTAGGTGGCCTCGACGGGGTCGTTTCCGTAAATGCCCGCCTTGGCGGCGACGGCGCGCAGCATCCAGTCGCCGTCGTAGTGCGCGCGGTCGCCCGCCAGCGCAGCGACGCGCCAGCCATTGATGTCGGTGCCGACTTCGGCGGCGGCCTGGTCGACTTTGGCGGCGGCGGCTTTCATTCCTTCGGCGATGGCGCTCTTTTGGTCGTCGGTGAGGTCGGCGAAGTCGGTGGTCTTATCCGGGCCGATGCCGATGCGGGCGAGCTGGGCGCGGATGGCTTTTTCGTCGTCGGCGGGCGGATGGAATTGCAGGGCGAAGTCGAGGTATTCGAAAAAATTCGTCTTCACGAGTTCGTCGTCGATCTCGGGGAAGTCGATCTTCGGCGCGGCGGGCGGCGCGGGCTGGCCGAGGAACGTGGAGAGCGGCTCGACCTTGTAGCCGGACTGGATTTTTTCGACGTTCGGCATGTCGGCGGCGTCGAAGAGTTGGGTGCGGAAGATGGCGAGCGACAACATCGTCGTGGACGTGAACGTCTTCGCGATGCCCTCGGGTTGTTCGCCCTCCCAACCGGGGGCGGTGACGAGATAGTTGCCCGGCTCGGTGCCGGTGGCGCGGCTGCCGATGTAGCCGAAGTTGTAGGTATTGCCGTCGCAGAGTTGGACGGAGTAGTAGCGGTCCTCCGGCACGGCGGGGACGGTGATGACCATCGGCTCGGCGCGGAGGTCGAGCCACACCATCGAATACGGCGTGTCGCTGTTCGGCGTGACGACGGCGGTGTCCTTGTAGGTGAAGACTTTCGCCTCGTTCATCAATTCGTTGAACGGGGCTTTGAACTGCGGCGAATCCGGGTTGACCGCGAACTCATACATCACCGCGTAATTCATCACGATGGGCAGTCCGAAAATGAACGCCTCCTCGGCGATGGATTTGGTTTCCTCGATGGATGGAGCGGCGATTCCTGCCTTCTTGTCTGCTTGTTCGGCGGCCGAGATGGCGTCGCCATCCCTGGCCTGGGCGGTGATGGAGGAATGTGCGCAGAGGCCCGCTACGCCCGTTACGAGAGCTAAGTGTTGGATGGCGGGGTGTTTCATGGAATTGGTTTGGTTCTTTGGGGTTTGCGTTTCGTTTTGGCGATCGGCACCTCCGGCGTCCGGCCTTCGGCGTTGTCTTTGCGCTCCTCGAGCTCCTCCACCAGCCGTTGCTCGCGAATCAATTCCAGCCGCAACTGCTCCTCGCTCGGCAGCACGAGTCGGTAGCGCGTGGCGAAGAGCTTCTCGTTCCCGTCCAGCACCGAGTAGCGGACGATGGACGCATCCTTCGCCGCGCACAGAATGATGCCCACCGTCGGGCCGTCGTCCGCGCCGCGCCGCTGCTCGTCGAACATCCGCACATACATGTCCATCTGCCCGATGTCGCCGTGCGTGAGTTCGCGCGGCTTGAGGTCGAAGATGACGAAGCACTTCAGCATGTAGTTGTAGAAAACGAGGTCGAGGTAGAAATCCTTCGTCTCCGTGCTCATCCGCATCTGCCGCGCGACGAAGGCGAAACCCTTGCCCAGCTCCAGCAGGAACGATTGCAAATGGTCGATGAGCCGCTGTTCCAAGTCCGACTCCAGCAGCCGCCCCGTCTCCGGCAGACCGAGAAATTCCAGCAGCACCGGATCGCGCACGAAATCGCGGGGCGACGGCGGCAACTCCGCGATTTTCTCCGCCGCCTCCGCCCGCACCGCCATGCGGTCTTTACTGGAAAGCAACCGCTCGTAGTAGAGCCGCCCCACCTGCCGCGCCAGCGCCCGCGAACTCCAGTTCTGCGCCACCGTTTCCTTCACATACCACTCCCGCGCCGACTCATCCTCCACGCGCAGCAGCGTGCGGTAGTGGGTCCAGCTCAATTCTGAACGCACTGCGTTCAAAATTGGAAAAGCGAGGTAGAATCACTTCATGTAATACAGATTCCGCTCATCGAAGCCGCGCCCAAATTCCTCCGTCAGCCTCTCCGCCAACTGCGGCAGCAACCGCGCCCCATACTCCGCCCGCGCCGCGTCGCCCTGCTCGAACTCGACGATGTGCCGCCCCACGCCCCAGCAGGTCCGCACCTGCACCACATCCACCGCCCGCAACACCTGCTGACGGCTCTCCGCAATCACCGCGCGCAGGTCGCTCAACAAGCCGTCGAAGCCGGGCTTCGCGGTCTGGAGGACCTTGGGTGTTGCCGAACGTTTGGGTTTCATCGGGGAAGACTGGGAGCTTGAATGGACGATTCGGAAGCAATGAGGACTTACTCCACCAGTTCGATCTCGCTTGGTCGCCAGGTCTTGTCGATCCAGGGCTCCAGCGGGCCGTACATTCGCAGGATGGCAAACCAGCTTTTCCCGGGGATGGTTTCCAGCCAGTTGCCCTCCTTGCCTTCCGGCGCTTCGGGTCCGAAATAGACGTCGTAGGAGCCGTCCGCATTCTTCTCGAATCCCTTGCTCTGGCTGCCGACCGTGGGGAAGGGCTGGCTCGTCTGGAGCATGGAGCGCGTCTGGGTGTCGTAGATCGTCACCGCCCAGAAGTTATTCACGGGAACGTCCGGCGGCAGGTGGAGCCGGTAGGTTTTCGAGCCGTCGAAAGCCTGCTTGTCGGCATCCTTGAAGGCGATCCCGTAGTCGGAACCCGCTCCCGGATGGGTGACGGCCATCGCCGGGGTGACGCCGGTGTAGCCGAAGTAAAAGCTGGTTCGGGCGTCGAGATTCCGGGCGCCGTCGACCTCGAAAAAGACGTCCTTGTTCGCAAACCCCATCACCCACGAGCTGTCGCTGTCGGGATATAGGAAATAGCCCTTTTCGCGCGGGCTGTAGAGCGTCGCCCGAGCCGTGGCGTCGCCAATCGCCGCCGCCTCTGTGAGGAGGCGCTTCATTCTGGCGTCCGGCTCAAAGGGCTGGCCCTTGACGATGCCGATGGCGGAGAGGAGGCCGCGCGATTCGGTTCCCAGAGCATCGATGGGTTCCTTCTGGATGATCTCGTTGAGGATCTCGAAGGTGCTGAAATCGCTGGGAGCAATCGTGTTGTAGCTCTTGCCCGTGATGTTCACGAACTCGGTCGCCGGAGGGTTGTCGGCCTTGGCGAGCGGATAGACTTTGAGGTGATCCTTGATGTTCTGCAGCGCGGGCTCCAGGCCGTCGGCGATCGAGCCGCGCATGAAGAACCAATTGGTGAAAGTCGGCGACTTGAGCACGAAGTAACCCTCGGGCACCTCGCCGGTGTAGCCGGGAGGCAGCACGAGATATTTACCTCCCTTGCCCTTGTCTGGACCAGCCACTCCGAAATCTCCAACGTAGCGCATCCAGGCATCGTCCAGCATGCCGAGCATACCCGGCGGCACTTCCACGACCGTGGGTCCGTAAGCCTCCAAGTCGAGATGGCCAATGGAATACATGGTGGACGTGTTCCCCGTGAGATACAGCGATTGCGAGTCGAGCAGCTTCTCGGCGACCGCTATCTGGTTGGGTTCGCTCAGGCCGAACTCAGCGTTCCCCGCGATGACACTGTCAACCGAGAGCGCCCCAATATTACCGAGAAACACTTCGACCGCGCGCATCCGGTCGAGATTGTCGTAGACCGCCTCGACGGTGGCGTCGGTCGGCACGCCGTCGAAGAACTCCAATTTTCCGATTGGCGACTCGACCACGGCGGGGCTGGAAATCGCCGCGAGGGTCTCTTCGGAGACCTCAGCGCGGGAGGATGCGCCACCGCTGATGGCCAACACGACGACGAGAAGCAGAGACGGGATGGTGGGTTGGAAAATGGGTTTCATTGGAATGGGAATCGGACGGTCGAAAGTCGAAAGGCTCGGGGAGCGGGTCGATTCCCGCAATGGGAAAGCGTATCGATAATGCGAAGCGAAATCTTGCCCGGACCCGGGAAGAGCGTCAGCGTCCCACGATGCCGGGCATCACGGATCCGATTGTCACGAGATTCCACACCTCGGATCCAGAGTGCTTGGCGGACGCGCTGCGGGGATCGGACCTTCATGCGTGCCAGCTCAGCCAGCTTCCGGCTCCGAGCTGCCTCACGCGCGTAATCTTGTCCGGTCTGTGCGTGGACATGGCCGACCTCGGCGTCGCGACGATTTACACGGGATCAATGCCGCGCGATCACTACTCGTTGATCTACATTCTCGAATGTCCGACCCCGGGTCGGGTCTTCAATCTCGGGATCGAGCATCAGGAGGGCTATCTGGGATTCTTCGCCCCGGGCAGCGTTCTCGACGCGATGACGCCGCCGGCTACCGGAACATCTCGCTGACGTTGCCAGCCAACGACCTCCATTCCGCCATCGCCGACGCGGGCTTGGAATTGCCGGACGATCTGCTGACGGAGGGCGATGGGCTGCGCGTTGGCGCCTCGCGACACCAGACGATGCAATCCCTCGCGGGCGCGCTCCGAAGCTTGGTTGCCGACCGGTCGCAGCCACTCGCCTCGGAGAAGTTGCGTCGCGAGGTGGAGCGAGGAGTGAGGGAAGCCTTTTTCGAGACGCTCTCGGGCCTGCCGGTCCCGCAAAACAAACTCCGCACCGCGCGGCGTCACGAGAAGTTGCGGCGGGCGCGCGAATACCTTGCCGAGCACGCGCACGAGCCCATCTATCTCCTGGACCTCTGTCGCGCGACTGGTCTCGGGCAACGGGCCTTGCAAAGCCTTTTTCGCGATCTGCTCGGCGTGAGTCCCATCACCTACCTGCAACGCCTCCGCCTCCACCGAGTCCGACGCGAACTGCTTCGTTCCGGCAAGGCACCGGGCACCGTCAAGCGCGTGGCTCTCACATGGAGGTTCTGGCACCTCGGGAACTTCGCGGCGGACTACGGCCGACTTTTTGGCGAATGCCCCAGCCAGACCCTGATCAGCGGATCCAAGCGGTCGTCTCGGCTGAAAAAATCATGAACCACGAAGATCGAGCGGATCAATCGACGCACAAGATCGTGGATCACGAGGGCATCGTGGACGTGGAACCCACCGCTGGCGGTGACCGGGTGGAGATCGCCTTCGATCCAGAGAAATTGTCGGAGGCGGACGTCCGGCGGATTGCGCTGGAACACATTCAGCCGGGATCCGGGGGCGTGGAGCGATTTGCGATGCGCTTGGACGGGCAAGCGTGCGAGGCCGCTGCGGCGAAGCTGGAACGCCGGATCGAACGCGTGCCGGGCGTGCGTCGGGCGACGGCGACCTACGTGGGGCGGGTCCTCTGCCTGACGTTCGACTCCTCGGTTTCGAGCGCCGAAGCCGTGCTCGACGGCGTGCGGGCAGCCGGGGCACGGGTCGAGCCGCTGACGCCGGGGCAAACGGGATGGTGGAAACGGTTTCGATCGGGTGACATGAACGAAGAAGTGGCCTGCGGAGTCGGGCTGCTCTTTCTGATCGCCTCGCTCGCAACGGATCTGACCATCGGGCGCGGCGGAGTGACGTGGTCGCTCTACGCGGGAGCGTATCTGTTTTGTGGCTGGTACGGAGTCCAGTCGGCGATTGCCTCGCTGCGGGAACGGACTCTCGACGTCGATGTCTTGATGGTACTGGCGGCACTGGGTGCAGCCGCGGTGGGCTCACCCTTCGAGGGGGCGTTGCTGTTGTTTCTTTTCAGCTTCTCGAACGTTCTCCAACGGCACGCTCTTGAGCGAACCCAACGGGCCATCGAGTCCCTGCTGACACTGCGACCGGAGAAGGCGCTACGGAAGTCCAATGGCTCGACCCAGCTCGTGCGAATCGAGGATCTGGCAGTCGGCGATGTCGTGATCGTCCGCCCGGGGGAGCTACTCCCGGTCGATGGGGACGTCCTGGAAGGGACGAGCAGTGTCGATGAATCGAGTCTGACGGGGGAGTCAATGCCCGTGACCAAGGAGGCCGGAAACACCGTGTTCGCGGGGACGCTGAATCAGTCGGGAGGGCTGGAAATCCGGGTGGGAAAAATAGCGGAGGATTCCACGCTGGCGAAGATGGTGCGGCTCGTGGCGGAGGCGCAGGCCGAAAAATCCAATACGCAAAGATTCCTCGAAAAGGCGGAGCAGGGCTACGCGGCGGGAGTGATCGGGTTGACGATCCTCGTCTTCACGCTGCCTTGGCTCGGGTGGGGCGAATCCTTTTCGACGGCATTTTATCGGGCGATGACCGTGATGGTGGTCGCTTCGCCGTGCGCTTTGATCATCAGCACTCCGGCGACGGTCTTGTCGGCAATCGGCGGCGCGGCGCGGCGCGGCATCCTGATCAAAGGAGGATCGCACCTCGAGACCGCGGCCCGGATCGACATCGTGTGTTTTGACAAAACGGGAACCCTCACGGTCGGCAAGCCAACGGTGACCCACATCTTCGCGGGGGAGAGCGTGGAACCGGTGGACGGCAGACTGTCCGACGGAGCTCGTGAAGCGCTGGGGATCTGCGCGGCACTCGAATCCAAGTCCGAGCATCCGCTGGCAGCGGCGGTCGTCGGAGCGGCCACTCGGCTCGGCCTGACCCTGCCGTCGGCGTCGGCGTTTCAGTCCACCGCCGGCAAGGGAGCGGAGGCCGAGGTGAGCGGCAGGCGGTATCTGGTCGGCAGCGAACGCTACTTTCGCGAGTTGGGAGCCGTCGGGATGGATGGGCCCTGGGCGGCAATGGCGGACCTGCGGGCGGAGGGCCGGTCGTGCATTTGGCTGGGAAGTCGCGAGGGTGATCTCGTGACCGTGCGAGCGGCGCTGGCCCTCGCGGACACGATCCGTGAGGAATCCCGGACGATCGCGGCGGAACTGCACGCACTCGGCGTGAAAAAGGTGATCATGCTGACGGGCGATCAGACCACGGTGGCAGCCAACATCGCAGCCGAGGCGGGCATCGACGAATTCCGAGCCGAGCTGCTTCCGGCCGACAAGGTGGAAGCGATCCGCCAACTCAAGCAGGAAGGCACCGTGCTCATGGTCGGCGACGGCGTGAACGATGCGCCAGCGCTGGCAACGGCGCATCTCGGCGTCGCGATGGGCGCAGCCGGAGCCGACGTCGCGATGGAGACAGCGGACGTCGTGCTGATGGGAGATCGCCTGGAAAACGTGGTAATGCTCATCGGAATGGCGCGACACGCGAAGCGAGTGCTGACCCAGAATCTGGTCTTCGCTTCCGGAGTCATTCTGGTGCTGGTCGCGGCAGCGCTCGGATTTGCCCTACCTCTGCCGATGGGCGTCGTCGGGCACGAGGGCAGCACCGTCCTGGTCTGCCTCAATGGCTTGAGGCTACTCCGCTACCGACCGCGTCGAGCAGATTGATCGAGCGCGCTACGCTGCCAACCCCGCTCGTTTCAAGCCTGCCAGCCCTCTTCCAATCACCCACCCTGCTCGCGTCAGATCCATGGAAACTCAGCTACTGATCTTCGCCACCTGCCTCTTCCTTTACGCGCTCATCGCCGGACGGATCGCGCGCATGCCATTGTCAGGACCCATTCTCTTCGTCTCGGTCGGTTGGCTGATCGGCCCAGCCAACCTCGACTGGCTGAGTTCCGGCCTCGGAGCGGAAGAACTCCGCGTCATGGCGGAACTCACCCTCGCGCTGGTCCTCTTCAGCGATGCGTCAAACGCCGACCTGACGGTGTTGAAGCGCGCCTTTCGAATCCCCGGGCGACTCCTCGCCATCGGCCTGCCACTGACCATTCTCGCCGGCTTCGCCGCCGCCCACCTGATCTTCCCCGGTCTCGGCCTGCTCGAGTGCGTGTTGCTGGCAGTGATCCTCGCGCCGACGGATGCCGCCCTCGGCCAGGCCGTGATCTCGAATCCGAAGGTTCCCTCCGACATCCGGGAAGCTCTCGACGTGGAGAGTGGACTCAACGATGGCATCTGCGTTCCCTTCCTTTTCCTTTTCCTCGCCGTGGCGACCGAGATGACCAGTGATCAAGGCCCCATCGCACTCGGGCTTGAACTCTTCGGCAAGCAAGTCGGCATCGGCCTCGCCGCTGGCCTCGGACTCACGTTGGCCTGCGTCAGCCTGATCCGGCTCGCGAGTTCCGACCAACGAATCCCGCCCGTCTGGCGTCAGGTGCTCGCCGTCGGTATCGCGTTCGCCGCCTACGCAACCGCCCAACTGCTCGGCGGCAGTGGATTCATCGCAAGTTTTTCCGGAGGCCTACTGTTCGGCGCACTCAATCACGGACACAAAAAGGTCCTCCTCGAAGCCGCCGAGGGAGCGGGAAACGTGATGTCCATGCTCACCTGGTCGCTCTTCGGAGCGGTGGTCGTCGGCCCCTACCTCGCCAATTGTACCTGGCCGTCGCTCGCCTACGCCGTCCTGAGCCTGACTGTGCTGAGGATGGTCCCGGTCGTCATCGCCCTCACCGGACTGAGAATCCCGCTTTGGCGGCAGCTCTTCATCGGCTGGTTCGGCCCCCGAGGTTTGGCCAGCGTTGTCTTCGTCGTCCTGTATCTCGAGACGGAATTGCCCGGCCAAGCCGTCGTGGCCGAGACCGTCGTCGCCACCGTACTGCTCAGCATTCTGCTGCACGGCATCACGGCCAATCCCCTGTCCCGGTTTTTCGCCCGCTCC
>CAVUDH010000017.1:0-326411 GCA_963740185.1 uncultured Verrucomicrobiae bacterium
ACACACCGGTGACGAAGACCGGCAATCGCTCATTGTCAGCTTGATCAGCGATGAAGCCGTGCAGACATCCGAGATCGAAGGTGAAATCGTCAACCGGGAGAGTGTCCAATCGTCGATCCGCAGGCAATTGGGCCTGCCGACAGATTTCCGGAAAGCCTCTCCGGCGGAGCAGGGAATCGCGGAAATGCTCAGCGACCTCTACCAGCATTCGCAAGAACCGCTGACCGAGGAAACTTTGTTCAAATGGCATGCGATGCTGACGACCGGCCGCCGCGACCTGCGGGACATCGGACGATATCGCAAGGGAAACGATCCGATGCAGGTCGTCTCTGGACCGCTGCATGATCCGAAGGTCCATTTCGAGGGACCTCCCGCCGACGCCGTGCCTCGCGAGATGCAGAAATTCCTCGAATGGTTCCAAGAGACCGGCCCGTCGGCCAATCGGCCGCTTCCACTCCTGACCCGCGCGGGCATTGCTCATCTCTATTTTGTGAGCGTCCATCCTTTCGAGGATGGAAATGGCCGGATCGGCCGTGCGATCAGCGAGAAGTCGATCGCCGAATCGTTAGGACATCCGACACTGATCTCATTGTCTCAAGCGATCAACAGTCGCAGGAAAATCTACTACGAGCTTCTCGAGCGGAACAATCAGGGACTCGAGATCACCTCATGGCTGGTCTATTTCGCGGAAACCGCCTTGTCCGCGCAGCTCGCGACACAAAAAGCAGTCGATCAGATCATCGGAAAGGCTAGGTTTTTCGAGCAATGTCGCGGGCAGCTCAACGAACGGCAGGAGAAGGCAATCGTGCGGATGTTCCGTGAGGTAGACGGTTTTAAAGGGGGAATGAGCGCCAACAAATATATCCGTATCACCGGGACCTCACGCGCCACCGCGACGCGTGACTTGCAGGAACTGGTCCAGATAGGGTCGATGTCCAAAACCGGAACGCTGAAGAGCACACGGTATCATCTCAACATAGGATAGCGATCGGGCGATATCGGACGGGACAGGGCGAGAAGGCAAAATGCTTCGACCTCGAGCCTGCATTCTCCGCGAAAATGCGGCGATGACGCTTTCCAATCCCCGCATCGAGGACCCGGAAAACGTAGGAGGCGGGATCTCTCCCACAGAGGCGAGGCAACGTTTTCGTTGTTTTGTTGCCTGGGCGCGAGGGGAGGGAACTCTATGACGGGAACGTCACGGTGGATCTGGCGCGAAACCTGCTTTACGCTGTGATGTTCTGGGGGGAACAGCAGGCCGTCGTAACACTCGTTGCGGCGGCCTGCATCTGTTGTGAGATGCGACTAGAGCTACCTACGCTCCCTTCTTCGGGAATATGTCATTCAGGCCAACCTTGAGACTGTTCATGATCCGCGCGACGAGATGGAGGGTCGCAAACTTTTCTCCATTCACGATGCCGTGCAGCATCGATTGTGGTTGAGCAGATCTCTCGAGTCCGATCACCTGAGTCTTTCCTTCCAATGACAGGTAGTTGCTTCGTAATTTTTTCTGTCAGACAGTTTTCGAAGTTACTTTTCTTTGCGCACACCTTTGAAAGGCGCACGGTCGGCTTTTTGATCCATGAATCGACCGCTCTCGCCGTCTCGCTTCACGAAGCGCTCCGTTCTCGGGTTGAATACTTGGGAGCGATTACGGACAGCGCCGTTACGGTGACCGTCTCCTTTAGGTGGGTTTGTGGCCATTATTTGTGTTTCTTTCGTTGGTTGGTTAGTGAGAGGGATCTAGCTTTCTTCGGACTTGAATGGAGGCGTGGGAGGAGTGGCGGCGATGACGTCGCGGGCGAGCTTCGCGGTTATCTTCGAAGCGGGATAGGCACCGAGGATGAGAGAGGGCAAAAATTTCTGAGTAATATCGGAGAAGGTGTAACCGTAGGAGCGTTGCGCGGTCTCGCCGAGTTGGTCGGCGAGGCGGTCGATCTCGGCGTCTGACAGGCCGCTATTGATAAGGTTCGAGGCGAGGAGCTGTTTACGAAGGGGGAGGGAGGGACGCTGGAACTCGAACACGGCCGCGGCGCGGCGACGGATGGCGGGATCCATGGCACCGAGGCGATTCGAGCACATAACAATGAGACAGCAGAGACGTGCCTGAGCGACTTCGTCGATGCCGCGAATGAGGGCGTTTACGCCCACGCGGTCTTCGTGGTGCATCTGAGCTAGTTCGCGAGATTGAGCAAGTGAGTCGGCTTCGTCGATCAAGAGAATAGCGGCGCCGGTGGGTCTGCGGCCATCCCGAGGTGCTTTCGGACATTTCGTGCGGAATTGATGGAAGGCTTCGGTAACGAGTTTCGTCATGTCGCCGACGACGCCGGCGCCGCGGGTGCCGAGGCTCAGGCTATAGAGATACACAGGAAGGTCAGTAGCGCGGGCGAGGCGGTCGCCAAAGCTGTTGCTTAGCGCGCTTTTGCCGGTTCCAACGTCTCCGGCGAAGATGATCAGCGGGGGGCGATGGGCCAGCAGATCGAGGGCGGGTAGGCGGCTACCGTGCATTTGCATGCTCCATTTTTCGAGTAAGTCAGGGCGGAGCATGGCCTCCGCTTCTTTCTCAAGACGTTCCTTTGCGGCGTCGAGGCCGATGAGGGCGTCGTAGCGCTCCTTCGCGTCAGGATCGGGGAACTCAGTGATCGATTCGAATAATTTCGGTTCCATCGTTTACAGAGGGCGGAAGGTGCGGCGGGGCAGCGCGACGCCGTTGGACGAGTAGCAGAGATCGGCGACCCAATAGCCGGCGCCATCTTGCGGACCATCACGCGTCTCACGGGCGATGGGCAGACTGGCCTCTACCGCAGTTCGCTGCGCATCGGTGAGGGCGGTCCATTTTGCGGAGTAGGTGAGCTGGTTGAAAGGTTTCGCGTCGCCGAGGGCGACATGGGCGAGGAGCTTGCCAGGCCGGTCGTCGGTAGTGAGGTCTCCGCTGGTATCGACAGAATACTGGAGGCAGAGAACGCGTTTACCATCCAGGCTGTAGCCGAACTCGTAGCGTGCGACGTAGCCATCGCGGAGGAGGATGGCTAGCTCGGTTCCGTAGTTGTTGATTTGGGCATCGGATGGATAGCCGTAGAGCGCCTGAAAACGCAGCATGTCAGCGGTGACTTTCGATGCGAGGCGTCGGGCGTTGGTAAAAGTGAACGTCTCAGCGACGGTGCGCGTCATGGTGAAGCTCATGGTTTTTATGCGTCGAAGGTTGGGCCCATCACGTCTTGCCAGCAGGCGAGTGCGTCGCCTTTGGTCTGGCAGGTCTTCGCGTAGCTAAGCGCATCAAGGGCTTCATCTACGCGGGTCAGGAGCAGAGTGCGGATCGCCTCGGTAATGTCCGACGCGACGTTGTTTTGGGGATTGACGGGATCAAAGATCTCGATCGGTCCGTTATTTTGAGAGGGAAGGTCGGTGAGTTGGTAGAAGTCGGTAAAAGCGATTCGCTCTCGGAGGCGCGTGCGCTGGATATATAGAAAGAAATGCTCGAGGGCCTCATGGTAGTCTGCGAAAGAGTGGCCTAAGTCGGAGACCTTGGCCGCGAGTAGTTCTATGAGAAAGGAACGCAATGCGAGCGGCTCGGAGTCGCGCTCGCGCTGCCGCGACCACCATTTGAGTAGGCGCACGACTTGGGTGAAATGGATGGGGTGCTTCTCCTTACGTGCTTTAATGAAGTCGATGTGCTGCGGAATGCTGGTGAGTAGGCGTTCGCCGGTGCGGCGATCCCAAAGGTAACCGCGCCACTGAGGGTCGCCTTCGTAATAAATGGGTGCCACGTCGATATCGATGCCAACCTCGCTGTAGCTGATCACGACGCATGGCCCGTCGATACGAATGTTTTCGCGGGGAATCTGGTGGTAGGTCGTGCGCAGGCGTTCGAGCAGCCATTCGAGGAGTGGGCCGATCTCGCGAGGGGCCGAGTCGCCCTTTACATACACGGCGACGTCAATGTCATTTATCGTGCGCAGCGCCGTGCCTTTCTTCAGACTGCCGGAGAGAAGCATTTTCACTAAACCCACCTCGGGGTGCTCGGTGATATAGAGCTCAAGATGCTCACGCAGCGTGCGGACTTTTTCGCGGTAGCGATCAGCTTTGTCCTTGGTGAGGTTCACCTTGCCTTGGGCGAAGGTTTTGACGTCGGACTGCGAGATTTCGCGATCGAGAAAGTTAATTGTATCCATAAGCTCAGGTGTGTTTTAGACTGTAATTCTCGTTCAGTCGGTGCCGGTTGATTTTCCAGACCCACGTGGGAATGAGCGGCGTGCCGGCGCGGGCGAGCTGGTACTCAGCGAAAAGGCGTTGAGCGTCGAAGTGATCAATCTCTCGTCCGCTCTCTAGCAAGGCGCTCGCTGCCTCGTCGGTCTTCTCGGATTTTTTGCTGAAGCCTGCATAGGCGGTGTAGTTGCGCACCACGCCGAGTGAGACAAGTAAGAGCAAAGTGCCGGCGATGGCCCGCGAGGCCACCTCGCCTGCCGAGGCATCCCCCAGTGAGGCTAGGAGGTAGAGCAAGATGGCCAGCGCAAGAGTCAAGGAGACTGCGATGAGGATCGCAAGAGCGGTGGCGCACCACGCGGCGAGATGTCGGGAATACCATGCGCTCTCACTCAGCATTTCCATCGCTCGCTCAGGACCTGAAACCTTCGAGCTAGCGTAGGTGATGCCTTGGCGTAGCAAAGCTTCCACCGTTTCAGGCAGTCGGCCATGGTGGACCATCCGGAAGTCTGCGAGCCAACGGGCGCTGGGTGTCTCGCCAAAAGCCTCGAAGTATTCGTGCCGGCGTTTGGCATCCTCTGCCACGCCTTTGATCCTCGAAGCCCGCAGGGCGACAAACGTATTCAATGCCGCCAAGGGAAGGGCCACCCATGGGTAAGTGAGAGTTAGAGCAGGGGCAAGCATCGCGGTGATCGAGCCCACAAAGAGGAAGCCTTGGAGCGCCAGTAAGCCGCCTGCCCAACGTTTCGCCCGGTCATACGCGAAATTCACTGACGTGCGCAACGCATCCTCGATTGGTGGAGGCTCGAGACTTTCCGTAGGTTCGCTCATCAGACGAGCCATCCCCATTCGGACATTCGGGTGGATTTAGTGGGGAAAGCTGTCATGTTCGCGATGAACGTAGAATCTCGCTATAAACGTGTCAACTGTCTTTATGGCGAGAAAAAATCTCTTGAGCGAACACGATGATTCTCCGATGCTTCGCCAAATGATCTTCCACTTTCGCGTTGCTCCTCGCTCATGAACACGGCTGGCGAACGAATCCGCTTCCTACGTCAGCGCGTCGCCCACACTCAAGAGCGCCTAGCCACCGAGGCCGGCATCAGTAAAGGCTTTCTCTCCGATGTGGAGACGGGCACGCGTCAGCCTAGTGCGGAATACCTGTTACGCATTGCCAACGCCCTCGGCGTATCTCTCGACTATCTAATGAAAGGCGGCGCAGAGCCCTCGTCGGATGGTGTCGAGGGCCGTGTGCAGTTTCCCGGTTCGCTTACGCGTTTCGCTATGGAGCGCAAACTCTCGTTTGGC
Organism: uncultured Verrucomicrobiae bacterium; assembly: GCA_963740185.1. Classification (GTDB taxonomy): domain Bacteria; phylum Verrucomicrobiota; class Verrucomicrobiia; order Chthoniobacterales; family JAATET01; genus CAVVKW01. The sequence goes on from CAVUDH010000017.1 coordinate 5,512, forward strand.
GAAGCAAAGGCCATCCTCGATGCGAAGCTCCAAATTGTCGCCAACCGGCGAAATTCTGTGAGCGACGACCTCGAGGATTTCGATTGGCAGGGCTTCTACGACGCCATTAAGGAATACCTCTAATGATTGCCTTACGTGACGAGCCAAAGATCATCTCCATGGCCCACACTCTCGGCATCCATGCCGGGGATACAGTGGAGGGCATTCGAGATTTTTGCCGCCGCAAAGTGCATGCACTCGTTGCCGCCGACTCGAGGGCGCCTCGCTCCATCGAGGATCTGGAGCACTTGGTCTGCGAACGAATGCACCTCGACATCGTTGAGGTTTGGAACGACGACGACCTGACGGAGGTTATTGAAAAATACGCCCGGCGAGAGAAAGAGCCTTCATTTGGCGTCCTACGCCGGGATCTCGACGACGAAACTTTCGCGACGCTTATTCAGCGCAAGCGCCCTCCCGGTCAACAAGCCTACCACTATGTTGCCGTCATTGACTGCCGAGGCGAGAAAAGCGCGCGCCGTTTCTTTACCCGTTGGCACGAGATCGCTCACGTTCTCACCTTGGTAGGCCAGCTAGAGTTACCTCTCCACCGTTCCACCGTTCGGAAAGATCCCGTGGAAAGGATGATGGATCTCATCGCGGGCGACATCGGATTCTTCGAACCTCTTTTCCAGCCGGTGCTCGACGCAGAGTGCGCAAGCGAACGGGGTCTGAGCTTTGCTGCGGTCGAGAACGTCCGCGCCACCTTTTGTCCCTCCGCTAGCCTTGAGGCCACGCTGCATGCCTGCGTGAACAAATTCGCATCACCTGTCATCCTTTTACAAGCTGCCTTCGGCCATCGAGCTGAGGTTCAGCGTCTCTTGGCCTCGGGCCAGGGCGATCTTTTTTCGGGCGATCCTCCCGCTCCTCAATTGCGCGTGCCGATCTCGACGGGGAACCCTGCGGCTCGGGCGGCGAGATTGATCATTCCGAAAACATGCGCGTGCCTGCCGGCTGTGTGATCGCAACCGCCATGCGCGAGGCGCAGGATCACGCCGTGCTACGCGCCGTAGAGGACCTCAATCTTTGGCGCACTTCCAGCGGCCAGGCGCTGAGCCATGCCCGCGTGCGTATCGAAGCGCTGAAAATTCGCGACCGTGTCTGGGCGATTGTGAGCTTTTGCTAGGTTGCAGCACACTGCCTTTCGCATCGCGGCGCATCGACGTGATGGACACGGTGTAACATAGAAAAAATTCAGACCTCGGTATGCTGAATCGAAACGGCAGTGGACTTAATTCGAGCTGATTCCGTTTTCTAAGCCAACGCATGGTCCTCAACTTACAATCGCTGACGTATCAGTTTCGGCAACCACATCCAAGCAACAAAATACCCAAAACGTTGCCTGCCCGCCCATCGTCTGCCTTTCAGCGACAGTCGGATAGGCTGGTCTTCCGCACTTTGGGCGCGGAGCGGAAATGCGTGTGTAGCCTATAGAGAATCGCTTCGAAAACCCTGAGAGAGTATCTCTGCTTCTCTATTTTGATCGTGAACCGGCACCTCGAATCGATGGGGATGAGGTCGGTCTGATGTTCCCTTTTGGGCGGGTGGAGTCCACTGAGGAGCTGCGGCGGAGCCCGGTATCTTCGGGCGATGAATGAACACGATCCTTTGAAGCCCGTTTATCGCCGCCTCCTGCGGAAATATCACCCTGATATGACAACCGACCCGCGAGAGCGCGTCGCTTTTGGCGATGTCACTCGCGAGATCATCAACGCTTACAAAAATGGCGATGAGGATTTGCTGAGCGAGATCGAGCGGTTAGGGACAGCTTTTCGCAGACGGCGGGTGCAAGGAGAACCGCCGCCGGTCGTCGAATCGGCCCAACCTTCTCCACCAATCGCAACCGAACTGGCCGAAAACGCCAAGCAATGGTTGCGATTTTTGGCTCCATTCTTGTTTCCATACGCTCTCCCGTTCGCGATCCGAAGCTGGAATGAAAATCAAAAGGTATCAAATGCAGCCTGCATCGCCGGTGCTGTCCCGTGGGCTTGGTTAGGCGTCCACCTCTGGGGCGGGATCGACGCACTCTCATTGTATCTCATCGGCTTGGGCTACTCTCACGAATCAATAACGGGGTTGATTGTCGTGCTGCTGCGCGGAGCACTTCTCGGTGCGTTTTTGCCGATTGCAGTATCGCTGGGACTGGTAGCACTGCGAGTCGGATGGCTGGTCGGGGCAGCGTGGGTCGCCCACTGGGTGTTGGCCGGTGTGCTCGGATATTTTCACCCATATCTTGCCTGGATAGCGACAATCGGCCTCGGCGCGGGCCTCGCCATTGCGGTCTGGAGGTCACTTGATGAGTGGTGAGCGGCTCTCCGCGGTCCTGGGCTGAATGTTGGAGAACCTCCCGGGCATCTGGGAGTATTCAGTTTGACGTAGAAGCGTTGCAACGACGCTGGGCACGAGTGGACCGAGGGACAGGGAGGGAGGAGCGGTCGGCTCCGAGAGTCGAAGGTGAGGGCGCGCAAGGGCGCGTTGAACAAGTCGGCGTTTGTGAGGTCGGCGTGCGAGTGGACAGGACGGTTCGTCGGAAGAGTGACTGCTGTGGGAGGCTGTCCCGCTCTGTGATAGCCGCCCTGAGGTATCCGGTATGTTAGGGAACGGGGGTTCATCAAGAGATTTACGAGATCATCCTATCTGAGCACAAAGCCAGCGGGTGCGTCAGTAATCGACATCTGGGAAATGATTCAGGCGCGATCAAGATCAGTTCCAGTCGGCACAGCTTGGTCATCGCACCGCAGGAGGGAGACCTCTTGAAAAACTGTTCGTGGATAGGCATTCGGGGCGGGGATCGGTATGGCAGAAAGTGGCGCGGTGCGGCGATCTGCACGTGATCGGCCCGAGCGTGAAACCAGCGAAGCGGCCTGGAAGAGTGCATCGGTATCGTGAGCGGATTCCGCAAGCGGCCTACCTCATAAAGGATTTTCGCAAGCACTCAGGTCCGCACATCTCAGATGTTGGTCGCGCTTGGGTCGTGAAATATACTCCGCGCCGTCAACAATTCGGAATCTCGAATGATTGAAAGTTTTCGGTTACGAGAGATTTGAGGAGGTGTCGATTGTGGGTTTGGAGACTGTCGATGAAGGAGTCAATGCTAAGGGTGAAGGTCGCAAAATCCGGGAAGTATCGATTGCGCAAAGCTCTGGATTTGACCAATCGCCAGACACGTTCGATGAGGTTGAGGTTTGGGGAGTAGGGAGGCAGGAAGAGCAGTTCGATACCGAGGTCGGCAGCCGCTTCGCGGACAGCGGCGTTGCGCTGGTAGCGAGCATTGTCCATGACCAGAGTAATGGTCTCGCCGGGATACCGGTGTGCGATCTGGTCCAGAAGTTGGCAGACGGTCTGGGCGTTGACCGAGCCGGTCGTGCGCACGCTGACCAGATCGTGGTCACGGGTCTCAACTGCACCGAGGACGCTGTATCGTTGCCGCCCGCTTCCAGTGCGCACGAACACGCGTGTCAGGCACCAGATCATGCCTAAAAAAGCACCAAGGACGAAGTGGGCGGCATCAACGAAAAAAACTCGGCGCTTTCCCTCACGAGCTTCTTGAAGTCGGGGGAGTAGCTCTTCCTCGAGGAAAGTAAACTGAATCTGCGGGTCGACTTTTCCTGGGATGGCGGCTGTCTTGCGGTAAGAGAGGCCAAGACGTTTGAGGATGCGGCGAGTTTGGGTCTGGGAAAACGCGATGCCTGATATTTGTTCGATGCGGTGGGCGGCTTCTTTGGCTGTGGCTACGGGATCACTTTCCAGCGTGCGGAGAATCTCCTCAAGGAACGGATCGGCGCTGCTCGTCGGGCGGAAATGCCGGTTCTCGATCAGTTCACCGATGCCGCCGTGAAGGTAGGTTTTGCAGTAATTGGTCACCGTGTCCGCGGACACGTTGAGTGCTTTGGCGATATGGCCATGCGGTGTGCCAAGGCTGTGCAGACGGATAGCCATGAGCTTCAATTTTGAGCGATCTCCGGTCTCGGGATCATCGAGGGCCTCCGCAATTTCCTCAAGGTCATCAGCATCAAGTTCGAGTCGAATCATAGCCCTCAAAACGAAGCATGAATTATGCCAAAAACTCTAATGAATAACGACTTATGCCTCAACTTTGTTTTCCGAAATATTGACGGCGCGCGGTATAAATGCGAATCTTTATACCTATGAAACCCGGCTGGCGTCCCTATCGGGCGGAGCGGAGCAGAATCTTTGGAGCCGCAAAGCAGAGGCGCGCAGGACCCTGTTTTCCGAGTATCTCTGGAATGAAGCAGAAGGGGCTTTCGTGGATTGCGATCTAGCAAGCGGCACGAAAAGTCCCGTCACCACCGCAGCCTCCTTTCACCCGCTCTGGGTGGGGCTGGCCACAGCGGCCGAGGCGCGACAAGTTGTGGATTCCGTCCTGCCGATCCTGGAATACCCTTTTGGAATAGTGCCCTGTGTTCCTTCCTTTGGATCACGCGTTACTCAATGGGCGGCTCCGAACATCTGGCCATGTCTTCAGTATGTCACCTACCGAGGCCTCGACCGTTACGGCTACCGCCGGGAGGCCCTGCGGGTAGCATCCAAATACCTTGGTGTCGTGATCCGCAGCTACAAGCAAACCGGGGACCTCTGGGAAAAATACAACGCGGAAACCGGCCTCAACGACACTTCGAATGAAGCGGGATACGAGTTGCCCGCGATGATGGGCTGGACGGCCGGAGTCTTTCTCGACGCATTGGCATTCTGCGACGTTGCAGGCACCGATTGAAACCAAAGCAAGGACAACTTAAAAAAAAGGAGAGGAAGTGATTAATATTACTGCGATTGGAACCGGAAGTCGTCTGCGGGATGTGATCCGGCGGGTTCTCGATGCTGCAAAAGGCAGGATCAATGTTGCAGCGGTTTATGATCCTGATCCGCTTTCCGTTCAATCGTTCATCGCCGAATTTGGCAACGGTGCCAGTGTTTATGACAACGAGGAGAAAGCCATCGGCCATCCGGAATCGGAATGGGTCTTCATCGGCTCCTGGAATTGTCATCATGCCCGTCAGATCCAGTCGGCATTTTCGCATGGGAAAAATGTCTTCTGCGAAAAACCCCTCGCCACCACCATTGAAGATTGTCTGGCCGTGCGCGAGGCAATGGAGCGAACCCACAGCATCTTTGCGTTCGGCCTCGTTCTGCGGTATTCAAACCACTACCGCAAACTACGTGAACTCCTCGACAGCGGCGCAATCGGAAAACTCGTGTCATTCGAATTCAATGAAACGCTCGGCATTGACCACGGCGCTTACATCTTCGGCAACTGGCGGCGAGATCGCGAATATGCGGGCAGTCACATTCTCGAAAAGTGCTGTCATGACCTCGATCTTGCGAACTGGTTGACCGACAGTCTCCCGGTCAAAGTCGCAAGTTTCGGCGGGAAAAACGTCTTCGCCCCGGAGAACGGGTTTCTTCAGGAGGAGGCCGAGGCGCACTTCCAAGAGATGTCACCCTATGTAAAATGGAAGTCCAAAGACCCGCGGAGTGTTGACCCGTTTTCTGCCGGATCAACGATCATGGATAATCAGGTCGTCATTCTCGAATACGCCAACGGCACGCGGGCCACATTCCACACCAATGCGCATTCCACCCAACCCGAGCGCCGGTTTTATCTCAACGGGACAAAGGGTGCCATCCGCGCCGACCTGTTAATGGGCAAGCTCGAATTAACCCAGGTGAACGGAGAAACCACCGTCATTTCAACGCTTCCGCCCGGCGATATGCATGGAGGCGGGGATGAAATCATGGCGGAGCATCTGGCCGGATGCATGCTCGACGGACGCGCGCCGCTGGCGTCGGTCGACGAGGGGATTCATTCCGCGTTCACTGCTTTTGCAATTGACCGGGCTGCGGATACGAACTCCGTGGTCGATCTTGAGCCGATTTGGCGGGCTGCCGGACTGCGTTGATTCGTGATCTTCGTCCAGGCGCGGTCGACTCGGTCGCAGGTCCATTAATTTTAAAAAAGGGTGCCCTGCAGCGTCTCCGCGCAAACCTCGATAAGTTGGGACACGCACGCCGATCTTCTACAGTTGCCAAAAGTGATGACACATTTGATGCGCCCACAGACAATCAGATCATCCAGATCGGGGCGAACATCATCGATGTGGGCCACCATCGCGCTGCTTGTCATCCAACCGCTGTGGCTCGTTTTTTTGTTTTACGATTTCAGTCCCGCCGTCTCGCACGGGCTTTTTATTGCCATCACCGCAGTTACCGCCCCGGCGATGGCCCTCTATCTGGCGTCGGAGCTTCCGATGTATATGCGGATTCTACCAAAGTCGCGTTACGGGCAATTCAGCTCGGCCAACGCCATGGTCCGCTCATTCGCAATCATCATCGGAGGTCTGCTCATCGGGATTGGCCTGGACCGGCTGGCGGTATTATTTCCAACGAAGAACTATTGCTACCGATTTATTCCGCTCTGGTTTCTCATCTTCACCGGTGCTTCGCTCTTGTTCTTGAGACGACTCTACGCCGAATGGCTCACGCGCGGTGGCGCAACGTCGTATCACCCTCCGGGATTTGAGCCCAAAAATGAACCGGACGCAGGATCAGCTTCAACGTGATGAAAGGGCTACTGCCGTCGCCCAGTAGCCCTCTGAAAAAAAGACTCCCTTTCACTAGGAGCAAAGGCATTTGCATCCTGCGCGTTCCAAAAATAGACCTTCGTGAAATTATCCAAATCCGCCACGCCCAATAGCCCATTTCCCGAAAAAGCCACGATCCCTGAGGCCCTCAAACGCGCCCGTTGGATCTGGCCCGGGTTGCAGAATCACGATCTGAATAATGGCTACGCGTTGTTCCGCAAGTCCTTCACTTTGGAGATGGTCCCGAAACGGGCACGTCTCTCCATCACCGCCGACCAAGCGTATCGATTGTATATCAACGGCACCTTCGTGTGCAGCGGCCCGGCGCGGGGCTTTCAAGCCCATTGGCCCTTCGATCAGCTCGATGTGGCGGCATTCCTCAAGCCCGGACGCAATATCCTGGCCGTGCGCGCCTATCATCCGGGATGCGGGACGTTTTCCTATGTCTCTCACGATACGGCGGGCGTGCTCCTCGCATTGGAAGCCGGGAAAGTTCACGTGGTCACTGACCATTCGTGGAAGTGCCGCCGACAGACCGGGATCAGTAAAAATACCGTTCCCTACAGTGCGCAGATGGCGTTTCAGGAACATATCGATCTTCGCGACGAATCTCTGGATTGGTTCAAGCCGAACTTCCGCGATGCCGACTGGGAGCATCCTTATGACAGCCGGACTTGGAATGCCATGCCTTGGTATTCGCTGGAGTCCCGCGGGATTCCGCTCTTGCGGGAGGACGAGGTCTTTGTCGGAGAGCCCATCGGAATGGCCAGCGGTAAATCAGGAACCGAAAGCGCCCCCCGCGATGTCTTTCTCCAACGCTATAAAGAAGGCGTCGCACACCAACCTGTCCCGGCAGCCACCAAGTCTTTGCGTTTCCAACCCACCGGAGACCATCGCTGGGATAGCATTCTGATCGATTTTGGCCGCACAGTGGTCGGCGTGCCAGTCCTCGCCGCCAAAGGCGCAAAAGGCGGGGAGATCGTGGACATTACGTTTTACGAAACTCTCGACAAAGCCGGACTCACGCCGGATGTCGATCCGAAGTCGTTTTCCGAGCTTGCCATGGGGAACCGCGCCATCCTGCGTGCGGGAACCAACGCGCACACGTTTTTTCACCCGATGGGATTCCGCTACGCCGTGCTGACGGTCCGGGATTCTCCTGCCCCGCTCAAGCTCGACTTTTCGATCCGCCGCATGGCTTATCCGTTCACACGCGAGGGCTCATTCCACTCTTCGGACGCTACTCTGAACGCCATCTGGGAATCCTGTGCCTGGACGCAGGAATGCTGCAGTCTCGATGCGTATGTGGATACCCCGTGGCGCGAGCAGGCGCAATGGTGGGGCGACGCGCGCGTGGGTGCAGGACAAAAATCTCTGAAAAAGCATTTTAGCGAGGTATTTTTACTGCCAAAGTATATGCGTTTACATATACGCTTGATTAATGAACCCAAATACCGCACCTCGTGCCATCCTTGATCAAATCGCGGCCATCGACCGCATGGAGCGAGGAAAGCTCTCGGTGATCCGTCAAGGCCAGAGCGGATCTTACTTCAATCTCCAGCGTAGGGAGGGTGGGCGAAACGTGACCGAATACGTCCCGGCCGATCAGGTAGCCCAAGCCCAGGAGAACATTGATGCCCATCATCGCTTCCAGTCTCTTGTCGGCGAGTATGCGGACTTGATCACCGCGCAGAGCAGGCAGGATCGCAAGGCCGGGGCTAAAAAAAAACGCCCGACCCAAGCGTCTGCCTCGCCCAGGAAGCGGAAATCCAAGACCTGATCGCCGCGTTCCGCAGCAAAGAGCCAGCCGGAACTGCCGTCGCCGAGTTGGAAGTCCTCGTGCGCACAGCCATCTTCAAACCGGCCAACGAACTGGTGGCCATGCTCCTGCAGCAAGCCGCCGAGCGCATTGACGCGGCCTACCTCCCCAAGCCCGGCGAACAAGCCAAGGGGCGCGAGGTTCTCATGGTCCAGGGCATGTTCGGCTCCTTCGCGCTGCTGCGCCAATACTACTACCATCCCGGGAAAAGATGCGGCCACTTCCCGGCCGATTCGGCCCTCGGTCTGGAAGGGGCCTACACCCCCGCCCTGGCCCGGCTCATCTGCCTGGAGGGAGCGGATGAAAGCAGCTTCCAGCAGGCTTGCTTCCACCTCGCGGAAACTGGCGGCATCTCCGTCTCCGAGCGCCAGATCCAGCGTGTGGTTGGCCGCACGGGCGAGTGCGCCGTGGCGTGGCAAAAACGAGAATCGGCCCCCGGCCCCTGCGAGGCCAGGATCCTCTACGTCAGCGCGGACGCCACCGGAGTGCCCATGCGCCGGGAAGAGCTCGCTGGCCGCAAAGGCAAAGCCCCCGACGCAAAAGCCAAAACCCGCATGGCCACGCTCGGTTGCGTCTTCACCCAGACCAAAGAAGTCTTCACCCAGACCAAAGAAGATGACCAAGGTCGCCCCCTGCGCGACCACGACTCCACCACCTACCTCTCCGCCTTCCAGAGCCCCTCGGACTTTGGAATCAGCCTGCGTCGCGAGGCCATTCGGCGCGGCTTGTTCTCGGCCCCGGAAACCGTCCTGCTCATCGACGGAGCCCCCGGCTTGGAAAAGCTCGGGCACGACTATTTTCCGGATGCCGTCCAAATCGTGGACTTCTACCACGCCATGGAACACCTCCAGACCCTGATCGAAACCCTCTGGGGCAAAGCGGAGCAGGCCCGCAACAAGCGCCGCAGACATCACTGGAAAAAACTCCTCGCTCACGACGGGGTCGAGCGCATCATCAAGCAGGCGCGCCAGAAAGCCCTCCTTCGCGGCAATGTGGCACAGGTGGAAACCGCCTTGGGCTACTTCGTGAACAACATCCCGCGCATGCAATACGGAACCTTTCGGGCCAGAAAATACTTCATCGGCTCCGGAGTCGTCGAAGCCGGCTGCCGCTCACTCATCGGAAAGCGATGCAAGCAATCGGGCATGTTCTGGGGCGAGCCTGGCGCGGACAAAGTCCTCGCCTTCCGGTGCATCCATGCCAGCCGCAGAACGGACTCGTTCTGGAAATACCGCCTCAACTCACGCGCCGCTGAGAACGACACGCTCCCCCTCGCCGCATGATTTGAAGATTTTTGTCCTGCACCCAAGGCGAACCAGCCGGAGTTTGTCCGGCTGGATGCTGTCGCCTGAGCAGCAGTCTAGCCGGCGGCGAGTCGGAGCAGTGCGTCCGGCTGGCGCTGCATGATCTCGAGAAGCCGCAGGGCAGCTCCAGAGGGCTTCCGCTCGCCGGATTCCCACTTGCGCACGGTCACAGAAGGAACGTTCAGGATTTGTGCAAATACTGGTCGACTCAAGTTCCGGGCTTCGCGCAATCGCGCGATGGCATCCGGTGTGAACCGGGGAGCCGGCTTCGCGGCCGTGAATGTCCGCAAAGTCAGCTTTCTCTTTCCCTCGTAGTGATCGGCCAGTTCCGCCATGTCGTTGACGAGCTGAACCGGATCAAAGATCGCGTCATCCCAGTTTGTAATGGGCTTTGAGGCGGTGAGCGATTTCTTTGAGGTGTTGCTTTTCATCGGTGGTGAGAGTTTCTCGTTTGGATTTCTTGTAAAGCGTGGCGAGAAAGATGGTGGAGTGTTCCGGGAGATACAGGTGGATCACCTGGCCGCCGCCGCTCTTGCCGCCAACGGCGAGCCGCATTCTGGCTTTTCGGAATCCTCCAGTTCCTTGGATGACATCGCCTTTTTCCGGGTTTTTAATCAGTTCATTTTGGGAACGTCGGTAGTCCTCGTCGGCGACCAACGCGTTGACGATGGCAGTGAAACGAGGCAATTCGACGAAGACCAATGCCCCGGACGATAGGTTACGATGTATCATCTTTTAAGTCTCATGATGCAGCTTGTTTCGGAGCGTCGTGGAGCGCTGCCCGCAACGGCATGGCAATCACTTTTCTCTCCGCGAGGGATTCATATTCATCGAGGGCAGGGACAACTACGAGCGCACCTTTGGCGTAGGTTTCGTGAACGGCTCGGCTGCTGTGTCCAAGTGCGTCTTGGGCAAATCTCTGCGGATAACCGCAGGCCTTGGCCCGTTGTGCCCAGGAATGGCGGTAGCTGTGGAGGCTGACACCGGACACTCCCGCGACCCGGCAACGCCGGGAGAATTCGGTCGAGCGAGCATCGGCTCCCGCCGTTTTGATGATCGGAAACAGGTCGCCCGATTGAGGGAGGGATTCGAGCAACTCGCGCAGCTTCTTCCCAATGCCGAGCCTAGCCGGTTCGCTGTCGCCGCCGAGCTTCTTGCGTCGGTAGGTCAGAACACCGCTCTGCCAATCGATGTTCTCAGCAGTAATCTCGGCTGCGTCGGATTGAGCAGCTCCCGTTTCATAAAGGAACTCGTAGTAGGCACGTTTTCGGGATTCTTTTCGCTGGCAATGATCAGGGCATGTTCGGCTGCGGTGACAGCCCGAGTTCTCTTGGTGGAAATTTTTGCCCAGCCGCGTTTGGCCAGAACGGGCCACGGCAGGCAGCCGAGATCGAGGGCCAGATTGTGAAGGCGGCGGAGGTAGTGAACGGTTGCGTTGCCGCTGCCGTGAATGATGGCAAGGAAGTCGTCCGGGATCGTTTGGACGATCGGCTTGTGGCGGATGCCGTTGAAGGCCTTGGCGCGGAATGTTCGGGAAGCGCGCAGCTTGGTCGAGTCTTTGCCGTAGCGGGCCATCTCGTCCATGACGACCTGCCAAGTTCGCGTCGAAACCTTGGGGTCATGCGCGGCAAGATAGGTCCGCGCCATAGACAGATTGATGGTGGGCTGGCGGTGGGACTCGTTCTTGCCGTGGAGGAGTTTCTCGGCGACCTGGCGGTCCTTGGTCCGCAGGCTGCCCTGCTCGCGGGTTTCGTTTTCCCTGCCAGTAGAAGATCCCGTTGGATCGTTGGTAGAGCCTGAATTTGTCGCGCACGGTAGTCATCGGGTTGCGAGATTATTCAGGCTGCGGCAGGTGCCGTTAGCGGGTAGTCAGCGAGTTGGCGGCGAGTTCGATCGAATTGTGGGCTCGATTCGAGTTTGCTGGCAGTTTTGCTGGCAATTGCGCCGAAATTCCGGAGTCGGAAGTCGCATGTAACTGATTGATAGCCAATTACAAAAACGCTCCTGAGGTAGGATTCGAACCTACGACCAGTCGATTAACAGTCGACGGCTCTACCGCTGAGCTACTCAGGATTTGTGCGAGTTGAGCGGGGGAGCAAACCACGCGCGATGGGGTTTTTCAACCTTCATTTTCTCCGCGCTGGAAACGGGCGTCGACTTCCGCTCGCCAGCGGCTGAGTTGGTCGGCGGGATCGGGGGAGTCGTCGAAGTCTCTTTGGAGCTGGAGTAGACCTTGTTGGTGAACGGCTGGTCGGAGGAATTTCCGCCCGGTTTGCGTGAAGAATGTCTGCGCGGTGATCTCGATGGATCGGGCGACGGGGGGACCGGGAAGTCGGACGTAGTCGGCCCAGGCATTTTCGCTGCGGAGGTAGGCGATGGGGTAGAAGACGTTGAGGACGATGTCGGCGATCCGTTGTTCGCCAATGAGGGCGATGGGTTTGGGGAGGGGGGCGGCGGCGAGGTTGTAGTGGGTGCTCCAGAAGGGATGGGTGAGCGCGGCGAGGGCGGATTGAAATTTTCGCAAATTGGCGGTTTCGAGAGCGGCGCGGATGGGTTGCCAGTAGGTGGCGATGGTGTGAGCGGCGGCGAGGCGGCGGTGCGGGTGGTTGGCTGGGCGGATGCCGACGAAGCTCCATTGGTCGGCGGGGAGGATGAGTCGCTCGAGTCGGGAGCGGTCGTCCCACCATTGGTCCCAGAGGGTGCGGAGGGTCTGACGGATGGCGGGGTCGGTGGGTTCGGGGGTGGCGGATTCGAGAAATCCGGCGAGGCCGAAGAGGTGGGATTCGCCTTCGGGGGCGCGGGCGGCGGCGAGGCCAATTCGCTGGGCGATGAGTTGGAAGGGAAGGCGATTGCGTTTGTAACCGAGGGCGGCGACGAGGGCTTCGAACCACGCGTTGTCGCGGCCACGGAGGCGGGTGGCTTCGGCGAGGATGGTGGCTTTGTGATGGAGTCGGTGGCGGGCGGCGGCGTGGAGCAGGGCGCTTGCGCGGGTGGAGTCGGGGGTGATTAGTCGGCTGGTCGGAGCGGGGGTGCGGACGGGGGTCGTGGATTGAAGCCGGATCTGGGGGACGTCGCGGTGGGAGGACGTGCGGGTGAAGATGCGGGGGGTGTCGGGCTGGTGGAGAAAGACGTGGAGAATGGTGTCGTCGAAGGCGGGGTTGGTGGCGTGGCCGTGGCGCTCCCAGTCGCGGACGTCGGTGTCGATCTCGATGGGGCCGCGGCGGGGTGGGTCGTCGCCGATGCGGACGGTGGCGGCGGTGAAGTCGGGCCCGGCTTCGTGATTCCAGGTGCCGAAATCGAGGAGTTCGACGGGGCGGTGGTCGGTGGTGGTCCAGCGGGCGCCGTAGGTGCCGGCGAACCAGCGGGCCTGGATCTCGAGTTCGCTGCCGCTGAGGTCGAGGGGTGGTGGTGACTCTGCGACGAGGGCGGTGTCGCCTGCGAGGGTGGAGGCGTAGTTCACTGAAAAATCTGAAATTTGAAATGGGAAATGAGAAATGGAGTGCTTCGCTGCGCTCAGGGTGGTGGGGGAGGGAGGTGCGGCGGCGCCGATGGGTTGGTCGGTAATTGGAAATCGCCGCACTTTGCCCGAGTTCAGGGGGTCTTGTTCAGTTCGAGGGCCAACGGGTCGAGGATGGCGGATTGGGTCGGGGATCGGAAGTCGCCGAGGGCCTGGGCGAGGATGGCTTTGGCGGCGGGTTTGTCGCCGGATTGCTGAAGGATCGTGATCTGGGCGAGGGTGATGCGGAAGCGGATGGCGGTGCTGCGTTCCATCTCGGCGGCTTCGGTGAGGGTGGCGATGGCTTGGGCGGTTTTTCGCTCGGCGGCGTAGGCCTGGCCGAGAGCTTCGAGGAACATGGAGTCGCCGGTCTGCTGGGCGAGGGCGCGGAGTTCGTCTGCGGCGGAGATCGGGCTGTCGCCGGCATCGAGGACGGCGTTGCGATATTTTTTCCAATTGTTGTCGGCGGGGCCGCCGGGGTTGTTGACCCACTGGGCGTAGGGGCGGTAGAGGGGGTCGCCGAGGATGATGCCCATCCAGGACAGGGCGCGCATGGAGGCGTAACCGGCTTCGCCGAGGGTGAGGCCGGCCATGAGGCGGTCCTGGAGGATGTCGAAGTTGGCCGTGAGGCTGAGGTAGGGCTCGTAGACGTTGCCGACGGTGGCGGCGGCTCCGTGGACGAGGAGGGGGGCGGACCAGTTGGCTTTGGGATTGCGAAGGGTGTTGGCACTGAAGGAGTGAAGGTGACAGGCGATGGCTCCGGGGATGAAGCGGAAGTCGGGGGAGGCGAAGGGGCCGGCGACGCTGCTCGTGTACCAGCCGTAGTAGACGGCGGTATCGGTGAGGGGATACCCGGCGGGGAAAATCTCGGGGGCGTTGTCGTAGATAACGGGGATGCCGCGTTGGCGCATGGATCGGGCGACGGCGATCATCCAATCGTCGCCTTCCTTGTAGCCGCCGGAGGTGATGTTGCGGGCGTCGACGTAGGCCCAGCCCCAGAGACCGGATTCTTCCGTGGCGATGGCGTCGTCGATCATGGCCCGGACGGTGGCGGCGGTGGGGGCGTCGAGTCGGCAGACGAGCAGCGGGGTGGAGCTCGGGGGTTGGCCGAGGATGGGGGTAAGTCGGCGGTAGTAGGGGTTCTGAAGGACGGCGGGGTAGTCGTCGAGGAGGGAGAAGAGGGCGGAGAGCTCGGAGTCGACGGAGGCTTCGTTGTGGGCGAAGAGGGTGGCGAGGGGGGAGCCGGGCTTGATCTCGCCGGGGGGCGCGGTGCTTTCTCGGCTGTCGGCCCGGATTTTGAGTGGGATGCCGCGCATGATGGCGACGAAGCGTTTGTTGGCGGAAGTGACCTGGCGGCGTCCGTCGGGGCCGCGCTCGGTGGTCCACCATTCGCGCTGGGTGAAGGCGTTGCGGAGCGGGGCTTCGATGGTGACGAGGTAGCTGTCGCGGGTGATGACTTCGTCGTCGGGAGTGTTGAGGCCGAGGACCTGGGAAAACGGGATGTCGCGGGCTTCGGCGTAGTATTTTGCCAGGTCGCGGGATTCGGGGTTGTTGCGGTTGTAAAGAACGATGGTGGCCGCGGATTCGGGTGTGGCGGCGGGGGCGGCGCTGGTGAGCAGAGTGGCTGAGAGGGCGAGGAGGAGGATTCTCACGGGATGGAAATGGTGAGGCTGTCGTGGGCGAGGGTGATGCCGGGCGGGAGGGCGGCGGTGGTGGCGGCGTGTCCGAGGTCGTGGGCGATGTGGGTGAAGTAGGATTGGCCGGCGTTCATTTCGCGGGCGATGGCGGTGGCTTGCTCGACGCTGAGGTGGGTGGGGTGCGGGCGGTGCCGGAGGCAGTCGATGATGAGGACGGGGACGTCGCGGGCGGCGTCCATGGCGGGTGGCGGGACGGCGTTGCAGTCGGTGAAGTAGGCTGCGAGTTTGCGACCGGCGACGGCGAGAACGAAGCCGGTGACGGCGAATCGACCGTGGGGGAGGGTGACGGGAGTGAACTGGATGTCGCCGATCTGGAAGGGGCCGGTGATCTCGTGGGGGGCGGGGCGGACGTAACCGGGCCAGGGGTTGTGGCCGGTGAAGGCGAACTGAAACACGCGGCGGAGGTCGGTGAGCGTGGTGGGATCGGCGTGGATCGGGATCGTGGAATCGGGTCCCTCGCTGAATCGGCGGAGGTCGTCGAAGCCCATGATGTGGTCGGTGTGCGAGTGGGTGTAGACGACGGCGTCGAGGTGGGTGACGCGTTCGCGCAGGATCTGGGTACGAAAGTCGGGCGGGGTGTCGACGACGACGGTGGTCGTGGGGGTGCGGAGGAGGGCGGCGGTGCGGGTGCGTTGGTCGCGGGGGTCGGTGGATTGGCAGACGGTGCAGTCGCAGCCGATCATCGGCACGCCGTGCGAGGTCCCGGTGCCGAGGAAGGTGATGGTGAGTGCAGCGGTGCCGTCCATTTCGTGCGAGTCGATCCCGGGCTCAGTCCGCGAGGAGAGGCTGATGCTCGGGGGGGACGCGGGGGGCGAGGAACGTCTGCAGGGCGCGGCGGCAGTCGGCGTGGACGGCCCGGAGGGTGCGGGTGGCGTCGATCTTGACCGAGGTGTCGGGGTGGTCGGCGTGGAGCTGGAGGAAAATGTCGCGCGAGATGGCGAGGGCGGAGGTTTCCTCGAAGGAATTTGGAACGTCGCCGCGCGCCCGAACGCGGTCGAGCCCGGAGGCTGGCGGAACGTCGAGGAGGATGACGAGGTCGGGGGCGGGCGCGATGTTTTCGTTGGCGGCGATGATTTTGCCGGGATCGATGCCGCGGGCTCCCTGGTAGGCGGCGGTGCTCCAGTAGTAGCGGTCGAGAATGACGATGGCTCCGTAGTCGAGGGAGGGGCGGATGGAGCGGTGGACGTGGGCGGCGCGGTCCTCGAGGAAGAGGGCGAGTTCGTCGGTGGGGCTGAGGCGTCCGGTCTTGGCGGATTCGCGGAGGCGGCGACCGGCGAGGAGGCCGGTGGGTTCCTTGGACAAGGTGCAGGCGATGCCGCGTTCGCCGCAGTATTGGGCGAGGAGGGCGGAGACGGTGGTCTTGCCGGCGCCGTCGACGCCTTCGACTGCGATGAGAAATCCTCCGGGCACGATGGGTTGCATAGGGGCGGGAGCGTGGCAGGTCGGGGAGGGGGTGGCGAGTGATTGGTGATTGGTGAGTGGTGAATAGTGATTGGTGGGTTGCAGGCGGTGGTTTTGTTGGCAGGATGGGCGGGATGATTTCCGAGAGTGACGTGATGGAGGCCCTGCAGGGTGTGAAGTATCCGGGTTTCAGCCGAGACATCGTGTCGTTTGGCATCGTGAAGGGGGTGCGAATCGAGGGGTCGCAGGTGGATGTCCAAATGACGGTGGCGACCAACGACTCGGCGGTGCCGGCTCGGATCCGGGACGATGTCGCGGGCGGCGGTGGAGGGGCTTGCGGGCGTGACCGAGGCGCGGGTGCGGATCGACATTCAGGCTCCGCCGAACGTCGCGGCGAACGAGGGCGCGCAGAAGCTCGATGGGGTGAAGCACATCATCGCGGTGGCCAGTGGGAAGGGGGGCGTGGGGAAGTCGACGGTGGCGGCGAATCTGGCGGTGAGCCTCGCTGCGGTCCGGGGCGCGGGTGGGGCTGTGTGATTGCGATCTCTACGGGCCGAGCATGGGATTGATGCTGGGGGTGGACGAGCGACCGACGGCGGACGCGGAGGACCGGATCATTCCGGTGCGGGTCTTTGGCATGCCGGTGATGTCGATGGGATTGTTGTTGGACGCGGATTCGCCGGCGGTGCTGCGCGGGCCGATGGTGACTCGCTACACCCAACAGTTTCTGCGGCAGACGGCGTGGGGGGATTTGGATTATCTCATATTGGATCTGCCGCCGGGGACGGGAGACATTCAATTGACCATCGTGCAGACGGTCGCGCTGGCCGGGGCGGTGGTGGTGACGACGCCGCAGGAGGTGGCGCTGATCGACGCGCGGAAGGCGGTGACGATGTTCACGAAGACGAACGTGCCGGTGCTGGGGATCATCGAGAACATGAGCTACTTCGAATGTCCGAGCGACGGGAAGCGCTACGATATCTTTGGATCGGGTGGGGGAGAACGGGAGGCGGCTCGCCTGGGGGTGCCGCTGCTTGGGCAGATCCCGATCGATATTCCGGCGCGGGAAGGTGGCGATGCGGGCGGCCGGTGGCGGAGTATTTTCCGAAAAGTGCGTCCGGCTTGGCGTTTGGTGCCGTATCGCAAGCATATCCAGGTCGATCCTTGAATAATCAGGTCGTTCAGACCGTCAGGCGGTCTGGTTGCACCCTTTCAGACCGTTGACTTTTCACGATAACTGGCCATTTATACCTTGCCGTCCATGAGTTCTCCCAAACCTGAGGTTGTTTTCGATCTCGTCAAAAACTCGTCCCTCTACCGGGAATATCTCGCTGAGCGAGAGGAGATCCTGCGCCACAAGTGGATCGAAAGCGAGAAGGCGGGGCGGGACATTGGGTTCGAGCGGGCGTTGTTGGATTGGATCATCAAATTTCGTTCCGAGTGGCGAAATCTGCGGGTCCGGGCGGTGGCCGAGCGCGTGAAGGGCGAGGAGACCAGGGTGGGCGTGTAAGGTGAGCGGGTCCTTTAACGCGGTCCAGCGAGGCCGCGAAGGAGAAGTAATGAGCGTGGATCAAGTCATGGATGCGGAGTCGATCGCGAGGGCGATTCGGCGGATGGCGCACGAGATAGCCGAAGCCGGGGACGACTCGGTGGGGCGGTTGGTTTTAGCGGGAATCCCGACTCGGGGAGTCGAGGTGGCGCGGCGGATCGTCGAGCATCTGGAGGAAATCGGAGGAGCCCGGCCCGAGCTGGGGACGGTGGACGTGTCGATGCACCGGGACGACCTGGCGACGCGGACGAGGATGACGGCGCTCGAGCCGACCAGGCTCCCGCTGGATCTCGACGGGCGGACGCTGATCTTGGTCGACGACGTGCTGTTTACGGGGCGGAGCGTGCGGGCGGCGATGGACGCGATTGCTTCGTTCGGGCGACCGGCGCGGATCCGGCTGGCGACGTTGGTGGACCGGGGGCATCGCGAGTTGCCGATCCGGGCGGACTACGTCGGGAAGAACGTGCCGACCGAGACGTCGGAAAAAATTCGGGTGAGGTTCGAGACTTTGGACGGCGAGCCGGACAGCGTGAAGGTGGTGCGGTCGTGAGCGAGGTGACATGGACGCGGAAGGATCTGGTGTCGCTCGACGCGTTGTCGGCGGACGAGATCCGGTTGGTTCTGGACACCGCGCAGGCTTTCAAGGGGGTTGGCGAACGAAATTTGAAGAAGGTGCCGGCGCTGAGAGGCAAGACGCTCGTGAATTTTTTCGTGGAGCCGAGCACGCGGACGCGGATTTCGTTCGAACTGGCGGCCATGCGGGTGAGTGCCGACGTGGTGAACATGAGCGCCTCGGCGTCGAGCTTGAAGAAGGGCGAGACGCTCAAGGATACGGCGATGATCCTGGAGGCCCTGCACGCGGACATGATCGTGATCCGGCACCAATCGGCGGGGGCGGCGCAATTCCTGGCGGAGCGGTTGCGGGCCGGGGTGATCAACGCGGGCGACGGGGCGCACGAGCATCCGACGCAGGGGTTGCTGGATGCGTTCACGATGCGGGAGAAGCTGGGCGAGCTGGCTGGGAAGCGGGTGGCGATCGTGGGGGATATCCTGTTCAGTCGGGTGGCGCGGTCGAACGTGCAGGCGCTGATGAAGCTGGGGGCGGAAGTCACGTTGGTCGGGCCGACGACGCTGGTGCCGCGGGAGCTGGAGCGATTGGGAGTGAGGGTGTCGCACCGGATCGAGGACGTGCTGGAGACGACGGACGTGATCAATTTGTTGCGGATTCAGCACGAGCGGCAGCGGAAGGAATATTTCCCGAGTCTGGGTGAATACACGGCGTTGTTCGGGCTGACGAAGGCGCGGGCGGAGCGGCTGAAGCCGGGGTGTCTGGTGATGCATCCGGGCCCGATCAACCGGGGGATCGAGATCGACAGCGGGGTGGCGGATGGTCCGCACAGCGTGATTCTGGAGCAGGTGACGAACGGGTTGGCGGTGCGCATGGCGGTGCTTTACCTGTGCGGTGGGGGGCGGGGGTGCCGGGATGATTTCACGCGGAGACGCGGAGACGCGGAGAATGATTTGATGAAGGGTTTGATTATCGAAAACGGGCGGGTGATCGACCCGGCGAGCGGGCGGGACGAGGTCGGGGAGGTTTACGTTTCCGGTGGGAAGTTTGTGGCCGAGCGGCCCGATGGAGCGGAGGTCATTGACGCGCGGGGCTTGGTGGTGGCGCCCGGGTTGATTGATCTGCACGTGCATTTGCGCGAGCCGGGGCAGGCGCACAAGGAGACGATTGCGAGCGGGACGGCGGCGGCAGCGGCGGGTGGATTCACGACGGTCGTGTGCATGCCCGAATACGAACCCGGTAGCGGACAGTCCGAGCACGATCAGTTGGATTCGGGAGAAGGCGGCGGAGACGGCGGTGGTGAACGTGTTTTGCACCGGGGCGATCACGCGGGGGTTGAAGGGGGAGGAACTCGCGCCGATTGGGTCCATGGCGGCGGCTGGGATCGTGGCGATCACGGACGACGGGCATTGCGTGCAGAGTCACGAGGTGATGCGGCGGGCGCTGGAATACGCGCGGATGTTCGACCTGCCGCTGCTGGACCATTGTCAGGACTACTCGCTGGTGGGGGATGGCGTGATGCACGAGGGGGATTGGAGCGTGCGATTGGGGCTGCCGGGGTGGCCGCGGATCGGGGAGGAACTGATCGTGGCGCGGAACATCATGCTGTCGGAGTTTTGCGATGCGCCGATCCATTGCCAGCACATCACGTCGGGTGGCAGCATGCGTTATCTGCGCGAGGCGCGGGCGCGCGGGGTGAAAATCTCGGCGGAAGTCTGCCCGCACCACATCGTGCTGACGGACGGGGAGCTGGCCGGATACGATTCGAATTTCAAGATGAACCCGCCGCTGCGGACCGAGGCGGACATTGATCTCTTGATCGAGGGCGTTGCCGACGGGACGGTCACGATTTTGTCGAGCGACCACGCGCCCCACGCGGAGTACGAGAAAGAGGTCGAGTTGGATCAGGCGCCGTTTGGAATTCTGGGATTGGAAACGGAGTTCGGGTTGTTCTGCGACACGCTCGTGCACCGGCGGAAGGCGATCGATCTGCCGCGATTGATCGCGTTGCTGACGCTCGAGCCGGCGAAGTTGCTGCGGCTGGACCGGGGGACGCTGGCGGTCGGGGCTCCGGGGGACGTGACGTTGATCGATCCCGATCTCGAGTGGGCCATCGACAAGCACGCGTCGAGATCGTTGTCGCGCAACACGCCGTTCCACGGGCGGGAGGTGAAGGGTCGGGCCGTGCGGACGATCGTGGGCGGCGGGACGGTGTGGGAGTTGGGTTGACCCGGATGAGTTGTTTCGAGCTGGAGGCTGTCGAGGGTGCCGCGCGGGCGGGGCGGTTGGTGACGCGTCGCGGGGTGGTGGAGACGCCGGTTTTCATGCCGGTTGGGACGCAGGCCACGGTGAAGGCGATGTCGCCGGTGGAACTGCGCGAGGTCGGCGCACAGATCATCCTGGGTAATACCTATCACCTGCACGTGCGTCCGGGGGAGGGGTTGATTCGCGATCTGGGCGGGCTGCACAAGTTCATGGGTTGGAGCGGGCCGATCCTGACGGACAGCGGGGGGTTCCAGGTCTTTTCGTTGGCGAAGTTGGCGAAGATTTCGGAGGAGGGCGTGAAGTTTCAGAATCATTTGGACGGAACGCCGACCTTCATTGGGCCGGAGACGTCGATGGAGATTCAGCGGGATCTGGGTTCCGACGTGGTGATGGCGTTCGACGAATGTCCGCCGCACCCGTGTTCCCACGAGAGGGCGGAGGAGAGCCTCGGGTTGACGTTGCGATGGGCGCGGCGGTGCCGGGAGTGGTGGGATGGACAGCCGACCGACGGTCGGCCGCTGGTCTTCGGGATCGTGCAGGGGTCGGGCTACGCGGATCTGCGGGAGCGGGCGGCGCGGGAGTTGGTGGAAATTGGTTTCGACGGGTATGCGGTCGGAGGAGTGAGCGTGGGGGAACCTGAGGCGGAGATGTTCGCGGCGGTGGAGGGGGCGGTGCCGTTCCTGCCGACCGATCGGGCTCGTTACGCGATGGGATTGGGAACGCCGGCCCAGTTCATCGAGATGGTGGCGCGAGGGATCGACATGATGGATTGCGTATTGCCGACGCGACTCGCGCGGAACGGCACGGCGTTTACTGGCGACGGGACGCTGAGTCTGAAGAATGCTCCGTTCGCTCGGGACGAGCGGCCGATCGAGGAGGGCTGTGACTGCTACGCGTGCCGGAATTTCTCACGGGCCTACCTGCGGCACTTGGTGAAGGCGGATGAGATCCTTGGTTTGCGATTGGTGTCGATCCACAATCTACATTTTTACTGCGGGCTGGGCCGGCGGGCGCGGGCGGCGATCGTCGGGGGAGAATTTGCGGCGTTTCGGAAGGAAACGGTGGGGCGCCTGCGGGAGTGATTTGAACAGAAGGAAACGAAGTGAACGAAGGATACAGAAGGGATGCCAATGCAATGCTTCTGAACGGAGCATTGGCGCCCGCCAGCTGCTGCACCCGGGGCGGATTGTAGTGGGGTCTGAGATGCCGTCCGAACTGCGGGATGAGAACGGGAGAGACTGAAGAAATGGAAATGCCGGAAGCGGAGCTTCCGACGCATCTTCTTCGTTACCTTTGTTTCCTTCTGTTCAGATGCGTTGAATTCTCATCCGCCCCAGCGCCCGTTGACGGAGATCTGGCGGGTGGTGGAGATGTGGGAGTAGTCGGTCTTGCCGATGGCACCGATCATCTTTTTGCCCGTCGCCTTCTTCCACTTTTTACTGAAGCTCTCGGCGGTGTGGCAGCCCCAGCTCTTGATGGCGGCGTCTTTGGTGAAAATGCCGCGGCGGATTGATTTGAGTTCGTCCTCGTGCAGCCAGGATTTCGAGGCGCTGTCGATCTGGTTGCTGTAGTCGAACATGAAGGCCTTGCTGTTGGAGTGGCCGTAGAAATCAAAGCTCGCGACTTTGACCTGCCGACGCGGCAGGCCTTGGTTGAGGTAGCCGATGACCTCTGAGCCGTCGTCGAACCAGATGAGGTTGACGCCGTATTTGTCGCGGACGGAGGTGATGTTGGAAATAAGATCAGGCTCGTTCATTCGAGCGGCGCGGCGGGCGTAGCCGGGGCGGTAGACGAGCCAGGTGATGCGGGCCGAGGGTCCGTGTTCCTTGCGGAGATCTTCGATCCGGAAGCGGGCCGAGCGAATGAAGTTGCCCCACCAGCGGTCGTGCGGCGCGGCCTTGTATTTTTCCCATTCCATTAGGGAAGGGCCGCCGCTGAGAATGATGTATTCGCGGTCGGCACTGGCTGCGTGGACGAGCGGGGAGGCGAGGATCGAGAGCAGAAGAAGGAGGGCGAGGCGGGAACGCATGGTGGTAAGGGAATTGCAGATTGTTAGTTAGGGGATATTGGCGGCTGGTCAATGGAGAGATTTCGCGCGGGCGGGGAAATCGGTGGTGATGGCGTCGAATCCGAGGGTCCGGCAATGCGCGATCTGCTCGGGCTCGTTGACGGTGTAGACGTAGTGGATTTTCGATTTTTGATTTTCGAATTTCGATTGGGTGAGTTGCGGGCGGTAGCGGAGATCGATGCCATCGAGATGCTGGATCTGCGCTGGCAGATTGGCGGGGAGTTTGTCCAGGAGCCAAAGAGCGGGGCGCGTGGGGAAGCGGGCCTTGGTGGCGGTGATGACCGCGTGATCGAAGGCGATGAAGGTGACGGGTTGCTGGGCGAGCCTGTCGGGAAGGCGCTCGACGAGGTCGAGGCCGTCCTTCAACTCGAGAACGGCGAACCGGCCAGTTGGGATGGTGGCGAGGATTTCATCAAGGGTCGGAATCGAGGTCGCGCCGTGGCGGAGCTCTTCAAGCCGGTAGTCGCGGAGTCGACCCGTGAGATTGGTTGTCCGGTCCAGAGTGGCGTCGTGGAGCGCGACGATCTGACCATCGGCGGTGAGGCGGAGATCACACTCGATGGCGTCCGCTCCCTGCTCCCAGGCGAGGTCGAAGGCGGCTAGGGTGTTTTCTGGCGCGTCTCCGGACGCACCGCGGTGGGCAATGATCTGCACCGAGGACTTGGCTCACCGGTATCCGAAGAGTTGCCGATTTTTGATGATTGTGGCGACTTCGGGAGAGACCTGGTCTTCCCAGGCGGGGTCGGATTTTCTGATTTGAGCGAGAACGGTGCCGGGCAGGATGCCGAGATAGTCGGGATTGTAGTCGGCCATGGGAACGATGAAGCCGTTCTCGAGGAGATGGGCGTAGAGGTGCTCGAGGTTGGGCGCGACCTCGCATTTGTCCGCCGGGACGATGGTGCCGTCGGGTTGCTTGTAGGGGTAGACGTAGAGTTTGACGCCGTTTTTGAAAAGACGACCGAGTCCTTCGAGGATGCCGCCTTCGAGTTCGAGGTAGAATTCCTCCTTGAAGAGATCCTGCAGGGCGGGGAGACCCATTGGGAGACCGATGAGGCGGTCGGTGTAGCGGGTGAGGTAGGCGATGAGTCGGTGGTAGTGACCGTAGTTCGAGATGAGAACCGTGCGTCCGAGGGCAGCCAGCATGTCGACGCGGTCGAGGAAGTCGCGGAGGTCGAGTTGGCCGCCGGACAGGAGGTTCTGCATGGTGATCTCCATGAGGACTTCGGGTTCCTCACCGCGGAGGCGCTCTTCTTTCGCGAACATGGCGACCGCACAATCGAGCATATCATTGGTGACGTGGGTGACGGGCCGGAACGATCCGCGCTCGATGAGGAGATTCTTTTTGTAAAAGGCTTCGGCGGCATTGATGACTTCGCCGTTGGCTCGGAAGAGCGCGGCTTTGGTCAGGCCTTGGGAAACGAGCTGAAGCGCCATCAGGCGATTGTCGACCGTGACAAATTCCGGGCCGGAGAAGCGGATCATGTCGACCTCGATGCGCTTGTTGGACAGATCGTCGAGGAGCGAGCCGATGAGTGCCTCTGGTCGATGGTTGAGGTAGAAGGCACCGTAGATCAGGTTGACCCCGATGATGCCGAGGGCTTCCTGCTGGGTCAGGTTGTCGGCGTCCAGCATCCGGACGTGGAGGATGATCTCGTTGAACGGAGCGTGGGGCGAGGTCTGAAATCTCAGGCCCAGCCAGCCGTGGGATTCGTCGTGCGTGCGGAAACTTCGGGCCGCCACGGTATCCGCAAAGGCAAAGAACGTCCGGTCAGCGCCGACCGTCGCGTCGAGCCGCTCGATCAGGAGATCGAACTCGTGCGTGAGCATCGTGTCGAGTCGGCGGCGGCTGACGTAGCGACCGGCAGCGCCGTAGATCGCGTCGGAAAAGGTCATGTCGTAGGCCGAGATCGTCTTCGCGATAGTGCCGGCGGCAGCGCCAACGTGGAAGAATCGCCGGGCCACCTCCTGCCCGGCTCCGATCTCGGCGAAGGTGCCGTAGATCCGTTTGTCCATGTTGACCTGAAAGGCCTTCTTGTTGCACTGGAGATCAAGGTTTCCGTCCATGGCAGGGGACCATGCCGAAAGGCGGGTGGAATGGGAATTTTGAAATGGCGAAAAGTGCCGCCACGCTTCCGGATCGAGAGCTGGAAGACTTCAGGATGGAGTCTCGGCGGGAGGCAGAGCGGCCTGATTCTTCCAGCGATGAAGAGTCCGAACGAAGTCATCCCGGATAAAGGGCTTCGTCATGAAATCATCCATGCCCGCGTCGAGGCAGCGCTGTCGTTCGCCGTCGAGCGCGCTGGCGGTGAGGGCGACGATCGGAGTCGAGAATCCCGTGGAGCGGAGCTCGCGCGTGGCCGAGTAGCCATCGAGTTCGGGCATCTGACAGTCCATGTAGATGATGTCGAAGTCGGCCGCCAGAGCCTTGCGGACAGCCTCCCGGCCAGTCGTGGCGATTTCGACCTCGCAACCCATCCGAGAGAGTAGCGCGGCTGCGAGCTTCTGGTTGGTGGGGATGTCTTCGGCGACGAGAATGTGGGTGCCACGGGCGAAGTCGCGGTCCGGCGGAGCCGATTGAAGCGAGGAGCGTTGTTTCGCGGCGGACGTGGCGAACGGGGAGGTGAACCAGAAGGTGGTCCCGGTCGCCCCGTCGCTCCGGACGCCGATCTTTCCGCGCATGAGCAGGACGAGAGTGCGGCAGATCGCGAGCCCCAGTCCGGTGCCTCCGAATCGGCGCGTTGTCGAACTGTCGAGCTGGGAAAAGCGTTGAAAGAGTCGGGGAATCTTTGCCTCCGGGATGCCGAGGCCCGTGTCGGTCACGCGGACGAGGAGACTGCCGGACGCCCTCCACTTGAGGTCCACCTCGACCGATCCCCTCTCGGTGAACTTGAGGGCGTTGGAGACCAAGTTAAGCAGAATCTGGCGGAAACGGGTGGGGTCTCCGACGAGTCGCTGCGGGATGGGGTTCCGGCTCGTGACGGAGAGCCGGAGTGATTTTTTGTCCGCCTCCCACTTCAGGATTTCGAGGACGTCGCGGGTGGTCTCGAGCGGATCGAAGGGGATGGCCTCGAGTTTGAGCAAGCCCGCCTCGATTTTGGAGAAGTCCAAAATGTCGTTGATGATGGTGAGAAGCGCCGTGCCGGAGTTGCGGATGGTGCGAGCCCAGTCGGCCTGATCCGTCGTGAGCCGGGAATCCGCGAGAAGCTCGGTGTAGCCGATGATCCCGTTCAATGGCGTCCGAATTTCGTGACTCATGGTGGCGAGGAATTCGCTCTTGGCGGCATTGGCGGCTTCGGCGGCCCGGCTGGCCTCCCGGGCTTCGCGTTCGGCGGCTTCGCGCTCGGCGACCTGGATTTCCAACCGCTCGTTGACGTTGAGAAGCTCGCGGGTGCGGGCATCGGCGACCGCGTTGGCGTGTCGCTCGGAGGTTTGCAGAGTCATGAGCACGCTCGCGATCAGGATCGGGACGAGGGCGAGAGTGAGTGCATTGAACAGGGACTCGTTCCCGGCGACCGGAAAGTCGGGCCCGGGTGTCCAGCCGCAGGTAAACATCCGACCGTTCAGCTGAATCACCGACGTCAGTTTGAACGAATCCACGGCGGATTCCGCAGGGCCAAAAATACGATTCTCGGGCGACGGATCCATTCCGTCGAAGACGGAGAGTTCGAGGAGGGGGCCGCGGTTGCCGAGGACACCTTTGAAGAAATTCTCCGCGATGAACGGCGCGTAGATCCACCCACGGAAGTTGAGGCGACGGGTGTGCACGGTGTCGTGTTGGGTCCCGTTGAGATACATCGGGACGTAGACCAGAAAGCCCGCTCGCCCCAGGCCATCCTGCACGAGATTGATTCGACGGGTGATCCGGGGAACGCCGTAGTCGCGGGCAATCCGGGCCGCAGATTGGCGATTGGCCTCCGAGGCGACGTCGAGTCCGACGGCTTGGCGGTTGGTCGCCTCGGGCTCGATGTAAGTAATGACGTAACGCGATTCACCGGCCGGATCCGCCGGGGGAGCGGGGACATTTGGAACGCTGCGAATGGCGAAATCGGGAGCCCCGTCGGCCCGGACCGTTTCGAGAAAGGTCTCCAGCGCTCGCGGTCTGACGAAGGCGATGTATCCGATGCCGTTGATCCCCGGGTAGCGGTCGACGAGGCGGAGCGATTGGACGTAGGTCCGCCATTCCGTGCGGCTTACATTCTCGGACGCAGTGAATAAGCTGGCTCCGGCGTAGAGCGCGTCGACGTAGGTGGTCATCCGCTGCTTGACCGCCTCGGACGCTTCGGACGTGAGGTTGGCGAAACGCAGCGATTCGACGTTGCTGCGACTGGTTTCCAGCGCGGCGAAGATCCATCCGCTCAGAATCCACGAACCAAGCAGGACGAGCCCGGGAAGCTGCAGACAGCGTTGCTCGCGAAAAACGGCGAGGACCTGCGCGGCCAACGCCAGCGAATAGAAGAGGGTCTCGTGCTGGAGGTGGATCGAATTGAACGTGCCCCCGTCGAAAATTGGTTGAGCCAGCCCGACGGCAATCACGCAAAACAGCACGATCCCCAGACAGGTTAGCTTGGCGCCATTCGCGCCGAACCAGGCGGTCGCGAGGATCAGCAACGGAAAGACAGCGAACAAATAACGGGATCCGCGCGGCCCGAAGAAGATCCAGGCGCAGACGCCGAGGCTGACGACGATCAGGGCTGCGGCCCGGGCCAGGTCGCTGCGGGAAGGTCGCCACTGCGGGGCGTCCCTGAGGGCCAGGAGAGCGGGGGCGACGACGATGAGCCCGATGCTGTCGCCGACCCACCAAGTCAGGGCGAGCGGTGCCAGACTGGACGCGTCCGCCAGTCCGCTCAACCAGAGTGTCGTGACCCCCGGGAGCATTGACGCCAGGGGAGCGATCAGAGAGGCGACGACCCAGGCGGTGAGCCTGGCGAAGCGACCGAGCGAGTCGCGCCCGGAAATCTTTTGCTGCAGGAATGCCGCCGTGAGCGCCTCGATCGTGTTGCCGACCGCGATCCCCGCTGCGGCGGCGAACGGGGCAGGCGAAATGGCGTTGGCAATGAAAGCGCCAAGAAAGATCCCGGGCCAGAGGCGGCGTCCACCGAGCAGGATGGCGGCGGTCGCGACTCCCGAAGCGGGCCAAAAGGGGGAGACGTTGCCCTGCAAGCTGGCGAGTTCGAGGCTCAAGTGAGCCGTGAGGCAGTAGAGCGCCGCCAGCAAAACGTTCCACGCGAGGTCTCGCGCCGAGATACTCATGCGGTTGCCTTTCGAGAGTTCATCGGTTGATTTAAATGAAAATCTCCGCGCGAAGCAATTGCAGCGTGCGGTGCCTTGAAATCGAGCGGGCGGACTGACAAAGCACTCGTCCGGTCGTGGAAGAGGTCGGGCTGGCGGGATTGGCCCGCCCGAACGCGAGCCTTCGCGGGGTGGGCTTCGCCCTTTATGAAGAATTGCGCTTCGCGCGGCGGCGCTCGGATCGACCGGGCGGCGCGGCGGCGGGTCTTGACTCGGCGGCGGGGTTTTCGCATACGGAGTGGCCCTGCCTGTGACTGCATACGAGATTTTTTCCAAACTTTCCCCCGCCGACGCTCACGAGATTTTCGAGGAGATCTCGACCGGTAACCGCGACGCCTACAAGGCGGCACTGCAACTGACGGCGACCCGCCGCCGACTGCGTCCGGTCTTCCTCGAAAAGAAGCCCCGCCCGGCGCGCCACGAGTGGATGCGGTCGGTGCTGGCGATGAAGAGCAACGACGACGTCGGTCTCGAGTTGCTGCAGAATTGGCTGCTGGGTCAGCGCCGCGAGATGATCATCACGTTCCTGGATGCGTGTGGCTTGGAGCACGAGAATGCCATCCTGGAATCGATCACGTCGGAGCCCGCCGAGCCGACGCTGCGGGCGGCCATCGATCAACTTTTTGCCGACAATCCGGCGGTTGCGGCGAGGGTCTACCTGCACGTCTTCCAACCCACCGACGACGAGACCTGGCCGACGCTGGACCGCCTGCTCGTCGAGGACCCGCGCCTCGCGCTCAGCTCCCCCGCCTCATGACTCATTTCAAAACTTCACTCGCGGCAGCCGTCGAAACGTTCCAGGCCCTCGAGTCGCACGAAGATAAAATCGTCGAAGCGGCGGGAATCATCAGCGGAGCCCTGACGGCGGGCGGGAAGCTGATGCTGTGCGGAAATGGCGGCAGCGCGGCGGACGCGGCGCACATCGCGACGGAGTTTGTCTGTCGATTCAAGGAGGACCGTCGCGGCTATCCGGCGATGGCGCTGGCGGTCGACGGTGGGTTGATCACGGCGGTCGGGAACGATTACGAGTTTCAGGAGATTTTCTCGCGACAAGTGCAGGCCTTCGGGAGAAAGGGCGACGTGCTCGTGGTGCTTTCGACGAGTGGAAAATCCCGCAACCTGCTCGATGCGTTGGAGGAGGCCCGGCGTCACGGAGTGGCGACGATCTCACTGCTGGGCCGCGCGGGGGGATTCACCAAGGGCGCGGCGGAACTCGAAATCGTCGTCGACGGTGAGGAGACGGCGCGGATCCAGGAAGCGCAGAAGTTTTTGCTCCACGTCATCTGCGAGTTGGTCGAGGAGAAGCTGGCCAAGTGAGATCGGATTTTCGATTTTCGATTTTCGATTTTCGATTGGTGATTTTTGAGGCTGCGCCGATGGGATGGACGGCGATTGCAAATCGCCGCTCCTTGATGGTGACCGCACGATGAGTCCGGTTTTCACGGTCTTTGCATTCGTCGTCGGCGCCATCGTCGGGTCGTTTCTGAACGCGTGCATTTACCGGATGCCGCGGGACATTTCGCTGTCCGATCCGAAGCGCTCGTTCTGCACGTCGTGCGACACGCTGATTCCGTGGTATCACAATTTGCCGCTGGTCAGTTGGCTGTTGCTGCGCGGGCGGTGCGCGAAGTGCGGGGCGAAATTTTCCATGCGGTATTGGTGGATCGAATTGCTGACCGCGGTGGCGTTTGGGCTGGCTTGGCTTGGTTTCGGTCTGCCGCTGGCGCCGGTTTACTGGGTTTTTCTGGCGTTGCTGATCACGGCGACGTTCATCGATTTCGATTTTTTCATCATCCCGGATGAAATCACGATTGGGGGGACGGTGGCGGGATTGGTTTTCAGCACGGCGTTGCCTCAGTTGATGGGCGAGACGGTGTGGTGGCGGGGGCTGATGTGGTCGGCGGTTGGAGCGGCGTTGGGTTACGGGTTGCTCTGGGGCGTGGTCGAGCTGGGGAAAAAGGCGTTCGGCAAGAAGCGAATGAAGGTCGAGCCAGCGGAGGCATTTCGGTTTCACCCGGACGCGGAAAATCCGGAAATCGAACTCGGGGCGGATCGCACGGCCTGGGTGGACATTTTCTCGCGGGAATCGGATGCGCTGGTGATCGAGTGCGAGGGTTCGGAATTGAACGGGGAGCGGGTCGGGGGGAACGTCTCACTTTTTTATAATCGGGTCGTGGCGGGTGGCCGGGAGGTCGCCATCGAAGACGTCCGATCGCTGACCGGGCGGGCGACGGCGATTGTGATTCCTCGGGAGGCGATGGGATTTGGCGACGTGAAGTTCATCGCGTGCATCGGCGCGTTCCTCGGCTGGCAGGCGGTTATTTTCACGATTTTTGCTTCGTCGATCGTGGGGGCCGTGGTGGGCGGGAGTGCGTTGCTCCTGTCGCGGGGCAAGGCGGGGTCGAAGATTCCGTTTGGTCCGTATCTGGCGCTCGGCGCGGTGTTGTGGCTGGTGATCGGCCCGGCGGCGGTGCGGTGGTATTTTGGGCTTTTCTCGCCGGGCCTCCTGCCTTGAACTCTCCCCTCCCTTGGCTGACCCGAAGAAAAAGAAGATCCCGTTTCCCCAATTGGTCCGGCAATTGTGGCGTCCGTATTTCACGCTGGCGGGATACCTGAAGCCGTATAAGTCGAGGTTCATCATGGGGCTCGGCTTCGGCATGGCCTTCGGTGTGATCAGCGGTCTGCTCCCGCTAATTGCGAAATACGTGCTCGATAACGTGGCGCCCGGCATGTCCCAGCGGGACGTCTTGAGTTCCGGGGGGGAGGCCTCCGGGCCGAGGATCGATGAGTTCATCTGGATCGTCGCGTTGATCCCGGCGGTGATGATCACTCGGAGTGTCCTGTCGTACCTGAACTCCTACTGCATGGCGTGGGTGAGCTTGCGCGTTCTGCGGGACATGCGAGCGAAGCTTTTTGCGCACCTGATGTCGCAGTCGCTTGATTTCTTCAACCGGGCGAAGTCGGGGAAGCTCATCTCGCGCGTGTTGAACGACACCCGGATGGCGCAGAACGCGCTCGTCTCCATCGCGGGAAATATTTTCAAAGATCCCATCGCCGTGATCACCGGCGTGGGCGTGTTGGTGTGGATGGATTGGAAGTTCAGCCTCACCACGTTGTTCCTCTTCCCGATCTGCATCGTGCCGGTCGCGATCTACGGGAAGAAGGTGCGCAAGGCGGGCAAGGAAGAGGAGAACGAAGCGGGGCAGATGGCGGTGATCCTGCA
Source organism: uncultured Verrucomicrobiae bacterium (assembly GCA_963740185.1). GTDB lineage: Bacteria > Verrucomicrobiota > Verrucomicrobiia > Chthoniobacterales > JAATET01 > CAVVKW01. The sequence goes on from CAVUDH010000017.1 coordinate 36,829, forward strand.
GGAGTCGTTCGCCGGGATCCGGATCATCAAGTCCTTCGCGCGGGAGGACTATCAGACCGGGCAATTCGACATGTCCAGCGACCTGCAGTGCCGGACCAGCATGAAGGTCCGCAAGAGTATCGAGATCGTGCAGCCGATGATCGAAGCCGTGTCGGCGCTCGGCGTGGTTCTCGCGCTTTTTTACGTTTATTTCGGCGGGCTGGGCGCGACGAAATTCGTCGCGCTGATGGCGGGAATTTTTCTGCTCTACGAGCCGGTGAAGCGGCTGAGTCGGATTCCAATGATGATGCAGAAATGTCTGGCGTCCGCGACGAACATCTTTGAGCTGATGGAGCAGACGGCCAGCGTGCAGGACGCGCCGGATGCGCTGGTGATTGATCGCGCGGAGGGCGGTATCGAATTCGACAAGGTCGACTTCTCCTACGGCGTGGGGAAACCGGCGGTGAACGACGTCTCGCTGAAGATCTCGGCTGGTCAACGCTACGCGCTCGTCGGGGCGAGTGGCGCGGGGAAGAGCACGGTCCTCAATCTGCTGCTGCGTTTTTACGATCCGCAGTCGGGATCGATCCGACTCGACGGGACGGATCTCCGCCAGATCAAGCAGCAGTCGTTGCGCGAACAGATCGGGATCGTCACGCAGGAGAGTTTTTTGTTTCACGACACGATCTACGAAAACATCCGCTACGGGCGCCTGGAAGCGACGCGGGCTGAGATCGAGGCGGCGGCGAAGCTGGCTTACGCGCACGAATTTATCATGGAGCAGCCCGAGGGTTACGACACGGTTGTTGGCGACAAGGGTAGCCTGCTGTCGGGCGGGCAGCAGCAGCGGCTGGCGATCGCGCGGGCGTTGTTGAAGAACGCGCCGATCCTGTTGCTCGACGAAGCGACGAGTGCGTTGGATTCCGAGAGCGAGCGGGTGATCCAGGCGGCGCTCGAGCGTTTGGCCCAGGGCCGCACGGTCATCGCCATTGCGCACCGACTTTCGACCATTTTGAAGAGCGATCAGATCGTCGTGATGGACGAGGGCCGGATCGTCGAAATCGGGACGCACGGGCAGCTGCTGGAGGAATCCGGCCTCTACCGTAAACTTTACGAAATCCAATTTCATCACCACGAACAGGCTGCGGTGGCGGTCTAAATTACCTGAACCACAGATTTCACGGATCGCGCAGAGAATGAATTTTGGCACTCGGAAATTTTCTGCGAAATCTGCGGTTCGAAATTCCTTAATTTTATGAAAATTCAGCGCGCACTCATCTCCGTCTCCGACAAATCCGGTCTCGTCGACTTCGTTCGGGGTCTGGCCGACCTTGGGGTCGAAATCATTTCGACCGGCGGCACCGCCAAGGCTCTGCAGAATGCCGGGATTTCGGTGATCGAGATTTCCAATTTCACCGGCTCGCCGGAGATTCTCGACGGTCGGGTGAAGACGCTCCATCCCAAGGTCCACGGCGGACTGCTTTATCTCCGCGAAGATGAGAAACACGTGGCGACCGCGAAGGAGCACGATATCGCGCCCATCGATCTGGTCGTCGTCAATCTTTATCCGTTCGAAGCCACGGTTGCGAAAGCGGACGTCACGCACGCCGAGGCGATCGAGAACATCGACATTGGGGGACCGTCGATGATCCGGAGTGCGGCGAAAAATTACCAGTCGGTGACGGTGGTGACCGATCCATCCGACTACGAATCCGTCCTCGCCGAGCTGAAGGAAGAGGAGGGTGAGACGACGGCGAAGACGCGCGAGCGGCTCGCGATCAAAGGTTTTTCGACGACGGCGTCCTACGACCGCGCGATCTCGAATTTCCTCGGAAGCGAGAATTCTTCGAGTGGCGTGTATTCCGTGAGTCTCCCGCTTTCCCAGCGGCTCCGCTACGGCGAGAATCCGCACCAGGAAGCGGAACTCTACGGAGGTTTCGCCGATCACTTCGAAAAGCTTCAGGGCAAGGAACTTTCCTACAACAACATCCTGGACATCACGGCGGCGACGAACCTGATCGCGGAGTTCAGCCGTCCGACGGTGGCCATTTTGAAACACACGAATCCGTGCGGTGTCGCGAGCGATCCGGATCTGAAGGAGGCGTGGGTGAAGGCGTTTGCGACCGACAAACAGGCGCCGTTCGGCGGGATTATCATCGCCAACCGCCCGGTCGATGGTGCGTTGGCGCGGGCGATCAGCGAGATTTTCAGCGAAGTGATCATCGCGCCCGACTTCGAGGCCGACGCGCGGTCGCTGTTGCAGAAGAAGAAGAATTTGCGGCTGATGAAATTGCTCAAGACTCCCGAGATTGGGACGCGCGACGTGCGGGCGGTGTTGGCCGGGATGCTCGTGCAGGACAGCGATTCCACCGAGGTCGATGGTCTGGAGCACAAGGTGGTCAGTAAGCACCCGCCAACCAAGGACGAGCTGGACGCGATGGAATTTGGCTGGAAGGTCGTGAAGCACGTGAAGTCCAACGCCATCGTTTACGCTGGCAAGGGACGGACGTTGGGAATCGGCGCGGGCCAGATGTCGCGCGTCGACGCGTCGCGGATCGCGGTGTGGAAGGCGGCGGAAGCGGGGCTTTCGCTCAAGGGTAGCGTGGTCTGCAGCGATGCGTTTTTCCCGTTTCCCGACGGGCTCGTGGCGGCGGCGGAGGCCGGGGCGACGGCGGCGATTCAGCCGGGCGGCAGCGTGCGGGATCCGGACGTGATCGCGGCGGCTGACGAGCGGAGCCTGGCGATGGTGTTCACCGGCGTGCGGCATTTCCGGCATTGATGCGGTGAGTTTGAACAGAAGGTAGCGAAGGCAACGAAGGGGATGCGGTCGGCTCTTGCTGGCGCGGGTTGCCAAAATTTTCGAACAGAAGGACGGAACGGACGCAAAGAAGGATGGAACTCGGAGTCAATATTGATCACGTGGCGACGATTCGGCAGGCCCGGTATCGGGCGATGCCGGAGTCGCCGAACGCCGAGCCGGATCCGGTCGAGGCGGCGCTGGCGGCGGAGCGGGGTGGGGCCGTGGGAATCACGGCTCACCTGAGGGCGGATCGGCGGCACGTTCAGGACCGGGACATTTTTCGGTTGAGGGAAGCAATTGGCACCAAGCTCAATTTCGAGATGGGGAATGACCCCGAGATCGTGGAGATCGCGCTCGAGGTGAAGCCGGAGGATGCCTGCCTGGTGCCCGAGGGACGGGAGGAGATCACCACCGAGGGTGGGCTCGACTGCGTGCTCCACGAGGTGGCGGTGAGGAGAACGATTAAGCGACTGCACGGCGTCGGGGTGCGGGTGAGTCTGTTCATCGATCCCGATCAGGCCCAGATCGAGGCGGCGAAGCGGCTGGAGGCGGAGGCCATCGAGCTTCACACGGGCACGTTTGCGAACGCGACGGGCGCGATGCGGGAGGCGGAGACCGAGCGGCTGCGGGTGGCGACGGGTCACGCGCTTTCGCTGGGGCTGATCGTGAACGCGGGCCACGGGATCAATTACGAAAACATCGCGGCGATTCGGACGATCCCCGGCCTGACGGAGTTGAACATCGGGCACTCCATTGTGGCCCGCTCGACGGTGGTCGGAATGGAGCGGGCGACGGCGGAGATGGTGAGAGCGATGACGCTCGTGACTGGTGAATAGTGACTGGTGATTGGTGGAATGCTGGTAATGGGGTGAGTGGGTTCGACGGGTGGTTGGTTGGCCGCTTGGCGGAGATCGAGGCGGCGGGGCTGCGGCGGTCGCTGCGGGTGGTGGACTCGGCGCAGGGCCGGATGGTGCGGGTCGGGGATCGGGAGCTGATCAATTTTTCGTCGAACGACTACCTCGGTCTGGCGGCGGATCCGCGCTTGGGCGAAGCCGCGAAGGCGGCGGTGGATCGATTTGGCGTGGGGGCGGGTGCTTCGCGGCTGATCAGCGGGACGTTGCGACCGCACGCGGAGTTGGAAGAGCGATTGGCGGATTTCAAACGAGCGGAGGCGGCGTTGGTCTTTTCGACGGGGTTCGCGACGGCGGTGGGAGTCGTGACGGCGCTCGCGGGGAAGGATGACGTGCTGATTTTGGATAAACTTTGCCACGCGTGCCTGGTGGACGCGGCGCGGATGAGCGGGGCGACGCTGCGAATTTTTGCCCACAACGATCTGGGGAAATTGGAGAGTCATCTGCGCTGGGCGCGTGAGAAATGCCGGACGAGGCGGGTGATGATTCTGACCGAGAGCGTGTTCAGCATGGACGGCGACGTGGCGCCGCTGGGGGAGATCGTGGACTTGAAGGAGCGTTGGGGCGCGGAATTGCTGGTCGACGAGGCGCACGGAGTCGGGGTCTTCGGCGAGCGCGGGCGGGGGGTGGCGGACGCTGCGGGGGTGGCGGATCGGATCGAGTTGCAGATGGGGACGCTCGGAAAGGCGCTCGGGACGGCGGGTGGATACGTCGCCGGCAGCCGGGCGCTGGTTGATTTTTTGGTGAACCGGGCTCGGAGTTTCGTGTTCTCGACCGCGCCTTCGCCGGTCGTTGCGGCGGCGGCGGGTGAAGCGGTTCGGCTGCTGGCGGCGGGTGAATTGGAACCCGAGCGAAAGCGTTTGTGGGAAAACGTGCGCGGGTTCGCCGGCGGGGCGGAAGGCGCGATTGTGCCGGTGGCCGTGGGAGACGAGGCGGCTGCCGTGGCGGCTGCGGATCGATTGGCGGACGCGGGGTTCTGGGTGCCGGCGGATCGCGCTACCCGACCGTCGCGCGGGGAGCGGCGCGGTTGCGGTTGACCTTGAGCGCGGCGCATTCTGCGGCGGACGTGGCGGCAGTGCGGGCGGCGATCTCCGAGCGGTAGGTCGGCGGCGAGATTTGGCTTCGCGGGCGGGGGTGGGCGGTCGAGGATTGGGGCATATGTCTGAAGAGCGGGAGCCGATCATGGTGGAGATCAATGATGTCGCGTTCGGCGGCAAGGGAGTGGGGCGATTGTCGAGCGGTAAAGCGGTGTTCGTGCCGGACGTCATCGCGGGGGAACGCGCGCGCGTGGTCGTCGAGAAGGTCGGTAAGCGATTCGTCGAGGCCAGGCTCGATGGCTTGCTGGAGGTGTCGCCGTCGCGGGTGAAGCCGCCGTGTCCGTATTTCGGGACGTGCGGGGGATGCGTCTATCAACACGTGGCGTATCCGGCGCAGTTGGCTGATGAAGCGGGGACAGATCGAGCAGGTGCTCCGACGGATCGGTGGGATCGCCGGAGCCGACGGTGCGTGAGGTGGTGGGAAGTCCGGCGGAATACGGCTATCGCAATCGGCTGACGGTGCATCGTCGCGGTGGGCGGGTCGGGTTTTACCAGCGGGGCGGACAGGGGTTGGTGGATGTGGATCGGTGTCTGTTGGCGTCGGAGCCGGTGAACGAGATGCTGGCGCGGGCTGCGGAAGGCGGGTCGCGGTCGTGATGACGGTGACGCGGTCACGCTCAGAGAGCACGGCGGGCGGTTTGGATTTCATCAGACGAACGACGGGGTTGCGGGGTTGCTGCTTGACGCCGTGGACGCGGCGGTCGGGGAGGGTGGGCCGCTCTTGATCGATGCGTATTGCGGGGCGGGATTTTTTGCGCGGCGGGTGGCCGGGCGGTTTGGGAAAGTCGTCGGGATCGAGTGGCGGGAAGGGAGCGTGGAACTCGCGCGATCCGAGGCGGGGGAGAACGAAGAATACCTGTCGGGCGACGTGGGGCAGTGGCTGGGGGAAACGTTGAGTCATCCCGACGCGGCGCGGGCGGTCGTCGTGCTGGATCCGCCGGCGCAGGCCTGGACGAGCGGGTCGTGGCGGCGCTGCTGGAGCGAGCGGTGGCGCGGATCGTTTACGTGTCGTGCGACCCGTCGACGTTGGCGCGGGACTTGAAGGCTCTGGGTTCGCGGTATGAACTGGAGTTCGTGCAGCCATTCGACATGTTCGCGCAGACCGCCGAGGTCGAGGTGATGGCGGTGCTCGAATTTCAAGAATTGAGGATGATGCAGTATCGAAGATTTGGTCGGACGGAACTGGCGATGCCGGTGCTCACCTGCGGGGGAATGCGGTATCAACAGGGCTGGAAGGATCTGGAGCCGGAAGCAATCGATCCGGAGAATCAGGCCAACCTGGAGGCGACCATTCATCGCGCGGTCGGGGCGGGCATCAATCACATCGAGACGGCCCGGGGTTACGGGTCGTCGGAATTGCAGTTGGGGCGGATCCTGCCGACGTTGCCGCGCGAGGAGTTGATCGTGCAGACGAAGGTCGGTCCAAATGATGATCCGAAGGAATTCCTGAAGACGTTCGACAAGTCGATGTCCCTGCTGAAGTTGGAATACGTCGATCTGCTGGGATTCCACGGTGTCAACAACGACGAGGTGCTGGAGCAGGTGATCCGGCCCGGAGGTTGTCTGGAAATTGGTCGGCAACTCCAGCGCGAGGGGCGGGTGAGGCACCTGGGATTTTCGACCCACGGGGGACGCGATGAGATCATCCGGGCCATCGATACCGGCGAGTTCGATTACGTGAACCTGCACTGGTATTGGGTCAATGATCGGAACTGGGCTGCGGTCGAGGCGGCGACGCGGCAGGACATGGGGGTCTTCATCATCAGCCCGAACGACAAGGGAGGGCTCTTGTATCAGCCGACCCCTCGAATGGTCGAACTCTGTGCTCCGCTGACGCCGATGGAGTTCAACGATCTGTATTGTCTGCTGCGGTCGGAAGTTCACACGCTGAGCATTGGCGCGGCGCGACCGTCTGATTTCGACGTTCACCTCGCTGCGGTTGAGCGGCTGGAACGCGGGGGAGTCGAGGAGATGGTCGGCGAGATCGCCGGACGGCTGGACGCGGAGCTGCGGCGGGTGCTGGGAGCGGATTGGGTGGAGGGATGGGAGGCCGGCGTGCCGGAGTGGGACGAAGTGCCCGGCGGTGTGAACGTGTGGGAGATCCTCCGATTGGGAAACTTTGCCCGGGGGCTGGGGATGATCGATTTTGCGAAGATGCGCTACAATCTTCTTGGCAACGCCGGGCATTGGTTCCCCGGGGAGAACGCGGGGGAATTCGACGACGCGGGAGTGCGGGGTGCGGTGAGCGCGAGTCCGTTTGCGGAAACGATCCCGGCGCGACTGCGGGAAACGCATGAGCTGCTTTTCGAGGCGCCGAAGAAGCGGCTGAGCGAGTCGGAGGATTGAGTTTCTTTCGGCGCGGGGGTGGCTGTTCTCAGCGGGAGAAGGTCACGTTGCCGCGCTTCGCCACCGCGTAGGCGAGGTTGGCGAGGTGGGCGTTGATTTGGCGAAAGCTGGTGAGGCAGTCGAGGAAGAAGGCGCTGGCCTCGAGAGTTTCGCGGTTGGAGCTGATGAGGCGGATGAAATGGTCGTTCTGAGCGGCGCGGCAGTCCTGATCGAATTGGTTGCGATCAGCGACGAATTCCGCGGCACGAGCGAATTCCTGAGTGGTTACCAGACTGACGCCGAGGATGAAGCGGGCGGTGAGCTTCCGGTGGAGTTCGGTGAGCGCGGCCTGGTCGGCGGGCGGGGCTGAGAAGTTCCGGTCGATCTGTTTGATGAGGTGGTCGCAGAGGTTTTTATCGACGATGTCTCCGATGGACTCGAGTTCGTTGGCCGTGGTGAGTAGGGAGAACAGCGCTTTGGAATCGGCGGGCGCGAGGGATTCCTGATTGAGCTGGCTGAGGAATTCCTTGATCTCGGCGTTGATCCGGTCGACGCGATTGTCCTGTTCGCGGATGCCTCGAGCGAGGGCGACGTTGCGGGTGCTCTGGGCGGCGTCGTAGCCCGCGACCATCGCCTGAACGGTGTCCGCCATGAGAAGAATTTCGCGGCTGGCGTGGGCGAGCGCGAGGGTCGGGATGTTGAGGGACTGCGGATCGAGGTAGGTCGTGGGCAGCGCCGGTGAGGCGGGTGAGGCGGCTTCGTCGGGCAGGAGGGCTCGCATGAAGCGGAGAATTGGATCGAGCAACGTGAGTCCGACGGCGGCGACGACGAGATTGAACCCGGTGTGGAGATTCGCACCGAGGAGCGGGTAGGCGATGTTCTGGGCGAGGATCCACGGCATCCACAGGTGGGCGGTCGCGAGGAGAGCCGCGACGGGAAGGGCTTTGAGGAGCAGGTTGGCGGTGGCGGTGCGGCGGAGGGGAAGCTCCGACCAGCTCGAGACGACCGCCGTGCCGGAGGTGCCGAGGTTGGCGCCGAGGACGACAGCGATGACGATGGGTGCGCCACCGAGTCCGCCTTCGGCTAGTGCGATGGCGAGCCCGATGACGGCGGTGGAACTCTGCAGCGCCATAGTTAGGACGGTGGCGGCGAGGGTCAGCGTGACGGGATGACGCGAGAGAATGGCGAGGGTCTCCACGAGATCGGCGTTGGTCGAGACGGCGGAGGCGGCCCGGCTGATGATCTCCATCGCGAGGAAAATGAATCCGAGCGAAAGCAGAAGCTGGCCGACTCCCCGGAAGATGGGTCGGCGCAGAAATTGGAACCCGATCAGTCCGGCGACGAGAAAGATTGCCGCGTAGCTATAGATGTCGAGCGAGAGCAGTTGGACCATGACGGTGATGCCAACGTTCGCCCCGAGCATGACGGCCAGGAGCCGATCCGCCGGCACGCGGCCCGCGCGGAGCAGATCGAGGGTGATGAGCGCCATGGTCGTCGAAGACGGGGCGACGCAGGCGATCGCGCAACCGCCGGCAAACGCGCGGAAGCGGGTGCGGGTCGCGGTTTGGAGCCAACTGGCGAGATTGGAACCGAAACAGGCGGTCGAGTCCCTTCCGCAGAAAACGGACTCCAAACAGGATCAGCGCGATCCCTCCTGCGATCTGAAACAGCACGCCCCCGATCCTAGCCGGATCGCGACCCTAATGTTACGAAAATGTTGCAATCCAGAGATTGCGCCGACGGAGTGAGCTTATTGGCAGCCTGCGGAGGAATCGTTGGACATCCAGAGGCCCAGCGTGCCGCCGAAAGGGTCGCCGATGATGGCGAAGCTGCCCATCGGGAGGTCGACCCGGTCCTTGTGAATGGTCGAGCCAAGCTCGCGGGCTTTGGCGATGGATGCGTCGAGGTCCTCGACGATCGTGTAGCTCATCCACATGGTTGGCATGCCTCCGGCCTCGGCGGGCTTGGCCATCAGGCCCGCGACCGGAGTCTCGCCGGAGCAGAACATTTTGTAGGAGCCTTCAGCCAGGGGCACGTCCTGAACCGTCCAACCGAAGAGGCCGCCGTAGAAGGTTGCAGCGGCGTCGATGTCGGCGCAGATGAATTCGTTCCACCCGATGGTTCCGGGGATGCTTGCAGGTTCACTCATGATTCTGGGTTGTTGGAATTGGTTAGGATTCAATCAAAAGCCTCTCTTTACGGCTACGCGAGAGTTTTACGTGACGGTCGGACGAGGCGCAGCCGGTGGTGTGGGCGCTTTCTGATCATCGGGAGGCGGGGTAGTCAATTTTGGAGTTTCTTCGAGCCGGGGATTGAGGTTAAAAAGTCCGTCTTGATGAGGCGCGCACTACTCCCGGTTGGTTCGATTTCCCTGCTCGCCTTGGCTCTCGCCGGGTGTGAAAAGCCGAAGTCGACCGCTCCTCCACCGCCTCCGCTGGTGCAGGTGATGACCGTGGAGGCGCAGCGGGTTCCGCTGACGCACACGTGGGTCGGGACCTTGGACGGCGACGTGAACGCTGCGATCAGCGCGCAGGTCAGCGGTTACCTGCTGGAGCAGATCTATCAGAATGGTTCGCTGGTGAAGAAGGGCGATGTTCTCTTTAAAATCGATCCGCGGCCCTTCCAGGCTGCGCTCGACCAGACGAAGGGGAGTCAGGCGCAGGCGCAGGCGCAGTTGACCAAGGACAAGCTGAACGCGGATCGGTCGGCTGAACTCTACAAGAAGCAGGTGATCAGTCGGCAGCAATACGACGACACGCTGCAGCAATACGAGGCGAGCAAGGCGGCGGCGGAATCCGCGACGGCGGCCGTGGAATCGGCGCAGTTGAATCTGGATTTCACGCAGATCACGTCTCCGATCGACGGGATCTCGAGCATCGCGACGGCGCAGGTGGGCGATCTCGTCGGGCCATCGACCGGGGTGCTGGCGACGGTGACGACCGTGAATCCGATCAAGGTGAACTTTTCGGCCGCCGAACAGGAATACATCAACTTCATCGAGCAATTTTTCAAAGACCCATCGAAGTCGCCGATCGGGAAGCCGGAAGGGAAGCGGGGGGGGATGACGCAGTTGAGCCTCACGTTGGCCAACGGAACGGTCTATCCACAGACCGGCGAGCTGACGGCGGTGAACAGTACGGTGGGAGTGGGAACGGGATCGCTCTCGTTGCAGGGGATTTTTCCGAACCCCGGAAATCTGCTGCGCCCGGGGCAATTCGGGTTGGTGACGGCGGTAACGAGGGTGATCCCCGACGGGATCGCAATTCCGCAGCGGGCGGTGGGAGATTTGCAGGGGATCAGCCGGGTTGGAATCGTGGATTCGGGGAACAAGGTCACGATGAAACCGGTGACCACTGGGCCGACCATTGGGAGTCTGCAGGTGATCGAGGACGGACTGGCGGCTGGCGACGTGATCGTGGTCGAAGGTCTGCAGAAGGTGAAGGACGGGGCGGTCGTGCGGACGGAACCCTACCAGGAAGACTCGGAGGAGTTGAATTCGATCAAGGTGGCGGACGGAAGCGCGCCGGGCGGGACGGCAATAACGGCCGAGCCGACGGCGACACCGGACGAGAAGGCGGCGGCTGCCGCGACGCCCGCACCCGAACCGACCTCCGCCCCGGCGAACTGATGTCCCGGTTTTTTATCAATCGGCCGATCGTCGCGATCGTCATCTCGATCATCCTCGTGATCATCGGGCTCGTCAGCCTGCTCGGGCTGCCGATTGCGCAGTTCCCCAACATTGTTCCGCCCCAGATCCAGGTGGCGACGACTTACGTGGGCGCGGATGCGTTGACGGTCGAGCAGTCGGTCGCGACGCCGATCGAGCAGCAGGTCAACGGCGTGCAGGACATGGAATACATGTATTCCGTGAATTCGAACAACGGTCAGATGACGTTGAATGTGTTCTTCGGCGTCGATACGGACAGCACCACCGACCAGATCCTGACACAAATGCGCCAAAATCAGGCGAGCTCACAGTTGCCGTCGGACGTGCGAAATTTCGGCGTGACGGTCAATCAGGCGACCTCGGCGCCGCTGATGATCTTTGCCCTCTACTCGCCGGACGGGACGTATGACGCGACGTTCCTGGCGAACTACGCCTACATCAATCTGACGAACGATCTCGCGCGGGTGGAGGGCGTGGGCAGCGTGAACGTCTTTGGTGCCGGGCAATACGCGATGCGCTTCTGGGTGCGCCCGGATTCGCTGGCGAAGCTGAACATCACGGTGCAGGAAATCCTCAACGCCGTAAACGCTCAGAATACCGTCAATCCGGCGGGACAAATCGGCGGATCGCCGGTGCCGGAAGGTCAGGAATTTACGTATTCCGTCATCGCGCAGGGGCGCTTGGTCACTGAGGAAGAATTCGGACAGATCGTGATCCGGGAGAATTCCGACGGTTCCAACGTTCTCCTCAAGGACGTCGCGAGGATCGAGCTCGGGGCGCAGAATTACTCGATCCAGGGACGCTTCAACGGAAAGCCGTCGGCCGTGGTCGCGCTCTACCAACAGGCCGGCTCGAATGCCTTGGACGCGGCCGCGGCGGCGCGGAAGATCATGGCGACCCAGGCGGAGCGTTTTCCCGCCGGGCTGAAATACGACGTTGCGCTCGACACCACGCTGGCGGTCACGGAGAGCATGCGGGACATCGTCAAGACGCTGTTCGAGGCGATCGTGCTGGTGATCATCGTGGTGTTCATCTTCCTGCAGGGTTGGCGGGCGACGTTGATTCCGTTGATCGCGGTGCCGGTGTCTTTGATCGGGACGTTCGCGTTTTTTCCGGTGTTCGGATTTTCGGTGAACACGCTGTCGATGTTTGGTCTGGTGCTGGCGATTGGCTTGGTGGTGGACGATGCGATTGTCGTCGTGGAAGCGGTGGAGCAGCACATCGAGAAGGGTCTTTCGCCGCGCGACGCGGCGTTTAAGGCGATGGAGGAGGTGCAGGGTCCGGTGGTGGCGATTGCGCTGGTGATGATCGCGGTGTTCGTGCCGACGATCTTCATTCCGGGCATCACCGGTGAGATGTACCAGCAATTTGCGGTCACCATCGCGGTGTCCGTGGCGATTTCGGCGTTTAACGCGCTGACCTTGAGCCCGGCGCTGGCGGCGATGCTGCTGAAGCCGAAGAAAGAGTCGAAGGGACTGCTGTCGAAGTTCTTCGGCGGCTTCAACAAATACTTCGGGCGGGCGACCGACGGCTACGTCAAGATTTCAGGACTTTTGATTCGCAAGTGCGTGCTCACGCTGCTCGGGCTGGCGTTGCTGGTGGTTGGCACGGGGGTGATGGGTAAGAAACTCCCGCCGGGATTCATCCCGAATGACGATCAAGGCTACGTCTTCGGTTTGGCCCAGTTGCCGCACGCGTCGTCTTTGCAGCGAACGGGCGAGGTGGCGACGCAGTTGGAAAAGATCATCGAGCAGACTCCAGGAGTGGAGGCTGTCACGACGGTGCTGGGCTATGACCTGATGAGTCAGGTGACGATGACCTACGGCGCGTTTTTCTTCATCACGCTGGAGGAATGGGGCGAGCGGCACACCAAGGAAACGCAGGTCCCGGCGATCCTCGGACACATCAACCGGGAGTTCTCCCAGGTTCCGAGTGCGATGGCTTTCGCTTTCCCGCCGCCGGCTATTCCCGGAATTGGGACGTCAGGCGGAGCGACGTTTATTTTACAGGATCGCTCGGGTGGATCGGTTGAGTTTCTGGCCGAGCAGACGCAGACCTTCCTGGAGGCGGTGGAAAAGAGGCCGGAGATCCAACGGGTAACGACCACGCTTCTGCCGTCGGTGCCTCAACTCGGAGTCGAGGTTGACGTTCAAAAGGTGCTCAAGCAGGGCGTGCAGATCGAGGAGGTCTACCAGACGTTGCAGGCCTTCCTGGGCGGCGTGTTCATCAATTATTTCAACCGGTTCGGGTTGCAGTGGCAGGTTTACCTCGCGGCGGACGGGGATTTTCGGAACTCGATCGGGAATCTCGGGCTGTTCTACGTGAGAAATGCGGACGGTGAGCCGGTGCCCTTGTCGGCGTTGGTGAACGTGGAATCGCGGACGGGTCCGGAGTTCACGATGCGCTATAACATGTATCGATCCGCGCAGATCAACGCCACGAGTGCGGAGGGATACAGCAGCGGGCAGGCCATGTCGGCGCTGGAGGAGGTCTTCGCGAAGACCATGCCGCGGGAGATGGGCTTTGATTATTCCGGGATGTCGTTTCAGGAAAAGCAGGCGGCGGAAGGCGTGTCGCCGAGCGTGATCTTTGGCCTCTCCCTGCTGTTCGTGTTTTTGATCATGGCGGCGCAATACGAGAGCTGGAGTCTGCCGTTCAGCGTCTTGATGGCTACGCCGGTAGCGGTGTTTGGAGCGTTTGCGGCGTTGTTGCTGCGACGGTTCCAGAGCGGGTTTTACGAGAATGACGTCTACACGCAGATCGGTTTGGTGATGCTGATTGGGCTGAGCGCGAAGAACGCGATTCTGATCGTGGAGTTTGCGAAAGCTGAATTAGAGAAGGGGAAGTCGATCTACGACGCGGCGCTGGCGGGAGCTAAGTTGCGCTTACGACCCATCTTGATGACCGCGTTTGCGTTCATCCTCGGCTGCGTGCCGTTGTGGGTGGCGACGGGATCGGGCGCGGTCTCGCGGCGGATCCTGGGGACGGCGGTGATCGGCGGAATGCTGGCATCGACTTTGATCGGCATCTTCCTCGTGCCAGTGGCGTTCTACGTCGTCGAGAAGCTGGTGGAGAAACGGAAGAAGCGACGGGCCGAAGCATTGCCCTCGTAGCGGTCGACGTAAAGAGACCTCGGTGCGGTGGGGTGGTTGATTGGTGGGGAGCGTCGTGACCTCCGTTTCTACGGGTTTTGATCACTCCTGGACAATCTGGACGCCGAGGGCGGTGAGGATGGCGAAGAGGACGCACCACGGAATGACTCCGATGGCGATGGCGGCAGCCAGGCGCCGGGGCGGGACACCGAAGGCGAGACCGAGGAGGGCGCTGGCTTGAGGGCCGATGGTGACCGGTGCCAGCAGAGCCATGGCCCAAAGGCCGTAGCGGTCCCACACCCGGTAGATAAATTTGGAGCGATCCGGGGTCGCGGAAACTTTAAGCTTTTTCATGAGCCAGTCACGGACGGGCTCGCCTGCGAGGACAACGGCGAGGCCTCCAGCGGCGTAGCCGGTCCAGGCGACGAAGGCGGCGAGCGCAACGGGGAGACCGAGGGCAACGCTGGTTGGGATGGCGGCGATGAAGTAGATGAAGCCGAGACCCCAGGCTGCGGCGATCGCTCCGATGAAATTCATCGGACAGGATTAACAGGGTTTAACGGATTGATGCGGGGGAAATAAAGATTCGGTTAATCCGGTGGTTTTGGTTTTGGTTTTGGAGCGGCATCCAGAAGGGCGAGGATGTGAGCTTGTTTTTCACCGTAGGTGAGGGAGTGGAATTGGCGGATTTCGTCGACCCGGCGGGCTGCGGCGAGGGATTCGAGGTAGTAGGTGTAGTGCTTGGCGAGGGTGGTCGTCTCGGCGTAGCGAGCTCGGAGCATCTGGTCGGAGTAGGCGTGGGGGGCTTTGGATTCGAAGAGATGAAAGCGGAGCCACTTGCGGTCCAGTCGGGTCAATTTGGCGGGTTTTCGGAAGAAGGTCATGAACATGAGAATCACGAGGTAGGTGTCGACCTGGGCCTGGAGTTCGAGGTTGCGGGCGTAGTCTTCGTCACGGGTGGGAGCGGTGCCGCGCTGGAACTGGATGGCGGCGTGGAGGGCGTGGTTGATTTCTTCGACGAAGGCGATGAGCTCGCGGATGTTGTGATCACCGAGGCCGGCGCGGGGGTCGTGAGCTTCGAGTTGCTCGATGAGCCAGCGGGAGTAGTAGATGCCGATGTGGAGTCGACCGCCGGTCGCTCGAAGGAAGGTGCGGGCGGTTTCGGCGAGTTCGACCGCCTGAGCGCCGGCGAGGGCCGAGAGTTGTCGGGAACGGTTGGTGTCGACGAGGCAGTCTTCAAGATTGACCCCGAGTTGAACGTAGGTGCGTTCGAACAGCGTCTGGATCTCGCGGAAGAGCGTGCTCATGTTGGGTTCAGTTCGTTGGCAGGTTGGGCTGGTCGAAGTGGAAGAGGCGGTCAGCGAGGTCGTTGAGGGCGACCCGGGCGTCGTGAAATCCGGCCGAGAGTTCCTCAAAGATACGGTCGAGGTCGAGACGGCGAGCGTCCCGGTGGCTGGCGGCTGCGCGGAAGCTGGCGCTGCCAAGATCCTCGTAGAACGACAGGTCGGGCGCGCCACGGAGGGCGCGGCTGTCGACGTGGCCGGAGAAGATGCCGGCGAGGAACAGGGCTGAATTTGCGAGGTGGGCGCGGAGGCGGAAGGCCTCGGACGGGGTGGCCTCGCGGAGCGCGAGGAGGATGTCGGACAGGTAGGGCGAGGGGGAGGAGGCCGAGCTTCGTCCCGTATGGGAGTAGGCCTCAAGCATCGCGGCGATGTAATCGGCGGCGTCGCGGCTGGAGACGGAGGTGTTCTTCAGAACCCGCCGGCAGAGAACGTAAAAGTAGAGTTGGGAGGAGATGCGGAGGGTGTCGACAGAATCGAGGATTGCCGACGAAAGCGCGTCGTGCTCGAGGACTTCGTCCCGGCTGTGGGCGTCGAGCAGGAGCTGACTCAGCGAAACGGCGTCGCGGGGCGAGTGGCTGAGGGAGCGGACGATGAAATCGAAATCGTCAGCGGTGAACCGGGCACGGCAGTTAGCGTGGATCATTCCGGGACTTTTGGGGAAGCAGGGGGCGTGCCAGAATGGCCGTGGCTGCGGTCGGTCTCCTTGGCGTCTCCAAATTGCTCCGTTTCCTCGAAACTCTCGACTCCGCAAAGCACGGCGCAGAAAACGATCTCACCGATATCTTCGAGCTGGTGCAATGGGGATGCGCGTTGATTTCCTCGGGGACACTCTGATAGTGAAAGTTTCACCCTCATGATCTCGTTCAGCCACTGTCCCACTCCGATCCGTGCGATCGCGTGCGCTCTGTTCGCATTTGTCGCGGGAGCTGGCGCGGTCGAGGACGCGCCGACGGCTTTTCTGGAGGCCTACCGGGAGTTTCAGTCCGGCGAACGTTTGGAGCGCAACGGCGAGATCGACGAGGCGCTGGAGAAATACCGGGCGTGCGTCGAGCGATGTGAAGAGATCCAGAAGACCTCGCCCGAATACCAACCCGTGGTCATCAATTTCCGCCTCGGGAAGGCGCGGGCCAAGGTCGCGGCCCTCGAGTCCGCTGACCGGCAGCCGACGGAGGAGCCTTTCGCGAACGAGGACTTTGGATTGGAGGGACCGCTGCCGGTGTTCGAGACCGAGCCGGAGGAGCGGCCTTCCTTCTCGCGACCCCTCCCGGAATCCGTCCGCCCCCTGATGCCGGCCCCGTCTGCGCGGCCGGCGCGGGTGCCATTTCCCTCCTACCGGATCCCGCAGCCGGGTGGAGCCCCGGCTCCCGTAGCCCCTCGGCGTCCGGCGGTTCCGGTGACTCCGCGGGTGGAAGCGCCGATGACATTTTCCGATCCAAGCGCGCCGATTGGGCGGGGTGCCGCGCGGGCGATGGAGGAGGAAATTCGTTCGCTGCGTTTTGCCTTAAAGCAGGAGGAGCTTCGTTCCGAGGAGTTGGCGCGGAAGTTGTTGGAGGGTCAGGCGCAGGAACAAATGGCGCTGCACGAGCTTGATCGAACGAAGGTTTCTCTGGTTGAGCTGAAATCCCAGCTCGCGATGTCGCGGCAGGCCCGGGGTGATCTCGAGGCGACGAACGAACGGCTGACCTCCGAGAAGGGAGCGGACGCGGAGCGGATCGCCAAGCTCCAGGCCGACCTCGTCGCGGCGCGGGCCGATCTCGAAGTCGCGGAGGACTACAACGGCGAGCTCTTCGCCAAATTGGAATCGGCGGCGAGCTACATCGACGCCTCCGAGGCGATTCGTGAGCAATTGATGGCCGAGCGCGCGACCTTGGCGACTCGCCTGAATGAGGGGTTGAGCGACGAAACGGAGCGGATCGCGGCGGAGAACGAAGCGCTTCGGACGGAGCGTGAAGTGGCGTTGGCCGACGCGGAGCGCGCCGAGGAACTGTCAGCGGAAAACGCCGCGCTCGCCGCGAAGCTGACCGATGCCGAACAGCAAATCGAGAAGCTGGCGGCGCTCGATCCAGAGAAGGAAAAAATCATCGCCGATCTGCGCGGCGAACTGGCGTCCGTCAGTCGCACGCTTGCCGACCTCCGCGAAGAGCGGATCGCCGGGCAGGAAAAGATCGCCGAGCTCGAGACTCAGCTCGAAGACACCGCGACCGCTGCGGCGTCCGCGACGGGGGACATCGCGGAGGAAAACGAACTCCTGAAAAAGATCGTGTCGCGGCAGATCCGCGATCAGGCAAAACGCCAGCAGGCGCGTAAACTGGTCGAAGAGGAAATGGAGAAACTCGAGATCCGCTCGACGGCGGTGATCGATCAGCTTGCCGCTCTGGGTGACGCGGAAACGAATTTATCCGATCAAGAGCGACGCCTGGTGAGCGGCCCCGAGGACGCCGCGCGGTCGCAGTCCGGATCGTTGAACGGCGAGGACTTCACGATGGTGATCGAGAAGACCATTCCTGACGATGCTCCGCCGGAGAATGATCTGCCGGAAGATCTGGTGACCCAGGCGGGCGAGGCTTTTGCGCGATTGAACGATGGCGATTACGCGGGCGCGGCGGAGATTTATCGGGAAATCGCGGACGAGGCACCGCAGAGCTACTTCGCGGCGGTGAGCCTCGGGGTGGCGGAGCTTGGGCTGCAGGAATCAGACCGCGCGGTCGCGGCCTTCGAGCACGCGCTGGAGCTGCGTCCGAATGACGCCTACGCGCGGTCCAAGCTGGAGGACGTGCAGGGTGAGTCCGACGAGTCGGAGGTCGATTCCCCGACCTTCGGCAAGCCCGCGTCGGCGAATCCGTGACCGACCGCTCATCGGTTTCGCCGCGAGCGTTTTTCGCTCAGTCGGCGGCGGTCGGAAAGGTCTCGTTGGCGACAGGATGACTCGCGGGAATCGAGAAATCGGGGATTGCCTGACTGAGCTGGTTTGACTTCTGCTTGTGGCGAGCGACGGAATTCGGTAGTTTTTCGCCCACTTTGGCGACAGGCTTGAACGAGGGCCCCCGCCCCCCTTAACCATGAGCGAATCCACTTCTGCAGCCACAGGTCGGCGAAAACCAAAAATTTGGGAGCGCGCCCGCGATCTTTTTTTGCGCCTCAGCCTCTGGAATCGTTTGGCGCTGCTTTTCCTGCTGATCGCCCCCGTTCTGGCCTACGGCGGCCTGAAGCTGTTGAAGCCGGTCTATCGCTCCTGGAAGGCGGACAATTCTCTCAAGATCGCGGCAAAAGCGATCGAGCGGGACGACATGAAAGCCGCCTCGCTGGCATTTCGGACGGCCATCCAGACGCGGCCCAAAGATCCGGACGTGTGGCGCCGGGTGGGTGAATTTCTGGACCAGAGTGGGTCGCCGGAGTCGTTCACCGTCTGGCAGCGGGTCGTGGAGCTCGACCCCGACGATCTTGACGCGAAGTTTGCCCTGATCCAAAGCGCGGTCGCGATGAAGCGACTCGAAGCTGCCAACGAAGCGTTGGCCGAACTCCCGGACGCCGTTCGTGACACGGAGCGGTTTCATCGAGCGGCGGCGGCGATTGCCATGGCGGAAAACAACGCAGCGGCGGCGGAGGAACAGCTCGCCGCGCTGCTGGCGATCAATCCGGACGCCGAGGAGGCCAGGTGGGATCTGGTGCGGATTCGGTCCATCAATCCGGATCCGGCGATCCGGAAGCAAGCTCGGGAGGAGCTTCGCGAATACGGGGAGGGTGATGGTCCGCGTTCGCTCGACGCACTGCGACAGCTCGTTCGATTGTCGCTGGCGGAGAAAGATTTTTACACGGCCAACCGAACGGCGGAGGACTTGATCGCCCACCCGGACGCGACGGGGCAGGACCAGATCCTTCACCTCGATACCGAGTTCGCGGTTCAGAGTTTCACGCTGCCGGTTTCGCTGGGAAATATCCTGGAATACGTGGCGGACAATCCGGAATCAGCTCCCGAGGTGACCGCCTACCTTTCGGCCCGCGGGTTGAGCGACCGACTTGCGACGTGGTTCCAACAGTTGCCGCCGGAAGTTCGTGCTCAGCAGCCGGTGCAGTTGGCCGAGTTCAACTACGCCTTGAAAATTGGTGACTGGGATAGGTTGTTTGAGATCCTGCGCGGAGAAAACTCTCCCCACTCGCTTTCGGCGGAGCTGGTTGGCCAGGTCGAGACCTCGCTCGACGACTACCGGAGAGGCGCTTCGGGGTCGCTGCCGGAGTGGAAGAAGGCCGTCTTCACGGCGGAGAACAACCCGTCGGCCACCTACGTGATGGCGACGCTGGCGCAGGCGGTTGACTGGAAACAAGCCTATTCACTGGCGCTTTGGAGTCTCGCGTCTTCGGTCGGCCAGCGTCCAGAGATCTGGATGGAAGTGCTCAAATTGGAACTCGCGGAAGGAAATTCGGCTGGCATTCTTCGGGCGCTTTCCGGCGCCGGTCCGAGCCGATCCCGATAACCGGCAGCTCCGCAACGATTGGGTGCTCATGAATTTGCTGCTTCGGCAGGGCGACGTGAAGGATCTGTTGGAACTGGCTCGTGGCAACGCCGAATACGATCCGACGAATGCGTATTACACCACGACCTACGGACTGGCGCTCGCGCTGAACGGCGACCTCGAGAACGCCGTGACCGTGGTTCAGGCCCTTCCCGAGGAGGAGCAGCAGCAGCCCGAGAAGTCGCTCTACGTGGGTTCGATTCTGGCCATGGCGGGGCGCACGGAGGAGGCCAAGCCGTTCCTTGCTCTCGCCGAGCAGGCGACCGACAAGTTTCTACCCGAGGAGCAGTCCATGCGCCAGCAAGCGGAAGCGCTGGTCGCCGGTGGGGGCTCTCGCGACAGCCAGATCGAGCAGCTCACGCGGCGGCACGAGATGACCGACGAGGAGCGGGCGGAATTCAACGCAACGCTCCGATCTCAGACCGACTCCGAGTCGGCGGACGCCGGGTCCGGGTCGGCGGAAATCACCGCTTCACTTCGGCAGGCAGCCGAAGCGGGCCGTCGTTCGCCCGAGGAAATCCAGCGGTTGCTCGACGACGTTCGGCAAGCGGCAGTTCCGGAGCCCGAGGCGGGTGAGGTCGAAAATCCGTGAGCTTGGCGCGGGAGTGACCTATATCGCATTCTTCCGGGGCCTCCCTGTCGGGGGTTGCTGCGGCCAACAATCCGAAACGCGCCAAGGATAATCCTTTAACAGCACTTACCAGAATTTTTCATGAAGACAGCAATGATCACCGGGATCACCGGTCAGGATGGCTCCTATCTCGCCGAGCAACTTTTAGCCAAGGGTTACGAAGTCCACGGGATGATCCGGCGGTCGAGCAGCTTTAACACCGAGCGGATCGACCACCTTTACCGGGATCCGGAAATCCTCGATAACAAGCTGTTCCTGCACCACGGAGATCTCACTGACTCGTCGAATCTCAATCGATTGCTCGAGAAGATCGGCCCGGACGAGATTTACAACCTGGGTGCCCAGAGCCACGTCAAAGTCTCCTTCGAGGTCCCGGAATACACCGCCGAAGTCGACGGCATCGGCACGCTGCGGTTTCTCGACGCCATCAAGGAGGTTGGGCTCAAGGACAAGGTTCGTTTTTACCAGGCTTCCACCAGCGAGCTTTACGGGTTGGTGCAGGAGGTGCCGCAGACGGAGAAAACGCCGTTTTATCCGCGGTCACCCTACGGAGTCGCCAAGCTCTACGGATACTGGATCATCGTGAACTATCGCGAGTCCTACGGGATTCACGCCTCGAACGGGATCCTCTTCAACCACGAGTCGCCCCGTCGCGGTGAGACGTTCGTGACCCGCAAGATCACCCGTGCCGCCGGTCGCATCAAAGAGGGTCTCGAAGATTGCCTCCTCATGGGCAACATCGATTCCCAGCGAGATTGGGGCTACGCTCCGGAATACACCGACGCCATGTGGCGCATCCTGCAGCAGGATCAGCCGGGGGATTACGTGGCCGCCACGAACGAGATGCACACCGTGCGCGAGTTCATCGACCTCACTTTCAAGACTCTCGACATGGAACTCGAGTTTCGGGGTGAGGGTGTCGACGAAGTCGGCGTGGAGAAATCGACCGGGCGCACGCTGGTCAGGATCGATCCCCGGTATTTCCGCCCCGCCGAAGTCGAGTTGCTCATTGGCGACTACACGAAAGCGAAGGAAACCTTCGGGTGGGAACCGATGACCAAGTTTGCGGAGTTGGTTCGGATCATGGCCGACGCCGACTGGAAATTGGCGCAGCGCGAGAAACGCAACGCGTAGGGACTTCGTGATTGATCGGCGGGCGTTCGGGGGAAGTCCCCCGCTGTCGCGGGGCAGGTCACGGGCTCCGAGCTGGAAGCTCGAAGCGGCGGGCAGGATGCCCGCGCTCTCCGGCTTTTCCCCTTCGTGGCTTGTGACGGGTTGGTGGTGCGGATAATTTTCGGGGCTTATGCGGGAAAACATTCACACGGAGTTTCATCGATTTCTGACGACGATCGACAAGGAGGTTTTGCTGGGTCAGCGGGGGGGCGTTTTCTGGCTGGTGGGGTTGTCGGGTTCGGGGAAATCGACGATTGCCAACGCGGTCGAGCGGTCGCTGCACGAGGCGGGGCGGTTCACGATGATCCTGGATGGCGACAATCTGCGGAGCGGTTTGAATTCCAACTTGGGATTTACCGATGACGATCGGCGGGAAAACATCCGGCGGACGGCCGAGGTGGCGAAGCTGTTTGCGAGCGCGGGGGTGGTGACGTTCGTGTCGCTGATCACCCCGCGGGAGGAATTTCGCGAGATGGCGCGGGGGATCGTGGGGGAGGCGTTTCACGAAGTCTACGTGAGGGCTTCGTTCGAGGCGTGCTCGGAGCGGGATCCGAAGGGGCTGTATCAGAAGGCGGCTGGTGGCGGAGTGGCGAATTTCACCGGGAAGGACAGTGCGTTCGAGGAACCGGCGGCGGCGGATCTGGTGCTGAATACGCTGGAAGTCGACGCTGCGGGTTGCGCGGGGGAGTTGCTGGACTTCGTCGGGAACCGGATCGGTCTCGGGTCGGGCGACGCGGGGTGACGTGAAGTGGCGTCCGGGGTGAGGTTGGAACGCGATTCACGGTCATGTTCGCGTGTTTTCCTCCCGAAGGGTTTCTGAACCCGATCTTTGAAAACGCGGAAATCCCGCGGATCTCGCCGGACGGATTGGATGAAAAACTGGTGACGGGTTGGCGGCACTTTGGCACGCGGTTTTTCCGCTGCAATTTTGCCATTCACGACGGTCAAATTTGCGGCGTGCTGCCGCTGCGGGTGCCGGTGGGGGAATTTTCGCCGTCCAAGAGTCAGCGCCGGGTGAGGCGGCGGTGTGAGGGATTTGAGTGCCGGGTGATTCCGGCGGCGGTGACCGGTGAATACGAGGCGCTCTTTGAGCGGCACAAAGCGAGATTTACCGACAACGTTCCGGACGGGCTGACGGATTTCGTCGACGCTCGGCCGGCGGAGATTCCGAACGAGACCCGGGCGGTTGAGGTGCGGACGGACGGTGGGTGCCTGGTGGCGGTGAGCTTTTTCGACGTGGGTGCGGACGCGATTTCGAGCGTCTACGGGATGTTCGATCCGGAATTTTCGCGGTTCAGTCTGGGGATTTTTACGATTCTGCGTGAGCTGGAGGCTGCGGCGAGGATGGGGAAGCGATTTTACTACCTGGGGTATTCCTACACGGTGCCATCGCCCTACGATTACAAGCGGCGGATCGCTCCGTTGGAGGCTTACGACTGGAACGCGGGCTGGAAGCGGTATCCAGCGGACTTCCGGTGGAGTCGGGAGCTGGAGGATCCGCAGCGGGCGGTGTGAGGGTGAGGCCTTCTGTCGAAGTTGCATTTCCCTTCGTTCTCTTCGTTTGCTTCTGTTCAAATGTTGAATTGATGAACGCGAAACTTTCGGCGCTGGAGGAAATTCTGCGGGCGAGTGAGCCCTTGGTGGTGGCGTATTCCGGCGGGGTCGACAGCGCGTGCCTGCTGGCGGTGGCGCGGCGGACATTGGGCGATCAAGTGCTGGGGGTGATTGCCGACAGTCCGAGTCTGCCGCGGGCGGCTTTGGCGGAGGCGCTCGAGACGGCGCGGGGATTTGGGGTGGACGTCGAGGTGGTGCGGACGGAGGAAATGGATAATCCGGACTACGCGAGCAATCCGCTGAATCGGTGTTATTTCTGCAAGGCGGAGCTGTTCACGAAACTGGATGACCTCGCGCGGGAGCGGGGCTACCGGGCGATTGCCTACGGCGAGAATGCGGATGACCCGGCGGCGCTGCGACCGGGGTCGCGGGCGGCGGCGGAGTTTGCGGTGATCGCTCCGCTGAAGGCGGCGGGATTGGCGAAGGCGGACGTGCGCGCGTTGTCGCGGGAGTTGGGATTGCCGACGGCGGACGCTCCGGCGCAACCGTGCCTGAGCTCGCGGGTGCCGCACGGGACGCCGGTGACGCGGGAGGTGCTGGGGTTCGTGGAACGCGGGGAGGCGGCCGTGCGGCAGCTGGGGTTTCGGGTGTTTCGCGTGCGGTATCTGGCGCAGGGGGCGCAGGGGGCGGAGCAGTCGCCGGGCGCGCGGCTTGAGGTGGCAGCGGACGAAATGAGCCGCCTGGGGGAGGTGCGCGAGCAGGTGGAGGCGGGATTGCTGGCGGCTGGGTTTGGGAGAGTGGAGGTCGACCCCGACGGGTATGGTGGCGCCAACGTCCATGGCACCTCCCCGTGAATTCAGACGCCTGTTCGTCGCGCACAACGTGCAGGCGGTGACGATGGCCGTTTTGTCGTTTGCGGGTGCGGTGGTGCTGTGGAACGTGGCGTATTTTTTCTTCGTGCTGATCCTGCTCGGCTTGACGACTGCGGTGCGGGGTGACGAGGGGCCGACGATTCCACACTGGATCGCGGTTTCGGCTTTGGGCGGTGCGGGATTTTTGCTGGCCTGGGGGTTGGTTGACCATTGGGTTAATCGCTTTATCCGGCTGAAGGACCGGTCGATCGTGGGATGGCACGTGGGCGCGGACGTGATCCTGCTGCCCGTGCGATTGACGCTGGCGGTGATGGGAAATTTGGGCGCGCTGTTGTGGATGGGGCGGGACCGGGAGGCTCGGGCGTGGGAGCTATTGGTGGCGATCTCGGCGGCCAGGCAGGCGGCGCTGAGTTCACTGCGGCTGATCGAAAACGATCCGCGCGAACTGCATTTTCTGCTCCGGGCGCTGCAAATGACCGGCTGCATCGAGCTGCATGCCGGAAAGCAGAATTGGTATTACACCGTGCGGAGCAGCGTGGACGAGGCTTTGCAGCGGAGGCTGGCGGGTCGGGAGGATTCCTGAAACGGTCGCGCGGGATGGCAAGGTCATTGGTCGAGATCAACGTGGAGGCGCTGCGGGCGAACGCGCAATACGCCCGGTCGCGGGTCGGCGCGGCGGGGTTGATGGCGGTCGTCAAAGCCAATGCCTACGGCCACGGTGTCGAGTGGGTCGTGCCGGCGTTGCGGGATTTGGCGGCGATGTTTGCGGTCGCCAACGTCGCGGAGGCGGAGGCGGTCCGGGCGCTTGCACCGGAGACGGACGTGTTGTTGCTGAGTCCGTGTCTGCCGGATGAGCGGGCGGCGGCGGTGCGCGGGGGGTTCATTCCGACCATCTCCAGCGTGGACGAGGCGAGAGCGTTTGCTCAGTGGGGGACGGCGGGTGAACCGGCGCGGGTCCACCTGACGTTTGACAGCGGGATGGGCCGGATCGGGGTCTGGCACGAGGAGGGGGTGGCTGTTGCGCGGGAGGTTGCGGGCACGGAGCGGCTGGAGGTTCACAGCTTTTCGACCCACCTGCCGTCGCCGGATGACGACGCGGAGTTTACGCGGAGGGAGCTGGCGGGTTTCCGAGAATTGGCGGAGCGGATTCGTTCGATTTTTCCCGGGGCACGGGTTCACGTGCTGAACAGTGCGGGAACGTGTGGGTTCAGCGACGACGCGTATGATCTGGTGCGGGCGGGATTGATGCTTTACGGGAGCGTGTCGCTGCCGGAATACCAACCGTCCCTGCGTCCGGTGATGACGTGGACGTCGCGGGTGGGGCTGGTGCGGGACGTGCAGGCGGGCCGGACGGTGAGCTACGGGCGGACTTACGTGACGCCGGAGCCGATGCGGCTGGCGACGGTCGCGCTGGGTTACGCGGATGGCTACCCGCGTCAGGCGTCGAATCGGGGGGCGTGCGTGTTGATCGGTGGGCGGCGGTGTCCGGTGGTCGGTCGGATCACGATGGATCAGATTATCGTGGCGGCGCCGGGTGCGGAGGTGGATGACGAGGTCGTGCTGGTCGGGTCGCAGGGGAGCGAGATGATCCTCGCGGCGGAATTGGCGGGGTGGGCGGGGACAATCGCGTGGGACATTTTCACCGGGGTGAGGGGGAGGACGGTGAGGCGCCGCGCGCCCGTGACTAGTGAGGGGTGACCAGGGATCGTGATTGAATGCCGGAGGCTTGCGCTACCCTTTTGGCGGACTCTACCTTGATCGGATGAAGATTGTGGTAACGGGGGGTGCTGGATTCATCGGCTCGCACGTGGTGCGCCGACTCCTGGCGGAGGGGCACACGGTGAGCGTGATCGATAATTTCAACTCGTTCTACGATCCGGCGATCAAGCGGGCGAACGCGGCGACGCTGGGCGGGGTGACGCTGCACGAGGCTGACATCACCGATGCGGGGGAGATGCTGGGAATCTTCCAGCGCGGAGGGTTCGACGCGGTCGTGCACCTGGCGGCCCGGGCCGGGGTGCGCCCGTCGATCGAGAATCCTCGTGCCTACATCGAGACGAACATCACCGGAACGTATAATCTGCTCGAGGCGTCGCGGGCGACGGACGTGCGGAAATTTGTCTTTGCGTCGAGTTCCTCGGTTTACGGGTTGGCCGAGACGGTGCCGTTCCGCGAGGATTTGCCGCTGCCGCAGACCCTGAGTCCCTACGCGGCGACGAAGCTGGCGGGTGAGCATCTGTGCGGGAATTTTGCGAATTTGTTCGGGCTGTCGGTCGTGTGCCTGCGGTTCTTTACCGTTTACGGTGCCAGGGTCAGCGACCGGACCTGGCGATTTCCAAATTTACGCGCCTGATCGAGGCGGGGCGGGCGATTCCGAAATTCGGCAACGGCGAGACGCGGCGGGACTACACCTACGTGGACGACATCCTGCAGGGCGTGCAGGGGGCGTTGGCTTACGACGCGAAGGGGTTTGATATTTTCAATCTGGGCGAGAGCGAGACGACGACGCTGAACGAGTTGATCGCCGCGTTGGAGGCGGCGCTCGGGAAGACGGCGTTGATCGAGCAGTTGCCGGAGCAAAAGGGTGACATGCCACTGACCTGTGCGGATATTTCCAAAGCGAGGGAGTTGCTGGGCTACGCGCCGCGCACGAAAATCGCGGAGGGGATTCCGAAATTTGTCGATTGGTATCGGGGACTGGGAACGGTGCTGGAATGATGCCGTCAGACGTCGTCGGGTTACTGTGCGATCTGGTCCGGATTCCGAGCGTGAATCCGGACGGTGATCCGGGGACGACCGAGACCGGGGAAGCCCGGCTGGCGGAGTTTTTGGGCGAATCGCTCGTTTCTCTGGGAGCGGAGGTCGAGCTGCGCGAAGTCGAGCTGGGTCGCCCGAACGTGCTGGCGCGGTTTCCGACGCGGGGGGGCGGTAAGCCGAAGCTGTTGCTCGCACCGCACACGGACACGGTGAGCGTGCTGGGGATGAAGATTGATCCGTTTGGCGGGGAGGTCCGCGAGGGGCGCGTCTGGGGGCGGGGGGCGTCGGACACGAAGGGTTCGATGGCCGCGATGCTCTGGGCGCTCGGGCAGTTGGGGGACTCGGTGGCGGATCTGTCCCACGAGATCTGGTTTGCGGGGCTGATGGGGGAGGAGGCGGGCTTGCTGGGATCCAACGCTCTGGCGGCGGAGGAGTGTTTTGATTTTGTCATCGTGGGGGAGCCGACGAGCCTGCAGACGGTGCACGCGACGAAGGGGTGCGCGTGGTTGACGATCCGGGCGCGGGGCCACGCGGTGCACGGGTCCCAGCCGGAGCGGGGGACGAACGCGATCCACCAGATGGCGGACGTCGTGCGATTCTTTCGTGACGAGGTGGGCGGCGAGCTGGCGGCGATGAGCGACCCGGTGCTGGGTTCGCCAACGGTGAACGTCGGCGTGATTGCCGGTGGTTCGAAGGTGAACATCGTGCCGGACGCGTGCGAGTTGCGGGTGGATTTCCGGACGATTCCGGGTCAGTCGCTGGACGGCGTGTTCGAGCGGCTGCGGGGTATGCGACCGGAGTTGGAGATCGACGTTTTTCAATCGGCACCGATGTTCACAGCGAAAGATCACCCGGTGATCGCGACGTTGGAGACGCTGGGCGCGAGGTGCGTGGGAGCTCCGTGGTTTTGCGACGGGGCGATGTTCGCCGAGCGCGGGATGCCGGCGGTGGCGATCGGGCCGGGATCGATCCAGCAGGCGCACACGGAGGATGAATTTCTGGCGGTGACGGATCTGGAGGCGGGCGCCGAATTTTTCGAGCGATTTTTGCGGGCGCTGGGAGGGTGACCTGACGCGGAGACGCGGAGACGCGGGGATATTGATCATGGCAAAGACTTCGACGGCGCGGTTGTTCTCGCCGACGTTCCTGCGGGCGTTGGAGCGGCTGCGTTTGGCGCCGAGGCGGGCCATGGATGGGCGGCACCGGGCGGAACTGCGGTCGCGGCGGGCGGGGGCAAGTCTGGAGTTCTCGGAGCATCGGGATTACGCGCCGGGGGACGATCCGCGGTCGCTGGATTGGAATGCCTACGCGCGGTTGGACCGTTTGTTTGTGAAGTTGTTTCACGACGAGGAGGCCGTGGCCGTGTCGGTGTTGGTGGATGGGAGCGGGTCGATGCGGTGCGGCGTCGCTGGAGGGGCGGAGCGGTCGCGGTGGGATCACGCGAGGTTGTTGGCCGGGGCGTTTTCCTACGTGGCGCTGGCGGGTCAGCACGAGGTGTCGCTGGCCGTCTTCGGGGAGACGCTGGGTGCGCGGATCGGGCCGCTGCGGGGGCGCGCGAAGTTTCATGACGTGGTGGGATTCTTGGATCGCGACGTCGCGGAGGCGCGAGGGACGTCGCTCGAGGGGAGTCTGCGGGACGTGAAGGGCGGTCGGAGTGTGGCGGTGGTGATCAGCGATTTTTTGGATCCGGCTGGATACGATTTGGGGTTGCGGAGACTGCTGCACCGGGGATTTGACGTCGCGGTGGTCCGGGTCTTCGATCCGGCGGAAGACGGGGGTGCGCTGGAGGGGGATCTGTTGGTGGTGGACGCCGAGACGGGGGAGGAATTGGCGGTGAGTGCCGGGGAGGCGGGCCGGGCGGGCCGGGAGGCGGCGAATGAAGCGTTTGTTGCGGATCTCCGGACCTGGTGTCGGCGAAAGGGGGTGGGCTTTTACGACGCCTCGTGCGAGGTCGAGCCGGCGGCGATGCTGGTGGAACTGGAGCGGTCGGGGGTGCTGCGGCGATGACCTTTTTTTTTCCGTGGGCGGCTGGGTTTGCGGTGCTGCTGCCGGTGGTGGTCGGGCTCTACCTGCTGCGCCAGCGACGACGTCGGATCGTGGTGCCATCGGTGGCGAGGTGGCGGATCGCGCACGAGCCTGCGCCGAGCCGGATGGCGTGGGGACGAGTGCGGGGTTGGCGGTCACTGCTGCTGAATCTCTTGATCCTGCTCCTGATCTTGGTGGCGTTGCTGCGGCCGGAGTTTACGAACTGGTGGCCTCCCCGGGCGACGTTGGTGGTGTTAGACTCCCGGCTGCGGATGCAGGGGGTTGGAGCTGACGGGACGACGGCTTTTGACCGGGCGCGGTCGGTGGCGTCGCAGATCGCGGCGCGGGCGAGCTCGGGGGGACCGGTGTCGGTGATGACGACCGACGGCGTGGCGAGTGCTCGAACGGAGGATCCCCGGCAAGCGCAGACGATCTTGAACGGATTGGAGGCGAGCGACGGGGGAGGGTGGGTTGACGTGCGGGGCGGCGGCAACGTGGTCTTCATCACCGATCGAGCAACGGAGATCGAAGGGGTTGACGTGGTGGCGGTCGGCGAGGCCGCAGGGAACGTGACGGTGACGGATTTTGCGCTCCGTGGCCTCCCGGACGGGGGGCAGTCGCGGGCTTTGTTCGTGCGGATTCGGAATTTTTCCGACGCGGCGGTCGAGCGGGATTTGGAATTGAGGATTGATGACCGGCTGCTGGATGTCGTGTCGGTTTCGCTCGAAGCGGGTGGAGAATTTGAGGTGATCCGCTCTTTCGGTGCGAGCGAGCTGGAGTCGGAGCGGGGTTGGCTGACGGGAACTCTCGTTGGCAAAGACGCGATCGCGGTGGACGACACGGGCCGGGCCGCCGTGCCGGTGGGCGGGAAGCCGCGCGTGTTATTGGTGAGCGATGGGAACTGGTTTTTGGAGAATGCTCTCAGCGCCGACCCGCAAATTGCGTTTGAATTGCTGACGCCGGGGGTCTGGCGGGCGGGGATGGAGAGTGCGTTCGAGGCGGTGGTGTTCGACGATTGGGTGCCGGAGGGGATGACGCGGGAGGCGGCTGGAGGTGCGAATTTTCTGTTTGTCGGGCGGAGTCCGTGGAGCGTGGACGGAGCGCGGATCGAGAATCCGGCGGTGACGGATACGGATCGCGAGAGTCCGCTGTTGGCCGGGCTGTCGCTGGACGGTGCGGTGATCGAAAGCGCCGAGCGAATCGAAGGGTTGCGGTCGGTCGTGAGCTCGGTTGACGACGCCTTGGTGGCCGTGGCCGAGAAGGGTGGCGCGCGGCAGGCGGTGTTGGCGTTTCGACCGGCGGAATCGGATTTACCCTTGCGGGTGGCGTTTCCCCTGTTGGTTGCCAACACGGTGCATTGGTTGACCCGCGTGGCGGAGCGGGATTCGGCAAGAGCGGGGGATGGGGTCGAGCTGGACGGCGGCGCGCGGGTCTTTTCGCGCGTGGGATTTTATAGCGTTGGTGAGGACGAGTGGCTGGCGGTCAACCCGGCGGGAGGGAGGGAATCGGATCTGCGCGGAGCGGGGACGGGTGGCGCACTGACCCCAGCGGGGTGGGCCGGATGGACACCGTGGAGGGTGGCGGCTTCGCTGGCCCTGGGGGTGCTGGTCTTGGAGTGGCTGGCGTTTTATCGCTGGCGAGTGCGGTAATTTCTCGGATCAACGCCCGCCAGCTAGGAGGCGGCGGACGAGGGCTTCGGTGGTGGCGGTGCCGGTGGGGCGACCGTCTTTGCCGGTGACAATGCCGAGTTGCTGACGGGCGGCCCGCAGGAGTCGGAGTGCTTCGAGGGCACTCTGGTCGGCGGCCAGCACGACGGGTCGACGGGAGTAGGAGCGGGCTCGGCCTGACCGAACGTCGTCCCGAAGCAGGTCGAAAATGTTGACCACGCCGGAGACGACGCCCGCATCGTCAACGATGGGGAAACGGTCGGCCCCGGTCTCGCGGGCGAGCTCGACGACGTCGTTGATTTCGGTGCGAGAGTCGAGGGACGTGGTTTGTTCCATCCGCAGCATGACGTCCCGGACCTTGGCTTCGCGGAACTCGATCACGTTGGTGATGAATGCGCGTTCCTGCGCGGTCATCTGGCCGCGTTCTGCGCTATCGGCAATCACGCGTTTGAGGTCTTCGATCCCGACGATGCCACGCCGGCGGGGTTCGCGATTGGCGACAAATGCGGGTCGCAAAACCCAGGCGCCCGCGCTGACGATCGGCCCGAGAACCAGGTGGGTGACGGTGAGGATACGCGCATAGACGACGAGGGTGCGGTAGGGGAAGCGGCGGAAAATAACTTTGGGAAGAAACTCCAGCAGCAGAACGAAGATCGGAAGCAGGACGGCGACGGACAGGATGGCGCCCCAGCCGCCGAACCAGCGGAGAAATTCGGCGTAGATCAACGCGACGGCGATGACGTTGGCGGCGTTGGTGACCAGAATGACCGTGATCATGAGACGCTCGATGCGGGTGAGCAGCGCGTCGAGCTGGAGCGCGGCTTCCTCGCCGCGGAGAGCGTAGTGGCGGAGGCGAACGCGGTTTACGGACAGCACGCCTGCCTCGATTCCCGAGAAGGTGAACGAGATGAGCAGACACGCGCAGATTACCAACCAGATCACGCGGCGTCCTCCTCGAGTTGGGGGCGGGGAAGGTGCTCGGTGGCGGGCTCCACGAGCACTTCCTTGATGCGCTTGCGGGTCGCGCGCCGGACGGTGATCTGCCAGCCGTCGACGGTCAGTGCGGTGCCGGGTCGGGGGAGGAAGCCAAGGTGTTCGACGATGAATCCGCCGATGGAATCCGCCCCTTCGTTTTCGGGCTCCTCCCAGCCGAGGTGCTCGCGCAAGTCGTCGAGTCGGGTGCTGCCGGCGGCGACGATGCGGCCTTCGCCGAGGGATTCGATGTAGAGTTCGGATTGGGAATCCGGACCTTCTTCGCCGAGGAGCTCCTCGACGAAATCGGAGAGGGTGACGATGCCTTCGATGCCGCCGTATTCGTCGAGGAGAATGGCAAAGTGTTGCCGGCGATTCAGGAACGAGCGGAGTAATTCGAGGGCGTTGATCGTCTCGGGGACGTAGGAGGGTGGCTGCAGGTGCTCGAGGTAGGACTTGGTGGGATCGAGAAGAAATTGCTTCACGTCGAGCAGTCCGATCACGTCGTCCGGAGTCTCGCCGCGGACGAGGACTCGGCGATAGCGCTTCTGCCGAACGATCTCGGCGGCGTCTTCGTTGCTGAGGTCGTCGGGGAGGAAAAAAACGTCCACGCGTGGAGTCATGCAATGCTTTGCCGGCTCCTCGGCCAACTTCATGATTTCGGCGATGAGTCGGCTTTCCGTCTCTTCGATGGTTCCCTCCGTGCGACCGATCTCGACGAGAGTCTCCAGCTCGTCGTCGGTGAGGTGGGACGAGTGGACGAAGCGCTTGGAAATGAACGTGTCGACGATGCGTTCGCAGATCGCGTGGAGGAAGGAGCAGATGGGGGTCAGCGCGGGGAGGACGAGTTGGATGAGCGGAATGCCGAGCCGGGCGGTGCGGATGGGTGCGGCGAGTGCGACGAGTTTTGGCAGAAGATCGCAGACGACGATGACGACGCCGAAGACGATGAACCACACTCCCCAGCCCATGGCCCGGGCGCCGTCACCGAGGTCCCCGAGGAGGTGAAGGATGACCACGATGAGCGGCAGATTCATCATCGTGTTGGCCAGTAGGAGCGAACTCACGACGGCGTCGGTCCGCTCGAGGAGTGAGGTGAGGGCGTCGGCTCGCTTGGGCGCGCGGAGGCGGAGTTTGGTCCGCCGCTCTGCATCGAGTGAGAAGATGGCGGTCTCGCAGGCCGAAAAAGCCGCCGATCCCACGACCAGGATCACTCCCAGCCCCAGCCATGCCAACTGGATGCCGTTCATCGATCAGGAACGCGGGGCGAGCGCGTTACGGATGATGAGCCAACTTTGGACTGTCGAAATTTTTTCTGCAAACCGCTTCGAATACCACATACCGTCGACCCCGCGAACATGAAAAAATCCGACCGCGTCCAAGCCTTCGTCGAGTCGCTCCACGGGGACGGAGCTGCCGAGTGGCATCCGTGCTACGCGGGGTATTTCACGTGCTTTAACCGGGGTGAATATTACGAAGCGCATGACGTGCTCGAGCAACTTTGGCTGGCGACGGAGGGGGCGGATTGGAGTTATTACAAGGGCCTGATCCAACTCGCGGGGGCGTTCGTGCATCTGCGGCACCAGCACCGGGAACCGGTGCACCGGGTGCACGGTCGACGGCTGCCACCCGCAGCGCGTTTGTTTGATCTCGCGGCGAAGAATTTGCGTCCGTTTGGACCGAGGCATTTCGGATTCGATGTCGACACCGCGCTTCGACTCTGCCACGACCGTGCTGCGACGATCCGTCATTCCGACTACTCGCTCAACCCCTGGTCTCCAGAGGTCCTTCCCCAACTCGAACTTGGCTCGCCCTGATTTCATGAAGCGTATCCTCATCAGTCATCTCACCGAATATCGTTACTCCGAGCCGGTGACCTTCGGGCCGCACCGGGTGCTGGTGAGGCCGCGGGAGGGACACGACGTCCACATCGAGAGCTCGAAGTTGGAAATTTTCCCGCGGGGTCAGGTGCGGTGGCTGCGGGATATGTACGGGAACTCGATCGCAAACGTGACGTTCCCGACTCCGGCGGATCGACTGAGCATTCGGAGCGAGGTCTTGGTGGCGAACTACCAGGAAAATCCATTGGATTTCGAAATCGAACCGTCGGCGGCGCTGTACCCTTTTCGCTACGCGATGGATGAGCAGCCGGAGCTGATCCCCTACCGGTTGTCGGCTTACCCGGGGGACGGCCCGGACTTGCAGGACTGGCTCGGGGAATTTTACCAACCCGGCCAGCTCGTCGACACGTTTGGGTTGCTGTCGAATCTCAACCAGGTGATTTCCAAGCGGCTGGTTTACCAACGTCGGGACGAGCCGGGAGTCCAGAGTCCGGCTCGGACGCTGGCGTTGGGGTCGGGTTCGTGCCGGGATTTTGCGGCGCTGTTGATGGAGGCGGCCCGGATGTGGGGCTTCGGCGCGAGGTTTGTCAGCGGCTACCTCGAGACGCCCACGGATCAGCACGGGGCGACGCACGCGTGGACGGAGATCTACATTCCGGGCGCGGGCTGGCGCGGCTTCGACCCAACGAACAACGCTTACGCGGGGTCGTGCCATGTATCGGTGGCGGTGTCACGCGATCCGGAAAAAGCCAACCCGGTGTCGGGTTCGTGGCACGGTCCGAACGGCGCGGGGATCGGGATGAACGTCGAGGTCGTCGTGGCGCAGGTGTGAGGGAAGTGCGGCTTCGCCGTTTGGAACGGGCAGCGGGCTGGAAGCCCGCTGCGGCGAGCTGGAAGCTCGCGGTCCCCAGGAAGCTCGCGGTCCCCAGGAAGCCTGCGGTCCCCATCCTTTCGGTTCCCGTGCTGGCGGTCAGCGGCGGCGGCCGCCGGCGATGGTGAAGGAGTAGTCGAGCTCGATGCGTTCGGCGTTGAGTTCTCGGGCGACTTCTTCGGGAATGGGCGGGATCTCGGCTTCCATGACGGATCGGACCGAGAGGCTGGCGAGGCTTTCGTTGGAGGAATTGGACATGACGCGGACGCCTTCGACGGTGCCGTCGGCGCGGACGATGAAACGGAGGGTGACGGTCCCGATGTTCACGAGGTCGATGCGCTCGTTCACGTAGTAATACCAGCGCGATCCGATGGCGTCGGAGAGCATTTTCTTGAAACG
This sequence comes from uncultured Verrucomicrobiae bacterium, assembly GCA_963740185.1. Classification (GTDB taxonomy): domain Bacteria; phylum Verrucomicrobiota; class Verrucomicrobiia; order Chthoniobacterales; family JAATET01; genus CAVVKW01. Next base: position 71,316 of record CAVUDH010000017.1, read on the forward strand.
TCCGAGCGGGGTCGCCATGGCCTCAATGGAAGCGCGGTCGCCGCGGTTGGAAATGCCACCGGTCAGTCGGGTCGTGCGGGTCTCGGGTTGGTAGCCGGGAGGCGACGCGGGCGAGGGGGGGCGGGGCGTCTCCGGTCGCCGGACCTCGGGCTCGGGGCGCGGGGCGGGCTTGCGAAGGGTCGGGTCGAGGAGGGCGAGTTCGGCCTCGGCGGGTGGGGTCGGCGAGGGCTCGGGGGTCGCCTCCGGTTTGTCCTCGGGTTCCGGCTCCGGGGTTTCGGCTTCGGTGGGTTGCTCGACCGGGGGTTGGGGCTCGGTCGGTTCGGCGGGTTGGTCCGGGACGGCGGGGGTGGGTGGTGATGCGGGGGAGGCAACCGATGGGGGCCGGATGGGGCCGATGGAAACGTTCTGATCGCGAAGCGCGACGTCGTCTTCCTCGCCGGCGACTGCAGGAGTGGCGGTGTCGTCGGTGGCTTCGGCGGTGCTGACGGAGCGGGTGTTTTGGTCGGATTCGAATTGGGCGTTTTCCGGTGCCTCCTCGGTGATCTCGGCCTGGGAGCTGTCGATGAATCCGCGTTCCTCGGGTGGTGGCTCCGGTGGGAGGATGGTGAGTGTGACGGGCTCCACTTCTTCCGGCTCGGGGGCGAAGAGGTGCTCGCGATTGATCCAGATGACAATTGCGGCGATGAGAAGCAGCAGAAGGTGGATCGCGACGGAAACGATCGCGGCGACGACGGTGCGCCGGCGCTCCTCCTGACGGGCGCTGCGGCTGGTCTCGATCATGCGGCGGGAAGAGTCTTTGAAATGCGGGCGTGGTGAAAGAGATATTGCTGCACGTAGCCCGCGTAGGGTCCGAGTCGCTCGCGGCAGAAGGCCTCGAGGTCACGAGGAGTCGCGGGGCCGCCGTGCATCGCGGTCAACACGCGGGCGATCCAGACGTCGATGGGGACGGACTCAAGCCGCTGGTAGGCGAAGAGGGCGACGCAATTGGCGACCTTGATGCCGACTCCCGGCAGTGCGCAGAGCGTGGCGAGGAGTTCGGCGGGGGGAAGTTTGGCGATGGCCTCGAGGTCCACGGCGTGTTCGTCGATCATGCGGGCGGTCGCGAGGAGGGTCTTCGCGCGGTAGCCGAGCCCGCAGTCGCGGAGGGTGGCTTCGTCAAGACGGGCGAGACGGGCGGCGGTCGGGTAGGCGCGAACGGGGCTGCCGGGGATATTTTCGCCGAAGCGGTCCCGGAGGGTGAGCGAGATGGCTCGGATGTGGGAGACCTGCTTCATCGAGCTGGTGATGAACGTGGCGAGGCACTCCCAGCGGGGCTGACGGATGAGGCGGAGGCCGCGGCATTGCGCGACGGCGGCTTGCGTGAAGGCATCGTCCGGGAAGGTGGCGAAGATTTTCTCCAGAGGATGATCGAGCGAGAAGTAGTGGCGGACGAGCGCTTCCCGACCGGGAGTGACCCGCAGTCGGTCGCCGGATTGTTCGACGTGGACGGGGGTGCGGTCGATGAGGCCGGTCCAGCCGGAGGGCGTGCGATTCCAGTGAAAGACCTGCCCGCTCTCGAGCGTCCCGGCGAGGTGAAAGATGGGGGCCTCCAACTCGGAGCTTCTCATTTAATGAAGTAGCTCAGGCTCTCGAGCTCGATGGCGAGGTTGACGTTGTTGACGGTGACGTGGGGTGGGACTTGGAGGACGATCGGGGCGAAGTTTAGAATGGCCTGGATGCCCGCCGCGACGAGGGTGTTGGCGATCTCCTGAGCGACGGTGCCGGGCACGCAGAGGATGGCCATTTTGATCGAATTCTTCGAAACGTAGTTGGTCAGTCGCGAGGCCGGGTGGATCGGCACGCGGATGTCGTCGGCGCGGCGGCGCGGGGCCACGTCGAACGCGGCGGCGATCTCGAATCCCTCGCGACCGAACCCCTCCTGGTAGCGGAGAAGTGCGGAGCCGAGGTTCCCAGCACCCACGAGGATGGTGGGGTGCAGGCGGGCGCGGCCAAGGATTTCGCCGAGGCGGGTGCCGAGCGTGGTGACGTCGTAGCCGAGGCCCCGTTTGCCGAACTGACCGCAGTGGGTGAGGTCTTTCCGAAGTTGGGTTGGCTTGACGCCGGCGACTTTGGCGAGGGCTTCCGATGAGACGGTGCGGGTTTCGCCGTCGCCGAGGCGCTCGAGGCAACGCTTGTAAAGTGAGAGGCGGTAGACCGTTTTTCGCGGGATCGCTTCTTTTGATTCCATGTGAAAACGAACGATCTTTCGGCGAAACTGTCAATCCCGTCGGTTAGAGTTCGTGAATCTCACCGTCGTCGGCGACGCGGAGGCCCGCAGCCTCGATGTTGGCGCGTTCGGGCGAGTCGGCGTGGAGGAGCGGGTTGGTATTGTTGATGTGAACGTAGGCGCAACGGGCGGGGAGGCTGGCGAGAACGGGGAGGCTGCCGCCGGAGCCGCTCACGGGGACGTGGCCCATGGCGGCGGCGTCGCGGGTGGAGTAGCCGAGCCGCGTCATCTCGTCCGGCGTCCAGAAGGTGCCGTCGAAGAAGACCTGAGTGCATTTGCGCAGCTCCGCGATGAGTTCATCGTCGAGGATGGCGACGTCGGGGAAGACGCCGACGATCGGGGAATTGGGACGGGAGCGGAAGAGATAGCCGACGGCCTGAGTCGCGACGGGATCGCGGGGCGGAGTGGCGTAGCGGGGCGCGTCGGCTCCCCGGAGCGGCACGAGGCGGGTCTCCAAGCCGGGGGCGAGCGTCTGCCAGCCGCCGGTCGGACGTTTCCATTCCATCCCGCAGAATGACGCGAGGATCACGTCCAAGTTCAGTCCGTCGGTCAGTGCATCGCGGGTGGCGTCAGGTGCATGGATCGTGAGGGGTGGCCCTTCGCGGAGAGTGAGGAGCCCGAGGCAGTGATCGAGGTCGGCATTGGTCAGCAGAACGCCGGAGATCGGCGAGTCCCGGGGGTTGGTCAGATCGCCGAGGGGGCGGAGGAAGAGTTCGACCTGTCGCCCGACGTCTGGGGAGGCGTTGACCAAGAACCACTTGCCGTTATCGGCTGAAACGGCGAGGCCGCTCTGCAGACGGGATGGAACGTGGGGGTTGCCGGTTCGGGAAGCCTGGCATTGGGCGCAGCCGCAATTCCACTGGGGAAAACCTCCACCCGCTGCGGTGCCGAGAACGATGACCCGCACCGGTGGCGAAAAGCGAACTTACCGCGTGGCGGCGTAGAGGGAGACTTCGAAGAAAATGGGAACGTCCTTGATGACGGGTGTGGTCCAGACGGGCTTGAGTTTTGGCTCGGATTTCATGGGGGGAAGGATAGCCGGGGAGGGGGAGCATTCCAGAGAAAGTTTTTGCGAGGCACCTCACAAATGCCGTTGGAGCCGGGGATCGGCGAAAAGAGATTCCCGCAGTTGCGTCGTCATGTATCCTGCCCGGACAAACCCCGAATCTTCAACACTACCCGATCTCAAACACCATGCCTGTTACCGCCAAAGGACTCGAAGGAATCATCGCGAACTCGACCTCGCTCAGCGAAGTCATGGGCGCCGAAGGCATCCTCATTTACTCGGGATACAACATCGATGACCTGGCCGGGAAGGTCAGCTTCGAGGAGATCGTTCACCTTCTTTGGAAGGGGCATTTGCCGAACCGCACGGAGCTGAACGAGCTTTGTTCCGAGCTTCGCGCGGAGCGGGAACTGCCGACGGGCGTCGTGGAGTTTCTCAAAACTGCCCCGAAGGACGCGGGTCCGATGGACGTCATTCGCACCGCAGTTTCGATGCTTGGCCTGTATGACTCGGTCGGCGGCGACGACGCGGAGTCCAATCAGCATCGCGCGGTCAGTATCACGTCGAAGATCGGCGTCATCGCGGCCTACTACCACCGGGCCAGGCAGGGACTGGAGCTTCCGCCGGTCCGGAAGGATCTCGGGGAGGCTGCGCACTTTCTTTATCTCCTCAACGGTGAGGAACCCACCGCCGAGATGGAGAAGACCCTGGACGTGGCTTACGTGCTGCACGCGGACCACGGAATGAACGCTTCGACGTTCTCCGCCCGGGTGACCATCGCGACGCTGAGCGACATTTTTTCGGCGATCACGTCCGCGATTGGTACCCTGAAGGGTCCCCTGCACGGCGGCGCGAATGAAGGGGTGATCCACATGCTTCAGGAGATCGGCAGCGTGGATGCGGTTGACGCGTGGGTGGACGACGCGCTGGAAAATAAGAAAAAAATCATGGGCATCGGTCATCGCGTTTACAAGACGCTGGACCCGCGCGCGCCGCACCTTCGGACGATGGCGATCAAACTCTGCGAGCAGCTTGGCGAGCAGAAGTGGATCAAGATGAGCGAGCGAATCGCCGAGATCATGCGGGATAGGAAGGGACTCAATGCCAACGTCGATTTCTACTCCGCGACGGTCTACTATTCGCTCGGAGTGCCGACGGACATGTTCACTCCGATCTTCGCGATTTCCCGGGCAGCGGGTTGGACCGCTCACGTGCTCGAGCAACTGGCTGACAATCGGCTTTACCGCCCGCTCAGTGAATACGTGGGGCCCGAGGCCGGCCAGAAGGTCCTGCCGATCGACGAACGGTAGAGTTCCTCGAAATTAGAAGCTTGCAAGCATCACGCTCGCGTTACCATCCGCATTGGCCGGGAGGCCCGATTGACGTTCGGTGCTTTCCACTTACCTGCTAGAATCCCGCTCATGAATCCATCCCTTTTATCCGACGCCGACTATTATCCTCTCGTCGAAGCGCGGCATGATGATCCGTTTCGCATCCTTGGTCTCCGGGATAACGATGCCGGCAAGGGGAAGGTCGCCCGGGTTTTTCGGCCGGACGCAAACGCCGTGACGTTGGTCGAATCGGGCGGGTCCAAGCGGAAGATCGCGTTGAAGAAGGTCGGTGACGCGGGGCTTTTCGAAGTGGAGATTCCAAAGGACGCCCCGATCGAATATCACTTCGACTACTCCGACAGCAACGGCGAGGCGTGGTCGCAGCTCGACCCGTATTCGTTCGGGCCGGTGCTCGGCGAGATGGACATCCACCTCTTCAGCGAGGGGAACCACTTTGATATTTACAAAAAGCTCGGCGCACATCTGGCCGAATTAAAAGGCGTGCGTGGTGTGCACTTTGCCGTGTGGGCTCCAAATGCCCAGCGTGTGAGTGTGGTCGGGGATTTCAATCACTGGGATGGTCGCGTCCACCCGATGCGCAAAATCGTCAACGCCGGGATCTGGGAAATTTTCATTCCGGACGTGGCGGAAGGTGATCATTACAAGTTCGAGATCCGGGGGCCGCACGGCGACGTCAATCTGAAGACGGATCCTTTCGCGACGTTTGCCCAGCACGGGACGTCGACGAGTTGCATGGTCTTCGATCTGGATCGCTACCAGTGGGACGATCAGGACTGGATGGAAGCCCGGCCGGAGAAAGACCTGCTCAACTCGCCGATGAGCACGTATGAGGTGCACCTCGGATCGTGGCAGACCATTGCCGCCGAAGGCAATCGCGCCCTGAGCTACCGGGAGCTGGCGGATCGGCTCATCCCCTACACCAAGGAAATGGGCTTCACGCACATCGAATTGATGCCCGTGATGGAGCATCCGTTCGACGGTTCCTGGGGCTACCAGGTGGTGAATTACTACGCGCCGACCAGTCGCTTCGGGAATCCGGACGAGTTCCGCTACTTCGTCGACCGCTGCCACCAGGAGGGAATCGGCGTGATCCTGGACTGGGTGCCCGGGCATTTCCCCAAGGACGCCCACGGACTCGCGAAATACGACGGGACCTGTCTCTACGAGCACGAAGATCCGCGGCTTGGCGAACACATGGACTGGGGCACGCTGATCTTTAATTACGGTCGCAACGAGGTGCGGAATTTCCTCATCGGAAACGCCCTTTACTGGATGGATGAATACCACGTCGACGGGCTCCGCGTGGATGCCGTTGCGTCGATGCTTTACCTCGACTACTCGCGCAAGGCCGACGAGTGGATCCCAAATCGCTTCGGCGGTCGGGAGAATCTCGAGGCGATTAATTTCCTGAAGCGCTGCAACGAAGTCTGCTACGAGCGATTCCCCGGAGTGATGAACATCGCCGAGGAATCCACGTCGTGGCCAGGGGTATCCAAGCCGACTTACCTTGGTGGGCTGGGGTTTGGCTTCAAGTGGAACATGGGCTGGATGAACGATTCGCTGCGATACATCGCCTTGGATCCGATCCACCGCCGTTTCCACCAGAGCGAGGTCACCTTCTCGATGCTTTACGCCTTCCACGAGCATTTCGTCCTCGTGCTCAGTCACGACGAAGTCGTCCACGGCAAGGGCTCGATGATCGGGAAAATGCCCGGCGACGACTGGCAGAAATTTGCCAACATGCGCATGTTCATCGCCTGGATGTGGGGACACCCCGGCAAGAAGCTCATTTTCCAGGGCATGGAATTCGGTCAATACGCCGAGTGGAATCACGCCAAGAGTATCGACTGGCACCTCAAGGAATCGCACCTGAATGCTGGCCTTTCCCGTCTGGTGCAACACCTGAATTGGCTCTACCGCAGCGAGCCGGCGTTGTTCGATCAGGACGATTCCTACGATGGCTTCGAGTGGATCGACTTCAACGATGCCGACAATACCGTGTGGTCCTTCATGCGGAAGTCGAAGACGGGTGATACGCTGATCTTCGTGATCAACGCGACCCCCGTCGTTCGTCCGGGTTACCGCGTCGGGGTGCACTGCGCGGGTTTTTACGAGGAAATTCTCAACACGGACGCCGGGAATTACGGCGGAAGTAACGTCGGGAACTACGGCGGCAAATACGCCGAGCGGGTCGATTGGCAGGGCAAGGAACATTCGATCCTCATCGATCTCCCGCCGCTGGCCGTTTCGGCTTTCAAGTATCGCCCCGAAGAAACTCGAGTCGACGAAGTGAAAAAATTGACGACAGCGGTGTGAAGTGTATTTTAATACAACCTATGAAAATCCAAAAGTCCCCCGCTGCCTTCACCCTCATCGAGTTGTTGGTTGTTATCTCGATCATCGCGATTCTGGCTTCCCTCGCGATTCCCGCTGTTACCAGTGCTCTGACCCGCGGTCAGATGGTTCAGACTCTCAATAACCAACGACAGCTCCAGATCGCGACGCAGACGATGAGTCTCGACAGCTTCACCAGCGGAAGTGGTCTTTCGTGGACAACTGATCCAAGCGGTAGTGGGCCGGTGAGCCTGACAGAGTACTTTACTAGATTGACTGTAGACAACTATCTGACGGAAAACGACTTGCGGAAGTTGCTTTCCGCCCCAGGCGTGATCGTTGGCGGAACTGGTATCCCTTCCCCAGCCGATTCGGCCTTGTCGTTTTTCGAAGTTTCGGAGAACTCGCCCGGTGACCAACCCTTCGTCATTACTCGCAATTGGGTTGGAGACGGACCGCTCAATCCTAATGAGCAGCCTTATGGTGGTAAAGGCTTTGTCGTGTTTCGCAAGGGGGGAGAAGGTAACATCTTCACTCGCCCGTCGGATACTGAACTCGTCTTCACTGAAGACATGACGGAAGGTTACAACGAGACGAAGATCGGTAACTGATTTGTCTGACGATTCTTTCAACCGCCGATCCCTCCGGGGTCGGCGGTTTTTTCGTGTCTGCGGCTGGGCATGCCTTGGTCTGCTGGTTGTTTTGGCCGGATGCGGAGCGCCGCGTGACACTAACGAACTCGTTGTCGGAATGGACTTGTCCTATCCGCCGTTCGAAACCATCGACCAATCCGGGAATCCGGCGGGTGTCAGCGTCGAAATTGCGGAGGCCCTCGGTTCCCACCTTAACCGTCCGATCCGAATCGAAAATCTTCCGTTCGTTGGGCTGATTCCGGCACTACAGACGGGAAAAATCGATCTCGTGATCTCGTCGATGACCGAGACACCGGAGCGGGCTGAATCGATTGATTTCTCCGAGCCCTACCTGTCGACCGGCCTGGCCTTGCTGGTGGGGAAGGACTCGCCGATCTCCTCCGCCGAAGGGCTGGATCAGCCGGGGCGGACCATCGTCGTCCGGCAAGGAACCACGGGTGAAGCGTATGCCCGCTCAAAGTTTCGCGATGCGAAGATCCTCGCGGTGGAAAAGGAATCAGCCGCCGTCCTGGAGGTCATCCAAGGCAAGGCGGACGCCTTCATCTACGATCAAATGTCGGTGTGGTCGAACGCCGAACAGCACCCCGGGCAGACGCGGGCTCTGTTGGAGCCGTTTCAACGGGAATCGTGGGCGATCGGGATCCGGAAAGGGAACGACGCCCTGCGCGGCGAGGTGAATTCCTTCCTGAAGGTCTTTCGTGCCACGGACGGATTCGAGGACCTTGGTGATCAGTATCTCAGCGAGCAGAAAGCTGCCTTCGAGAAGGAAGGAATACCATTTTTCTTCTGAGCAAAAGAACAGCGTCGCGGTTTGGAAACGGGGGTAAGCCGGGAATCGGCAGACCGCTCCGACGACAACATCTGAATTTTTGAACCGCAGATTTCCCAGAGGACGCAGAGAAACAAAAGCCCATGGTTCGCGAGCACAGCTCACCGTCCGTGCAATCTCCGCGATCTGTGGTTTCCTTGTATTTCCCGGAATTCAAACGCCTCCACTGTAGCCGGTTACGGAATGTGTCACTCAGGAGGTCAAACGAGCGCATTCCTGGAATACGCCACGCGTCAGAGACGTCGACTTGGCTTTCAGCCGAGTAGCCAGTGAACCTCGGCTGAAAGCCGAGGCGACGGACGCATTCGCGCGAACCAGACGCTCGCGCTACCAGTATCCCCACTGGCCCGTTTTCATGATGTAGAAACCGAGGAGCAGATTGGTGATCGCGTGGGCGACGACGCAGGCGAGGAGGCTTTTCGTTTTGATCGCGATCCAGCCGAACGCGGCACCGGTGAGGATGGCGGCAACGTAGTCGGCTGGAACGTGGACGAGCGCGAACGCAATCGCAACTCCCCAGAAGCTCAGGTGGGTGTATTTGCCGAACGGGATCCTGGTGAAGTTTTCCTGGATGAGATAGCGCTGCAAAAATCCGCGCCAGAAAATCTCCTCCACCAATGGGACGATGATGACGAGGCGGAAGAATCGGGCCACCACCGTGCTCCAAAAGAGCCCGGGTGAAGCCTCGAAAACGGTCGGGTCGAATCCGTCCATGCGATCAGGAAATCCGAGGAAGGCTTCGGGCGCAATCCACAGGAGGAAAATCACTACCCCGACGCCGCCAGCGAGGAGTAGTGCCTTCTGGGAGCCGAATTCGTAATCCTTCCAATAATAGATCAGGGCCGCTGCGCAGAGGATGGATTGCAGCGGATAGACCCAATACTGCGGCTCCGCGAGCGCGAAGACTTCCGACTCGGGAGCGAGAAATTTGATGCCGCTGACTGCCGCGAGGCCCAGCATGAAGAGGCCAAACGGAAGGCAGTAGGCGAGGAGGGAGCGAGTGGAGGCGGGTTCCTGGCGGGCGGTCTCAGTCATGATTCTTGCGCGGGTGCGGGTGGGTTGGTGGCGTCATAGAACCCGAAGAAGCTCCGGGCGTTGCGGTAGGAGATATCGGCGACGATGCCGCCCAGCCAATCGAGGTCGTTGGGGATCTCTCCGTTCTCGACTTCGCTGCCGATGAGATTGCAGAGAATGCGGCGGAAATATTCGTGGCGGGGGAACGAAAGGAAGCTGCGCGAATCGGTGAGCATTCCCACGAAGCGGGAGAGTAGACCGAGGTTCGACAGCGCGTTGAGTTGCCGCTCCATCCCGTCCTTTTGATCGAGGAACCACCAACCGGACCCAAACTGAATTTTCCCCGGGACGGTTCCGTCCTGAAAATTCCCGGCCATGGTGGCGAGCACCTCGTTGTCGCGAGGGTTGAGATTGTAGAGAATCGTTTTCGGGAGCTGATCGTCCGAGTCGAGCCCATCCAGAAAACGGGACAGTGAGCGAGCTTGGTCGAAGTCGCCGATGCTGTCGAAGCCGGTATCCGGACCCAGGGCCCGGAGTTGCCGCGCGTTGTTCCCGCGCATGGCGCCGAGGTGAAACTGCTGAGTCCAGCCCAGCTGGTGGTAAATCCGTCCGAGATGGTCGAGTAACGTGACCGCGAAGATCCCGGCTTCGCGTGGATCGATCTCCCCACCCTCGCGGCGCTTGGCAAAAGTGCGCGCTGCGGACGCGGGGTCGACCGGACCATCGGGAATGCGCTCCATCCCGTGGTCGGACAGCCGCCCGCCAACCGAGTGGAAGAAATCCGCCCGATCTTTGAGCGCGGTCTGGAGGTCGTCGAAGGATTCGATCGAGCGGTTCAGAGTCGCGGAGAGTTGCTCGATGGCGGTCAGGAAATTGGGTCCAGCCACCGCCAGGAACCGGTCGGGGCGGAAGGTGGGCAGTACGCGAACGTCGCACTGATCCTTCCGGATGTTCTCGTGGTGTTCGAGCGTGTCCGCCGGATCATCCGTCGTGCAAACGAGCTCGACGTTCATTTTGCGAAGCAGATTGCGGGCGGAGAACGCGGGGGTATCGAGGAAAAACGAGGCGCGGTCGTAGACGGACCGGGCGGTTCGCGGGGTCAGGACGTCGTTGATGCCGAAGTAGCGTTTCAGCTCGAGGTGGGTCCAGTGGTAGAGTGGATTACGAATTGTGAACGGGACGGTTTCCGCCCATTTTTCGAACTTGGCGAAAGCGTCGGCGTCTCCGGTGCAGAATGATTCCGCGATGCCGTTGGTGCGCATGGCGCGCCATTTGTAGTGGTCGCCTTCGAGCCAGGCGGCGGTGAGGTTGGGAAACTGCCGGTCCTCGGCGATGTCCCGGGGTGAAAGGTGGCAGTGATAATCGATGATGGGCTGCAGCGCGGCGGCACCGTGGTAGAGGCGGCGGGCGGACTCGGTGTGGAGAAAGAAGTCCTTGTCGAGGAAGGGGCGAATCATGGGTGAGGGCTTTTTGGAGCGGGGCGGGGTGGAGGCAATCAGACGCTGGCGAGCAGACCGTCGACGTCTTCGTAGATTTGAGAGACGGGAAGGTCGCAGTCGATTTGAGCGAGCTGCAGAACGTCGTCGAGAGAAATCAGGGTATCGTGTTCCCAATCCCCGGTGGTGCGGCGGGAGATTTCAATGCGAACGCTGGACTGCTCGAGCAGGACGTAGGTCTGGAAGGCGGGTATGCGTTCGTAGGCCAGGAACTTTTCTCGCCGATCCACCCGGTCAGTGCTTGGTGAAAGAACTTCGAAAATGATCACCGGGTGTTCCTTGTAGTAGGGAGAGGCGGTTTCCTTCTGGCAGGTGACGAAAACGTCCGGGTAGTAGAAGTAGACGTCTTCGCGGATCGGGACGCGGACCTTCATGTCGTTGATGTAGGCGCGGCAGCGGTGACCGCGGAGGTGCTGCCGGAGGGCGGTCGCAATGTTCAACGAGATGACGTTGTGCGAGTCGCTCGCACCACCCATGGCGTAGATGTTCCCGCCGAGATATTCGTGGCGGATGTCGGTGAGGAGTTCACCTTCGAGATACTCTTCGGGTGTAACCGTAGTGTCGACGTGGGCGAGACTCATGGGTGCAAACCTAGCTGTCGGCCGGGGGCCGCGTCAAACGCCGCTGAAGGCGCTGAATCCTCCATCGATCGGGACGACCACACCGGTGACGAAGCTGGCCGCGTCGCTGCAGAGCCATTGGAGGGCGCCCAGAAGTTCGTCGGGTTCGCCAAAGCGCTTCATCGGGGTCTGATTGATCACGGTCTGGCCCCGGGCGGTGAAGCTGCCGTCCTCTTCGGTGAGGAGGCGGCGGTTTTGGTCGCCGATGAAAAAGCCGGGGGCGATGGCGTTGACGCGGAGCCCCGCGCCGAATTTCGTGGCGAGTTCGACGGCAAGCCAGCGGGTGAAATTATCGACGGCTGCCTTCGAGGCAGAGTAGCCGACGACCCGGGTGAGCGCCCGTATGGCTGCCATGGACGAAATGTTGACGACGGAGCCGCTGCCGCGCTCGGCCATGGGTTGACCAAAGATCAGAGAGGGGAGGACGGTCCCGTGAAGGTTGAGTTGCGTGACGCGCTCGAAGTCTGCCATGTCGAGGTCGAAGATGGTCTGGTCCGGCGAGATGGTGGCACCGGGCATGTTGCCGCCGGCGGCGTTGATTAAAATGTCGAGGTGACCCCATTTCGTGAGGGCTGCGTCCCGCGCGGCGGTGAGGGATTCGCGGTCGGTGACGTCGGCGATGAGGGCGAGAGCGCTGCCGCCGTCTTTTTCGATCGACATCGACCTGCGGCAGACACGCGATCGGCGGAGCGGCTGAGATGCCGACGCGCACTCCGACGCGGGCGAGACTCGCAGCCATGGCACCACCGAGGGCACCCGCGCCTCCGGTGACGATGGCGGTTCGGTTCGTGAGGTCGAAATTTGGCTGAGGTGCGGTCATGGATTAAAGGGACGGGAAGCGGCGGCGGGAATCAAGCGGGATCGTGGAGCGGCGCGGGGCACTGCACTCCACACTGGAGTCACGATTGGAGGTGACGCAGGATCGCTGGGACATGGCGGATGATTTTTCCCGGCGACCCTTGCGGTCACGATCGATTCCTGCCTTCGGCCGGATAGCCGCCACGCTGGCGCAGTGGGGTGTCTCTCCGAACGCCATCTCGGCGGCTGGGCTGGGGTTTGGTGTTTTGGCTGGCGCGCTGTTGTTCTCGACGAATTTGGTTGGTGACTGGGCGCGGGTGGCGGTCTGGGTGTTGGCGGCAATCGCGATTCAAGCGCGGCTGCTGTGCAACATGCTCGATGGGATGGTCGCCATCGAGGGCGGGCTGAAATCCCGGACGGGGCCGATCTGGAACGAACTCCCGGACCGTGTCGCTGACGGCGCGGCGCTGATCGGGGCGGGCCTCGCCGTTGGCGGGATACCCTGGCTGGGTTGGCTGGCTGCGTCGCTGGCGCTGATGACGGCCTACGTGCGGGCGATCGGGGCCTCGAACGGAGCGGGCGAAGCGTTTCTCGGGGTGATGTCCAAACCCAAGCGCATGTTTTGCCTCACGGTGGCTTGCGGGTTGGCGGCGGTTGGGTTCCCCGGCGTCGCGATGCCGTTGGTGCTCGGATTCGTGGTGGTGGGCTGCGTGGTGACGTGCGTCCAACGGCTATGCTGGATCGGGGGGCGGTTGCCGGGATGACGGCGTTCGCGCATCCGGTCACGGTCGGGATCGTTGCGGGGCTGGCGGTGTTGCTGGCCGCGACCCCGCTGGTTTTCGTGATTCTGGGTCGGCTGGGAAAATTGGCACCCGCTCTCCGCGGCGAGCTGTGGGCGAGATATTGGTCGTGGCTGGTGCTGGTGCCCTTGATGGTGGTGCCCGTTCTGCTGGGACGGATCTGGACGATTGCCGCATTGGCGTTGCTGGGGTTGCTGGCCTACCGCGAGTTTGCGCGGGCCACGGGTTTCTTTCGCAACCGGGCCATGAGCGTGACCGTGGTCGGTGTGATCGCGCTGATTTTTGCGGCGGTGATGGATCATTGGTATGGCTTCTTCATGGCCCTGCCTTCGTTGGGTATCTCATTGCTCGTGATCGTGGCGCTGGTCGGCGATCAGCCCAAGGGCTACCTGCAGCGCGTGGCGCTGGGGGTGTTCTCGGTGGCGGTGTTCGGAATTTGCCTCGGGCACGTTGCCTATTTCGCCAACGACGCCGACTATCGTCCGGTGTTGCTGTTGATCTTTCTCTGCGTGGAAATGAACGACATTTTTGCCTTTTGCAGCGGGAAATTGCTGGGGCGGCGCAAGCTGGCTCCCGCGACCAGCCCGGGGAAAACGTGGGGTGGTGCGCTGGGCGCGCTGGTGTTGACGACGGCGCTCTTCGCGGGGATCGGAGCGTTCGTGTTTGCCGGTAGCGTGCTGGCGGCACCGGTGCATCTGGTGACGATGGGCGCGCTGTTGGCGGTGACCGGGCAGCTCGGGGATCTGGTGATCTCCAGTGTCAAACGCGACCTGGGTCTGAAAGACATGGGGGCTCTCATTCCTGGACATGGCGGGTTGTTGGATCGATTTGACAGCCTGCTTTTCGTCGGCCCGGCGCTGTTTCACTACATCGGGTATTTCGTGGGCGTCGGGTTGGACCAGCCGACGCGGATTTGGTTTTGAGAATCGAGAAATGAGCGACTGGCAATACGAACCGGCTGCGGACATCGGCCGTCCGGCGAGTGAACAGTGGCGGAGCCTCGCGCGAGAATCCGGCCTGCCGGGTGCGGCGGCGAATCTCGCTTGGACGGGGTTATGCGGCGGTTATCTACGGGCCGCGCATGGCTTTCGGATCGAGGGGGGAGACCGGCTGCCCAAGCGCCCGCCCTACGTTGTGGTGGCCAATCACTCCAGCCACCTAGATGCGCTGGTCCTGGCGGCTCTGCTGCCGCGAGCTCACCGAGCGGTCGCGTTTCCGATCGCGGCGGGAGACACGTTTTTTGAGACGAAAGCGGTGGCTGCGTTTGCGGCGATGTTTCTCAATGCGTTGCCGATGTGGCGGGGGAAATGCGGAGCTCACGCCATGGAGACCTTGCGGGAGCGCCTGGTCGGGGGTCGGTCGATTTACTTGCTGTTCCCCGAGGGCACGCGGTCGCGAACGGGGGAGATGGCGAAATTCCGCTCCGGCGTCGGAATGCTCGTTGCGGGAACGGGGGTGCCCGTCGTGCCCGCGTGGATCGAGGGAGCGCACGCGGCCATGCCGCCCGCCGCGAGGTGTCCGCGCCGCGGCCAGGTCAGCGTGCGGATCGGGTGCCCGCGTGATTTTCAGGCGGTCGGGAATGATCGTGCCGGGTGGGCGCGGGTTGCGGAGGTGCTGGAGACCGACGTGCGGGGGCTGGGCGCCGCAGGCTGACGGTTTGCGGGTGCTAGTATTTCGGCACGCTGGGGTCGATGCGGTCGGACCAGGCGAGGATGCCGCCCTCGACGTTGTGCAGCTTGGCGAAGCCGGCTTCCTGCAGGGCGCGGACGGCGGTCGCGCTGCGGCCACCCATTTTGCAATGCACAACGATGTCGTCGGCGGTGTCGAGTTCGCTCAGACGCGCGGGCAGTTCACCGAGTGGGATCAATTTCGATCCCGGAATGCGCGCGACTTCGTATTCGTAGGGCTCGCGCACGTCGAGGAGAACGAAGTCGTCACCTGCGTCTTGACGGGTCTTGAGTTCTTCCACGCTGATCTCGGGAATCGGCGGCTCGGCCTCCTCGGCGGCGGCCGCCTGCGGGATCCCGCAGAACGTGTCGTAGTCGATCAGCTCGGTGACGGTGGGGTTGTCGCCGCAGACCGGGCAGGACGGATCGCGGCGGAGTTTGAAC
This sequence comes from uncultured Verrucomicrobiae bacterium, assembly GCA_963740185.1. Taxonomy (GTDB): domain Bacteria; phylum Verrucomicrobiota; class Verrucomicrobiia; order Chthoniobacterales; family JAATET01; genus CAVVKW01. The sequence continues at coordinate 86,595 of CAVUDH010000017.1, forward strand.
TCGCGGAAACTCATCTTGAGCGCGTCAAAGTTCAGGAGCCGCCCCATGAGCGGTTCCCCGATGCCCACGATCAGCTTCACAGCTTCGATGGCCTGGATCACACCGACGATGCCGGGTAGGACGCCGAGGACGCCGCCTTCGGCGCAACTCGGAACCATCCCCGGCGGCGGGGGCTCGGGGTAGAGGCAGCGGTAGCAGGGTCCGCCGAGGTGCGGCGCGAAGACGGTCGCCTGCCCGTCGAACCGGAAGATCGATCCGTAAACGTTGGGCTTTTTCAGAAACACGCAGATGTCGTTTGACAGGTAGCGGGTCGGGAAATTGTCGGTTCCGTCGATCACGATGTCGTAGCCGTTGACGATCTCCTCGGCGTTGGCGGCGGTGAAGAACGTGTCGTGCAGTTCGACCTGGACGTTGGGGTTGATGTCCTTGATGCGGTCGCGGGCGGAGTTGATTTTTTTGCGACCGACGTCCTTCGTGCCGTGGAGGATCTGGCGTTGGAGGTTGGAATAATCGACCACGTCGCAATCCACGAGGCCTAGCGTGCCGACTCCGGCTGCGGCGAGGTAGAGCCCAATGGGAGACCCCAGACCGCCGGTGCCGATGCACAGGACCCGGGCTGCCTTGAGTTTACGCTGACCCTCGAGCGTGACCTCGGGCATGATGAGGTGGCGCGAGTAGCGGGCGATTTCGTCGTTGGAGAATTCGACGCCTTCGAGGCGCGCGGGATCGAGGATGCTGTCCATGGCTGATTCAGTTGAAGAGGGTCGGACGGTAGTGGCGCGGCGGCCCGGATGCAAGTGGGGGGAACGCGGGTCGCGATTTGGCCTAAATTCCGATTTTGACGCGTTCGCCTTCGAGGAGTATTCCCTCTCGAGGTATGTCCGAGTCCACGACCCCCGTCCCCCCGATGCCCCCAGTGCCTAAGAGCCGTGGTTGGCTGATCTTCTTCGCGGTCGCCTCGCTGCTGGTCGGCGTCTTCGCCATCGTGCGACCCGGCCTGGCGGCTCTGGCCATCGAGCAGGTGATCGGGATATTTTGCGTGGTCAGCGGCGTTTTCTCCATCGGCAATGTGATCTTCAACCGCGACGCCTCGCACCGAACGGCGTCGATCATTCTCGCGATCATTCGGCTGGCCGTCGGTTTGGTCCTCCTGGCGTTTCCCCTGTCCGGGGTGCTCTCGTTGGCATTGGTGCTCGGCATTTTCTTCATCGCGGAAGGCTTTGTCTTTCTGGCCGGCGCGTTCGGGGGAGTCGCGGGCGCTCCGAAATGGCTGATGGTTCTCAACGGCGTCGTCGCGCTGGTTCTGGGCGCGATGGTCCTCTTTAGCTTTCCGAGTGATGCGCCGCAGATCATCGGACTGCTCTACGGCATCAACTCCATCTTCTACGGGGTGACGCTGCTCTCGCTGGTCGGTAGGCATCCCGCCTCCATCCACTAATCACTCATCTTAAATCCCGATATTTTGGACGTTTTTCACCCGCCTTCCCGCCTCCTCCTCGGCCCCGGCCCCAGCATGGTCGCGCCATCGGTCCTCGAGGCCATGGCCAAGCCACTCGTCGGCCACCTCGATCCTGCGTTCGTCGACATGATGGAGCAGATCAAGTCGATGTTGCGCGATGTCTTCCAGACGAAGAACCGAATGACGTTTCCGGTCAGTGGAACCGGAAGTGCGGGAATGGAATTTTGCCTGGTCAATCTCGTTGAGCCCGGGGACGAGGTCGTCGTGTGCGTCAACGGGGTTTTCGGCGGGCGCATGGCCGACGTGGCCAGCCGGTGTGGCGCGGAGGTCATCCGGGTCGAAGCCGAGTGGGGTCACATCATCGAAGCCGAAGCCGTGGCCGAAGCCATCAAAGGTCGAAATCCCAAGCTGATCGGGGTGGTCCACGCCGAGACGTCCACCGGTGCGCTCACCCCGATCGAGCCAATTTCGCGAGTGGCCCGGGAGGCGGGTGCGATGCTGCTCATCGACACCGTCACGTCGCTCGCGGGTTGCCCGGTCGAGCTGGATGAGTGGGGAGTCGACGCCGTTTACAGTGGCACGCAGAAGTGTCTGTCCTGCCCGCCGGGGCTCTCGCCGGTTTCGCTGAGTGATCGCGCCCTTGAGGTGGCGACTTCGCGGAAGAGCAAGGTGCAGAGTTGGTATCTGGACGTGAACCTCCTTGCGTCCTACTGGGGGACCGAGCGCGCGTATCACCACACCGCACCAATCTCGATGAACTACGCGCTGCACGAAGCGCTCCGCCTCGTGCTCGACGAAGGCTTGGAGGAACGCTTCGCCCGCCACGAGCGGAATCATCTCCGACTCAAGGAAGGCCTCGCCGATCTCGGATTGGAAATCGCCAGTCAGCCGGGTCATCAATTGTGGCAGCTCAACAGCGTGCGCGTGCCCGAGGAGGCCGACGAGGCCAAGGTGCGGACGGGCCTGCTTCGTGATTTCGGCATCGAGATCGGGGCCGGTCTTGGGCCGCTCAAGGGGGAGGTCTGGCGGATCGGCTTGATGGGGGATTCTTCCACGGCGGACAACGTGGATATCGTGCTGAACGCGCTCGGCCAGGCGCTGGCGGAGACTTGATCTCAATGGTTCAGCCAGCCAACGCCCCGGATCCCGTGTCCTGCATCTCGTGCATGGCGTTGCCCGCGAACGAGGATGTCCGGCTGCGCTCGCTGAAAAATCTCCGCATCCTCGACACGCCGCCGGAGGACCGCTTCGACCAGATTGTCGGACTGGCCGCCCGCGTGTTCGACGTTCCGATCTCCTACATTTCGATGGTGGACGTGAATCGGCAGTGGTTCAAATCCAGGCACGGCATCGAGCTGGTCGAGACGCCGCGCGACATCTCATTCTGTGGACACGCGATCCTGCAGGACGACCCGCTGATCGTCCCGGACCTCACGTCGGACCAACGATTTTCGAGCAGTCCGCTCGTGACGGGGGCGCCGTTTGCTCGCTTCTACGCCGGGATGCCCGTTGCTGTCGAAGGGGGCGTCAACGTCGGCACGCTGTGCGTGCTCGACACGAAGCCCCGTTCTCTGAGCGATGGGCAGGTGCGCATCCTGCGCGACATGGCGCACCTCGTCGAACAACAGCTTCAGCTGATCGACACGATTGAGCTGCAGCAGGAATCCATCCGCCTGAAAGAGCAGCTCATCGAAAGCCAGCGGGACCTCGCCGAGGAAAAAGAACGTTCCGACGCGCTGCTGCGCAACATTCTGCCGGACGACATCGCGGAGGAACTCAAGGCGCATGGGCGAGTGGAAGCGCGCCATCTCGACGAGGTCAACGTGCTGATCGCCGACTTCAGCGGATTCACTGCTATCGCCGAGCGATTGAGTGCCGAGGATCTGCTCAAGGAATTAACCATTTGTTTTGAAGAATTCGACCGGATCACGGATCGGCACGACGTGGAGAAACTCAAGACCATCGGTGATGCCTACCTGTGTCTGTCGGGCATGACGGAGACCTCGCCCGACGCGGCTGGCCGATTGCTGCACGTGGCGTTTGAAATTCGAGAGTTCATCGGGCGGCGGAAGCGCGAGAAGGAGGCGGCGGGTCAACCGTATTGGGACGTGCGGGTTGGGATTCATTCCGGGCCGTTGGTCGCGGGTGTGGTCGGAACGCGGAAATTTGCCTTCGACGTCTGGGGGGACACGGTCAACACCGCGTCACGATTCGAGAGCATGGGCGAGCCGGGACGGGTGAACGTGTCGGAGCAATTTCTCGCCGCCGTGCGGGAGCAGGTCGGCGTGACGGATCGCGGCCTGATCGCGATGAAGGGCAAATCTGACGCCCCGATGTTCTTCGTCGAACCTCGATAGGTCCGGCGCTCACACTCGCGAAGTTCCGTTGCGCGGGTGTCGCGTCGGCGCGGCGACGGAGTTCCAACCCGAGCGTCAGGGAACCAGGAACGATTCACCCGAGTAGGGATCCTTCACCTCGGTTCCCGGTGGGAAACCCCGCACGTCGACCAACCCGGCGTTGGAGTGGGGACTCTGGACGAATCCGGGTTTGCCAGCCACCGGCGTCCCGGCGGGGATCGACGGAAGCGAGTAGGGAGTCGGGCTCGGCGTGGGCGTGGGTTTTGGAGTCGGTTCTGGAGTTGGGCGCGGCGTCGGGCGAGGGAAGGACGAGGTGACCGGAGGCGGTGGGGGGAGGGGGGCGACCGTTGCGGGGCCTGCGGGGGCTGGTGGATAAACCGATGAGCGTGGCGCGGGGTAGGGCGGGGGAAGAGGCTGCGCGGGAGCCGTTGGCTCGGGGCGCTGTTGCGGGCGGAAGGGGAGCTGGAGTGAGCGTCGGCGAGGTTCCGGGAGTGGCGGGGCGGACGTTTGGCCGACCAACGGTCCGCCGGTGTAGCGCAGGCTTTCGTTCCCGATACCGACCCGCTCGGTCTCGCATGCCGACAGGGCGAGAAGGGAAATGGCGGCGGCGAGCCAAGCTGGAGACGTCTTCATTTCGCTCTCATCGGTTGGCAGGCACGATTGGATGGGTTTTTCCGTGCAAATTTCGCCTAACCCCTGCCGCCCGCCGGCCCCATCCGCCGCTGGCGTCGGGTGCGCGGTTGGGCACCAGGACGTTTTTCGGCCCCGGGATTGGCGCGTTCGGGTTTGGGTTTCTCGGCGTCGGCGCGGGCCATTTCTTCTCCCCGGGTGCGGGCGCCGGCGGTGAGGCGGAGATTCGGTTGGTCGACGACTTCGATGGGCTTGAGGACCTCGACCCGCACGGGGACCACGCCGGACTTGATCATGCTGACTTCGAGCGCCGCCGCCTTGCTGAGGTCGATGATCCGCCCGCGAATGAAGGGGCCGCGGTCGTTGATTCGAACGATGGTGGACTTGCCATTCTTCAAGTTGATCACCCGGACCTTCGTTCCGAACGGGAGGGATTTGTGGGCGGCGGTCATGGCGTCGGGGTTGAAGCGCTCGCCGCTGGCCGTGGGTTGGGGTTCCCAGTAGTAGGATGCCTTGCCCTCCAGAATGGCCGTGGGCTTGCTCTCGAAGAGCGCTGGGGGCGTGCCCGGCTGCACGATCACGCCCTCGCTGGCGCAGCCGACCAGCCACGCGGCAGTCAGCACGACGAAGGCTCGACCGAGGAGCGGGATCTGGGCAATTCGCGGTTTCGTCACGGGTGGAAGCCGGGAACCATGGGAGGCGGCGACGGGAATTGCAACCCCCGGTCGGCCTCGCGCGAGCGGAGGAGCCGTGATACCGTGCGCGGGACGAATGGGAATTGCGCCGCACACCGACTCCGTTCGGGACTACGAAGATCGTCTCGGGCCGGGCCTGACCCGACTCCGCGAACGCCGCGAGGGGAGACTTTGGAGGAGGGAATTTCGTCGGCAGTTCGCTTGGTATCATCCGGCTCGGTATTTTTCGATGCGGCGAGCGGTTCCGTTTTTCCTTCGAGTGATTGGGTTGTGGGATCGAGCGCACCGGGAGTGCCTCGACGTCCGGGTGGTCGAGAACGTGGTCGAGTTGCGCAACCTGCCGGCTGCTTTTGACGGCTTTCGGCTCCTCCAACTTTCCGATCTGCACATCGACCTCGATCCGGAATTGGTCGGTGCCATTCGCGACGCGGTGGGGCGGTGTGAATTTGATCGGGCCGTGGTGACGGGCGATTTTCACAACGAGATCGGTTCGGACTTCTCCGAGTCGATGCGCCTGAGCGCCGAGCTGATCCCCGATCTGGGCGAGGAACCGCTCGGGATTCTTGGAAATCATGATCGGTTGGCGATGGTGCCGATTCTCGAAGCGGCGGGATTGCGGATGTTACTAAACGAGAACGTGGCGTTTGAGCGGGGTGACGAGCGGATTTGGATCTGCGGAATCGACGACAATGATTTTTACCGCACGCACGACTACGTGCGGGCCCGGGAGGGCGTGCCGGCGACTGGTTGTGCGATCCTGCTCGCGCATTCCCCGGAGCGATTTCGCGAAGCGGCTGCGGAGGGCTACGCTTTGCAACTCAGCGGGCACACTCACGGCGGGCAGATCTGTCTGCCGGGTGGTTGGGCAATTCTACGGAAGGCCGCCGTGCCGGGCGACTTGATCGCCGGGCGCTGGGAGCGGGGCGGGATGCCGGGTTACACATCGCCGGGGACGGGAAGCTGCACGGCGGCGGCGCGAATCAATTGCCCACCCGAGATCACGGTCCATATTCTGCGATGCGCGTCATGAAATACCTCGTTTGCCTCTTTCTGTTTGCCGGGTTGAGCGGAGCCCAGGCTCGGACCCACATGGTGCGGCCCGGCGACACGATGGGACGCTTGACCGAGCTTTACGGAGTCTCGGCATCGCAGATTCAGGCGGCCAACGGATTGCCGACCGCAGCACTGCCTCCGGGAGTCGTCCTGCGAATTCCCGTTTCCACAGCCGCGCCGGTGCCTCGTGAGACGCGGGCGGCGGAACCGGTCAGTATTCGTCCAGCCACCCAAATCCCGACGGCGCGCCCGGGTCCGGTCGCCGATCCGACCCCGGCGCCGCAGCCACCTCCACGAGCGGAGCCGACTCCCGGGATCGAGCGGCGGCAGCCTCCAGAGAGTTCGGCGAATTCGTTTACCCAGGCGATCAACCGCGCCTCGGGGACCCGGTACAATGGTCGCTGGACCCCGCCGGGGGAGAGCGGTGCGTGGGTGATGGATTGTTCCAACACGGCGCGCTGGCTGCAGCGTGAAGTCCGTGGGGTCGAACTCCCCCGCACGGCGTCCGGTCAATACGAATGGCTGCGGAAGCGGCGAAAGCTCTGGAAGATCGGCACGAGCGAACGAAAACTGCGGAAGAAGCTCCAGCCGGGCGATCTGCTGTTTTGGGAGAACACTTACAAGCCGGTTCGCAAGCCGGCGATCACGCACGTCATGACGTATCTCGGCACCGATTCTTCCGGGCAAATGCGGATGGCCGGCAGCCAGAGTTCGAAGGGTGTGAACGTCTACAACTTCAAGCCGGACCTGAAGATGGGCGGTTACAACTGGTTCCTTTGGTTTCGGCGCGAGGGGAAATTTGTCGCCTACGGTCGCCCGTGAAAAAGCCTTTCCTTCATCTGGCCGCCGGGGCGCTCTTCGTAGCGGTGACCGTGCCCGCCGCCGACGCGAGTCGGAATCATCTTTCCGAAGCCACGTCGCCCTACCTGCGGCAGCACGCGGACAACCCGGTGCATTGGTATCAGTGGGGTGAGGAGGCCTTCGCTGCGGCCCGCGAACAGAATAAACCGATCTTTCTCTCGGTCGGTTATTCGACGTGCCACTGGTGTCACGTGATGAATCGGGAATCATTCGCCGATCCGAAAATTGCGGCGGCGATGAACGAACGATTCATCAACGTCAAACTCGACCGCGAAGAACGCCCGGACGTCGACCGCGTCTACATGACCTTCGTTCAGGCGACGACGGGCAGCGGCGGTTGGCCGTTGAACGTCTGGCTCACGCCCGACCTGGAACCGATCGTGGGCGGGACGTATTTCCCGCCGAAGGACGTCTACGGTCGCCCGGGGTTCCCGACCGTGATCGAGCAGGTGGCGGAGGCGTGGGCGGAGGACGAGGAATCAATCCGCGCGCAGGCCTCGGAGATGACGAGGCGATTGCGGGCCTTCGCCGGGTCTGATCGCTCGGATTCGGGAAAGGCGGATCGAGCCGTGCTGACGGCGGCGTTCCACGAAATGGAGGAGCGTTTCGACGAGGACGAAGGTGGTTTTGGGGGTGCTCCAAAATTTCCGCGTCCGTCTGAGCTGCAGTTTCTTTTCGCCGAGGCGGTTCGGCTGGGAGTCGGGACGACGGAGGGAAAACGTGCTCTCGAGATGGCTAGCGTTCACGTTGGAGAAAATGTCGCGGGGTGGGATCCACGATCACCTTGGTGGGGGATTTCACCGCTATTCCGTCGACGCGGAGTGGCGCGTCCCGCATTTCGAGAAAATGCTCTACGATCAGGCCCAGCTCGCAGAGGCGTATCTGATTGGGTTCCAGCTGACTGGACGCGAGGAGTTTGCCGACACGGCGCGGGATATTCTCGACTACGTGCTGCGCGACCTCACGGATGAGGGAGGTGGATTCATGTCCGCCGAAGATGCCGACAGCGTGGTGCGCGCCGGCTTTCGCGAGAAGGCGGAGGGAGCCTTTTACGTCTGGACGCCGGAACAGATTCGGGCCGCCCTGGGTGACGAACGGGGGAAGGAATTCGAGTCGGTTTACGGCGTTGAGCCCGGCGGAAATGCCGGCGCGGAGCCGGAGCTTCGCGGGAAAAACGTTCTGATTCAGCGGGACGGGGCGGACGATCTGGCTGAGAGTCGGCGATTGCTCTTCGAGGCGAGGGAAAAACGTCCGCGCCCGCACCGCGACGACAAGATCCTCACCGCGTGGAACGGGCTCATGATCTCGGCCTTCGCGAAAGGTGCGCGGGTCCTCGGCGACGAACGCTACCTGGCTGCGGCGCAGCGAGCCGCTGACTTCGTGCGGGCGAACTTATTTGACGAGTCGACCAATCGAATCGGTCGCGCCTGGCGGGGAGAGTCTGCGGGGATTCCGGGATTTGCCGAGGATTACGCGTTTCTGATTCGGGGATTGATCGATCTTTACGAGTCGGATTTTCGCACCGAGCACCTGGCGTGGGCGCAGTCGTTGCAGCGGGTGCAGGACGAGCTGTTTTGGGACGACGAGGAGGGCGGGTATTTCAGCTCGGTGGCTGGGGATTCCGGTGTGCTGATTCGGATGAAGGAATTTTCCGACGGCGCGGAACCATCGCCAAACTCAGTCGCCGCCCTGAATCTTCTCCGCCTGGGTCATCTTTTCGGCGACGAGGGAATGACGAACCGCGCGGCGCGCACGGTCGCGGCATTCACCAACCAGATGAAGCGAGCGCCGCTGGCGGCGCCGCTGGGATTGGTGGCGCTCGACGCACTCCTGTCACCCGGCGAGCAGATCGTGATCGTGGGTCCGCGGGAAGATCCGGCGACTGAACGGATGATCGGCGAGATCTGGCGACAATTTCGACCGCACGCGGTGTGGGTGTCGATTGGTGACGAGACGGATCGGGAGTTTTTCGGAGCGGCGGCGGAATTTTACGAAAGCGTCGGCATGATCGATGATCAGCCGACGGCCTACGTGTGCGAAAATTTTACCTGCCAGCTTCCAACGAATGATTTCGCCGCCTTCGAGCGAAGCCTCTCGCGGGAGCGGTAGGCGGAGCGGGCGTCAGACTTTTTTCTGCAAGTCCTCGAGGGTCGCCAGGTGCTCGACGGTCCTGGGGAGAAGCTCGGTGTTGATCATTGTCTTGCACTCGGGCATGACTCCTTCGTCCTTCAGCGCGTCTTCGTAGTCGCTCTTTCCGTGGGTCTCGCCATTCCGCAGGGCGGCGACGGCGGATTCCTCGCCGAGGAAATTGGCCGCTCCCATGATCGTATTGACGAAGGTGCCCCACGCTCCGGAACCTTCTTCGGGTTCGCCGCCCATCGAGCGGACGTTGGCTTCGAGGCGGGAGACGGCGGCGGCGTGATCGGCGCGGATTCGCTTCAAATCCTGAAGCGCCGGGACGAGATGGTATTTTTCGATGGCCTTGTCGTAGGTCTCGACGGCGGATCGCTCGCCGCGCAGGAGCCGGTTACAGGTCGTGATGCAGTGGTCGGTGTTACTCATGGTTATAATGTTTCGCTGCCGTTCGGTCGGAGGGATGCGAAGTTTTTGTCCGTGATCATTTATTTTCAACGACTTCGGCGGGGCTGACGAATCGCATGCCGGCTTTTTGACGCTCCAAAAATTCCTGGCCGAGCTTGGTGTAGGCTTCGGCCCCGGGTCCGTTGGGATCGTGTTCGAAGATCGTGCGGCCGAAGCTCGGGGCCTCTCCGAAGCGGATTGAGCGGGGAATCGGAACGTCGAACACGACTTCTTGGAAATGCTCGCGGACGTCGCGGACGACGGCTTGATTCAGATTCGTCCGGGAGTCGACCATGGTCATGACCATGCCGGAGATCGCGAAGCCGGGATTCGCAGCTTCGCGAATTTGCGCGATCACGAGCATGAGCGTCGAGAGGCCTTCGAGGGCGTAGTATTCGGCCTGAATCGGGATGAGGATCTCGTCGGCGGCGACGAGGGCATTGGTCATGATGAGTCCGAGCGACGGCGGGCAATCGAGAAGTGCGTAGTCGTAGCTTCCCGAGTCGCGGAGGGGCGCGAAGGCCTCCCGGAGCTGGGTCATGTGGGAGCTGGATTGCGCGACGACCATTTCGGATCCGGCGAGGTCGAGATCGGCGGGGATGGCCCAGAGGTTTTCGATGCGGGTGGGGAGAACGAGTTCGGAAGCGGATTTCTCGCCGGTGAGCGAGTAGTAGAGACTGCCGTTCGTTTGCTCGGCGACGCCCATGGCGCTGGTGGCGTTGCCCTGCGAATCGAGGTCGATGAGGAGAACGCGCTGGCCTTGGGCGGCGAGGGCGGCGGCGAGATTCACGGTGGTCGTCGTCTTCCCGACTCCGCCCTTCTGGTTGGCGATGGCAATGGTCTTCATTTCGTTTCGGAGAAGTAGTCAACCAGCCCGCGGACGATCCCGCCCGCGTATTCGCGAAAAATGCTCTCCTGCATCTTGCCGTCGACGGCCTGCTGACCTTCGAAATCTCCGGCCTGCACGCGGGCGAAGACCGGCTTGCTGTTCATGACGTAGGGTTCGACGTAGATGACGGGGCAGCGGAAAAGCCGGTTGGCGAGGAGATTGCGCCCCCAGACGAAAGGGCTGGTGCCGACGTTCACGGCATTCTTTCCGAAGTAGGTGAAGGGTGGGAGTCCGGTGGCTTTGGCCATGGCGGCGGCGACGGATTCCGTCACGGCGAGTTCCTCCCGGTAGACGCGGGAAAGGAGCTTGTCGAGCATCTCGAATCGCTGATCCTCGAGGGCGAGCTCGCCGGCGCTGAAGGCACCGGTGATCAGAAAGTGGAGGTGGTTTTTGTCCGTGAGAAGAGGGCGTTCCGGTCGGCCCCAGGGTTCGGCGTTGAAGTGCAGGCAGACCACGAGGTCCGGGCGGATGCGCTCGTTGACGATCCGGGCGCGCTCCCGAATCTCCGCCACGCGGTAAAAGAGTCGTTCGGCTTCGCGCTCGACGGACTCGCGGGTGACGGGCCTGCTCGCTGCGGCGAGAGTCGCGCGGGCCTCGCCCTTGAGGCGGGTGGGGCGGATGGAAGTGACCGGGCCGGATTTTCGCCGGATGAGCCAGACCTTTGCGCCGAGGGCCTCGAGTCGCGGAACCATGAGGCGGGCGACGGCCAGGGTCATGTCGCCTTCGGTGACTGGTTTGGAATTTTTGATTCGAAACCAACGGCCTTCCATTTTGGCGTAGCTCCCGCCGAGGTGCCCTGGATCGATGGCGATCCGGACGCCGAGCAGCGGCTTGGCTGCGGGGCGGGGGCCTTGCTGAGAACGGGCTCGCCAGAAGCGGGTGACGGGTTCGATTGGCTGACCGCGGCGGGCGAATCGCAACACAAAAGGCTCTTCGCCGGGCTCGGTCGCGATGGTCGCCGTCGAGTCGTCGACCTCGATGAAATCCCGCCACGCCTTCCCCGGTGCGTAGACCTCTTCGAGGAGAAAGAGAAAGTCTTCCCGCGTGATCGTTTGCTGATACTCATTGAGCGCCGTCCAATCCGGAGCGGGCGCCAACGGGCTGAGTTTTGCCATCGCGATTGACGCGGGAGCAAGGAACAGAAGCACCGAAAGGTAAAATTTCACGCCCAACAGGTTGTCCAAAGACCGGTGGGCACGACACGACAAATTCACAAAAATGATTCGCATTCTTTTCCTCGGAGACATCGTCGGAGAGCCCGGTCGCCAGGGCGTGATCAAGCACGTCCCGCTGCTGCGGCAGAACCGACAGATCGATTTCGTGATCGTCAACGGAGAGAATTCCGCTGGCGGACGGGGAATTACGCCCAAGATCGCGATTGATTTGCTGCGCTGCGGAGTTGCGGTGATTACGACCGGCGATCACGCGTGGGACCAGAAGGAGCTGGCGGATTGGATTCCGACGGAACCCCGGCTGCTCCGTCCGGCCAATTACCCGCCGGGCGCTCCCGGCTCGGGAAGTGTGGTCCTGCAGACCTCGAAGTGCAAAGTTGCGGTGCTGAACCTGCAGGGGCGGACTTTCATGCCCTCCATTCTCGAGAATCCGTTTCTGGCGGCGGATGCGGAGATCGCGCGATTGTCCCAGGAAACGAAAGTGATTTTCGTCGACATGCATTGCGAGACGACGAGTGAAAAGGTCGCCATGGGTCGGCATCTCGATGGGCGCGTGTCGGCGGTGGTCGGGACGCACACGCACGTGCAGACGGCGGATGAACGAATTTTCCCCGGAGGGACCGCGTTTATCTGCGACGCGGGGATGTGCGGGCCGGAAAATTCGGTGATTGGTCGCGAGGTGCAGCCGGTGCTGTCACGGTTTCGCAGTAACCTCCCGACGCCCTTCCCCGTGGCGAAGGGCCCGGTGCGGCTGTGCGGACTTCAGGTCGACATCGACGAGTCGTCGGGCCGCGCGCTCGCGCTCGAGCGGGTGTCGATTCGGGACTAGGGAGCGCGTCAGTCCGGGCGAGTTGGCTGACGGAATTTTGGCGCCCAGCGGGAAGCAATTTTCGCGGAGACGAGAAAGGCGATGCCGATTAGGACGAGGAAGAGTGATAGAAATTGCCCGCGAGTCAGTCCTCCGGTCAGCGGGGCGTCGGGTTCGCGAAACGCTTCCCCGATGATTCGCAGAATGGCGTAGCCGATGAAAAATGCCCCGGTAATCACGCCATCCGGCAGGCGAAAACGCGTCCGGAGGACCCACATGATCGCGAATACAACGCCGCCCTCCAGGGCAGCCTCGTAGAGTTGGGACGGGTGGCGCGGGTTCAGGCTGGCGGCGAGGACTTCGCGGAGCTCGGCGGAATGGCGGCTGGCGGGTTCGATCACGTCGACGCTCGTCCAGGCCGGGTTGATGGCCATTGCGCCGCGGATGATCTCGCGGCGGCTCTCGTCGGCCAGTTCGGTCGAGTAGAGTTCCTTGGGAAACTGGACGGCCCACGGGACCGAAGTGACGCGACCGTAGAGTTCCCCGTTGATGAAGTTGGCCATTCGGCCAAAAGCGAGGCCGATGGGGGTCACGACGACGATATTGTCGCCCAGATTGCGCCAGCCGACCTGGTGTTTCCAGGAATACCACAGCGCGTAGAGTGCCATGCCGATGATCCCTCCGTGGCTCGCCATGCCGCCGTCCCAGACCCGAATGATGCTCAGCGGGTCGGCGGCAAAGTCACTGAAACGGTAGAGCAGCATGTAACCCAGGCGTCCGCCCAGCAGCACGCCGAAGATGGCTCCCCAGACGATGAAATCACTGACCTCCTCGGGTTTGAGATCCGAATAACCCTTCCGGGCAAGGTAACGGTAAACCACGATCCCCACGAAAAACGCGGCAACGTAGGCCAGGCCATACCAGCGAAGTCCGACCGAACCCCCAAAATGAATCAGGAATGGGCTGAGGTCGTGAACGTAGTAGGCGAGCGACATGAGGCGGGCCGGAACACTGCCCGCCGGGGGGGCGCAGTTCAACGCTCGAGTTCCGCCGCTCGCTTTTCAGATTTACATCGACCGTGGAAACGGATTTAGCTTTCCGCGTGAAACCCGCGCTCCTCAGTTTTTCCCTCCTGACTCTCTGCCTTTCCTCATGCACAACCCTGGAAAATCGCCGCGACATGTATTGCGGTAGCGACATCGTCTGCGGGCCTTACACGAAGATGCTCTGCAACGGCATTCCGGAGACGGAGGAAACTGAGGTTACGGTCGTGGCGACGGACTACAAGTCCTACAGCGGAAAGTAGAAACCGCCGGGCGGCTTCACAGATTCAGAGCGCGATCGAGCGCTGTCCGGCGCGCAGTTTGCTCCGGGTCGGAGAGGACTGGAATGCGGCAAATACCCTCGCTGGGCGGGAGCTCCAACCAGGATCGGCAACCCCCGAAGCGCTTTTCGAGGGGGAGAATCCGGACGGGTTCCAAGCGGAAGCGCCCGGATGAAGGCGACGTGAACGCCATCGGCTTCGTCGTAGTGAAAGCGCTCGGTGACGACGTCGTCGCGCAGAACGTGAAGTCCGGCGTCCGCGAGTCGACGCACCGCAGCGAGGTCGGTCACGAGGCCGGTCCACTCGATCCGGGCGGCGACCCGGATCCGGATGGTATCCGTGGGAGCTTCCGGGACGACGGTATCGGGCGGAAGCGTCGTGCGGGAGAGTTGCTCGTGAAACCAGGTCGGGAAACAGTTCGAACTCGGTGTGTCGAAATTCGAACCCCGCGCGGCCTTCCGCAATTCCGCCTTTCCGGATGAGAACACTCTGCCGACCGGCCAGGATCGCATCGCAGACGACGGCCCATTCTTTAAACGCCACGTTCATGAGGGCGGACTTGTAGGCGATTTAGACGGGTTCGGCAAATCGAGCGTGGGATGACTCCGAAATGCGAGCCGCGCGATCTCGACCGCTTCGGGGATTCTCGTATGGTGGCGGGATGCGATACCGGTTCGACCTGCACGTTCATTCCTACTTCTCCTCGGATGCGGCGAGTTCGCCGGAGGCTTTAATCGCAGCGGCAAAATCGCGCGGCTTGGATGGCATCGCGATTACGGATCATAATTCCTGCCGTTCGGCGGACTACTGTCGGGAACACGGATTCGCGAATGCCGAAGGGACGGCGGTGGACGGATTTCTAGTCGTGCCCGGGGTTGAGGTCTCCACGGCGGATGGCCATCTGCTCTGCATCGGAGCGACGCTACCGGACATGATCGGGGTGTCGGCGGTGGAGGTCGAGCGGGCCATTCACGCGGCGGGAGGGGTCGCGATTCCGGCTCATCCGTTCGACCGGTGGCGTGCGGGGATCCGGGCGGAGGTCTTGCAGCAGCTCAAGAGTCCGGTGATCGAGGTCTTCAATGCGGCAGTGACATCCCGTAAGTTCAACGCGCAGGCGCTGGCGCACGCGGAGGGAAGGGGATTATTTGGGACGGCGGCCAGCGATGCGCACCACGCGTCGGCGGTGGGGACGGCGGTCACGGCGTTTGAATTGGAGAAGCTCTCGGTTTCGGCGCTCCTCGCCGCGATTCGCACGGGCGGGGAGCGGGAAGAGCGCTACTTGTCGCGGCGCGAAGGTTTCAAGAAACACTTCGGGAACTTTTTTCGGATGTTCAACCGGGCGCCGACGCGGCGGTGACGACTCCAACCGTGATGTGGCTTGCCAGGTGGGTTCGGGCTGCTACTTTCCTCGGCCCCTAATATGAGCGAGAATAAACTCACCATTGGGCTGCCATCCGGCAGCCTTTTCGACGCCACGCTGGCGCTGTTTGCCAAAGCGGGCTACACGATTTCGGGCTCCAAACGATCCTACAAGCCTGCGGTCGATGATCCGGAACTGGAAATCCGGCTGCTTCGCGCGCAGGAGATGAGTCGCTACGTGGAGGATGGCTATCTGGATTGTGGGATCACGGGGAAAGATTGGGTCGCGGAAAACGAGTCGGACGTCGAAGCCCTCTTCGAGCTTCCTTACAGCAAGGTTAGCGCGAATCCGACGCGGTGGGTGCTTGTCGTTCCGGAGAATTCCGCGATTCGCGACGTCAAGGACCTGGCCGGCAAACGAGTTGCGACCGAGGCAGTCGGGCTGACGAAGCGCTATTTTGAGAAAGAGGGCGTGGACGTGAAGGTGGAATTTTCCTGGGGTGCGACGGAAGTGAAAGTGCCGGATCTCGTGGATGCCATTGTCGACATCACGGAGACGGGAAATTCGTTGCGTGCGAACAATTTACGAGTCGTGTCAACGCTCATGGAGTCGTTTCCGGTGTTCATCGCAAATCACGCTGCGGCCAGGGATGATTGGAAACGGGAGAAGATGCGGACGTTGCAGTTGCTCCTCGACGGCGCGCTGACAGCGCGGGACCTGGTTGGGCTGAAAATGAACCTTCCGAAAAATTCGTTGCAGAATTTGCTTGAGGCATTGCCCGCGCTGCGGAATCCTACAGTTTCGCCCCTGGCTCAAGAGGGATGGGTGGCGGTCGAAACGGTGATCGATGAGAAGACCGTCCGGGAAATCATCCCCAGGCTCAAAGCCATGGGGGCCGAAGGAATCATCGAGTATCCTCTCAACAAAGTGGTCTACTAAATTGTATCTGCATGGGTTCGCTCAAAAAAACACGTAAAGCCAAGATTGCGAAGCATAAGCGCCGCAAACGCATGAAAGCCAATCGGCACAAGAAGCGGTTGCGCTACAAGTCCTAGCGGCTACAGTTCCCGCATGAAATCGGGATTGGCTTCCAGAGTCGCATCACGCGGCAATTGGCCGGTCGTTCTGGTTTTCTCTGGCGGTTCTCTCGCCCCCGCTGGCCGGATTTGCCGAACCCGGCCTGACAACCGATTTCCTTCTGGACGAGGGCCAGCGTGGCCCGGAGCGCGTCGAGCTGACTTCCAAGGCGGAGCGCGAGGCGGAAGCAATGGCCCGGTTTATTACCGGGATGTTCGTCGAAGAAAGTGCCGGGCCCGAGGAAGCGCTCGAGAACTATCGTCGCGTCCTGACGATCGATCCGAGCTTCACGCGGCTGGCGGTCGACGTCGCGTACGACTACCTCCGCCGCGGGCAATCAGCCGAGGCGATCGGCGTGCTCAAGGATGCCGTCAAGGCAAAGCCGGGTGATCCGGCTCCGGCGCTGGCCCTGTCTTCGATCTACCTGCGGCATCTGCGGAAGCCGGAATTTGCAACGAAATACGCGGAGCTGGCAATCAAGGCTGCGCCGAACGAGTTTGGCGGTTACGAGGCTCTCTGGGAGATCGGGCAATCGCAGGAAGATCGGGGACTCTCGATGAAGGCGCTCGCTCGGGCCGGGGCGAGCGAGAGCGAGGACGCACGGTTCTGGCTTTCGTTGGCGGAGTTTTATTCGTCCTCCACGGCGGGCGACGCGTTTGTCGACGACGAGCTGCAGCCGAAAATCCGAGGTGCGATGGAACGCGCGCTCGAAGCGGCGGGAGATGACGCTGAAAGCCTCGCGCGCGTGGGAGACTTTTACCTGATTCATCAGCAATACGAGCCTGCTGTAGGGATTTATCAGCAAGCGGTGGCCGAGAATCCGATGCTGCCGAAAATTCAGGAAAAGCTGGCCAGCACGCTGATGGAAACCGGGCGCACCGACGAGGCGATCCCGGTGCTGGAGCAGGTGATTCTCCGCAACCCGCTCGACTTGGCGGCCTACGACCAGCTTCGGCAGCTCTACATCGACCGGGAGGAATATTCGAAGGCGCTCGCGTGCGTGGAGCAGGCTCTGATCATCGATAAGCACAACGGATTTCTTTACGACCAGCTGGTCAAATTGCTGCTCATGAACGGAGACTACGATCGAGCGGCTGATCGATTGGCCGAGGCTCGGGAAATTTTTCCGCAATCCGCAGCGTTCACTTACCTGCACGCGCGCGCGCTGAGTATGGCCAAGCGCCACGACGAGGCGATGGAGACTTTCGAGGAAGCTCTGGTCGAGGCGAGTGCGGGCGCGCCGGAGCTGATCAGCGCGGAGTTTTATCTCGATTACGGAATTGCAGCCGAGCAGGCGAAGCGTTTTGTGAAGGCGGATGAGCTGCTGAAGAAGGCCATCGAGATCGATCCGGATAATGCAGCGGTCGCCTACAACGCGCTGGGTTACATGTGGGTCGAACGGGGCGAAAAACTTGACGAGGCGGAGCAGTTAATCCGGCGGGCTCTGGCGATGGAGCCCGACAACGCGGCGTTCATCGATAGCCTTGGCTGGCTCCACTACAAGAAGGGGCGTTACGAGGAGGCCCTGGAAGCGTTGCTCCGGGCGTCAAAGACGATTGAGTTCCCGGATCCGGTCGTTTTCGACCACGTGGCGGATGCCTATTTCGCACTCAACCGGACGGCCGAGGCGATGCTCTATTGGAAAAAGGCGCTTGAGCTGGACGAAGGCAATGTGGAGATTCTCGCGAAAGTCGACGCTTTGACCGATCAGATGGTGCGACAGCCGCCAACTGATGCTCCTGCGAAACGTCCCTAAAAGTCGTCGGAAGCAAATCCTGCGACCCATTTCTCGAGGCTCGGACAAGGGTTGCCTAATATGCTGACTTGGGGGGGTGGATGACCTGCCACCCCGTCTTCACGATGATCAGGATATCCAGAATCGGCGACCAGCGTTCGATGTAATCGATGTCGCATTCGACGCGTTGGCGGATGGCATCGTCGGTGCGGGCTTCTCCTCGGTAACCGCGGATCTGCGCGAGTCCGGTGACGCCTGGTTTGATGTAGGAGCGAACGTGGTAGGAGCGGAACACGGCGGCGAACTTCTCATCGTGCTCGAGCATGTGAGGTCGTGGACCGACCGCACTCATGTCACCCCGCAGAACATTGATGAATTGAGGGAATTCATCGATGCTCGTGCGCCGCAGGAACCGGGCACCCCGGAAGATGCGATCATCAGATTTTCCAGCCTGACGGGAAGGGTCGTCGTTGTCGACGGTCATGGTGCGGAACTTCAAGATCTCGAAGGGTTGATTCTGAATCCCGGTCCGCGCCTGCCTAAAAAAGAGAGGGCCTGGCGAGTTGCGCCGGTGGATGATCCACACGAGAAGCGAAAGAATCGGCAGGATGAAGATAACGATCGGAAGGGCAATCGCGACGTCGAATGCGCGTTTGGCGACTCGACTGATCGGGTCCTGAAGCGGTTCTTCGCGCAGGCTGACGAAGTCGAACCCGAAGTGATGAAAGTAGCGAAGCGAGTGCTGGAATGCCTCGGAAAGTGAATTGACGGCGGACAGGCGCGCTCCGGCCGCTTCGCAGGTTTCCAGAATCCGGGTGAGTTCCCGGCGGTCCTCCGGGATCTTCATCAGGAGGACGGAATGAACGGAAAGATTCTGCAATACATCGGAAAGATCGTCGGGAGTACCGAGGACGGTCACGCCATGCACGACTGATCTCTGCTTGGATTCGCACAACACGCCGATCACCTCAACGCCGTAGTTACGCACGATTCGAAGCCAGCTCCGGAGACGCTCGACCTCCTCCGCCGAACCGATCAGAAGAGTGCTCGTCTGGTGGCGTCCGGAGAAAAAGAAGCGGCAGAGCCAGCTGGGGACGAGCAGATTGACGGCGAAGACGGTCCCCGCCAAAACGGGAAGGTAGGAAAACAGGAACAGCCGCGAAATGAAGGTGTCCTTCGTGAGGAGCAGCATAAACATCAACGCACCGGCAACGTAGATTGTCTGGCGGATCGATAGTCGAATGGCTTGCAGAGGGTCGGTTGCGAGCAAGTTGGTCGCCGTGAGGTCGATGCCGAAGAGATGGATCAGCAAGCCGAAGAGCGCTATCAGCGAGTACGAAAGTAGCGCGCTGAATCCAGCTGCATGTCGAATGCAAGATTGAGGAAAAGGAGGTATCCCCAGAATGAGGCCAGCAAAGCGAATGACTGTGCGATAATGTAGGCGTTGAACAGCCCCTTGGTGCGGGAGCGGATCATTGCCGAGAGCGTGAGCCGGAATCAGACCGCGCGGTGGAGTTGCCTTCTGCGAATCTCAAAACTGAAAATTCAAATTAAGTCCGATCACGTTGTTCGTGAACTCTCGGTTGACAATTTCCGAAGTCCGCTGCGAGCGGGTGTAGAAGAGCGACGCGGCGACCTGATCCCGAAGGAAGGTGTAGGTCAGCGCCGGGCGGGCGGAGAAAAAATTGTCGGTGTCTTCCTGCCGGCCTTGGTATTCGTTCACTTGATAGCGGAGGCTGATGTTGAACGAGACTCGGTGGATGATTGGCTGGGTGTAGGCGACGGAGATGGAGTTGTTGATCACACTCTGTCCCCTCACGAAAGACGAATTTCCGATCGTCCGCGAGAGATCCAGACTGATTGACCGCATACCGTCATCCCCGATCTTGTAGGTCGTGCCGAAGGAAAATGTGGGCGTGACGAAGTCTTCGTTTTCGGCGTCGTCGTCGTCGAATTGCCGGGCCTGCGCCCCCAGCGAAGTCCGGAACGAGAATCGCTCAAGCGTGTCGTAGCCGATGGTCACGACCAGGCCTTGGAATGTCTGCTCGCCCCCATCGCTGATGGAGGTGACGCCGAAGACGGGACCAAATCCGACCCTCAACTTCGGACTGTATTGGTAGGCGAGCCGCGGCGAGAGCGTGATGGTGGTGTATTGGATGTCCGAACCGTCGTCTTGGTAGCTGGCGCCGAGGTCCGCTTCGAGGAACGTCTTGGCACCCAGCGCGTAGGAATTGTCCCACCGAAAATCGTAGTTCGCGCGCTCCTGGCGGCCCTGGTCGGTGGAGGTCGGGTTGGAGTTGAGGGAATACACCAGTGAGGCCGAAGTCGTGAGTCGTGGAAACGCGTATTGTCCCGTGAGCGAAAGGAATTGGTTGGTCGTATTGAGATTGGAATTCTCGAGGAAAAACTGGAATTGGGGCGTGAAGGACAGCCGGAAATAATTTTCCTCCGCGAAAGCGTAGTCACCGATTCCAAGCAACAGCGTGGGTGAAAATGCGCTGATGAAATCACCAGTGACGTTGGTGTTGCTCTGAAAGATGTTGTCGTCGTATTGGAACGACAAGTTCATCGGCAGCCGGATGTGCAGCTCGCCGAGGCGCACCTTGAGGCCGTCCATTTGGAAGAACGGATCCAAGGGGTCGGTCAGATCAGGGAGGTAGTAGCCGGTATCGGACGGGACGCCATAGGTGACGTCATCGGATGATTCGCCGGGGACGTAGTCGTCCAAGCGGCTCGTGGGTGGCGCGCTGGATCGGAAATTGGGGTCGAGCTCCTCGGGTCCAGGGCCGATCACCAGCTCATCGTTCGGGATGGGATCGGTGGGGAACGGGGACTGGGGAAACGGATCTGTCGGGAGAGATTCAAGTTCCGGAAGTGTCGCCGGCGATGGCTCGTCGGCTGGGATCGGCGCGAGCGGAATCGGAGTGGGAGTGGGGAGCGCGGCGGGGGTCGGATCGGGTGTGACGAGGTCGTCTTCGAGAGTGATCGGGTCGTTTTCCGACGTGGGCGCATTCCAATCGGGCTCAGTGGGAACGGTGTCGGTCTGACATGACGCCGTCGGAATCTTCAAGGCAACGAGGCCGATCGCGATGAAAAACGCGGCCAGCGGGAATCGGCCCACCCGGATCAGTGACTCTGATCGATCTCGCTGAATCAGCACGGAGTCAGCGCGTGATCAACGCTCGACCTCGCGACCGTTGTCGAAGGTGATAACGCGTGGATCGGGGTTGCCGGGTTGATAAAATTTCCAGTCCCCGTCCATGAAACCGTCGGTGTAGATGCCGTCGGATTCGATCGTTCCGTCTTCGAAGAAATCCGTCCATTTCCCGACGAGCGATCCTTCCGCGTAGGTGCCACTGGAATCGAGATTGCCGTTTTCGAAATAGTAGCTCCACGGTCCGTCCTCCAAGCCGAGGATGTAGGACCCTTCGGTCTCCTTGGTGCCGTCCTCGTAATAGGTGACCCATTTCCCGTGCTCGAAGCCGTCCTTGAGAGCGCCGGTCGACTCCCGCTGGCCATCGCTGTAGACCGAGAAGACGGGCCCGGTGTAGCCGGTCTGAGTGCCGACCACCAGGAAGCGGTCGTTCTCTTCGTCGTAGTCGAGATCATACATGTCGATGGGTTCCTTGTCGGAGCCCTCGTCGACTGTCTCGGCTTTAGCGTCCCAGCCGGCTGCACCGCAGCGGCAGTCGGAGTGGACGCAGCGGCGGGCGTCGGCGTGCTGCTGCTTTCCGCCGGGATCGCCGCCTCGGCGGGGGGCGCGGTGGCCGTTGATTCGGCGGATGGGGCAGGTGTCTGGTCGCAGGCGGAGACGAGAAGGGCCACGCCGACGAGCGCCACTCGGGAAATAGTCGTCAAAAAATGGGCATCCACAGTCCCTTGCGAATAGGTAACGGAAGCGGGGACGTCAATTCGGAAACCCATGTTGCTGCGTTGGCCAAATCCGGACACCCGATCCGATCCCGCGTTGCAATCCTCGCGGGCGCCGCTATCATCCCGCCGAATGACCGCCGAGCTTACACCCAGTATGTCCATGCAGGAGCTCCTGCAGGAACTCCCCGGTGCGCAGCGGGCGCTCTTTCGGCTCTTTCACATCGGTGGTTGCTCAAGTTGCGGGTTTCGACCGGACGAAACATTCGCCGAAGTCTGCGCGCGAAACGAGGGTCTCGATCCCGGTGCCGCTTTGGCTCAGGTGACCGAAGCCTGTGCCGAAGACGCGCGGATGCTTATCGAGCCGACCGACCTCGCCGCTGCTCTGGCCGCCGATCCGGATACTCGGATTCTCGACATTCGGACCCGCGAGGAATTTGACGCCGTTCACATTCCGCAGGCTCAGTATTTCACTCAGGAATTTCTCCAGGACGTCCTCGGCTCCTGGCCGAAGGACAGTCTGGTCGTGCTCGTTGATCATCAAGGCACTCGGGTGCTGGACGCGGCGGCATTCTTTTCCGGTCACGACTTCACCAACGTCCGTGGTCTTCGCGGTGGGATCGACGCCTGGTCGCTCGAAGTCGATTCCGACCTTCCCCGCTACACTTTGGAATGAACGAAATGTCCGACGATCTCGAATCCCGCATCCAGTCCGCCGTCAGCGATCCGCACAACGTGGGTGAAATGAGCGATGCCGATGCGGTCGGCACCGTCGGGAGTCCCGACTGCGGCGACATGCTGCGGATGTGGGTGAAATTCAAAGACGAAAATGGGCGCAAAGTGATCGACCGGGCGACCTTCCAGACGTTTGGCTGTCAGACCGCGATCGCCGTGGCCAGCCTGGCGACTGACCTGATAAAAGGCAAAACTGCGCAGGAGGCCCTCGCGATGAAGGGCGCCGATCTCTCCGCACCCCTCGGCCCGCTGCCTCCGATGAAAATCCATTGCGCCCAGCTCGTCGAGGGAGCTTTGAAGAACGCTCTCGATCCTGACGCTCCGCAGCCGGAAGCCACGGATGTGGCGCCCACGCTGCTCGACAGTCTCAATGCCCCGAAAAAGGTGAGCATCAAGCTCCAGTCCTAGATTTCCATTACTTCAAACACCAACGATTCAAAATTTAGAAAACCATGAGCGATACCCGCGAACTCAGCCTGAAGCGCGACTGCGATGCCATTCAAATTCCCAGCGGCAACCCCATTGTCCTACCCGCCGGGACCTCCGTCATTGTGACCCAATCCCTCGGAGGAACCTACACCGTTGCCACTCAGGCCGGTTTGGCCCGGATCGACGAGAAGGACCTCGACGCACTCGGGATCGACCCGACGGCCATCGAGTCCCCCGCGAAGGAGCCGGTCAAAGGCAGCCTCGACGACGCGGTCTGGAACCAGCTCAAGACGGTCTTTGATCCCGAGATTCCGGTGAACGTTGTCGACCTCGGTCTGATTTACGGGTGCGAGATCAAGCGAACCGATGAGGGTCAGACCAACGTTGTCGTTCAAATGACTCTGACCGCTCCCGGGTGCGGCATGGGACCAACAATTGCAGCCGACGCCCGGCAGAAAATTCTCATCCTCGATGGAATTGACGAGGCTCAGGTCGATCTGGTTTGGGATCCAGCCTGGAACCAGTCCATGATCTCCGAAGCGGGGCGCATGAAGCTGGGGATGGTGTAATCACTCGAGCGTCGGGCCGTCGGCGGGAGACTCGTCCAGATCAGGCTCGGCGATCGGGAGCGGGGCGTCGTCGACGATGGGACCACGGTAGCGCTCCCGCTTGACGGTTGCCCGGGCAACCGGTCCCGTGCTCGCCTCTTCCCAATCGGATCTGCGGTCCGCGAGGCTTTGGTATGGCGGGCAAATCGGGATTTCCCAGCCAGAGGGTTCCGTCCGGGGCCTTTTCCAAATCGTCGTTGGCCACGTAGCCGGTGAGTCCGGACTCGAGTTGCACGCGACTGAATCCGTATTCCCAACGCACGATGCGCACCGTATCTCCGAGGTCCAGACGCTCGTCCGGTAGCCCCGCCTGCTGCGGGCCGTAGGTCCAAAATGGTGAGCCGCCCCGGATCACGAGGTAAATGGGTTCCTCGCCCGGGAGGAAACTCACGACCGCGCAACCCGTCACCGCGCACGCGATCAGCGCCAGCCACGCCGCTTTCACAGTCGGAGATCTCGCTGATAAAATTGTTCCAATTCCGCCGCGAGCTGCCGCGCGTCGAAGTGTTCACTCACCAGTTCCCGGGCCGCTGCGGCGATCTTCTCGCGAGCTGGTTTATCCCGTGCTAGCGCCGAAATTTCGCGGGCGAGGTCGGCTTGGTCCCCGGGATTCACGAGTCGTGCGGCTCCCGGAGAGTCAGTGACCAGCTCCCGCATTCCATCCACCGCCGTGGCCACGACGGGGACACCGGATGCCATGGCCTCGAGCGCGACCATCGGTAGACCCTCGAAGCGCGATGAAATGGCAAGAATGTCGAGGCTCGCTTGGATCGAGCGCCGATCGGTGACGCTTCCCGGAAAAACGACTCGCGCCCCGAGGTGCGCCGCTCGTTCCCGGAGGGTCGGCTCGTCCGGTCCCGAGCCAAAGAGCGCGAGAGTGACGTCGGGCCGCTCGGCCATCACCAATTCCATCGCCGCGATCAGGAGGTCGAAATTTTTCTGAAAAACGAACCGCCCCACGCCGCCAACGATGACCCCGGTCTCCGGCAGGCCGTGCTGCCGTCGCGCCGCCTTCCGTTCGTCCGACGGCGGGGGAGCGAACTCGGTCACGTCCACGCTGTTGGGCAGATAGCTCACGCGCTCCGGGTCGATTCCCTCAATGTCGACGGCGAAGCGTTCGACGGAGCGGGAGACCGCCAGCACGCGGGTCGAGAGTTGGTTCGTCCACGCGTCGACGAGCGTCGCCCAGGGTGAGTTCGCGCGGAAGGCGTCGTTGCACTGATCGTGATGATAAATCACTCGAGAGCCGCAGAGAGCGGCGAGGGGTTTCGCGATCCAATTCGCGCCGAAGAGGTGGCATTGAACGATGTCGAAATGCCCGCGCCGCAGCAGCCGGGGCAAGTGCCAAAGATACTCAGGCGGCCAACGTCGCTCGGCCAGCGAATGCACCGGAACGCCGATCTGACGGAAGGCTTCCGCGAAAAATCCTTCGCCGTGCATGGCCGCGACCTCGTGATGAATCCGCTGCGGGTCAGCGAACCGGACCAGATTGAGCAGCGCCGTCTGCGCGCCACCCAGGTCCAGACTGTCGATGACGTGCAGCACCCGGATCATGCGGCGCGACTCTTTGCGATCCGTCCGCGCGACGCCAGCGCAAAGACAGCCAGCGCTCCGGCCGCGACGACGAAGGCCACGGGAAGCCAGGCGAGCGCCTCTGCGAAGATGGCGTTTTCCGACGCGTCTGGCGTAGCGTCGCGCAGCCGGCTGGTCAGGCCCGCGAAGAGGATGCCCGCGCCGCCGTAGGCTAGATTAAACGCAACCCCGCGGAAGCTCAGGACCGTGGCGCGGAGGCCGGATGACGTCCAGGCGTTCAGGTAGTGCGAGACGAAGAAGCTCAGCATAGGGAACGCGATGCCGATGGGGATCACCGCCCAGACTCCCCACACCGGGATCGCGAACGCTGCGCCGACCAATCCGATCATCATCAGAGCTGCGACGATGCAGAAATTGCGAGCGGCCCGACCGCCGCTGCCGTTGCTCACCATGGATTTTGCGATGGGTGCCGCCACGAAGCCGAGGAGCGCCATGCCCGCGCCGATCACCCCGAAGAGGACCTCCGGTAGCTCGATCAGACGAAGGAAGTTGCTCTTAAACGTCATGAATAACCGGCCGAGGCTGTCGCAGACCACGGCTGCCAGCAGCACGAGAAGGATCCGCCGGGTTGTGGCCACAAACTTCGCACCGGACCAAATGTTTAGGAGAGCCTCCCGGATCGGGTGCTGGTCCGTCTGGCGCGTCTTTACTTCACGCATCGCCAGCGCCACCCCGAGGCAGCCAAACGCCATCGCCAACGTGATCCACACCGGCCAGCGGGCAACTTCGGCCGCCTCGGGATGCCAATCCGACCCGAACCAGGCCGCAACCGAGCCGACGAATTCCGAGTCGTAAAGTGCCCCGCCTGCGACCATTGCCACGAAGAACGCGCCGGACTGCCAGCGGGTGAGCGACTCCAGCACAGCCGGCCACATCAACTCCCGATCACCGTCCGGGAGCGAGTCGTAGGCCAGCGCTTCATCCGCACCACTCGCCGCCGCCTCCGCAGCGCCGCCGAGGATTCGGTTGATCACGAGCAGCCAGAAAAGCAGCGTCACGTCCCCGGTCGGCGCGAAACTGAAAATCGCGAGTTCCACCACCATCAATGCGGCGGCGATGACGACCATTCGGCGGCGACCGATGACGTCCGCCAGCGCGCCGGACGGAATTTCCAGCGTCACGATGCTGACCGCCCACACGACGTTGAGCAGCGCGTATTGTTCGAGGGAAAGTCCCAGGTCCAGAAACAGGACGCCGAGAACCGGGTAGTAGAACCGTGCGTTGAACAACACGCGGAACGCGACGAAGAGCGGAATGTTCCGCGTCATCTCACCCGCGAAATCCCCGGCGGTTTCGCGGCTGGGTCAGAGAATTCGGAACTCAGAATCCCGGGCCGGTGCGGCGGATGACCTCACGCTCGGCTGGCGCTGCCTCGCTCGCAGCCGTGGTCGTCGTGCGGCCCCGGTCGATGGGCTGGGGGACCGGCGGACGCGGAGTCGTATCCTGGATCACGACCACGGCCACGCCGCCATTGCTGTCGGCCATCGCGATGTAGTTGAGCCGCCGCTGAGCGCGCGAGAAAATCCACTCGCCGTTGAACTTGGCGTATCGAGTCTGCAGACCCTTCTGGCTGGCCACGATCGGGACCTGATCGCCGAATCGCGAAGGCGGCTCGTAGGATTCCATCAGGTAGTCGCGAATGCCGACCCACCCGCCCGCGCGCGACAGGGTATTGACGCCCGGTCCGTCGAAGTAACGGATCTCCAGCTTGCGCAGTTTGTTTTTGTAGAAAGAGGCGACCATGTTCGAAATCTGCGGGATCGGATTGTAGATCTCGTAGACATCCATCCCGTCCAGCTGGATTGGAATCCGCTGCACCTGGGAGAAAATGGCCAGCTTGCCCGGCTGATCACCGATGGCAATGCCCTCCACGTTGAACCGCAAAATCTCGCGTTCCGCGTCGGTCAGCGTCGGGTTCATCGTCGCGCAACCCGCAAATCCCATCATCACCACGCCTGCGGCCAGCATCCAACTCTGTTTCGTCATGGAGCGACTCGATAAACAGAAGTTCGCCACCCGACAAGCCTCAAAGAGATTTCAACGGGGCTTCCATTCTCTCGATGCACCGCTAGTTTGCGCCTCAATCATGATGCGCACCGTTCTTACCGCTCTTCTCGTCGGCGTCTTCGCTCTGCCAACCGTCCGCGCCTGGGACGCGCTTGGTCACATGATTGTGAGCCAGATTGCCTACGAAAACCTGACTCCCTCCGCGAAAGCAGCGTTCGACAAGCGCCTCGCGGATTTCAACCGTCGCAACAAGACCGAGTATCTGCCGATGATCACGGGGACCTACATGGACGACATTCGCGATCAGACTCGCGAGTTCAACCCGTGGCATTACGTCAATCTCCCCCCGACTCGAGAGGGGCTGCCACTCCCGCCAGCCAGCGAAGAGAACGTGCTGTGGGCGATCAAGAAATGCCTCGCCATCCTCGATGGGAAGTCGAGCGACTCGCGGCTGGATCGCGACGAGGCCATGGTTTTCCTCATTCATCTGGTGGGTGACGTTCACCAGCCCCTGCACGCGACCAGTCTGAATGACGACCGCGGTGGCAACGCGGTCAAAGTGCCCAACCTGAAAGATCCCACGCTCGCGATTTTCAACAGCACAGGCAATCTCCATTGGTTTTGGGACATGGGCTACCGGGCCACGACTGACGAGGAGGGCGACGTCGTCCCGGCCTTTCAAGCACCCCTCTATTCGCGTTCGGCGCCGGTCGCGGGTCACCTCAAAGCCGCCGACCTCGCGCGCGAGAAGGCCACGGAGTTTCAGGAAAAATTTCCAGCCGATACCCTCGGCGAGCCCGCGACTCCCGAGGAGTGGGTCTTGGAAAGTCACCTGATCGGCTTTGACTACGGGTACGGTAAACTTCCCGGCGCCGAATTCCAATCCGGTCGAGTTGGACGAATCCTACGTGATTCCCGCCCGGGAAATCTCCGAGAAGCGCGTCACTTTGGCGGGCTACCGTCTGGCCAATCTCCTCAACCAATCCCTGAAGTAGGGCGCGGCGCTCATCCGCCGAAATCCACCCGGATGGTTAACGTCCCGTCTGCCGGGACCTCGATTTCCGCCGTCAGCATTCGGACTCCGGGAATGGGACGACGCCACGGCGGGTCGTCTTTGGTGAGTTCCTCGGCCCGGAAGGTCACGTTCAGCGGGTCCGCATCCGAACCAAGAGGGTCTTCCCGGCTTGCTCGAGAATGGCCCGACTCCCGTCGACCGTGACCCCGGCCGGGGTGGGGATCGCCCAGCGGACGAGGGTCCCGGGCTCGAGTCCCCTCAGCGTATCCGTCAGCTCCAGCCGGCGGCCCGGGAGAACACGAAACGTCCGGCTGGCCACTCCGTCACCCACCCCCAGCGTCGCGCTCAGGTCGACGGTTGCACTCGGGTCAGGATCTGCGGAGAAATCCAGGATCGGCGCAACGCTTCGGCGACGTGCAGGCCGCCGTCCACCGTCAGGGTGCTGTGTGAAAACTGACCGGCCTCGAAAATTTTCCAACGATCCGAATCTTGATCGCGTCCCCAGAGGTGGACGCCCGCTGACTCGATGAGTTCGTAGGACGGCACCTTCGGATTGATCACCCACCGCACGCCATCACGCTCCAGCACGAAGCTCCCGCTATCCATGTGGCCGTGATTCTCCGACGCGCGTCCGGC
Source organism: uncultured Verrucomicrobiae bacterium (assembly GCA_963740185.1). GTDB lineage: Bacteria > Verrucomicrobiota > Verrucomicrobiia > Chthoniobacterales > JAATET01 > CAVVKW01. Next base: position 115,488 of record CAVUDH010000017.1, read on the forward strand.
TTTGATCGCGACCCAGAGAGCGTCGGAGTTCCAGCCGCTGCTCCCCGCCAGACCGGAATGAAGGGAGCCAGTCGGGTCTCGAATTTTCCGTGCGGCTTCTTGCTCTCGAAAGCTCGCTTCATTTGGTCGTCGAAAGTCCTGGCGATTTCCGGTCGTCCGAGTCACTGCGCGAACCAATAGTAGGCCGGCTGGACGCCCATCCGCGAAGAGCCGTCGCCGAAATTGAAGACGTCACCGTGGATCGGTGACTGCCTGCATGAAGTCGACCGAGCGCCGTAACCCGGGTGATTCCGAGATCCCGAAATCAGTCCCCAGAGCCGATTGCAGCGCGGCGATGAGCAGGATGTTGAAGTGCGTGCCGTAACTCCAGTATCCGGGGCCTTCGGGATAAACGCCGTCGGGCTCCGTGGCCCGTGAGCAAGTAGAGCTGGAATTGCCCCGCGAGAGGATCGGTCTCCACCGCTGCCCGGACGGCTGCGGTCTCGGGTCCGGGCAGCCAGGCGGGGATGCGTGGGGCTGAGGTTCTCCAGCTTGGGTGGATCGTTCGCGACGGCACTCAAGGTTGAAACAAGCAGTGCATCGCCTCAATCTTTGAGTCGGTTGGCAAAATCACAAGACTCCCAAAAAAGAATCGCGCCTCGCGTCGGGCCTCCCCACCCTGGCCAGGCACGTCCATGCCTCACCGTCATTTGATCACCGTTCCTCTTCTGCTCGCTGCCGGCTACCTTGCCGTCTGCGCGGTCCTGTATTTCGGCAGGACAGCCTCGTCTTCTTCCCGCGACACGCCCCCATGAGCGAGCTCGAAGCCACGGCGCGCTCCGTCGGCTTCGAGGCGTGGAGTAACGCCAACGGTGATCGAATCGGTTGGAGATCGCTCGACGGAAATCCCGCCGACGCCTTGCTCATCTGCCACGGCAATGGAGGTTTCGCGCTGCATCGTAATTATTTCGCTTACGCCAACCGGGCCGCCGACGGATCGGCCCGTCCGCAAACCTACCTGCTCGAATATCCCGGCTACGGAGCCCGCGAGGGCGAGCCGTCGGAGGCCAGCCTGACCGCGGCCGCCGTCGATGCCATTGACACCCTCGCTGGGAAGGTAGCCGCGCCCCGCATCACGCTTCTCGGGCAATCGCTGGGGTCCGGAGTCGCCAGTGCCGCCGCCGCCGAGCGTCCCGCTCTCGTGGATGCAGTCATCCTGATCACGCCTTTCAACTCGCTGGTCGGAGCCGCTCACGACCATTACCCGTGGGTTCCCGTCCCGTGGTTGCTGTCGAACGCGATTCGACTCCGAGGCGAATCTTGCCGCTTTTCCCGGACCGGTCGCGTTCATCGTCGCCGAGCAGGATCGAACCGTTCCCGCCCGACTGGGGCGGCGGCTTTACGACGGCTACCGGGGCACCAAGCGCCTCTGGCTCGTTCGCGATGCCCACCACAACGATACCGACCGTCTCCTCGCCGATTGGCCGAAGTCTGGACCTGGCTGCGGACAGATCCATCGGAGTAGGTCCTCACTCGACGCGGTCGGTTCGTCGTCATTTGAATGTCGAGACTCATGGTAAACAACAAAGCAACAGTCCGCAGATGGGCCTGCATCGTTGGGTACGCAGTTATCGCGGCTCGCGGCTTTCCCACTGGCCGAGGAGCTCAAGGTTTCGTTGGACGCGGTCGTCAACTCCGCGCCGTTTTTCTCTCTGCGGTGCACGTTGTTTGTCGGTATCTGCTTGGTTTAATTGGCTGTTGCTGTCGAAGCGGGTTCTTCCGTGTCGCAAGCTTTCGGAATGTCGGTAGCTATCGCCGGTAATGGTCGCGATTCCAATATCGTTGGGATTGATTGATCTTCCTGCAATTTCAACGTCCGGAACAATGGAGCGGTTCGGTCGGCGTGGTTGACTGCTCGGTTTTCCGCATTCGCGCTAGCTACAGGCATATTGGCTTGGTTTGGCTGAGGCAATCAGTATCAAGAGCGATCAATTTCCGCCGACCGGGGAACCAGCTGACCTTGCATGCCGCCTTCGATGTCGTTTGCGGACTTGCGGGAATGGCTCGCTTCCGAGGAAGAAATGATCCAGCCGCGGAACGACTACTTTGGTGCTGACGACCGTGCGCGACGAATTGCCGAAGTCGTGAAGACGCCCCGTCGCAAGTTGATTTCCGCACTTCGACAGACCGTTGTCTGCAAGGCCGTTCGGGTCGGGGAAATCGAGCGTAGCCAAAATGATCGAGAGGTATGCGTGTTCGGATCTATCCAACGGCCATTTCACTTTTGTTCACGTCAAGTGCTGGGGCTTCTCCTCGACCGCCGCCCAGGAGTATGTCCTGGAGAAAGCGGTCAACGAACTTTGGAAAAGTGTCGACTGCCTGGCGCTTAGTCGTTGCCCGATGACTACATCGAGGCGATTGGCGCGGTGAACTCCTGGTCGGGCACCTCCTCGACGGATTTGGAAACGGTGGAATGCCGTAATTCAACTGGAGCGCTTCCTCCCCATCCTGCGCGCTATTGTCCCCATTGGTAATCTGGTCGAAGATACGACCGCAACGGGCCTGATTTCGACCAAAAACACATCGAGGCGATGCTCCACAACTTTCGCGATGTCGAATGCATTTCTTTTATCCTTACGGCTGGCCGAGACAGCCAGATCGACTTTTCGAAAATCGCGGAACACGTTCTGTTTCTACCTCCGCTGCCGAGTGATCGCGGTCTGCGTTGATTGACCGGGTGAGAGATCACTGCCAGAGCCAGCACTTCGATCGATCCTACGCGGGGTAGCCATGATGGTCAGGGGGGCCAAGCTGGTAACCGGCCAGAGACTCTTCGTGGAAGGGCAGAGGAAGGCAAAATCGCGTCAAATGCCTTGAAAAGCGGATTGTCACCTGGGCTGAATCAATCGCTTCAATTTCCGATACTCCCCGCAAACTCAAGCAAACCCTCTCGGCCATCCTTTCCAAATGGGACGTTCTGCGTGGTGAGGTCGACCTGGATGAGTGATCATGGTGACTGCACTTCGACATTGTGCACCCAATGTGTTCGATTTTCTCGGAACCTATCGCTGGGAGTTTCAGTGTGCTTTCCGTCTCTTCGAGTTCTCTTCATTCCGAAGAAGATCAGACGAGAAAGCAAAGCCGTCTGGAGCATGTTCGCAAACGGTGGCGGGAAGCGGTTGACGCTGAAGATGCGGATGAATTTCATCTTGGAACGGTTCTCAGTGGCTCGTTCCTGCCTTCGCTTGTATTACGATGCTGACACGAACCTCCACGGCAATCGGGTCCAATCGATTCGTGACGTTCCGTGGGGCGCTTTACTGGGAACGTCTCACCAGGAGTCAGTTGCGCGAAAAGATATTCGTGATCAGGACGTGTTAGGTGCACTTAGCGGGGGCGGGTAAATCTGGATAGCGCGAGGCGATTAGGGAAAACTTGCGGCAAATTCCCAAGCATTCGCCGAATCCGTGGCTTTCTTCCGCAGCGTCCGACGTGAAGTTGAAGCTCATTGGTTACTGGCTGCGGTTTCGCAGCAATTCGGCAATTGACGCCATTTCATAGCAAACTGCTTCCAGATGGTCTGTTTCGGCCTACGATTCGGTCATCGAATGGCTCGATGTCTTCGCGGACGGGAAGCCGATATTCAGGACTGGCTCATCACCGAATTGTTGCTCGGCTCTCGGGTAACTTGAAAAATATCTAATACTCTTCATCATAGTCTGAACAGAGCATTGAATGTTGAAGATTCAGTGCGGGTGCGGCAACAGCTTGTCGCCAAGGCACGGGGAGTCTTTGAACCCATGGATGGCACCATCTTCGCCCGGCGCTTCCCGGAGATTATCCTATACTTTGGGTCACTTGGTTAGACTGAATCGACGCGAATCCGATGCGCGCCTAACACGAGCGGTAGACTGGAGGTGGATCGCACCTTTGCTTTTCGAAAGCATGGAGAAGTTGAAGAGACCATGGTCCCAAGGTGATGATGTTGTTTGGCGAATATGGGGGAGGTGGAATGAGGCCGACCTATTTGGACTTCGATGAAGAAGAACTGCGGGTCTTCATCGGCTCAGAACTTCGACGGGCCGTCTCGCTGATCGCGCAGCCGATCAGTGTATCCGAGAATACTTGAAGGCTGGTTTCGGATGGCCGGACCGTTGGGCTCGAAGAGCGCCGGAGAATGGCAGGCACGCCTTGAGGAAGAAGACACGTCCGTTGACCAGTCGGGTCACGGATGAGATTCTGCATGCAGGTGACGATCGACGAGGGCGAGACGCCCTTCTCGGCTATTCACCAGGCATTGGGAACGGGAGGAGTCGTAATTACTCGCCGCAGCCAGCCGCTCGTCCGGCTCGAGCTGATTCGTGATGCGGTCATCCCACGTCGCCTCGGCGGATTGGCCTCGACCGAAGTCTGCCTCAATGGCTTCATGATCCGACGTTGCAGGCGGAAATCATCAGCGAATTCGCCGCGCCGGATACCTGACCAAGAGCGTCGCCGGGATTTTGCCCATGCATCTGCTTACCGACACGCTCGCTGTTTTGGCTTTAGCCTACGACCGGGAACGCTGTCACGCCGAGCGGCCCGGGCTCTTGAAACGGAACCGTTCATTACCTGTTCGATCGTCAACTTCTCGGAAATTGGGATGAAACTTGGCCGGGTGGGTTACTCGTTCGCAATTCCGGACAATGGGATGGCGCTCTCCGGCTTTTCTCGCCGAACAGGGCATTCGGCCATGCCGATCAGTCCTTGCCATTGTCAATTGACTTCCTCGCTACCGAGCCACGATGCGGATCCCTTCGACAGATGCTCCAGCCCAAGCCTTGGACAGCGAATTGACGATTATCAGCAGTGACGAGATCTTCGACGACTTATGGCGTTGAGCGATTTGGTGAGTCTGGACCGGCTCGCAAAAAATCGAAAATCGAAAATCGAAAATCCAAAATTACCTTGATCGTTTCGACCACCGCTTTCCTCGCGCCGGTCTCATCGGCGATCCTCCGACGGCTACTTCGGCAAGACCATCGCCTTCGCTTTCGACGAACTACGAAGCAACCATCGAGATGTGGGAATCTCCGAGTTGGAATTGCTGCCCTCGCGGCGCGATCACTCGGTTTTTGCCAGCATCGCTGATCTTCACGAAGACGTGCGGAAGCACGGCTATTACGGAGGTTCCGGCTCTTGAAAGCGTCGGTGAAGGCGTTCTATGACTATTGTCAGAACCGTGGCATCAAGTTCGACGACCGCAATTTCACGATGCGTTACCGGGCCGACATTCCGAACCGCGTCGGGCTCGCTGGCTCCAGCGCGTTGATCACCGCCTGCCTCCGGGCGCTCATGGGTTTTTACAATGTCACCATGCCGCGCCACGTCCTGGCCAGCGTCGTGCTCTCCGTTGAGAATACCGAACTCGACATTCCAGCCGGGCTCGAGGACCGGGTCGCGCAAGCCTATCAGGGGCGACCGACATGGATCTTTCCGCGCGATTTGATCGAGGGGCGCGGCTATGGGACTGACGAGCCACTCGACCCTGGGTCGCTGCCGCCGGTTTACATCGCGTTCCGGCGAAGATCTTGGAGGGGCATGAAGGTTTATCACAACGATCTCGCTGCCGCTGGGTGGCGAAGGATGCCGAGGTGATCGATGCCATGGCGACCTGGGCATATTTTGACCGTGCAATTCGAGACGCGCTTCTGGCCGGTGACAGGCCGAGATTTCACCAGATCATCAACGCCAACTTCGACCTCCGCGCCAGGCTCTACGACGTCGGCGATGGCAATCGGGACATGATCGCGGTCGCGCGCGAGACTGGAGCCAGTGCGAAATTCGCCGGGAGCGGGGGTGCCATCGTCGGGACCTATCGGGATGCCGAAATGCTCAAGCGCTCGAAAAAGCCTTCGCTCCGACGAATATCCGCGTCATCCAGCCCCTCATCGCGCCGCCGATCGATCGTGAAAGGGCGGTAGCCCGTCTGACCTTCCGCGCAAATGAAAGCCATCATTCCCGCCGCCGGACTCGGCACCCGGTTTCTCCCCATCGCCAAGGCCGTGCCGAAGGAAATGCTTCCCGTCGGCGACAAGCCGGTGATCCATTACGTCGTCGAGGAAGCCGCAGCGGCGGGGTTCGACGAGATCCTGCTCATCCTCAGTCGCGGGAAAGAGATCATCGCCCAATACTTCGCGCCGCACCCCGAGCTGGAACGGCACCTGGAGAAAGTCGGCAAAACCGAGGCGTTGGAAGCCGTTCGCGCGACCAGCCGCTTTGGGCGCATTCACACGGTCTACCAACCCGAGATGCGCGGGCTCGGCGACGCGATCCGACTGGCCGATTCCTTCGTTGGCGGAGACGAATGTTTCGCCGTGCTTCTCGGCGACACGATCACTCACGGCGGCTCGCCGCTTCCGGCGATGCGCGTCGCGTGGGCGGCGCACCGGAAGTCGTCCGTTTGTCTCGAACCCTGCGCGCCCGACCGCGTCTCGCGTTACGGCATCGCGGGCGGACGGCAAGTCGGATCGGGAGTTTTCGACCTCGATCGACTCGTCGAAAAACCGAAACCCGAGGCCGCTCCGCAGGCTGACGGACGAAGCGGATGCTCCGCTTCCGCCTCACGCGTTCGCCGCCCGGTATCTTTTCGACCAAACGATTTTTGAGGATTTGGCGAGAACGCCTCCCGGCCACGGCGGGGAGATTCAGCTCACCGACGCGATGAGTGCGTTGTGCGCGCGCGACGGTCTGCTCGGAGTCACCTGGGCCGGAGAGCGACTCGACATTGGGAATCCCGCCGGGTTGCTGGAGGCGGCCCGGGCGATGGCCCAGGGCGACTCCCGGTAGCTCAAGCGTCCTTCGCTGCGATCAGCTCGAGGCGGGCGTTGAGGATTTCGCGGAGGCGTCGGCTCTCGGACAGCCCCGCCCGGCCTTTGCGAATCTGGGTGAAGATGCGTTCGCATTCCTTGCGGGTCTCCTCCGGCCATTCCTGAGTGAGCAGCTTCCGGCCCCGGAGGGCGGCGAGTTGTTCATCGAGGCCGAATTCCAATTCGCCCCGTCGGGCGTGGGAGCGGCGGACGGCGTAAAAGAAAACGGCCAGCGCTCGATCCAGCAGAATCCACGGGAAGTTAATCGCCTTGAGCGGTCCGACCCGCAGGTCGCGTCCAGCCATCTTTTGTTTGCCAAAGAACTGGCCGAGTCGCCCCGGGAGGTCGACCTCGATGTGCGGGCGTTGTTTTCCGGCGATCCAAGCGCCGCCTCCGCCGAGCGCACCACCGAGCAACGCCGCGGCGCCGAGCGTGTGGCCGGCCAGAACGACGTCGACGGCCAGTCCGCCGATTGCCCCCGCGACCGCCGCCGAGACGACGAGTTGATTGGCGTCGAGTCCGGCGAATCGCCAGACGTCTTCGCTGAACAAATCGACATCCTGGAGCGCGCCAGCGGATTGTCCGGGGGTGATCTGATGATGCTTGAAGACATCGATCATCCGCCGATGCGAGCGGCTCTCGAGTTGGCGCAGCGATTCCTGAAATTTCTGCACCAACTCGTTCGAGCGTTTCCTTTCATCGCCCCGCAGGCCGATGGGTGCCGTCTCGCGGTGTTGGAGAGAATCGAGAATCAGCTCGGTGATTTCCTCCGCGCAATCTTCGCGCCGACCCTCCCAGTCCCGCTCGTAAGTTTCGACGGCTCGCTCCAGCGCGTCGCGCCACTTCTCGTCGATTCCCATCAACGTTTTGAGCAATTCGATGCGGTCGAAGTAATCGACCTCGTGGGCGTCGAAACGGCGGACGAGATTGAAATGCTGCCCCAGGCGCGCTTCCCAGACCGCGAGGTGCGCGGGATTGGCGGTGGTATTGATCAGGCCCATGCGGGGGCGCGCGCTCATGAGCAAAATCTTCATCTCCGCGTCGTTGATCTCCCGGAAAGGCTGCGACGAATCCACGATGTAGAGCACGCCAGCGCCATCGACGAGCGGGCGGAAGAGTTTGCACTCCTCCGAAAACGCCGGGTCATCGCCATGGAGATCGAGGAATTCCCGAAACGCGTCCAGCGGGTCGCCGACGGGATCTTCCAGCTCCCGCAAGCGGGCGAGGGCACTCTTGGCGTTTTGAAATCCAGGAGTGTCCGAAAATCCGACGATTGGCTCGCCTTCCATTTCGACGACGAACGATTGGCACTGCGTGGTCTCACCCGGCGTGCTCGTGATCCGCAGTCGGTCGTCTTCGATGAGTGTTGCGATGGTCGACGTCTTCCCGGTGTTCACCGAACCCACGCAGGCAAAAAAGGGAATTTTCACGAGCGGCAATTCTCAATCGAAAACCGAAAATCGAAAATCGAAAATTCCATCACGCTCGCTCCACCCGCATGAAGGGATCGCCGAGCCCCGCGACGGCGGCGCTCCACGTCTCCGCGTAGTCAAAAGGCTGCCCGTCCTCCGTGACGACGACCACCATGACCTCCGCCCGCTCCGCCAGGGTGTCGCGGAGTCGGCGTAGAAATTCCAGGATCGCCTTCACTGGCGGACGCGCTCCGTCGATCAGGACCGCGACCGATCGCGTGTCGTCAGCCAGGCGGGCGAATTCCGCCGCGTTTTCCTCCGCGCAATCGACCTCCACGGGGATCCGTTCCGCCTGCTCCCAGCCCAATCTCGCCACCAGCCCGTCCCGGGCTTCGGCTGGCATCTCCCGCGACTCCAGCACGAGACTCACGAGGCCACCGACCGCGGCAACTCGATCAGTTTGCCCAGCGTCGTCTCCGCCGACTCGCTCGCCCTCCTGGCCCGAGATCACGACCGGCTCCATTCGCCGCAGGAGTCGGGCGCATTCCGCGTGGCGAAAATCCACGGCGGCCAACGAACGACGCTGCAGGACGATCGATGCGATCAGCAGAACGACTCGCGGGAGCAATCCGTAGACCAGCACCGCGTAGCAGAGAAACGGCCACCACGACGCGGCTGCCGACTGCACGTATTCGGCCCGACCGAAAAACGCGATCCGGCTTCCTTCGATTTGTTCAAAGGTCGGGTGAGCGAGTGGCAGCCAGGACCAGGGCGCTGAGATGATCTCCACGATCCGCAGGACGGTCGGCGGATCCAGGTCGAGCGTCGTTTCCCAGCCGAACGCCTTGTTCGCGATGGCGACCTGCCAGAGCGTCGCGGCGAGAATGCCGACGTTCAGCGCCACGGCGAAAAGCTGGGCGCGGATCGCGACCGGCCAGAGCAGGACGTCGCCGTAGATGGTTCGCCGGGCCCGGACGGTTCCCCAGATGGCGGAGAATTTTGCCTGCTTCGTCCCGTCCATCCGCTGCGCGAGAAAGGCCACGAGCCGACTGATTCCAGCCGTTGCCAGGCCGCGCGCCCCGCCGCCAAAGCACCAGAATCCAAGCGCGATGATCCAAATAAAGATCTGCCACAGGACGGTCGCGGAGAAAAAGACGGCCACGCTGATCGGGCGTTCGCCCGAAAAGATCAGCAACGAACCCGCCAGCCCTGCTCCCGTCAGGAGCCCGATAATCACGAGTCCCCAGGTCAACGCTCCGATGGCTGCCGCGTAGGCGTCACCCGCCCGAGGCGGCTCGGGGTGCTCCCGGATTCGCGCGCCGAGCCACAGTCGGACTTTGCCGGGCGCGTCGTGAGCAAGTCCCTGGATCTCGTCCTGATAAATCGCCCGATCCCGGCGTGCAAGGTCTGCCGGGGAGCGGTCGGCATCCGTCTCGAATGCGGCCTCCAGGTTCAGCACATCTCGAATTGTCCAACGGGGAACTCGCGCCATGGTCGTTCAGCGGCTGCGGATCGGCTCGAGAACCTCGCATTGTAAGTCGGGTATGTGATCAAAATGTCTCACGTTGCGGGTCACGAGTGGTCGTTGCTCGGAAACGGCAACTGCTGCGATCCACAGGTCATTCTGGCCGATCTGGCGGTAGATCGGGCTGTCCTGCAATCCCGAGCACAATTTGGCGTAGACTGGAATGACAGGTTCGGGATCCATGATCGGAATATCCGATCTCCAAAAAGCTTCTGACGATGTCCTTCTCGTGCGCCGGCCCGTTCGGCCCCGTGCCAGAATTCTCCCAAAACGGTCCACGGGATTGCCAGAGTTTGCTCCGAGTTGCGGCTCGAATAGTGCGTTGCCCAAGGTTGGCGTCGCCATAATCCGATTAAGAAACTCGTGTCGGCTATGGCGTCCATGGGTCGGTCTTGGCCGCAGAGCGCTCAGTGGATGCCGCGTCCATGACATCATTCCCAGGCATCAGATCTGTCCGATTCAGCTCGGTGAAGTTCGCGAGGGCAGCAAGTGTTCCAGGTTTCGGCACGACGCGTTTGATGACTTGGGTGAACGATTCGTTTCCCCGGCGTTTCCAAGCCTTTAGCCGACCGTAGGCTTCGTCGTCCAAGGTAATTGTCTTCACGCTTCGTGCATACACGAACCCGCCATAATTCTCCACCCCGTTCTCTCGGAGACCTTTTCTCATTCCGCATCTGCCATTTCTCATTAGGCTCGGGCGATGCTCGACGACATTCAAAAAGTCCTCTTTCACGAGTCCACGATCCTGAGTCGGCTCGACGAGATGGCTCACCAGATCAACCTCGATTACCGGGGGAAGGATCTCACCGTGATCGCGATTCTTAACGGGAGTTTCATCTTCATGGCCGACCTGTTGCGGCGCGTTCCGCTCGCGCTTCAGGTCGATTGCCTCAGCGTCTCCAGCTACCACGGGACGAAGACCACCGGCACCGTGAACTTCAAACAGACCGAGCTACCCGACGTCGCGGATCGTCACATTCTCCTGCTCGATGACATTTTGGATTCCGGCCACACGCTCCACGCCATCCGGGCCCGCCTCGCCGAGAAGGGCGGTGCTCTGAGCATTCGGACGTGCGTGCTGCTCCGGAAAACCGTCGAACGCGAGCGGGAGGTTGACGCGGATTACGTCGGGTTCGACATTCCGAATGAGTTCGTCGTGGGTTACGGACTGGACTACAATGAGAAGTATCGCAATCTGCCGTTCATCGGCGTGCTCACCCCCGAAGCCATCGAAAAAAAATGACCACCCGCGTCGAGTTTTACTCCGTTCTCCGCGACATCACCGGCGCGCACGAGATCGAGGTCAATCTGCCGGAAGGGAGTGCGATCGAGGTCCTGCTCGGCGGACTCCACGCGAAATATCCCGCGCTCGCGGAATGGGACGGCAAGCTGCTCTTCGCGGCCAATCTCGATTACGTCGACAGCAGCCACGTGATCCAGCCCGAGGAGACCATCTCGATCATGCCGCCCGTGCAGGGCGGGTAGTTTTCGCCAACTAAACGGGATTTTGCAGGATTGACTGGATTAACAGGATTTTTTTAAGGAATTGAAAATCCCGTTAATCCTGTGAATCGAGTTAATTCTGTTTAGTTCGATCACACCTCGTATTGCCCGGCGCGCCAAAGGTCCGCGTAGGCTCCGCCTTGGGCCAATAAATCGGGGCCAGCGCCGAACTCGACGATGCGTCCGTCTTTCAGAACGGCGATTTTCCCGAACTGGTGCACGGTCGCCAATCGGTGAGTGACGATGAGCGCCGTCCGACCGGCCATGAGTTCTTCGAGGGTTTCCATGATCGCGAACTCCGTCGCCGGATCCAGCGCGGAGGTCGGTTCGTCGAGGAGCATGATCGGTGCGTCTTTCAGAAACGCCCGCGCGATTCCGATCCGCTGGCGCTGGCCGACGCTCAAATGCCCGCCGCGCTCGCCGACGAGGTTGTCGAATCCCCGGGGGAGCTTTTCGATGAAGTCGATGGCCTGCGCGCGTCGGGCTGCCTCACGAATTTCCTCATCCGTCGCGCCCGGTCGTCCGTAAGCGATGTTTTCCCGGATGGTGCTGGAGAAGAGGACCGTGTCCTGCAGGACCATGCCGATCTGGGAGCGGAGCGACCGTCGGGTCGCGCCCTTCACGTCGTGCCCGTCGACAAAGACCGCCCCGCGCGTCGGCTCGTAAAACCGAAGCAGGAGACTCAGGAGCGTACTCTTGCCCGCGCCGGTTCCGCCGACGAACGCGATTTTCTCGCCGGATTCAATCGCGAGATCGATCCCGCTCAGGATTTCCTGTTCGTCGGAATACCCGAACGCCACGTTGCGAAATTCCACCCGCCCGGTCACCGGCGGCAACTCGATTGCCCCCGGCTCATCGTGCCCCTCGGGCTCCCGATCCATCACCTCGAAACAACGCGTCATCCCCGCAGCCGCACCTTCCAGCGCCCAGGCCGTGTAGCTCAGTTGCTCGAGCGGTTGGTAGAGCATGAGCAGGTAGCTCGAGAAGAGGATCAGGTCGCCGAAGCTGAGTTCGCCGGCGAGCATTTGGCGGGAGCCGACGTAATACATGAGCGCCGTGCCGGCGGCCATCAGCGTGCCGATGACGAGTGCGCTGGTGACCGACGTGATGTTGAAGCGCAGATTGGCCTCCAGACTCTCACTGGCACGCCCGAGAAATTGCCGGACCTCGTAGCGCTCGCGTCCGAACGCGTGCACCAGCCGGATGGAGCTCAGCCCTTCCTGCGCGACCGCCAGGACGTCGCTTTCCTTCTCCTGAATGGCCGTCGATTCCCGCCGGATTCGTTCGGCGTAGTAGCGGATGGCGACGAAGACGAATGGCAGGATGCCGAGAGACGCCAGCGTGAGCTTCCAGTCGATCCACGCCATCACGATCGCCATCGTGATGAGTGTGATCACGGAATTGATCACCGTCGCGAAGCCCTTGTTGTAAATGGTCTGGATCGACTGCGAATCGTAGGCCACCCGAAACGACGAGTCGGTGCTCCGCCGCGCGTCGTGAAAGCGCAGGGGCAGCGCTTGCAGGCAGGCGTAAAGGTCCGTGCGCAGCTTGAGCATGGCCTTGAGACCCGTGCGGATGAACAGGTAGTTCGAGATGAGGTTCACCATGCCCCAGAGTAGGACGATGACGACCAGCGCGAGGCAGAGCCCCATCAGGATCGTCGACGAAGATGCGGCCGGGCCAAACCACCCCGCCAGCTGTTCCTTTGCCTTGAGCGTGGCCTCGTTAGTCTCGCCGGAAAGCACACCGTCGATGATGAGTTTGAACGGCCACGGGCGCAGGACGTTCAGCCCGATGGCAGCCAGCATCGCCGCGAGTCCACCGAGGGTGGGCCAGACGAAGGGGCGAAAGTAGCGCAACGTGCGCGAGTAGACCGACATGCTTACTGACGAGTAACCGTCGGGACGCGAAATGCCAAGGCTGGCGCGGCGGGTGCCTCCGGTAAAAATGGCGGGACCGTGACGGTGAGTTTCGCCGATCAACGAATCCGACGAGCTTGTGAGATGCGGTACAAAGGTGCATCAATTGCCCTGGAAATATTTTGAGAGAGACTGTCTTTATCCCTCCCGATAGTCAGAATCCCTCCCCGTAATCCCCTTCAAATATTTCCAATCCACTGACTTTCCGCGAGATCGCTCAGTAACTACATTCCACTGATCCAAATCATGACCATCGATCAACTTCATCAAGCTGTTAGCGGTACTACCGCAGCCTTTCGATCCCGAACCCGTCTCCAGCCTGCTGGCGGCAATGGGGACAAGGTCTTTCCGCCGACTTATGCAGGAGCCGTCTATGCAAGGGAGGATCGTCTGATCGATGGGGAGAAGAAGCCTTGTGTGCTGCTCGACTCAGTGCAGGCTCAGGCCAATCGGTTGGAGGAGGCTCTTCAGCGCGCGTTGGACTCGGGTTTGCTCAAGGAAATACCGGTGTTGAACGTCGATTTCACCAATCAGGGCCTGCTCGACGAAGTGGGACGGGTCAGCAGCTTGGAAGCGCCGCACCGGATTGCCGACGCTATCCTGCGTGACAGTCTTCACGAGGGACAGCCCTTCCGCAAAAGCGATCTCGGCAAGTCTCTCGATCAAGCCAGCCTTCAGAATGCTACGCCGCTCTACCGGCTATGTCCGACGGCACTGATCTTCGGACTTTGGGATTCGACGGGACCGAAGGGTGGGCTGGGGCAAAATTTCAACGCGCTCTGGTGTCGGAGATCGTGGGGATCAATGCTCAGATCGGTGTGAAGACGAGCAGCCGCATCGATCCGCTCGGGATGCGGGCGGCGGCGAAAGTGATCAAGACTCCTGATGGTTCCTACGAGCTCGCCGCCGAAAAGGCCAAAGGTGCGGTTTCGCCCTCGGAGGTCAACCACGGAAACATCCCGCCCGACATTACGAAGGAGGGTGGCGCGGGCGGCGCGACCATCGACTACGCTGAGCAGACCGTCGTGCTTTCGCTCCCCGCGTTGCGCAAACTTCGCTTCCCAGTGGATGGAGAAACAACCCCCGAGCGCGACGCTGCGGCCCGGACTGTGTTGGCCGCGCTCGCTCTCGCGGCAGCGGCTCTTGCGGCGGAAAGCGGGTTCGACCTTCGCTCACGCTGCCTGCTTTGGCCGGAAGCAGCGATGAAGTGGGAACTGCTGGAGAAACCGGGGAAGCCTCCGACGGAATTCACACTTACTGCCGAGGAGGCGATCGAGATTCTCAAGGAAGCCGTTGCTGCTGCCGAAGCACAAGGCCTCGCGTGGCAAAAAGAGCCCGTCCGACTCACGCCATCGCCGAATCTCATTGCTCTGCTTAAGCGTTCGCAGGATATCGCCGCCAATGCCTCGAGCGAGGCGGTTTCCGACTAGGCGTTCCCGATGTTCGCCCTCGGAATCGATTTCCTCACGCGGGTCGCGGTAATGACCGACACGGCCAGTCGGGAGCGCGTCGAGTGGCCGCCGCATCCGGCTCGCATTTTCATGGCGCTCGTGGCGGCCCACTACGAGTCCCGCCCGCTCGCCGGAGACGGTGATGCGGCACGAGCCGAGTGGGACGGCGAGCGGAAGGCGCTCGAATGGTTGGAAATCCAAGGCGCGCCGGAGATGAGTTGGCCGACGGTGGCGCCCCGCGACGTGGTCAGTGTTTATGTGCCGGTCAACGACAGCTCGGTCACAGGGAAGCCCGCGAACGTCAAACTACCGGATCTACGCTCTGCTTTGGGCGTGATGCCAGATCGGCGGAGTCGGCAGGAGCGCACTTTCCCTGCCGCCTACATCGAGGGGCACGAGCCGGCCTGCTTCGTCGTGCTCGCGTGGCCGGAAGCCGAAGCGTGCCCGGAGACGACAGAGTCGATGGTTCGTCTGGCCGGTAAAATGGCTTCCGTCGGGCATTCGTCGTCGCTCGTGCGAGTTTGGGTTATCGGCCCCAATGACCTCCCGACACTCACTTACGCGCCGCAGTCGTTATCGTCGGGAAATCGCCGAGGAATGCAGCTTCGCGTGACCGCGCCCGGCTTCCTTGCGGACCTTGATCAACGCTACAACGCGGATGAGATCGACGCTTTTTTCGAGTTCTCCGACCGGATCGGGAATTCCAAAGGCGCGGAACGAAAGAAAGTCCAAGAGGAATTTGCCGAGCGTTTCGGCGTGCCGTGGAGTCGTAGTGTCAGCGCTCCCGTGAGGCAGCGACCCATGGCCGGATTGACAGCGAATTACGTGCCAAAATCCCAACCGGACAGTCCGGCCGCATCGTCCCCCTTCGATTCCGAGTTGTTTATCCTCGCCAAGCAGGAGGGCCCAACTCTCGGGCTGGAATCCACCATTGCGCTGATGACCGCTCTGCGTGGGCTTCTGCTCCAAGGCGCGGAGGGTTTGCCAGAGTGGTTCACCGGTCACAGTGCGCCGGGAGTCCCCTCGACTGGCGGGCACATGGCTCTGATCCCGCTGGCCTTCGTCGGAACCGAGCATGCCGACGGGCATATCATGGGACTGGCCATCGCTTTCCCGCGAAACGTGTCAGAGCCGGAGCGGGCCGCCTGTCTGCGCGAGAGACTTTTCGGTGCGGCGGGCGAAGATATCGATCTCGACCTCGTTATGGGTCGGCAGGGCGAATGGACGTTGCGCCGGGAAGAGCGCGCATCGCCACCGAGGGCTCTGACATCGCGGACGTGGACGGAACCCTCGTCGGTGTGGGCGAGCGTGACTCCGGTCGTTCTGGATCGGCACCCGAAGTGTGATCCGCGCAATGACCGCGTTCGTTGGCGCGAAGAAGTCGCCGCCTGCATCAGTGAAAGTTGCGTGAGGCAGGGGCTGCCGCGCCCTGTTTCGATCGACGTCGACAAGACATCGTGGCACCGCGGCGCTCCCCGGTCCCGGCCCGGCTCGAACGGAATGCCGTGGCTTCCGAGCAAAGGCGGATCGGGTTCCCGCCAGCAGGTTCATATGCTCGTCGAGTTTCCCTGCGAAGTTGAGGGTCCCGTGCTCATTGGCGCGGGTCGGTTCCGCGGCTACGGACTCTGCAAACCACTGGGCGCACCCCTACCCGGTTCCGGCCAATGACACCGCAGGTCTTCCAGTCGGCGATCCACTCCATTCGTGGCGAGTCCGTCGTCCTCGATAGCGACCTCGCCGCTCTCTACGGCGTGACAACAACCGTCTTCAATCAAGCCATCAAGCGAAATGCCAGCCGGTTTCCGGAAGACTTTTCGTTCGTTCTGACCCAGCCCGAATTCTCGACTTTGATGTCACAGATTGTGACATCAAAGGGGCGCGGAGGCCGGCGTAAGCTCCCCCGGGTTTTCACCGAGCACGGGGCGATCATGGCCGCGACGGTGTTAAACAGCGAGCAGGCAGCGGCCATGAGCGTGTATGTCGTCCGCGCATTCGTGAAGATGCGGCGGGAATTACTGGCCGACGCCGCTCTGGAAACGCGGCTCGCCAAGATCGACCAAACTCTGCTCAGCCACGACGCCGCGCTGCGAGACCTGTATTCGAAATTACGTCCGCTTTTGATGCCATCGCCACCCGCGCCACCGAAAAGCCGGATCGGCTTCACTCCGACCGAGCGCAAGCCATGAGCCCTTCCATCACGTTCGTTGATTTTTTCTCCGCTGTCTGGGGATACGACCCATTCCCATGGCAGATCGATTTTGCCGAACGGCTTTGTCGCGGAGATGCGCCGGACCACGTCACCGTCCCGACCGGCAGCGGCAAGACCGCTTGCCTCGACGCCGCCGTTTACGCGCTCGCGCACCAAGCCAGTCTCGCGCCGCCAGAACGCACGCTCGGACGTCGCATCGTTTTTATCGTCAACCGCCGCGTCATCGTTGACGAAGCCTATCGGCGAGCCGGCGAACTGGCCCAGCATCTGATCGACGCCGCACCCGATTCCCCCGTGGGTGAGGTTGCGCGTGCCTTGCGAAAACTCGCCGCCGCCGACTCCGGCGATCAGCCCCCGCTCGTCCGGTACAGCAGCTCCGGGGGGGTGTTTATCGAGACCGCGGGTGGGGTGGTTCGCTCCTGCAGCCCATGATTATCTGCAGCACAGTGGATCAAGCGGGCTCCCGTCTTCTCTTCCGGGGCTATGGCGTGAGTGACGAAGCCCGACCGATCCACGCGGCTCTGCTTGCCCAAGACAGTCTGCTCATCGTTGACGAGGCTCACATTAGCCGACCTTTCGTTCAGACCGTGGAATGGGTGGCGCGATATCGCCAACACTCTCCTGCCGATAGCGATATCGTCCGGCTGCCTTTCCAACTGATCCAGATGACGGCCACGCTGCCCGCAACCGCCGCCGACTCGAAGCAAATCTCGCTCACTTCGGCTGATCGTGACCATCCCGTCCTGCAGCGTCGACTCGCTGGCGAGAAGCGCGCACAACTCGTCGTCGAAGAGAGGGCAAAGGGGAAAAATCCAGAAAGCGCAATGGCCATCCGTCTAGCTTTTGAAGCGAAGCAAATTTTCCTCGAGCACAAGCTCCGCTCTCTCGTCGTGATGGTGAATCGGGTCGCCACGGCGCGGGCAGTCGCGGAAGAACTCAACCGATTGACAGGACCACGAGTGACCCTGCTCATCGGTCGGCTGCGACCGTGTGATCGGGAAGCCTTGACACGGCGCATCCAAGACAGTCTGGCCACCGGCGCGGACCCCGCGCATTGGGACAGTCAGCCGGAGATCGTCGTTTCTACCCAATGTCTCGAAGTCGGTGCCGACCTCGACTTCGACGTGCTGGTCACCGAAGCCGCCAGCCTCGACGCGCTGCGTCAACGATTCGGTCGTCTGAATCGCGCGGGTCGTCCGATCACCGCGCGCGCCGTGATCGTGCTTCCCGGTTGCTACGACCGCGACGAAAACGAGCTCGACGACATGTCACCAGTCGATCCCATTTACGGAAATGCCATCCCCCGAACGTGGCACTGGCTGCAGAGCATCGCCGAGGAGGGCTGCGTCGATTTTGGCATCGACGCGATGGCGGCGCACCTTGCGGCGTTGCGCGAGACGAGCCCCCCGGAGGCGTTCGCCCGGCTCCTTGCTCCCACCGGCGATGCCCCCGTCCTACTTCCGGCTTATCTGGACTGCTGGGTGCAGACCAACCCCGCTCCCGCCGCTGATCCCGACGTTTCGTTATTCCTGCACGGACCCCGGCGCGACATGGCAGAAGTGCAGGTTTGTTGGCGCGCCGACCTCCCGGCTGACCTCGACGAATCCGCCGCAATCGAAATCGTCAGCCTTTGCCCGCCAACGTCCGCCGAGTGCCTCCCTGTGCCGCTGCATATTTTTCGGAATTGGATCGGAGACCACCAGCGACTTGTCGACACTTCCAGTGACGCGGAGGCGTTCACCGAGCCTTCTGATCGAAACCAGCTTGCGCGAGAAATTCGCGACCCCGCGCTGCTTTGGGAGGGGCCGGAAAATAGTCGCGCCGCCCGGCAGGTTGGCGACTTCGTTCCCGGCTGCACCGTCGTTCTGAGCGTGTGGGCCGGGGGTTGGAATGCACTGGGCGTTCTGCCCGAGTCCCCCGCCGACCCGGACATCGACCCGGAGGAGCCATCGGACTGGGCCTCGTTGCGGAGCGTGGATGTCGCCGAGCGCGGACTAGCGACCACCCGCCGCCGGGCTGTCCTTCGCGTTCATCCGAACTTCTGGCCGGCCTCTGAATCCGGCACCGCCGCCCACGAACTTCTCGCCATGGCGACCGATAGCGAACGCGGCTGGCTCCGCTCCGACATCAAGGAACTGCTGGAACGCCTCGCTGCGGAGTCGGACGACGAATCATCGCTCAGCGACAGGCAACGACTCGCCGTCGCGCATCTCGCAGAACAGCCCGCTTCGCACCTTGTTGCCGATGCCTACCCGGGCGGTCGTGGCTTCGTCATCACGACTCGCGCGCTCCTTCCGAATCCGGACGCTCGTGAGTTCGAAAATCTGGAGTCCGAGCCCGACGCTCTCCTCGAATCGCGCGAGCCAATCGAACTCGGCCATCACACTCGCGACGTGCTCGCTCGGTTGGAGGCATCGCTGACCGCGCTTCCGCTCGATCCGTGGCGCGAAGCCCTCGTCATCGCCGCTGAGCGTCACGATTGGGGCAAAGCCGATCGCAGGTTTCAGGCAATCCTGCGCTCATCCTCCGTGGTCGCCGCCATGGCGAGCGGCGTAGTGCTGGCAAAATCCGCCGCGTGGAGTTCTTCCGCGACGGCGCGGCACGAAGCCGCCCGAAGAGCGGGCCTACCGCGCGGTTTCCGTCACGAAATGCTCTCTCTTTGCTTGGCCGAAGCTGCCACCGGGCAGCCGTCGCCGTCCGATCTGCGGTCCCTCGTCCTGCATTTGATTGCGACGCACCACGGGCACGGACGACCCTTCGCGCCCGTCGTGCTCGACGACCTGCCGCCCGACGTCTCTGTTCCAAGCGAGGACGGGATAGAATCCGTCACCGTGACCACCGCCGATCGACTGGCGCGTCCGGCCCACGCGTTGGACTCCGGCGTTGCCGAGCGGTTCTGGCAACTCACCCGGCGGCACGGATGGTGGGGTCTCGCCTTCCTTGAGACCGTTCTCCGCCTCGCCGATCAACAAGCGAGTGCGCAACCCCAGCCCTCGCCCCGACACCGCCGATGAATCCTGACCGCAACGATCTTTGCCTCCCCACCCTGTCAGGTTCGAGCCTGCTTGGCTTCCTCGCTGCGTTGGGCACATTCCGAACGCTCGCGGAGACACCCGGTATAAGCGATCTGCGGATGAAATGGATTCCGATGGCAAATTCTTACGCACCACTCTTGACGAGCGCCGCGCTCCCCGACGACGACCAGTTGGTCGGTCGTCTTCACTCAGCGCTCTCGAAATTTTCCGATCATCCTTCCATCACCGCCGACAATGATCTGACCATTCCCCTCGGCAGATTTCGGGCTCTCGCTACGAGCGCAGCGCGGGATTTTTTAGCCGGAACCGATTCGATGGGAGCGGCGATGGTGGCGGCATTCGGGTGCGACGCCGTCGGCAACGATGCTGGCAACATCGAAGACACCGCGTTCCGCACCATGAGCGGTGCCGGTCATCAGCACTTCCTGAAATTCATGAACGATCTGGCGAAAGGCACGACGCCGGAACAAATCCACGAAGCCCTCTTCGGCCCGTGGCGATACCGCGACCCGAGCCCCATCATGCGCTGGGACTCCGAGGACGACCGACGCTACGCTCTCCGTTGGGACGAACCCTCGAAGGATCCCGTTCGTAGCGTCCGTGGTGCCAACCGACTCGCCGTTGCCGCGCTGCCGCTATTCCCTGTTGTTCCAGACTCTAGAACGAGTGTTGCGACGACTGGATTCACCGGGCGAGGTCGACGGGACACGTTCGTCAATTGGCCCATTTGGTCGGAGTGGCTGACGCTCGACGCAATCCGCTCGCTGCTCGGGATGAGCGACATCCAAGAACAAAGCCCACGAGCCAATCGATCTCGCTCAGCGCGCGGCATCTGTGCCGTCTACCGCAGTCAGCGCATCACGCTCGGAAAGTTCCGAAACTTCACGCCAGCCGCAGCGTGGAGCTGATCTCGCGTGAGACTTGACCCTGAGGTCGCAAATCGTTAGCGATGCATCGAATCGATTGCCTCCCACGTGGAAGAACCCCCGCCATCGCTGACCGAGTTGGACGCGCCCAACGCTCGTCAGGGTGAGCTTTTTGCCGAGGAACTGCGGGTGCCGCAGGCCGACTGGGCGGCGCGCACCGCGAAGCGTCCGGCGAAATCCCGGAAAGCTCCGGACGAAACGCCTGCCGAGCTGGACGAAATAATTCGCGAGACGCTGGCGCGCGAATTGCCGTCGATGGACGAGCCGGACGTTCCGAGTGATGAGGAGTCGGACGATTCTGCCCGCGCGAATGCTGAACGAGTTCGTCTATTGCCCTCGGCTCTTTTTTTACGAGCACGTCGACGGCGTTTTTCTTCACAATGCCGACACGCGGAAGGGCGAGGCGATCCACGTCCGCGTGGACAAAGGGAAGGGCGATCTCCCCGCGGCTGATCCAGAGATCGAAAAGATCCACTCTCGCAGCGTGCAGCTCGGCTCGAAGCGCCTCGGGGTGAGCGCGAAGCTCGATCTGGTGGAGTCGGGAGCGGACGGTGGCCTGTGCCCGGTTGATTACAAAGCCGGAAAGCCGCGCGAGGGCGAGGAGGGCCGCGAGATCTGGCCCGCCGACCGGATGCAACTCGGACTCCAGATGCTGCTGCTCCGGGAAAATGGTTACTCCTGCACGAGCGGTTTCATCTATTACCGGGCGACGAAGCAGCGCGTCGCGCTCGAGTATTCGACCGAACTCGAAAGCTGGATCGAGGCGCAGGTCAGCGCCGCTCGCGAACTCGTCCGCTCGCGCGTTCGGCCCGATCCGCTCGTTGATTCGCCGAAGTGCCCCCGGTGTTCACTCGCCTCGGTTTGTCTGCCCGACGAGACCAATTATCTCGCTGATCCGCCGTTGGAGACGAGCGCTCGAGCCAGATCTCCCCGCCGCCTCATCGCCGGACGCGACGACGAGCGCGCGCTCTATCTCAATACGGCGGGGCTGCACGTCGGTATTAGCGACCGTGTTCTGGACGTGAAGGAGGGCGGGCGGTCAAAGGAGCAGATTCGCCTGAGCGACGTCCATCACGTCGCGCTCTTCGGCAACGTCCAACTCTCCACCCAAGCCATCCAACGCCTGTGCCGGGAGGATATCCCGCTGAGCTATTTTTCGATGGGCGGATGGTTCCACGGCATCACGCGCGGGCATTCGCTGCCGAATGTGCTCATGCGTCGGGCGCAGTTTCGGGCCGCGGATGATCCGGCAATCTGTCTCGATCTTGCCCGGCGGATCGTCGCCGGGAAGATCCGCAACTCCCGAACGCTGCTCATGCGCAACGCTCTCGTCCAGCCGGCGTCCACGATCGCCCGGCTCAAGCATGCGGCGGGTGATGCGCTCCGCGCCGAGTCACTCGAATCGCTGCTGGGGGTCGAGGGCGCGGCGGCGCGCGTCTATTTCTCGGAGTTTTCCACGATGCTCAAGCCCGAGGAGGATGACGAAATCCCCGGCCTCGAAGCCTCGACGCCGCCCGCAGGAGCGGGGTTGACGTTTGACTTCCGCGGACGCAATCGCCGACCGCCGACCGATCCGATCAACGCGATGCTCTCGCTCGCCTACAGCGTGCTGGCGAAGGATTGCACCGTCGCGCTCCTGGCTGTCGGCTTCGATCCGTGGCTGGGATTTTACCATCAACCCCGGGCGGGACGCCCCGCGTTGGCGTTGGATCTGATGGAGGAATTTCGACCGCTGATCGCCGAATCGACCGTTCTCAATGTCGTCAATAACCGCATGATCGAACCTGCGGATTTCGTGCGCGCGGGCGAGGCTGTGAATTTGAGCGAAGCCGGAAGGAAGAAATTTTTCAACGCCTACGAGCGACGGATCAACCAGGTGATCACGCACCCGGTGTTCGATTACAAAGTCAGCTATCGTCGCGCACTCGAACTGCAGGCGCGGCTGCTGGCGCGCGTCTTGGAAGGCGAGATCCCCGAATACACCCCCTTTCTCACGAGGTAGCCGCCATGCGGACGACGTATCTGGTCAGCTACGACATTGCGAATCAGAAACGGCTGCGACGGGTTTTCAAGGCGTGCAAAAACTACGGCTCGCACCTGCAATTTTCGGTCTTCGAATGTGATTTGTCGCCGGGCGAGCGGTCGAAGTTTGAGATGGAGCTCAAAGAGATCATCAATCAAAAAGAGGATCAGGTTCTCTTCGTGGGATTGGGACCCAGTGAAGGACGCGGCGAGCGGGTCATCACCGCCTTGGGCCAGCCGTATTCGAAGTTTGACGCGCCTTGTTACGTGGTGTGATCAGCGGTATCGGGAGATGCGCGGTTTGGTCGGAGTGATTCGTTGGATTGATTGAATCCAATCCCGCAGTCAGGTTGATGGGAGTTGCGGACGAAAGTTTGGAGCGATGGATCTCTGACATTCCCCACGAGCACTCAGTTGGTGACCAGGTCCCTTGGAGGCGCTCGCCCTCTGAACGTCAATGACTTGTGTCGTGTGACGATCGTCATTGATTCGAAAATCACAGGATCTTGGAGACCTCTCGCGGAGATGGCTCTCGACCGTTCCAGCACAGACGGTTACCTCTCTGCCCCATCCGCGCTCGAAAGAGCGCGGCCCCGTTGAAGCCAGCGACGACAGCAGCAGCCCGACAATCACGGCCCATCCGCGCTCGAAAGAGCGCGGCCCCGTTGAAGCAGGACTATGATTGATGCGTTCAAGGCCCATGATTCCCCATCCGCGCTCGAAAGAGCGCGGCCCCGTTGAAGCGGCCTGCAGGCTGGCGTCGATGGGGACGACGCGCTGCCATCCGCGCTCGAAAGAGCGCGGCCCCGTTGAAGCAAGGCTTATTTCGACCTGCCCTGAAGTCAGCGGCGCTCCCCATCCGCGCTCGAAAGAGCGCGGCCCCGTTGAAGCTGCGTTGGCGACATTGCACGGCTGGAAAATTCGAGGTCCATCCGCGCTCGAAAGAGCGCGGCCCCGTTGAAGCAAATTGTAGTTATAATCAATTAACAAGTCTTCGCAACCATCCGCGCTCGAAAGAGCGCGGCCCCGTTGAAGCAGTCGCTAAAGCACGACTTGCGAAGCACTCGGCATTGCCAACCATCCGCGCTCGAAAGAGCGCGGCCCCGTTGAAGCGGGAACTGCGGTGTAAGTATTATTGAATTATGGCACCCATCCGCGCTCGAAAGAGCGCGGCCCCGTTGAAGCTTAAGCCTTAAGCTTAATCAACGGTAAACCCTTACGTCCATCCGCGCTCGAAAGAGCGCGGCCCCGTTGAAGCGCCCATGCGCGGGGAGAGAGAGCGCGATTCGGAAACCATCCGCGCTCGAAAGAGCGCGGCCCCGTTGAAGCTGGTTAGTGGGGTTCAGACACCGAACATGGCCGATGCCATCCGCGCTCGAAAGAGCGCGGCCCCGTTGAAGCGATTCCGCGATGGCCAAGGAGCCGGAACGGGCCTTCCATCCGCGCTCGAAAGAGCGCGGCCCCGTTGAAGCGCGCAGTTTTCTGCGTAGTGGCATTCGCACTCGACGTTCCATCCGCGCTCGAAAGAGCGCGGCCCCGTTGAAGCTCTCATCAATCGACGCTATAACATGCTCGCACACGATCGCAATCCGCGCTCGAAAGAGCGCGGCCCCGTTGAAGCATCCGAACCGCAAGGTATTCGTCCTGGTGCAATACCCATCCGCGCTCGAAAGAGCGCGGCCCCGTTGAAGCCAAAAACTCGCGGCGTGGAAGTCGCGCGGGCGCTCTCGCCATCCGCGCTCGAAAGAGCGCGGCCCCGTTGAAGCCCAGCCGGCGGCGAGGGATTCGGCTCGAGCACCAGTCGCGATCCGCGCTCGAAAGAGCGCGGCCCCGTTGAAGCTGCGATATTAGCCGCGTAAACGCCATCGCGCTGACCATCCGCGCTCGAAAGAGCGCGGCCCCGTTGAAGCTAGCCAGGATGTCAGCGGACGGCAACCCCCTGGAGACCGCCGATCCGCGCTCGAAAGAGCGCGGCCCCGTTGAAGCGCGGAGCCAGGTGTCGTGGCCAACCCCGTCGGGACCGCCATCCGCGCTCGAAAGAGCGCGGCCCCGTTGAAGCGCAGGAGGATTGAAACGCGGAATCTCCAAGGGCAACCCATCCGCGCTCGAAAGAGCGCGGCCCCGTTGAAGCACGAGCATCGCCACGCAATCGTTGGCGCAACCTCCCATCCGCGCTCGAAAGAGCGCGGCCCCGTTGAAGCGGCGTGCTCCGCTTTGGTGTAGTGCAAAACCAAACTCCATCCGCGCTCGAAAGAGCGCGGCCCCGTTGAAGCCAAGTAAACCGGGGCCGGGGCGTTGGCCGCCGGGCTACCCCATCCGCGCTCGAAAGAGCGCGGCCCCGTTGAAGCCATCGGGTTCTTGCGAACGCGTTGGATCACTTGGCCATCCGCGCTCGAAAGAGCGCGGCCCCGTTGAAGCGGAGCGAGTCTCGGCGCTGCCGCCGACTGTCGACGATCCATCCGCGCTCGAAAGAGCGCGGCTCCGTTGAAGCGTTCATTTCGTGTCGTGGTTACAGCGCTACACGAGATCGTCGACCGTCACCGTTGTCTGGGGTCGCGTCGCGAGGTGGCGGGCGTGGGTGACGACGGATTCCGGATTGAGGTCGAAGCGGTAGCCGTGGCAATTCGGGCACAGGGTCACCCGCTGGGCGACAATCGACTCGCATCCCTCGCAGACCTTGTATTCTTCGGGTTTGGCGATGATTCGGGCGGCTCGTTCGGCGCGATCCGTGAGCTGGGGGTCAGGCTCCGTTGTCAAGCGGGCAGCTTGGACGCTGGATTCCGGCGTTGGCAAGTCCGTTTGGCCGACGCACAATCCGACTCACGTTTTTATGAAAATTTCCATCGGATCGGACCACGCCGGCTACGCCTATAAACAACGTCTCATCACCCACCTCACCGAGGCCGGGCACGAAGTGCAGGATTGCGGCACGGACTCCGTGGAATCAACGGACTACCCGCTTTTCATCATCCCGGCGGCGGAGGCGGTCGTTCGTGGTGAGACCGATCGTGGCATCGTCCTCGGCGGCTCGGGCAACGGCGAAGCGATCGCAGCCAACAAGGTCAAGGGCGTGCGTTGCGCGTTGTGCTGGAACTCCCAGACGGCTGAGTTTTCCCGCCAGCACAATGACTCCAACGTGCTCTCGATTGGACAACGCATGACCTCAATCGAGATCGCGATTGACATCGTGGACATCTGGCTGCGCACGGAATTTCAAGGCGGGCGCCACGCGAAGCGCCTCGCCGAGCTGACCCGCTACGAGGAAACCGGCGAGCTCAGCCGCGAATAGCGCCTGGCGGGCGTCCTCACGGCCCCTGACGTTCGTTCTTTTCCTCGATGATCGAAGTTCGTTACGGGCGGGGGGTGGAACTGCCGGAACTGGGGCTGTGGCTGGACCCGCGCGGGCCGCAGGATTTTGCGTTTGTGTCGCACGCCCACAGCGATCACACCGGGCGCCACGCGGAGACAATTCTGACCGACGGGACCTCGCGCCTGATGCGGGCCCGGCTCGGCGTGCCGGTCGGCGTCGAGCACGTTCTCGGGTGGCGGGAGCGGCGGCGGATCCGCGACTTCGAGATCATGCTGATCCCGGCCGGACACGTTCTGGGCTCGGCGCAATGTTGGATCGAGAGCGATGCCGGGACGTTGCTTTACACCGGAGATTTCAAGCTGCGGGCCGGCCTGAGTAGTGAGCGCGCGGAGGCGGAGCCGGCGGAGACCTTGATCATGGAGACGACCTTCGGGTTGCCTCACTACGAGTTCCCGCCGTCGGAGGAGGTGATCGCCAGCATCGTGAAGTTTGCGAAGGAAGCGCTGGAGGATGGCGACGTGCCGGTGCTGCTGGGTTACTCGCTCGGGAAGGCGCAGGAAATTCTCGCCGCCCTCGCGACGGCGGGTGTCCCGATCATGCTCCACGGCGCGGTGCACAAGATGACGCGGGTCTACGAAGGTCTTGGGCTGGAGTTCCCAACGTATCGGAAATACGTCGCCGGGGAGGTGGCGGGTCACGCGTTGATCTGTCCGCCGAATGTGAACGGGTCCGCGATGCTGCGCAAAATCCGAAACCGCCGGGTGGCGATGATGTCGGGCTGGGCGATGACACCGGGGGCGCGGTTTCGTTACCAGGCGGACGCCGCGTTTCCGCTCTCGGACCACGCGGATTACAACGACCTGCTGCGCCACGTCGAAGCGGTCGGGCCCAGGCGCGTGTTGACGCTGCACGGTTACGCGCAGGAGTTTGCCCGCGATCTGCGGGAGCGAGGGATCGAGGCGTGGGCGCTGACCGGTGCGAATCAGCTCGAGCTGGCTTTGCCGCGGGTGGTCCGGGTTGCGCCCATGGCGGTTGAGGCGACCAGCGCAAAGATCGGCGACGACGGATTTGCGGGCTTCTGCGCGGTGTGCGAGGCCATCGGTCGGGCGACCGGAAAACTTGAAAAGGTGCGAATCCTTGCCGAATACTTTGGTCGGCTGGATGACGCCGAGCTGCGCGTGGTGGCGGTCTGGCTGACGGGGAACGCGTTTTCGCAGGTCGCGTCCCGTCCGCTACGGGTTGGCTGGGCGGTGATCAAGCGGGCGGTGCTGGCCGTTTCGGGCCTCACTCCCGGCGAGCTGCAGGTGATTTCGCGCCGGTGGAACGATGCGGGTCTGACGGCGGGCGAGGCTTTGGCCGGGAAGGAAGTGACAGGTGCAGCTCCCAGTATCGCGGAGATCGACGATTTTTTCCGTCGAATCGAAGCAGCAAAGGGGCCCACGGGAAAGGGTGGGATCCTGGAGGAAATGCTCCGCTCGATTCCCGCCGAGGGGGCGAAGGTGCTGGTGTCGATCCTGACCGGGGAATTGCGGATTGGATTGAAGGAGGGGCTGGTGGAGGACGCCATCGCCAATGCGGCGGGGGTCGACGGTGCGGCGGTGCGGGAGGGCAATATGCTGCTGGGCGATCTGGGCGAGACGGCGTTGCGGGCCCGGGCGGGAACCTTGGACGCGGTGGAGCTGCGGCCATTTCGACCGATGAAGTCGATGCTCGCGAGTCCGGAGCCGACCGCGGACGCCGTCTGGGAGCGGCTGGGGGCGTCGGGGTCGGTGTGGCTGGAGGACAAACTCGACGGGATTCGGGCGCAGGTTCACGTCGCGGAGGGGGCGTGCCGGATTTATTCCCGCGAACTGAAGGAGATCACGGCGACATTTCCGGAGATCGCGGCGGCGGCGGTGAAGTTGGGTCGGGAGTTCGTCCTGGATGGGGAGATGCTGGCTTATCAGGACGGTCGCCCGCTGGCGTTTCACGAACTCCAGCGTCGACTGGGGCGGAAGGAACTTGATTTGTTCATGGCGAACGAGGTGCCGGTGTCGTTCCTGGCGTTCGACGTTCTGTGGGCGGAGGGGCGGTCGGTGTTTCGGGAGCCGCTGCGGGAACGGCGAGAGGTTCTCGACGGGCTTGGGCTGGCGGGGTCGATTGCGGCCGTGCCGGTGGTGCGGGCGGATTCGGCGGAAGGCATCGACGCGGCCTTCGACGCGGCGCGGGATCGAAACAACGAGGGTCTGATCGCCAAGGATCCGGCCAGCGTCTACGCGCCGGGGCGGCGCGGATTGGCGTGGATCAAGCTCAAGAAGGAATTGGCGACGTTGGATTGCGTGATCGTGGCGGCGGAATACGGACACGGAAAACGTGTGGGCGTGCTGAGCGACTACACCTTCGCGGTTCGGGACGCAAAGGGTGCGCTGGCGAATATTGGCAAGGCCTACAGTGGGTTGACCGACGCGGAGATTGCCGAGTTGACCGAGGAATTGCTGGGCCTGGTGATCCGCCAGCGCGGGAGGGTTCACGACGTGGAACCTCGGATCGTGCTGGAAATCGCGTTCGACGCCATCAACGAAAGTGACCGCCACGCGAGTGGACTGGCGATGCGGTTTCCCCGGATCAAGCGAATCCGGCGCGACAAAACCGTGGACGGAATCGACACCGTGGCGAGCGCCCGGCGGTTGATCCGCTGATTACGCCTTGGCCGCCTGAATGAAATCGCGGACCCGCGCGGCGTCCTTGCGCCGCGGATCACCCGGAGTCTCCACGCCGCTGGCGACGTCGACGGCGTGGGGTCGGACGATGCGGATGGCCTCGGCGACGGTCCCGGGTTTGAGGCCGCCGGCGAGAATCACGCGGCGGTCGCGCTCCTTCCGGACGAACTCCCCGGCCAGTCGGAGGTCGACCCCTTCGCCCGTCCCGCCGTAGCCGGAGGTGCTGAACGCATCCAGCAGCAGCCAGGGGGTCTGGTAGGTGAGGGCAGCGGTGAACGACGACCAATCCTTCACCCGGACGGCGCGGAGCCAGCGGCGGGCGGAGGCGGCGCAGTCGGCCGGGGTCTCGTCGCCGTGGAACTGAAAGCCTTCGAAACAATCGGCCTGGCGGATGGCGGCGAGTTCCTCCGGCGTCGCGTTGACGACGACCGCGATCCGCGTGACCGGGATCTCGGAGACCCAGTCGGAGACGTCCTCGACTTTGACGGCCCGCTTCGACCCGGCGAAAAAGTTGATTCCGACGGCGTCCGCGCCCGCGTCGACGGCCATCGCCGCATCTTCGGCGTTGGTGATGCCGCAAATTTTGACGCGCGTCCGGCCCGGCAGGAAAAGCGACTCGCGGGCGTCGTCAGTCTTCATCGAAGGGAAGGCCGGGCATTTCGCGGACGAGGTCGGTGAGACCGTGTTGCCAGCGTTTCCGGGTCTCGAGCAGCCAGGGGTTGTCTTCGTGGAGTAGGGCCCGTTTGCGGACCGCGAGGCTGCCGGTTTCGTAGCAAAAGACCTCGAACGGAGTTCCGACCGAAACGTTGCTCTTGGCGGTGGCGTCGAGCGAGAGGATGCCGTAGCGCACGGCTTCGGCGAGTGGGGTTTCGAAATGGAATCCCCGATCCAGGATGGGCTTGCCGTATTTGGCTTCCCCGATTTGAAGGAACGGTGCCTCCCGGCTGGCGTGGATGGAGTTGCCGGGGGAATAGACGCGGAAAATTTGCGGGGTCTGGTTGCCGATCTGCCCGCCAACGAGAAAGTTCATCGTCGAAGACACGTTGTCCTCCTTGAGCCAGGCGCCCGGGATTTGGCGGACTTCGCGCATCTTTTCGCCGAGATAACGCACGGTGTCGAAGAGGTTGTCGCGATTGAGCAGGCACGGTCGGTCGCCGTCGACGCCGTTCTCCGCGATGTCCTGTTCGACGAGTTGGACGGTGGATTGCGTGAGTGAGAGATTGCCCGAGCTGAGGATGCAGATCACACGGTCGTCGGTGCGCTGGTAGATGCGCATCTTCGGGTGGACGGTGATGTTGTCCACGCCGGCGCTGGTGCGGCTGTCCGAGAAGAATACGATGCCCTCCCGGCAAAGGAGGCTGAGGCAGTAGGTCATTCCTCGACGACGCGGGCGTCTGCCTGCTTGATCGCCGGGCCTTTGCGAACGCGCTCGTGGTGCGTGATCAGGTGCACTTTCCCGTCACTCGTGCGGAAGAAGGAACTCAGGATCCAGCTGACGAGGCTGACGATGATGGCTCCGAAGAAGGCCGACCAAAATCCTTCGACCACGAAACCCGGGACGATCGAGGAGACGATGAGGAGGAGGATGGCGTTCACCACGAAGATGAACAATCCCATGGTGATAATGATGAATGGGATGCTGAGTAGGAGGAGGACCGGGCGCACCAGCGCGTTGATGATTCCGAGAAGGAGCGAGGCGCCGAGTAGGACGCCGACGTTGTCACTGAAGCTGATCCCGCTGACGAGGCCGGCTGCGCACATGACGGACACCGCCGTAATCATCCATCGAATCAAAAATGCGCTCATGGTCGGAAGGTAGGAACTCGGGGCTTTTTTTGAAGATTTATTTTGCAATCACCTCGCGCTTCTCACTATTTCCACCCGCACCAACTCAAAAAAAGATCATGCCAAAACCCAAGAAGCCCGCCCCCGCCGCCCCCGCGTCCAAGAAAACTTCGGCCAAGGCCGCCAAGCCGGTTGACAAGATCACGGCGGTCATCAAGTCGACCACCAAGAAGATCAAAGAGGCGGTCTCGACTCCCGAGCCAGCCAAGGCCGCGAAGAAAAAGGCTCCCGCCAAGGTTGCCGCCGCTCCGGTGAAGACGAAGGCTCCCGGCAAGACGAAGATCGCTCCGACGCCCGCGACCAAACCGGCCAGAAACACGAAGTCGGCACCGAAGTCGGCCAGAAAGAAGGCCGTTGAAATCACGAACGAGCAGATCGCCGAGCGTGCCTACTACATCGGCGAGCGCCGTCAGAACGAGAACCTGCCGGGCGACCCCTCCACGGATTGGATCGAGGCCGAGAAGGTGCTGCGTGCGGAAGCCGGGATGGATTGATTTAGCGACGCCATCGGACAACCTCGTATCGCGTGAATCCGAGACGCACTTTGGAGTGCGGGGCTCTGCCCCGCTTTCGGTCGGAGAGCTTTCTTCCAAATTACACCAATCGTGGCTTCGAAAGCGGCGAAAACCGCCGCACTCCACAAACCTGCGGCCAGAGGTGTAGGCGCGATGCTGGCTGATCGCATCGACGAGTTTGTCCGGCGGTTTGCGGTGATTCCCGACCGCCAGGAGCGTCTGGCGGCGGTGGTCGCCCGGCGCCCGCGGCTGGAGCCGCTCGCCGAGCGGGAGAGTCGCGACGAGGCGCTCGTGCCGGGCTGCGTTTCGCGGGTGTGGCTGGCTGGCGAAGTCGTCGAGGATCAGGTCCGTCTGCGAATCGCGGCGGATTCGCAGGTCGTGGGCGGGCTGGCATCCGCGTTGTGCGAGGTGGCTGACAGCGAATCGGCGGAGGACGTCGAGACGCTGGATCTCTCGCTGCTGGCTGGATTGGGGATTCTGGAAATCATTTCGCCGACCCGGGCCAACGGGTTGGATCAAGTTGCGAAACGGATTCGCGCCATCGCTGCGGGAGAGCGGTGAAGCTCTTCGACGCGCACAATCACCTGCAGGCTCCCGACCTGGCGGAGCGAATGGATTCCATCGAGTCTGCCTGGTCCGTGAGACCGGGATCGCGGCGATGGTGGTCAACGGAACGGAGGAGGCGGACTGGGACGCGGTCGCGGCGCTCGGCGAGCGTTTTTCGTGGGTGCGACCGAGCTATGGGTTGCACCCGTGGAAGGTGAATGACCGGTCGCCCGGATGGCGGGAGCGACTGGCGGCGCGATGGGACGCGGGCGGCGTGGTCGGAGAGATCGGGCTGGATCGCTGGAAGGAGACGGAGAATTTTGCGGACCAGGTGGAGGTGTTTCGGTGGCAACTTGGTGAGGCGGCGCGGCGGGGATTGCCGGTGACGATTCATTGCCTCCGGGCGTGGGGTGCGCTGACGGAGGTGATGCGCGACTCGGCGTTGCCGGGACGCGGATTTTTGGTTCATGCGTTCGGTGGATCGCTCGAGATCGCGCGGGAATTGGCGAAGCGTGGCGGGTATTTTTCGTTCGCGGGTTCGTTCCTGGCGGGGAGTCCGCGCGGGCGAAGGCGGAGACGTTTCGGGAATTGCCGTTGGATCGGCTGCTGGTCGAGACCGACGCGCCGTCGATGCCGCTGCCGGCTGAGTTGGATCGATTTGGCGGCGGCGAAATCAATCACCCGGGGAATTTGATCGTGGCCTACGAGGGCTTGGCGGAGCTGCGTGGAATGCCGGTGGGGGAATTGGCCGGAATCGTGGAGGAGAATTTGCGAAGGTTGTTTGGGTGAGTTTCACGCGGAGAGAAACAATGAATTAAAGATCTCTGCGCCTCTGGTGCGCCAGCACCGTCAACCAAACCAATGAACTGAAAAGTGTTCATCATGCAAACTGAACGTCCAGCATGTAGAGAAGCGGACAGGGCCGGGAGTAATCTTGGCGCTGAAGCTCCGTGGACCGAACCTGTGAGCCGTAGCGCAAGCGAACCTGAAACAGCCTCGTTACGCAAAGTGAGAGTGGCCAATCTCTCAGAGAAGCCGAAGCCTGATACCCGCCATGAAGCGACGTTTAAGCGCAGTGGCGGGGCTCTCCGGGGTGGAAGAGGGCAGCGCGCAGGGAAGGTTGGGTTGAGCAGGCTGGGAGACCCCTGCCACCAGTCCCGCGAGATGCGGGGTAAGACGAGCGCCGAATCCATAAGGTGCGCGTTGGGGGCAGGGGAGTCGGAGAGGCCCATAGTAGTGGTGAAGCGGGGTAACGCCCGTTGAGCGAAGGGGCCTTGGCAGGAACGAAGCGGACTCAAAGAGAACTGGAGCTGATTGGAAGGATGAAAATTCAACCTACGACAGAACAGGCGAAGGAGGAGCTGAGCGTGAGGGAAGCTGCGCTGCCGCCGAGACTCCGGGACAGGCGAGCGAGCCGACCGAAGGGAGACAGCCTGCCGACAGGCAGCCCCGAAGGGGTGGAGCGAAGCGACAGCAACCTGAGTGCGAAAGCCAAACAGGAGAAGAGATATCGCCTTGGGTGCAGGACAAAAATCTTCAAATCATGCGGCGAGGGGGAGCGTGTCGTTCTCAGCGGCGCGTGAGTTGAGGCGGTATTTCCAGAACGAGTCCGTTCTGCGGCTGGC
The DNA here is from genome assembly GCA_963740185.1 of uncultured Verrucomicrobiae bacterium. Classification (GTDB taxonomy): domain Bacteria; phylum Verrucomicrobiota; class Verrucomicrobiia; order Chthoniobacterales; family JAATET01; genus CAVVKW01. The sequence continues at coordinate 148,857 of CAVUDH010000017.1, forward strand.
ATGGATGCACCGGAAGGCGAGGACTTTGTCCGCGCCAGGCTCGCCCCAGAACATGCCCGATTGCTTGCATCGCTTTCCGATGAGTGAGCGGCAGCCGGCTTCGACGACTCCGGAGCCGATGAAGTATTTTCTGGCCCGAAAGGTTCCGTATTGCATGCGCGGGATGTTGTTCACGAAGTAGCCCAAGGCGGTTTCCACCTGTGCCACATTGCCGCGAAGGAGGGCTTTCTGGCGCGCCTGCTTGATGATGCGCTCGACCCCGTCGTGAGCGAGGAGTTTTTTCCAGTGATGTCTGCGGCGCTTGTTGCGGGCCTGCTCCGCTTTGCCCCAGAGGGTTTCGATCAGGGTCTGGAGGTGTTCCATGGCGTGGTAGAAGTCCACGATTTGGACGGCATCCGGAAAATAGTCGTGCCCGAGCTTTTCCAAGCCGGGGGCTCCGTCGATGAGCAGGACGGTTTCCGGGGCCGAGAACAAGCCGCGCCGAATGGCCTCGCGACGCAGGCTGATTCCAAAGTCCGAGGGGCTCTGGAAGGCGGAGAGGTAGGTGGTGGAGTCGTGGTCGCGCAGGGGGCGACCTTGGTCATCTTCTTTGGTCTGGGTGAAGACGCAACCGAGCGTGGCCATGCGGGTTTTGGCTTTTGCGTCGGGGGCTTTGCCTTTGCGGCCAGCGAGCTCTTCCCGGCGCATGGGCACTCCGGTGGCGTCCGCGCTGACGTAGAGGATCCTGGCCTCGCAGGGGCCGGGGGCCGATTCTCGTTTTTGCCACGCCACGGCGCACTCGCCCGTGCGGCCAACCACACGCTGGATCTGGCGCTCGGAGACGGAGATGCCGCCAGTTTCCGCGAGGTGGAAGCAAGCCTGCTGGAAGCTGCTTTCATCCGCTCCCTCCAGGCAGATGAGCCGGGCCAGGGCGGGGGTGTAGGCCCCTTCCAGACCGAGGGCCGAATCGGCCGGGAAGTGGCCGCATCTTTTCCCGGGATGGTAGTAGTATTGGCGCAGCAGCGCGAAGGAGCCGAACATGCCCTGGACCATGAGAACCTCGCGCCCCTTGGCTTGTTCGCCGGGCTTGGGGAGGTAGGCCGCGTCAATGCGCTCGGCGGCTTGCTGCAGGAGCATGGCCACCAGTTCGTTGGCCGGTTTGAAGATGGCTGTGCGCACGAGGACTTCCAACTCGGCGACGGCAGTTCCGGCTGGCTCTTTGCTGCGGAACGCGGCGATCAGGTCTTGGATTTCCGCTTCCTGGGCGAGGCAGACGCTTGGGTCGGGCGTTTTTTTTTAGCCCCGGCCTTGCGATCCTGCCTGCTCTGCGCGGTGATCAAGTCCGCATACTCGCCGACAAGAGACTGGAAGCGATGATGGGCATCAATGTTCTCCTGGGCTTGGGCTACCTGATCGGCCGGGACGTATTCGGTCACGTTTCGCCCACCCTCCCTACGCTGGAGATTGAAGTAAGATCCGCTCTGGCCTTGACGGATCACCGAGAGCTTTCCTCGCTCCATGCGGTCGATGGCCGCGATTTGATCAAGGATGGCACGAGGTGCGGTATTTGGGTTCATTAATCAAGCGTATATGTAAACGCATATACTTTGGCAGTAAAAATACCTCGCTAAAATGCTTTTTCAGAGATTTTTGTCCTGCACCCTATCGCTTCTACAGCCTTTACGGGTTGGTGAGTGATCCCGAGACACTGCTGGCGGCGTGGGCGCAAGTCCGCGCCAACGGTGGCAGTGCGGGAGTCGATGGAGTCTCGATCACACAGGTCGAGCGAGAAGGCGAGGAGGAGTTCCTCGCCGAGGTGGCCCGAGAGCTGAAGGAAAAGACCTACCGCACCGGAGCGGTGCGGCGGGTGTATATACCCAAAGCCAACGGGAAGATGAGACCGCTGGGTATCCCGAACCTCCGTGACCGGGTGGTGCAAGCGGCAGTGCGCTTGATTCTGGAGCCGATTTTCGAGTCGGACTTTCTGGATTGCTCCCACGGGTCTCGACCCGGAAGGAGTGCGCACGACGCCCTGAACATCATTGGAGAAAACCTGATCCAAGGCCGTTGTGAGGTCTATGATGCGGACTTGGAAGCCTATTTCGACAGCATTCCTCACGATAAGCTCATGGCTTGCGTGCGGATGCGCGTGGTGGATGGAAGTGTTCTGCGACTGATCGAGCAATGGCTCAACGCACCGGTGGAGGAGAGGGACGGAAAAGGCAGAGTTACCCGCAAACGCAATCGGCAGGGAACGCCGCAGGGAGGAGTGATTTGACTCATTCGCTCCCGCTCATTCGGGCTTCGCCCTGCCTGCGGCAGTCGATCTCGCTCGCCTCCCGGCGGCTCGGTTCGCCGCTACTGGCGAACATCTACCTGCACTGGTTCGACCACGCGTTCCACGCCAAGGACGGCCCGGCCCACTGGGCCAAAGCTGTTCTGGTTCGCTACGCGGATGACTTTGTGGTCATGGCCCGTTACATGGGCGATGACCTTCAGAGGTTCATTGGAGTGAAGATCGAAGACTGGCTGGGGCTTAAAATCAACCCCGAGAAGACCCGAGTGATCGACCTGCGCGAGCAGGGCGAGAGGCTCGACTTCCTGGGCTACAGCTTCCGGTTGGATCGAGATCTGCACGGGCGGGAGAAGCGTTATTGGAACATGCATCCCTCGAAGCAGTCGCTCGCGCGTGAGCGCGAGAAACTGCGGGAGATCATCAACAGGAAACGCAGCTTCACGCCTTTGCCCGAGTTGATCGGGCAAATCAACCGCCACCTCAAAGGGTGGTCCAACTACTACCGTGCGGGCTACAGCCGGACGGCCTTTCGGGCGACAAACCGCTTCGTGCGGGAACGTCTGGCGCGGCATCTTCGCCGCCGCAGCCAGCGGGCGTGGCGACCCGCCAAAGGCACCTCCGGCCACTCTCAACTCGACAAGATGGGACTCATCTACCTGTGAATGCTTCGCACAATAACGTCCTGCGAAAGCTGGATGCGGGAAATCCGCCCGTCCGGTTTGACGAGGGGGAAGGAAAGTCGGGTGCGCCTGACTTCCTTCCCTACTCTACCGCCTCTACCGCGAGACTCCGAATTGTTTCCTCAACAGCATGAGCATCCCAAAAACTCCCTTCACCCAACTGATCCCCCCCGCCTCGCCGAGGTCGCTCGCCGAATGCGGGCCAGCATTTGGAAAATTTCGAGCGAGCCATTGAAGATGGTCGCGTTGCCGGCGACGCGGGAGCACCGAAATTACCGGGATCTCGACTGGTCGCAGGCCGAGACGCTCGCGACGCTCCCGACTCACTGGGGGCGGATTTTTGAGCAGCGCTGGTTTCGGCTGGATTCTCCGGATTGCGAGCAATGGCTGTTTCTTTTCTGGCGCGATCAAGGTGAGGCGACGCTTTACGTCGACGGGGTGCCGTGGTCGGGATTCGATGTGGCGCATCGCTACACGCGGCTGCCCGAGTCCGGCGCGGAGCTGGCGGTCGAGGCGATTTGCTGTCAGAGCGCGATCTGGCACCCGGACGCGACCGGGATCGACGCCGAGGGGAGTCGGCTGGAAGGCGCGTTTCCGGCGCGACGGGATGAAGTGGCCTGGCAGGTGCTCATCGATTTTCAGGTCCTGCTCGATTTGGCGGTTTATCTCGCTCAGCGGGATGGATTCGACCCGGCGGACGTGGTCAATGGGCAGCGTTTTCGCCGACCGCTGCTCAGGCTGAGCCCCGAGGCTCGGTTCATTTTTGCCGAGCTGGACCGGATCGCGGACGCATACGACCGCGGTGGGGCCGAGGGGATCGCGGACGATTTGGTGAAGGTGCGGCGGCGCTTGGAGGGCGGGGATCCGTCGATGAGCGTCACGCTGACCGGGCACGCCCACATCGACCTCGTCTGGCTCTGGCCTCGGCGCGTTGGTGAAACCAAGGCCGTCCATTCGTTCGCCACCGCGAACCGGCTGATGGAGCAGTTTCCGGAATTCCATTTCGGCTATTCCCAACCCGCCAGCTACGAGGCGGTCGAGCGGCACTCTCCGGAACTGATGGAGCACGTCAGCGCCCGCATTGCCGACGGACGTTGGGAGCCCTGCGGCGCGATGTACGTCGAGAGCGACACGCAGTTGGCCTGTGGCGAGGCGCTTCTCCGGAGCCTGCTGATCGGGCAGGAGGGATTCCGGAAATTGACGGGCAGCCATAGCCGCGTTGTCTGGCTGCCGGACGTCTTTGGCTACACTGGCTGTCTCCCGAAGCTGATGCGGGAAACGGGCGCGGAGTATTTCTTTACCACCAAGCAGGCTTGGAGCAACTCGACGCACTTTCCGTTCAGTAGTTTCCGGTGGCGGGGCAACGACGGCACGGAGGTGACCGCGCACGTCCTCCACAGCCTGCTGGCCAATTGCTACAATACGACGACGGCAATCGACGAAATCGTCGAGCCGACGCTCTCCCACCAACAAGCCGGCGTCCACCCGGAGTCGCTTGTGCCCGTCGGATACGGTGACGGCGGCGGCGGGCCGACGGAGGAAATGTGCGAGCGGGTGCGGCGGCTGGGGGAGATCCAAGGCGTGCCTCCGACCCAGTGGGGCCGCATCGACGAGTTTTTCGACCGGATGAACCCCGACGCACTCCCAATTTGGCACGGAGAGATCTACCTCGAGTTCCACCGTGGTGTGCAGACGACCCAGGCTGCGCTGAAACAGTCTTTCCGCAACCTCGAGCGGTCCCTGCAGCGGCTCGAAGCGGCGGCGGTGGCGACCGGTCAGGATGCTGCGGCGGAGGAGCTTTGGAAGACCCTCGTATTCGCGCAGTTTCACGACTTCATCCCCGGCAGCAGCGTCCACGAGGTCTACGATGAGGAAGTCCCGGACCTCGACCGGGCCGCAGTCGCGGCTGACGAAAGAACGGTCGACCTGCTCGCTGGCGACGACGCCGGACTCTGCTTCAATCCCCACGCCTACGCCATCGAGGCGGCCCGTCTTCAGGACGGGGCGATGCAAAGACTCACCGTGCCCGCGTTGGCGACGGGCAATTGGGGTGAGGCGACGGCGGTTGAAACGATTTGTTCCGTTGACGGGCTGACGTTGCGCTCCGACCGGGTCGAAGCGCGGTTCACCGAGGGGGGGAAATCGAATTACTGGAGTTCGATGGCAAGTCTGTCGAGATCCGCCAGCCATTGAACCAACTCCGAATCTACCCGGATCACCCTTTGAATTTCGGAGCTTGGGACATTGACCGCCAAACGATGGCGAATCCGGTCGAGCCGATTGGCCTTGCTCGCCTGTTGAGCAGCGAATGCGACGGACTCACGGCGCGGATCGAGTTCGAACTGCCGCTGACCGCGAGCAGTTCAGCCCGGATCGGCTACCGAGTCCGCGTGGGTGAGCCGGTTCTAAACGTCACCTACGTGATCGATTGGCAGGATGAGTCTCACCTGTTACAGGCGCTCTTCCCGACCGGGTATTCCGGGCGGGACGCGCGATTTGGTGCGCCCTTCGGGAGTGCGCTTCGTCCCCAGATCGAAAGCACGATTGGCGCGGACGCTCAGTTCGAGGTGCCCGCCAGCCGCTGGGTCCTCGTCGCGGACGAGTGCGAGTCGGCCGGGTTGGCCGTCATCGCCAAGGACCGCTACGGCTTCGGTTGTCGCGATGGTATGATGCACGTCAGTCTCCTGCGGAGCGCGTTTGTGACCGATGCCCGCCGCAACCCCGAACTGCGCGACCGCGACTATCCGCACGAATTCAGCGATCTGGGTTCGCACCGCTTCGAACTGGCGCTGGCGTGGGGCGGGCTGGATCAGTCGCGGCGGCATCAACCCGCGGCCTTGGCCGATTGGCTTTTCACGCCGCTGCTCGATGCTCGGGCTGGGATTTCTCCCGTGATTCAAGGAATCTCCGGCGGAGAGACCTTGATTCCGGCATGGGCCAAACCTGCTGATGACGGGAATGGGTTCATCCTGCGCCTTCACGAAACCCGCGGGCAACGCGGCGAGGCGCGGCTGGAATTGGCCGAAGGCTGGCAGGCGGTTCGAACCTCCGCCGTCGAGTCCGATGGCGTCCTGCTTGAGGATGGGATCGTGGAGTTTGTCCCCCACGACATCTGTTCGATCCGCGTCTGCCGCGACGACCGGTAGAAAGTTTCTCCGACGTCGGCGGTCGAGCGAGCGCTTCTTCGAACGCGCATCACGGCATCCCTGACGAAGAAAAAGCGGGCCGTCGAGATTACTTTCCACAGCCCGCTGGAAGCTGAAGTTATCTTCGTCTGATTACAGCCGATTGTGGCGGCGAAGGAGGACCAGCGCGGCACCGCTGCGGCCGATGAGTGCGAAGGCATTAGGCTCCGGAACGGCGGGGGCGACCAAGTAGAGATCCTCACCTTCGGCTCCCGGTCTGATTTCAGTGAATCCAATCCCGAGAATGGAGGTGCTATCAAAGAACCCGGTAAAATTGTAGTCTCCACCTGAAATCAGGAGAACATCACCCGTTCCAAGGAACCGGTGGCATCGACGGTCAGATTGTTCGTTACACCAGCAAGTTTATCCCAACCGCCAATGGAGAAATCTCCGAAGCCTGTAGCGTCCAGCGTCAGACTCAGGTTGAAAAATGAGCCGCTTCCGCCTCCAGTTTGAAAGTCTCGGTTTTTCTGTTGAGAGATTGTGAAATCCTCGCCGATCACGTTCATGTTCAACGTGGCAGCGGTGCCATCGCTCATGAACCAGTTTTGCGTCGTGGAGAAAGTTGTATTACCGGAGATTTCCATGTTCACAGTCGAATTGCTGGATTGGGCGACAGCAATTGTTCCTCCGGTGGTGCTGTAGGAGCCACCAGCGAAGTTACCGTTTGAAGTCGTTTTATCGCTCACACCGAATTTCGTGTCGGGGCCTGAGAAAAACCGGACAGAAACGAAGCAAAACCGTGTCTGTCCGGGTTTGCTCCGTCCCCGGCAGTCAATAACAGGAAGCCATCTGTTGTTTCGGGGGGCGAGTTGCCTTCGGTTCATCTTGATGCAAAAATGATGACGCTGCGGAACGACGGCTCCCCGCAAATGCCACGATTCTGGCCTTTAGTTCAATGCCCGCCACTCTCGGCTCAACAGGATCGGAATTCCGAATTTTGAATGACACGTTCCAGAACGGCGTCTGGTAGCGTCAGCGGCCATGGGTTGCGAGGTCATTGATCATCCGCTGGTGCGGGAGAAAATCGGGCGCTTGAGAAATCGCGAGACTGGGTTGGAATTGTTCCGACGGACGTTGGGCGAACTCGGGGTGTTGGCGGGATACGAGGCATTGCGGGGCGCGGGGGAGGTCCCGGTGGAAATCGAGACCCCGATGGCGACGTGTGCGGGTCATCGGTTGGACCGGGAGGTCGTGATCGTTCCCATTTTACGGGCCGGGCTCGGAATGGCCGACGCGCTGCTGCAGGTGCTGCCGGGATCGCGGATCGGTCACGTCGGGATGGCCCGCGATGAGGAGACGCTGGAGCCGAAGCCGTATTTTCTCCGAATGCCGCCGGGGGTGGAGGACGCGACCGTGCTGGTGGTGGATCCGATGCTGGCGACTGGCAACAGTGCGGTGCACGCGCTCGATCAGCTCAAGCGCGAGGGGTGTCGGGAGCTGCGGTTGGTGTGTTTGCTGGGTGCTCCCGAGGGGGTGGCGCGAGTGACTGCGGCTCACCCGGACGTGCCGATCGTCCTGGCGGCGTTGGACGAGCGATTGGACGAACGGGGTTACATCGTGCCGGGACTCGGGGACGCCGGGGATCGGTTTTTCGGGACCTGAAGGCTCTCCTATTCCGCCGGGACGGCCAACGCGGCCTGGGCGGCGGCGAGGCGCGCGACGGGGACGCGGAGGGGTGAGCAACTGACGTAGTTCAAGCCCAGCTCGTCGCAGAATTTCACGCTGGCGGGTTCGCCGCCGTGCTCACCGCAGAGACCGAGTTTGATGTCGGGACGCGTCCGGTGGGCGCCGTCGATGGCGATCCGCATGAGGGCGCCGACGCCGTCGGGGTCGATGACGGCGAACGGGTTGTTGGCGACGATGTCGGCTCTCGCGGTAGTGCGGAAGGAACGTGCCGGAGTCGTCGCGGCTCATCCCGAGGGTGGTCTGCGTGAGATCGTTGGTGCCGAAGCTGAAAAACTCGGCGTGCTCGGCGATTTTGTCGGCGACCAGAGCGGCGCGAGGGACCTCGATCATGGTGCCGACGAGGTAGTCGAATTTCTGCCCGGTCTCGGCGGCGACGTCGCGCGGCGATGCGGCGGACGAGTTCGGTCTGGAGTTCGAGCTCCTTCGGGTAGCCGACGAGCGGGATCATGATCTCGGGGTGCACGGCGATGCCTTCGCTCTGCACGGCGGCGGCGGCTTCGAAGATGGCACGGGCCTGCATTTCGGAGATTTCCGGGTAGACGATGCCGAGTCGGCAACCGCGGTGGCCGAGCATGGGATTGAATTCGTGCAACTCGCCGAGGCGCTTGGTGACGTAGTCGAGCGAGACGCCGAGGCTGGCGGCTAGGCGCTTTTGCTGGACGGTCTCGTGCGGGAGGAATTCGTGGAGCGGCGGGTCGAGCAGGCGGATGGTGGCGGGGCGACCGGCGAGCGTGCGGAAGATGCCGACGAAGTCGTCGCGTTGGTAGGGGAGGAGCTTGTCGAGCGCGGCGTGGCGGGATTCGGTGCTGGCGGCGAGGATCATCTCGCGCATCACGACGATGCGGTCGTCCTGGAAGAACATGTGTTCGGTGCGGCAGAGTCCGACGCCGCGGGCACCGAACGCGAGGGCGGTGGCGACCTGCTGAGGCGTGTCGGCATTCGTCCGGACCTCCATGCGGGCGAACTCGTCAGCCCACCCCATGAGACGCTCGAAGTTTTGGAAAGTGGGGCTGTCGGAGGGGTCGAGAGTTTGATCGATGAGGACCTGGATGACCTCGGACGGCGAGGTCTTGACCTGTCCGGCGTAGACTTGGCCGGTCGTGCCGTCGACTGAGAGGAACTCGCCCTCGCGCACCGTGACGCCGTCGGCCTGGAGACTCCGCGAGGCGTAATCGATCTCGAGCTTGCTCGCGCCGCAGACGCAGACCTTGCCCATCTGGCGGGCGACGAGGGCTGCGTGGGACGAGACGCCACCGCAGGCGGTGAGAATGCCCTCGGCGGCGATCATGCCACGAAGATCCTCGGTCGACGTCTCGATGCGGACGAGGATGACGGGTTCGCCGGTGTCCGCGAGGTCGGCGGCACGGTTGGAGTTGAAGACGATCCGGCCGCTGGCGGCTCCGGGTCCGGCTGGCAGGCCTTGCGCGATGCGGGTGGCCCGGGCGACCTCGGCTCGGTCGAAAATGGGTGTCAGGACGCGGGCGATGGAATCGGCGGGGACGCGGGCGACGGCTTCCTCCTTGGAAATAATCCCGGCATCGACCAACTCGGTGGCGATCCGGATGGCGGCGGGGCCGGTGCGTTTGCCGCTGCGAGTCTGGAGAAGGTAGAGTTCGCCTTCTTCGACGGTGAACTCGACATCCTGCATGTCGCGGAAATGGGTTTCGAGCGTGTTGCGGACCTCGGTGAGCCGCTTGTGGGCGGCGGGCATCTCGTCGGCGAGTTGGGCGATCGCGTGGGGGGTGCGAATGCCGGCGACGACGTCTTCGCCTTGGGCGTTGATGAGGTATTCGCCGTAGAAGACGTTTTCGCCGGTGGCGGGGTCGCGGGTGAAGGCGACGCCCGTGGCGCTTTGGTCGCCCATGTTGCCGAAGACCATGGTCTGGACGGTGACGGCGGTGCCCCACGCGGCGGGGATCCCGTATTTGCGCCGATAGACTTTCGCCCGGTCGTTCTGCCAGGAATTAAAGACGGCGCCAATGGCACCCCAGAGCTGATCCCGGGGGTCCTGCGGAAACTCCTGACCGGTGCGTTCAAGGACGAGCGCTTGGAATTTGCCGACGAGTTCCTTAAGATTTTCGACGGTGAGGCCGGAGTTGTCAGTCGCTCCGACCCGGCGGCGAAGAGCCTCGAGGATGGCGGCAAAGGGTTCGTGGTGCTCGCCGGGAGCGGCCCCGATGCCGAGCACGATCTCGCCGTACATCTGGATGAAGCGGCGGTAGCTGTCCCACGCGAAGCCCGGGTTTCCGGTCTTTTCGGCGATCACCTCGACGGTGACGTCGTTCATCCCGAGGTTGAGGATGGTATCCATCATGCCCGGCATGGACTCGCGGGCACCCGAGCGGACGGAGACGAGGAGGGGATTTTCCGGGCTGCCAAAAGCTTTGCCGGTGGCGGTTTCGACGTGGGCGAGGCTCGCGTCGACCTCGGCGGCGAGGGCCTCGGGGAGGACGCGGTCGTTCTCGTAGTAGTGGGTGCAGACCTCGGTCGAGATGGTGAATCCGGGGGGCACCGGGAGGCCGATGCGGGTCATCTCGGCGAGGTTGGCTCCCTTGCCGCCGAGCAGGGACTTCATGCTGCCGTCGCCGTCGGCTTCGCCTCGGGCAAATCGATATACGTCGTGTGTTTCGGGGGGGGATGGATGGCTCATCGAGTAGCGGGGTGCTGGGATTGCGATGGGTGGAATCGGTGGGCGGTCACCTTGCCGGAGGCTCAGACCGAGGATTCGCTCTGGGTTGAGCGGAGGTGAATGGTTTTGCGGCGGAGGTTGTGGTGGGTTTCCATGAAGCGAACCGTTCCGCTGCGGGCGCGCATGAGAACGGAGTAAGTCGTCGCGATGGAGCCGCGGACTTTGACTCCTCGGATGAGCGGGCTCTGGCTGATGCCGGTCGCCGCGAAGACGAGGTTTTCGCCGCGCGCGAGGTCCCGGGACATGAATTGCTTGTCAATGCGGTCGCCCCAGCCGGCTTCGACGAGGGAGGCGCGCTCCTCGGCGTCGCGGGGCCAGATTTTTGCCCGCATGCCACCGCCGAGGCAGCGGAGCCCGGCGGCGGAAAGAATGCCCTCCGGGGTGCCGCCGATCCCGGCGTAGAGATCGATGCCGGACGTGAGCATGGCCGGCGCGAGAGCGGCGGAAATGTCGCCGTCGACGATCATGCGAAGGGCGGCACCCTTGCGCCGGACGGCGTCGATGAGGTCCTCGTTCCGCGGGCGGTCGAGCACGCAGACGACGACGTCGCGGACTTCCTTGCCGAGGATTTTTGCCGTGATGTCGATCACTTCCTCGATGGGGGCGTCGATGTCGATCGGGAGGGAGTTATCCTCGATCCAGGCCTGGCGGACGGCCAGGGGGTAGGCCAATTTTTTCATGTAAAAAGCCGGAATGTCTTGCAGGCAAGCGGCTCCGTCGCCCTCGTCGGTGCGGAGGGCTGCGGCGATACAGCTCAGGGAATTTGGCATGCCTTTGCTGGCGTTGGTGGTTCCGTCGACGGGGTCGAGGGCGATTTCGAAGCGCGGCGCGCCGTCGCGCCAGGTGCCGACTTTTTCGCCGACGAACAGACCGGGCGCTTCGTCCTTGATCCCTTCGCCGATGACGATTTCGCCCCGCATGTCCATGAGGTCAAACATGCCGCGAATGGCGTCGCAGGCTGCGAGATCAGCGGCCTCCTTCTCGCCTTTGCCGAGCCAGGCGAGGGTGTTGAGAGCGGCAATTTCGGTGGCGCGCAGGAAGTCGAGTTCGATCTGGCGTTCGGTGTCGGGAGCGGTGGGCATGAGTTTTGAATTTTCGATTTTCGAATTTGGATTTTCGATTGGTTGGATGCGGGCGGTCAGGAGCGTTTCGAGAGGACAGTGTGCTCGTAGGTTTTGACTTCGTCCAGCCAACGGGGGCCGATTGGGACGTCACGGCGGAGGCAATATTCGTCCCAGACTGCGCCGAGGGGCAGCGTTTTGCATTCCTCCAGGATCGCCAATCGCGAGGTAAAATCGCCATCCGCTTCGAGCTGACGGAGGTGCCCGGTGGGTTCGAGCAGGGCGGCGAGCAGGCACTTGAGGGCGTTGCGCGTTCCGATGACCCACGCGGCGATGCGGTTGATGCTGGCGTCGAAAAAGTCGAGTCCGACGTGCGTGCGATCGAGGAAGTCGTTGCGCACGAGTTCTTCCGCGATGGCGCGGGTGGCGTCGTCCATGAGGACGACGTGGTCGCTGTCCCAACGAACCCCGCGGCTGACGTGCAGCAGGATCTCCGGAACGAACTGGAGGACGGACGAGATTTTGTCGGCCAGGCTTTCTGTCGGGTGATAGTGACCCGCGTCGAGACACAGAAGTTTTTGCCGGGTAACGGCGTAGCCCATGTAAAATTCGTGCGAACCAACGACGTAGGATTCGGACCCGATGCCGAAGAGTTTGCACTCGACGGCGTCGAGGTTGTGAGCCGGGTCGAGAGTCTCGGCAAAGATCTCGTCGAGGGCGCTTTCCAGGCGCTTGCGCGGGGCCTTCCGATCAATCGGTAGGTCCTTGTAGCCGTCGGGGATCCAGACGTTCGTGACGGCGGGGGAGCCGAGTTGTCGGCCGATCTCGGCGGCGATTCGGCGACTGGCGATGCCGTGCTCGATCCAGAATTTTCGGATGCCCGAGTCGGCGCTGCTCAGCGTGAATCCATCGGCGGCGAGCGGGTGGGAGAAGTAGCTGGGATTGAAATCCATTCCCATCTCCCGCTCGGCGGCCCAGTCGATCCAACTCTGGAATTGCTCAACGGTGTATTCATTGCGTTCGATCTTTCTTCCATCGAGGTCGGCGTAGCAGGCGTGGAGATTGAGGCGGTGATGACCAGGGATGAGGGAAAGCGCTTGGTCCAGATCGGCGCGGAGTTCCTCGAGGTTGCGCGCTTTGCCCGGGTAGTTACCGGTTGCCTGGATGCCGCCCGAGAGTTCTCCGTCGGGCGATTCCGTGCCCGCGACGTCGTCGCCCTGCCAGCAATGGAGGGAAATCGGAATGGTCGAGAGGCGCTTCAGTGCTCGTTCGGTGTCGACGCCGACGGCGGCGTAATTCTCTTTCGCGTATTGGTAGGAGGATGTCATGGGAGCGGGGTGGGGAGTTGAATTGGGGGTGAAAGAATAGCAACTGCGACCAGCTCGGGAATTGGACAAACGCGGTTTTCGATATTAAAAACGCTCATTCGCGATTTGTTCGAATCCCGGGCAAATCGACGATCAAGCGTCATGGAAGATTCCTTCACCTACCTCCCGCTGGCGGCAACGGGATCGGCGTGGGGGTTGGCGGTGACGTCGACCGGGTTCGTCCGCACGCCGCCGGGTTCGGACTATCCATCGACCGCGCTTCGTCACCCGGCGGATCACTTGTTCACCTGGGAGCGGGGTCGGACACTGGATTGTTTCCAGGTGCTGAGCGTCCGGCGTGGGGCGGGTTGGCTCGAGACGCGGGACAGCGGTCGTCGGCGAATCGAGGAGGGGGCGGTGTTCGTGCTGTTTCCGGGGGTGTGGCACCGGTACGCTCCGGATCGCGGGACGGGGTGGAGTGAGGCTTGGATCGAATTCGAGGGGGAAATTCCCGAACGACTTCGGGCCGACGGCGTGCTGAGTGTGAGGGCTCCCGTCTTTCCGCTGGTTGCGGCCTCGGACGTCTCCGAATTGATGAGGTCCTGCCACGAGCTCGCGCGGACGCAGGCCCCGGGATTCGCCGGGCAGTTGGCGGCGGCCACGTTGCAGATCCTCGCGACCCTCGCGGCGTCCCGAGACACCAACCGCCAGCCGACGACCCACGTTCAGAACGTCGTGAGGAAGGCGAAGCGGCTCTTCCTGGAGCGCTTCGAGGAGCCGTTGCGCATCCGGGACGTGGCGCGCGAACTCGGAATCGCCGACTCCCATCTTCGCCGCGTCTTCAAGGCTTCGACCGGGTTATCGCCCAAAGACTACCTGCTCGAGCTCCGCTTGCGGCAGGTCCGAATTCTGCTGCGGGGCTCGTCGCTCACGCTCGGGGAAATCGCCGAACGAACCGGGTATAATTCCGGCTACCACCTTTCCGCCGAATTCAAGAAACGAACCGGGACCTCGCCCTCGGTCTGGCGGGCCGAGAGGCGGTCTTGCGCGGGGTGATCGCCAGCGATTTGCGTGAGAGCTTCCGGGAATTTCGGTTGGAGTCTGAGCCGGGAACGAGGGGAGCCCATGAAGCGCTCGGAAAGTTTCACCTGGGCGCGTTGGCGAAGTTGAATTTCAGGAACATAGTTGGCTCCCAAGTTTATTTAGGAGAACTTTTGGATTGCTTGGCGATTTGCTTCTCAGTTAAGGTCAGATTCGTAATCTTCAACAAAGAGCGCCGGAGTCGACGCTGAAAACTGACTAAAAACTATGAGTGCAGCTTCAGAAACAACTCGACCCGAGGGAATTGCCGGATCTCATCCGATGCTGACCATGTTGGTCTTCGTAGGGGTCATCGCGATCATCATCGCCGCCGGGAGCATGGTTTCCCACGAGCGAAGCGGGCAGGAGTTCCAGCCGACGTCCCAAGTCCCAACACTGCTTGAGCGCATTCTCCCAGGAGCCAACTGATCCATTCAATTTTCCAAGTCTGGAATCTTGGCACGGTAGCAGCTTATGCAACCGGAGTTGTGGAGAGCGCAACAATCGGCTCGGCCCAATTCAAACAACCCAACCACCATGAAAACTATGACTGATATCGAAACAACCGGAGGAAGCGTCGCGACGAGTCCCATGGCGACCATTGGCCTTGTGGTAATCGCGTTAACCCTGGTCGTGGGGTCGGGCAGTTATTTTTCATCGAAGCAGAAGGCTCTGGAGCCGACGTCGGCCCAGACGGCCGGGCTTTTCGAGATGGTTTTTCAATCGCGCTAGACGCGGACCGGGGCATCCGGCGGTCCATTTGGGGTGGCCGTCGGGTGCTCGTCAGGTTGCGGCCGACGGCAGGAGTGTCCGTTCGGCGGGAATCACGGGAGGGAATCGAGGGAGGTCGATCCGAGGGTGTCGAGGGGGCTGGCGACATCGAGGGCGTCGGAGCGGAGGTAGCCTTGGGTGGTCTCCAGCGACTTGTGGCCCAGGGCGAGCTGGAGGGCACGGAGGTTTGCGGAATTTTCCAGCGCGTGGGTGGCGTAGGCGTGTCGGAGGTGATGCGGTGTGATCGGGGTGGAGAAGCTTGCCGTCGTCGAAACTTTCGACAGGGCGCGCTGGATGACTGCTGGGTGACAGCGCCAGCGGACGCGGCGGTTGGATCGTGGGTCGAGGCAGGTGGTCGCGGCGGGGAAGAGCCAAAACCAAGCGAGCGTGGATTCCCAGTGGCGAGATTTTGACAGGAGCCGATCAGGGAGCGGAACCGGGATCGCCTTCCAACGATCCGCTTCCCAAATTTTCCGGGCTGCTTTCATTTGAGCGACGATGGAGAAACGAAGGCTGGCGGGCAGGGCCACGACGCGGTCCTTGTTTCCCTTGCCGTTGCGCACGACAAGACGGCTTCGGTCCAACTCGACATCTTTCATCCGCAGATCGAGCGCTTCGTTGAGGCGGAGGCCGGTGCCGTAGAGGAGGTGAACGATGAGCCGGATCGGGTAGCTCGGGGTGTCCCGCACCGCGTGGAGCAGTCGGAGAGTTTGCTCGCGGGTCGGGGCGTGCCGGTGGGTGTCGGGACGGCGGACTCGCAGGGCTTTGATCGGGCCGGGGTCTTCGCCGCGGACGTGTTGGTAGAAGAAGAGGAGCGCGTTGAGCGCTTGATTCTGGCCGGAGGCCGAGCCGCGGGCGTAGGCGAGGGAGGTGAGAAAGGCGGTGATCTTGTCGGGGGAGGTGGCAGATCGGAGCTTGGGATGGTCGCGGAGGTAGTCGACGTAGCGGCGGAGCCACTGAAGGTAGGTGCGCTCGGTGGAGAGCGAGCGGCGTTGGCGGCGGAGTTGGTCGCGGAGGGCGTCGAGAGCTTGGTCGGTCTTCATAGGCGGGCAATGATCGTCAAATTCGGCGGCGCTGCCTATTTTTCCGGCATGCGAAAACCGAGGCCCGGTCGGGCGACCTATTACAGCGGGGTGAGTTGGCGGGAGTGTCCGCCGGAGGATGGGTATCCGTTTTCCATTCCGGCGGTGCGCAATCTGGAAGAATTGCGCTTCGATTCGCCGGTGACGTTCCTGGTCGGCGAGAATGGCAGTGGGAAATCGACGCTGATCGAGGCCATCGCGATCAACGCGGGATTCAACCCGGAGGGTGGGAGCCGAAATTTTCGATTCGCCACGCGGGAAAGTCAGTCGGAGTTGGCCAGCGCGATCCGGCTCGATCCCGGTGGATCGCGGGTGACCGACGGATATTTTTTGCGGGCGGAGAGTTTTTACAATCTCGCGACCAATCTGGAAGAACTGGACGAGGGACCGGACGGCGGACAGCCGTTGACGGCTGCCTACGGCGGGAAGTCGCTGCACGAGCAGTCGCACGGTGAAGCGTTTTTCAGTTTGTTGAACAACCGGTTGAACGGCGGTGGCTTCTACGTTTTCGACGAGCCCGAGGCCGCGCTGTCGCCGCAACGGCAGTTGGCAATGCTCGTCTTGATGCACCGGCTGGTGCTGCACCGGGCGCAGATGGTCATCGCAACCCACTCGCCCATCCTGCTGGCCTATCCCGAGGCCACGATTTACCAGCTCGACGAAGACGGCATGCGGCCCATCGCTTACGAGGAAACCGATCACTACATTCTCACGCGACGGTTTTTGAACGACCGAGAGGGCATGGTCGAGAAGCTGATCCGCGAGGAGGAGGATTGGTTCGGTGGAACGCGAAGGTGAGGAAATTGCGGAATCTACCGACTACGCCGAGGATCAGTCGGAGAGCGCGGGGTAGTCGGTGTAGCCGCCCGGGCCTTCCGCGTAAAACGTGGCTGGGTCGGGGTCGTTGAGGCTGGTCTTTTCCTGGAAGCGCCGCGGAAGGTCCGGATTGGCGATGAAGAGTTTGCCGAAGGCAACGGCGTCGGCCTCGCCGTCGGTGATGACCCGTTCCGCTGACTCGCGGGTGAATTCTTCGTTGGCGATGTAGGGTCCACCGAAGATCTCTTTAAGCCGGGGACCGAGCCGATTCGGGCCGAGGGACTCCCGGGCGCAAATGAACGCGATGCCGCGCTTACCGAGTTCGCTCGCCGCGTAACCGAACGTCGCGGCGGGATCGGAGTCGCTGATCGCGTGGGCGTCGCTGCGGGGTGCGAGGTGCACGCCGACCCGCCCGGCGCCCCAGATTTCGATGGCAGCATCGGTGACCTCGAGCAGGAGACGGGCGCGGCTTTCGAGCGAGCCACCGTACGCGTCGGTGCGATGATTCGTGCCGTCTTGCAGGAATTGGTCGAGCAGGTAGCCGTTGGCACCGTGAAGTTCGACACCGTCGAATTCGGCGGCTTTCGCGTTCGCCGCTCCCTGGCGGTAGGATTCGATGATGGCCGGAAGTTCGTCGGTGTCGAGGGCGCGAGGTGTGACGAATGACTTCTTTGGACGGATCAGACTCACGTGGCCGTCTGGCGCGATCGCGCTGGGAGCGACCGGGAGACGACCGTCGAGGTAGATCGGGTCGGACATTCTCCCGACGTGCCAAAGCTGAAGCAAAATTCGACCCCCGGCCTCGTGGACGGCGCTCGTGACGAGCTTCCAGCCTTCGATTTGCTCACCCGACCAAATTCCGGGCGTCGCGGGGTAGCCGACCCCCATGGGCATGACCGACGTTGCTTCGGAAATGATCAATCCGGCAGTGGACCGCTGGCGGTAATATTCCGCCATCAACGCATTGGGCACCCGGGATTCCCCGGCACGGCAGCGGGTGAGCGGGGCCATGACGATGCGGTTGGGCAGGTGGAAGTCGCCGATTTGGATGGGATCAAAGAGTTGGGACATGTCAGATGTAGTTCGATTGACGTCGAACAAGCTGGCGAGTTTGGTGGAGATGTCAAATTGGATTCGACGGCCCGAGGCTGGCGATACGCGAGGGATTGCGGCGGCCGGGCTGGTGGGGTAGCGATGGGGAGATGTTTGAATTTTCCCTGAAATCCACCACGGTCACGGTGGGCCTGATGGCGCTCGTCGGTTGCGCAACGGTCGAGCAACCCCCGGTGAGGCCGGAACTTTCGTCGCGGGATCGAGTCGTGCAGCTGCAGATTTTCCTGGATTCGGTGAATTTTGGCCCGGGTGTTGTCGACGGCCGCGACGGGGAATTTACGGCCAAAGCGTTGACGATTTATCAGCGGGTCATGGGCCGGAATCCGGATTTTTCCGGTGTCGTGCCCTACACGACGTATGTCGTGACGGCTGAGGATTTGAAACGGATCGGAACGGTGCCTTCCACCCCGGAGGCCATGGCCAAACAGCCTCGCCTGCCCTACACCAGCCTCACCGAGCTCCTCGCCGAGCGCGCTCACACGACGCGGGATTTTGTCAGACGGCTCAATCCCGGGCTGAATGTCGATGCGCTCGGCTTGGGAGGAATCGTGAAGCTCCCCAACGTGGCGAGGCCCTTGCGGGTGGCGAGTTTTCCTTCCGCCTATCCCGCGGCTGATCCGTCGAAGGCGGCAACCCGGCGGGTGGTCGTGGACACCAACGAGCGGCAGCTCCGGGTGATTGACGGCGACAAATTGCTCGCCGTCTTCCCGATCACGCCCGGTTCGAGCACGCATCCAGCGCCGAAGGGGGATTGGAAAATTCTTCGGGCTGGCCCCGTGGCCGTGGTTTCGCTGGGACGAAGGCGTCTTGGATCGCGGAGAACGCACGAACGTCGCCCACCAGATCCCGCCGGGGGTGAACAATCCGGTCGGGATTCTCGGGCCGGCTTGAACAAACCGGGAATCGGAATCCACGGCACGCCCTCGCCGGAAACCATCGGGCGTTCCGGCAGTCACGGATGCATCCGGCTCGCCAACTGGGACGCCGCGACCTTCTACACGCTGGTTCCCAAGGGCACGCCTGTGGCAATTCGCTGAACCGGTCGGACACGAGCCCGGCTGACTGGTCGGGCGCAGCAGTCGACCGGGAATCAGCCGGGCTGGGGGTCGTTACGGGGTCTTGCCCGGGGGATCAGTTTGGCGGTATGTAGTCCGGGATGGCGGAGGGTTCTGGGAGTTTTAGCGTTCCGGTGGAACTCATGTTTTTGGGGGCGATCGTGATCGCGGCCCACGCGTTTCAGCTCATTTTCAAGCGGTATCGGATTCCGGACAATCTGTGGTTGATCGGGATTGGAGTGTTGATCGGGCCGCTGCTGGGCTGGGTGGAGCCAGCGGATTTTGGGATTCTGGGGGAGGTCTTGACCGCGATTGCGCTGGCGGTGATTCTGTTCGAGGCGGGGCTGGAGATTGATCTGGCGGACGTCCGCCCGACGCTGAAAGGGGCGCTGGGATTGGGGGCGACGGCTTACACGCTGACGGCGTTGCTGGTCGCGTTGATTGCTCATTTTGTGATCGGGTTGCCGTGGGAGTCGGCATTTTTCGTGGGAGCGGTGCTGGCGGCTCCGTCGCCGCCAATCGTCATCCCGCTTTTGAACGGGCTGCGTTTTCGACCGGAATTACGGACGACGATCACCGTGGAATCGGCCATCGGTGAGGCGGCGGGGCTGGTGATCGCGTTGGGGCTGTTGGAGGCGACCAAGTTGGATGGCGTGGGGTTCGGGCACATTGCGGGCGGGGTGATGCAGGCCTTCGTGATGGCCGCGGTCGTGGGAGTGCTGGGCGGGCTGGTCTGGGCGCACGGGTTGTCGTGGGTGCGGGGGTTGAAGAACTCGATGATTTTGACGCCGGCGTTTATCTTTATCGTCTTTGGATTGAGCGAGTTTCTCGGGTTTTCGGGGCCGATCGCCGCGTTGGCGTTTGGGATGACGATGGCGAATCTGGGATCGCTACCGAGGAAGCTTCGGACGGTGAAGGTCGGCGAAAGGCTCTCGAGGGTTTCCAGCCACAGCGCGGACGAGACCCACTTCGTTGCGGAAGTGGTCTTTCTGCTGAAGACCTTCTTCTTCGTGTTTCTCGGATTGAGTATGCGTCCGGAGGATTTGTTTTCGCTGCCAGCGGTGGTGTTCGTCGCGGTCCTCGTGTTTGCGCGCCTGGCTTCGGTGCGGCTTTGCCTGATGAAGTCGCTCCAGTCGCCGCAGGAAGGATTGCTGACCAGTCTCGTGGTGCCGCGCGGACTGGCGGCGGCGGTGCTTGCGGTCGCGGCGGCGGAGACGCCGACGCTGGTCGCTGGCGATGTCGTCGACAACCTGATCTATTCGGTCATCCTCTACAGCATCGTCTTCACGGCGGTGGGAATCGTCTACCTGGAGCGTTTTCCGGTGACTCAGAAGTGGAGTCGCGTAATTTTTCCGATTGATCGGATGAATGGCCGACCCCGTTGAGGTCCGACGTTTCCTCGGGTCAAACCCGCGGCGCGGGGCCGGAGATGGCTCCCGAACGGTCAGGCAGGGTCGCGAGGGTCGAGCACCTCGCCGGTGAAAGATCCGGTGACGCTGGCGGCGTAGGCCTTGGCGACCTCCGAGGCCGTCAGGCCGGTCGACGGATCGCGCCCCTGGGATTCGAGGGTCTCGCACAGCCACGGCGGCGAAACGACGTTGATCCGGATTCCCCGCTGCAAACTCAAGGCGGCGGCCCGGGAGAAGGCTTCGATGCCGGCGTTGACGAGGCTGATCGAGGAACTCTCCGGAATGGGATGTTGGCCGAGGATTCCACTGGTCAGGTCAGAAAGACGCCCAGAAGGTGCTGAGTGCCGGCACTGACGAGCGAAATCACGAGCGCGCCCAGGAGGGCCCAACCGAAATTATCGATCTTGAGGTGGCTCGTGAGAGCGTCGGTGAATTTCAGCAAGATCGCGTTGATGATCCATCGGGTGATGAACGCGAGGAGCCACGCGATGCCCAGAGTGGCGATGGTGAACACGGCAAAAAACAGCCAGCCAAGCAGAGCGTTGAGGATTCCGAAAATGGCGGCGACCAAAATGGCGCTGCCGAAATTTTTCACGTGAAAACCCGGGAGGATCGCGGCGGTGACCCAGACGGCGAGGGAGGTGATCAGCCAAGTGATGAGTAAGCTCATGCGACTAGGTCTAAATCGCTGGGCGCCCGGTGGCGAACGGGATTTTACGGAAAATTCGTGTTCGGCATCGGTGAGGGGGAATACCAGTCCGAACGGCACACTTCTGATCTAATTTCGAGGGGCGGCACAACCGCTCCCGTGCTGCCGGAACTACCGGCGGTCCTTTCGTTGGCTTAATTGCCCCAACACGCTCTTGGCTGATCGCAGGATGGTGTCGGCAGTTTTCAAAATTGGCGGGGCGGATGATTCGTCAAAGTGGTAGCCGAAAGCTTCGATGTCGGCGGCGTATTTGCGGGCGATCAGGTCGCGGGTTTCGGGGGTGTAATAGGATGCGTACGGGAGCCGAAGCGAACGCTTTTCGCGGGTCAATGCCGGGAACTCAATGTTCAGTTTCCGAGCGAGGTAATTGCAGTCCGCTTCGAGGTTTTCGGTTTTGCCGACGAAGTCCATCGCGGAATTGTTTTCGAGATTGATCCAGTCGACCTGCGGGCTCCAGCGATGAATGTGGGGGGAGACGGAGCCTCCCCAGACTCTCGCCGGGTAGTGGTGGGGATCGGTGAGGACGGCATCCAGCCAGGAAGGGAAGTGTCTCAGATGGTTGCGCTCGTCGTAGGCGTGAAGCTTGGAAGAGCGGCGTCCACCCAGTCGGGTTTGGAAACTATAGTCGGAGACGAGGCGCTCCCAGGGGTTTCGCACGACGGTGAACTTGAAGAAGGAATCAAAGTCGGCCGACGGCAATTCCTTCCGATACCGGGCGATGTCTTTGTGGTTCTCCCAGCTATTGCCGAGCGCGCGGGTCAGGCTGCTTCCGCCGGTTTTCGGAATGTGGATGAAGATGAAGCGTCGTTCGTGGCAGATCATGAGAATTATCGGGCGCGCCTGACCGCGTGTTTACCGGGTTTTCGGAGAATCTCAAGGAGCCGAGAGGCGAGGACTTGCCGCTGCTCCGGATCAAGAATTATCGGTGGCCCCAGTTTTTGTTCATCAACGAGATCGTCTCGGGAGATACCAACGCGATCGAGCTCCACGCGGACGATCGGGCGCGCTGATCTGTCGGGCTCTTCCCGAATTCACAGCCGGGACTCCAGAGCGCCAGCGCAAGGCAGGTGAAGCTTGATTCTGATCAGGACCAATTGGGCGGTCTTGCGGTCGATCTCGGTTTGCCGACGTGGCAATGAAGCGAGCGGCTGATGGTGTTGCCGAACCAACGGCTGAGGAGGAAGAGGAGGCGTGGGATTTGGTTCATTGGAAAATGGATGCTCGATCAGTGGCGGATGCGATCGGGTGGAAGATGGCGGTTTTTCCGCGGGTGAGTTGCGGGTCGGTTGCGTTGAGTTCCTGAAGTCGATTGATGAGGGCGGTGATTTCGTCGGCTGACGCGACGGCGGCGAGGGACCGGTCGGCGCGGGTGTTGAGAAAACGATTGAGTGTCGGCCAGACAAACAGGGCGAGGAAACACCAACTGGTGACGATGGCCGGTCCAAGAAAAGCAGCTTGCATCGGCGGAGTGGAATCCGTCCGGAGTGCCAGGGCAACCCCCGCGAGCAGCCAAAGGGCGGCGAAGATGGTTGTGAGCCAAGATGCTCGTGAGCGGACAAACCATTCCTCCCGCCCGGCGAGAAGGGCGGCTTCACGCGCGGTCAGGTTGCGGGCGACATTCGTTGCGAGGCAGAGGTTTCGGGGTGGGAGTGGGCGGATGTAGCCGTTGACCGACGTGGTGTCGGCGTTCTCAAACCAGCGGATCTGGCGGGGCGGCTGGCCGATTATTCCGAGTTCGCGAGATAGGGTTGTCTCGAAAGCGGCCTCGCAAGATTCGGGCGGGGCGGCGGCGCCATCCGGCAGGCGCAGGAGCCCGATCGTGATGCCGATGACGGAGAGAATCAGCAACGGAAGAGTGAGCGTCGACGCTGACGACGCGTGGAGGTAGAAACCGCCGAAGGCGATGAAGAGTCCGAGAGCGGTGACTGCCGAGGATCGGATCCAATCCGAGAGCCAGCTGCGGAGGGACTGGGTTGTGCGGTCAAAGGCGGATTCGGCGGCGTGACCAATGAGGATTTCGAAGGGAAGATTGGCGATGGGCCAGATGAGCGCGATGGCGGCGAGGGGAACAACGATCGGAACACCCGGCGGAAGGAGGGTGATCCAACCAGGGGCGGTGAGGGCGACGAGCCAGATTGCGCCAAGGTTTGCGCCGATCGAGGTGATGCCGGCCCAGAGACGGACGCGTTGGTAGGCAGTGGGATTCACGCAGACGATACGCCCGGGAGGTCTTTCATGATGTGACTGTCTGGCGAAGTTTGACGTCGTGATGGGGACGGTAGTCTAAAAATCACGGCTCGGCCTTGGCCATCGCTGATGCGCCCGTCGTCAAAATCCAGAGCAGAACGGTGGAGACGGCGGGCTGGGGTGGGGGCGTGATTTTCATCGCTCTGTCGGCTGGGATCAATCTAGATCCTTTTTGTGATGCGGGTGAGGACGTGGATTTTGACCGGGGCGTTGCTGGCGTTGGGCGGGCAGGTTTACTCGGAGGAGTTCGAGGTTTTCAAAAATCCGATTCCGCCGCGGCTCCAATGGGAGGCAAATGGAGGGTATTGCGGAGAGGTGTCGTTCATCAGCGCGGGGCTGTACTACGGGCAGTATTTGTCGCAGTTCGATGCGAGGGCGGCGGCAATCGGGAAGACGCCACAGGATGTTGGCGAACTGCTGCTGGGCGATAACGACCGGCGGGCGGCGCGGGAAATGCGGTTGCGCGTGGTCACATGGGACGGGCGGAAGCAGCGGAGCGAGCGGCAGTTTTTGGCGTGGGTGAAGCGACACGTGTTGGCCGGGCATCCGGTGATCATTGGCGTGTTCAACAACGAGAATACGCTCTACGGCCGGACAGACCGGGAGTCGGGCGATCCGCAATACGACCACATCGTTCCGGTTTCCGGCATCCGATCGCGACATCCGTTGAGTGCGAGAGGATATTTCGCGACGGACAAAATCGTATTTTCGGACAACGGGTTGTTCGGCAGCGCGGGGAATCATCCATTCATCTACCGGTATCTCTTTCACCGTTTCCCGGGGGATCGGCGGCAGGCGAACGAGCCGGGCGGAGCGCTCTACACGCTGCCGGATTACGGACGGAATTATGGCGTAGCGATTCTCGGCGTTGAGGACGACGACCGGGAAACGCTACCGGTGCGGGTGGAAACCAACAAAAAGTCCGAGCAGCCCTCGATGAAACGGGATTCGGATCAACGCCCGAAATCCGAGGCCTTGATCTTGAGCGTCACCGTCTCGGATCTCGCGCCGGGGGTGGATTACAACCTGTATCGCTACAACCGGCTGACGGCGATCCCGGTGTCGGGGTTCAACGGGAAGGCGGGGAGTGCGGCCGGAGTGACCCGAATCCGAATCGCGGCGGGCGATTCGTTTTCGTTCCGGCAAGAAATTCGGTCGGACAACGTGGTGGCCTATCGTTGCGTCCGTGCGGACGCGCGTTGAGGCGGTTGCCAGCCCGGCGGGAGGCCCGCCGCCCCCGCGATCGAAAGACGGCGGGTAATAACCGTCGATCCGGTCTCCTCAAAAGCTGGCCCAACGGCGGAGACGCCCTTGGAAAGATGACTTGGCTTCAATTCAGCGTGGGGCGCTTGGACGAAGCGATGCTACAGAATTTCTGAGAAATTCTCGGCTGACCCCTCCCGCCAAAGCCATGACCCTGCGAACGGCCTCGCGGCAGGAATCATTCGGGATTTGCACTTGATCCAGAAAGCTCGAAAAAACGAGTTCCAGCGAGGAAATGCGCTTGCGGCTGTGAGCACAGCTGGGCGTTGAACTCAGAAAATGCCGTGGAATCAAGGAGCCAAAGACGTTGACCAACACCGAGAGCGAGCCGTTTTGCGTGAGCTTGGCAATGGCCCGTGCCAAGGGCGAAACTGGCGACCGTCCAAAAAGCCGCGAACTGAAATTTGGGAAAGCGGATTGGAAGAACGCACAAAATATAAGTCGATATACGCAAGTCAAATCGTCAGGAAATTATGCCGAAAACTGTTGAAAAATCCGACCTCACCGCCCGGGAAATCCGTCGTCTCGAAGCTCGCTACAGCGTCTTGGCTGCGAAGTTGGGAAGCTTCCCGGAATTGAGCCAGGGAAGCGTGCTGCCCCAACCTCCTCGGGCTTGGCGGTGGACCCGCAAAGTCGCCGGCAAGACCGTCAGTGTCGGCCTGAGTCCAATCAAAGCCGAGAGGATGAAACGCGCCATCGCCAACCATCGGAAGCTCGAAAAGAACATCATCGAGATGCGCGAAATTACCCAAAAACTCATCTTGAGATCCCCGGATCCCTCTCCGAGTTCTCACCCTGTGACTCCTCCCAAATCTCCCTTATCTTAGCGCCATTCTCGGCTGATCCCTTCCGGACCGCTTCCGCTTGATGCACCTCGCTACTGATAAAACGTAGCGGCCGTTACGTTTTATCGGTAGAGATCGTGGGGATGAAGGCGCGGACTGAATTGTTGATGTATCATTTGATGTGGACGGCGGAGACGGTGATGCAGCCGACGTTTCGTAATTTGTCGGGGTCGTTCGAGCAATGGGCTTATCGCGGTGGCTTTCTGCGGCAGGTCCACGCGTTGGAGCAATTGCAGATACTCGAGTCTTCGACGAAGCCTGGGTCGACGGACCGGGTTTACCGCCTCACTGAAGCGGGCCGACTGGCGGCTTTGGGAGGGCGGGACCCGGAGGCATGGTGGGCGCGACCGTGGGATGGGACCTGGCGAATGGTGATCTTTGATCTGCCGGAGTCGCAGCGCTCATTACGCCACCGATTGAGGCGGAAGCTGCGCGGAGCGAATTTGGGATGCCTTCAGCAGAGTGTTTGGGTGACGCCGGATCGTCTGGAGGTGGTGCGCGAACGGCTGAAATCGTTGAAGGTGGACGCTGGCACCCTGCTGTTTTTCGAGGGGTTGGCCTGCGGCGGGGAACGGAACTGCGACATCGTGGAAAGGGCGTGGGACTTTGCGGAGATTCAGCGGTGCTATCGGCGGCACGGAGATCATTTGAAGACTCTTGCTGCCGTAGGGAAACGAGGTTCGCTGGAGTCGCTGGCAGGTTGGATGGCGGAGGAACGGGCGCGCTGGATGGCGTGTATGGCGGTGGACCCACTCCTACCGGAGGCTCTGCACCCATCGAACTACAAGGGCCGGGAGGCGCGGGAGCGGCGGGCGGGAACTCTGTCGAAGCTCGGTAAGCTCGTCAAACGCGCTACCGATAAAACGTGACGGGCGTTACGTTTTATCGGTGAGGGGTGCTGTGAGATTCTGGGGTTGGGGTGTTCGGGTGGGGTGGGGTGGGGTGGTTTAGTCGAGGGGTTGGCGGGTTTCGATGGCTTGGGCCTGGGTTTCGGCGGTTTCGGCGGCGGCTGTTAGCGGGGTGGCTTCTTCGGGGAGGTCGGCGGCGATGAGGGCTGCGGCGGCGCGGCGCTTTTTTTCGGCGGTGGCCCGGAGATTGGCGATCCTGGCGAGTTCTTCTTCGGTGAGCGGGGGTGGGGTGGGCCGACCGTCGATGGGGAGGAGGGGGCGGGTGGCTCGGGTGTGGATGGTGATCATTCCCGTAGCGGCGAGGTTCTCGAGGGCGGCCCAGGCGGTGGCGTCGAGGACTTGAAGAGTGGGCGGGTCGCCGCGCCAGGTGGCGGCGCGGAAGATGGCCTCGATCTGCTCGGGTGCGCTGCCGGTGGTGTCGCGGAGGACGGCGAGGATAACGGGGTTGGCGGAGCCGGGGAGGTAGGTTTCTTCGCAGTGGGTGAGGCGTTCGCCGAGGCGGGATTTGGCCTGCTGGGCGAAGCTGGCGGCGGGGTCGGAGGGGATGACCGGGGCGGCGGATGGCGGCGGGGCGGAACCGGAGGGGGTGGTGGCCATGACTTGCTCGAGGCGCTTGAGGAGGGCCTGGCGTCCGGTTTTGAGTTGGATTTTGCCGAGGTCGCCGATGCCGTCGAGGACGCCTGAGGCGAGTTCCATTTTCTGGGCGAGGCTGGCGAGCATGCCGTGCTCGATGGTTTTCTCGGCGACGAGGTTGATGACGGTGACGGGGCGGAGTTGGCCTTTGCGCCAGGCGCGGGCGATGCGTTGCTCGAGGCGGGCGGGGTTCCAGGGGAGGTCGCAGTTGATGACGACGCTGGCGTTCTGGAGGTTGAGGCCGACGCCGCCGGAATCGGTGCTGAGAAAGAGGCGGCAGTCGGGGTCGGCGCGGAAGGCGAGGATCTCGCCGCGGCGGCGCTGCTGGGGGACGCTGCCGGTGTGCCAGGCGTAGCCGAGGTCTTCCTTTTCTGCGTATTCGCGGATGCGTTCGAGCATGCCGACCCATTCGGAGAAGATAATGACTTTGACGTCGGGGTCGGCGAGGAGTTCGTCGAGGATGCGGGTGAGTTCGTCGAGCTTGGGGCACTCGCGGGAGGGGTTGTCTTTGATGAGGCCGGGGCTGTCGCAGATCATGCGCATGCAGTTGAGCGAGATCATGAGGATGTCCTGCTCCTTGGGAGTGAGGGGGCGGCGTTTGCCGGCGTTGGCGAGTTTGGTGACGGTGGCTTCGTAGGCGGCGTAGTCGTCGCGCATGGTCTTGGTGAGCGCGATGAAGTGGGTGCGGTCGGTGCGGTCGGGGAGTTCCGTCTCGACCTCGGCTTTGCGGCGGCGCAGGAGGAGGGGGCGGACGCGGGCGCGGAGGCGGTCGAGGTTTTTGTAACCTTCGGGGCGGCCGCGTTCGTCGAGTTGGTAGTATTCGCGGTTGAAGCGGAAGAGGGGGCCGAGGAGGGCGGGGTCGAGGAAATCGACGAGGGAGCGGAGTTCGTCGATGCGGTTCTCGATGGGGGTGCCGGTGAGGACGAAGGCGTAGCGGCTGTCGAGGCGTTTGACGGCCTGGGCGGTTTTGGTGGACCAGTTCTTGATGCGCTGGGCTTCGTCGAGGACGACGATGTCGGGGCGCAGGCGGGTGTTGATGTCGAGGGTGTCGGCGAGAATTTGCTCGTAGTTGGCGATGGTGAAGATGGGCGGTGCGGGGTCGTCGTAGAGGCGGGTGCGGGCGGCGCGGGGGCCGAAGACGAGGCGCAGCGGGAGGGTGGTGAATTTTTCGATCTGTTCCTCCCATTCGGTTTTGAGGGAGGCGGGCGTGACGATGAGGACGCGGCTGGCTTTGCCGAGGTGGTGGAGGAGGGCGCAGGCGGCGATGGCCTGGATGGTCTTGCCGAGGCCCATTTCGTCGGCGAGGAGGGCGCGCTCGGTGAAGGCGAGGTGGAGCATGCCTTCACGCTGGTAGGGGAAGAGAGGGCTCGAGGTGACGTGTTCGGGGTGGCGGCCTTCGCGGACGCCGAGTTCGTAGTCGCGGCGGGAGAGGGTGCGGTCGCGCTCGCGGGCGCGGGCGGCGAGCCAGGGGGCGACGTCCTGAGAAAGGCGGGAAGCGGCGGAGCGGGAGTCGGCGAGTTTTGTGGCGAGGTCTTCGGGGGTGATGTCGGGGAGCTGGAGACCGTCGGAGTCGAAGTGGGCGCGGAGTTTGGCTGGGAGTTTTTCGAGGTTACGCTCGACGCGGAGGCGGTTGGATTCGTGATCGGGGACGATGTCGGCGTGGGGGGAGGGGACGCGCTGGGCGGCTTTGAAGTCGGCGCGGTGGCGGCGGGCGAGGTGGAGGAGGATGGCCTCGAGGTGCTTGCAGGTGCCGAGGGCGTTGGTGCGGAAGTCGGTGCAGGTGCAGGAGAATTGGCGGGTCGCGAGGTCGCGGATCTCGGCGTGATAGGTCATGCCGCTGGGGGAGGCGACGGCGAAGTTGGTGAAGATGGGGTGGGCGTCGTCGAGTGGGGTGATGCGGAACTTTTCCTCGCGGGCGCGGAGCTGGCGCTTGGCGAGTTCGTCGGCGTCGGTGGTGCGCCAGTCCGTGGCTGGCGGGAGGGCGGGGCCTTCTTTGCGACGTTTCTTTTTGGTGGAGCGGGATTTGCGGGTGAGCGTGGACTTGCTGGGCTGAGTGGACTTTTTCCGAGGCATGGCGCGGACGGTAGCAGGACGACCGGAGGGTGAAAAGGATACCGATTAAATGTAGCGGCCGTTACGTTTAATCGGTAGAAGATCAGGATTTCTGGAAGGTTAGGTGGTCGGTTTCCAGGTCGGCTTGGATGGTGTCGCCGGGAGCGAAGTGGCTGTCGAGGAGGTCGATGGCCAGGGGGTCGAGAATTTGGCGTTGGATGACTCGCTTGAGGGGGCGGGCTCCGTAGGCTGGGTCGTAGCCTTCCTTCGCTAAGAATTGGCGGGCTTCGTCGGTGAGGGTGAGGGTGAGGTTCTGTTTATTCAGGCGCTGGAGGAGGCGGTCGAGTTGGATGTCGACGATTCTCGTGATTTGGTCCTCGGCCAAGCGGTCGAAGATGATGGTCTCGTCGATTCGGTTGAGGAACTCGGGGCGGAACTGGTCTCTCAGGGCGGCGGTCACGCGGGCGTTGCGCTGTTCGACCGGGAGATCTTCCATGATGTATTGGCTGCCGATGTTGGACGTGAGGATGAGGACGGTGTTCTTGAAGTCGACGGTGCGGGCTTGGCCGTCGGTGATGCGACCGTCGTCGAGGACTTGGAGGAGGACGTTGAAGACGTCGGGGTGGGCTTTTTCGATTTCGTCGAAGAGGACGACGGAATAGGGCTTGCGCCGGACGGCTTCGCTGAGCTGGCCGCCTTCTTCGTAGCCGACGTAACCGGGGGGGGCGCCGATGAGGCGGGCGACGGTGTGCTTTTCCATGTATTCGGTCATGTCCAGGCGGACGATGGCGTTTTCGTCGTCGAAGAGGAATTCGGCTAAGGCTTTGCTCAGTTCGGTTTTGCCGACTCCGGTGGGGCCGAGGAAGAGGAAGCTGCCGATGGGGCGGTTTTCGTCCTGCAGTCCGGCGCGGGCGCGGCGGACGGCGTTTGCTACGGCCTTGATGGCTTGGGATTGGCCGACGACGCGCTCCATGAGGCGTTCCTCCATTTTCACGAGCTTGGCGCGTTCGCCTTCCTGAAGGCGGGTGACGGGTATGCCGGTCCAGTTGGCGACGGTGCGGGCGATGTCCTCTTCGGTGACTTCTTCGCGAAGGAGAGAGGAGGGGTTTTCGATTTCTGATTTTGGATTTTGGATTGATTCATCCAGCTGGCGCTGGAGGTCGGGGAGGTCGCCGTATTGGATCTCGCTGGCTCGCTGGAGGTTGCCTTGGCGCTGGGCTTGTTCGAGCTGGGTCTTTAATGCGTCGATTTGCTCGGCTAGTTTTTGGGTTTTGCCGATTTCCGCTTTCTCCTTTTGCCATTGGGCTTTGAGGTGGTCGGCGGATTCGCGGATGTTGGCTAAGTCGCGCTCGAGTTTTTCCAGGCGGTCGCGGCTGGCGGGGTCCTTCTCTTTTTTGAGGGCTTGGCGCTCCATTTCGAGCTGCATGACCTGACGCTCGAGTTGGTCGATCTCGGTGGGAAGGGAATCGAGTTCGATCTTGAGGCGGGAGGCGGCTTCGTCGACGAGATCGACAGCTTTGTCGGGGAGGAATCTGTCGCTGATGTAGCGGTCGGAGAGGACGGCGGCGGCGACGATGGCGCTGTCTTGAATGCGGACCCCGTGGTGGACTTCGTAGCGTTCTTTGAGTCCGCGAAGAATGGCGATGGTGTCTTCGACGCTGGGTTCGTCGACTTTGACGGGCTGGAAACGGCGCTCAAGGGCGGCGTCTTTTTCGATGTATTTGCGATACTCGTCGAGGGTCGTCGCACCGATGGTGCGGAGTTCGCCGCGGGCGAGCTGGGGTTTGAGGAGGTTGCTGGCGTCCATGGAGCCTTCGGCGGCGCCGGCTCCGACGATGGTGTGGAGTTCGTCGATGAAGAGGATGATCTCGCCGTCGGAGGAGGTGACTTCCTTGAGGAAGGCTTTGAGGCGGTCTTCGAATTCGCCGCGGAACTTGGCTCCGGCGACCATGGCACCGATGTCCATGGCGATGATGCGTTTGTTTTTGACGGATTCGGGGACGTCGCCGGCGACGATGCGGCGGGCGAGGCCTTCGACGATGGCGGTTTTGCCGGTGCCGGGTTCGCCGATGAGGACGGGGTTATTTTTGGTCCGTCGGGAGAGGACCTGCATGGTGCGGCGGATCTCTTCGTCGCGGCCGATGACGGGGTCGATCTTGCCTTTGCGGGCGAGTTCGGTGAGGTCGCGGCCGTATTTTTCGAGGGTCTGGTATTTGCCTTCGGGGTCCTGATCGGTGACCCGCTGGTTGCCGCGGATGGCGGTGAGGGCGGTGAGGAGTTTATCCCGGGTGATGCTGGCGTCTTTGAGAAGGCGGGCGGCTTCGTCTTTCGAATCGAGCAGGGCGAGGAGGTAGTGTTCGGCGGAGAGGTATTCGTCCTTGAGCTTGGTCATCTCGCCTTCGGCGGCGTCGAGGGTTTTGCGCAGGTCGGTGCTGAGGGTGGGGGTGTTGCCGCCGTGGACGGTGGAGCGTTTGGCGAGGTTGGCTTCGAGGGCGGATTCGAGATCGGCGGGTGGGAGGCCGAGCTTTTCGAGGAGGGGACGGGTGAGTCCTTCGGATTGCTGGAGGAGGGCGAGGAGGAAGTGCTCGTTGGTAATCTCCTGCTGGTTGCGCTTGGAAGCGAGGTCGAGCGCGGAGTTGAAGGCTTCCTGGGTCTTTTGGGTGAATCGGTCGGGACGCATTCGATTTTAGATTTTGGATTTTAGATTTGGGATTGGGTGAGAGGTCCACCGTGAGTCCAAGGTGGCTGCGACGTGAACTTAGCAGGATCGGGGGAGGGAACGAATGGATTGTGGCGGGGGTGCCGGCGGGGTAAACGTGATTCCGTGCGGTGTTGGATTCTCGTGATTGGAGTGGCGTTGGGATTTGCGGGGTGCTCGTCACCGAGTTACCGGGGCTACAAATACAAGCCCTACACGGTGCGCGGAGTCCGGTATTTTCCGATGGAGCCGAGGCAGGCGGTGGGCTATCGCGAGCGAGGGATCGCGTCTCACTATTCCGAGGGAAATTTATTTTTCCCGAGCAAGACTGCGATCGGCGAGAAGTTGCGATCCGGGACGAAGACTTCCGCGCACAAGACGCTGCCGTTGCCTTGCGTGGTGCGGATCACCAACCTGGAAAATGGCCGCCGCACGGTGGTCCGGGTGAGTGACCGTGGTCCCTTCATTGCCGGGCGGATCATCGACGTGACGGCACCGGTCGCCAAGAAACTTGGCTTTTACAATCAGGGTCTCGTTCAGGTGGAGATCGAGGTGCTGAGCGTGGGTGACGGTCGGTATCGAATCCGGTAAAAGCCGCGGGCGATGTGGTCACAATCGAAGACGACACCGACCGGGCCAGTGAGCTGAGTGGGCTTGGTGTTACTCTTCCGACTTACCCTTTCCGCCGCGAGGGGGACGTGGGGGCCGGATTTCGTCCTTGGTGATCTGCCCGTCGCCGTTGGCGTCGAGAGTCGCGAGGGCCGTGGAGGCGTTGGTGATTTCCGTGGCAGAAATCACGCCGTCCTTGTCGGCGTCGAGCGCGACCATAATGGGTGATGCTTTCGGTGGGCGGCCTTCGCCGCCGCCGCCGCGATTGCCTTTTTCTCCGCTTTGTTGTTTGCCCTGCTGGCCGCCGGGAGGAGGTCCGCCCTGGGGTGGTTTGGCCAGCGCGAGGCTGGTGACGAGGGTGAGGGCGAGGGTGGTCGCGCCAATGGTGAGGGTCGTTTTCATATTCGTTTGGTTTGGTTGTTGGTGTTGAGCTTGGTGCTCGGATGGATTCAACCGCGGGAATGTGAAGCGGTTGTGTCGGGTGGCGGTGAGAATTGTTAATTTTTGGTAGAAGTGGGGGTCTTCCCGACGGTGGCCGGTGGCTTCGACGCGGTGATTCTTGACGTGATGCTGCCGGAACTGGACGGCTTCGAGGTGCGGAAGCGGATCCGCGCGAAGTCGGACGTGCCGTTGATCATGCTGACGGGACGGGGCGAGGAGGCGGATCGCATTGTGGGATTGGAGATCGGCGCGGACGATTATTTGCCGAAGACATTCGGGATCGGCACTACGACGTCTACGACCGGTCGGTGGACGTTCACATTTCCGCGCTGCGGAAAAAAATGCACGACGACCCGAAGGAGCCGCGCTTCATCCAAACGATTCGCTCTGGCGGGTGACCTGCAGGAAATGGCTCGGCGACTCGTGGGATACGTCAATGGGCAGCGGCGGAGCTTCTGTCGAGGCTTGCGGCGGCGCGGTGCGGTGCTGGAACCGGAAGCCGGTCGGCCTCTGCGTGGAACTGCGGCTGCGAGCTGGGAAGTTGCGAGCCGAGGAGAGCGCTGGGCCGGGTCTCCTCACGTCGACCACTATGGGGTGCTTTGGTTCGACAGGGCGGCGGCTTGACAAACTAACCGGGGGCTTATCAACTCCGCGCCGATGAATACTTCACACCAGAATTGGCACCGCAAATTTATCGGAGCCGCCGTCTTGTTTATTGCCATAGCACTCGTCCGACCGACCTTTGCCGGGGATATCGATCTGAAGATTTCGGCGACTCCGAAGGAAGAGTCTGCCGAAAAGGATCGGGCTGGCAACACGGCGGTCGCCACGTCCGAGGCGTTCTACAAAATCGTGCTCAAGAATAACTCGATGACCAAGGACACTCCGGAGCTTCGGGCCGAGTATCGAGTCTTTTATCTGGTCGACGACGGGAAGACGAATCGACGAGACGCCAAACTCAAGCGCCAGCCGGGTGAGGCTGAGGTCGCCGCCATCCCCGGGGGAAAGCAATTCGAATTCACGACGAATCCGGTGAAACTCCGGATGAAGAGTCTGTCTTCGGGCTACTACTACACGAGCGGCAGACGGGATACGTCGAAGGACGAATTGGAGGGAATCTGGGTCCGGGTAATGGATGGCGATGAGGTCGTCGGCGAGTTCGTTCACCCTTCGACGATCAAGCGCGACGAGGAATTCGATTGAGGTCCGTTGGCCGGCGCGCGTGGGTGACGGGATTGGGCGAATCTTGCCAGCGAGAATCCAGCGTTACTCTTCCAAGTAAGGCTCGAGCTTGGCGAAGGTTGCTTTGCCGATGCCGCTGACTCGTTTGAGGTCGGCGGCGGATTCGTAGGGCCGGGACTCGATGATGCGGAGGGCCATGGTCTCGCCGATTCCGGGCAGGCGCATGAGCTCGTCGCGGGAGGCGGTGTTGAGATCGATGCGGTCGTTGGGACCGAGGGTTCGGCCGTTGAGAGCGAGGTCGAGTTCGGCCTCTTCGGCTCGCTCGACGCCACGGTCCTTGGCGATGCGATCCCAGTCCGTGAACGCCCAGGCTCCGGCGGCGCGTCGGGCGGCGGTGAGTTCGAGATCGTCGAGTCGGGCTTCGTATTCGGCTTTGGTAACGGCGGTGGGCGTCTGTCGACCCACGCCGAAGGCGCGGGCGAGGCCGTTGCGGACGAGGAGGGTGGCAAGGTCGTCGCCGGTGCTGGTGGTGACGAAGGCGTAGTAGCGTTTGTAGCGCTCGCTGCCGCGTCCGTCGGCCCAGGAGGTGTGGACGGTAAACGGTTTGGCGAGGAGGGTGCGGATGAAGAGAGCCCCCTTCTCGCCGAGGTCTTTTGCGGTCTGAATGTCCTGTATTCCGAAGTAACGGCGCTGCGTGCGGAGGCGACGGGCGTCGGTGTCGTCGGTGACGTGCCATTCGAAGCAGTCGGCGCCGTAGAGTCGGACGGTGAACTTTTCTCCGTCAGGCGTGACGACGGGAAAGCTGTCGCCGTCGGACCAATCGGTGATTTCGAGCGTGCAGCCGGGGATGGCCGTGAGGCCGGTGGCGGGGTTTTCGACCCCTTCCGAGGTGGCGGGCTTGGGGGCGGCGATGGCCGACAACGCGAGGGTGAAGGTGCCGAGGAAAGCGGCGCGGAGAAGGGTCATCGGCTAGAGGCGTTCGACTTCGCGCTTCTCGACGAAGATGGGGAGGCCTTCGCGGGGGAAGGCTTCCATGAGCGCGTCGGGATTCAAGTGCTCGGGCATCATCACGCCGCGCTCGGGGATTTTTCCTTCGACGAGGAGGCGCGCCGTCACGGCGGGGGGGATGCCGGTCTGCACGAGGGTGAGGCTGTAGCCGTATTTTTCGTAGGTCTCGCGGTGGGAATCCATCGAGTAGACGAAGTATTCCACCCGGCGACGGTCCTTGGTGCCACGGACTTCGGTGCCGACGCAGGAGTAGCCGTCGACGGTGGCACCGAGGGCGGCGGGTTTGGGCAGGCTGGCGGAGGCGACACGGACGGGGGCGACTTCGACGCCGTCGACTTTGATCTTTTTCCACGTGTCGAGGTTGAGGAGGGCGAGGGATTTCGAAATATTCACGACCTTGTCGGGCACGGAATATTTGAAGACCGAGTAGCGGACACCCTTTTCGACGAAGGGCGGATAGATGCCGAGTGAAACGCCTTCTTCGTGGGCGACGGCGTAGGTTTTCTGCATTCCGATGGGGTCGGGGAATCGGACCCACTCGACTTCGGTCTCGAGCGGTCGTCCGCTGACGACGCGGCCTTCGCGGACGAAATAGGGGACGGCTCCGAGTTCTTCGAAGAACGTCTCGGGCGAGAAGAGGACGGCAAACCGGTAGCCGCGGACTTCGGCGTTGTCGGCGTCGAGGACGCGGATCGAGCTGGCGGTATCGAGTCGATCCATGGCCCAGCGGGCGAAGACGTTGACCGCGCCGGGGTCCATGCCCATGCAGAGAATGCCGGCGAGGCCTTTGTCGACGAAGGCCTGGTTGAACATTTCGATTTCGGCTTCGAAGCTGTTCTTGCCGGCGCGCTTGATTCCCGGGGCCGAGTAGATGTCGGCCGCCATGTCGAGGTAGTGCGAGCCGGCGGTGAGGCAGGCTTCCAGGACCGAATAGTTTGTCTGGCAGACGCAGGCATTGCAGGTGACGTCGATGGAGTGCTCCCGCATGAGGGCGGTGAGCCCCGCCGTGTCCATGGCGTTGGCTTGGACCACGGTAAAGCGGTTGCTGACGGTGCGGTCGGCGAGTTGCTTCGCGAACGTTGGGTCCATGTCGGCCAGGACGATGCGGTCGAAGCAGTCGTATTCGTGGAGTTTCTGGCCGATGACGGAGCCGACTCCGCCGATGCCGATGACCATTGCGTTTGCCATGGGTGATTGTGGGGTTTTGCTGGGCGGGCGGGGTTTCGTCGGCTCTCTCGCTTCGCTCGATTTGCCGGATCGCCGCGGCTGGAAGCCGCGGCGGGCGAGCTGGAAGCTCGCGCTCCCCTTACGTGTATTTGAGGACTTCCTCGATGGTGCTGTCGCCGTCGTAGATGGAGCGGAGTCCGTCGTCGCGGAGCGTGGTCATTCCGAGCTCGATGGCTTTTTGGCGCAGGACGACGCCGGGGGCGCGGTTGTTGATCAATTCGCGAATCGGGTCGGACATTTTCAACAGTTCGTAGATGCCCTTTCGGCCGCGGTAGCCGGTGTGATTGCAATGATCGCAGCCTTTTCCGTAGTAGAACGTCTTGTCGCCGATGTCGTAGGGCGTGAGGCCGAGCTGCTGGAGAATGGCTTCCGTTGGCTCGTAGGCGGTTTTGCATTTGAGACAAATGCGCCGGATGAGTCGCTGGGCCAGCACGCACTCGAGCGAGGCCGAGATCATGAAGGGT
Source organism: uncultured Verrucomicrobiae bacterium (assembly GCA_963740185.1). GTDB lineage: Bacteria > Verrucomicrobiota > Verrucomicrobiia > Chthoniobacterales > JAATET01 > CAVVKW01. Next base: position 185,355 of record CAVUDH010000017.1, read on the forward strand.
TCGACGCCCATGTCGACGAGTCGGGTGACGGCGCCGGTGGAGTCGTTGGTGTGGAGCGTGGAGAACACCAAGTGACCGGTGAGCGAGGCCTGGATGGCGATCTGGGCTGTCTCGATGTCACGAGTCTCTCCGACCATGATCTTGTCGGGGTCCTGACGCAGGAACGCGCGGAGGACGCGCCCGAAGGTGAGGCCAATGCCGTCCTGAATCGGAACTTGAATGAGGCCTTCGATCTCGTATTCCACCGGGTCCTCGGCGGTGAGGAGCTTGGAATCGATGGTGTTGATCTTGCGCAGGCAGGAGTAGAGCGTGGTCGTTTTGCCGGAGCCGGTGGGGCCGGTGACGATGAAGATGCCGTTCGGCTTCTCGATGACTTCGAGGATGTAAGTTGTAGATGTAGTCGGGCATGCCGAGCGTCTCGAGATCGAGATTGACGGCGAGCCGATCCAGAATACGCAGCACGACGGACTCGCCGAATTGGGTGGGCAGGCTGGAGACACGTAGGTCGACGCTCTTGCCGTTGATCACTCGCTGGATGCGGCCATCCTGCGGGAGTCGGCGTTCGGCGATGTTGAGATTGGAGAGCACCTTCACGCGCGAAATGACCGGGAGGGCGAGGTGTCGCGGGGGCGGATCCATTTCGTAGAGCGCACCGTCGACGCGGTAGCGGACCTTGAACTCGGTCTCGAACGGCTCGAAGTGAATGTCGGACGCGCGAGCCTGAATGGCTTTGTCGAGAATGAGGTCGACGTAGCGAATGATCGGGGTGGCGTTGGCCTCGGCGGCGACCGCGTTGGGATCGAAATCGTCGAAGCTGATGCCGTCGTCGCCGAACTCGACTTCCGTTCCGGTGCCGAGCTGCGCAAGGACGTCTTCCATGGAGCTGTCTTCGTCGCCGTAGGATTCGGCGATCAGCTCGTGGATGCGGGCGATGTTCTGGCCGACGCTGAGTTGGATTTCCCGTCCGAGGGCAAATCGAAGATCTTCCGCTGCCTGGCCGTCGAGCGGGTCAGTCAACGCGACGAAGATGGTGTTTTCGGACGCGCCGATGGGGAGCGCTCCGTGGAGTCGGGCGAGTCCACCGGGGATGAGGCGGAGGACTTCCGGCGTCGGCGCGAACTCGGTCAGGTCGTAACGCTCGACCCCAAGAGAGTCAGCGATGGTCTGATAGAAAACGTCTTCGGTGACGTGACCCTGCTCGACGAGGAGCTGTTCGATGGGTTTGCCCGACTCGGAGCAGTCGCGCCGGAGGTCGTCGGCTGTGGTCTGGTCGAGAACGCCGGAGTCTTTGAAGAGATCAGTAACTTGGGAGGGGATCATGAGGATTTTCGATTTTCGATTTTCGACTGGCGATTGGTCATGCCAGGTCGGCCGCGGTGGCGGTGATGACTTCTTCGGCGGTGGTGGAACCGGAGAGCACTTTTCGGATTCCGTCCTCCCGGAGCGTGCGCATGCCGAGTTCGCGGGCTCGTTGGCGGAGGGCGATGGTGGAGGCGTTGTTGTTGATCATGTGGCGGACTTCGTCGTCGACGATGAAGACTTCGAAAATACCCATCCGGCCCTTGAATCCGCGGCCGCGGCAGGCGTCGCACCCGACGGCTTTCATGGGAGTGGCGTTCGTGAGTTGGCCCGCTTCGAGCCCCAGGGCGATGAGCTCGTATTCGGCGAGTTCGGTTGGCTCCTTGCACTTCGGGCAGAGGCGGCGGACGAGGCGCTGGGCCATGATGGCACGCACGGCGGACGAGACGAGGAAGGGTTGAACGCCGATGTCGACGAGACGAGCGACGGCAGCGGGGGCGTCGTTGGTGTGAAGGGTGGAGAGCACCAAGTGACCGGTGAGCGAGGCGTTGATGGCGATGTTCGCGGTCTCGGCGTCACGAATCTCACCGATCATGATGATGTTCGGGGCCTGACGCAGCATGGAGCGGAGCGCGGCGGGGAAGGTCATCCCGATGTCGGTATTCACCTGCACCTGATTGATGCCGGACATCTGGTATTCGCAGGGATCCTCGACGGTGATCAGCTTGCGGTCGGGCTGATTCATGTAGTTCAGGCACGCGTAGAGCGTGGTCGTCTTGCCGGAGCCCGTCGGGCCGGTGACGAGGATGATGCCGTCGGGAAGTGCGATGAGGCTTTCGAATTTTTTCTGATCGTCGCTGAGGAATCCGAGCTCGGGGAGACCCAGGACGAGCGCGGATTTGTCGAGAATCCGCATGACGATCGATTCGCCGTGCACGGTCGGAATCGTGGACACGCGAAGATCGATGGCGTTCTTGCCGACCTTCACCTGGATGCGGCCATCCTGCGGGAGGCGCTTCTCGGCGATGGACATGGTGCCGGTCATGATCTTGAGCCGGGAGATAATGGCGGATTGGAGCTTCTTTGGCGGGGACTGCATTTCCTGCAGGACACCGTCGATGCGGAAACGGACGCGGAAGGATTTCTCCATCGGCTCGAGGTGAATGTCGGACGCGCGGCTCTTGTAGGCTTCGAGCAGCAGCGTGGTGACCATCTTGATGATGGGGGCGTCGCCTTCGCCGGAATCGTCGGCAACGGATTCTTCGGCACCTTCGGGGGCGCTGCCGCCGGCGGGGCCGTAATATTGACCGAGAGCCTGCTCGATTTGTTCCGGAGTCGAGCAGACGAATTCGACCTCGCGTTTGAGGAGGAAGCTGATGCTGTCGAACGTCTCGAAATCCATCGGGTCGCCGACGGCGATGGTGACGGACGAATCGGTGGCGTAGATCGGAATGGCGCGGTAGCGGCGGGCGTCTTCGGCTGAGAGGATCTCGGTGACGTTCGGCGGGACCGTGATCGCAGTGAGGTCGGCAAAATCCATGCCGCCATTGGCCGCGAGCGTTCGTGAGATGTCCTCGGCGCTCAGCAGGTTGGCCTGAACGAGAGCGTCGGAGATGCCGGTGCCTTCGGGAGCTTCGGCGCGGACTTCGTCGACCTGAGGTCGGGTGAGAAGTCCGGCTTCGATGAGAATGTCGATGATGTAGTCGTCGTTGAGGGGCACAGTCTGGGAAACTCCTTTTGGCTTTGGGGCGGGAGGTTAGACGGGGCGGGCGGGCGTTGTCGATTTTGGATTTTGGGTGGCTGGAGGAGTGATGCGGTGATCAGACAGGATTCACAGGATTGACAGGATTTTTTTGATGAGAAATTCGGAGCGTCTTTTTCCAATCCAGGACATCCGGCTTGGTTCCGTCGGGTTTGACCGGATCGAGTTGTTGGCGGCTGGAAGCCGCCACTCCGGTGGGGATCGGGCTTGACCGGGGGCGGGGTGGTTCGCAGGATTTGGGGTCTTGATTGGCAATAACTACGACCACCCGACCTGGGACATCGATTTTCTCGCGACGAATCCCGTGGTGCGAACAAAACGCTTCGGGATGCCTGCGGAAGCCAAGGGGGTCCGGTATCCGATCCGGCTGCTACGTTACTGGTTTGGCTACCATTTGCTTCGGGTGGAGGCGACGCGGCTCGGTCGGCCGATTGACGTGGCGGAAATCGGGGTTCACACGGGGCAATTTCTGGAATTCGTCCGCTCGGCGCCGGTCGTCCCGGAGATCGGGGCGTGGACGGCGGTCGACGCGGTGATGTTGACCGAGAAGCTGTGCAAGGCGGGATATGAAGATTTTTTCGAAGCGAATCTGGAGGATGCCGACTTCGAGTTGCCGCGCGAATACGATGGAGCGGTGCTGCTGCATGTGCTCGAGCACTTGTTCGAGCCCGAGCGGGTGCTGGCGCGGGTGGCCGAGAAATTGCGGCCCGGCGGGGTGCTGATCGGCGGGTTTCCGGTGTTGCCGGATGCACTGATCGAGCGGCGCGAGGCGGCGGTGCGAAAGACGGCGGGGCCGATGGGTCACGTGAGCGTGTTCTCACCTGAGCGGGTCGTGGCGATGGGCGAGGCGGCGGGGTGCACGACGGAATTCCTGAGCGGAGCGTTCCTGATGCGGAGCAAGGGGAGTCGGCTGGAAAATTCGCCCGGGTGGATGCGGTTCAATCTGCGGTGGGGGGCGGCGTTCCCTTGGTGGCCCGGCGAAGTCTATTGGTTGATGCGCAAGAAGGCGTAGTCTCTAAGCGTGAAACTCAGCTACGCGCAGAAGGAGCAATTTTTTCATGAGTTGACCGAGTCGCTGCGAAGCGGGCGGTCGCTGCCCGAGACGCTGGAGCGGAAGGCGCGGAAGCGGGTCGGCGCGTTACCGGCTCTCGCCAAGCGGATGGTGGCCGGAGCGGGGGAGGGCTCGGTGAGCGAATACTTCGAATCGGTGCCGGGAGTGTTTTCCGAGTTGGATCGGGAAATGGTGATCGCGGGTGCTGCGGGCGGGAGGTTGGAGTCGGTCACGCGATATCTCGCGAGCTACTACGAATCGTTGGCGCGGGTGCGGCGGCGGCTCATTGCCGGAGTGATGTATCCGGTGGTGTTACTGCACTTCGCTGCGGTCGTGTTCTCGATCCCGGTGGCGCTGGCGGACGGGACGGAGGCGTTCGTGCGGAGCGCGCTGGGGATTTTGGTCTGGTTCTACGCGGGTGCGGCGCTGGTCTGGATCGTGGGTGGTGCGCTGGGGCGGGTGCTCGAAAGAGCCCGGGTTGGGATCGGTGGCTGATGCGCATCCCGGTCGTCGGCGGCGTGCGGGTGGCGTTGGTCGGGTCGCGGTTTTGTCAGACGATGAGCATTCTGGTTCGCTCGGGCGGCGGGGTGCTGCGGTCGCTGGACCGGTCGGGAGCGGTGTGCGGGAGCGCGCGGTTTGAGCGTGGAGCTGCCGAAACGACGGCGGCAGTGCGGGGTGGGGAGGCGCTGGGGGACGCGATCGACGCGACGGACGCGTTCCCGGATTTAATCAATCGGGCCATTGAGACGGGCGAGCAGTCCGGGAGGCTTGACGATGAGATGGAACGAATCGGCTCGCGCTACGAGGAATTGCTCAAGGAGCGCTTGGACGCGTTGGCGACGTGGATTCCGAAGCTTGTCTACGTCGTGATCGCGATCTTCGTGGGGTGGAAGATCGTGCAGTTTTACCTCGGGTATCTCGGACAGGTGAATGCGCTACTGGACGGGATGTGAAGCGTGGAGGAGTTGAGAGGCGATTTCTCAGAAGATGATTGATGCGCGTCCGCCGAGGACGAAGGCATTGTCGAGATCGCCGGTGGTGCCGGGGCGGATGATGGATTGCGCGTCGGGCTGGACGTGGAGCCAGGGCGTGACTTCGATGTCGTAGGTGACCTCGATCACGATCTCGTAGCCGACACGGCGCGAACCCTCGTCGAACGCGAGCTGGGCGGCGTCGTCCGTGAGATCCGCGTAACCCAACGCTACGCCGAAGACGTCGTTATCGCGGGTCGGGATCAGGCCGGTGTAGGCGAGGCCGGTGTCGAAATAAAACCCGACCACGTTGCGGTCCTGCGGGGTGAAGCCGGCGCGGGCGAACGCGTTGAGCCCCTGATTTGATGGCTCGACGAAGGTGACGGGTTCCTTGAAAGACTTCGGGTCCTTGCTGAGCGTCGGGGTCGTCGTCACGGTGCCGGGTTCGCGGTAAAGCGCTTGGTCAACGATGCCGTAGAAGCCGAAATTTCCGCGCGCTTCGTCACCGGAGCCGTTGGCCAGTTCGAACGACTCGGTGTTGGCAAATCCGCCGACCTTCACGGCTCCGGGGAGCGGGGCTTCGTTCCAGCGGAACTGCGCTTCGCCGAGGAAGGTGGCGCCATTTTCCTCGTCGAGCCGCCAGCGAAAGCCGTGGCGGTTGACGTCTTCGGCGAAGGGATTGCCCTGGAAGGCGGCGGCGAGGAAGCTGAACCAATCGGTCGGGTGAACGGCGAGCCGCGCACCGAGCGTGGCGAGCGGATAGGCGGGTCCGGCGTTGGGGAGAGCCTCGGAGGCGAGGGCTGGCCAGCCGAAGGTTCCGTTCAGGAAACCGCCCGCCGTCTCCGAGACGATGAATTCTTCGTCAGCGGCGAGCTGGCCGATCCGGAGGGAGAGGCGGTCGTCGAGGAGGGACTGTTCGAGCCAGAGTTCGAACGCGCGGAGCGTGTTGAAGCCGGCGATGTTGCTGATCGTGAGAAGATTGCCGGTGAGGTCCTCCGATGCATCGCGACCCGAGAGCCAGAGCCAACTGGAGTGGAAGGTCGCTCCCTGCCAACCGACGAGGCGTTCGAGATCGAGGTCGACGCCGAAATCGAGGAGTCCGGTGTAGACGGTGCCCTGCTTGAGGCCGCCGGTGGTGTTGCCCCAGAGTTCCACGGCGTAGCCGCCGAAAAACGTGATTCCCCGAGCTTCGAGGTCGGTTCGGATGCCGCCGACGGTGCCGAACGCGTAGTCGCCTCTGAGCCACGGGGTCGATTCCGTGGCCGAACCGTCGAGTTGCTCGTCGAAGAATTGCTCCTGACCAAATGCGGGGACGGCGGGGAGGAAGAGGAGCGCGGCGACGGTGGTGATTTTTTGACGGATGGTCATGGTAAGTCGGAACGAATGTTTAGAGAATGAGACTCAGTCTCAGGATGTGAGCGCGGTTTTCTAGTGGCAGTGCGTGCGGGTGGGCAAGTGAAAAGTGATCGAAAAATGATCGGAGCGGCCTGGGGGCGTGGGGAGGATGCGTTTTGCCGGGAGGCGGTTGGCGTCGAGCGTCGTGACCTCCGCTTCTACGGACGAAGGGCTCGTCGGCGCTGGGCTCGTCGTTTAGTTGAGCGACGGGTCGTCGGGCATCTCGGAGAGAAGGTGGTGAATGGGGCTGATCGAGCGCATGAGTTGGCGCCAGGTATTCTCGTCGTTGCCAGGTTCGATGAGGCGGGGAGTCGGCGGGAGAACCAGCCAGGCGGATTGGGCGATCTCGGCCTCGAGTTGCCCGCGACTCCACCCGGAATAGCCGAGGAATCCACGCAGTTGCGGTTGGTTTTCGGTGGAGACAATGTCCACGGGGGCGTCGGGATCCGAGTAGGTTTGGAAGACGAGTGAGTCTGATTCCTCGTCCCATTCCAGGCTGGCGAGGAGGAAAACGTCGGGGTGGACCGGGCCTCCGTCGAAAAGGGGAAGGTTGGTCAGATCGTGGGTGTCCGCGACGTCGCCAACTTCCCGCTGGACGGGACGATTCAAGACGATCCCGATGGCTCCTTCGTCGGCGCTGTGATTGGACAGGAGGATGATGGTGCGACGGAAATGGGGATCCCGCAGGGTGGGATGGGCAACTAGCAGGGAACCGGTCATGTTCCCGGCGGATGGCTGAGTGCCGTGCATGCCCGAGGGTAGCAAATCGCGGGGCTGGGGGAACCTCAATGGAGCGCGGGGGGAGGAATTCAGTCGGGTCCGCGTCGCCAGCGCTTTCAGGGCCTGGGAACGATTTTTTGGAATTCGTCCGCAGTGGCTGGCGAGGGTGTGAAGCGGGTTGGAGTCGGTGGAATGAATGCCAAGGATCCGGCAGAGAGAGGCCTCGAAGTGCGCGACGGCCCGGAGCGTTGCCGGGTTTTCGCGCAGGAAGTTGACCGCCCGCGAGAGCAGATCGAAGGTCCCTTCTGCGGGCGTGGAGGATTCGGTGGCGAGATCGGTGAGGTCGCCGAAGTAGGCGGCGGTGGCGAGATTCGCGTAGCGGGTGCCGAGTTGATCGAAGGGCTGGAGCAGAACGGTCTCGCGGAGCGCGTGGAGGTCGCCGCTGCGGGATCGTTCGAACGCGATCTCGCATTCGAAGAACAGGTCGAGCTTGCCACGGAGGGGGCTCTTCGGCTGAAGCGCGCCGCGGGCGGAGGTCTTGATCTTGCCGTGGTGCTCGGTGATCCAGATCACGATCAGGCTGGTTTCCGAGAAGCGGTAGCGCCGGATCAGGATGGCGCGGGACTTTTCCACGGTCGCGAAGCGGGCGGACGCCGGAGGGGGGTTACTGGTTTTTGACCGGGACGACCGCGACGGGGACGCTGAGGCGGAGTTCGTCGTCGAGGTAGACCTCGACCGTGTGGAGGCCGTATTGCTCGAACCGAAGTCCGCCGAAGACGTGGACGTTGGTCGCGTTGGCGCTCATCTCCTGGAGTTGAAAATCAACCTGAAACTCCGCGAGCTTGGTTTCGTCGTCGGGGCCGATGATCGCGCAGCGTTGGCGAAATTGGCCTTCGCCGCCGCACCAGCGGGTCCAGAGGCAGAGCTTGAAGAAGGCGATGGGCAGCGAGGGAGCGGGGATCGCGGTGATCACGCCGACGAGGGTCTGCTGGCCGCTGACTTCGGCCCGGACGTCCTCACACAGCACGCAGGATTGGAGGTCGGGGAGGATGGATGAATTTTGGATTTTGGATTTTGGATTTTGGATTGCTCAGTGGGTGAGCAGGCCGGTGAGGAGGAGGGCGGTGACGGCGATGGCGAGTGCGACGCGGTAGTAGCCGAAGACGGCGAGGCTGTGGCGGTTGAGGTAGTCGACCATCCATTTCACCGCGATGAAGGCGCTGATCCAGGCGGCGATGAGGCCGAGGAGGATGGCGGTTGGGCCGAATTGCTCGAGCATTTCGCCGCCGTGCTTGAAGCCGTCGTAGAAGGTGGCGGCGGTGAGGGTGAGGAGGCCGAGCAGGAAACTAAACTCCACCGCGGAGGCGAGACTGAGGCCGACGGCAAGTCCGCCGAGGATCGTGACGAGGCTGCGGCTGACGCCGGGCCACATGGCGAGGCACTGGATGAGGCCGATGATGAGCGCGGCCTTCACGGTGAGCTGGGCGAGGGTGATGCGGGCGTCGGTAGGCTTCGAGGAGTGATCGCGTTTCCAGGCGACGACGAGGATGACGATGCCGCCGACGAACCACGCGGCGATGGTCGGCCAGAGTCCCCACGCGTCGCCGCCGAAGAGGTAGGTCTTGATTTTTTCCTCGAGCAGCAGCCCGATGAACGCGGCGGGCAGAAAGGCGATGAGGACGTTCAGTCCCAGGCGAAAGCCCTCGGGGTTGCGGCCCAGCCAGCCTTCGGCCATCTGCCGCACCCGGCCAAAGTAGATCCCGAGGACGGCGAGGATCGCGCCGAATTGGATGCAGATCGCGAACGCGTCGGCGGAGGTGTCGGACGTGATTCCGAGCGCGCGCTGGGTAAGAATCAGGTGCCCGGTGGAACTGACGGGCAGATATTCCGTGAGACCTTCAACGATGCCGAGGACGACGGCCTGCCACCATTCCATTTGGGACGACGAGGGAGTTTGCGGGAGACGAGGTGCGCGGAAGCGCGATCAAATGGCGTCTTCGCCGGTCTCTTCGGTGCGAATCCGCACGGCGGTCTCGATGGGCAGGACGAAAATTTTTCCGTCACCGATCTTCCCGGTTTTCGCGGCGGTGGAAATGGCTTCAATCGTTTTGGTCACGGCGTTGTCGGCCACGACAATCTCGAATTTCACCTTGGGAAGGAAATCGACGGTGTATTCGCTGCCGCGATAGATTTCGGTGTGACCCTTCTGCCGACCGAAGCCCTTGACCTCACTCACGGTCATCCCCTCGATGCCGACTTCGGCGAGAGCTTCTTTCACGTCTTCCATTTTAAATGGCTTAATAATCGCCTCGATTTTCTTCATGCGTTGAGGTGGTTACTCTCTTCGGCATTCGGAGGCAAGCGGAGAACGCGATTGATAAAGCCGGGCATCCGGTGCTGAATCCCCGGCTTTCGTGAAACCGCATCTTTGGAGACGTTCGTCCGTGGGAAAGGTCCTTCGGCATTTGCCGCGGATCAAGCATCTGCGCGGCTCCTGGTTGCATCGTCGGGTGGGGGACCGGCTGCTCGATCCGGCCTTGTGGCAACCCGAGCGGGAGCCGATGGCGCGAGGGTTCGCGGTGGGCGGTTTCCTGTCGATGTTGCCGATTCCGTTTCAGAGCATCCCGGCGGCGGCCATCGCGATTGCCGGGCGGATGAACGTGCCGACGGCCTTGGTCGGTTGCTGGGTGACGAATCCGGTGACGGCCGTGTTTATCTGGATCGTCCAGTTGCGGATCGGATATTTTTTGCTGGGCCGGGGGTCGCCGTGGGTGGCATTCCGCGATCAAACGGTGTGGGACGTCGTGAAGGCATCGCCGTGGCCGATGCTCGTCGGGACGATGGTGACGGCACCGATCGCGGCGGCGATCTGTTATTTGTTGGCGAGGGTGGTGTTCGATCTCGTGACGGCGGCGATCCACAGCAGCGCAAAACGGCGGCGGGCGCGGCGGATCAAGAAGCTGCGGTAGCTGGAGCGCGTTTATGCGAATCGCCAGCGAAGGTCGCGGCGGAGTTGGCCGTCGGCTTTCGCGAAGGCGAGATCGATCTGGCCGAGGGCGCCGTCGAGGGGGCGGCGGAGAAAGCCGGTGACGTCGTAGATCTCGTAGTTGCGCGCGGCCATGAACGCGATGACGTCCCGGGTCGTCGGGAGGCGGCGGGCGGCGGAGAAGAGTGAGGTCTCGAGGATGAAGAGTTCCGTCCGTCCGAAGAGCGTGTTGGCTCCGGCGAGGACTTCGAGTTCGAACCCCTGAACGTCGAGTTTGACCAGGTCGGGTGCGAAGGTCGGGCGCTCGGCGAGGACGGAGTCGAGGGTGACGACGCGGGTCTTGCGTTGCTGTCCGGCGTCGATCTTTTCGGGTTTCGGTTTGGGTAGATAGGATGAGCCCGCGAGGTCGGGGGTCACGGTTTGGAAAAATTCGCCGTTTTCCGGGCCGGCTCCGTGGGGGAGGTAGGTGCAGCGGGGAAGCTCGGCGGCGGTGCGGTTGAGGTCGCTGGCCATTTCGGCGAGGGGTTCCAGGAGGAGGAACTCGGCGTGCGGAAAAACCGAGGCGGCGAGGCGGGTCCAGTCGCCGCGGTGCGCGCCGACGTCGACGATCCCCTGCGGTTGAAAATCGCGCGCCCGGACATCTTCGAGGAAGGAGGTGAGGTCAGCGATGGGGCGTTGGCGGGAGGCGGGCTCGGGAGCGCTCGGGGCTGGAGTGGGTGGGCGGCGGCGGAACATCGGGAGATTTGTAGAGCTGGCGGGAGGCGGAATCGATGGTGTTTTGCGGGTTGTCGCTTGAAGCAAGGGACGGTGCGTGCGAATCCACAGGGGCGGACTGCCTCCGCCCGCTACGATGAAATTACTCCGTCAGAAACTTGCGCGCCGACTCGGTGCTGCCAACGTCATCTCCGAATCGGCGGGCCTGCAAGCGTTCGCGGGAGACAAGTGGTTTGCCGCGCGGTTGCCCGACCTGGCGGTGACGCCGGGGTCGACGGAAGAGGTCGCTTTCGTGATGCGAGCGGCGGCGGCGGCGGGCGTGCCGGTGACGACGCGCGGGGCGGGCTACGGATACGTCGGCGGCTGCGTTCCGGTGCGGGGCGGGATCGTGTTGAGCACGCGCCGGATGAACAAGATTCTCGCGGTCGATGCAAAAGACTACGTAGCGGTGGTGCAGCCCGGCGTGATCACGGGCAAGCTGCAGGCGCGGGCCAAACGTCGGGGAATGCTGTATCCGCCTGATCCCGCGAGTTTGAAGGATTGCAGTATCGGGGGGAATATCGCGACGAACGCGGGCGGGCCGCGGTGTTTGAAATACGGCGTCACGCGAAATTACGTGTTGGGGCTGGAGGTCGTGCTGGCCGACGGGACGGTGGTGCGGTTGGGCGGTCGGTCGCACAAGAACAAGACCGGATTCGATCTGATCGGGATGTTCGTCGGGGCGGAGGGGTTGCTGGGGGTGGTGACGGAGGCGACGTTGAGGCTGCTGCCGGATCCCCCGGCGCGGGCGGCTTTGTCGGCGGGCTTCCCGACCATGCGGGCGGCGGCGGGTGCGGTGCAGGCCGTTTTTCGGCGTGGATTTTTGCCGGCCGCCGTGGAGGTCGCGGATCGATTCACGCTCGAGGCTGCGCGGGCGAATGGAGCGATGATGCGGGTCCCGCCGGGGAATGCTCACGTGCTGATCGAGATCGACGGGCAGACGACCAGCGTGCTCGGCGAGACGGCTGACCTGGCGATCCTGCTGGCCGAGAGTGGGGCGACGGAGGTCGTCACGGCGACGACCGATGAGGAGTGCGACGCGCTGTGGGCTTTGCGCCGGGGATTTTCCATGTCACTGCGGGCGACCGGCCTCACGAAGTTGAACGAGGATATCGTGGTACCGCGCGGGCGGTTGGTTGATTTGGTGCGATTCGCCGAAGGCTTGGAGAAGCGGTGCGGCTACGCCATCGCGTGCTTCGGGCACGCGGGGGACGGCAATATTCACGTCAATCTGATGGCGGCGGATTACGATCAGCCGGCGGTGCGCGAGCGGGTCCACGTGGCGTTGGACGAGCTCTTCGCAAAAGTCCTGGAATGGGGCGGGGCGATTTCCGGCGAGCACGGGATCGGGTTGGCGAAGATGCCGTGGTGGGAGCAGGCGACTTCGGAGGAGGTGCGGGGACTGCACGGGCGAATCAAGTCGGCACTGGACCCGGACGGGATTTTGAATCCAGGTAAATTCGTGGACATTATCCGGAAATGACACCTTTGATTTTGCTGGTTGGGTTCCTGGGGGCCGGAAAGACGACGTATCTGCGGCGCTTGCTGCCGGAGATGAGCGCGGCGGGGCTGGATCCTCACGTCGTGATCAACGACTACCAAAACGCCAAGGTCGACGCTGAGCTGCTGCGGGAGTTGACGCAATCGATCGTGCCGATCAGCGGGAGTTGCGTGTGCTGCGGATCGCGGGACGAACTGCTGGAGACGCTGACGAGATTCGAGCCTGCGTCCGGACGGGTGCTGGTGATTGAAACCAATGGGACGACGGACGCGGAGGAATTGGTCGAGTGGTTGTCGCTGGAGCCGGCGTTGGCCGAGTTCACGTTGCCGATTCAATTGTCGGTGATCGACGGAAAGCGGTGGCAGAAACGATTTTGGCACAACGCGCTGGAGGCTGAGCAGGTGCGGACGGCGGGGTTTGTGTTCGTGTCGCGGCGGGAGGAAATCGATGAAAAGCGGGCGGAGAAAGTCGACGCGGCGTTGCGGGAGCGGTGTCCGGGTGCACGGGCGGCTGATCCGGCGCAGTTGGCGGCGGAAGTTGCTGCCATCGAGCGGGAGGTGCGATCGTCGGATCGGCGGGCGGTGGCGAAGTGGCGGGTCGTGGCGGAGTCGAAGGGCGACGGTCACGGCGCGCATCACTTTGCGTCGCTGCAGGTGGAGCTGCCTCGGATCGTGGAACGAAGGGCTTTGCGGGAATTTCTGGACGGTCTGCCGCGCGAAGTTATTCGGGTAAAGGGCTTGGCGCGGCTGGCGGATTCGCCGGAGGAATTTCACGTCTTTCAGCGGGTGGAGGATGGCGCGGTGCAGTGGCTGCCGATTGGCCGCGAGTCGCGGGTCGAGTTGCCGGTGGCGGTGCTGATTGGTTCTGGAATCGACGCAGCGCCGATCTTCGAAGGGGCGAAGGCTCTGTCACCGAGCTGACGGATATCCGGTGGGCAGGCTTGGACGGGAACGCGTCCCTTTCGCTGGATTTTTGGAAAAGAGGGATTGAAAATGCCTGTTTGGATGGTGCCGGAGACGTTAGGGTGTCGGGGTATGCAGCTGACGTCTTATTCGGATTATGGCCTGCGGGTATTGCTCTACTTGATGAGCCAACCCGAGCGGCGTGCGACGACGCGGGAGGTCGCGGAGAGTTACGGGATCTCGCTGAGCCACGTGACGAAGGTGACGAAGGATTTGACCAAGGCCGGGTGGCTGATCGGGACGCGCGGGGTCGGGGGAGGGGTTCGGTTGGCGGATCACACGCCGGATGCCAAGCTGGGCGACATCGTCCGGCACACGGAGAATTTCGATCTCCTCGAGTGTTTTAATTTACAGACGAACACCTGCACGATCGCGGGCTGCTGTCAGCTCCGGGGTGTCCTTTATCAGGCGCGGAAGGCCTTTTTTGACGTTTTGGATGGGACTTCGCTCCAGGACGTGGCGGGGAATGCGGAGGCTTTGCGGGCGCAGTTTGCCACGGATGCCGGTTGACCCTTGGGCCGGGGAATTGGGTGGCTTGTGTTCGGGGTGTTGAGAGAATAGGACGGAGCTCGGGATGCAGCGATCAAATGTATTGCGGACGAAGAGGGGTCCGAAGATCAGTTCGGAGGCGCGGGAGGCTTTGGATCGTTTGCGGGAGGTAACGACGGCGCGGAAATTCATCGAGGGAGTTTTTTCGCTGATGCCGAAATTGCTGCCGATTCATCTAACGGCTTTTGGATATCGACCGATTGGGTATCGGCCGACGACGGTGATTCAGTCGGATGGACGCCGATTCACTTCGGTCAATGCTCCGAGTCTCGTCTTTGCAAATCCGGCCGATGACTTCACCGCGGAAAACCCGCGCTCGCTGGTTGTCAACACCGACGAGTATCTCCCAACGGGACGAGCGCTGCACACGAATCCTTTCTACCAACAGGTGATGAAACCGGGCGGTTGGCGTCATGGATTGACAATGGCGTTTTGGGAGCCGGAGTCGGATCGCTCGGATTTGACCGCCTTTGTGGCGGTGCTGCGAACGAAGGAACAGGGGAATTTCAGCCAGTCGGAGAGGCGGGTCTTTGAGTTGATTCACGGGGAGATTGATACGGCACTGCGCTTGGTGGTCGAGCGCGAGATTCTCGGCGAGGCGCTGCGTGGTGTGCGCTCGACGTTGCGGAAGCTACCGGTACCGATCCTGGTGATCGGGGAGGCTGACGAGGTGGTGGCGATGAGTCATTCCGCTGAGCGCATTCTGCGGGAATGGAATGGCGGGCAGGACCCGGAGATTCCGCCGGCGGTGCAGCGGGCGTGCGCGGCGCTTCGGGCGGGGAAGACGGGGGGGCGCACCGTGAAAAATGGCGGGGGTTGGACGGCGAAGGTGCGATGGCTGGAGGGGCACGAAGGGCAGTGGATTCGGGTGGAATTTGGTAGAATCGATCGGGCCGGTGACCGACGGAAAACCTTAACCGAGGCCGAGAGGCGATTGGTGGGGCTCTTGCTGACGGGCTTGAAGGACGCCGAGATTGCGGAGGTTTCCGGACAAAGCGTGTCTGCGGTCAAGGCTGAGCTGCGGGCGCTCTATGCCCGGCATCAGGTGCGGAGTCGAGCTGAGCTGCTGGCGGCGGTCCTGTAGGCGGCTGGCGTGATTTACCCGGGCGATGAAAAGATGAGAGCTCAGGAATCGAATCGGGGCGGGAGCGATCGGGATCGGCTGAGAGTGCTCCAGCGGATTCTGAAGCCTGAGCGGGTGCCGGTGCTCGTTTTGGACTGGAGTCTGCGGGTGGTCGGGGCGACGGACGGGGCGGAATTTTTGCTCAAAGATTACGGGCGGGAGGCTGGTCGTGCGGAGGCGCTGCTGAAGGTGATTCGGCGGGCCTGTGATCGGGCGCGGGAGGAATGGCATGAGGTGCTTCTGGCGGTCGAGCGGCCCGGACGGATACTGGAGTCTCGGGTCGGGTTGACCGACGAGCTCACGGCGGTGGTGCTCACGCAGCCGCCGGGTGATCGGGAGTTGGGTCGGCCCACGTTCCGGGTCACCTTGCTGCCGGAGGAGCGGGATTCACTCGAGGCGCGGCAGGCGTGGTTGGCCCTGCTGGGGGCAGCGGAAGTCGAGGTGGTGGAGCGTCTGTGCCTGGGTTGGACGAACCAGATGGTGGCGGATTCGCGGGGTCGTTCGCTGGTGACGGTGAAATCGGAGGTGAGCCGGATTTTTCAAAAACTGGCGGTGAAGAACCGGGCGCAACTGGTCGCGACGTTCGCATCGGTTTTTCGCGGCGGGGCACGGTCAGCCAAGGCTTGAGGTTGGACTCCGAAGCGAGTTGAGCATTGCCCTTGGGGATTAATCGGGCCCGGTTGGGCTTTGTTCGCAGGAATTGACGGGCGGCGGGATGGTCTGCATTGCCTGTCGAAAGGGGCGTGCGAGGCCGAACGCACTTTTGCGACTTTCGATAATTTGGCGATCCGGAATTTGTCAGGCAGGCTGCGCCGGAATTCAAATAAACATGAAAAATACCTATTATAAAACTCAAGTGGGAAAATTGGTTGGTGCGGCCTTCGTGGCGACGACGCTGATGGGATTGGGCGGATCGCTGGCTGCGGCCGGAATCGAGCGAGAAGATCAGGACGCCAGAGAGGATTAGTGCCTCCGATTGGCGAGGAATTCGGGCGGCCCACGAGAGCGGCGCAGCACGCGATCGTGGAAATGCCGGATGGCGATTCGCGGCGCAGAAGTGTCGGGCAGGGCTGGCGGACGGAGTTCGACGGGACGGGATTTGTGACGACGCCCCGTGACGGGAATTGGACGTGGGGGCTTGAGCTTCGGGCCGTCGGCCACGAGCGCGTTGGTGCGGTGGCACGCGGGACCGCCGACGACAATCGATTGGCGTTTGCGCGAGCGCGGAGGTCTTCGAGTGGTTCGTGAACCGCCCGGAAGGGTCTGCAGCAGGGATGGACGATCTGGAGCGTCCGGAGGCGGACGCGGATCGGCTTGCCCTGGAGCTGAGGGTTCGCGGGGATCTTCGGGCGAAGGTCGGCCCGACGTCGGTGGATTTTATCGATTCGACGGAGTCGGTGGTTCTGACCTACGGCGGGTTGCTGGCGTGGGACGCCGAGGGGCGGAAGCTACCGGTGGAGTTTGCTGCGTTGGCGGATGGAATTGCGATTCGGGTCGACGATCGCGGAGCGACCTACCCGGTGACAATCGATCCGTGGCGCAGCAGGCCTACGTGAAGGCGTCAAACACGGATGTGAACGATGCATTCGGAACTCGGTGGCCATTTCCGGAGATACCGTCGTCGTGGGGGCTCCGGAGGAGGACAGTTCGGCGGACAATGGTGAACGGGGACGATGCAGACGATGGGCGGGACGAACAGCGGGGCTGCGTATGTCTTTGAGCGAACGGGACTCCAGCTGGCAGCAGACCGCTTACCTCAAGCCGAGCAATCCCAGTAATTTGGACGAGTTTGGGATACGCGGTGGCAATCGATGGTGATCGGATTGTCGTCGGCGCACCGCGGGAGGATGGGAGTGCCAACATCGTGAATGGGGCGGATGACGACCTGGAAGCGGATGCCGGCGCGGCGTATGTCGTATTCGCGCTCTGGTGGGTCGTGGATTCTCAGCGCCTACCTCAAGCCGACCGGGCCGGACGCCGGTGATTGATTCGGGGCGTCGGTGGACGTGTCTGGAGACTCGATCATCTTGGGCGTACCGCGGGAGGATAGTAGTGCGGTTAATGTCAACGGCGGTGCAATCGGCTCAGAGAACAACTCCGGAGCGGCCTACATTTTTGTTTGGAGTGGCGTCGCGTGGACGCAGCAGGCATTTCTGAAAGCTTCCAACACCGGTGCTGACGATGAGTTTGGAACGGCGGTGGCCATTTCGCGGCGATGGCACGCCGTGGTCGGCGCCCCGTCGGAAGACACGACGGCCGGTGATTCTGGAGCGGCCTATTCGTTTTTCCGCGTGGGAGGGAATTGGTCGCCGGGACTGACCGATGCTCAAGGCCTCGAATGTGGGTGCTGACGACGAGTTTGGGCGCGCAGTTTCGCTATCCGGGTCCCGTCGGTGATCGGAGCTCCGCTGGAAGATAGCCTCTCGGCTGGAGTCGGTGGCGGCCAGGGAAATGGATCGAATAACTCGGGGGCGGCGTACGTTTTTCAGTTCCTGGCTTTGTGTGGGCGCAGGAGGCCTACCTGAAGGCGATGGAGAATGTATCGATGGGGTCGGGAACAATTTTGGGGCTTCCGTATCGATTTCTGGAGACCGGGTGGTTGTCGGAGCCCCGGGGGAGGACAGTGATTCGGTGGGCGTGAATGGTAGCACGGACAACCTCGGAGCCAACAATTCGGGCGCGCCGTTTACCTATCGGCGCGTCGGATGGGACGTGGGGTGGTGAATCCTACGTGAAGGCCTCGAATACCGGTGCGGGGATTTATTCGGGAATGGCAGTGGCGATCTCGTCTTCGGGAACGCCGTTGTGGGATCGTCGGGTGAGGATAGCGGGTCGACCGGAATCAACGGTAATCAGGGACGCTGGAGCGAACACGTCAGGTGCGAGCTACGTCTTTGTATCGATTCCAACTCGCGACGCCGACGCCGCCTGGCTTGCCAGAGCCAACGGCTTCGCCGACACCGTGGCCGACGTGGACCGGACGGCTCCAACTCTGCGGGTCCGTGGTCGCAAGACGATCGAGACTCTACGCAAGCGGGTGGTGATCCGCGGGACGGCGAGGGATGACTCGGGGATCTCGCGGGTGATCGTGAAGGCCCGAGGTGCGAAGGTGAAGAAGACGCGGTACCGGGGGAATGGTAGCTGGAAAACGGTGCTGAAGGTCCGGAAGAATCGCAGACGGGTGATCGTGCGAGTGGTGGCGGTCGATGGTGTCGGGAATCGGTCTGGTCAGAGCCGGGTGAGAATCCTGCGGCGGTAGCCGATCCGATTATTCACTCCGGTCAAGACGGCGCACCGCTGAACGGGCAGGTATCACGAAGGTGATGCCTGCCCTTTGGCGTTAAGCGCCTGTGGGATCGACGATCAGCGGATGACTTAAACCACTTTTCAAGATCATCTGTCAGGACCCTTCGGCGGGATGTCGATGCGACGTGGCATTGGCTTCCAGCCAATGTTACCCTCAACTTTTAGACGCGGTATTATTTAGCTAGGAAGGGCGTTCACTCAACTGCTGGCGACCTTCGCAACGGCGTTCGCGGTGGCCTTTGGAATGGGCGTGGAGTTCCGGTTGAAGGCCGTGACAGAGGTGTCTCTTGTTCCGGCGCCGCAGGTGAAGGTGACGTCGGAACGCGGTAGAGGAAATTTAGTTGAGTAATGTAACCGGTTACAATTTTTGCTTTTCAGGGGTGAGATTCGGATTGAAGTCGGGCTTCATGAATACTTTAAGTCGAGCGTCATGAACATCAAATGCGCGGGTTTGACTGAGGGATTGTTGAAATGAAGCCGACGCTGTTGGTTTTGGCGGCGGGGATGGGGAGCCGGTACGGCGGATTGAAGCAGATCGATCCGGTGGGGCCGTCGGGCGAGTTCGTGTTGGATTACTCGGTTTTCGACGCGGTGCGGGCGGGATTCGGGAAGGTGGTTTTTGTGATTCGCGAGGAGTTCGAGGCGGAGTTTCGGGAGAAGGTGGTGGCGCGATACGGGGACGCGGTGGAGGTGGAGCTGGTGCATCAGGCGCTGGACGATTTGCCGGAGGGGTTTGCGGTTCCGGAGGGGCGCGAGAAGCCCTGGGGGACGGGGCAGGCGATCTGGGCGGCGCGGGACGCTGGTGCGGGAGCCGTTCCTGGTGGTGAACGCGGATGATTTCTACGGAAGGGCGGCGTTCGCGGAGATGGGCAGGTGGCTGGCGGGAAGCGGCGCGGCGAGCCGGGAATTCGGTGTTCGCTGGTGGCTTACGCGCTTGCGGAACACGGTGTCGGAGCACGGGACGGTGTCGCGGGGAATCTGCGACGTCGATGCGGGCGGGGCGGCTGGTGAGCGTGGAGGAATGCACGGAGATCGGCGCGGGGGACGGGGGCGGATTTGCGGGTGAGGATCCGGCCGGGGAGCGGCGGCGATTCGACGGGGAGGAATTGGTTTCGATGAATTTCTGGGGATTTTCGCCGGAGGTGTTTCCGCGGCTCGGGGAGATGTTTGCCGAAGTTTCTGGAAGGGCTGACGCCGGAGAAGCCGAAGGCGGAGTTTTACATTCCGAGCGCGGTGAGCGAGTTGATCGCGAGCGGGGAAACGGAGGTGGCGGTGCTGGAATCGGACGCGCGTTGGTTTGGGGTCACGTATCGGGAGGATCGCGAGGGCGTGGTCGCCGAGTTGGCGCGGATCGTCGAGGCGGGCGATTACCCGACGCCTTTGTGGGAGGGCGCCAAGTGAATGATCGCCGTCGCCGACATCATCAGTCGAGTTTCGGGTCTACGGGTCGTTCCTCGAGAGCCGGCCCTACGGGAGCGGACACATCAACAACACGTTCGCGGCGTCGTTCAGCCAGAGCGGGACGCGGGTGCGGTACATTTTTCAGCGGATCAATCACACGATCTTCAAGGATCCGGAGGGCCTGATGGACAACATCCAGCGGGTGACGGCGGAGGCACAGCGCCAGTTGGTCGAGGCCGGGCCGCTGGATGCTTCGCGGCGGTCGCTGCGGGTGATTCTGGCGAGTGGACGGTCGGCCGTTTGTCCGGGATGCGGATGGGTGGTATTGGCGGTGCTATCCGTTCATCGAGGGCGCGCGGACGTATGACGTGATCGAGAATGAATCGCAGGCGTTCGAGGCGGCGCGGGCGTTTGGGGATTTTCAGCGGCTGGCGGCCTCGGTGCCGGGTGAGCGGCTGCGGGAGACGATTCCGAATTTTCACAATACCCGGGCGCGATTCGAGCGGTTGCGGGAGATGGTGGAGGCTGATCCGCTGGGTCGACTCGAGGACGTGTGGGCGGAGTGGGATTTCGTGCAATCGCGCGAGTCCGTCGTCGATGCGCTGCTGGATCTGCAGGCGAGCGGCGCGATCCCGGAGCGGATCACGCACAACGACACGAAGCTGAACAACGTCATGATCGACGACACGACCGGGACGGGAATCTGCGTGATCGATCTCGATACGGTGATGCCGGGGCTGGCGCTCTACGACTTCGGCGACATGGTGCGGACGTCGACGAGTCCGGCGCTGGAGGACGAGCCCGACGTGTCGAAGGTGATGATGCAGATGCCGATGTTCCGCGCGCTGGTGCGGGGCTATCTCGCGGCGGGTCGGGAGTTTCTCAACGACGCCGAGGTCGGGGCGCTGCCGATCTCGGGGAAGGTGATCACGCTGGAGACCGGGATGAGGTTTCTGACGGATCATCTGGAGGGTGACGTGTACTTCAAGACGAAGCGTCCGGATCACAATCTGGACCGGTGCCGGACGCAGTTTGCGCTGGTCGAACGGATCGAAGTGAGTGAGGCCGAGATGGCGAGGGTCGTGGAGGAGTGTCGTTGATGAAAATTCTCGTCACTGGGGGGAGTGGGTTCATTGGGAGCCACGTGGTCGAGCGTTTTCAGGGTCAGGCTGAAATTGTGGTGCTGGATGATCTCCGGAGCGGTCACGCGGAGAATCTGGCTGGGCTGGACTGCGAGTTCGTGCGGGGCTCGATCCTGAATCGGGAGCTGGTGGAGCGGACGATGGTCGGAGTGGATTACGTATTTCACCTTGCGGCATTGGTGAGCGTGCCCGAGTCGATGGAAAAGCTGCGGGAGACGGTGGATATCAATGTGAATGGACTGCTGAACGTGCTCGAGGCGGCAAGGGGCGCGGGGGTGCGGAAGCTGGGCTTTGCGAGCTCGGCGGCGGTTTACGGGGAGAATCCGGTGCAGCCGAAGGTCGAGACGATGGTGCCGGATCCGCGGAGTCCGTATGCGATCACGAAGCTCGACGGAGAATACTACTGCGGGCTCTACGCGCGGGAGGGGTGGCTGTCGACGGCGTGTCTGCGGTTTTTCAACGTGTTCGGGCCGCGGCAGGATCCGGCGAGTGCCTACGCGGCGGCGGTGCCGATCTTTCTGCAGAAAGCGCGGGCGGGGGAGCCGATCACGGTTTACGGCGATGGCGGGCAGACTCGGGATTTTATTTTTGTGAAGGACATCGTGGGGGCGTTGGCTTTCGCGGCGGAGGAGGGGGGCGTGGAAGGAGTTTTTAACGCGGGGTATGGTGGGGCGATGACGATTTTGGAACTGGTTGAGGAGATCAAGCGGCTGACGGGGTCGTGCTCGGAGGTCGTGCATGCGGAAGTGCGGGCGGGGGATATCCGGCACTCGACGTCGGATCCGTCGAAGTTGATGGCGGCGGGGTGGCGGCCTCGTTTCTCGGTTGCGGAGGGGTTGGCGGAGTTGGCATGAGGGTGAAGTGATTCTTAACCGCAGATTACGGGCGGATGGGCGCAGATTTTTATTCATTCATTCCATCTGCGAAATCTGCGTAATCTGCGGTCGCGAATATGAATTTAAGATCGGCGGTGGCGGACGTTTTTGTTCCGGAGGGGGGCGGTGTCGAGCGGACGACTCATCTTGGGATCGGGGCGCACCAGGATGATCTGGAGTTCATGGCGTTCTCCGGGATCGTGGAGTGTTTTCGGTCGGAGTCGGAGGGGTTTGGCGGCGTGATTTGCACCGATGGGCGGGGGAGTTCGGCGGCGGGGCCTTACGCGGGGATCGATCCGGTGGAACTTGGGAGGATTCGGGTGCGGGAGCAGCGGCAGGCGGCGGAGGTGGGGCGATTTTCGTTCGTGGCACAGTTGGGGTATCCGAGCCGAGCGATCAATCCGCCGATGGGCAGTGGATTGGTGGAGGATCTGGCGACGGTGGTGCGGGCGGCGGCGCCGCGGGTGATCTACACGCACAATCCGGCGGACAAACACGCGACGCACATCAATGTGTTGGTCGCGGTGCTGGAGGCGCTGCGGGAGGTGCCGGTGGAGTGTCGACCGGAGCGGTTGCTGGGGTGCGAGATGTGGCGGTCGCTGGATTGGCTGGCGGAACGGGGAGAAAGTGGTGCTGGATTGCGGGGGAGCGGAGCACCTGGCGGCGGCGCTCAATGGGGTGTTCGATTCGCAGATCGCGGGTGGAAAGCGCTATGACCTGGCGGTGGCGGGGCGGCGACGGGCAAACGCGACGTTGCTGGATTCGCACTCGGGCGACGGGGCGAGCGCGGTGACTTACGCGATGGATTTGACGCCGTTGATCGGGGCGGAGACGGGGGATCTGGTGGATTTTGCGTTGGGGGCGGTTGATCGGTTGAGGGCGGACATTCTCGGCAAACTGGCGGCGGCTTTGTCGGGTGAAATGGACTCACGCGGAGACGCGGAGGCGCGGAGGTGATTTTATGGAAGTGATTATTTGTGAGGATGCGGAGTCGGCTTCGGCTCTGGTCGCGGGGCAAATCGCGGCGTTGGTCCGGCGGAAGCCGGATGCGGTGCTGGGCCTCGCGACGGGGAGCACTCCGCTGAAGCTCTACGCGGAATTGATCCGGCTGCATCGCGAGGAGGGTCTGGATTTTTCGGAGGTGACGACGTTTAACCTCGACGAATATTTGGGGCTGCCGGCGGAGCACGAGGCGTCCTACCATTTTTTCATGCAGGAGAATTTATTCCGTCACGTGAACGTGGATCCGAAGCGGGTTCACATTCCCGATGGAACGGTGGCGGGTGCAGACGTGGTGACGGAATGCGCGCGGTTCGAGGCGAAGATCGTGGCGGCGGACGGGATCGATTTTCAAGTCCTCGGGATCGGGAGCGATGGGCACATCGGGTTTAATGAGCCCGGGTCTTCGCTGGCTTCGCGGACGCGGATCAAGACGCTGACGCGAGCGGACGCGGGCGGATAATGCGGGCTACTTCGCGGAGGGCGATGAGATGCCGCACCACGTGATCACGATGGGGATCGGAACGATTCTGGAGGCGCGGGTGCGTGGCGTTGCTGGCCTTCGGTGGGGGGAAGGCGGCAGCGGTGGCTGGTGCGGTGGAGGGTCCGGTGACCGCGAGCAATCCGGCGTCGGCGCTGCAGATTCACCGGGCGGCGCGGTGTTTTGTGGATGAGGGTGCGGCGGGGGATTTGGAGCGGGCGGATTATTACCGGTGGGTGTGGGCGAATAAGCCGGATTGGCAAACGGGGTAGGCTGCGCGTGATGGTGATTGGTGGATCACGGGAGGCTGGGAAGCCTCGGGGCAGACTGCATCGGCTCTGGGATGCGCCCTGAGGGCGAGACGAGCGGGAGCGAGCGAGTCAATGCAGGCGGCTCTCCCGCTGCGCGGGATTTGCCTTGGTGGCGACAGGATGTCGCCACTCCTTGAATGATGCGGTGGGTTCGGCGGTTGGCGGTGCTGGCTTTGGTCGTTCTGCTGGTGGTGGCGGGGGCGGTGTTTTTACGTGACGCGGCATTTGGATTTCATCGCGGAATGGGCGGTGGAGCGGGTTTTTCCGGGGGTCGATGTGCGGGTCGAAGTCCCTGCGGGCAGCGACGTTGTCGGAGCTGGAGGTCCGGAAGCTGGAGTTGCGGTCGAAGAAGACGGATGAGCTGCTGTTGCGGCTGGAGGGTGGGACGGTGGACTTTGCTTTTGCGGATTTGCTGGGCTGGAAGCTGGAGTCGGTGCGGTTGAAGAATCCGAGCCTGCGGGTCTCGCCGGGGCTGGGCTCGGCTTTGGGAATCGAGCCAGGGCCGACGGGCCGTGAGTCGGCGACCGGCAAAGGAACCCCTTGGAATATCGGGCGGGTGGTGATCGAGGATGGATCGCTGACGGTGGCCTCGTTCTTCGACCGGACGCCAACGGTGACGATGCGGTTGTCGGCGGATTGGAAGAATTTTGGCATCGGCGGCGAGGCCGGTGACGAGCGGCACGAGGTGTTGATCTCGGACGTGGTGATTCGGCGGGGGGACTCGGATCCATTTTTGAAATTGGACGAGGCCACGGTGGGATTCACGACGGCGGGGTTGTTCAAGGGGCAGCGGGTGGAATCGGTGGCTTTGGGTTCGGGAACGCTGCGGGTCCCCGCCGATGTGGCGGGCATGTTGCCGGAGGCGGTGGATGAAAAGTCGGCGGAAGCGCCGACCGAAAAGTTCGGCTGGTCGGTGGGTGAGTTGACTCTGGGGTCATTGGCGGTGTCGGTGGGTCCGGCGGAATTCGTGGCGGCCGCGCAGTTCCGGGAATTGTCGGTGGAGAACGCGACGGACGTGCAGCGGGTGGAATTGCGAAAGGTGCGCGTGGCTGGCGCGGACGGTGAGCCGGTGGTCGCGGCGAATCGCGGAGTGGTCGAGTTCACCGTGGCGGGTGTGATGGAGCGGGCTGTGGATGTGGTGCGGCTGGGGTATCCGCGAGTGTGGGTGCGACCGGGGGCGTTTGGTGAAGATGGGGGGACGGCGAGAGGGGGGGAGGGGGAGCCGATGCGGTGGCGGATTGGACGGTTGTTCTCCGATTACGCAGAGGTGCAGTTGGAGGAGATGGGGGGGCGGATTCCGGAGATCTCGGCGAAGGTGGCGTTCGACTTGAAGGACGTGGGGACGGGGGAGGAGCTGGCCGAAAAGCTGCACGAAGTGACGGTGTGGGACGTGCTGGCTCGGACGGAGGGTGCGGTCGTGCCGTTCCTGACGCTGGACGTGGCGACGGTGAATTTCTCGGTGGCTGGGTTGACGCGGGACAAAGTGGTCGCGGGGGTCACGGTGAACGGCGGCGAGCTGACGATTGGACAGCAATTGAAGGCGTTGTTGGCGGCTGATGGCAGTGATGCGGCTAATGGAACCGCCACCACGCCGGAAACGACGAAGGCGTGGACGATTGGGGATCTGGTGGTGAATGGAGTGCGAACCAAGTTGGAGGACGAGCGGGTGAACGTGTCAGACGTGGATTTCACGATCAACTCGACCTTCAAGAATGTTGCCATCGGCGCGGCGAGGGATGGGCTGGCGGAGGAGGTGCAGACGGTGGAGTTCGCCAATCTGGTGATTCGCTCGCCGGTCGATCCAACCGCGAAGATCGTCACGCTGCGGAGCGTCTTTGTGCGGTTCACGCTGAGTGGGTTGGCGAATGAACGGATTCGCGAGATCGTGATCCTGAGGCCGACTATTTTCCTGAGTCAGGATCTGTTCGTCTACATGGAGGCGGCGACGGGTGGTGAAGATGGGGAGAGGGTGGGAGGGGGAGAGGGGGAGACGATTGCCGCACCGGCACCGGGCTGGGCGGTTGACAGGCTGGACGTGAAATTTGGCTCGCTGGTGATCGGGAGTGGGGGGCGGTCGGATGTCGGGTTGCCGCTGGAATTCGAGACGCTGGCGGAGGATGTGGAGTTCGACAATCTCGCGGCGCTGAAGCTGCAGGCGGCGCTGCGGATCCCGAAACAGAGCTACGCGTTCGAGTCGTATCAGCTCGAGTTGCGCGAGGTGAAGGGTGACCTGCAGTTTTCGTATCCGCCGGAGTTGGGGGTGAACAACGTGGTGCAGAAACTCGACATCTCGATGATCCGGTGGCGGCAATATCAAGCGGATGAGTCGTGGGTCGCGGTGACGTTCGACGAGCAGGGGATCAACGGGCAATTCGGTGGCGAGGCTTACGATGGGTACGTGAACGGAGGGTTCAGTTTTTTCTTCCAGACGGATTCGCCGTGGATCGGATGGGTCACTGGAACTGCGGTCAACACGATGACGCTCACCGGAATCGTGTCGCCGGATAATTTTTCGCTGACGGGCCCGGCGGACTTCGAGGTGCAGGTCGATGCATTTGCAAAGAACATCGACCGGCTGCGGGGAAAGTTTGCGCTGACGAAAGCGGGGCAGTTGCGAATTGGGAAAATCGACGATCTCATCGAGAATTTGTCGCCGGAATGGGGTTCGCTCAAGCGGGACATCACGCGTATCGGGCTTGAGACGCTGCGGGATTTTGAATACACGGAGGCGAAGGGCGATTTTTGGTTTGTGCAATCTCAAGGTATTTTGAATCTCGATCTGGCCGGGCCGAACGGGTCGCGTAATTTCGAGGTGGCGCTGCATCGTGGGGCGGATTCCGGAGGGCGTTGGCAGGCCGGGACGCTGAAAGAGAAGGGAAACGAATGAAATTTCTCGCCGCATTTTCCGGAGCCCTCGCCGTGGCGTTGAGTGGATGTTCCTTGCCCCAAATCCAGTTGGGGACGCCGGAGCCTATCCAAGTCGATATCAACATGCGGCTCGACGTCTACCAATACGAAGAGGGGACGAAGCAGTCGCCGACGGCGACGCCGACCCCGGTGCCGAGCGGAGACCTGGCGATGCGACGAGAGGATCGGGCGGCGGACGTTCAGGTTTTCAAAAATAGCCGCTTGGTGGGCGAAGGAGCGGATGGCTTGCTGGTGATTCTGGAGGAGACTCAGGGGGATTACGGGGATTTTGTTCGCGACACCGTGCGGGGGAAAATGCGGACCGGATGACGTTGATGAAGGCGGCTGCGGAGAAGGAGCGGAAGTCGCTCGCGGAGGTGCAGAAACAGCAAGCCGAGCTGTGGCGCAATCGGTCGTTTTCGGGGGAATACATCCAGGTGGCGGGCGCGGGTCAGAAGTTGGCCTGGAAACAGAAGGAAGAGTGATGGAATTGCCGATTTTCGATTTTCGATTTTCGATTGGGGTGGCGGTGGCGCTGGTCTTTTTTTCGGGAGGGTTGCGGGCGGACGAGGTGACTTTGGACCTGACTTACGCGAAGGCGATTCAGATGGCGTTGGCGAAGAATTTTGATATCGAGATCGAGAAGTTTAATCCGCAGATTGCTCGGGCGGAGACGGTGAGTGAGGAGGGGCGATTCGATCCCACTCTGGAGGCCGGATATTCCTATGAAGAGAGTCGGCGGGATCTGACGTCACTTGATCCGACGTTCGACTCGGCGGCTCCCGGGCGAAGCGGATTGGCGAGGTTTGCGCGGGAGAGTGGGACGGAGGCGGAGGCGGGGGTGAGCGGGTTGACGCCGCTCGGGACGCGCTACGACGTCGGAGGATCGATCAATCGGGACACCGATACGCGGAGCGCGATTGACCAGCGATACGACACTTTCGTGGGGGCCTCGGTGACGCAGCCGCTGCTGCGGGGATTTGGGACCGACGTCAATCTGGCGCAGATCCGGATTGCGCGGGCGGATCAGGCGATCTCGGCGTGGGCGCTGCGGGGGCGGATCATCGACGTGGTGACGCGGACGGCGCAGGTCTACAACGATCTGTTTTTCGAGATTCAGAATCTGGCGGTGCAAATCCGGTCGCGTGATCTGGCGGCGCGAACTCTGCGGGACAACGAGAAGCGGGCGGAGATCGGGGTGATGTCGCCGCTGGATGTCGTCCAGGCACGGGCGGACGTGGCGGAGCGGGAGGAGCGGGTCCTGGTCGCGGAGCGGGCGGTTGCGGACAATCAAAATTTTCTCAAGCAACTCGTGACGGACGAGATCGCGGACGTGCTGCGGACGCCGGTGCGGATTGCGGCTCCGCCGTTCGAGCGGCGGGTGAGGGTGGATCTGGAGGGGGATTTGGAGCGGGCGTTCGAGATCCGCCCGGACTACCGCCAGGCTTTGCTCGACCTCCAGAAGCGGAACATCAGCGTGGTGTTCAATCGAAATCAGACGCTGCCGCGTCTGGATCTGGTGGGGAGCCTGGGGCTGAACGGGATCGAGACGGAGGTGGGGGAGAGCGTGTCTCAGCTGTCGGTTCCAAGTAACCTGGCGGGGAGTATCGGTGCGGTGTTCAGCCTGCCGGTGCCGAACCGGGAGGCGCGGGGGCAGCTCGAGGTTTCGAAGCTGGAAGTGGCGCGGGCCTTGGTGGAGTTGAAGCAGTTGGAGCAGGGGATCTTCGTGGAGGCGGACAATGCGGCGGGCCAGATCGAGACGACGCGCAAGCGGATCGAGACGACCCGGGTGGCGCGGATCTTCGCGGAAAGAACGTTGGATGCGGCTCAGGCGCGGCTGGATTCGGGGACGGCGACGACGTTTGAGGTGCTGCAGTTCCAGGCGGATCTGGCGGAGGCGGAGGTGAGCGAGATGCGGGCGCTGACGGATCTTCAAAAGGCCATCGCGGAATACGCGCAGACGGTGGGGACGACGCTGGAGGCGAATTTGATCGAGTTGGAGTGAGGGGGTCTCGCGCAGAGGCGCAGGGCAGGCGCAGAGAATACGGGTGCTTTTGACCGGATGGAATGAGGTCTCCTTACGTCGACCGCTACGGGGTGAGAGGATCGCTCCGCAATTGTATTGACCAATAACCATCAACTAATAACCATCAACCAACCTCGATGCCTGAATTAGCGGAAGTGGATCATGCCCGACGTTTGTGGGACGTCGGGACTGGAGAGAAGGTGCTGGAGGTATTCGTGCCGAAGCCGGGGGTGCGGGTGTTGCGGGGGACGGACGTGGATGCGTTGACGAATGGGCTGACGGGGCGGGTGATGGCCGAGTCGGAATCGAGCGGGAAACAGATGGTGTTTCGGTTTGGTAAAAAACGGGATCGGTGGTTGGGGGTTCATTTGGGGATGCGGGGGCGGTTGCGCGTGGCGGAGGTGGGCGAAGAGCTGGAGAAACACGATTATCTCGCGCTGCGTCAGCGGGGGCGGCTGTTGATTTTCAACGATCAGCGGGTGTTTGGGCGGTTGCTTTACTGGCGGGGGAGCGGGGTGCCGGAGTGGTGGGCGAAGTTGCCGCCGTCGATTTTCTCGGAGGCGTTTTCCCGGGAGGCGGTGGGGGAGTTTTTGGAAAGGCGGAGGCGGACGCCGTTGAAGCCGCTGTTGCTGATGCAGGAGCGTTTTCCGGGGGTGGGGAATTGGATGGCGGACGAGATCCTCTGGCGCGCGCGGCTGCATCCACGGCGTCTGGCGGGTGACCTGTTGAAGAAGGAGGTGGGTGTGCTGTGGCGGACGGTGCGGAACGTTTGCGTGAAGTCGGTGGAGCAGATCGATGACGATTGGCAGTATCCGCGGACGTGGTTGTTCACGCATCGGTGGGTGGATGGTGGGACGTGTCCGCGGTGCAAGGGCGGGCTCGAGCGCGCGGTGATCGGGGGGCGGCGGACGTGCTGGTGTCCCGGGTGCCAGGGGGTGGGGCGATGACGCCCGTGATTGGTGACTGGTGACTGGTGATTAGTGGGGTGTGATTGCGACAATGGTCACCGCAGAGGTGCATGACCTCTCACTGACTGCACCGCGCCTCGCCGAAGAAAATGGGCGGGTAGAGGACTGGCTGCCCACCAAGGTCGCGAGGTGGGTTGCCGGAGCGGGGTTAGGTTCGTAGGGTCTGGTGTGATGCGGTGGCGATGGATGATCGGGTTGGCGGGTTTGACGGTTGCGGGAGCGGCTGAGGACGCGGCGCGGGTGACGGTCGCGGAAGCGACAAGAGGTGAGGTTGCGGAGGTGGTTAGCGTGACGGGAACGGTGACGGCGGAACGACGAGCGTCGCTGTCCGCGCGGACGGCGGGGTTGATTTCTTCGGTCGCCGTGGATGCCGGGAGTCGAGTCGAGGAAGGAGAAGTGATCCTGGAGCTGGACTCGACTCTGGCGGGATTGGCGTTGGAAGGGACGACTGAGGCCGTCGGTGAGGCGACGGCTCAGTTGACGGAAACGCGACGTCTTTACGAGGAGGGGACGGTGCTGGCGAAGTCGGGCGGTCTGCCGACGACGGAGGCGGCGGCGCGGGCGGCCGCGTTGCGGGTGCAACAGGCGGCGGTGAAGCAGTTGGACATCGGGCGGCGTCAACAGGCTGAGATCGTGGCGCGGCACCGGTTGGTCGCGCCATTTGCGGGGGTGATCAGCGAGAAGATGGCGGAGGTGGGTGAATGGGTCGAGACGGGGGTCCCGGTGTTGGAATTGGTGGAAGTGGATGCGGTGAGGTTTGACGTGCGGGCGCCGCAGGAGTTCTACGGTTCGCTGGCTGAGGGCGATGGCGCGACGGTGCGGTTGGACTCGAAGCCGGGAGAAGAATTTCCGGCGAAAATCGCGGTGCGGGTGCCGGTGAAGGATGCTGTGACGCGGACGTTCCTGATTCGGTTGGACGTCGATGCCGGGAAGGACGTGATGGCACCGGGGGTCTCGGGGACGGCTGAGTTTCGATTGGCGAGCGGACGCGAGGCGGTGACCGTCCCGCGTGATGCGATCGTGCGGCAGCCGGATGGATCGGTCGGGGTGTGGGTGGTGCTCGACGGAAAGGTTGAGTCGCGTTCGGTCGAGGTCGGTTCGCGGATGGGGGAGATGGTGGAAGTGCAGTCGGGGCTGAAGGCGGGTGAGCGCGTGGTGGTGCGGGGGAATGAATCGCTGCAGGCAGGGCAAGCGGTCGAGGTGATTGGTGGAGAGTGATTGGTGAATAGTGATTGGTGGAATGAGTTGGGATGATTGAGTTTTTGGTGAGGCGCGGGATGCTGTTGACGGTGGGGGTTTTCATCATCTTGCTGTTCGGGATCCTGGCGGCGTTTCAGGTCCCCGTGCAGATGATTCCGGACCTGGACGTGCGGACGGTCACCATCCAGACGCAGTGGCCGGGGGCGACGCCGCAGGACGTCGAGAAGGAGATCGTGATCGAGCAGGAGGAATACCTGCGCAACCTGCCGGGGCTGCAGCGGATGATCTCGGACGCGTCGACGGGTGAGGCGGTGGTCGAGCTGGAGTTTCCTTTCGGCACCGACATTAACGAGGCGCTGATCCGGGTGAATAACGCGCTGAGCCAGGTGCCGGATTATCCCGAGAACGTGGATGAGCCAGTGTTGTTCACGAACTCGTTTTCCGAGAACGCGTTTTTGTATTTTTCGGTGACTCCGCTGGAGGGGAATCCCAGGGATCTGGACATGAACATGATGCGGGACTTCATCGACGACGAGGTGCGGACGCGGATGGAGCGGGTGCCGGGGGTGTCGCAGGTCGAGTTGTGGGGTGGAGCCGAGCGGCAGATTCAGATTCTGATCGATCCGGCGAAGTTGGCTCAGCGGGGTGTGACTCTGACCGACCTCCGGGATACGATCCGGGCGCGGAACCGGGACGTGTCGGGAGGTGATGTCGATAGCGGGAAGCGGCGGTATCTGCTGCGAACGATGGGGAGGTTCGAGTCCGTGGCGGAATTCGAGCAGTTGATTTTGCGGCGGGATGGGGATGCGATCACGCGGTTGGGCGACGTGGCGACGGTGGAGCTTGGGCATTTTGAAATCCGGTCGAGATCGTCCTCGGCGGGAAAGCCGTCGATGACTCTGGCGGTGCGGCGGGAGACGGGATCGAACGTGGTCGCGATCCGCGAGGCGGTCCTGCCGGTGGTCGATCGGTTGCGGACGGAGGTATTGGCGCCTGCGGGGCTGGAAATTTCGCTGACCAGTGACGACGTTCGTTACGTCGAGGCGTCGGTGGCCAACGTGTGGCAAAATCTGGCGATTGGGGCGGTGTTGGCGACGGCGGTGATGTTCATCTTTCTGCGCTCGGTGCCGGCGACGCTGGTCGGGATGTGCGGGATCCCGATCTGCACGGTTGCGGCGTTCATTGGACTGTTGGTCGCGGGGCGGACGATCAACGTGATCTCGCTGGCGGGGGTGGCGTTTGCGATCGGGATGACGCTGGATAATACGATCGTGGTGCTGGAAAACATCGAGCGCGAGCGATTGAAGGGGAAGCGGGGCTTCGAGGCGGCGCTGGCGGGGGTCCACGCCGTGTGGCCGGCGGTGCTGGCGTCGACGCTGACGACGGTGTTCGTCTTCGCGCCGGTGTTGTTCGTGGAGCAGGAGGCGGGGCAGCTTTACTCCGATATCGCGATCGCGATCTCGGCGGCGATCCTGATGTCGCTGCTGACCGCGATCACGGTGGTGCCGGCGGCGTGTGCGCGGTTGCCCTTCCGCGAGCAGAAGCCCGGGGAGGAGGCGTGGGCTCCGTTCGAAAAGCCGATTCTGGCTTTTGTGGGGTGGATGGTTGGGGCGGCGTGGCGGCGGGTGGCGTGCCTGGTTTTAACGGTCGCGGCGACCGTGGGAGCGATTGTTTTCCTGACGCCGCCCGCCGAGTATTTGCCGGAGGGAGAGGAGGCGAAGACGTTCGCGATCCTGATCGCGCCGCCGGGATACAGCCTCGCCGAGATGGGGGGGATCGCGGACGAGATCGAGGCAGGACTTGTGCCGTATCTCGACGATGATCCGGAGGAGTTTGCCAATGGCGAGACCGAGGTGCCGGCGCTGCTGATGTTGATCGTGAGTGCGGGGCCGCAATCGCTGCGGGTGATCTCGGAGACAAAGGACCCGGGGCAGATCGATGCGCTGATGGAGATCCTGAGCGAGCGCTTCAAACGGTATCCGGGGATGCGGGCCTTCGCGTCGCGCGGATCGATTATTTCCAGCAACGACGGGGGGACGCGGAGCGTGAATCTGGACATCAGCGGGCCGGACCTCGCGCTGGTCTACGAGACGGCGTTGACGGCGTATCGGCGGGCGGGGGAAGCGATCGACGGGCCGCAGATTAATTCCGAGCCGTCGTCGTTGGTGCTGGGGCAGCCTTTGATCGAGGTGCGTCCGCGTTGGGATCGGGCGGCGGAGTTGGGATTTACGGCGGAGGAGATCGGTTACGCGGTGGCGGCGTTGAGCGACGGGGCTTACGTCGACGAGTTCTTTCTGGCGGACGACAAAATCGACATTTTTCTCTACAGCACGGCGAGGACGGAGCAGGAGCTGTCGCGGCTGGCGGATCTGCCGGTGGCGACTCCGGCGGGCGCGGTCGTGCCGGTGCGCTCGATCGCGGATCTGATTGAGACGGTCGATACCGACGCGATTCGGCGGGTGAACGGGCGACGAACGGTGACGCTCAACGTGATCCCGCCGCGCTCGGTGGCGTTGGAAACGGCGGTCGGGGTGATCCAACGGGACGTCGTGGACGCCATGCGGGCGGACGGCGAGATCCCGGACGGGGTGAGTATCGACATCTCGGGGGCGAGCGATCAACTGATGGCAACGCGGGAGGCGCTGGGCGGAAATTTTCTGGTCTCGGTCGTGCTGAGTTATCTCCTGTTGGTCGTGATTTACCGGCACTGGGGCTACCCGTGGATCATCATGGCGACGGTGCCGCTGGGGATCGCGGGAGGGATTTTTGGCCTGTGGGTGATGAACGCGGTCGGTATCAATCAGCCCTTTGACATGATCACGATGCTGGGATTTTTGATCCTGCTGGGAACGGTGGTGAACAACCCGATCCTGATTGTGGATTTGGCGCTGGAAAATTACCGGGTCGAGGGAATGAGTGCGCCGGACGCGGTGAGGGAGGCGGTGGAGGCGAGGCTGCGACCAATTTTAATGACAACGATTACGACAATTTGCGGGTTGTCGCCGTTGGTTTTCATTCCGGGAGCGGGCACGGAGCTTTACCGGGGAGTGGGGGCGATCGTGCTGTTCGGGCTGTTGTTTTCCACGGTGGTTGCGCTGACGTTTTTGCCGGCTTTGCTGACGATGGTGCTCGTGTGGCTGACGAAGCGGGATGTTACGGCTCGCGCAGTGGCGGCTTGATAGGAATTGGGAGAGGCGAGTAGGAGGATTTCGAGATGGCGGGTGAGTTCGCAAAAATTCGTTCGGCGGAAGGTTCGTTGACGCGGCGGGAGTGGCTGCGGCTCGGGGCGGCTGGCGTGCTGGGGTGTTCGTTGATCCGGACCAGCTGGGCCGGGCCGTCGGAGGTCGCACCGCTCAGGGTGTTGTTTTACACGGACGTTCACGCGGGATTGAACGACTCGGTGGCCGAGCCGCTGGGGCTGGCGGCTCGAGCGATGCGGGAGGTGGACGCCGACGTGGTGGTTTGCGGCGGGGATGCGATTCATGGCGGTCACGTTTCGACGGAGGCGGAGTGCGCGCCGCGTTTTGCGCAATACCGGGACTTTCTGAAGAATTTGGGAAGGCCGGTGCAGCACGTGATTGGTAATCATGACCTCGCTGGCGCGGCCCCGAAATCGGGGGCCGGAGCGGCGAAGGACCCAAGGGCGATGGCGCGGCGGGAATTGGGGATCGCGGAGGATTACCGGACGTTTGACGTGGGGGGGTATCGGTTCGTCGTGCTGGATTCGGTCGAGTTGACCGGAGGTGACAAGGTGTATCGGGGCTTCGTTGGCGCGGAGCAACTCGAGTGGCTCCGTGGGGTGGTGGAGGATTCGGAACGAGACCAGGTGTTCGTGTTGGCGACCCACATCCCTTTCAGGACGACGTTTCTTCAACGCAAGGAAGGTCCCGGGGCGGGGTTGCCGGAGAACCTCGTCGTGGCGAACGCGAACGAGGTGCTGACGGTCTTCGAGGGTAGGAGGTTGCCGGTGTTGCTGCAGGGTCACCTGCATTCCAACGAGGTGATCGATTGGGCGGGGAGGAGATTCGTGATGGGTGGCGCGATCAGTGGCGGGTGGTGGCGGGGGCCGAATCTGGAAACGAGCTTTGGGTTCGGGGTGTTGGAGATCGCGGACGGGCGGATTGATTGGGAGTATCGGTCCTACGGTTGGCCAGCTTGAGGATCGTCCCCGTCCTGAAGAGATTCGGAGGCCGTCTCGTCGGCGGGTGGCGCGAAGAGAGCGTGGCGCATGGCGCGGTAGACGTCGGTATTGTCGAAGGAGCCGGTGACCAGATCGGCGTGGGCACCGGCGGCGCGGACGAGGATGCCGCCGGAGGTGTCGTCGAGGGAACCCCAGGTGACAACGAAGGGATGTTCGACGCCGGCGCGATCCGGGGCGGAGATGAAGGGCTGGCCGTCGGCTGTGAGGCTGTAGGGGGCGGCGTTGCGGTCGCGGCCGTTTTTCGCGATCGCGAGGCTGGTCTCGCTGTCGGAGATGCCGATGACGTCCATGCCACCGGCTTCGCTGTCGGCGGTGGTGATGAAGAGCGTGTCGGGATGGGTTTCGAGGAAGTCGAGCGCGAGGCCGATGGTCTCGTCGGCGCGGCGGAGGGCCTCGAACGTCCCGGGAGCATTGTTGTTGTTGCCGAAGTTGTCGGAGCCTTCCTCTTCGACGACGAGGAAGAATTCGTCGTCGCCGAGGAGTTCGAGAGCTTTGGCGGTCATCTGGGCGAGCGTTGGAGCGTTGGGTTCGTAGAGTGGCAGTCCGGCGGTGGTGAGTTCGGGTTGGGGTTTGTCGTTGAACGTGTGGCCGGAGGCGAAGACCCCGAGGAGGCGGGGAGTGTCGGCGGGGACGGCGGCGAGTTCCTCGGCATCGTAGACGACCGTGTAGCCGAGTTCGGCGGCCCGGGCGATGAGGTCGAGTTGGTCGGGGCGTTTGCCGGGGCCGTGGTGCCCCGGGTTTCCGGCGGGCAGGAGCCATTCTTCGCCGCCGCTGAGGATGACGTCGGCCCCGCTCTCGATGATTTGGCTCGCGATGGAGGCGTATTCGTCGCGCTTGGTGGCGGAGGCGAGGAAGGCGGCGGTGCCGGGCTCGATGATGCTGCCGGAATTGATGACGCCGACGCGGATCCCTTCTCGCTTGGCTTCCTGCATGAGGCTGAGGGGCTGACCTCCCGCTGAAACGGGCGGCTGGGCTGAGGTGCCGTCGCTTCCGAATCCCGCTCGGGGGACCTTGACGCCGTAGGCGTGGACGGTCGCGCCGCCGTTGGATGTTCCGGTGAGAGAGTCGGTCAGGTGGCCGCGGTAGACGGCGATGTGGCGAAGTCGGTCCCACTGGAGGTCGCCGTCGGGGCCTTCGAAAAGCATACGGGCGGCCTGCCAGTGGGCGACGCCGGCACCGTCGGGGTGGAGGAAAATGACGCTGGCCGCGGGGGCGGAGGTGGCGGCCAGGGCGAGCAGGGCGGTGACGAGAAAGCGCATGTTGGGAGCGAACGAACTCCGGAACGCGAACGCAACTTTGTTCGGGTGAAAATATTGTCGGAATCATGGTGATTCTTGCGGAGTCGGGCCGATGGGCGCATCACTTTGGAATGCGAAGTTTTCGAGAAGAATTGTGGTTCGAGGTTTCAACGAGGCGGGAGATGCGGAACATCACGCCGGAGGTGAATCGGTGCCTGCGGGCGAGCGGGATTCAGGAGGGACTGTGTCTGGTGAACGCGATGCACATCACGGCCAGTGTCTTCATCAACGATGATGAATCGGGCTTGCACGAGGACTTCGAACGGTGGCTGGAAGATCTGGCTCCGGAGAAACCGCACTCGCAATATCTCCACAACCGGACGGGCGAGGATAACGCCGACGCCCACCTGAAGCGGACGATCATGGGACGCGAGGTCGTGGTGGCGGTGACGGACGGTGAACTCGACTTCGGGCCGTGGGAGCAGATTTTCTACGCGGAATTCGACGGGCTGCGGCGGAAGCGGGTGCTGGTCAAAATTATCGGCGATTGAAGTCCCTAAATGTGGCAGGGTGGGCGAATGAAATGGATCGTGCTGACACTCGGGCTAATGGTTTCCAATCTGTCGGCGGCGTCCGTTTTGCTGGTCCTTTCGAATCACGGAGAACTCGGGGAGACCGGGAAGCGGACGGGATTTTATCTGTCCGAGGCGGCGCATCCTTTGGAGGTGTTTCGGGATGCGGGGTTTGACGTCGTGTTGGCGAGTCCGGTGGGTGGATTTGCTCCGGTGGATCCGAAGAGTCTGGAATTGGAGGACGTGGCGAATGCGGCGTTCTGGAAGGAATTTGGCGGTGAGGTCGATGGGGTGGAGGGCGTCGAGAATACGGTGAGGCTGGCGGACGTGACGGCGCGGGATTTCGATGCCGTGTTCTTCGCGGGCGGTCACGGGACAATGTGGGACTTCCCGGATTCGGCGGCGGTGCGGGGGACGGTTGCCGAGGTCTATGAGGGTGGGGGATTGGTGGCGGCGGTTTGTCACGGGCCAGCGGCGCTGGTGGACGTGAAGTTGGCGAACGGAGAGGCGCTGGTGAAAGGGAAGCGGGTCGCGGCGTTTACGAACGCGGAGGAGGCGGCGGTGGGGTTGACGGACGCGATGCCATTTTTGCTGCGAGGATCGGTTGGACGGAAGTGGGTGCCGAGGTCGTGACGGCGGAGAATTTCTCGGAGAACGTCGTGGTCGATGATCGGTTGATCACCGGACAGAATCCGGCGTCGGCGCGCGGGACGGCGTTTGCGGTGATGCAGGAAATTTTGGCACGGCAGGAGTAGGCGCGGGGAATTGGACAGGATTTACAGAGATTTACAGGATTTTGTGATGAAGTAACTCGGAGTCATATCTTGACTTGGAGTAACTTTTGGCTGAGAGAGGTGGAATGGTGATCTCGGAAGGAACGGGCTTTTGCGGAGCGGGAGCGGTTGGTGGTGGAGACGGCGGATGGGATGTTGCGCCGGGTGGGGTATCTCGGGTTGCACCTCGATGAGCTGGCGGAGCGGGTGGAGTATTCGAAGGCGACTCTTTATCATCACTTTGACAGCAAGGAGGATCTGGTGCTGGCGGTGGTGGCGCGGCAGATGCGGATGCGGGTGGATTTTTTCGAGCGGGCGGCGGGGTATCGGGGTTCGACCCGGGAGCGGATCTTTGCGTTTGGAATTGGTGACCTGCTGTTGAGTCGGCTGGCGCCGCACGGGTTTCCGCTGGCCGAGCTGGTGCGGTCGGATTCGATCTGGGGGAAGTGTTCGGAAGCTCGCCGGGCGGGGATGCACGCGATCAACGGGCGGTGTTTTCAACTCGGTGTCGAGGTGGTGGACGCCGCTCGGCGGGCGGGCGATCTGGAGGCCTGGGCCCCGCCGTCGACCGAGGTGGTGTGGGGGTTGGTGAGTCTGTCCAAGGGAGCGCATTTGCTCGCGGCGGACGAAATTTTTCGGGACGCGGCGGCGACGAGGGATGGGCCGATGGATTGCCTGTTGGAGAATTATCACCGGTATTTGGACGGGTGCGGGTGGCGACCTTATCGGCGGGATTTTGATTTCGACGGGAGCCGTGGGGAGATCGAGGCGGATTTGTTCTCGGCGGAGTTGGGGGCGCTGGGCGCGTGATTGGGGGAATGGTGAATGGTGAATGGTGGAAGTCGGTGGCGGGCGCGGGCTTGATCGTGGGGGCGGTGCTCGTGGCGGGCTGCGGGGGCAGCGGGTCGGGTGACGGGGAGGAAGTGGCTTTGACGCCGGTGGAGGTGGTCGTGGTCGAGATGGCGGGGAGTTATCCGGTGCGGGAGGAATTCGTGGGCGTGGTCGAGGCACGGCGGCGCGCGAATCTGGCGTTCGAGGTGGCGGGAACGGTGACGGCGGTGGGGGCGGACGAAGGGGATGCGGTCGACGTCGGCGAGGAGCTGGCGGGGATCGACGTGGCGCGGCTGGAGGCGCAGCGGGCGGAATTGACGGCGTCGATCGCGGCGGCGCGGGCGACGCTGAAGCGGGCGTCGTCGGATTTTGACCGGAACCGAAAATTGCGGGAGACGCGGGTCATCGAGGCGCAGCAAATGGATCAGGCCGAGGAGGGGTTTCGGGCGGCGCAGGCGAACGTGCGGCGGACGGAGGCTCGGTTGGAGAGCGTCGAGGTCGATCTGGGGAAGAGTGTGCTGCGGGCGCCGTTTGCCGGGACGGTTGCGCGGCGGATGATCGACGAGGGGGCGGTGGTGTCACCGAATCAGCCGGTCTTCGAGTTGCTGGAATCGGAGGTGCTCGAGGTGCGGGCGGCACTGGTGGGCGAGGCGCTGGATGGATTGGAAATCGGTGACGCGGCGACGGTGGTCGCGGGTGGCGGTGAGCGGGAATTTCCCGTGGCGCGGATTTTGCCGCAGCGCGATCCGCGGACTCGCACGGTGGACGTTATTTTGTCCGTGCCGACGGGTTCGGGATTGCGGGACGGGGATCTGGTCGGGGTCCGGCGGGAGCGCGAGGTCGCGGCGGAGGGTTTCTTTTTACCGCAGGACAGCCTGACCGAAAGCGCGCGGGGGTTGTGGGCGTGCTTCGTGGTGGTGCCGGATGGTGAGTCGGGTGAGCTGGCCCTGGATCGCCGGGACGTCGAGGTGCTGCACGAATACGGGGACGTGGTCTACGCTCGCGGGGCGATCGGGGCTGGGGACCGGGTGGTGGGAAGCGGGCTGCAGAAGGTCGCCCCGGGGCAGCGGGTGAAGGTCGTGAAAACGGAACCGATGGGTGGCGCTCCGGCGGGGTTATGAGTGATGAGAAGCCGGTGAAGGATTTCCGATGGTTGGGAATCTTTTTCGACAACCGCTACCTGCTGGCGCTGACGATCATCGTCACCGTGGTGGCGGGGCTTTCGGCGTTGTCCGGTCTGCCGCGACTGGAGGATCCGGTGATCACCAATCGGAATCCGTTGATCCTGACGATTTTCCCGGGGGCGTCGGCGGATCGGGTCGAGGCATTGGTCACGGAAAAGATCGAGACCGAACTGGACGACATCGATGAGATCAAGAACGTGACGAGCACGTCGCGGGCGGGAATTTCCATCGTGAGCGTGGAGCTGCTCGACGCGGTCGGCAGGGACGATATCAACGCGATCTCGTCGGAGATTCGCGATGCGCTGGCCGACGCAGCGCGGACGTTTCCTCCGCAGGTTCAGGCTCCGTTTTTCGACGATAAGCGCAACCCGGTGGCCTACACGTTGATCGCGGCGGTGCGGTGGACGGATCCGGCGCGCGGGTCGGATAGTCTGGGGATCCTGTCGCGGCGGGCGGAGGAACTGGCGGACGGGCTGCGAAACGTCGGTGGGACGGAGCTGGTCAGGATCTACGGAGAGGCTTTGGAGGAGGTGACGGTGACGGTGGATCCGGAGGCGTTGGCGCAGCGGGGATTGACGCCGATGGCGGTGGCGGAGGCGCTGCGGCGGGCGGACGTGAAAGTGCCGGCGGGGCAGTTGCGGGGGCCGGGCGCGACGTTGTTGGTCGAGGTCGCGGGGAAAATCGAGGCGCTGGACCGGGTGCGGGAGGTGATCGTGCAGCAGGGGGACGGGGGGAGGACGGTGCGGGTCGGGGACGTCGCGGGGGTGGAGCGAGGTTGGCGGGATCCACCGGAGCAGGTCGCTTTGGTCGACCGACAGCGCTCGGTCCTGGTGGCGGCGAGGGTGGCGGAATCGCAGCGGGTGGATGCCTGGGACGCGGAGGCGGGGCGCGTGATCGAGGAGTTTCGTCGGGCGTCGGGCGGGGCGGTCACGACGGACGTGGTGTTTCGGCAGAATGATTACACGGCGGCGCGGCTGGCGGAGTTGGCGGGGAATCTGGTGCTGGGTGCGGGCGTGGTGATGGCGGTGATCTTCGTCACGATGGGGTGGCGTCGGTCGCTGATCGTGAGCTCGGCTTTGCCGCTGACGGCGGCCGCGACGTTGTTCGTGATTTCGCTGCAAGGCGGGAAGCTGCACCAGATGTCGATCTTCGGGATGATCATCGCGATGGGGTTGCTGATCGATACGGCGATCGTGATCACGGACGAGATTCGGATCTATCTGGCGCGCGGGCTGGGCCGACGCGACGCGGTGGTGGGCGCGCTGCGGCATTTGTTCGTGCCGCTGCTGTCGTCCACGCTGACGTCGGTGCTGGCGTTTCTGCCGATCCTGCTTTTGCCGGGAGGCGCGGGGGATTTTGTGGGGCTCAATCGGCGGCAGCGTCATCGTGGCGATCACGGCGTCGTTCGCGCTTTCGGTGACGGTGATCGCGGCGCTGGCGGGGATATTTTCGGAGCTGCCGGGTGGGAATGGGAAAGCGTCGGTTGCCGCAGTGGATGCGGGAGGGCGTGGAGGCGCGGTGGTTTGCGGGGCCGATGAATCGGATCATTCGGCTCGGGGTGAGTCGTCCGTGGCTGGGGGTCGCGATGGGGATGGCGCTGCCGGTCGTTGGCTTCGTGCTGGCGCCGACGCTGGGGAGTCAGTTTTTTCCGCGAACGGATCGCGACATGTTCACGGTCGAAGTGACGTTGCCATCGGTGACGGCGATCGGGGAGACGGGGAACGTGATCGGTGAGGTCGAAGCGATCATTCGCTCTTACGACGGGGTCGAGCGGGTGCACTGGTTGTCGGGAGCGAGCTTCCCGCCGGTGTATTACAACCTGACCGAGAACCGGGACAACTCGCCGGAATACGCGATGGGGGTGATCGACGTGGACACGTTTCAGACGACGAGCGAGTTGGTGCCGGAGTTGCAGCGGCGGCTGTCGGATGAGTTTCCGGGGGCGCGGGTGCTGGTGAAAAAGTTCGCGCAGGGACCGCCGGCGAACGCGGACGTCGAGATTCGGTTGCGGGGGCCGAGCATCGGGGAGCTGCAGCGGTTGGGGGACGAGGTGCAGCGGAGGTTGGCGGAGCAGCCGGGGATCACCAACGCGGAGTCCACGCTGACGCGGGGTGAGCCGAAGTTGTGGTTTCGGCTGGACGAGGCGGCGGCGCGGGCGGCTGGGCTGGAGCCGGCGGCGATCGCGGCGCAACTGGAGGCGCAACTCGAGGGGATTGAGGGCGGGAGTTTGCTGGAGGCGGTCGAGGAGCTGCCGGTGCGGGTTCGGTTGCCGAATGCGCAGCGGGAGACCGTGGCGGGGATCGAGGATCTTCGGTTGGTCGGGGCGAACGGCGAGCGGGTTCCGTTGCGCGCGCTGGGGGGGCTGGAGCTGCGACCGGAGACGGGTGCGATCACGCGGCGGAACAGCGAGCGGGTGAACAACGTGCGGGGCTACGCCGAGGCGGGGGCGTTGGCGATCGAGATCACGGAACGGGTGTTGGCGGATCTGGACGCGTCGGGGTTTCGGCTGCCGCCGGGTTACGAATTGCAGGTGGGCGGGGAGTCGGAGAATCAGGCGGATGCGGTGGGCAATTTGCTGCTGTATCTGCCGGTGATCGTCACGCTGACGCTGGCAACGCTGGTGCTGTCTTTCAACAGCGTGCGGATGGCGTTGATCCTGCTGGCGACGGCGTTCCTGTCGGTTGGCTACGGGTTGCTGGCGACGGGCTTGGTCGGGTTTCCGGTGAGCTTCAACACGATCCTGGGGTGCATCGGGTTGGTGGGGTTGGCTTTCAACGACAACATCGTGGTGCTGGCGGCGATCCGGGCAAATCCGAAGGCGCGGCGCGGGGATTGGGAGGCGATCGTGGCGGAGGTGCGGGGTTGCGGACGGCATCTGGTCAGCACGACGCTGACGACGATCGGGAGTTTTCTGCCGCTC
This sequence comes from uncultured Verrucomicrobiae bacterium, assembly GCA_963740185.1. Classification (GTDB taxonomy): domain Bacteria; phylum Verrucomicrobiota; class Verrucomicrobiia; order Chthoniobacterales; family JAATET01; genus CAVVKW01. Next base: position 227,762 of record CAVUDH010000017.1, read on the forward strand.
TTGATTTTGGTCGGTGGGCAATTCTGGCCGCCGTTGGCGATCGTGTTGGCGGGGGGCGTGGGGGCGCGACCTTCCTCGCGGCGGTGTTCACGCCGGCGGCGTATCGGTTGATCGCGGCGCGGAAGTATCGGGGGGAGGAAGCCGAGGACCCGGTCAGGTCGGCGGAGGCCGTTGCGGTCGCGTAGGTGTCGGCGTTGTCCGGCTGAGCGTTGTCAGGAGGGGCGCGGGGGGCTATCACCGACGGAGTGAAAGCGCTGGTGGTATCCGATTTGCACTACGCGCTGCCACAGTTTGAATGGCTGGCTCGACGGGCGTCCGGTCAGGATGTGGTCGTCATCGCGGGGGATCTGCTGGACTTGTCTTCGCCGGTCGATTTGGACGCCCAGATACTGGTGGTGTCGCGTTATTTGGAGCAAATTGCCGAGGAAGCGATCGTCGTCGTGGGATCCGGTAACCACGATGGAGACGTTCCGATGGGGCGGGGGGACTTTGCGGCGGAGTGGTTGCTGGATCTTCAGAACCCGCGAATCGCGGTGGACGGGCGGACGATTCGGATCGGCGAGGACAAGTGGACGGCGTGTCCGTGGTGGGAGAGCGACGACTCGAAGGCGGCGATGGTCGAAATGTTGCGGGCAGAGGCCAGCGGCCCCAGGGATTGGCGACGGTGGGCGTGGGTTCACCACGCGCCTCCGGCGGGTTGCGGAGTGAGTTGGACCGGGCAGATGGACGCCGGGGACACCGTGGTGCGGGAGTTGATCGAGGATCTGCAACCGGACGTGGTGTTCTCCGGGCACATTCACAACGCGCCGTTTTACGCAGACGGGAGCTGGGTGTCGCGGGTGGGGAGGTCCTGGATTTTCAACCCCGGGAGGCAGATCGGGCCGGTGCCGGCGGCGGTCTTTTTCGACTCGGGGACGATGGTCGCGGAGTATCGAAGTCTCGAGACCAAGGGAAGGGCGGTGCTCGATTGAGGACGGAAACTAATGCCCCCGGTTCTTTCGTTCGACGTGCCGTGGCTGCCTGACGATGAGGGAATCGACGACGCTTTCGACCATGTGAAGGTGGCTTGAAGTGTCTTTGAACTGATCCTTGAGGTCGGCGACGTAGCGGGTGACGCCCTCGAGGCGGTGGGCGAGCAGGCGGGCGATCACGAGCGCGATGGCGGGGTTTTCCTCCAGGAATGCGCTGCCCCGCCACGCGGCTCGGAAGACGGCTGGTTCGATGGCTCGGACGGTCGCCGTCGCGCAACTGTCGAGCAGCAGGGACATCTCGCCGAAGATTGCTCCGGGCTTGCTTTCGCGGGCGATGCGGGTGCTTCCCTTGAAGATCTCGACGGCTCCGGATTCCAGAAAGTAGAGGCCTTCGGGAGTCAGGGATTCGGCGATCAGGACTTTCCCAGGCGCAAGGTCGATGCGAGGCAGCGTGTGAATGGCTTCCATGGGGTCAACCAGCATCGCTGGAATCTACCGCGCACGAGAGAGGGGTTGCGAGCCGGAATTCTGCATGGGAAACGCGCTCTGGACCGCTTCCGAAGGAGTGGAGCCTAGCGGGATCGAACCGCTGACCTCCTCAATGCCATTGAGGCGCTCTACCAACTGAGCTAAGACCCCGTCGTTTTGGGAGCCGGAATGATACGTGCGGGCGGGTGGTTGGCAAGCCGGATTCGTGGCAGATTCGCGCCGGAGTCTATCCCAGGCTGGAGAAATCGATCTCTCGAGGTGGTTGATCTTTTCGTGGATCGGCGGCCTCGATCTGGGCGGTGATATCGAGCGCGATTTCGAGAGCGGCGGTTGCCTGATATCCGGTGACCTTGGGGGCGTTGCCGGTGCGGGCGCTTTCGAGGAAGGCGGCGAGTTGGCGTTCGAGGGCGTCGCCTTTTTCGACCCTCACGCCGGCGCGTTTGATTTTGCCGTTCTCAAGCGTGTAGGTGACGCCGTCCTGTTTCTGGTAATCGAGGCTGAGGTAGGCGTCCTCCTGGAAAACGCGGATCTTGCGGAGGCGGTCGGCGCTGATGCGGGAGGCGGTGACGTTGGCGACGCAGCCGTTTTCGAATCGAAATCTGACGTTGGCGATGTCTTCGCTTTTGCTGAGGACCGCGATGCCAACGGGGTCCATGGAAACGATGGGCGAGCGGACGAGGTGGAGGATGATCTCGATGTCGTGGATCATGAGGTCGAGGACCACGCCGATGTCAGTCGAGCGGTTGGGGAAGGGGGAAAGTCGGGTGACCTCGAGGAAGCGGGGATTGTTCAGCTTGCCTTCGAGCGCGGTGAGAGCGGGGTTGAAGCGCTCGATGTGGCCGACTTGGAGGACGCATTGGTTGGCAGCGGCCAGGTCGGCGAGGGCGCGGGCTTCGGTGCTGTTGGGTGCGATGGGTTTCTCGACGAGCAGGTGTTTGCCGCGTTCGAGCAGGAATTTGCCGATCTCGAAGTGAGTGACGGTGGGCGTGCAGATGGTGGCGGCGTCGATCCGGGATGCGAAATCCTCGAGGTCGGTGGCGGCGTGGGTGCGGTATTTCCTCGCGGCGGCGGCGGCGGTCTTCGGGTCGGCGTCGTAGACGGCGGCGAGGTCGCAGTCGGGGAAGGCGGCGTTGCAGCGGACGTGGTGCGTGCCCATGTGGCCGGTGCCGACAACGCCGGTGCGGATTGGTGCGGTCATGATGATTTGAACAAAAGGTAAGAAAGGGAACGAAGGATACAGAAGGGGTGCAATACAATGCGTTTGAACAAGAGATCGTGGAGGGCGCGAAAAAAGGGAACAGGATGAGGTGAGAAGTCAGTGACGTTTCGCTGCGCTCAATGGGACGGGTCGAGGGAACTGGCTCCGTGAAGGGTCAGTTTGAGGCGGGTGGCTTGGTCGCGGAGGGCGGGGAGGTCGAGGAAGAGGACGCCGCCGGTCTCGGCAACGATGCCGCGGAGGCCGGCGGCGGCGGTCGCTTCCAGGGTTTGTTCGCCGATCACGGGAACGTCGAAGCGGAAGTCCTGGTTGGGTTTGGTGACTTTGATGACGAGTCCGCCAGCCGGGCGTCCGGTGCCGCCTCGTCCGAGGGAACCGCCGCGTTTGATGGCTTCGTTGGTGCCTTCAAAGGCTTCGACGGCGAGAACGGTGCCGTTTTTAACGACGACGGTCTGGCCGATGTCGAGGCGGGAGGTTTCCTTGGCGATGCGGAGGCCGAAGGCGGCGTCGGCGAGTTCGCGTTCCTTGAGTTTCGGCCCGGCGAGGTGGCCGGATGGGGCGAGCGAGTCTTCGAGGAAGGTGGTGGCCGGGAGAAGGGTGACGCCGGCTTCGGCCAGGATGTCGGCGACCGCGCCGAAGAGGGTCTCGGCGTTGCGCTCCTTGAGCTTGGCGAGGACGAGGAGCGCTTTAACGTCGGGGCGGAGGTCGAAGAGGTTTTTGGGCGCGATCTGGCCGGCCATGATGGCGGCGGTGGCTCCGGATTTGCGGGCGGCGTCGGTGAGCTTGCCGAGTTGGCCGACGCGGAGCCAGACGAGGTCGTCGGCGAGGGCGGTGGTCGCGGGGGCGGTCTCGTTTTCGAATGCCGCGATGGTGAGGTGGGTGACCCCGGCGGCGCGGGCGGCGCGGGCGGTGAGTTCGGGGTAGCGGCCGCTGCCGGCGATGAGGAAGAGGCGGGGGGGCGCTTCGCGCGTGATTGGTGAATGGTGAATGGTGAATGGTGGGGGGTTCATGCCTTGCCGCGGAGGAGGTGCCAGAAGTGGCGGAGAGAGGGGGTGGAGTTGCGGGGAAGGTTGCGGGAAAATTTCAGCGCGGAGATTTCGTGCGGACGGGTGATGAACGGTTCGCCGGGAGCGGGAATGACTCGAAACAGGAATGCCAAATTTTTCCGAAGCGGGCGGTCGAACAGTGCGACCTGGCTCTCGAAGGTGACGGTGAGTCCGGCTTCCTCGGCAATCTCGCGGCGGAGACCGGCGACGAGGGTTTCCTCGGCGTTGACTTTGCCGCCGGGGAGGGCCCAGAGCTTGCGCCCGGCGGTTTGGCGAACGAGAAGGACTTCTCCGTGCGGGTTTTCAATCCAACCCATGGCCGAAACTTCCTTGCTGATCCGCGGCGGCCGGGAAGCGGGGGGCGGTTTTATGGCGGTTTTCGTCGGGGGCACGGTTCTTTTAAAAATGAGAAATGGGGAATGCGGAATGAGAAATGGCGACTTTTTTCCGGCCTGGATCGGAAATTTCTAGAGCTGGCAATGGCCGGCTGACCATTTGCCGCGAACGACGGTGCGGTGGATGCGGTAGCCGTGGGATTCGAATGCGGCGGTGACTTCGAAGAGCTGATCTTTGAGGACTCCGGAAAATATGAGGTGCCCGGCGGGTTGATTGGCGGCTTTGAGGGTGGGGATGACCCGGATCAGGAGGTCGCTGAAGAGATTGGCCAGGACGACATGGTGGCGGTCGGAGGGCTGCCAGGTGGTGACGTCGACGCGGGTGACCTTGATTCCGGTAATGGAATTGAGCCGGGCGTTTTCCTTGGTGATCCGGACGCAGGCCGGGTCGTTGTCGAAGGCTTCGACGCGGGAGGCTCCGAGGGCGCGGGCCGCGAGAGCGAGGATGCCGGAGCCGGTGCCCGCGTCGAGCGCGGTCCAGCCGGCGGGAAGTTCGCGGCTGAGGTCGGCGAGCATGCGGAGGCAGCTTGCGGTGGTGGCGTGGTCGCCGGTGCCGAAGGCCATGCCGGCGGGGACGTGGATGCCGGGTTTCTTGCGGGGACCGGCCTGCCATTTGGCGAAGCTGGCTTCGTCGGGGTAGACGGTGAGGCGTCCGCGGATCTCGAGGGGGGCGCGGGGGGTGACCGGATCGCCGGTCCAGAGCGGTGCCTTGGCAACCTTGCCTCCGAATTCTTTGACCAGCTTGGCGGCGGTGGCTTCGTCCACGAAGGCCTCGATGCGCACGGTTTTGCCGTTGGGCCAGGTGGTGAAGGCGAGGCGGTCGGGGCCGAGGAAGGTGAGGCGCTCGGCCCACGAGTCCTCCCATTTGGCGGTGGTGAGGCGGGTCCAGCGGTGCATGGTTGGTTTTTAGTTGTTGGTTATTGGTTATTGGAAAGGATTTCCGCCCATGGCGAGTGAATTGAAGAGTCGGGCGCGGGTGATCGTGGCTTCGAGTGATGCGAGTGCGGACATGCTTTACGCGACGGGCTTTTCCGTTCCGGATCCGTTTGTTTTCGTGGAGGCCAAGGGACGGACGGCTATTTTGCTGAGCGATTTGGAGATTGATCGCGGGAAGCGGGAGGCGCGGGTCGACGAGGTGGTCGGATACAGCGACGTGGCGGATCGGGTGAGGAAGGGGCGACGGGAACCGGCGTTCGCGACGGTGGTGGCCGAATTTTTAAGGGACCGGGGTGTCCGGCGGGCGAGGGTGCCGGGTGATTTTCCGCTCGGGCTGGCGGTTGAACTCAACAAGCTTGGGGTGAATTTGGATCCGGTGAAGGGGCACTTCTGGCCCGAGCGGGAAGTGAAGACAGCCGCAGAGATCAAGTTGATTTCGGCGGCACTGCGGGTGACCGAGATCGGGATGCAGGTCGGGGTGGATGTGCTGCGATCGTGCCGGATTCGGAAAAAGGATGGGGTGCTGATGCGGGGAAATTCCGCGCTGACGTCCGAGGCGTTGCGGGCGGAGATTGAGTCGGCGCTGCTGGCGGCTGGTGGGGTGGGGATGAATCACACCATCGTGGCGGGAGGCGAGCAGGCTTGCGATCCGCACGAACGCGGGCGGGGGGTGCTGCGCGGGAATGAGTTGATCATTCTGGATATTTTTCCGCGAGTGACGGCGACGGGATTTTTCGGGGATATGACCCGGACGGTGGTGCGCGGTCGCGCGTCGGAGCGCCAGTGGGAAATGTGGGACGTCTGTCTGGCGGCGCAACAGTGGGCGTTGAAGGAGATTGCTCCGGGAGTGAAGGGTGATGAGCTGCAGGACGCGGTGCGGGAATATTTCGATTCGGAGGGATTTCCGACGGAACAGGTCGATGGGCGGTGGACGGGATTTTTCCACGGGCTGGGTCATGGACTCGGGCTGGAAATTCACGAGGAGCCGCGGATTTCGAAGACGACCTTCAAGCCGGGCCAGGTGATGACGGTGGAGCCGGGGATCTACGTGCCGGGGATCGGCGGGGTGCGGCACGAGGATGTCGTGGTCGTGACGGAGAAAGGGTGCCGGGTGCTCAGCAAGTTCCCCAAAGATCTGGAGATCTGACCGGGGGAGCGCACGGGCTGGCAATTGGGCCGGGTGTCTGGGAGAGTTTTTGGGATGAAGAAAGTCCTGGTTTTGACGGCCAGTTTTGGGGACGGGCACAACGCTGCGGCGAACGGGATTCGCGAGGCTTGTGAGGCGACCGGGGAGGCGAAGGTCGTGGTGGCCGATCTTTACTCGAGGGCGATGCCGTTGATGGATCAGACGGTGCAGGTGGGCTACTCGGTCGCCATCAACCGTCTGCCCTGGATCTGGAATCTGATCTTCCGCGCCCTGGATCAACCGGGGATCATGGAGCGACTGTTGTGGACGGCGGGTTCGCTGAAGCGGGCGATGGAGCAGGAATTGGACCGGGAGCAACCGGACGTGGTGGTGTCGACCTACCCACTCTACGGCTATCTTTTTCGGAGAATTCAGACGGAGCGGAACGCATTGCGGATGCCGTTTCTGACCGTGATCACGGATTCCGTCGGGGTGAATTCGGCGTGGTATCGGTGTCGGTCCGACGCGTTCGTCGTGCCGGATCTGGAGACGGTGAACTCGCTCGAACGGGCGGGCGTGGATCGGGAACTGCTTCACGCGTTGGGATTTCCAATCTCTCCGAGGTTTGTCCGGGTCGAGTCGCTGCCGGGGTCGGCGGAAGCGCCGTGGAGATTGCTGTTCATGCCGTCAACCCAGCACGGGCGGACGATCCGGCAAATTCAGGCGTTGCTGGAGGTGCCGGACGTCGAGGTGACGATTCTGGCGGGGCGGAACCAGCGCTTGCGGCGGGCGCTGGAGCATGCGAGCCGCGGTGCGGGAGATCGGTGCCGGGTGCTGGGTTGGACGGATCAAATGCCCGAGCTGCTCGCTTCGCATCATGCCTTTATCGGCAAGGCGGGTGGGGCGATCGTGCAGGAGGCGATCGCGGCGAGGTGTCCCTTTTTTGTCAGTCACGTGGTGCCGGGACAGGAGGAGGGGAATATTGAATTGATCGAGCGCCGGGGAGTCGGCGTGCGGGCGACGGGGTCTCCGACGGCTCTGGCGGCCGGCGTGCGCGGGGCGTTTGCGGACGACGCGCGGGTCTGGAGGGGTTGGAAGGGAGAGCTGGAGGGCGCGCGTGGGACGACGACCGCTGCGGATCGGGTGGCGGAATTTGCGCTGGGGATGGCGGACTGACGTGGACGTGGGGGAAGTCCCTCACTGCGTTCGGTAGGGCGGGCGCCGGGCAGGATGCCCGACGCGGCGACCAGGATGGTCGCGCTCCCCGGGATTACTCCAAGGCGCGGCGGACTGAGTCGAGATCGGCCTCCGTTTCGGTGGGGGCGTAGCCGCGATGGTTGACGGCGGTGTCGGAGTCTTTCAAGCCGTGGCCGGTGACCGTGCAGACGATGGTATCGCCTTCGTTGGTGGCGGGGAGGGGGCAGGTGTCGCAGCGGCGGGTGAGGCATTTCATCAAGCCCGCAACGGATGCGGCGCTGGCGGGTTCGACGAAAATCCCTTCGTTCTGCGCGAGCCAGGATTGGGCCTCAAGGATCTCGTGATCGGTGACGATGTCGATGCCGCCGCCGGAATCGCGAATCGCGTCGGTGGCCTGGGTCCAGCTCGCGGGGTTGCCGATGCGAATGGCAGTCGCCTGGGTCTCGGGTTGCTCGACGACTTGGTTGAAAAAAATGGGCGCCGAGCCGGCGGCTTGGAAACCGAGCATCTTGGGGAGCTTGGTGGAGGTGCCGTGGTCACGGTATTCGCGGTAGCCCTGCCAATAGGCGGTGATGTTGCCGGCGTTGCCGACGGGGAGAATGTGCAGGTCGGGCGCTTCGCCCAGCTCGTCGATGATCTCGAAGGAGGCGGTCTTCTGGCCTTCGATGCGGAAGGGGTTGATGGAGTTGACGACGGAGACGGAACCGTCGTCGGCGAGTTCGCGGACGAGGGTGAGGGCATCGTCGAAGTTGCCCCGGATGGCGACGACTTTGGCTCCGTAGACGAACGCCTGGGCGAGTTTGCCCATGGAAATTTTCCCGGCGGGGAGGAGGACGGCGCAGCGGATGCCGGCGCGGGCGGCGTAGGCGGCGGCGGCGGCGGACGTGTTGCCGGTGCTGGCGCAGACGATGGTTTTTGCACCTTCCTCGACGGCCTTCGAGACGGCCATGGTCATCCCGCGGTCCTTGAAGGAGCCGGTGGGATTGAGGCCCTCGAACTTCAGAAAAACGCGGCGTTGGCTGCGCTCGCTGAGGCGGGGTGAGTAGATGAGCGGGGTGCTGCCCTCGTTGAGCGAGATGACGGGCGTGGCGTCGCTGACGGGCAGGAAGCGATGGTATCGGCTGATGACGCCGCGGTCGTGCAGGAGAAAATTCATCGGATTACTCGTCGAGGGTGTCCACCTGAAGCAGGGCGGGGGTGGAGCGGACGCACGGGAGTGCGGTGATGTTGGCGGTGGCGGCGCGCATGGCACCGTAGGCGGCGTCGTGGATCATGAGAACGAGCGGCAGCGACCGGGGTCGGTCGACTCGGGCTGGATGACCGACGAGATGCCGATGCCGGCTTCGCCGAGGACGCCGGCGATTTGCGCGAGAACACCGGGACGATCTTCGACGCTGAGGCGGAGGTAGAATTTCGACACCGCGTCGTCGATGGATTTGCACTTCCCGTAGAGGTCGTGAGCGGTAAAGCCGAAGCAGGCTCGCGGGGAAGTGAGGGCGAGGGCGGCTTCGCTGAGGTCCGCGATGACGGAGCTGGAGGTCGGGTCCTGGCCGGCGCCGCGACCGGAGAAGAGGGCTTCTCCGACGATGTCGCCCTGGAGCCAGACGGCGTTGAAAACACCCTGGACGCTGGCGAGGACGTGGGTTGCGGGGATGAGGGTCGGGCAGACGCGGACTTCGACGGCGTCTTCGGAGTCGATCTTGATCGTGGCGAGGAGCTTGATTGCGTAGCCGAGCTCGGCGGCGAAGAGGTTGTCGGCGGCGGTGATGGATTCGATGCCTTCGACGCGGATGTCTTCGGGTTTAATCCAGAATCCGTAGGCCAGGGCGGAGAGAATCAGCGTTTTGTGGGCGGCGTCCCAGCCGTTCACGTCGAAGGCCGGGTCGGCCTCCGCGTAGCCGAGGCGCTGGGCGTCGGCGAGGACAGCGGGGAAGTCGCGCGTGCCGTCGGCCATCTCGGTGAGGATGTAGTTACTGGTGCCGTTGAGGATGCCGTGGATGGCGGAGAACCGGTTGCCGATAAAAGATTCCCGGACGGCCTTGATGATCGGGATGCCTCCGGCGACGGCGGCTTCGTAGAAAATCGGGACGCGGGCTTCATTGGCCAACTGAAAGAGCTCGGGGCCGTGCTCGGCGAGGAGGGCTTTGTTGCCGGTGACGATGGTCTTGCCGGCGGCGATGGCGCGGCGGACGAAGTCGAGGGCGACGGTGGTGCCGCCGATCAGCTCGACGACGATCCGGATGGTGTCGTCGGTGAGGAGGGTTTCGAGATCGGTGGTGAAAAGCTCGGCGGGGGCGGCGACGTCGCGGGGTTTTTGCGGATCGCGGACGGCGATGCGGCGGACTTCGAATTCCGCGCCGGTGCGTTGGGTGATGAGGTCGCGGTTGGCGGCGAGGTTTTTGTAAACCCCCGCTCCAACGGTGCCAAAGCCCGCGAGTCCGATGCCGATCTTGTCCATGTGAGCGGAAGAGAGTCGGCGAGGGGCGCGGGGAGGCGCAAGGATTTTAGATTTTGGATTTTGGATTTTAGATTTTCAATTGCGATGGGGGGCGGAGGCGGGAGGGCTTTGCGACTTGGAAAGCGGGTGGGGGGTGGTAGGTTTGCGGGCGTGGAACCGATTTTCAATCTGGACGATCCGGTCGGAAAGACAGTGGGGCGGCGGCCGCCGGAGGATTCGTTGGGTTCGGCGTTGAAATTGCAGGCTTCAGCCAACCGGATGTTCCCGTTGCGATTGCCGCGGGGCGTCTTCCGGTTTCATTCCTTCGAGGAGGCGGATTCGTGGATGATGGACCATTTGACCCGGAAACGGGCGAGTTAATCTCCCGCGCGCCTGAAGAAGCCGATCTGGTTTCGCTTTGCCGGGAGTTGAATCTGCGCGGGGCGAAATACGTCGTGGTCGGCGGCTTGGCAATCATTCAAGCCGGACTTCCCCGAACGACCGGTGACGTCGACCTTCTGATTGCAACTGATCTGGAGAATGAGGCGAAGGTGTATGCGGCGCTGGCAACGCTTCCGGATGGGTGCGTAAGCGAGCTCGATCCGGGCGATGTGAGTCAGTATCTGGTGGTGCGGGTGTCTGACGAAATCCTGGTCGACCTGATGGCCAGCGCGTCGGGAATCGACTACGCGGAGGCGGCGGCGCACGTGACGGTGCGAGAGTTGAGCGGCGTCAGGATCCCCTTTGCGAATCCGGAATTGCTGTGGCGGATGAAACGAAGGGCGAATCGGGAGAAGGATCGGGGTGATTTACAATTTTTGCGGATGTGGTTCGAGGCGAGGGGACGGACTCCGCCGGAGGATTAGGGGAAGATTTGTTGGCGGCTGGAAGCCGCCACTCCGGGATTGTGGATGGAGGAGCGGCTGGGTAGCTTCCGCCGGTGGTTCGATTGAATTATCACGCGCCGGGGACGGCTCCGGCGACGTTGTTGGCGAGGGAGGATGCGGCGGGTCGCCCGACGAAGCTGACGCTGATTCAATACGATTCGGAGGCTTTCGTAGAGCGGGAGTTCGCTTCTCTGGCCGAGTTGATGACGGAATTCAAACCCGGTCGGGTAAACTGGATCAACGTCGATGGAATCGGTGACGCGGAGCTTCTCCAGAGGATTGGCGAGCAGTTCGATTTCCATCCGCTCACGCTCGAGGACGTGCTGAATACGACGCAGCGGCCCAAGGTCGAATACTTCGACGACTACATTTTTCTGGTCAGTGAAATGGTCTACTTCGACCAGGAGTCGCGATTGGCGGTGGAGCAGCTGAGTTTGTTTCTGGCCGATTCCTTGGTGCTGACGGTGCAGGAGGAGCGGGGCAGCGACGTGTTCGACAGCGTGCGGGCGAGGCTGCGGCTCGGGCGGGGATTTGCGCGAAAGCGGGGAGCGGACTACCTGATGTATGCGTTGCTGGACGCCGTCGTGGATCAATTTTTTCCCGTGCTGGAGACGCTGGGTGACGGGGTGGAGGAGCTGGAGGAGGAACTGTTGGCCAAGCCGACGAAGGAGACGTTGCGGAGGCTTTACGAAGTGAAGCGACTGTTGATTCAGTTGCGGCGGGCGGCGTGGCCGCACCGGGAGATTTTTGGCTCGTTGATGCGGGATGATTCGGAGCGGGTGGGTGCGGAGACGACGGTGTTTCTGCGGGACTGCTACGATCACATCACGCAGATCATTGACATCATCGAAAGCTACCGGGACCTGAGCGCGGGGCTGATGGACGTGTATCTTTCGAGCCTGGGGTTCCGAACAAACGAGATCGTGCGCGTGCTCACGGTGGTCTCGACAATCTTCATTCCGCTGACGTTTCTAGCCGGTGTCTACGGAATGAATTTCAACACGCAGAGCCCCTTCAACATGCCCGAGCTGGATTGGAAATACGGATATTTGTATTTCTGGGGACTTTCGGCGGTGATCGTTTCGATCACGCTGTGGATCGTCAAACGGAAGAAATGGCTATGAAATCGGTGGTGATCCTGACGGCGGGATTTGGGGAGGGACACAACGCGGCGGCGCGGAATCTGCGCGACGCCTTTGCGAAGCTGGATCCGCCGGTGACGGCGGAGGTGGTGGACATCTTCGACCGGGCTTACGGGTGGCTGAATCGGCTGGTGGCGCGGGGGTATTTGCTGGTGATCAATCGAGCGCCGTGGCTGTGGGTGCGGGTTTTCAACTGGCTGGATCGGTCGGCGGCGGTGCCGTCGCACATCGGGGTGTTTGGCCGGGCGGCGAAGGAATTGCGGGCGCTGCTCGCGCGGACGGAGCCGGACGTGGTGTTCTCGACGTATCCGGGATACGCCCACCTGCTGGATCACGTCTACGGGCGGGGCGGCGGGAGGCCGTTTACGCAGGTGACGATCGTGACGGATTCGCTGACGATCAACCGGGTTTGGCACTCGGGGACGAGTGATTTCTACGCGGTGCCGAACGAGGCAACGGCGGACGTGATGGAGCGACAAGGGGTTGATCGGGCGAAGCTGCGGGTGACGGGATTTCCGGTTCCAAGCGTCTTCGAGACGCTGCGGGAGCCGAAGTCCGTGCCAACGGGTGATGGGCGGTGGCGGGTGTTGTTCATGGTGAATTCCGGGAAGACGATTGCGCCGGAGGTGGCGAAGCGGTTGGTCGGGATCCCCGGGATCGAGTTGACGATCACGGTGGGGAGGGACGACGCGTTGCAGCGTCGGATCGAGAGTGAGCTCGGGGCGGCGAAGGAGCGGGTGACGTTCTTCGGGTGGACGGACGAGATGTCGCGGCTGATGGCGGAGGCTCACATTGTGGTGAGCAAGGCGGGCGGGGCGACGGTGCAGGAGTGTCTGGCTTCGCGGTCTCCGATGGTCGTGAGTCAAGTGGTGCCGGGACAGGAGGAGGGGAATGCTCGCCTGATTGACGAGGCGGGGGCGGGCTGCATCGCGGTGACGCCGAAACGCATCGCTGAGGCCGTGGCGAGGGCCACAGCGGATGGGGGCGCGGTCTGGCAGGGGTGGTATGGGGCGACGGAGGAGCTGAGTCGGCCGGAGGCGGCTCGCCGAATGGCGGAGGGTGATTGGTGACTTGTGACTCGTGATTGGTGAATGGTGAATGGTGGGATGATGAAGGGGATGAAGAGAATTTTGGTGGGATTTTGCGTCGTGGGGGCGGCGGTGGGGCAGCCGTTTTTGGAGTCGGCCCGGCAGTCGACGGCGGATGAGCAGGCGAGATTTTTGTCGGGCTTGCGGGTGCCGGCGGGATCGGTGCTGGCGGGGTTTCAGGGGACGCCGGCGTATTACCAACACGGGAAGGAATACGCCGAAACGTGGCGGGAGTTTCACCGGAAGTATTTTTCACCGATGCGGCGATGGGCGGCGGAGAACGTCGCGCCGCGGATCGGGCGTCCGCAGGTGGTGTATTATTTATTTGGCGGGCCGGATTTTGTGAACGTCTACGCGCTCTTTCCCGACGCGCCGGTCTACGTGTTGGGCGGGTTGGAGCCGGTCGGGTCGATGGTCCCGCCGGAGCGGTTGAATGCGGATCAGGCGTTGGCGGGGCTGGCCAATCTGCGGGAGTCGACGTCGGTGACGCTGAAGTTCAGCCACTTCATCACGAAGGACATGAAGGTCGATCTGGAGCAGACGGACTTCAAGGGGGTGATGCCGATCCTGTATTCGTTCGTTGCGCTGACCGGTGGGAGGATCGTGGGAGCGGATTACGTCGGGATCAACGGGGCGGGAGCGGCGGTGGCGTTGCCCTCGTCGACGGTGCCGGGTGGAATGAAGCCGGGGCTGCGGATTCAGTTTCGAAAAGGGGAGGGCGCTCCCGTGCAGACCATCTACTACGTCGAAGCGGATTTGTCGGACGGGAGCTTCGAAGTGAACGGGCCGCTGGCGCGTTGGATGGCGGGTTTGGGACCGGGGGTGAGCTACCTGAAGGCGGCTTCGTATCTGATGCACGAGTCGTATTTTTCCAACGTGCGGAATTTCCTGCTGAGTCAGAGTCGGGCGATTTTGCAGGACGATTCCGGGATTCCGCTGCGGGATTTTTTGATCGGAGACTGGCAGCTCACGCTTTTCGGAAATTAGACGGGGACGCTGGAGATTTTCCGGCAAAATACGTGCAGCCGGCAGCCGCGTGCAGGTGGACCGGTCGCCGGGTGGAGCGCGGTAGCCGCCGTTTGGGACGGGTAACAAGTGGGAAGCCGGGGGAATCGAATCTGATGTTGGCGACTCGGGCTCCGGCGGCTCCACGGGCAATGCCGGTCGCAGTGAAATGCGGTTTGAACAGAAGGACGCAAAGGTAGCAAAGGGATGAATGGAAAGGTCCGGCTATCTCGCGAAGCGAGATAGCCGGACCTGAATTTTCCTTACTGTATTCCTGGAGCCTTCTGTTCGAAGACGCGTTTGCATTTGTTACAGCGTCTTGCAGAAGTCTTCGAGGCGGTCGAGGCCGGTCTTGATGACGTCCATGCTGGTGGCGTAGCTGAGCCGAATGGTTTTGTCGTCGCCGAAGGCGATGCCGGGGACAACCGCGACGCTGGCCTTGCTGAGAAGACGATCGGCGAAGTTCGACGAGCCGAGGCCGAGTTCGCTGATGTTGACGAGGACGTAGAAGGCTCCGAGCGGCTTGACGGCGGAGATGCCGCTGATGGATTCGATGCGGTTCATCATGTAGTCGCGGCGAATCGAGAATTCTTCGCGCATGTCGGTGACGCACTGCTGGTCGCCCTTGATCGCGGCGAGGCCGCCCTTTTGGGAAAACGAGCAGGGGTTCGACGTGCTGTGGCTCTGCATGGAGTCGATGACGCGGGCGATGGGCTCGGGCGCGGCGAGGTAGCCGAGGCGCCATCCGGTCATGGAGTAGGCCTTGCTGAATCCGTTGATCGTGATGGTGAGATCGTAGGCTTCCGGGGTGACGCCGGCGGTGCTGACGTGCTCGGTCCCATCATAGACGAGCTTCTCGTAGATCTCGTCGGAGAGGATGTAGATGTCCTCCTCGGCGGCAACTTCGACGATGCCTTTGAGTTCCTCGCGGGTGTAGACGGAGCCGGTGGGATTGCCCGGGCTGTTGATGATGACCATCTTGGTCCGAGGCGTCATGGCGTTCTCGAATTGCTCGGCGGTCATCTTCCAGTCGTTCTCTTCGGTGGTCGGAATGACGACCGGGATGGCACCGGCGAGGCGGACCATTTCGGGGTAGCTGAGCCAGAAGGGGGCGGGGATGATGACTTCGTCGCCGGGGTCGCAGGTGGCCATGATGGCGTTGTAGCAGGATTGCTTGGCGCCATTGCTGACGATGACCTGGGAGGGTTTGTAGTCCAGGCCGTTCTCGGAGCGGAGCTTCTGGGCGATGGCTTCGCGGAGCTCGGGGGTGCCGGAGGAGGGTGTGTATTTGGTGAAGCCCATCTCGAGCGCGGCTTGCGCGGCGGCTTTGATGTGGTCGGGGGTGTCAAAATCGGGCTCGCCGGCCTCGAAGCCGCAGACGTCGATGCCCTCGGCTTTGAGCGCCTTGGACTTGCTGTCGATGGCGAGGGTGAGGGACGGGGTGAGTTCTTCTACGCGGGTGGAGAGTTCCATTGTGGTGTTTTTGGTGGTCGTTGAAAGTCGAGGGGGTGGAGGCTATCGGGGAGAGAAATGAGATTCAATCAGCGGTTTGAATTTATTCCGGGCCAGGTCGAGGATGGCAATTTCGCGCTGCGCGTTGTCGGTGGAATCGGACGCGTGGGCGGCGTTGATCATCATGGTGGTGCCAAATTCCCGCCGAATCGTGCCGGACGGGGCCTTGCTGGGATCAGTTGGGCCGAGGACGCGGCGGACCTTCGCGACGGCGTCGGGTCCCTGGTAGACGAGGGCGACGCACTTCTCGCTGCCGGGGGTGTCGCGCTGATCGGCGGGGGTCTGGCTGGGGCGGGAACCGGTCATGAATTGGACGAGGGATTCCCAGTGGGCCCGACCGGCGATGGGGCCGAGGAGTTCGCCGAACTGGCGTTCGGTGGCCTCGTCGAGCGGGAGATTGAGCTCTTCCTCGGCGGCGAGGCGGGTGCGGCGGCCGGTGGGTTCCTTGAAGACTTCCTGGAGGGTGGTGAGGACGGGACCGTAAAATTCCTCGGCCTGGGCGACGCTGAGGTGGTGGACCTGGAAGCCGATGATTGAGAGGCCGGTGCGCGAGAAGGTGTCGATGACGGCGCCGGGGCGGGCGTTGGGGAAGCGGAAATTGTCCGGCTTGATGAGGACGAGCGTGTGCTCGATGGCGGTGCCGTTGGTCGGGGTGGGGTGGGGGACAACGGAGTCGAGGATGCCGCCGTCGGTGTCGGAGTGGCGGGCCCAGAGCCGGAGATTGGCTTCGGCGGTGGCGACGTTGGGCGCGGCGAGGGCGGCGGGTTCGAAGTAGGCGACGGTGCCTTCGTCGGTGATGTAGTCGCCGTAGGTGTCGCGGATGGTCTCGCCGGAAGTGCGCTCGTGCTCGATGTGGCCGGTGACGCGGAGGGTGATGTCGACCGCGTCTTCGCCGCGGAGAACGAGCATGAGAACCCGGCGGCGGGTGCCGTCGGAGGGCGGGGCGAAATTTTCGAGCACGTATTCGCGGATCAGCTCCTGCGTGCGGCGGTGACGGGGATCGGTCTCGGTGACGATCGAGTCGGCGTAGCTGGCGACGAGCTCGGCGGAGGGGGCGAACAGGCGACCGGCGACGAGCTCGAGGCCGGAGCGGGAGAGAAGCCGCGAGACGATGCCACCGGCCGCGATTTTCGGATCGAGTGGGGGGTGATGAGGACGTATGCGAGCTCGGAGGCCATGCGGGAAGGTGGTTGCCGACCCAAGAAACGGGGTCGCGGTGCCTCTCGAAGCGGACGGGGAACCTAGCGGGGCGGGGAAAGGGGCGTCAAAGGATTTTCGAGTGTCGATTTTCGAGTGTCGATTGTGGAGCGTTGCCGTCAGTCGGGCTGGGCGTTCGCGCGAAGCGACGGTAGAAGGCGAGGTAGCGGTCGCGGGCTTCTTCGGCGCTGAAGCGGCGGGCGACGTCGGTGCGGGCGGCGTCGCCAAGGCTTGCGCGGAGGGTTGGGTTATCGATACAGTTTGTCGAGGGCGGTGGCGAGTTCGGCGGGTTGGCCGGGGGAGACGAGGAGGCCGGTGTCTTCGTGGCGGACGACCTCGGGAATGCCGCCGACGTTCGTGGCGACGACGGGTTTTCCGTAGGCGAGCGTCTCGAGAATGCTGAGGCCGAAACTTTCCTGTTCGGAGGCGTAGATGCCGAGGTCGCAGGCGCCGAGGTAGTCGCGGATCTCGGGAGGATGCGTTCAAGGACAATGACGGTGTCGGTGAGGCCGAGACGGGTGACGAGTTCGCGGTAGGGAGTGAAGTCGCCGCCGGCGAGGACGAGGAGCTTGAGGCGGGGGCGGTGGCGGGAATTGGCGACGGCTTCGAGGATGTCGGGGACGCGCTTGCCGGGGCGGAGATTGGAGAGGTGGAGGAGGAGGATGTCGTGTCGGCGAGGCGCAGGTCGGCGCGGACGGTGGCGGCGGAGCGGGGTGGCGGGGTGGCGTCGAAGAAGTTGGGGATGACGGTGATGGGCTTCGAGATCTCGAAGGTGTCGATGGTCTGGCGGCGGAGGCTCTCGGAGACGGTGGTGACGCCGCCGGATGCTCGATGGAGGTCTTTGATGATGGGCCGGTAGTGCGGGTCCTGGCCGATGAGGTTGGTGTCGGTGCCGTGGAGGGTGGTGATGATGGCGGGCCGGGCGGCGTCGTCGATCATGAGGCGGGCGAGGAGAGCGGCGGTGGCGTGGGGGACGGCGTAGTGGACGTGGATGATGTCGAGGTGGAAGGTCTGGCTGACTTCGGCAGATGCGGACGGAGAGCGGGAGCGTGTAGTCGGGGTATTTGAAGAGGGAGTATTCGTTGACGCTGACCGGGTGGAAGAAGAGGTCGGGCTGGTCGGTGGGGAGGCGGACGGGGCGTTCGTAGCTGATGAAGTGGACTTCGTGGCCGGCGGCGGCGAAGAGGATGCCGAGCTCGGTGGCGACGATGCCGCTGCCGCCGATGGTGGGGTAGCAGACGATGCCGATGCGGAGGGGGGTCATGAGGACGCGGGTGGGGTGAGTTTCACGCGGAGGCGCGGAGGCGCGGAGGCGCGGAGGCGCGGAGGCGCGGAGGAGCGGAGGAGCGGAGTGGGGGTGAGTTTAGAATGCGCGGGCGGTTTTGGTGAGGGTGGAGGTGGATTGGATGACGGGGGGGTCGTTCGGCCAGAGGGCGGTGGCGTGGTCGCAGCCGGCGAGGAGACCGAGTTGGCGGGAGCGGGTGAGCTGGAGGTCGAGGTAGTTGCGATGGGTGAGCTGGCTTTCGTGGCAGGCCATGAGGTTTTGCCAGCGGTCGAGGACGGGGGAGACGTCGACGAGGATGGCGGCAGCGAGACTGGATTCGATGGGGGGAGTGATGGCGTAGAACCAAAGGGAGTCGATGACGTGGGGGGGGAGGTCGCGGAGGGTGTCGAGTCCGGCGTAGCGGGCGAGGCGGCAGGCGTCGCGGGTGGCGTGACCGACGGCGGCGTGGTCGGGATGTTGATTCGGGTGGGGGACGGGTGCGAAGACGAGGTGGGGGCGGACTTCGCGGATGAGGCGGGCGATGGCGGTGGCGTTCTCCGGCGAGGGGGCTTGGTGGCCGTCGCCTCCGAAGTCGAGGAAGCGGAGGTCGGCGTCGAGGAGGCGGGCGGCGGCGGGGCTTCGGTTTCCCGCTGGCCGGGGGTGCCGTGACTGCTGGATTCGCCGCGGGACGTGATGGCAAGGGAGATGGCCGCTCCGGCGTCCCGCTCGGTGAGAAGGACGCCGCCGAGGCCGAACTCGAGGTCGTCGGGATGGGCGCCGAGGGCGAGGATGCGGGTCATGGGAGGTAGGCCTGGCTGGCGTGGGAAATGTCGTCGCGGCGGAGGAATTCAATTTCCGGTGCCTGGCTGGTATCGAGGTAGTCCATTTCGCCCGCTCCGGCAACGTAGTGCGTGCAGTGGATGACGGATTGCATCCAGCGGGAGGCGGGTGTCACGGGCGGGGCTGATCTGACGTTTGTCCCACTTTTGCGGGGGGAGGTCGACGTAGGCGTTGCCGCCCCGGTGGAGTCGGAGTCGGTCGTCGGGTGATCGTCGGGCGCGGACGATTTCGCCTTCGTGTTGGACGTCGACGAAATAGTCGTCGATGGCGCAGGCGGTCTCGCGAAAGGCGGAGTCGCTGGACCGGGCGATTTCGATGCCGTCGAGGAGTCCGAGGGCGCGGTAGAGGTCGAGGCAGAAGTCGGCGGCGTTGGTCGCGGTGATCGATTCGAACGCGTTGATCGCCGGTCGGGGCGAGGTATTTGGGGAGCTGGCGGGTGATGGTGGGTCTGCCAGTCGGGGGCGATGAATTTGGCGTAGAGGGGGGAGAATTTTTTTTGGGTTTTGTTGGCGAACTGAAAATTCAGGCGTTGTTCGTCGCCGGTTTTTTCTTCGACGAGAATGGTCTGGGTTTCGCGCGGATCGTGGTCGCTGTCGTGGTAGAAGAAGACGATCCGACCGCCGATGCGGTCCCGGAGCCGGAGGGCGGTCTGGATTTTGGCGAAGAGAAACCGGCGGGGAAGAAATCCGCAGGGCTGCTGACCGAAGCAGATGACGGGGGCGTCAGTCATGGCGGGAGTGGTGGTGGGAGGATGCGTCTGCACGGCGAGGGCGATGCCGACGCAGATCGCGCACCCGATGAGGTTGAACCAAAGGTAGCCGATGTCGATGGGCGAGAAGAAGAGCGTGAGGACGATGAGCTCGGCGACGACGGCTCCGATGAAGGCGGCGGTGCCGCCGATGCGTCTGATGAAAAATGCGATGAGGAAAAGGCCGAGGATGGCACCGTAGAAGAGGGAGCCGATGATGTTGACCGCTTCGATGAGGTTTTCGAAGAGGGTGAGAGTCATGGCGAAGGTGATCGCGACGATTCCCCAGCCGAGGGTGAGGAGGCGGGCGGCCCAGACGTAATGTGTGATCGGTGCCGGTGGAGTGGACGAGGGCTTTGTAGCCATCGATCATGGTGGTGGACGCGAGGGCGTTCAGCTCGGACGCGGTGGAGGACATGGCGGCGAGGAAGATGACGGCGATGAGGAGTCCGACGAGGCCGGACGGGAGGTTCGCGAGGACGAAGGTGAGGAAAACGTAGTCGGCGTCCTGGGTGTCGGCGGCGGGATCGGCGGTCGTGAGCGCGGTGCGGAAGGCGTCGCGCTGGGTGTTCATTTCGTCGCCGAGGCGACGGATCTCCGCCGCGGGTGGCGGCGGTCGCGGTGCCGGTGTGGCGCGTCGACGAGGGCGGTGTCAAGGAGGGGGGCGCGGGCGTCGAAGGCGGCGGTGAATTGGGTTTCGATGGGGGCGAGGACGTCGGCAGGGACGCGCTCGCGCGCGGCTTCGTTGAAGAAGATGGGTGGTGGCGTGGAACAGGTAGAAGACGAAGAGGAGAACGCCGAGGAGCAGGATGCCGAACTGCATCGGGATCTTCAGAACCGCGTTGAACATGAGCCCGAGGCGGCTGGCGGCGGCGGAGCTGCCCGCGAGGTAGCGCTGGACCTGGGACTGGTCGGTGCCGAAGTAGGAGAGGGCGAGGAAGGTGCCGCCGATGAGCCCGGTCCAGATCGTGTAGCGTTCGCTGGGGTCGAAGGAGAAGTTGATGGCGCCGAGTCGGTCGCTCGAGTCCGGCGAGGTAGAAGGCGTCGCCGAGCGAAACTCTTTCCGGCAGCCCGTGGACGACGTAACCGAAGGCGATGGCCATCCCGACGAGGATGACGAGCATCTGGTATTTCTGGGTGAGGCTGACGGTGCGGGTGCCTCCGGTGACGGTGTAGAGGATGACGAGCACGCCGGTGAGGACGATGGTGGGGCTGAGCGGCCAGGCGAGGATGGTGGAGACGATGATGGCCGGGGCGTAGATCGTGATGCCGGCGGCGAGCCCGCGCTGGACGAGGAAGAGGCCGGCGCCGAGGAGTGCGGGTCTTCTGGTCGAAGCGCTGGCCGAGAAATTCGTAGGCGGTGGTGACGCGGAGGCGGTAGTAGATTGGGACGAAGACCGCCGAGATGATGACGAGGGCGATGGGGAGCCCGAGGTAGTTCTGAACGAAGGCCAGGCCGCGTTCGTAGCCCTGGCCTGGGGTGGACAGGAAGGTGATGGCGGAGGCCTGGGTGGCCATGACCGACAGGCCGATGGTTCCCCATTTGAGATCGTTGCCGCCGCGCAGGTAGTCGCTGGCGGAGTGGTGGCGGCGGGTGGTCCAGAGTCCGTAGGCGACGATGCCGACGACGGTGCCGAGGAGCGTGAACCAGTCGAGTCCGCTCATGCGTAGGCTTCGGAGAACGCGCGCATGAGGAGGATCATCACGATGAGCCAGATCAGGACAGCCGCGTAGATGCGACGCCAGGGGAGGTTGGATTCCGGAGGGGCGGGCTTCATTCCGCGTGCCCGAGGGAAATGAGGTTGGCGAAGAGTCGGTAGGCTCCGGGGACGCCGGCGGGGAGTTGGCGGAAGAACGAGAGGCCGGTGTAGATGAAGTATCCGTCGCCGTGCGGGCGATGAGGAGGCTGCCGTCGAGCGGATCTTCGTCGGCGTCGTTGATCGAGAAGATGGGGGTGAAGGCGGGGTCCCACTCGGAGGCGAAATACAGGCCGCGCTCCTGCACCCAGCCGTCGAAGTCGGCGGCGGTGATGGCGTTGGGGAAGTTGAGCACGGGGTGGTCGGGGGCGAGGAAGCGCACGACGGCGGTTTCGTCGGTCACCCGGTCGCGGGAGAGCGTGATGGGGACGGGGCTGAACTGCTCGGTCTGAAGTCCTCGGCTGGTATTGTATT
Source organism: uncultured Verrucomicrobiae bacterium (assembly GCA_963740185.1). Lineage (GTDB taxonomy): Bacteria > Verrucomicrobiota > Verrucomicrobiia > Chthoniobacterales > JAATET01 > CAVVKW01. The sequence goes on from CAVUDH010000017.1 coordinate 249,429, forward strand.
GAATGATGATGACGCCGCCCGCCGACGCGTAGTCGAAGAGGGCGGGAAGGTAATGTTCGATCCGGGCGTTGGTGTTGAGCGCGCGGATGCCGAGGACGATGGCATCGTAGGGCGCGAGGTTGGCCGGGCGCAGGTCGTCCTCTCCGAGGGTGTCGACGCGGTAGCCGATCCGCTGGAGAGCTTCGGGAATGGCGTCGCCCGCTCCGGGAACGTAGCCGATGCGCTCACCGGCGGTCTTGACGTCGAGAACGACGAGGCGGACTTCTGCGGTGGGGAAGAGGGTCTGGGTCGGGATGTGATCGTATTCGACGCGTTCGATGCCGAGGTCGGTGGTGCGGTCGTCGATGACGAGCTCGGCGGAGAGGATCGATTGGCTGGCTTGGCGGGCGGGGTGAGCGTGGCTTCGACGGAAATTTCCTCGTCGGCGCTGGCGTCGAAACGGATGGAGGGCGGGTCGATTTTCCAGCCGTCCTCGGTGACGAAGCGGAGTTCGCCGTCGGTGATGGTGGTGGCGGCGAGGATGCGGGCGGAGATTTTGCGTGGTTTCGAATCGCCGAAAATCTGGATGGCTTCGGAGAGGTTGACCATCGCGGGAGGCGTGAGGACGAACGGTTCCTTCACCTCGCCGCGAACGGGGTCGTTGAAGTTGAAGGTCGTCGGGATCGAGTAGTCGAGCGGGTAGCCGTCGACGGTGACGCGGAACCGAACGGGTAGCGCGGGTGGGTTCTCCGGCGAGCCGATCAGCCGGGGATAGTCCACGGTGTAGCGACCGAGTTCGTGCGGGTCGGCGAGCCAGTAGGGGGGGCGGAGATTTCGGGCGGGAGGGCCACGGTGGGGGTGACCTGAAAGAGTTCGTTTGAGGCGAGGGTGGCGGGTGGGGTGCCGGGTGAGGTGAATTCGATCGGACGTCGAGGGGTGAGCGTTGGATGGCGGCGAGGGTGAGCGTGATCTCACTGCCGGTGACGGCGGTCGGGGTGGGGCTGACGCTTTCCACGTCGAGCGCGAGGCAGGCGGCGATGACGCGGGCGAGGTCGCTGAGTTTGCGGGTTCGCCACGGGTCGTCGGGCAGTGCGGTGAGAGCGCGGTGGGCGGCGATGAGGTCGGGAACGGCACGGGATGGGGCGGTCGGTGAGAATGCCTCGATGGCGCGTTGAATCGCGTCGGCGACGGGGGCGGAATCCGGGACGCGGGTCCAGGTCGTGTCGACGCCGTCGAAGAGTGAGTTGGTGAGGGGTTCGCCGGCGGCGAGGGCGAAGTATTCCGGAGATTGGCCGAGTTCGGGGGTGGCGCCGAAGCCCTGGGTCTGGTGAGCGCTGCGGCTGAGGGCGGCGATTTCGGCGATGGATTTGCCGAGGAGTGGGAGGTAGGTGCCGACGTCGACGGCGACGAGACCGGTGGGGTCGAATTCGATATTGCGCCGACTGTAGAACCACGGTGAGGTGTTCCAGAGGAGGCGCTTGGCGGCCCAGGGCTCGAGCGACTCGAGTTGCTCCGGGAAGCGAGTGGGGTCGGCGGCTGCGGCGAAGGCTTCCCGGGCCAGCCACGCGGAGGCGGTGTGGTGGCCGTGGGTGAAGCCGGGTTGGTCGGAGAATCGGTTGATGATGATGTCGGGGCGGGTCGAGCGAATGGCCCGGACGACGTCGGCGAGAATGGCTTCGTGCCCCCAAATTTCGAGGGATTCCTCGGGGGTTTTCGAGTAGCCGAAGTCAATGGCGCGGGAGAAGAGCTGCTCCCCACCGTCGATTCGGCGGGCGGCGAGCAGCTCCTGCGTGCGGATGAGCCCGAGCTTCTCGCCGAGGTCGGCGCCGAGCAGGTTCTGCCCGCCGTCGCCGCGGGTGAGTGAGAGGTAGGTCGTGCGGACCTTGGACTCGTTTGCGAGGTAGGCGATGAGCTTGGTGTTCTCGTCGTCGGGGTGGGCGGCGACGTAGAGGGCACTGCCGAGGACGGCGAGTTTCTCGAGCTCAAGCTGAAGTTTGCCGCTGGGCCAGGGTTCGAGCGCGCGGGCTGGGTGGGTCAGCACGACGAGCGAGACGGCGGCGAGGAGCGTGCGCATCGGGATGGAAATCGGGGGCACCGACGGCACGCTGCGGGCGAGTGATTTACTGCAAAGTCGCGAGGAGCTCTTCGTTTCGCTTGATGTAGCCGGAGTCGCCGCCCGGGTTGGCCTTGGCGGTGGCGATGGATTGGTTCGCCGCGGCGATGGCTTCCTCGGTCTTGCCCTGTTTGGCGAGCAGTTTGGCGTAACCGTGCTGCCACCAGAAGGCGTTCTCGTTCATCTCGGTCGCTTTCTTCATCCACGCGGTGGCCTGATCGAGGTCCTTGTCCTGCTCGGCGTAGAAACTCGGCCGCGTTGGCGTAGTCGCGGGCGGTCCAGTCGTCCTGATTCTTCATGGCTTCTTCAATGGAGGCACCCGAGATGCTGGCGGTGTCGATGGTGATGGGGACGGGGACGCGGAGGTTGGCCCAGTCGAGGAAGAGGGTCGCGGAATCGTCGCGAAGGTCGTCGAAACCAATGGTGAAAGACTCGACCGGCTCGGCGAGGGCGGTGGGCGTGACGGTCACGCGGGCGACGTCGTTCTTCTCGTCGTAGGCACCGGTGTTCGCGACTTTCGCGTCGCCGTAGAGGATGACGGTCCATTCCTTCTCGCCGGGAATGGTGAAGAGGACGTAGTCGCCGGCGGGAACGGTCTCGTCGCCAAACGTGATCTCGGAGTCGTAGGAAAGCTTGGTCGGAGCGTTGGCACCGGTGCGCCAGATCTCGTCGTAGGGGACGAGTCCGCCGTAGATCTCGCGGTCTTTCACGCTGGGGCGGGAATATTCAACGGTGAAGTTGGTGACGCCGACGACCTGATCAAGCTTGGAAGCGGGGCTGGGTGCGGCGGTCTTGACCTGGGCCTGGAGGACGAGCGTGGTCGAGAGTAATCCGGTCAGCGCGAGGAGGAGAGTCTTGGGTGTTTTCATGATTTCTAGTGGTTCGATGGAATTCGATCTAACGAACTTCGGACGTTAGGGAGATTGGTGGGGTTGTCAAATGCCGGGCGGCGGATTGGCTGGGTGGTCGGTTGTTTCTAAATTACAGCTCCTTGTTGGCGGCTGGAAGCCACCACTCCGATGGAGGCGAGTGCGGTTTCGATGGGGATGGTGTGGCGTTGGCGATCCAGGAAATAGCTGACTTCGTCGTAGCCGGCGTCGGAGAGCAGCTCGAGGCCTTCGGCGTATTGGGCTCCGACGCGGGTCGGGCGGTGGGCGTCGGCTCCGAGGACGACCGGGATGCCGCGTTCGTGCATGAGGCTGAGCTGGGTGGGGGAAGGATTCATCTCCGGGAGCGTTTTGTTGAGGCCGCTGGTGTTGAGTTCCATCGCGACGCCGGTGGCGGCGATGCGGTCGAGGGCGCGCTGGATGAACGGGAGGATGCGGGGGAGCTGCCACTCGTCGGGGTCTTCGTTTTTGATGAGATCGGGGTGGGCTAGGGTGTCGTAGAGTTTGGTCTCGGCGGAGGCGGCGAGGTGGTCGTAGTAGATTTGCTGATAGTCGAAGACGCTGCCGCGGTCGTAGGCGTCGCGGTATTCCGGGACGTGGTAGTGGACGGAACCGAGGACGTGGTGGAGGGGATGGCGGGCGTGGAGTTTTTCCAACCAGGGCTCGACGCCGGGGTAATAGTCGGACTCGAGGCCGAGTCGGACATCGAGGCGACCGGCCCACTCGGCGCGGGTGGCGGCGACGAGGTCGGCGTAGTAGTCGAATTCGTCGGGAGTCATGCGCACGGCGGCGGAAATGCCGTCCGGGAGCGGGCAGTGGCAGGTGACGATGAGGCCGGCGAGGTTGCTCTCGTAGGCGACGGCGGCGTATTCGGTCGGCTCGCCGATGGCGTGATTGCAGAGGGGGGTGTGGCAGTGGGATTCGTAGAGGACGGGTGCGGACATGCGGTGATGAAAGGGTTTGAGGTCGATGAGTGAGAGCTTGACGGAGGGGCGGGCCGCTGGGTTTCGTCGCGGCATGAAGTTTTACGTCCTGGGAACTCTTTTGGTCATCGTTGGTTTATCGGGATGTTCGACGACGAAGGAGTCGGACGCAACTTCCGACGTGCGTCCGACTCCTCGGCCGAGCCCGACCCCAAGTGCGGGGACGACCACGTATTTTCTGGGAGCGGGTGGGGCGGTCGTCGCGAAGACGTCGGCGGCGAAGCAGGCGATGGCGAAGAGTTGGTGGGAGGGCGACGGGGTGTCGGGTTCGCCTTCCGTCGTGATCAGTCTGTCGAAGCAGACGGCGTCCTTTTACAAGGGCGGGGAGTTGGTGGGCTTGTCGGCGGTGTCAACGGGTCGGGAGGGGGGATCGACTCCGACTGGCAGTTTCCGAATCACGCAGAAGAGTCGCCACCATCGTTCCAACCTGTACGGGGACTACGTCGGGCCGGACGGGCGACCGGTGGTCAGCAACGTGGGTGTGCGCCAAGATAAACGGCCGGAGGGAACGACGTTTTTGGGAGCGCCGATGCCTTATTTCATGCGGGTGGTGAACGGCGTGGGGATGCACACGGGATTTTTGCCGGGCTTCCCGGATTCGCACGGATGCATCCGGATGCCGGACGAGATGGCGGCGAAATTCTACGCGAACGTGAGTGTCGGCACGCCGGTGCGGATCGTGAGGTGAGATGATCGTGCGGTGAGATCCAAGGCGGTGCCGAGCCCTGCGGATTACTCTCGAATCCTGATCGTGAAGCCGCGGCGCGGCGGGCGGAATTCGTAGTGGTCGACGTGAGGAGACCCTGACCCAGCGCGCCGCTTGGAGGAAAGTGCGCCTTCGCCGTTGGTTGGACGGCGATTGCAAATCGCCGCTCCTTGGTTCGTCGCTTGGAAAATCGTGGAGTCGACGGGGTAAGGGAATCCCGGAATGCTTTGTCGGCGGCAAGATGCCGCCACTCCGATGGCCGATTCGTGGGTAATCCGCAGGTCGAGCTACCGCACTCCTGGGCGGGAGGGGATCACTCGAAGTAGGTATCGGCGTGGTCGTAGGGCGGGGCGCAGGCGCAGAGAAATCGAAGGTCGGTCGTGGCCGTGATCTGGTGCCAGGCGGTGGGCGGGATGAGGATGGCGTCGTCCGGGCTGATCTCGCGAGTCTCGCCGTCGATCTCCATCGTCCCGGTGCCAGAGAGGATGAAGTAAATTTCTTCGGACGCCTTGTGGTAGTGGCGGTCGGTGGCCTTGGTCGCGGGGAGGGTGGCCTCGGCGAGGCTCTGATTTTCCACCGGGGCATTGGTGCGGTCGAGGATGCTGCGGATGGTCGATCCGTCCTTGGTGGTGAAAGGTTTTTGACTGGATAGGTTCTGAATGTTCATCGAGGGTCGCGAGCTTATGAGATTCTTTGAAGGTTGCACAGCACTGGTCACCGGGGCGTCCGCAGGGTTGGGCGCGGAATTTGCCCGTCAACTCGCTCCGGTGGCGTCTTCCCTGGTGCTGGTTGCCCGACGGACCGAACGACTCGAAGAATTGCGGGCGGAGCTGGGCGAGAAGTTTCCGAAGCTGAACGTCTTGATTTACGGGGCTGATTTGGCGGAGGAGGGCAAGCGGCTCGAACTCGTGAATTGGTTGAACGAGCAGGGCATCCGGGTGGATTTCCTGATCAACAACGCGGGTCTGGGCGATCACGGCGAGTTTCAGTCCAGCGATTGGGAGCGCGTGCGCTCGATGCTGGAGGTGAACATTGCGGCGCTGACGCATTTGTCGCATCTGCTGCTGCCGACGCTGCGGGCGAGTGGACGGGCGGCGATCCTGAACGTGAGTTCGGTCGCGAGTTTTTTTCCGCTGCCGAACATGGCCGTTTATTCGGCGACGAAGGCTTACGTGACGAGTTTCTCGGAGGCGCTGCGGATGGAGTTGCTGGGAACGGGGGTCTCGGTGACGGCGCTGTGTCCGGGTCCGGTGAAGACGGAATTTTTCGAGGTCGCGACGCGACCGGGCGAAGAGGACGCGTCGGCGCACTACGAAACCATGAACGCCTTCTCGGTGACGCCGGCGGAGGCCGTGCGGGCGGCGCTGGAGGCGGCAGGGTGCGAACGGCCGCGGGTCATTCCAGGTGCGTTGCTGGCGGTGGCCGTCGCGGCGGCGAGCGTGGTGCCTTTTTTCATCGTTCGGCGAATCCTGGCAGCCAGCCGGAATCGTATTTAGGCTGAATGAATCGGGAATTGAAAAGAAATGGGCCATGGCGGAAGGTGAGTTTGTGAAAAATTTCACAAAGCTTGAGCTTCCGGCGATGGGGTCGGATTTGGGAGCGGCGTTCAAGCAGACGTTTGAGTTGATCAACCCCCATCTTTACACGGTGGAGGAGCGGATTCGGCAGCAGGCGAGGGCGTTTGACCCGGCGGTGGAGGGTTACGTGGCCTACGCGATCAGCTCGGGCGGGAAGCGAATCCGGCCGGCGCTGGCGTTGCTGGCGGGCGGGGCGACGGGGAAGATCACTTCCAGCCACGTGGATTTGGCGGTCATCCTGGAATTGATCCACGTAGCGACGTTGGTTCATGACGACATTATGGATGGCGCGGACACGCGGCGGGATCAGCCGACGCCGAACGCAAAATGGGGCAATTCGTTGAGCGTGCTACTGGGTGATTGTCTGTTTGCCCACGCACTTCGGTTGTCGACGAATTTCAGCAACACGGACATTAGCCGCCGGATCGCGGACGCCTCGGCGGACGTGTGTTCCGGCGAGATCATCCAGACGCAGCGGCGGTTTGATCTGAAACTTTCAACGGCTGATTACTACAAGATCATCGAGATGAAAACGGCGGCGCTGTTTTCCACGGCGTGCGAATTGGGCGCGTTCATCAGCGAGGCAAATCCGGATACGATCAAGGCGATGAAGACGTTCGGCACCCGGCTCGGGACGGCCTACCAGATCTACGACGACATTCTGGACATCGTCGGCAACGAGGAAGAAGCCGGCAAAACACTCGGGACGGATCTCGTGAAGGGGAAGTTGACGCTACCGGTGATCCTGATGCTCCAGAATGCTCGAAACGGGGAGAAGGCGCGCATTCGCGAGTTGTTGCTCCACGATAATGGAGACGGACACGATGAGATCGTCGAGATGCTGACCGAGAGCGGGGCGTTGGTGACGTCCATCGAGACGGCTCGGCGGATGGTGGACGAGGCCCGGGGCGCTCTGGGGATCGTGCCGATGAACCGCTATGCAAACGGGCTGCTGTCGGTGACGGATCATCTCGACGAGTTGTTGGGTCAGTTCGAATAGTCGAGTAGGGATCGTCTCGCTTCCGAAGGGTGGGGCGGGGAGGGCTGCTGAGCTGAACATGCGCGGTTTGAGGCGTGGCGGGGTGCCGGGCAGGGATGCCCGGCACGACAGGCTGGAAGCCTGTTTTACCCGCTGACTTGGCTTTCGACTTTGAGGCGGAGGGCGTTGAGGCGGATGAAGCCGGTGGCGTCTCCCTGGTCGTAGGCCTGGGTGGGGTCGGCTTCCATGGTCGCGATGTGCGGGTTGTAGAGGCTGACCGGGCTCTTGACGCCGGCGGCGATGACGTTGCCTTTGTAGAGCTTGACGCGGACGGTGCCGGTGACGTTTTTTTGCGTCTCTTCGACGAGGGCCTGGATGGCTTCGCGCTCGGGGGCGAACCAGAAGCCGTTGTAGACGAGGGTCGAGTATTTTGGAATGAGGCTGTCGCGGAGGTGCATGACTTCGCGGTCCATGGTGAGCGATTCCATCCGGCGGTGGGCGGCGTGGAGGATCGCGCCGCCGGGGGTCTCGTAGACGCCGCGGGACTTCATTCCGACAAAACGATTTTCGACCATGTCGATGCGACCGATGCCATGCTTGCCGCCGAGGACGTTGAGTTTGCGCATGACGGCGAGCGGAGTGAGGGCTTCGCCGTTGACGGCGACGCAATCGCCGGCCTGGAATTCGAGCTCCAGCGTTTCGGGTTCATCGGGCGCGTCCTGCGGGTCGGCGCTGAGTTTGAACATGCCCTTGTTCTCCGGCGCGGAACTGTCGAACCACGGGTCTTCGAGGATGCCGCTCTCGTAGGAGATGTGGAGGAGGTTGCGGTCCATCGAGTAGGGCTTGCTGGCGGAGGCCTCGACGTTGATGTCGTGCCGGGAGCAGTAGTCGATCATTTCGCTGCGACCGGGGAAGAGGAGGCGGAAACGCTCTTCGCGCCAGGGGGCGATGACGCCGAGGGTCGGGCTGAGCGCGGCGGCGGTGAGTTCGAAGCGGATCTGGTCGTTGCCTTTGCCGGTGGCTCCGTGGGCGATGGCGTCGGCGCCTTCGGCTTCGGCGATCTCGACCATCCGCTTGGCGATGAGCGGGCGGGCGATGCTGGTGCCGAGGAAATACTGGCCCTCGTAAAGAGCTGAGGCGCGGAACATCGGGTAGATGAAGTCGCGGGCGAACTCCTCCTGGAGATCATCGACGTAGCATTTGCTCGCTCCGGTGCGCAGGGCCTTGTCTTCGAGGCCGTCGAGTTCCTCCTCCTGGCCGATGTCCGCGCAGAAGGCGATGACTTCGGCGGAGTAGGTTTCTTTGAGCCAGTTGAGAATGACGGAGGTGTCGAGCCCTCCGCTGTAAGCGACGACTATTTTCATAAGCCGAGCGTTTTAACCACGGATTCCGCGGATGGCACGGCTGGAAATGCGGGGATTTCAGGCGGCGATCTGCGCCAGACAATCCTTCACCTCGGGCAGCTCGCGGGGGTCGAGCCAGTCGGTGCGCACGCGAAAACCGGGAATCGCGCGGCTGGCGATCCAGCCGTCACGCGGCTCGTGGGCGACGAGGTAGTCGTCCTCGCGAAAGAAAAATTGGTGGTGGAGATCGGCGGGATCGAGCACCCAGTATTCCTGGACGCCGTGTTCCTCGTAGGCGGCAAATTTCGGCCCCAGGTCGCGGTCGGCGGTGCGCGGCGAGAGGACTTCGCAGATCCACGCGGGTGCGATGGGGGCGTGCGTCGGGGCGAGGTGGCGGACTTGGTCGGGGGTGAACCACGAGAGGTCGGGGAGGAAGACGTTGCGCTGCGAGAGACGGACGGCGACGACTTCCTGAAAAATCTCGCCGCCGACTCCGGATTGTTCGAGCCAGCGTCGGAGCAGGTATTCGAGAAAATTGACGAGGCGGGCGTGGTTCAAGTTGACGGGGCTATGCATAAATTTCTCGCCGTCGATGAGGTCGGCGTGGAGTCCGGGTTCCAGCCAGTCGAGGAACTGGTGATCGGTCCACATCTGCACGGCGGGGCATTCGGCGACGGATGGCATGAGGCGAAGATAGTCGCGGTTGGGCGTGTCGTCATGAGGATTCTCGGGTAGGGGATGCCGGGTGAATTTATGGGAATGGACGCTGGTCGGTGGGGCGGCGCTCTGCATTGGCCTGGCGAAGGCCGGGCTTGGCGGGTTGGGGATGGTGGCCGTGGTGCTGATGGCGATGGTGATGCCGGCGCGGGAGTCGACGGGGTCGATCCTGACGTTGCTGATCGTGGGCGACGTGTTTGCGATTCTCGCTTATCGGCGGCACGCGGTGTGGGGGATGATCGGGCGATTGCTGCCACCGGCGGTGGTGGGGATCGTGGGCGGGTGGTGGCTGATGCCGTGGATCGGGCAGGGGGATTACGGTGCGGTGATCGGGTGGATCACCTTGGTTCTGATCGGCGTCCTGTTGGTGCAGCGGCGTTCGGCGAGGATGACGGCGGTCGTGGCGGGGCAGCGGTGGGCGGGCTGGTTGGCGGGGCTGGCGGGGGGAGTGACGACGATGCTGGCGAATGCGGCCGGGCCGGTGATGACGATTTATCTGCTCGCCTGCGGGTTGCCGAAGATGGCGTTCGTCGGGACGGCGGCTTGGTTTTTCTTCATCGTCAATCTTACCAAGGTGCCGTTCTCCGTGCAGCAGGGTTTGATCACGGAGGATTCGCTCGGGATGACGTTGGTGTTGATTCCGGTCGTGGTCGCGGGTGGATTCGCGGGCAGGTTGGTGCTGGGCCGGATCAATCAGCAGCTCTTCGAGTGGCTGTTGCTGGCCTTCACGACGATCGCGGCGATCCGGCTGGTCCTTGGGTGAGCGCCTGATTGCGTCAAGCGGGTCAGAGTCGCGAAATGAGGAGCTCGCGTTGGAAGACGAGTTCCTTGGGGAGCTGGGAGTAGAGGCGCATGAAGAGCTCGTCTTGGAGTACGAGTTCGCGGTGCCATTCTTCGGGATTGATCGTCTGGAGATCGGCGAAGGCGGATTCGGTGATCTCGTCGTCAAGGCCGCGCATGTCGAGGTCCTTGTATTCGGGGACCCAGCCGATGGACGTTTCCAGGGCGTGCGCGCCGGATTGGCAGCGCTGGACGATCCACTTGAGGACGCGCATGTTGTCGCCGAAGCCGGGCCACATGAATTTGCCCTCGGCGTTTTTGCGGAACCAGTTCACGTGGAAGATGCGCGGAATGTGTTTCACCGTGCCGCGCATTTCGAGCCAATGGGCGAAGTAGTCGCCCATGTTGTAGCCGCAAAAGGGGAGCATGGCCATGGGGTCGCGGCGGACGGCACCGGCGGCACCTTCGGCGGCGGCGGTGGTCTCGGAGCCGACGGTTGCGCCGAGGTAGACGCCGTGGATCCAGTTGAACGCTTGGAAGACGAGCGGCATGGTGGTGGCGCGGCGGCCGCCGAAGATCATGGCGGAAATCGGAACGCCGTCGGGGTTCTCCCAGTCGGGATCGATGATCGGGCAATTCGCGGCGGGGGCGGTGAAGCGGCTGTTCGGGTGGCTGGAAAGAACGGGCTTGCCGGTGGTGGGGTCGGTCTGGCCGGGGGTCCAGTCGTTGCCGTGCCAGTCGATCAGGTGCTCGGGTGGTTCTTCGGTCATCCCCTCCCACCAGACATCACCGTCGTCGGTGAGGGCGACGTTGGTGAAGATGGTGTCGGATTTGATGGAATCCATCGCCATGGGATTTGAAGAATACGAGGTGCCGGGGGCGACGCCGAAGAAGCCGGCTTCGGGGTTGATCGCGTGGAGGCGTCCGTCGTCACCGGGTTTGATCCAGGCGATGTCGTCGCCGACGCAACTGATCTCCCAGCCTTCCTCCTTGAGTTCCTTGGGCGGGATGATCATGGCGAAGTTGGTCTTGCCGCAGGCGCTCGGGAAGGCGGCGGTGACGTAGGTCTTGGCACCGGAGGGGTCTTTGACTCCGAGGATGAGCATGTGTTCGGCCATCCAACCCTCGTCCCGGGCCATGACGCTGGCGATGCGCAGCGCGAAGCATTTTTTTCCGAGGAGAGCGTTCCCGCCGTAGCCGGAGCCGTAGCTGATGATGACGCGTTTCTCGGGGAAGTGGGTGATGTGGGTATCGGCGGGGTTGCAGGGCCAGGGGACGTCCGGAGAGTCGGGCGTGATGGGGCGGCCGACGGAGTGGAGGCATTTGACGAAGAATCCGTCGGAGCCGAATTGCTCGAGGACGGTGGAGCCCATGCGGGTCATGATCCGCATGTTGACGACGACGTAGGGGCTATCGCTGAGCTCGACGCCGTATTGGGCGATGGGGGAGCCGACCGGGCCCATGCAGAACGGGACGATGTAGAGAGTGCGCCCGCGCATGCATCCGGCGAAGAGCTCGTCGAGCTTGGGCTTCATGACTTCGGGGTGCTCCCAATTGTTGGTCGGGCCGGCGCTTTTTCGGGAGCGCGAGCAGATAAAGGTGCGGGATTCCACGCGGGCCACGTCTTTCGGGTCGGAGCGGACGAGGATGGAATTTGGGCGTTTGACCGAATCGAGCCAGGTGGCGGCACCGGAGTCGACCAGGAGCTGGCGGAGGTGTTTGTCCTCCTCCGGGGAGCCGTCGCAGAGGTGGATATCGTCAGGGTGGGTGTGGGCAATGACTTCGGCGACCCAGCTTTGGAGGTGGGGATGGGCGGGGAGGAGGGCTTCGCTTTTTGCGATGAGGGATTCGGTGGATGGCATGGGGACGGGTGGAGTCGGGGTGGGCTTCGTGAGAGTGAGGGAGGTATTCCAGAGCGCGGGCGGCTCGGGGGCAAGGAAACTCGGGGTGGAGGAAGTGCGGCTGCGCCGGGGTGGTGACGACTGACCGGCTGGAAGCCGGTCAGGGCGGGCTGGAAGCCCGCGCTCCCCGGGTGAGGGTGAGGGATTGGCGGAAGGCGAAGTTGGTCTCGTGGTGAAAATCGGTCCAGCCGGCGCGGCGGGCGAGGTCGGCCATTTCGGCGAAGGAAAAAGCCCGGCGGACGGAGGCACGGGCGTCGTTGCGGGTCATGGGTTCGCGCATCCAGACGGCAGTGAGGAGGTCGACGCCGAGGGTGCCATGGGTGGATCGGCGGAGGTCGGCAACGAGGGCGTGGGAGGTTGCGAGGGCTTTTACCTGCCGGAGGACGGTGACGGCGTCGTCCTCGCTGAAGTGGTGGATGGCGAGTGAGCAGTGAACGATGTCCCAGGTTTGGCCGGTGCCGAAGGTGCGGACGTCGCCTTCGTGGTAGGTGATCTCGGGATGGTCGACGGAGAGCTCCCGGGCGATGGCGACGGTGGAGGCTTGTTGATCGATGGCGTCGATCTCGAGGCGAACGTCGAGCCGGCGGGCGGCGTCAACGAGGAGGCGGGGGATGTCGCCGGAGGCGGTGGCGAAATCGAGGAGGCGGACGGGGCGGTCACGCGGGGCGGCCAGGAGCCAGGGGCGGACGTGGCGGAGAACGAGCGGGTAGCTGCCGAAGACGCGATTGAGCGTGGAGAGGTTCTCGAGGTCGCGGCGGAGGGCGGGGGTGTCGGGTTGCGGCAGGTCCATCCACTCCGGTTCGCTTTCGTCGTATTGGCGGGAGGAGTTGATGCGGAGTGGGTGGGGTTATTGGAGGATTTCGAGGACGGCGAGCAGGCGACCGGTTTGGCCTTTTTCGGCCCGGTAGGAGTAAAATTTTTCCAAGTCGGCGGCGGTGTTTTCGCCGGAGTCGTGGAAGTTCGTGACGCCGTGGGATCGCGCCTGATCGGCGATGGTGGCGGCGAAGTCGATCTCGTAATCGGGCGGGCGGATGCAGGGGCTGACGACGACGGTGAGGTCGGCGGGGTTGGTGCCGAAGTCGGCGCGGAGCCTGGTGATCGCGCGGCCGACAATGTCGAGTTCGGTGCCCTTTTTTCCGGAATGAACGAGGGCGATGACGCGGCGGATCGGGTCGGCGAACCAGACGGCGGCGCAGTCGGCGACGTAGATGCCGAGGGTGAGGCCGGGGGTGGCGGTGATGAGTCCGTCGGCTCCTGCTGAAGAGGGGGAGATGGGGTGAGGGGGAGCGGGGGGGAGGATGGTGACGTGGTTGCCGTGGATTTGTTCGGCGGTGGCGAGTGGGAGGTTGAACCCGGAGTTCGTGAGGAGTCGCTGGTGGTGGGGGTGCAGGCGGGCCAGCGCCGTGTCGCGGTCGGTGGTGCAGTCGACGCCGGGGATGCGGGTGACGAATGCGGCGCGGCAGAAGTCGAGAGCGTCGAGGGGGGGGACGGGGTGGAGCGGAGGCATGTTTGGTAGGCGGTGGTGGTCGGGCCTCGCTGCGCGTTGGCGTTGTCGGACGCCGGGGCGGAGTTGCTACCTTCTGCCGGGGACGAAGGCCTTGCCGCCGGAGCGTTTGCGAGGGCTGGCGGTCGGGCGTGGCTCGGGGGTGGGGTCGGCTCCGGGAGCGTTGGCGGCGAGGCCTTTGATGGGGTCGCTTTCGCGGTATTGCTCGGGGAGTTCGGGCTGGGGGGCAGTAGGATTGGTGATGCGCTCGAAACTTTCGCGCTCCTTGGTGGCGAGAGGGTCGTCGAAGAGTTCGGAATATTGGGCGTCGAGGGAGAGGGCGAGATCGTACTGGGCCAGAGCGGCGATGTAATCGAAGCGGGCTTGGAGGACAGTCGTCTGGGCTTGGAGGAGGGCGACCTGGGCGTTGAGGACGTCGAGCTGAGTGCCGGCTCCGGCGTCGAGTCGCTCCTGAGAGAGGCGAAGGGCTTCGGTGCCTTGGACGACGTTTTGCTGTTGGCTTTCGAGGGTTTCGCTGGCGGTCTGGAGATTGGAAATGGCCTGCTGAACGTCGAGGATGACCTGGCGGACGGAGTCGTCGTAGGCGATGGCGGCCTGCTCGAGTTGGGCGCGGGCCTGGGCGGTCTGGCCGGCGGTTTCGAATCCGTCGAAGATGGCCCACGAGCCTTGGAGACCAGCGGTCCAGCCCTGGGTGAGTTCGCCGAGGCTTTGGAAGGCGGTGTTGTTCTGGATGACGTAGCCGCCGGTCGCTGAGATCACGGGGAGGTAGCCGGAGAAGGCGACTTTCACGTTTTGCGCTTGGGCGAGAATGTTTCGTCGTTGGCTCTTGAGGAGGGGGCTGCGCTCGATGGCGACGCGGATGGATTCGTCGGAATTGATGGCACGGAGCCGGTAGGGGAGGCTGCCGGCGACGTTGAACGGAACTTCGCTCGGATTGATCGTCGAATAGTCGAGACCGAGGAGGACGACGAGCTGGTATTGCGCGATGCGGAGATTGTTGAGGGCCTGGATGAGCGGAGGTTTGGCGTTCGAGAGGGCGACTTCGGCCTGCAGGACGTTGAAGCGGGGGATCGTCCCGGCTTCGTAGCGATTTTGTTGGTCGACGAGCTGCTCTTCGAGGAGGTTGACCGACTGCTGCTGCGCGACGACGAGGGCGCGGTTGAGGATGACCTGGTGGAAGTTGATTTTGACCGAGGAGATCGTCTGGTCAATGGTCTGGCGAAGCGAGAAGTAGGCGCTGTCTTCGACGAACTTGGCCGACCGGATGCCGGCGAGGGTGCCGCCGCCGTTGTAGATGAGTTGGCTCGCTTGGAGTTGGACGTTGTAGCTCTTGTCGTTGACGTAGAAGTCAAAGCCGCCGCCGCCGAAATCGAGTTCGATTTCCTGGCCGTCGGGACCGGGGAGGACGATGGGGTCGTTGCTGCCACGGTCGGGCTGCTTGGGGTCGACGAGGGAACGCTGTTGTTGCGTGTAGGCCGAGGTGACGGCGAGCTGAGGAAGGGCGCCGGCCCGGATTTCGATGACCTGACCTCGGGTCAGTCGGATCTGCTGAATGGCGTTCAGGATGGCAGGATTTTTCTTGAGGGCGGTCTGGATGGCTTCGTCGAGCGTGAGGTCGGGAACGTTGGGGTTGCGCTGACTGCGGGCGAAAGCACTGATTTTGGCAACGGCTTCGTCGTTCATTTTCCGGATCTGCGCCGGGCTGGGAGCGACGTCGTCGAGGTTGGGGACGATGTTGGGGACGTAGGGTGGTGGGTCGCCGGGATCGGCAAAGTCGGCGGGGAGACCGAGTTCGTCTTCGGAGGCGACGTCGGGGGTGGCGGCAGGGTCGGGGGTGGGGGTGGCGTCGGCGGCGGGGAAGGGCTCGACGGGGATCGGGCCGACTGGGTCGGCGGCGATTGGGGTGGGCGACGGGGATGCTTCCGGAGTCGGATCGGGGGTTGCCGCCGGGGTGGGGGTGGGAGTTTGAGCCGAGAGAAAGGCGAGCGGGAGGAGCGCGGCGGCGGCTAGCAGTGGGTAATGTCGGCGGATCATGATGGGTCGTTGGCGGAGCGATTGCGGCAGTAATCGAAGACTTTGCCGTAGATCTGCAGCCACATGTGCTGCTCTTCGTTGGTGAGGTGTTCCATCACGCGGTCGACGGCCTCGAAAATGTCCTGGCGAATGCGGTCGACGAGCGCGATGCCCTTGGGAGTGATCTCGACGAGAACCTTGCGGCGGTCGTTGGGAGAAGGCGATCGCGAGACGTAGCCGAGCTTGGCGAGTCGATCAACGAGTCCGGTGGCGGCGGCCGTGGTGTGCGACATGGCGGCGGCGATCTCGCTCATGTTCCGCGGCCCGAGGGAATTGATGTGGCCGAGGAGGACGTATTGCGGGAAGGAGACGGAACCGGGGGAGATTTCGTTCGAGATCCGGAGCAGCAGGGCGCGTTGCATGCCGACGATCATGTCCGCCAACTTCTCCCGCCCTTGCGCCGATAGGGGATTCTTTGCCGTATCAGTCACGAATCCTTAAGCTCATTAAGTTTCAGGGGCGGGTCGGTAAAGTCAAAAGTGGCCGATGAGCGCAGAGGAAGTGATCGGGGGCCGGGGAGATCCTCAAGCTCCGGGCAGGATCAGGCCGGGGGCTTGGCTGCCCGAAGGGAGGGTGGAACGGGCGGGGACGCGGAGGAGGACGGTGGATTGCGCGAGGGACGCGGCGGCGTGGGATTGTTGGAACGGGGCGGGGGAGAAGGTGCCTTGCTCGTCGGTGGTGCCGCGGAGGTAGTGGGGACGGTCGCCGCAGTTCTCGAGAGCGGTGTCGATGCGGAAGCTGGTAAAAATATTCCGGGCGGCGGCGGGATTGGCTCCGGCGAGGCGGCGGAGTCCGGGGAGCGCGAAGAGGATGGCGGTGACGAGGGTGGAAACGGGGTTGCCGGGGAGGCCGAAGTAGGTGGTGGTGGGGCTGCGGCCGAAGAGAAAGGGTTTGCCGGGCTTGACGGCGACGCGCCAGACCTCGGTGGGAGCGCCGTGGGCGGTCAGGGTGGCTCCGACGTGGTCGTGTTCGCCGACGGAGACACCGCCGGTCAGGATGACGGCGTCGCAATCGGAGGTGGCCTCGAGAGCGGCGTGCAGGGCGCTGGGGGTGTCGCGAGCGTGGGTCGTGGTGGCGACGGGGAATCCGGCGGCGGCGAGTAGAGCGACGAGGAGCGGGGTGTTCGAGTCGAGGATCAATCCATTTTCGATTTTCGATTTTGGATTTTGGAATTTGGATTGGATTTCGTCGCCGGTGGCGATGAGGCCGATCTTCGGGAGGTGTTGGACGCGGACTTCGGTGA
Source organism: uncultured Verrucomicrobiae bacterium (assembly GCA_963740185.1). Taxonomy (GTDB): domain Bacteria; phylum Verrucomicrobiota; class Verrucomicrobiia; order Chthoniobacterales; family JAATET01; genus CAVVKW01. The sequence continues at coordinate 266,214 of CAVUDH010000017.1, forward strand.
TGCCGACCGAGGCGAGGAGACCGATGCGGGTTGGGGTGAGGCGGTCGCCGAGGGAGAGGACGGATTGGCCGGCGCAGAGGTCGGCTCCGGCGCGGCGGATGAAGTCACCCGGGGCCGGGGGTTCGTTCAGGGTGATCGAGTCGCCGGTGCGGGTGACGTCCTCCTGCATGACGACACAATCGGCTCCGGCGGGGAGGGGGGCTCCGGTGAAGATGCGGACGGCGGTGCCGGGAGTGACGGTGAGCCGGCGGTCGGGGCCGGCGGGTTGCTCGGCGGTCACTTGGAGCGGGCGGGGGGGCGTCGGCGGCGCGGAGGGCGTAGCCATCCATCGCGGAGTTGTCGAAGCGGGGGAGGGAGATTGCGGAACGGAGGTCGGTGGCGGCGAAGTGGTGGAGGGCTGTGCCGAGGGGGGTGGGTTGTGGTGAGTCGCGGTTGGAAATGTCGGCTTCGCCGGGGGTGGGTGGGGGGCGATTGCAAATCGCCTCTCCTTGAGCGGGGGCTGCTGGCGTGCAGGCGGAGAGGATGTGATCGAGAGCGGATTGTTCGGAGATCATCGTGGCGTGGCGGTGATAGCAATCCGCGTGGAATCGAAAGCGGCGCGGAGCGCCGCACTCCAAGTCACTGCAGGGGTGAGTAGACCCGATCGCCGGGGGAGGGGTTGCCGCTGATGATGTCGGCGATGAAGAAGGGTGGATCGCGGTCGTCGGAGACGCTGACACTGCCGGTCTCGGAGTCTGCGCCGACCGAGGTGAGGACCGCTCCGGTCGGGAGTCCCTGGTAGGGCTGGGAATCGATGAGGACGTAGTCGTCCCGGTCGTTCACGGCTTTGATGGTGCCGATCCAGTTCGGTGCAGTGGCGGCGGGGGTCTCGGGTGTTTGGTCCTTGGGCGGGAAAACTTTCTGCCAGAGCGCGGCGACGAAGTTGGGCTTGGGGGCAGCGGGTTCGGTTGGTTCCGTGGGGTCGGGAGTGGGCGTGGGAGTTGCTTCCGTGATTTCGACGGTCTCGGTCAATTCCTCGGCAGGGGTGTCGGTATCGTCAGGCTGGTCGCTTTTTGGGAGAAGGGCGCAGGAGGTGAGGAGGAGGGCGGCGAGGAGGAGTGGGAGGTATTTCATGGATGCATTGTTGGCGGCAAGATGCCGCCACTCCGGTGCGTTAGAGTGGGTTTTTGGTGAGCCAGCTTTGAAAGGCGGTCAGCGCGCGGGCTCGGTGACTGATGGAATTTTTTACCGTGGCGGGGAGTTGGCCGAAAGTCTGGGTGTGGCCTTCGGGAATGAATAGCGGGTCGTAGCCGAATCCGCCGCCGCCGCGGAGTTCGGGAACGATGGTGCCTTCGATGGTGCCGTCGAACGTTTTCTGGAGTTGGCCGGCGTGCGAGAGCGCGAGGACGCAGCGGAAGCGGGCGGTGCGGGGAGCGTCGGGCCGGGCGCGGAGGCGGTCCATGAGGAGGGTATTGTTGTCGGAGTCGGTCGCGTCGGGACCGGCGTAGCGGGCGGAGTAGACACCGGGTTCCCGGTCGAGGGCGTCGACTTCGATCCCGGAGTCGTCGGCGAGGGCCCAGCCGCCGGTGTGGGCGGAGATGGCGTTGGATTTCAGCGCGGCGTTGGCTTCGAAGGTGGAGCCAGTCTCCTCGACTTCGGGGGCGTCGGGGAGGGTGGTGAGGTCGGTGACGGCGACGCGGTCGCCGAGCATGGTGGCGATCTCGGCGGTCTTGTGGGCGTTGCGAGTGGCGAGGAGGAGGTTCAAAATTTTCGATTTCCGATTTTTGATTTTCGATTGGGGGCGGACGGGCGTTGTCGTTATTCGTTGGTTTATGGCGCAGCGCAAACCGTTTCCGTTTTCTGATTTTGAACCCAAGTGGCAGGAGGCCTGGGAAAGCTCGGGGGCGTGGCGGGCGAAGGACCCGGGCGACGAGGGGTTCGATCCCGAGGCGCGGAAGGCTTACGTGCTGGATATGTTTCCGTATCCGAGCGGGGACGGGCTGCACATGGGTCATCCTCTGCAGAAGACGGCGTGCGACGTGGTGGCGCGGAAGTGGCGGATGGAGGGCGTTAATGTGCTGTTTCCGCCGGGGTGGGATTCGTTCGGGCTGCCGGCGGAGCAGTATGCGGTCAAGACAGGTCAACACCCCCGGGTGACGACGGAGCGCAACGTGGCGAACTTTACCCGGCAGATCAAACAGCTCGGGTTTTCCTACGATTGGTCGCGGGAGTTGGCGACCAGTGATCCGGAGTATTACAAGTGGACGCAGTGGATTTTTCTCAAAATTTACGACAGTTGGTTTGACGCGGCGCTGGGGAAGGCGCGACCGATCGCGGAGCTGGACGTGCCGGAGGACGTGCGGTCGAAGGGTGAGGGGGCGGTGCGGGATTTTGTGGATTCGCGGCGGCTGGCTTACGTCGATGAGCAGCCGGTGAATTGGTCGCCGGATCTGGGGACGGTGCTGGCGAACGAGGAAGTGGAGGAGTGGACGAGCAAGGGATTTCGCGTGGAGCGGCGGCCGATGCGGCAGTGGATGCTGCGCATTCGCGCTTACGCGCAGCGGTTGATCGATGACCTCGAGCTGCTGGATTGGCCGGAGGCGTTGAAGACGATGCAGCGAAACTGGATCGGGCGATCGGAAGGAGCGGTGGTGCGATTTTCGATTTTCGATTTTCGATTTTCGATTGAGGTATTTACCACGCGACCGGATACGCTTTTTGGGGCGACTTACCTGGTGCTGGCGCCGGAGCATCCGTTGGTGGATCAGATTGTGAGCGAAGGTCGGCGGGGGGCGGTGGCCGAGTATCGGGAGAAGGTGGCGGCGAAGTCGGATCTGGAGCGGACGGATTTGGCGAAAGAGAAGTCGGGCGTGGACACGGGCGCGTTCGCGGTGAATCCGGTGAACGGCGAGCGGATCCCGATCTGGATCGCGGATTACGTGCTGATGGGCTACGGGACGGGCGCGATCATGGCGGTGCCGGGGCACGATGAGCGGGACGCGGAGTTTGCGCGGGAGTTTGGGTTGGAGATTCGGGAGGTGGTCTCGCGCAGAGGCGCAGAAGCGCAGAGGGGTGATGAGGTCCCACGCGGAGACGCGGAGACGCGGAGGGAGGAAGCGGAACTTGAGTGTTTTGCGGGCGAGGGGGTGGCGGTGAACTCGGGGTTTTTGGATGGGATGGCGACGGTGGAGGCGAAGCGGGAGATGATCGAGTGGCTGGAGGCCGAGGGTGTCGGGCGGGGGTCGATTAATTTCAAACTGCGGGATTGGTTGTTTTCGCGTCAGCGTTATTGGGGCGAGCCGTTTCCGATCGTCTGGCGGGACGGGCGCCACGAGGCACTGCCGGAAAGTGAGCTGCCGGTGCTGCCACCGGAGATGGAGGATTTCAAACCGGCGGGCGACGGACGTCCGCCGCTGGCGAAGGCGCGGGAGTGGGTCGAGCGACCGGATGGCTCGGAGCGCGAGACCAACACGATGCCGCAGTGGGCGGGTTCGTGCTGGTATTACCTGCGGTTTCTGGATCCGGGAAATGCCGGGGCGGTGGTCGATTCCGAGCTGGAGCGGTATTGGATGGGGGAGCGGGGCGTTGATCTTTACGTTGGGGGCGTGGAGCACGCGGTGCTGCACCTGCTTTACGCGAGGTTTTGGCACAAGGTGCTGTTCGACCTGGGAGTCGTGGGGACGCCGGAGCCGTTTTATCGTCTGATCAATCAGGGGCTCGTCCAAGGCGAGGACGGGCAGAAGATGTCGAAGAGTCGGGGAAACGTCGTCAATCCGGATGCGGTCGTGGCGGATTTTGGCGCGGATTCGCTGCGGCTGTTCGAGTTGTTCATGGGGCCGCTCGATCAGCCCAAGCCGTGGAGCATGAAGGGTGTGGAGGGCGTGCACCGCTTCCTCGCGCGGGTGTGGCGGCTCGTGATGACGGAAGATCAGGGGGGGCAGTGGATGCTGTCGCCGGATCTGGCGGAAGTCGAAATGACGTCGGCGCAGCGGCGGGTGGCGCACGCTTCGGTGAAGAAGGTGACGGAAGACGTGGCGGCGTTTTCGTTCAACACCGCGATTTCACAGATGATGATTTTCACCAATGAATTCGTGGGGGTGTCGCCGAGACCGCTCGAGGCGATGCGGATTTTGCTGCGGGTGTTGAGTCCGTTTGCGCCGCATCTGGCGGATGAGTTGTGGGAGCAGTTGGGTCGGAAGTTTGCGGGGTTTGACGGTCTGGCTTCCACGGCGGAGTGGCCGACCTGGCGCGAGGAATTTTTGGTCGAAGACGAGGTCGAGATCGTCGTGCAGGTGAACGGGAAATTGCGGGACAAGCTGACCGTGAAAAAAGACGCGAGTCGCGAAGAGCTGGAGGCAGTGGCGCGGGCCAACGGGAAGGTCGTCGAGTCGATGGGGGGGCAGAGCATCGTCAAGGTCATCGTGGTGCCGGGCAAGTTGGTGAACATCGTGGCGAAGTAGCGGCAGCGGTCGGGGCGTTTGGCGTGTCGCGGCGTTTGGCGTTGCCTTTGCCCGGGGGGAGCGGCAGGGTTGGGGAAGTTCCTCTCCTGACTATGAAGTTTCCCCTGGCTTTGGCGGCACTCGGTGCGTCCACGTTTTTAATCGGATCGGTTCGCGCCGACGTTGAGCGGTTTGCGGATTACTACGACCCGCATCCGACGAATACCATCGGTTCGGCCGAGTGGTGGGAGGGTGACGCGCTGCTGGGCGATTGGTGGGGTCTGCGTAATGCGGTCGACGATGAGGGGATCAATCTCTCGGCGACTTACACGACCAATATCGCGGGCAATCCGGTGGGTGGTCGGCAGCAGACCGTGACCTACACGGACAACACCCTCGTGGCGGTGAAGCTAGATTTGGAAAGGCTGGTGGGATGGGACGGTGCGACGTTCACGGCGTCCGGGCTGAATCGCTCCGGACAGAGTCTGTCGGAAATCGCGCTGGGGAATCAGTTCACCGTGCAGCAAATCTACGGGGGTCAGACGGCGATGTTTTACGCGCTGCATTTGGAGCAGTCGCTGTTGGACGACCGGGTTTCGATCAAATTGGGCCGCTTCGGGACGGGGGACGACTTCGGCTCTTCGCCACTCTATTGGCTCTACATGAACAACGGGATCGACGGTAACCCGCAGGGTCTGCCGGTGAATACGCAATTTTCGGCCTACCCGTGGGCGGTGTGGGCGGCGCGGGTGAAGGTGAAACCCACCGAAGAAACCTACGCGATGGCGGGGGCTTATCAGGTATCGGATCGGATTTTTGAACGGGCCTACCACGGGGTGGACTGGAGCATTCGGTCGAATGACGGAGTGCTCCTAATCAGTCAATTTGGATGGACGCCGGAGTTGTTCAAACGCCCCGCGCCCCCTGAAAGCGCCCGCGGCGAGGAGTCGAGCGAGGGAAAGGCGGTGAGCGCGGGGAAGGCGAAGACTTTCGCCGAAGCGGAAGTGCTGAAGGGCTACCCGGGACACTATTGGTTTGGCGCGTATTACTCGCCTTGGTCGTTCCGGCAATTTGGGACGGAGGAGCGGGCGCGGGATTCCTACGGGTTTTACTGGCACGCCGATCAGATGGTTTTTCAGGAAGAGCCGGGTAGCGATCAGGGCCTGACGTTGTGGAGTGCGGTCGTGCTTTCGCCTCAGCAGAATATCGCGAAGCTGCCGTTTCAGGTGAACGGGGGTGCGGTTTACAAGGGATTGGTGCCGACGCGGGACGAGGATTTCGCCGTGCTGGGATTCGTCTACGGGCGGTTCAGTGAAGATTTCGCCGACAGCGTGAAAGCGACGGGCGGTGGCGATCCGGAATACGAAATCGTGCTCGAGGCAGCTTACAAAATTCAGCTCTCGAAATTTTTGTTCATCGAGCCGGACGTGCAGTGGGTGATTAATCCCGGGGGCACGGGTGATATCCCGAACGCGCTGGTGCTCGGCGCGCAGTGTGGGGTGACGTTCTGATGAGTTGAGAGTTGAGAGTTGAGAGGTGCTGTGAGAGAGGTGGTTGATGCAGATTCGCGGGTTGGCGTGGTTGATTTTCTTTGGGCTGGCCGGGGCCGGGTGGGCGGATTTCGAGACGAAGGAAATTGGAGGCAGGGATTACGTTTCGCTCGAGAGCATCGCGGATTTTTACGGGATGGCTCCGCCGTCGTCGGGGAAAAAGGCTGACGGCAAACGGACTTGGGAGGCGCGCGGCGGCGGTCGGTCGGTGCGGGTCAAGGAAGAGAGCCGGGAAGCGATCCTGAGTGGAGCGAGACAGTGGATGGCCTTCCCGATGCTGCTCAGCGGCGGGGAGCCTTTTGTGTCACGGATGGACGTCAGCAAGGTGCTCGAGCCCGCTTTTCGGCCGGACAAGGTTCCGGGGCTGCCCAAGGTAACGACGGTGGTGCTCGATGCCGGGCACGGTGGACACGACAAGGGCGCGAGCAGCCGGTTCGGCTACGAAAAGGAATTCACGCTGGATCTGACCAACCGGGTGAAAACCTATTTGGAGAAAGCGGGTTTGAAGGTGGTCCGCTCCCGGACGTCGGATCGGTTCGTCGAGTTGCCGGTTCGGGCCAACCTTCCGAATCGATACGAAAACTCGATCCTGGTGAGTTTGCATTTCAACTCGGCGGACTGGAAGCCGTCGGCAAACGGGATCGAAATCTTCGCCACTCCTGCTCGCGGAACGCCGCCGACGGGTCAGAGTAAGGTGCTCGCCCGAGATGTCGGGAAGGAAGACGCCCACGCGGTCGAACCGGCGAGTGTGGTGCTGGCCAATACCATTTTCTCGTCGATGCTGGCCTCGACTCGGCTCTACGACCGGGGCGTCAAACGCGCTCGGTTCTCGGTCCTGCGAAACGCGGACGTTCCTGCGGTACTAGTTGAGGGTGGATTTTTGACCAACCCTTCGGAGGCCGCGCGAATCGCTTCGAAGACCTGGCGGGAAGATTTGGCGGCATCGATTGCGCGAGGAATTCTTGCCTACGTGGCGCTCGTGAAAAATGGGACGGTGCCCAAGACCGTGGCGGGCTACGGGGGACGGGAGACGACGGAATTCGTCCCGCTGGATTAGGCGGTGAGTGGGGGGCGGGGACTCTGAGGGACATCGTCTGGAAGCCGAGGCCAAGGATTCGTGGCATCGGCATCCTGCCGATGTTGGTCTGTGCCTGCGGGATTGGCGCAGAAGTCAGTGGAGGCGATGAAATGCGATCCGAAGGCACTCTGCCGACGGTGATCCGCGACGTCCCAAGTGACGACTTCGCGCAGATCTACTCCGAGGCCTCGTCGACGGGGCCGGAGAGATTCGGATTCGACGCTGACGGGAGGCTCGAGACGACGTCCGAACGGGTTGCCCTCCTCGAATCCTTGCACCGGAACGCTGATCATCGGGGGGATGCCGAAGTCGCCGCACTCTCGCGGGCTGCGCTTGATGACACGACCTCGACGGCGAACGAGCGGATCGTCGCACTGCGCAACGTCGCGCTCCACTCGTCGGAGGGGCGGGACGAGTTGGGTGGAAAGCTGCGGGCATTTCTGGCCGAGCCCGGGCTGGCCGACGAAGCGCCGTTTGCGTTTCTGCAGGCGTTGGACGGGGTGGTTCATTTGGAGGACGCAAGCTTCGCGGTGGTGCTTGATCGCTTGGCGGACGGTGAGGGTCTCCTCACGTCGACCGCTACGAAGCTGGCGCTGCAGCGGTTGGCGACGGTCAATCCGCTTGGGGTGTTGCGCGAACTCAACGCCGAACCGTCGTTGTTGCAAAGGTGGCCCGCGATCCGGGCCGATCTCGTGGCGAGTATCGATCCATCGGATCCGGACTCAGTGGTGGAAGTGGAGCGGTATCTGCGGCGTGACGATGTGGAGCTGGTTGAGAAAAGGAAAATGATTCACCGGATGGATCAACCCGCCTTCGTCATCGCCGACGGAATCTTTACGCGAGGGGCCCTGATGCGGTCGCCCGCCGGAGATCGGCTCGAGCAGGTCGAGCGAATCCATACATTATGGCGCCAATGTGGTGACTTGAGTGATCTCTGGGATGAGACCGGGGCCGAGGGTGCTGGTCGCCGTTGAAAATCCCAGCACTAGAGTGATAATTGTTTGCAAAAAGTGAATTATTACTTGAGATGAGCCGAACTATCGACTACCGCTCTGGTCTTGAAGCGCTCCGCTTAATTCACCTCCATCCCCGACTTTAACTTTTCCATGAGACGAGCACCCATTATCCTTTCTGCCATTGCCCTCGGGTTTTTGTATTTCAGTCAGAGTAGCCTTGCTCAAGTTGATTACGAGCTTCGGGCGCAGACGAAGGACCGAGTTCGAGCGGTATTCGGGAATGCGAAGCTGGGTTCTTTTGGTGCTCCGGCGATCAACGATCGCGGAGCTGTGGCGTTCGCCTCGACAATTTTTGGCCAAAACGTGGAAGCGCGGTCCAACGGAAGCGTGCTCTACCAGCGCTCAAAGCGTAAAAGGCCCGACGTGCTTGTTCAGACAGGTGCGTCTCTCAGTAATACTTTCATCGGCCCGGTGCCCGACGGCTCGGTTGGCGTATCGGGGTCGGCGCGGGCGTTTCGGATTGGTCGTGACGTGGCTCTCAACCGGAAAAATCAAACCGCGTGGATCAGCGAAATGCTTTACGCCACTCGGAACATTGAGAGCGGAGACGTGACTCAGGCGTCGAGCGTGGGGAGTTACGGCCTGTCGACAAAATTTGGGAATTCGTTCAGGACCCTGGAAGCCAACGGTTTCACGAATTTCCTCGAATCATTGTTGCGGACTACGCTGAGTCTCAATCAGGAAGGTAATATCGCCTACAACGCCATCTTTGAGATCACCCCCGATAAGGATTTGGCGGGTATCGCTTACCAAGGTTATACCGCACGGAAGCAAGACCTCTCATTTAACTTTTCGCTCGTCGCGACGGTCGAGTCACCCGTGATCGGGCTGCCCTATTTCACGACTTTCGATAGCTTTTCGGACGCGATCATCGCGAAGAACAATAAGATTTTTGTCGTTGCGGACATTTCGGACGACGGAGACGAGTTTGATGGGATCTGGCAGGGCAATAACCCCAATCTTCAGCCAATCGTTGTCAAAGACACCGCGGCACCCGGCGGCGGAACGTTCGCGAGCTTCGACGGGAAGATTGGCGCGAGTCGCAAAGGAACGACCGTTGCATTCATCGCAAACGTCACGGGTGGCGACCCTCGCAGCGTCTTCCGCTCGGGCGTCACCGGTAAGGATATCATCAAAATTGTTTCGGCTGGAGACATTGCGCCGACCAATGATTTGGTCGGTGCCCTTGGTCGCTTCTCTGAACTGGAGCTGGCGGCCGTCAATGACCGTGGCCAGATCGCCGTATTGGGCGGAGTCCCCGGCTCGCGCCGAGGGGTCCGATCGGGTATTTGGATTACCGACCGCGGTGGAAACAATCTGGAATTTGTCGTCGTCGAGGGGCAGGATCTCCTGGTCGATGGTGAAACCAAGCGGATAACTCGGATTGCTTTCAACCCGGTGGCAGGTTTCAACAACAAGGGTGAAGTGGCATTCACTGCCTCGTTCAGTGATCGAACGTCTGCGGTGTTCGTCGCCTCGGTCAAGTAACGAACTCAATCTTAATGGACCGGGCCGGCCTTCGGCCCGGTCCTTTTTTTGTTTGATGAATTGCAGGATTTCTATTTTCGGCGCGGTGGCTGCGTTGCTTTGCACAACCGCAATGGCCGGCCAGAGTCCGAAGCCGTTTCGGGCGTTGGTTGATGACTTCGAGGGAACCGGCACGCGGCAGGCTTCGGGCGTTTTTGGGAGTTCGGTTGGCGACTTGGGAGGCACGGCGATGATTTCCCAACCGGACCCTCCGAGCGTGTCGAGGGTCGGAATCCAGTCTGAGATCGAGCGAACGGGTTTTCCTGATTCAACCCTCACGTGGCTCTTCGAGTTCCGTCGCAAGGGGGTGGTATGGCTGACGGTACGCTTTGCGGATGGGACGACTGGAACGATGACTGGAACCTATTCGACGAAAGGATCGAGGGTTTCATATTCCGGGACGATGAGTGTAAACAACGGTTTGGGCGGCCCGGTTTTGGGAAGTTTCCGACTGCGGCGAAATAAATTCATCGTTCGTGATCGGATCGTGTTCCCGACTCAGACGTTGCGTTCGAAGCAGGTTTTCCGGCGGGCCGAGGATTAGCGGGAATATGGGGCTTGCCCGAATCCCGCTTCGCCAGCCAGAGGGTTGCGCTACCGCATGACGCCGTCCTGTCGCACGGCGACGTTGACGGGTCCGTTGCCCGAGATCTTGGTGGGGATCAGGACATTCGAGAACCAGGTCGAGCCGTGCACCGTGATTTGGGCGAGAAGCACAGCGCCCGTTTCGGGTGAGAGATCCCCGGCGTCGTAGGGGAGTCGAAATGTCAGCGGGAACTGGCCGGACACCGGAAGCGTCGCGCGGGTGATGGTTCGATCAGCGCTGTTGCCGTCGGATCTTTGCGCCAGGAGCAGATGAAGCTGTGCGGTGGGCGGGAGGGCGAACTTTTCGGTGGAGGTGATCGTTCCGACGAGAATGTTCGGTGCGGAGTCGCGTGAGGTGGCGCAGCCGGTCAGCGTCAGCGCGAGAGCTAGAGCGAGAGGAAAGGAGATCGAAGCATCTCGAGAAGCTATTCGTTCACGAGGTTCATTCCAAGAAAGTGGCACTCTCGATTTGCCTCGAGTGACGGTGAAACGGTCGGCGCGTTTGTCATTTTCGCCGCTGCACGCATACTGCCCACGATGCCGCCCGTCCCTGATCCGACGATCGAGCTGACCGAGAAATCCTTGATGGGAATGGGGGGCTGGCAGATCTGGAAACAGGCGCGGGCGATTCACGAAGGGGGGCGGGTCACCGGGGCTTCCTACGAACCGCCGCTTTTGAAGGGCCGGATTACGGAGGGCGGGAAGGAATTTCCGGCCGGGTTGAAGTTCAACAACCGGATCGACGTCGATAATCTCTGCCCGTGTCGCGACTCGCGGGTGCGGGGATTGATTTGCGCGCATTCGGTGGCCGTGGGGCTCCAGGTGATCAAGCCGCGCGAACCCCGGCCCCAGTCGGAAGCGACCCCAGTCGTCGGCAGTTGGATCGGCTTCGGTTGACGGGGCGATCACGACCGAGCGTCCGGTGGTGGAGCTGAAAATCGAGGGTTCGCTGCGTCACTTGGAGGCGGAGATTTCGTTTCGTTACTCGCGCCCGGGTGCGAGCAATCCGGCGGCGGAGGGGGTCGCTCTGGCGCGTCTCGTCGAGAGTGGATTTGGCGAGGTCAAGGGAAAGGCCGTGATCAAGGGCGAGCGCGACATCGTCCGATTCTTCGCGGCGGAACTGCCGAAGCTGCGGCAGACGTGGAGCGTGACCGAGGGCGAACGTTTCCAGAACGTGACGGCTGATTTCGTCCGCATCGAGCCACAGTTTGCTCTGAGGGAAGCGGGTGATGGCTTTCTTGATCTGCACGTCCACCACGCGGCGGGCAGCGAGGCGGTGCTCTCGCACGCGGATCTGACCCGGCTGCTGCAGTCGGGTCAGGGTCATCTCAAATTGAAAAATGGTTCCATCGCCGTCCCGGACGGCGCCCTGGCTGCCGATCTGGACGAGGTCCTGCGCGATTGCGATCCGCGGCAGGAGCGGGGCGGCTACCGGATTCCGTCCGTTCACCGGGGTTACGTCGAGCGCTCGATTGCCGACTGGACCACGAGGGCGGCAGCGCCGGCGGCGACGGCGGTCGACGTGAAGTTGGGAAGTTTGGAGGCCCGACTTCGCCCGTATCAGGTCGAGGGAGCGAAGTGGTTGCTCGAGGCGGCTCAGTCGGGCGGCGGTGGGCTGTTGGCTGACGAGATGGGGCTGGGAAAAACGGTTCAGGCTCTCGCGATGATCGAGCGACTGGACGGTCCGGTGCTGGTGGTGTGTCCGTCGTCGCTGGTCTGGAATTGGAAACGCGAGGCGCGGACGTTTCTGCCCGATCTTCCGGTCCTGACGCTCGAAGGTCCGGATCGTCGGAAACGCTTCGCCGGGATCCAGAATCATCGGCTCGTGGTCACGAGTTACGCGCTGATCCGGCGCGACCTCGAGTCGTACCGGGGCATCGAATTCGCGGCGGTGATCCTCGATGAGGCGCAGCACATCAAGAATCCGGACAGCCAAAACGCGAAGGCGGCGGGTGCGCTGACGGCGCAAAGTCGGTTTATCTTGACCGGGACGCCGATTGAAAATTCCGTGCGCGATCTCTGGTCACTCTACGAATTTCTACTCCCGGGCTACCTCGGCAATCGGAAGGATTTCCAAGAGCGCTACGAGACGCCGTTGCTCAATGGCGAGCGTGGTGCCATCTGGACGCGACTCCTCCGACGCATTCGCCCGTATCTTCTTCGTCGTCGGAAGGCCGACATTCTCGATGACCTGCCGGACAAGATCGAGCAGGTGATCGAGATCGATCTCACCGAGAAACAGCGCGCTGCCTACACCCAGCTCCAGCGCAGCGCGCGGGATCAGATCGACGCGTTGAGCAAGGACCAGGGTGGAGCGGCCCGGATGAAGGCGCTGACCGCGCTGCTCCGGCTCCGGCAGACGTGCTGCGACCTCCGCCTGCTGGGTGGCGAGTTGCCCGCCGAGGTCGCGTCCGCCAAACTCACGGCGTTGCTCGAGTTGCTGGGAGAATCCATCGATGGCGGGCACCGGACGCTGGTTTTCAGCCAGTTCACCGGCATGCTCGATCGGATCGGCGAGTCGTTGAACGAGGCGGGGATCGCATTTTGTCGCTTGGATGGCTCGACGAAGAACCGCGAGGCGGTGGTGGATCGGTTTCAGGACAACGACGACATTCCGGTATTTCTGATCAGCCTCAAGGCTGGCGGCGTCGGCTTGAATCTCACGGCCGCCGACACGGTGATCCACTTCGATCCCTGGTGGAATCCGGCGGTCGAGGCGCAGGCGACGGATCGGGCCCACCGGATCGGTCAGCGCAAGGTCGTCACTTCGATCAAGCTCATCGCGCGGGATACCGTGGAGGAGCGGGTGCTGCGGATGCAGGTCAGGAAGCGGGCGTTGCTCGAGGGAACGGTCGACGCCGACGAAGTTCTGGCGAAGTTCGGTCCCGAGGATTTTGCCGAGTTGGTCGGAGATTGATTGAAAAATCCCTTACGCGCGGCAGTCGAGCGTCGGACGAAGTAGCGGCATGACCGATCAATCCACTCTCGTCGACCCGCGCACGCGGTATCCGCAGCCTCCCTATCCAGCCCAATCCCAGAAGCCGCCGGGCAGTGCTGGCGCGATGAATCCCCCGGCCGACCACGGCGAGACGTCCTACGTCGGCAATAATCGATTGGCCGGACTGACCGCCCTGATCACCGGCGCGGACAGCGGGATTGGGCGCGCGGTGGCCATCGCTTACGCCCGCGAGGGGGCCAACGTCCTGATCTCCTACCTCAGCGAGGAGCCGGACGCGCGGGAGACGGCGAAGTGGGTGCGCGAGGCCGGGGTCGACGCCATCTGCGTGCCCGGCGACATTGGCGATCCCGCGCACTGCCGGAAGCTCGTTGCGACCTGCGTCGAGGAACTGGGTGGGATCGACGTTCTGGTCAATAACGCCGCGCACCAGCGGGTGAAGGACGGCGTGGAGGAGTTCGACACGGAGGAATTCGAGACAACTTTCCGGGTGAACGTTTTCGGAATGTTCAATCTTTGCAAAGCCGCAATGGAGCACATGAAGCCCGGGGCAACCATCGTCAACACGACATCCATCCAGGCGCAGGATCCGAGCGGGCCGCTGCTCGCCTACGCGTCGAGCAAGGGCGCGATCATCACGTTCACTCGCGGGCTGGCGGACCTGGCCATCGAGAAAGGAATCCGGGTCAACGCCGTCGCGCCGGGTCCGATCTGGACGCCCCTCATTCCCGCGACGATGCCGGAAGGGAAGGTGGAAAATTTTGGCAAGGACACGCCGATTGGCCGGGCGGGTCAACCCGCAGAACTTGCGCCGACCTACGTCCTGCTCGCGAGCCGGGAGTCCAGCTACATCACGGGTGAGGTGATCGCGGTGACGGGTGGGCGGTTGATGTGAGCTGAGGGAGTCGCTAAAGCTGGACTTTATGCGTCTGCCAATTGCTGCGATATTTTTACTCATGCCCGTCTCCGCCCATTCCGAGTCCTTCCGCTTATTCATCGGCGCCTACACCGATGGCACCGCGAGTCAGGGTATTCAGACCGCGACGTTCGACGCCGGATCGGGGGTGATCTCGGAGGTCACGCTGGCTGCGTCGGCGGAGAATCCGAGCTACCTCGCGTTGTCACCTGGCGGTCGATTCCTGTACGCGGCGGTCGAGGCGGACGGCGGGGTGGTGGCGTCCTACGAAGTGGGCGATGGGGGTGTGCTGGCGCTCTTGAACGAACGACCTTCGGGGGGAGGCGGCGCGTGCTACGTGTCGGTTCATTCCTCCGGCAGCCCCGTGCTGGTGGCGAACTACGGCGGTGGCTCGATCTCGGCCTTTCCCGTCGAGGGGGACGGCTCGCTCGGGGAGCGGTCGGGTTTTGTGCAATTCGAGGGTTCGGGACCCAATCCAAAGCGTCAGGAGCGTCCGCACGCGCACAGCATTTATCCCATCGGCGACCACGTGCTCGCCTGTGATCTCGGCACCGACGAGGTCCGTCGCTTCCGGATCGAGGACGGTGCCCTCGTCGCGACGGAGCCCGCTTCGGCGGCGGTGCCGCCCGGCGGGGGGCCGCGTCATCTGGCGTTCGGATCGGACCAACGGCACGCCTACGTGGCGAATGAAATGGGGTTGAGTGTGTCGATCTTCGACGTCGATCCCGAGACGGCTGAGCTGACATTGCGAGAGACGATCCCGACGCACGCCGGGGAGGATGCCGAACTGTCGCTCGCCGCCATCAAGACGCATCCGTCTGGAGAATGGCTCGCTGTCTCGAGCCGGGGTGACGATTTGATCATCATCTTCCGGGTGCTGGACGATGGCGGGCTGGAGGAGGCCGGGCGGGTGTCGGCGGGGGTGAAGACGCCCCGCGACTTCGCGTTCGACCCCACGGGTCGGTGGTTGATCGCGGCGGGGCAGGGCGACGACCGGTTGGCCGTTTTTTCGTTCGATCCCGGGACGGGTCAGCTTGCGGCCACTGGCGAGACCGCGACGACTCCGAAGCCGGTCTGCATCGTTTTCGAGTGATCGCGCGTTTGCCATTCGTCAGCGCATGAGGTATCGATCTGGCCTTATGAAAATTCGTTCGCTTGGCACCCTCATCCTCGCATCCACCCTCATCCCCACCATCCTCATGGCACAATCCGCACTCGAAAAAGGTCAGCAATTTCTCGCCGAAAACGGCAAACGGTCCGAAGTCACCACCACGGCCAGTGGTCTCCAATACGAGGTCCTCACCGAGGGCAGCGGTGCGAGCCCGAAGGCCACTGATACGGTCGAGGTGAACTATCGTGGGACGACGATCGACGGGACGGAGTTTGACAGCTCCTACAAGCGGGGTGAGTCGATCAGCTTCCCGCTCAACGGCGTGATCGCGGGCTGGACCGAGGGCCTGCAGTTGATGAAGGAAGGGGCGAAATATCGGTTCACGATTCCGTCCGAGTTGGCCTACGGGAAGCGTGGGGCGGGTGGCGCGATCGGTCCCGACGAGACGCTCATCTTTGACGTCGAGCTGATCAAGGTGAAGTGACGCGAATCCGGCCCGAGTCGTCGGGTGGGGTCTGAGCCGCGCCGGAGACGTCAGGCGTCGGCCTGGGCGACTTCGGCGAGTGCGTGTCGCCCGTAGGTTTCCTCGAGGAACAAGCAGGCGACGATGCCGGAGAGTGAGAGCGCGGGGAGCAGGATCATCGCGGTCTGAAAATCCTGGGCGGAAAATTTGCCGGAGGCGATGGCGTCGGGGGATCCGGCAAAGTGGTCGAGCAGCACGCCGACGAGTGGTTGAAGCAGGCCTCCGAGGAGCATCACGATCATGTTGACGACGGCGATGGACGTGGCGGCGGCGGGGAGCGGATTGGCTTCGAGGCCGGCGGCGAATCCGACGACCTGCACGCTGGAGGCGAGGCCGATGGCGAGCAGGAGAATCACCATGCCGGGCATCGAAGTCGGCGGCGAGAGCACGAGAAACATGGTCGTGAGAAGGGTGAGGGCGGTGGAGCCGAGGAGCATCGCTTTGCGACGGCCGAAGTGGTCGGAGAGCCAACCGGCGAGCGGCTCGCCGATGAGCCAGCCGACGTAGAGCACCGAGATCACGCGCGAAGCTTCGACGACGGAAATGGAGGTGACGGCCGTGAGGTAGGACACGCCCCAGAGGCCACCAAATACCGAGAGGGGGAGGTAGAGGCAGGAGGCGACGAAGCCGATGATCCAGGTCTGGGGGTTGAAGATGACCCGGCGCAGGTGCCCAAAGATCCGGGAGAAGGCCGAGCCGACGCGGTCGCTGCCGGGGGTCGGCTTGGTGCGGGGTTTTGGCAGGAAGAAAAAGATGGCCGCAGCGACGAAGAGACCGAAGAAGGCGGCGTAGCGGAGAGAAGATTGCCAGCCGGTGCTGGCGACGAATTCCGCCACGGCGGCGTTGCCGATGATGGCTCCGACCATGCCGAGGGCGGTGGTGAGCCCGGAGACGAGGGCCATTCGCTCGGGTGGGAACCACTGGGCGGCGGCGTGCATGGCACCGACGAACGCGAAGGCGGAGCCACTGCCCTGGAGGAGGCGGGCGACGAAGAGGATGGAGGCATGTCCCCCGACGATTTCGAGAAAACACCCGCAGACGCAGAGGAGAACGGCGGGGACGAGCACGCGCTTGGTCCCCCATTCGTCCAGCAGCCCGCCGACGACGAGCTGGAGGGGCGCGTAGATGTAGTAGTAGGCGCCGAGAGCGGCCCCGAGTCCGGCGGCGCTGAGGTGGAAGGATTTCTGCAACTCCGGCTCCATGACGGAGGGAGCGACGCGGATGAGAAATTCGTAGAGGTAGAAGAGTGAGACGACTCCCCAGGCGACCCACCCGACGAGCGGCGTGGTGGATTTGCCGTTGCTCGAATTTGCGGTGGCGGGGGGAGCGATCATGGTGCGGGGGATGTTTGCAGTTTTCGTGCCATGTGACGATTCCCGAACCAAACAAAAACCTTGGAGTGGGGCGGGTCGGGTCTTATCCCGGGGAGATGCAGGATTCGCATGAAGTTCTGGGTGAGGCGTTCGATACGGTGGGGCCGAAGGCCGTCGCGGCTGAGCTGGGCGTGTCGCTCTCGATCATCTACAAGTGGATGCAGGCGGTGGGGGAGGATCAGAGCGGGACCAAGAATCCGCTGGATCGGGTGGCGACGATGATGCGACTGACGAAGCACCAGGCGATCATTCAGTGGCTGTGTCACGAAGCCGGGGGCTTTTTCGTGGAGGACCCAAACGGGGTCGGGGTTTGCCAGGAATTGATCCCGGCGACGACGGAGATCATTCAGGAATTTGCCGACATGATGTCGGTGATCGCGACGGCGGCGACGGACGGGCAGATCTCCGCTGCGGAATCCGGTGACGTGCGACGACGCTGGGAAGAATTGAAGACGGTGACCGAGGGATTCGTGCGGTGCTGCGAGCAGGGTCATTTTGGGCCGCTGCGGGAGGCGGCGAGGAAGCCGCTGAAGGAGATCGGGGGGGAGCTGTGTTAGGGGGCGGGCCGCTCTTTGTTTGAATCGCTGCTGAACTGTCGGGCGCGGCCGTTGAGAATTTCGAGCGCGGCAAGTTTCTCTTGGAAGGGAAGCGCTTTGAAGGCCCGCATTTGTTGGAGCCGCGCGCCGTCGAAGGTTCCGATCGACCAATCGATGGTTGGGTCGGTGAAAAGATCAGTTCCGGCTTTCATAGCTTCCGGTTCGAAGGAACTCCAATTCCGCGACATCGGCAAGATCGCGCTGCCGACCGGCGGAGCGTTTCATTTCCAAAAGCGAGTCGAGCTTGAGAAAGTGAACTGGAATGTCGTCGGCAATTATCTCGACGAAGGCGGCGGCATATTCTGCCTCGAAGTCGAATGGTTCGGTCACGAAAACGTCCAGCGGCAACGGTCTCGGTGTCGGTCGCTCCAGAATTTGAGCACAACCATTTGTTTCTCGATCCTGAGCCTCTCTCGGATCTCTGCGTTGCCAAATTGTTCCGCGCTGATCGGGACGGCTGGGTGGTAGTCGATTGACTCCAGGGCGGTGAATGCCCGCAGGACGGTCTCCGAATCCAGGCGGATCACCACATCAATGTCCAAGGTGAGGCGTCCGTAGCCGTGCGCCGCGACGGCCAGTCCGCCGACGACGATGAAGCGGACGTCCGCGCCGTGCAGAGCCTTGGCAACCGCGTGAAATGAGTCTGCAATCATGGTCGATCAAATCGCCATCAAATCGCCAAGGGTGTCGGCCCAGGCGTGGTGGAGGTCGGCGAGGGGCCAGGTGTGGGTGTCGGAGCCGTGCGTGATCTCGAGGATGTCGGCGGCGGTGACGGTGCCGATTTTTTGGGCGGGGATGCCGAGCGTGTTCAGGTGGGCGAGGACTTCGGATTCGGTCGCGGGTTGGATCGAGATGACGATGCGGCTTTGCGTTTCGTTGAAGAGGGTGACGAGTGGCGAGTGGCTGGTGGCGAGTGTGATGCTCGCGCCGAGCGGCGCGTCGGGCGCGGAAAGGCAGCTCTCGGCGACGGTGACGGCGAGGCCGCCTTCGCTGCAGTCGTGGGCGCTGGAGACGAGTCCTTGGGCGATGAGGTCGCGGAGCGCAACGTGGAGCGCGAGCTCTTTGGGGTAATCCATCGCGGGGGGCGGTCGATTTTTTTGCCGTGGAGAACCTTGAGGTAGTGGGTGGCGCCCATGCCGAGCGCCGGGGTGTCCTCGACGAGGTCTCCGAGGAGGAGAATGGTGTCGCCGGCGCGCTTGAAAGCCTGGGTGGTGACGTGGGCGGGGTCGGCGATGAGACCGACCATGCCGACGGTGGGGGTCGGGTCGATGGAGCCAGCCGGGCTTTCGTTGTAGAGGCTGACGTTGCCGCCGGTGACGGGGACGTTGAAGGCGTGGCAGCCTTCGGTGAGGCCTTCGACGGCTTCGCGGAGCTGGAGGAAATTTTCCGGCTTGTGGGGGTTGCCGAAGTTGAGGTTGTCGGTCACGGCCAGCGGTGTCGCGCCGGAGCAGGCGAGATTGCGGGCGCACTCGGCGATGGCGATGCGGGCCCCTTCGCGGGGATTTTGTCGACAGTAGATGGCGTTGCAGTCGGTGGAGGCGGCGAGGATCTTGTCGCACTCCTTGACGTGAAAGACTGCGGCGTCGGAGCCAGGGAGGACCGTTGCGCCGAGGCGGACCATGTGGTCGTACTGACGCCAGACCCAGCGTTTGCTGGTGATGCTGGGATCGGCGAGGAGGGCGGGGAGGGTTTCAACCGCAGATTTCGCAGAGGGAGCAGAGATGATTTTTTGAAATTCTTCGGTGAATTTTGAGAAATCGGCGGTTCCTTCGGCTGCTTCCCGGGAGTAGAGGGGGGCTTCGTCGGCGAGTTGGCGGGCGGGGATTTCAACGACGGTTTCGGCTCCGACTTTGACGCGCATCATGCCGTCGTCCTTGACCTCGCCGACGTGGGCGTGGGGGAGGTCCCATTTTTCGAAAATGTCACGGACGGTTTGTTCCTGTCCTTTTTTGACGATCACGAGCATGCGCTCCTGGCTTTCGCTGAGGAGGATCTCGTAGGGGGTCATCCCGGTTTCGCGCTTGGGGACGAGGTCGAGGTCGATCTCCACGCCGGTGCCGCCGCGGGACGCGGTCTCGCAGGTCGAGCAGGTGAGGCCGGCGGCGCCCATGTCCTGGATGCCGGCGACGCAGCCGGAGGCGAGGAGTTCCAGACAGGCTTCGAGGAGGAGCTTCTCGCGGAAGGGATCGCCGACCTGGACGGCGGGGCGGTCTTCCTTGGATTCTTCGGTGAGTTCGCGGGAGGCGAAGGCGGCCCCGGCGAGGCCGTCGCGACCGGTCTCCGCCCCGACGTAGAAGACGGGATTGCCGATGCCGACGGCTCCGCCGCGAGCGATCTGGTCGTGGCGAAGGACGCCGAGGTTGAAGACGTTGACCAGTGGATTGCCGGCGTAGGAGTCGTCGAAATAGATCTCGCCGCCGATGGTCGGGATGCCGATGCAGTTGCCGTAGCGGGCGATGCCGGAGACGACGCCGGCGAAGAGTCGACGGTTGGTTTTCGCCTCGGGTGAGTCGCCTTGGATGGACCCGAAGCGGAGGGAATTCATGGAGAAAACCGGACGGGCTCCCATGGTGAAGATGTCGCGGATGATGCCGCCGACGCCGGTGGCCGCGCCCTGAAAGGGCTCGACGGCGCTGGGATGGTTGTGGCTTTCCATCTTGAACGCGATGGCCCAGCCATCACCGATGTCGATGACTCCGGCGTTTTCCTCGCCGGCTTTGACGAGGACGCGGTCGCCGGTGGTTGGGAATTTTTTCAGCTCGAGCCTGGAGTTTTTGTAGGAGCAGTGCTCGCTCCACATCACGGAGAAAACGCCGAGTTCGGTAAAGTTGGGATCGCGACCGAGGATCTTCTGGATGCGCCCGTATTCGTCGGGGGTGATGCCGTGCTTGGCGATGATCTCGGAGGTGATGGCGGGGTCGTCGGTGGTCATGGTGATTTAGGCTCGCGCGAAGCCGCGAAGGCGTGGAATGCGATGCAAATACAGGGGTCTCGCGCAGAGACGCAGAGGCGCAGAGAAAATAATTAATTCTAAATCTCTGCGTCTATGCGCCTCTGCGCGAGATTCGTATTTCATTTCAGCAGGAGGCTTTCGAAGATGGCGCGGCCGTCGGTGCTGCCGAGGGCGGGGTCGCAGGCTCGCTCGGGGTGGGGCATGAGGCCGAAGACGTTGCGGGATTCGTTCGTGATGCCGGCGATGTGTCGGCAGGAGCCGTTGGGGTTGGCGTCGTCGGTGGTGCGCCCGCGATCGTCGCAGTAACGGAAGACGACTTGATTCCGTTGTTCGAGCAGGTCGAGGGTGGACGCGTCGGCGAAGTAGCAGCCTTCGCCGTGGGCGATGGGGAGGCGGAGGACCTGGCCGGTCTTGAGGGTCTTGGTGAAGGGGGTGTCGTGGAGTTCGGCGCGGACGTGGACGTGCTCGCAGATAAAATGCAGGTCGCGATTGCGGACGAGGGCTCCGGGGAGGAGTCCGGTCTCGCAGAGGATCTGAAAGCCGTTGCAGATGCCGATGACGAGTCCGCCCGAGGCGGCGTGGGCTTTCACGGCTGCCATGATGGGAGAGAATTGGGCGATGGCCCCGCAGCGGAGGTAATCGCCGTAGGAGAAGCCTCCCGGGACGATGACGGCTTCCGCGTCGCCGAGGGATTCCTCTTTGTGCCACAGCAGGTCGGCGGTGAGGCCGTCGATGGGGGCGAGGGCGCGGATGCAGTCCTGATCGCAGTTCGAGCCGGGGAATTGGAGGACGGCGAGTTTCATCAATCGTTCTGAATTTCCAGCGTGTAGTCTTCGATGACGGGGTTGGAGAGGAGGTCGCGGCAGACGGCGTGGAGCGCTGCCTCGTCGGCGTCGCCGAGGTCGATCTCGATCATCTTGCCGACGCGGATGCGGCCAACGCCGGGGATGCCGTGGTGCTCCAGGGCGGGGACGAGCGCGGCCCCCTGCGGATCGAGGACGGTGGGTTTGGGCATGACGGTGACCAGTGCTTTCATGGCGCGGAGTTTTAGAGGAGAGGCGGAGCGGGTGGAAGCGGATTTCGGTGGCGGAGGAGAGACGTGCGGAGGGTGAGGAGGGTGGCGAAGAAGCAGAGGATCGAAAAGAGTTCGCCGTAGCGGGTGTAGAAAGTGAGCGGGGGCTCGACGGGGACTTGAATCGAATCGGTGAGAACGCCTTCCGTGAAAGTGCTGCCCGTCACGGGGTCGGTGAGGATATTGGTGACCCGCCCAAGGCGATCGATGACGCAGGTGACTCCGGTGTTGGCTCCGCGGACGAGGGGGAGTTTGGTCTCGGCGGAGCGGAAGACGGCGTTGATCAGGTGTTGGCGGGATCCGGCGCTTTCGCGGAACCAGGCGTCGTTCGTGATCGTGACCAGCAGCTCGGCTCCGCGGAGGGCGAATTGACGGGTGAGGTCGCCGACGGTGTCTTCGAAGCAGATGAGCGGCGCAATTTTAATGGGCCAGGAGCGGAGTTCGAACACGACGGGTTCGGTGCCGGCGTTGAAGTCGCTGGGAACTTGGTTGCCGACGATCCAGGCAAAGAGCGGGAAGCTGTGCCGGAAGGGGATGAACTCGCCGAAGGGGACGAGGTGCATTTTGTAGTAAAGCTGGGGGGCGCCGGAGGGCGAGAGGACGACGGCGGCGTTGTAGGCGCCGGTGTGGTCGTAGTTGATGGTCCCGAGCAGGAAGTCGCCGTGGAATTTCTCCAGCACGGCGGCGACTTCGGATTTCATCCGGTCATCGAGCAGCAGCGGTCGGGGGGTGGCGGCCTCGGGCCAAATGAGGAGGTTGGGCTCCGAGATGACGGCTAGATCGGTGAGGCGGCGGTAGGTGTCGAGGATGTGGTTCTCGAAGTCTTCGTCCCATTTTTGATCCTGCGGAATGTTGGCCTGGACGGCGGCGATTTTCACCGTGGCGGTCTCACCCGGAGGCTCGGCGTAGTAGTGATGGACGCCGTAACTGAAGGCGGCGGCGACGAGGGCGACGGTGAGCGTGAAGTCGTAGTGCGGTCGGAGGCTCGTGCGACCGACTTCGAGGGTCAACCGGCGAACGGTGATGACGAGCATGAGATTGGCGGCGAGGATGAGGAAGGAGATGCCACCCACGCCGGTGATGTCAGCGATCTGGATCAGGGCCGTCTGATCATGGAGGGCTGTTCCGAGATTATTCCAACCGAAGCCGCTGAAGAGGGTGCCGCGGATCCACTCGAGACCAACCCAAGCAGCGGAGGCGGAGAGGGTGAGGCCAAGGTTGTTCGACGAGCGGAGGAAAGGGTGAGTCGCGGCAGTTCCCGGGCGGGGTGTGATGATCGCCAGAAAGGTGGTCCACGCTGCGGGATAGAGGGCGAAGTAGAGGCTGAGGATGAACCAGCCGCCACCGGTCACTTCGATGAGCCAACGGAAGGTGATTGAGAAAAAGACGAGCCCCCACAGGTAGCCGAGCCAGCAGGCCCGGAGAAGATTGTGCCGGGGGGTGCGGGGTGTGAACCAAACCGCGCAGATCAATGGGGTGAGCGCGATCCAACAGAGCCACCCCTGGTCGAAAGGCGGGTAGGCTGCGGCGAGGAGCAGGGCGCTGATAAGCGCGGCGGCGTGCGGCCAGAGTGAAGCGAGGAGGCTGGGGCCGTCGGGAGTGCGGCGAGTGGAGGATGCCTTTTCCAGGGGCTCGCCTGGAGGCTCGAGGTGTTGGCGGCTGGAAGCCGCCACTCCGTGGTTTTTCATTGCGGGGCGGTGGCCGCGTCGATGGTGACTCGGGCGCGGGCGCTGGTGAGTCCGGTCGTGTCGGGCGGGTCCCGATCGAGGACGATGACGACGGAATCGTCCGGGTTGATTCGTTGGATCATCCCGGTCATCCGGGTTTTTGGAAATTCAGGGCTGGTGATGATGGCTCCGGTTCCGACGCGGAGGTTGGGGTATTCCCCGCCGGGGAAGCTCGCGCTGACGATCCACTGGCCGTCCCGTTGACTGAGAGTCGCGTTGCTGGAAGTGGGGTTCTCGGCCGAGTAGCGCCACCACGTCGTGCCGCCGATGAGGAGCCCGAGGGTGACGATGACGAGGGCGATGATGGAGCCGGAAGATTTCATGGTGAGGCGAGCGGGGCTTGGGTGAGGAGGGCAGCGAGGCGTTTGCCGGAATCTGAGAGGACCGGTTGGCCGGCGGGGCCTTCGATGATGTTCTTCGTCGCTTTGGAATAGGGGGTCGTGGACGGGCGGATGAACGCGACGGTGGGCTCGCTGATAGCAATGGCTGAGGGTTCGACGCGGACGGGGGTGCCGAATTGCGTGAAGCTCACGGTCCAGGCTGGCGGGTTGGGGTTGGCGCCGTCGAGCATCCAG
This sequence comes from uncultured Verrucomicrobiae bacterium, assembly GCA_963740185.1. Taxonomy (GTDB): domain Bacteria; phylum Verrucomicrobiota; class Verrucomicrobiia; order Chthoniobacterales; family JAATET01; genus CAVVKW01. Next base: position 290,190 of record CAVUDH010000017.1, read on the forward strand.
GGGTAGCGCCGATGGAGCGTGAAGTGGGGCGAGGCGGGAATGGCGATTTTGTAGTAGATCGGTTGCTCGCGGAGGTAGCGGAGGAGGTCAAAGGCGGCGGGGTCATTGCGGACGGCCAGAAGCAGTTCGGCGGGGTTGAGGCCGGCGAGGTTTTGCCCGTTGAAGTTCCCGTGGGGGTTCCCGCTGCCGCGGTAAACGACGTGATGCCAGCCGTCGAAATTTTCCGACATCAGGAGGGCGAATTCGAAGTGGAGGTGCGCGCGGGTGCGATTCAGGCCGCGTCCGGAATATCCCATGATGCCGAGGGTCTGGCCCTGGCGGACAACCTGCCCGTCTTCAACGGCGACCGACGCGAGGTGGGCGTAGAGGGTGTAGTAGTCCGAGCCCGCTGCCCGATGTTTGAGAACGACGTAGCGCCCGTAGTTGGATCCAGTGGGCGAGCGATTGGCGTAGACGACGCTGCCGCTGGCGGCGGCCAGGATCGGGTCAGTCGGGTTACCGGAGGCGTCGCGGCTGAGCGGCTGGATGTCGATGCCCTCGTGCATCCGGGTGTAGACGATGGTGCCATCGATGATGCGCGGGGTTCGGACAAATCCGAATTGCCCGCCCTGCCAGGGCTTCGACGGCTTGCCGCCAAAATTGCGGTCGACGTATTGATAGAACTCGGACGGGTGCCGGGCGGCCAGCTTGTGGTTGGCGGTCGGGAAGTCGAGCAGCAGGGGGGCCGGAGCGGATAGCGGGAGGGCGGCGAGGAGGAGGGCGACGAGGCGGCTCATGCGTCCGACTTCTTTACCTTCTCCGCCTTCGGTCGTTTGGGTGGCTTGCTGCCCTCTTCGCCGAGGGGTGGCCACTCGTATTTGAGCAGGTCGGCTTCGAGCGCGGAGAGACCGGATGGAATCGAAAACAGGCCGTCTTCGACGCCTTGATCAATGCGGAGATCGGTGACGTGGCGGCCATTGAAAAAGACGATCAGAAACGTGCCGCGTTTCGACATCGTGTGCTGTGAGAGCAGGTTTCTGCCGTGATTATCGAGGCGGAAATAAGCTCCGTAGGTGCCGGATCCGTCCGGTGCGGGGAAGGGATAGACGGAGGCGATGTCGGACTCGTTGATCAGCGGCATCGTCGCCATGTGGGTCTTGCGCTTGGGGTTGATCAGTTCGATCGGGGTGGAGAACTTGCCGCCGAGTTCACCGCTTTCCGGGTAGACCCGGACGGCGATGGGAGTTTGTTTTTCGCACCGGCGGTGAACGCGATGCAGGTGACCGCGAGGAGGAGTAGGGAGAGTCGATGCATGCCCGCGATGTATCGTAGGAGGATAGGATTTGCAACCGCCCTCGCCATACGGTAACCGAGGGGCGCATGAAAGTCCGCTGTCTGTCCCTCCTCGCCATCGCGCTTTCCTCGTTTTCCGTTCACGCGCAGACCGAGCAGTCGGCGGTCCCGTTCATCCCGGAGGAGGAAAGTCCGTTCTTCGTTGTTCGTGACGTGGAGACGGCGGAGGGGGCTCGGCGGAGTGAGGCGGTGAAAGGTCCGCAGGATTCCTTTCCCCGCAACAAGGCATCGGAGCGCAGCGCGGGAAACATGCTGACCGGCTTTTTTACCGAGATGTTCGCATCGGTCGATTTGTCGACGGGAAAGAAAACGTCCGGCAGCAAGCTGGTGGTCGAGCCGCAGGAGTTTTCGTTGGATGATCGGCGCGAGGTGGCGGTCACCTACACGGTTTTCAACAAGACGAACAAATTGCTGCGGCTGGATTTTCCGACCGACCAGCGGCTCGAGATTACGGTCAAAGATCCCGCCGGCCAAGTGATCGAGCGGTGGTCCGACGACCGGGCTTTCGATGAAAAGGTGGGCGTTGTGATGATCAATCCCGACGAGCGGATCGAGTATGAGGAAAAAATCGCAACCCGCGAGATGGTGCCCGGGACGACTTACACGATTGAAGCGTCGATGGCCGACAATCCGGAATTCACGAAATCGCTGACCGTGACCCCGACCGGCAAGCTCGAGCTACCGTCGGCGCCGATTCCAGGCGAGACCGACGCAACCGCCGAGCAGGAGACCGACGGCGAGCCAGCCGCCGACCCGGCGCAGGGGTGAGCTGATCGGTCGGGGAACGACCGATCCGGTGAAGTAGTCGCGGGTGGCGCGATGGCGTGACGCGAAGAGAAGCGCGAGAAAGACCCGCAGGCCCGTGCGCCCGATGAGGTCCCCGAGGCAGCCGCCCGGGAGGGCGTATTCGACGTGATCGGTCATCCGGGTGCGGCGACCAATGTCGATGGATTCGAAGCGGTGTTCGTGGCGGAAGCGGGCGAAGGGTGAGCGGAGCGCGCGATCGGCGAGCAGGGTGGGGTGGTCGGCATGATCCCAGACGCCCTGCCAGCGGATCGGAATGAGGAATTGCGAAGCTTCGAGCGTGAAAGTTTCGCCAGCAACGGCTTCGGGATTGGCCTCGATCCGATGCACGCGGAGACTGCTCGGACTGATCTTCATGAGGTTATGGGGATTCTCGTGGAAGGCGTAGACGGCCTCGATGGGAGCATCGAGGGTAGTGGATTTTTCGAAGAGGCAGGTTTTCATGATCGGAAATTCGCTTGACCGCTCTGGCGAAAAGTCTTTTCTCCGGTCCCGACAAATAAATCATTGTCAAAGCACGGGCGCGATCCTATCTGCTAGCCCACTGCACTAACCAAACCCAAACGAAATGTCCGAAAAATCAATCGAAGAAAAAGTCAAAGATATCATTGTCGAGCAACTCGGCGTCACGCCTGAGCAGGTCACGCCGAGCGCATCGTTCATTGAAGACCTCGGAGCCGACTCGCTCGACACCGTCGAGCTCGTGATGGCTTTCGAGGAAGAGTTTAACGTCGAAGTTCCCGATGAGGACGCCGAGAAACTCCAGAAGGTCGGCGACGTGAACAAATACATCGAGGAGCGCGTCAACAAGTAGGGCACGCTTCACGTTCACGCGTTTTTCAAACGGAACGAGCCGCATCGAGAGATGCGGCTCGTTTTCGTTTTGCCGGCGCGGCTGATCAGTGACCCTTTTTCCCGAACCGGGCGCGCTTGTCGATGAGCCACTGGGTGTCGTGGTTGGGATCGGCGTAGTCCTGCCCCGCGAGATCGCGACCGCGCGCGAGGTAGATCTGGTGAAACTCCCGGGCTTGATCGGTGAGGCGGCAGGCTGAGCTCATGAACCGCATGGTGTAGCCGCAGCGGCGGACGCTGCTGGTGTTTGGTTCACTGCCGTGCATGAGGCGGGCATCGTGGAGGCTGGCGTGATTCGGTTCGAGTTCGCAGGCGACGGCCAGTGAGTCGTTTCTTTGCTGTCTCGTGATTTCGGAGGGGAAGACGTTGCTGGCGAGGTCGACCTCGTCGTAGTCCGAGTATCCCCGACGTCCTTCGGCGTGAGTGCGGGGAATCACGTTCATGCAGCCGTTCTCTTTCCGCGAGGGGTCGATGGCGAGCCAGACGGTGGCGACCTCCAGTGGATCGACGTGGCCCTTCCAGTAGGCGGAGTCCTCGTGCCACGGCACGCGGCGGCCGTCTCCCGTCGGTTTGCAGATGAAGTGGCTCGAGAAGAGCGCGATGTCCGAACCGACGATTGGCTCGACGAGATCGAGAATTTCGTCCGAGAACAGCCATTCGAACAGTGCCGGATCGGCGAAGTGGGGAACGTCCATGGCTTCCGGACGTTCGCCGGCGGGGAGCTCGGCCAGCTTTTGGTCGAAGTGAGCTTTGAGAAGGTTGAACTTCTCCTCCGGGAAGATGGCGTCGGGGTAGATGAGGTAGCCCTCGCGATGGAAACTCTCGACCTGATCAGGACTCAGCCGCGAGTTGGTGGTGGTTGGTGTTTTCATGGTGGGATCAGTGGATCACATCCGCCGGGTAGCGTCTTCGCGTGGAGTGACGAATTGTTGTGTTATTGTGACTTGATGCAGATTCTCAAGTGGTCGAGACTTGTCGGGAGTGGGGAGGCATTTCACGCGGCCCGAAATGTGGTCACCCGGGAGGTTCCCTTGCACGGACACGATTTCGCCGAGGTGCTTTGGGTCGATGCAGGACGGGGGGTTCATCGCGTGAATGGCGGAACGTCGGAGATTGCGGAGGGTGACCTCGTGATGATTCGACCGACGGATTTCCACTCCATCGCGTCAGCGCCGGGCGAGCTGCTCGAGCTGACCAACGTGGCCTTTGCAAGCGCCACGCTCGATTTCCTCGGTGAGCGCTACTTTCGGGAGGAGGCGTGGATGGCGTGGCGAGATGGCGGGCCGCCATTCTCGCGGAGGGTTGAATCGTCGGCATTGCGAGCGTGCAATGGTTGGGTGGACGAGTTGGCGGCCGGTCCCAGGGATCGATTTTCCATCGAGCGGTTTCTGCTGAGTTTGGTGGGGGCTCTCCGGCCCTGCGAGGCGGTGGATTTGCCGCCGGGCACCCCGGATTGGCTGGTCGGCGCGTGCCGGGAGATTGAGAAGATCGAGAATTTTTCGGATGGCGCGGCTGGATTCACGCGGGTGGCGGGGCGGGGGCGCGAACACGTGGCACGCAGCGTAAGGGAGCATCTCAAGACGACCCCGAGCGACTTTGTGAACGCGATCCGCATGCGCCACGCCGCGCGTCAGCTCACGATGAGTCGGCTCTCGGTGGTGGAGATTGCGTTGGAGTGCGGGATTGAAAATTTATCGCATTTCTACCGATTGTTTCGGAAACAGCACGGGACGACGCCCCGGGAATACCGCCTCGCGCGTCATCGACCGATCACGTAGTGGTGCCGTTCCGCTTGGACTCCGCCGCCGGGGACCGTATCCTCCGCCAAACTCCTCCTCCAAAACCAACCGCTACGCATGACCGAAATTCTCGACCGCCTGATCCGCCTTTCCCACGAACTTGGACGGGAAGACCGCGAGCTCGCCATTCTCGGCGAGGGTAACACCAGCGCTGATCTGGGGGACGGAACCTTTCTCGTGAAGGCGTCGGGCAGTCAGCTGGGCACCATCGATGCTTCCGGCCTGACTCGGGTGGAAATGGCACCCGTGCTCGAGGCGATTGATCACCCCGAGTTGAGCGACGATGAGGTCCGGGGCAGGCTCGAGGCGTGCCGGGTCGATTCGGCGTCCAAGCTGCCTTCGGTCGAGACCTTTCTTCACGCGCTGTGCATCAAGGAAGCCGGGGCGAAGTGGGTCGGTCACACGCATCCGGTATCCGTGCTTCGCATTTTGTGCAGCCAGCGCGGGGCGGAACCGTTTTTGCGGCACGTGTTTCCGGACGAAATCGTCGTGTGCGGGCGGAACCTGGCGGTCGTGCCGTACATCGATCCGGGTTTGCGACTGGCGGTGGCGGTGAGGGATTCCCTGCGGGAATTCATGGACACCCACGGGGTCGCGCCGAAGGTGATCCTGATGGTGAACCACGGTCCGGTCGCTCTGGGCGCGACGGATCGGGACGTGCTGAACATCATGCTGATGCTCGATAAATGGGCGAAGATTCTGGCCGGAAACTTCGCGCTGGGAGGCCCGCAGTTTCTCGAATCGACGACGTCCGACCGGATTGAAAATCGTCCTGACGAGCACTACCGACGGGCCGCCATCGGCAATCTGCGGTAAGTTCCGGCTACAGCAGCTCGCCGTATCGCTCGCGGGCGAGGGCGGTGGTGAGGGTGAGGATCTCGTCGGCGGTCGTGGCACCGAGTGCTTTGCCGACCAGCTCCTGGCAGGCGGCGAGGTCGAGGCTCTGGATGGCTTTCTTCACTCGAGGGACGAGCGATGGGCTGGTGCTGAGTTCTTCGATTCCGAGCCCGAGGAGGAGGGGGGTCAGCAGGATGTCGCCGGCCATCTCACCGCAGACACCGATCCAGATGTTGTTCGCGCGGGCGGCGTCGGCGGACATGCGGATGAGTCGGAGGATGGAGGGGTGGGTGGGTTTGTAGAGGTGGGCGATGTGGTCGTTGATCCGGTCGACGGCAATCGTGTACTGGATCAGGTCGTTGGTGCCGATGCTGAAGAAATCGCACTCGGCGGCGAGGATGTCGGCGGTGAGCGCCGCGCTGGGAATTTCGATGGTGATCCCCACGTGAATGTCTTCATTGAAGGCCTGACCTTCGCGGCGGAGCTCGTCTTTGCATTCGGTGAGGATGGCGTTGGCTTCGCGAAATTCGGTGATCCCGGAGACCATCGGATACATGATCCTGATGTCGCCGTGAGCGGAGGCGCGGAGAATGGCGCGGAGCTGGGTCTTGAAAATCGCGGGTTTTTGCAGGCAAAAGCGAATCGCCCGGCAGCCGAGAAACGGGTTGGCTTCCTCCGGAAAGCCGATCCCGCTGAAGTCCTTGTCGCCGCCGATGTCGAGCGTCCGGATGATGACGGAGTGGGGTTGACAACGCTCGGCGACGTCACGGTAGACGCCGAATTGCGTTTCCTCGTCCGGGAGGGTTTCGCCGTGAAGGAAGAGGAACTCGGAGCGGAACAGACCCACGCCTTCTGACCCGAATTTGATGACGTCGTCCATCTCCCCGGGGAGTTCGATGTTGGCGGACAGAATGATGCGGGCCCCGTCGGAGGTGGTGCTGACGGTATCGCGAATGAGCTCGAGGCGCTCGTCGACCTCGTCGCGTTCGGCGCGAAAAGCCTCGTAGGTGGCGAGCGTGTCGGGTGTCGGGTCGACGATCAGGATTCCCCGGTAGCCGTCAATCAAGAGGGGGCTGCCGGGCGTGACCCGGGCGCAAATGTCGTGAAGACCGACGATGGCGGGGATGTTGAGCGACCGCGCCATGATGGCGGTGTGGGAGGTCTTGCTGCCCGCTTCGGTGGCAAATCCGAGGACGTATTGCCGGTCGATGATCGCCGTGTCCGAAGGCGTCAGATCGTGGGCCAGGCGGATGTGGGGCCGGTCGAGCGAGGGGGCGGAGTCGTCCTCCGTCTTGCCGAGAAGATTGCGGATGACTCGCTGGGCGACGTCCTCGATGTCGACGACTCGCTCGCGAAGGTAGTCGTCGTCGATCGCTTCCAGCGATTTGCAGTAGCGGTTGGCAATTTTGTGAAAGGCAAATTCCACGTTTTCGCCATCGGTGGCGATGCAGCGCAGGACTTCGTCGATGAGGGTGCGGTCTTCGACGACGAGCAGGTGGGCGTCGAAGATACTGGCATCGCTCGTGCCGATGGAGCGGGCAATGCGTTGCTGCATTTCGAGCAGTTCGGCGCGGGTGGCGATGAGCGCGGTCTCGAAGCGGTTGATTTCGGCGGGGACTTCCTCCGGGCGGACGGTCCAGCAGGGGATGTCCTCGATTTCCCGCTGGTGGATGATGACCTCGGCGTGGGCGATGCCCGGGGCGACCGCGATCCCCTCGAATCGCTGTTCCTTCCGCTCGTTGACACCTTCTGACACGCCGGAGAGGTAGCGAAAAAGCGGGTGGGGGTCAAAAGGTCATTGCTGGATAAGGACTTCCCCTATCCGTAAATCCGCCACCGGGCCCGACCGGAGCGGGCCGGTCGGTGCGAGCTGAAGGCCCGCGCTACTCTTCGCCGAAGCGGGTCTCGATGAGGGCGGCGACTTCCTCGATTGCCTTTTCGGCGTCCGGTCCGTCGGCGAGGAGGTTCAGTTTTGATCCCTTGCCGGCGGCCAGCATCATGAGACCCATGATGCTCTTACCGTTGACGCGTTCGCCGTCCTTTTCCACCCAGATCGTCCGCTCGGAAGCGGCTGGATGTCTTCACCAGCATGGCGGCTGGACGGGCGTGGAGGCCGTTACGATTTTGCACGACGACCTCCCGGGTGCAGCTGGCGGCACCTTCAATTGGTTTTTTACGTGAAAGCAGTCCCATTGACTAATCGGGCTTTGGGTTCATTTGGTTGAGGAGCCGGTGGCTGAATTCCAGCGCCGGGTTGTGCCCCAAGGATTTGAGTTTCTGGTCGAGCGCGGCGACTTCGACCAGTCTTCCGAGGTCGCGCCCGGTTCGCACGGGCAGAATGACGTGTGGCACTCGGATTCCAAGAATGTCGTAGTAATCGCGGTCGATGCCGAGTCTATCCACGTCCTCGACGTCGTGCCAATCCTTTAGTGTGACGACGAGGTCGAGTTGCTTCTCGGGCCGGATGCTGCCGATGCCGAAAACGTTGGCAACGTTGATGATGCCGATGCCGCGGACTTCCATGTGGAAGCGGGTGAGTTCGGCGGAACTGCCGATGAGTTCGCGGCCTTCGAATTTGCGAATCTTGGTGATGTCGTCGCTGACGAGGCTGTAGCCACGCTCGATGAGACCGAGGACGCACTCGCTCTTGCCGATGCCGCTGTCGCCGCGGACGAGCGTGCCGATGCCCTGGATGTCGACCATGCTGCCGAACTCCGACGTTTTGGGAGCGAACTCGCTCTCCAGCGCGATGGTGGCCGCATTGATGAACTTCATGGTGATCATCGGCGTGCGGAAGATGGGCGTCTCGTGCTCGGCGGCCTGCTGGAGGAGAGCTTCCGGAACGGTCGCGTTGCGGGCGACCACGAGGCAGGGGATCTTTCGAGAGAAGAGTTCCCGGGAGCGCTCGCGGAGCACGGCGGCTTTGAGCGATTTGAGGTAGCTGAGTTCGGCGCTGCCGATGACCTGGATTCGCTTGCCGGCGAAGTAGCTGTAGAAGCCGGAGAGGGCGAGGCCGGGGCGGTTGATCGTGGGCTCGCGAATGCGGCGCTTCATTCCGAGCGAAAGGCCCTCGAGCCGCAGGCCGAGATGTTCGGCGTGATTGGCGTAGAAGTCGCCAACCTGCATGAACTCGACGATCTGGGGAGAAACCCGGTCGAGCGGGGGTTTCTGACTCTTGGTCCGTTTGGTCGGCACTACATCTGGAAGGTCTCGCCGAGGTAGAGTTTGCGGCTGATGGGGTCGTTGAGGAGAAATTCCTTGTTGCCCTGGCTGACGACCTGCCCTTCGAAGATGAGGTAGGCGCGGTCGACGATGTTCAACGTCTCGCGGACGTTGTGATCGGTGATGATGATCGCCAGACCGGAGGTGCGCAGGTCTTTGACGATCTGCTGCACGTCGTGGACGGCGATGGGATCGACGCCGCTGAAGGGTTCGTCGAGCATGAGAAGCGTCGGATTGGTGACGAGCGAGCGGGCGATGGTGAGGCGGCGCTTCTCGCCGCCGCTGAGGGTGAGGGCGTGGTTTTTCGCCAGGTGCTCGATGCCGAACTGCGTGAGGAGTTCTTCACAGCGCTCCTTCCGTTGTTTCTTGTTGGCTTTGGTGGTCTCGAGGATCGCCATGATGTTCTGCTCGACGGTGAGCTTGCGGAAAATGGATTCCTCCTGCGGGAGGTAGCCCATGCCTTCGCGGGCGCGGCGATACATCGGTTGGTGGGTGACGTCCTTGCCGGAGAAATGGACAGCGCCCCCGTTGGGCCGGACGAGGCCAACGATCATGTAGAAAGTGGTCGTCTTACCGGCACCGTTGGGGCCGAGGAGACCGACGATTTCGCCCTGTTTGACGTTGATGTCGACGCCGTTGACCACGGCGCGACCGCCGTAGACTTTGACCAGTTGGCTGGTCTGGAGCAGGGGCTTGGAATGGTCGCCCTTTTCCTTTTTGGAGGAATCGGCGGATTCGGTGAGATTCTGCGGAGTGGCGGCTCTCATGCGGTCAGGGCGCTTCCGTGGCGTCGATGATGGTGGTGCGGCTCTTGCCGATCGTGTCGAGGCGGCCCTGGCGGTTGAGGATCATGACGGTCTCCGGTGTGGCGGCGACGTGGTTGTTAATGCCCTGCTGGATCTGCGGGGCGACGGTGAGCGTGATGTCGCCGGTGGTGGGTTCGAAGAGCGCTTTGCCGGCGCGGCCGATGGACTTCACGATGTCGCCGTTGTCGTCGACGTTTTCCTGGATGATCGTGACGTTGCCGACGGCTTCGGCGCGGTCGAGGCCCTTGCGTTCGGCGTTGAGGTAGACGTTGAGTTTATCGCAGAAGAGCCGGAACTGCGGGTCGACGACGACGACCTTGCCGGTGAAAATGGCGAGGTTGGCGTCGTTGTCGAACGTGGCGCTCTCCTCGGCGGTGATCTCGGTCTTGGCGCCCTTCGGACGGTCCTTTTGCAGAAGGCCGAGACCAGCCGGGTCGGTCTTGGCTGCGGCACCTTCGTTGGGGCTCATGGTAGGTGACGTCTGGGTGAAGGCGGCTGTGGCGAAGCCGAGCCAGAGGGTCGCGACGAGCGGGTAGTGGGAGTGTTTCATTCGTTGTTGCCGGTATTGAAGATGACCATTTTCACGTTGCCGATGATGCGGCCGAATTTGGTCTTGGTGTGAAATTGAGCGGTGTCGCCGTTGATAATGAAGTCGTCGCGCCGAATCTCGACGGGGGTGTCGCTGTCGAGAATGTTGGTGTCGAGGTTGAAGACCGAGTGGGGCATCTCGACGTGAAAGGTCGTTCCGTCCGGATTGCGAATTTCGATTTTGAGGTGCTCCATGTCGATGTGGCGGTCATCGATGCGGGTCGCTTTTTTCGTGTCGAAAAGCATAATGAGGTTGCCGTTTGCGTCCATCTGGGGAATGCGAACGCCCTCGAAGGTCTCGCCCACCGGGATCTCGGCGAACATTGCTTCCTCGTCCGAGAGTTCCTCCCCGGCGGTCTCGGCCGGTTCGTCCTCAGAGGGTTTTTCTTCCTTGGAATCCGACTCCGCGTGGGTGGCGGTGAGGAATCCGAACAGGGCGAGACAAAGCAGACTAGCGAATCGCATCACGAATGGCGCAGAGCTGGCGGATGAGGGCGGGGAGTTTCCGCAGAGGGACTTGATTGGGGCCATCGGATAAGGCTTTAGAAGGATTCTCGTGGGTTTCAATGAAAACACCGTCGCAACCGGCGGCGACTGCGGCGCGGGCGAGGATGGGAGCGAGTTCGCCGTCACCACTGGTGGTGTCGCCGCCGCCACCGGGGCGTTGGACGGAGTGCGTGGCGTCGAAGATCACGGGGTGGCCGATTTCCTGCATCCACGGGATCGAGCGCATGTCGGCGACGAGGTTATTGTAACCAAACGTGGTGCCGCGCTCGGTGAAGCAGAACTCGCGGCAGCCGGAGGCGGTGAGTTTGTCAGCGATGTTGCGGACGTCCCAGGGGGCGAGGAATTGGCCCTTCTTGACGTTGACGGCGCGTCCGGTCTCGGCGGCCGCGACGATGAGGTCGGTCTGGCGGCAGAGGAAGGCGGGGATCTGGAGAAAGTCGATGAATTCAGCGGCGGTGGCAGCCTCGGCGGGCGAGTGGATGTCGGTCGTGACGGGAACGCCGTAGTTGCCGCCGATTTCAGCGAGGAGTTGGCAGCCGTCGCGGGCGTCGGTGCCGCGAAACGAGCGGCCGGAACTGCGGTTGGCTTTATCGTAGGAGGCCTTGAAGACGTAATCGACCCCGAGGTCGTCGCAGATGGCGTGGATCTTTTTCGCCATGCGACGCGTGAATGCGGAACTCTCGATCACGCAGGGGCCGAGGATGAAAAGGAGGTCGCGGCCACCGATTTTCCGATTTCCGATCCGCGCTGAATTTCTGGCCATCGGGGTGACGATACCGCTTCTCGGGGTCGGTGCCAGTTTTTCCGTCGCGTGGATTTGGGGTCGGTGGGTCGCGGAGAATCGGGTTGTCGGTCGGACCGAGGCGGCTATTGTCGTTCACGATGAAAACTATCTGCGTGACCGCAAGCCGCCGCCTCGGGGGGATTGTCGCCGGGGCCGCCGTCCTGTTTTTCCCGATCTCGAGTGATGCCCAGGAAGGTGCCCGGTACCTGAACGGAGCCTTCTCCGGAGAGGCCGCGCCCGGTGGGGGACTTTACCGCTTCTTCGACGAGGTCGTGATCGGCGGAGAGCGCGAGGTGGTTTTCCGAGGCGAGGTCTCGCTGGATACTGCCGCCAGTGATCCCGAGAGAGTCTGGGGCGGGACGTTGACTTCGAATTCGGTGCTGGCGAGGGCTCTGACGCCAGCTCCGGGCACGCCGGGACAATTCCTGAGCTTCTCGAGGCTCGCGGTGAATTCGTCTGGTCAGGCCGCGTTCCTGGCGCGGACGAGCGAGATGTCGAGCGAGCGATTTGTGTTTGCTCAGGATGCCAGCGGCGTGGTCTTGGGTCTGAGCGACCAGACGTCGCCCTTCGCGGCGGGCGGCCTTCAGTTTGATGACGCAGGAAATCCTGGATATTCGACGGGCGGGGTGTTGGCGGTGAAAGCCAGGCTGACCGATCCGGGGAACGCGCAGTCGTTTTCCAGTGCGGTCCTGATGGGGACGCCCGGCAATTTGAATTACGTCCTGACCGAAGGTGATTCCGTCCCGGACGCCGGTCGTTTTCCCGCCAAGACAGTCGTCGGGAGTCTCTTCGGCAATTCCGCTGATTCGTTCGGTCCGGGAGAGGATCTGGCAATGAACGACGCGGGGGAATTGGTTTTTCTGGGCGAGGCGGTCAACGGTCCCATCGAATACCAACGCTCGGTGATTTTTGCTGGATTGCCGGGGAGCCTTCAGACTCTAGCCATTGAGGGCGAGATGGTGCCCGGAGGGAGCGCGACCTACTCTTTCTTCGCGCCGGATCCGGCGATCAGTTCGACTGGTGTCGCGGCGTTTGTTGCCGAGGACTTCGATTTCAGTAGCAGCAGTTCATCGTCCGGTCTCTCGATCTTCACGGGAACCCCGGGCAACGTGACGAAGCTGCTTTCGAATGGCGACGCGGCACCGGGTGGTGGGGACGGGGTGACGTTGACCAACCTCTCGTCACCCGCCATCAGCTCCAAGGGGGACGTGGTCTTTCGAGCCGACATTCAGTATCCCAATTTCGAAAGCCGCCCGAGCCTCTGGTTGAAGCGGGCGGGGGAAGCGCCGGTATTGCTGGTTGCGGAGGGGAACGTATTTTCGACTCCGACGGGTCCCGCTGCCGTGACCGGCGTCAAGTTCGCGGGGCAGGGGGCGTTCAATGACCTGAACCAAGCCGTGTTTATTCTCACGTTGACCAATGGCAACGGGATTTACGTCGCGGATACGAGATCCGGTTATCCGGTGGTGAGCATCACCAGCCCCGCGACCCGCGCGGAGCAGGTGGTGACCCGAAATGCCACGACGATCGCGGGCACGGCGGCGGACGCGACCGGCGCGGAGCTGGTGGAATTCAGCGTGACGGCTCGCGGTCCGACGCGGAAAAAGCAGGACGGCAAAAAACGTCGCCGGGCCCGCCGCGTGATTTCCGGCACGGCTGACGTCGCGGTGGACGGGACCTGGTCTTTCCGGGCTCCGCTGCTGATGGGGCGCAATCGGATCTCCGTACTCGCCGTGGATCGACTGGGGAACGCCTCGCCGGCGACGGAGTTCACGGCGATCCGCTGGCGCGGTCGGCAATCCGCGACGCGGGGTCAATACCGTCGGCTTAAGCGTCAGGTGCAGACGCCGCGGTAGGTGGGGAAGGAGTCGCTGCCGGGGTGGGATCTCCTCACGTCGATCAGGACGAGGTGAAGTGATTTGATTTCGAGGACGGTTTGCGGCATGACGGATGGCTCCCATGGGTAAAAAAGTAGTCCACCTCGAAGAATTGGATCAGACGCGCTCGCTGAAGGCTGGTGAATACAAGGATCTCCTCAAAGAACATCAGCTTCGGCTTCTCCGCCTGCAACTCGAGCTGAAGGAGCGGAAGCGGCCGCTGATCGTGGTCATGGAGGGGCCGGACGCGGCGGGAAAGGGCGGGGCGATCCGGCGGTTGACCGAGAAGTTGGACCCTCGGCTGATTCGCGTGTGGTCGGTCGTGAAGCCGACGCCCGAAGAGTATCAGCACCACTACTTGTGGCGGTTTTGGAGCAAGCTGCCGGCTTACGGCGAGACGGCGATCTTCGACCGTTCCTGGTACGGTCGCGTGCTGGTCGAGCGAGCGGAGGGGTTCGCGACGGACGCGGAGTGGCAGCGGGCCTACGGCGAGATCAACGAGTTCGAGCGGCAACTCACGGACGACGGGGCGATCCTGGTGAAGTTGTTCGTCCACATCGACAAGGATGAGCAATTGAAGCGGTTCAAGTCCCGGGAAGCTGACCCCTACAAGCACTGGAAGATCAGCGACGAAGACTGGCGCAACCGGAAGAAGTGGGACGTCCACGTGGAGGCGGCGGAAGACATGTTTGCCAAGACTTCGACGGAGAACGCGCCCTGGAAAGTAATTGCCGGCAATTTCAAATGGCACGCCCGCGTGAAGACCGCGAAGACGGTCATCGATCGCATCGAAGGTGCGCTCGAGCTGTAACCAATAACCGAATTTTCAACCAACCCATCCCTCATCACCAAGCATCCTCATGAATTCTGCATTCCCCGACATCCAGACCATCGCCTTCGAAGGCGCCGACTCCCGCACCCCACTTGCGTTCAAGCATTACGATGCCGACGAACTCGTGGAGGGCAAATCCATGCGCGACCACCTGCGATTTTCCGTCGCGTATTGGCACACCTTCCGGAACACGCTCAGTGATCCCTTTGGCGCGGGGACGGCGATCCGGCCGTGGGACGACGGGACGGACAGCGTCGAAAATGCCTGCAACCGCGCGCGGGTCGCGTTCGAGTTCATCGAAAAAATTGGCGCGCCATTTTACGCGTTTCACGACCGGGACGTCGCGCCGGAGGGGGCGACGCTGGCGGAGTCCAATCGCAATCTCGACTCCGTGGTGAAAGTGCTCAAGGAGGAGCAGGATCGAACGGGGATCAAGCTGCTGTGGGGCACGGCGTGTCTGTTTGCCAATCCGCGTTTTTGTCACGGTGCGGCGACGAGTCCGAACGCCGACGTCTACGCCTACGCGGGAGCGCAGGTGAAGAAGGCGATGGAAGTGACCCACGAGCTGGGTGGCGAGGGCTACACGTTCTGGGGAGGCCGGGAGGGATACTCCACGCTTTGGAACACGGACATGAAGCGTGAACTCGACCATCTGGCGCGCTTCCTGCACATGGCGGTGGACTACAAGAAAGAGATCGGTTTCACGGGGCAGTTTTACATCGAGCCGAAACCGCGCGAGCCCTCGACGCACCAGTATGACAGCGACTCGGCGGCGTGTCTGAATTTTCTCCGCGAATTTGACCTGATGGATCACTTCAAGCTGAACCTCGAGACGAACCACGCCACGCTGGCGGGTCACACGATGCGCCACGAAATGCGGGTCGCGGTCGACGCCGACGCGCTGGGTTCAGTCGATGCGAACACGGGTGACGAGTTGATCGGCTGGGATACGGATCAATTCCCGACGAACCTGTATCTCACGACCGACATCATGCTCGAAGTGTTGAGCATGGGTGGGTTGACGACGGGTGGGATGAACTTTGACGCCAAGCCTCGGCGCGAGAGTTTCGAGGTGGAAGACCTGTTCCACGCCCACATCGGCGGGATGGACGCCTTCGCTCGCGGGCTCAAGATCGCGGCGGCAATCCGGGCGGACGGACGGGTGGCCGACATCGTGAAAAATCGCTACGCCTCGTGGGACTCCGGGATTGGCGCGGACGTCGAGTCCGGCAAGGTGGGGTTCGCGGAGCTCGAGGCGCACGCGCTCGGGCAGGCGGATCCGGTGCAGCACACCAGTGGGCGGCAGGAGCGGCTCGAGGGGATCGTGAACGAGTTGATCTGATCCGGGTCTTGTGCCTCTCGGCATTGCCTCGATGAAGTTGGCGGCTGGAAGCCGCCACTCCGTTATTTGATGCGGACGGGGGTGCCGGGTTCGATCATCGCGGAGAGGCGGGCGGCGTCCCAGTTTGCCAGACGGATGCAGCCGTGGCTGGCGCTGCGTCCGATGGTGTCGGGTTCGGGGGTGCCGTGGAGGCCGATCCCCTCCTTGTTGATCGCCATCCAGGCGATGCCGACGGCGTTGTTGGGTCCGGGTGGAATGTTGTGGGCGTCGTCGCTGCGCTCGCCTTCGTTGAGCATTTTTTTATCGTAGCGATACCACGGCATCAGCGCGATCCCCGTCGATTTTCCATTCACCGACCGGTGCGGGCAGGGAGTCGGAACCGGGAGTGATCGGGAAGGATGCGACGAGCTTATCGTCTTCGTAGAGGTCGAGCATTTTCTCGGAGGTGGTGATGACAATGGATTTCGTCTCGGCGGGGGTCGGCGAGGGCGTGTCGTCCGCCGGGTCGGAGTCTTCGGACTTTTCCTCCTCCTCGGCTTCCGCCTTCGCCTCGTCGGCACGCTTTTGAACGTCGGCCAGCGAGAACGGCTGGGCGACGTTGGGAACGGTCAAGGTGTCGCCGGCCTTCGCGTCGTCGATGGAGGTTCCTTCGTTCAGGGTTGCGAGGTATTCCCGGTCGACGTGGAATTTCTCGGCGACGAGTTCGGTGAGAGTCACGTAGGGCATGGCGTCCTGCTCGGCTTGCTCGGCGGGCTCGGACGGGACCGACCCGAGGCTGTCGAGATCGGACTGCTGGATCTCATAGGTGGTGTAGATCGGGTTGATGCTGGCAACGTCGACGGGAAATGGATCGGGCGCGGTCTCGGTGAATTCCGGCGCGTCCTCGCCGTTGGCGCGGAGGTAGCGGGTGAGAGACTTGCGGGTGAATTCCCCCCAGCGGCCGTCGATTTTGCCCGGCCCGAAATTGGCATTGTCCAGGAAGATCTGGAGCTGGGTGAGGCGGTCGCGTTCGGCCTTGGTGGGCGGAGCGGAGTCGGGGGCATCCTGGGCTGGGAGGGGCTGGGCACCGAGGGCGATGAGGGCGAGCGGGAGAAGGAGATGGACTTTCACTGAGGGGAGGATCGCGGTTCGGCGGAAGATCGGTCGGGTGTTTCGACGGTTGTCGAACGTCGGGTCGGGGGGTAAATTCCAACGGACATGAAGCTTTACCGACATCCCAAGCTGGCGACCGTGAAGATGACGGTGGTGATGCAGGCGCTGTCGGATCCGTGGCGTCTGGGGATCGTGCGCTCCCTGCTGGCTGCGGAGGGGCGGGAGTTTGCCTGCAATGAATTTCCGATGGACGTGTCGAAGGCGACGCGTTCGCACCACATTCAGGTGCTGCGCGAGGCGGGTCTGATCCGCACGCGGGTGGAGGGGACGAAGTGCATGACGTCGCTCCGATACGAGGAGATGGAGGACCGGTTTCCGGGCCTGTTGCGGCTGGCGGAGCGGGAGGCGTGAGCGGAAATTCGGTCCGCTTCCTCGAGTCGTCGGCGTCACTGGCGCGGCAGGTTGCCGAGGCGGTGTGGGCGGGGGCTGAGGGCACGCCGGTCGATCTGCGGGAGACGGAGGTGTGGGTCCCGACCGCAGGGGCGGCACGACGGATTCGGTTGGAACTGGCGAGGTTGGCGGCGGAGCGGGGGACGGGTATTTTTCCGCCGAGGTTCGTTCAGCCGATGGCGGCCTTGTTGCCGGACGGGGCCGTGACGGTCGTGGCGAGCCGGGCGGAGCGCGAGGGAGCGTGGGCGCGGGTGTTGCGAGCCAGTCCCGTTGCGGAGATCGAAGCGTTGTTCCCGCGTCGGGACGCTTTCGAAGGCGATCGGCAGGCTCTGGGGGCTGGGGGAATGTTATGCGAGCTGGCGGATTTGCTGGCCGAGGCGGGGTTGGATTTTGCGAGTCCGGAGGTGGCGAAGGTGTGCTCCGAGGATGGGGAGCGCTGGGGGCAGCTCGCGGATTTGTTGCCGGGATACCTGGCGGAACTGAAGCGGTGTGGAGTCGAGGATCCCAATCGGTTGCGGCAGGGGGCGTGCGGCGGCGGCAGCGTGCGGCGGTTGGTGATCGCGGGGGTGTCGGATCTGCCGCTGGCGGCGGAGCGGTGCGCGGTGCGACTGTCGGAGAGGGGGGTGGAGGTGGACGTGCTGGTCTGGAAGCCCGGGACGATGGGCGGTGGGTTCGACGAATGGGGGAGGCCGCTGACGGCGGAGTGGACGGAGTGCGAGGTGCCGGTGGCGGCGGAACAATTGGTCGGGGCGCGCGATCCGGACGATGAGGCGGAGCGGGTGCTGGATTTTTCGAACGAGGCGGCGGGGGATTTTGCGGTGGTGCTGGCCGACGGGGATCTGACGACGACCTTCCGCGCGGAGGTGTTGCGGCGGGGAGGAAGGGCGTTCGTCCCGGAGGGGGATCGACTGGCGACGAGCGAGGGGGCGGTGGTTTTTTCCGAATGGCTCGAGTGGGTTGGCGGCGGGAGGTTGCGGTCGCTGCGGCGGTTGCTGGAGTGTCCGCGATTTGCGGGGTGGATCGGTGGGATTGCGGAGTTGTCGGTGACGGATCTGGTGGCGGCGGTTGATTTTTTACGGGCTGAGGTGATGGCGGAAACGCTGGGGCAGGTGCGGGGTTTTCTGCGGGAGCCCGCGCCGGAGTCGGATCGGAATGGGAAGGTTCGGGCGATGGTGGGGCGATTGGTCGAGGCACTCGGCGGAGTGGCGGAGGTGGAGGCGCCGGAGGTGGTCGCGCGGTGTTGGGCGGACGGTGGCGAGGGCCGGGTGGCGGCTGGGCAGGTGCTGGAGTTGTGGCGGGGGATCGACGAATCGGCGGTTTTTCGGGATTGGCCGGAGGGGCGGGACGCGGCGTTTGCGCGGGCGTTGGCGACGGCGAAAATTTTCGACGCTTCGTCGGAGCCGGGCGAGGTGGAGTTGTTGGGTTGGCTGGAATCGCCGTGGGTCGAGGCTCGGCGGCTGGCGGTGGCGGGTTGCGTGGAGGGGCGGTTGCCGGCGTCGGTGATGGAACACGCGTTTCTGCCGGATTCGCGGCGGGCTCGGCTGGGGATCCTGGACAACGCGGGGCGGGCGGCTCGGGACGCGTATCTGCTGACGTGCCTGCTGCGGGCACGGGACGCGGCGGAGTTTCGGTGCAGCTTCAGCAAGGTCGCGGCGGAGGGTGGCCCGGCGTTGCCCTCGAGCTTGCTGCTGCGGTGTGGGGACGCCGAACTGCCGGAGCGGGTGCGGGAGGTTTTCGGCAGGGCGGCGGGTGCGCCGGCGCGACCGATCCGCGAGAATGGGTGGCGTTGGCGATTACCGGAGCCGTGGCGGAAGGCTTCGCCAGTGAAGATCAGTCCGACGGATTTTTCGCAATATCTGGCGTGCCCGTTTCGGTTTTATTTCGGTCGGGTGCTGCACGCGGAGGCGTTCGATCCGCGCGTGCGGGAGATGGACGCGCTGAAGTTTGGCTCACTCGTGCACAAAGCGCTGGAGGAGTTTGGCCGGTCGACCCCGGAGGAATCGGATGCCGGGCGGATCGAGGAACTGGTGATCGGGCATCTGGCGGTTGAGGCGCGCGCGCTTTTCGGTCCGTCGCCTTCGCCGACGGTGCGGGTGCAACTCGAGGCCGTGAAGGCGAGGTTGCGGGAGTTTGCGACGGCGCAGGCGGCGGAGCGCGCGGCGGGGTGGACGATCATTTGGACGGAGCGGAAATTGGAGGCTGACGGTCCCGATCCACTGCGGCTTGGTGGCCTGGCGCTGTCGGCGAAGGTGGATCGGATCGAGCGCCATCCGGAGCACGGGCTGCGGGTGTTGGACTACAAGAGCTACGCGACGCCGAAGACGCCGGCGGAGTCGCACCTGGGCAGTCCGGCTGGGGCGGCCATCGAGGCGGCGCTGGTGAGCGTGGGGTCGCGGGAGAAGGCGTGGAAGGATCTGCAGTTGCCGCTGTATCGGCGCATCACGGAGCATTGGTATCCGGGTGAGAGCGTGCGGGTTGGATATTTTGTGTTGCCGGCGGACCCGAGCCTGACGGCGGTGGAGGAATGGGATCTGGACGACGAGCTTTACGCGTCGGCGCTGGGTTGCGCGGAGGCGGTGGCCGAGCGGGTGGGGCGCGGAGTTTTCTGGCCACCGAAGGAGTGGAAAAATCAGTGGGCCGATCCCGTGGGAGCGATCTTTGCGGGTGGATCGCCGGACGATTGCGTGGCGGCGGGGACGATTGAATTTCTGGAGGGGCGGGCGTGAGTCGGCAAATTGCGCACCAAATGCTGGTCGCCAACGCGGGCAGTGGGAAGACGTATTCGCTGACGACGCGAGTGGTGACGTTGCTGGCGCTGGGCGTGGAACCGAAGCGGATCGCGGCGCTGACGTTCACGAAGAAGGCGGCGGGGGAATTTCTCGACGCGGTGTTTTGGCGGATCGCGGACGCGGCGTTGGACGAGGGGAAATTGGCGCAGCTGCGGGCGGACACGGGGGTGGCGGAGTTGGACGCGGCGGCGTGCCGGGGGATGCTGCGGCGGCTGGTGGGTCAGTTGGGTGGGTTGTGCATGGGGACGATTGACAGTCTGTTCGCGCGGATCGCGCGCGCGTTTCCGGCGGAGTCGGGGCTGTCCGGGGATTTTACGATTCTGGGGGATTCCGACGTCGCGGCGGCGAGGGAGGATGCTCTGGCGACCTTGTTCCGGGAGCGGACGGGCGAAGGGTTTGATCAATTCCTGACGCTGGTGCGCTTGCAGAGTCGGAAGGGAAGCGAGCGGGACGTCTTCGGAACGCTGCTCAAGGCGGCGGGCGATTTGCAGGATCGTTTTCTGGAGACGCCGCCGGGCGTGGCGTGGGGAGACGCGGCGGCGATCTGGCCGCACGGGAACGCGATCCTCGATGCGCGGGACCCACGGGAGGCGGCGGACGATCTGCGGCGGGCGATCTTTGCGACGCACCCGGACCTGCACGAGGTGGCCGTGACGTGGTGGGGGACGCGCTGGACGCGGCGGCGGCCGTGACGCCCGGACAGGTGTGGCCGAAGATCGTGGGTGACCTCGTCAAGAAGCTGGGCGATCCGAAGGTGAAGGATGGCGAGGAGTTTCCGTATTTCTCCACGACGAATCGGAAGGCGGCGCGGGTGTCGGTGAACGCGCAGGTGGCGGCGGCGGCGGAGGCTCTGCAGCGGGCTTTGCTCCGACTGGAGTTGATGACCCTGCTGCGGCGGAGCCGGGCTCTTCACGAATTCATGACCGCGTTTGAGCTCGTTTACGACCGGCAAACGCGCGGGCTGGGGCGGCTGACGTTTACGGACATCACGGACGTGTTGGCGCGGCAGGTCGAGGATCTGGACTGGCTGGCGTCGGCGGGTTACCGGCTGGATTCGCGTTACGACCATTGGTTGCTGGACGAGTTTCAAGATACGAGCCGACCGCAGTGGAAGGTGCTTTCGACGTTCGTTGACGAGGTGGTGCAGGACCCGGGCGGGGCGCGGTCATTTTTCTACGTCGGTGACACGAAGCAGGCGCTCTACCTCTGGCGAGGTGGGGATCCGCGGTTGTTCTTCGAGATTCGCGACAAATACAATCGCGCCGGTGATCCCGTGATCGTCGAAGAGTCCCTGCAGGCCTCGCATCGGTCGGCGGGGGAGATCATTGGTTTCGTCAACGAGGTGTTCTCGAACGTCGGGGGCGTGCGGGAGGCTCTCGGGGTGCCGGAGCGGACGGTGCGGGATTGGGAACGAGCGTGGCGGGAGCACACCGTGGCTGAGCGGGAGGTGCCGCGTCGGGGCTGCGTGCGGTGGTCGACGGTGGAGGGCAAGCGCCGCTCGTCCGACGAAACGGACGACGAGGACGATGAGGTGGAGGCGAGCGCGCAAGACCGGGAGGTGCTGCGGATACTTCGGGAGGTCGAGCCTTGGACGCGCGGGTCTGAGCTGCGCGGCGCTGAAGCGGGACAATCGCAGCGTGGTGGCGCTCGCGGCGTCTGCTTGCAGGCGGAGGGGATTCCGGTGTCGGTCGAGGGAAAGTCAAACCCGTGCCTGGACAATCCGCTGGGCAGCGCGGTGATTGCGGCATTGCGGTGGGTGGCGTCGCCGGACGACGAGCTGGCTGGCGTGATGCTGGCCGGGTCGGTGCTGGGGCAGGAATTGCTGGCGGACGGCGGTGTGGAATTTCGGGAGCGGGCGATGGGGGGGATTGCGGGTGAGGGTTTTGCCGACACGATTCGCGGGTGGCTGGGGCGGATCGATCTTGGCGACGAGGCGTTTCTGGCCAGCCGGGCGGTCGACTTGCTGGACGCGGCGGCGGCTTTTGACAGTTCGCGGACGGCGGCGGATGGCGTGCACGCGTTTTTGGATTTTCTGGATGGCTGGCGGGTTCAGGAGGCGGAGAGCGCTGACGTGGTGCGGGTGATGACGGTGCATCAGTCGAAGGGGCTGACCTTTGACCTGACCGTGGTGTCTGGGCTGGATACGTTGTCGCGGGATCGGCTCAGTGGGACGCTGGTGCTCGGTGACAACGATCCGAAAAGGTGGGGTCTGTTGATGCCAAAACGGGAGATTGCCGAGGCGGATGATGTGCTGCGGAACGCGCGGGAAGCGGCGACCGCGGAGTCCTATTACGGCTCGCTTTGCACGCTCTACGTGGCGATGACGCGGTCGCGTCACGGGCTCTACGTGGTGACGGATCGGCTGAAGGAGGATTCGAAGGCGAAAACGTTGGGACGGTGGCTGGGGATGTGCGTGGACGCGGATTTCGAGGCGGGAGAGGCGGATTGGTTTGAGCGACTGGGAGGCGGGCTGGTGACGATTCCGGAAACCAAGGACGCCTTTATCCGCAGCGCAGATGGTGGCTCCAATCGTGGGGACGCCGCGACCGGTGTCGCCGTCGCGGCTGACCGCGTCGGGGCGCGGAGAGTCGCGGGGAGGCGGATTGAGTGCCGACGCGCTGGCGTTTGGCAACGCGGTGCACGCGGCTCTGGCGAAGGTCGAGTGGGTGGACGCGGGCGAAGTGCCGGATTTTTCGGAATGCGACGCGGAGGTGCGGGGGGCTTTGAAGGAGTTTTTCGTCGGCAATGCGGGAGGCGTCTTCCACGAACCGGGCGGAGAGGTGCGGTTGTGGCGGGAGCGGAATTTTGACGTGGTGGTCGACGAGGTCTGGATGGCGGGAATCTTTGATCGCGTTCACGTTTGGCACGACGCGGAAGGCCATCCGAAGCGGGCGGCGATTTACGATTTCAAGACGGATTCAGGGAGCGGGCGCAAGGTTGGCGGCCGTTACGGGGAGCAGCTCGAAGCGTACCGGCGGGCCGGCGGGCAGTTGCTTGGATTGCCGCTCGCCGACGTTTCGGCGGAGGTCGTGGTGATCGGGCGCTGAGACCCTCGGAACGGTCGGTCGCCGGGGCTCGCGCTGGCTGAGCGGGAATGGTAGATCGTGGGTTGTGAATCGGTTGTTGGTCGAGATCGGGCGGAGTCAGCGCGTCGCCATTGTGCATGAGTTGAAGCGCTCGCAGGGGATGGCGGTCAAGGCGCTCGCGGCTCGGTTGAAAATGAGCTACATGGGGGTGAAGCAGCATTGCCTGGACCTCGAGCGGGACGGTTATCTCGACACGTGGCGCAATCCGCGACCGGTGGGCCGACCCGAGATGCTCTATCGCCTCACGCGGAAGGCGGACGAGCTCTTCCCGGCGGATTCGAACGCGATGTCGCTGCAACTTTTGACAACTGCCAGGCAGTTGTTCGGGCCGACCGCTCCGGGGAAGATGTTGGTGCTATATTTTCGAGCGAAGACCGACGGGTACGTGGAGAAGGTGCGCGGAGATGACGCGACCGCCCGGGCAAAATGGTTGGCGCGTATCCGGGAACGCGAGGGGTGCATGGCCACGTTGGAGACGGGGCCGAAGCTGGCGATCGTCGAGCGGCACAGCCCAATCGCGGATCTGCTGACGGCCTATCCGGAAACGGAGCGGTTGGAACGCGCGATGGTCGAGAAGGTGATTGGGGTGCCGGTAAGACGGGAAACCCGGACGGCGAGCGGTCTCTACGAATGCCGGTTCGAGATGGGGTAGATCTGCAACCTTCGCAGTCCGGTGAGCGTTTGAATCGGCGGGGGAAATGTTCGAGATTCTTTTCATCTTCGGGGCGATTGCATGGTTGGTGCTGACGGCGATCGAGTGGCTGTCGGCACTGGAGGCGTTTCCGACGATCGGTGCCGGTCTCGTGGCGGTGCCGGTGTTGTCGATGTGGAGCTACTGGCGGTTGGTGGCGCGGCTGAAGCTGGAGGTTTTGCGAAACCAGCGAAAGTTCCTGCCGCCCGAGCGATTTTATTGGCCGGGTCAGGCTCGGCGGCGGGGACGGCGCGGCTGGCGATCTTTTTGCGTGGCTCGCAACGATTCGATCCGCTGACACCGCTCGCGATCGCGGCGCTGCGGCGGTGGATGTTTCGGATTTCCGACAACTACGAATTCCTCGGCGAAGAGCCCGAGGTGCGGCGAAAACGGGAGCGGGAGTCAATCTACTGAGAGTTGACGGTCGGGCCGATACCAGGTCAGTGGCTTTTGCGGGGAGCGCTGGAGGAGCCCCTTGGCCTCAAGGTCGAGTTGGGTGGTCTTCAGCCACCAGCCCACCTTTTGGCCCCGGGGCCAGAGGTCTTCGGGTAGATGCGGGATGACGGCGTGCCGGAGAGCTTCGTAGCTCAATCCGGGAGGGGAGGCGGGAGCTGCTGCCAGGAGTGCGCGACGCATGGCGGCATATTTGACGGCATCGACGCAGTCGACCCTGCCGGGATGGTTGATATTTTCGACCGAGATTTTGTTGCGGGCGGCCATGCGCTACTCGGAGGGTTTGCCGGTCGGCGGCTGACGGTATTTGGTCAGGACGAGTTGCGTGCCTTCGGGCATGGGGCGGTAGTCGACCACGTCGAAGGCTCGCTCCATGATGTGGATGCCCAAGCCGCCGGGACGGAAGTCGTCGAGGGCTCGGCCCTTGATCTTTGCGGGGTCACAGCTTTCGCCGTAGTCGCGGAGAACGCATTCCAAGTTGCCGTTGCTGAACGAGCAGCGGAGGTGAATCGGGCAACCGGAATCTCCGTGGTAGGCGTGGCGAATGATGTTGGCGCAGGCTTCGTCGAGCGCGAGAACGACGATTTCGGCTTCCATCTCGGCGACGTGATTGGCCAACAGAAACGAGCGAACGGCGTCGCGCATGCTGCAGAGTTTCGCGGTGGCACTGTCAAATTCGAGCTCGAGCATGGCGTTACTCGAAGCCTCCGACGAGCAGGGTCAGGTCGTCGCGGGCGGGGTCACTGCCCCGGTAGCGCTTCTCGGTCGCGACGAGGTGGTCGATGACGGATTTGGGGTTGGGGAAATCGTGGCGAAGTTCCTCGGCGAGGTGGTCGTCGAAGAATTGCCCGGTGTCGCCGTCGCGGCTCTCCGAGAGGCCGTCGGTGAAGGTGACGAGGTATTCGCCGGGAGCGAGAGTCACGTCTTCCTGTTCGTAGGCGACGTCTTCGAGGACGCCGAGGGGGAGCGCGCCGGGGGTTTGGATTTCGGTCGCACGGTCGCCGGGTCCGACGATCCAAGGGCGACAATGCCCGGCGCTGGAGAGCTGGATGGTGCGGGTTTCCGGCAGCAGGCGTCCGATTAGAGTGGTGATGAACATTCCGCGGACGATGTGATCGTGGAGGGTCGAGTTCAGGGTCGCCATCGCCTCGGCGGGGCCGGTCGCGGAGGCGAAGACAAATTGCATCGCGCTGAGAGTTTGCGCCATGAGCAGGGACGCGGGAATGCCTTTTCCGGAAACGTCGCTGATCGCGAAGAACGTGCTGCCGTCGGAGCGGGGGTAGACCGAGAAAAAGTCACCGCCGACGTCGGACGCGGCTTTGTTGTAGCTCGCGAAGACGGCCCCGGGAACGGTGTCGGGAATGGCGCGGGAAAGAAGCTCCTGTTGGATCTCGGCGGCGATGGAGACGTCGCGGCTGACGCGTTCCTGCTCGCGGATGCGGTCGATGGATCGAAGCTTCTCGATGGCGGTGGCGATGAGGTTCGAGTAGGCCTCGAATCCTTCGAGGTCTTCGGCGTCGAAGGATTCTTCGTCTCTCGGGTCGAGCAGCTGGAGAACACCGATGACGTTTCCCGAGCGCTTGAGCGGCGCGCAGAGGATGGAGCGGGTGACAAAGCCGCTGGCCTTGTCGGCGGCGCGGAAAAAGCGGTCGTCGGCGTAGGCGTCGGGAATGAGAAGGCTCTCGCCGTGCTCGAGCACCCAACCGGCAATGCCCTGGCCGCGGGTGACGCGGATCCGGGGGTTGGCAAACTCGCCTTCTGCGGAGGACGAGATTTCGAGGCTGAGTTCGCCATCTTCCTCGTCGAGGAGGAAAAGCGAAGCGGCCTCGGCGCGAACGACCCGGCGGGCGACGTCGAGAACGGCCCGGAGAAGTTCGTCGTAGTCGGTGATCGAGTTGATCAGACCGCTGACTTCGACGAGCCCCCGGTGGATTTGCAGGGATTTGCGCAGCGAGACGAGTTCGGTTTCCACCGCGGGATGATACCGGAATCCTGAGAAAATCGAGGCGGAAAATTTCCGTTGGAATTCCGGCGAGCGTCCGCGAGATTGCGCGGGTGAAAACGAGAGTCACCATTTTACTGGGATTGGCCGTGGCGTGGACCGCATCGGCGGAGACGGCTTACGAGGCGCTGCAAGTGATCAAGGCGGATCGCGGCGACGCGATCCTGAATGAATTGGTGGAGGCTCGCGGTGACAGCGGCAATCCGCAGCCGCATTCGTGGACCATCGCGATGATCGATCCGAGCGCGAGGAAGGGCATCCGGGAATTCGTCATCAACGACGGAGCGATTCAGTCCGAGCGAACTCCTGTCCGCGGCTACGAGGGTCTGAACCGCCTGCCGCCGATCAATTTCACGCGGTTGAATTTGGATTCCGACGGGGCCTTCACCGTAGCGGAGAAAGAAGCGCGGCGTCAGAAGGTGGGTTTCAATTCGGTCGATTACTCGCTGCGGACGGACGTCTCGTCCGGCTCGCCGACCTGGGTGGTGCGGTTGTTTGACTACATGGGAGCTCCGGTTGGCACGCTCGAGGTTTCGGCGGAGTCCGGCGAGTTGGCCAAGGCGTTGCGCCTCGATCCCGACGCCCGGGTGTCGGGAGCGGACAATCGGCAACCCGTCGAGCCACCGAGGACCACGGTCGTCGAGGAGGAGACGGTCGTCGTGACGAAGCGAAACGATGGCGTCCGCGAGGCTCCGCCGCGTGAGCGGGAGGAAATGGGCGGGGTGTTTGGATTCGTGCAACGGCGGGCGGAATACGACGCGAATCGGGTGAAGAACGTGACTTTGAGCACAGCAGGGTCCATTCAGAAATTTTTGACGGGCCGGGACACGGTGAGCCCGGATCGCGAAGACGATCGCTAACGGGGCGGCACGGGGACCATGGGGACAATCTTACTGCTGGCCGGGCTCGGCTTTTTGCTCTTCGTGGCGGAAATGTTTCTGCCCGGCATGGTGCTGGGGATTTTAGGCGGGACGCTGCTGGCGTCGGCGGTCGTGGTGGGATTCACCACCTTTGGTGCTGGCGGGGGGGCGATCGTGTTTTGCGTGGTGATGACGGGCGTGCTGATTGGGTTTTTTGTCTGGATGAAGGTCTTTCCGAGCACGTCGGTGGGAAGGAATTTGACCCTCAGCGAGAGTCTGGTGGGAGGTAACGACCTCCCGTCGCTGCAGGAATTGGTGGGTCGCGACGGGATCGCGCTGACCGCTTTGAGGCCGGCAGGCAAGGTCGAGATCGACGGTCGACGGCTGGACGTGCAGGCCGAGACGGGGTTCGTCGAGGCCGGCGAGGCGGTGTCCGTCGTCCAAGCGAGCAATTTACGCGTGGTGGTTCGTAGAAAAAGTTAGCCGTCGCGCCGGGGTGAGTTAGAGTCCCGGCGAACTCTACCAAATACTCATGGGAAATCTCTTCGTCCTCGTCATTTTCGGAATTTTACTGGTCATCGCCCTCGTGGTGCTGATCGTGATGATCAACTTCTTCGGCGTCTGGCTGCGGGCCAAAGTTGCCGACTCTCCGGTGGGATTCGGCAAGCTGATCGGGATGCGGCTGCGGAAGGTTCCGGTCGGCCTCGTGGTCGACAATCGAATCACGAGCGTGAAGGCGGGCCTGACTCTCGGGACGGACGAGCTGGAAGCGCACTACCTCTCGGGTGGCAACATTTCCAGCGTCGTGCTGGCGCTGGTCGCGGCGGACAAAGCCGGGATCACCCTCGACTTCAACCGGGCTTGCGCGATTGATCTCGCCATCAAGGGGACCAGTAAAACGGTGCTCGAAGCGGTGCGGACGAGCATTAATCCCCGGGTGATCGATTGCCCGAATCCGGCGACGGGCAAGAGCACGATTGACGCGGTGGCTCGGGACGGCATCGGGGTGAAGGTCAAGGCGCGGGTGACGGTGCGGTCGAATCTGGATCGTTTCGTTGGCGGTGCGACGGAGGAGACGATCATTGCGCGCGTCGGTGAGGGCATCGTGACGTCGATCGGCTCCGCGATTTCCTACAAGGAAGTGTTGGAGAATCCGGATCGCATTTCGAAGCTGGTGTTGGAGAAGGGACTGGATAGCGGGACGGCGTTCGAGATTTTGTCGGTGGACATTGCCGACATCGACATCGGCGAGAACGTCGGTGCGAAGCTGCAGGAGGAGCAGGCCGAGGCGGACAAGGTCGTTGCGCAGGCGAAGGCGGAGATGCGCCGTGCGGCGGCGGTTGCGACCGAGCAGGAAATGAAGGCCCGGGTGCAGGAGATGCGGGCGAAGGTCACCGAAGCCGAGGCTCAGGTGCCCGAGGCGATGGCCGAGGCGTTCCGCAGTGGCAACATGGGAATTCTCGATTATCTGCGAATGAAGAACATTCAGTCCGACACGGACATGCGCGAGTCGATCGCCAAGCCCGAGAAAGGAACGTCGGGAACGGGGATTCAGTAGATTCTTTAAGCGGTGGTGGCGGCTGGAAGCCGCCACTCCGGACGGGCCATGGAACAATTTATTATCCTCCTCATCATCGGGCTGATCAGCCTGGTGAAATGGATTCTCGAGAAGTCGGCTGAACACAAGGCGGCGCGGCGGATCGAGCAGCAAATCGAGGGTCAGGAGAGTTTCGAGGCGACGGCGGAAGATCAGCGGGAGATTCGACCGCAGGGAGATCCGGAGGAGCAGCGGCGCCGGTTCATGGAAGCGCTGGGGTTGCCGACGGACGACCCGGAGCCGGAGATCGAGATTTCACGGGAGTCCGTCCCGCCGCCGATTCCCGAGCGGCAACCGGCGCGGAATTTTTTGCACAAGGTTTCCGACGATCTCGAGCGGAGGTTGGTTTCGGAGCCCGAAGCGCCCGAGCCGATCGTGCTGGCACCGGTCCGGTCCACGTCGTCGAGACGTCGCCGACCGGTCAAGGAAGTCGTGGCTCGGACGGCCGTCGGCGGGCCGGTGGATTTCCTGAAGCACCGGGCGGGTTGCGGCGGGCCGTGCTGGCGCGCGAAGTGCTCGGGCCGTGCAAGGGGCTGTCTTCGATCTCGAGGCCAAGCCGTAGGGTTACGTGCGTCTTTGCACCGATTGTTCGATCGGCGGCGTAGCGGATGAATCCCCGAGCGCCGGGTTTGCCGTTGCCGGATTGTCCGAGGCCTCCGAAGGGGAGAGTGGACGGGGAAAAGGTCGTCGGCAGGTTCTGGTAGAGATTGCCGACGGGCAGAGCACGACCGATGGCCTCGAAGCGGTCGGCTGATGCGGTGAAGATCGAAGCGGTGAGACCGAAAGGTGTCGAATTGTGAAGCTGAATGGCTTCGGAATCGCTGGCCACCGGGATCACGGCCAGAACGGGGCAGAAGGCTTCCTCCTGGTGGAGAGCCGATCCGGTGAAATCGCTCGCGTCGCGGCAGAGGACGATGGCTGGAGTGACGTAGTGCCCGCGCCGACCGTCGACTTCCTGCGGAACACTGGGCGATTGAATCCATTCGCCGATCTTCAGAGCGGTCAGCTGCTCGTAGCGCTCGCGAGCGGCTTCGGAAATAAGCGGGCCGAGCGTGGTCGCTTCGTTCAATGGATTGCCGGGAACGTAGCGGGCCGTCTCGAGGAGAAGGGCGGCAAGAAAGTCGTCGAGGACGCTTGCGTGGACCAACACGCGGCTGGTGGCATTGCAGCGCTGGCCCGTGGTCGAACAGAACGAATCGGCCACGTCGCGGGCGGCAGCGGGAAGATCAGCGTCGTCGAGAACGATGCTGGCATTGGCTCCGCCGAGTTCGAGCGCGAGTGATTTGGAGAAATCCTCGGCCAGGTCGACGGCGAGCTGGCGACCGACGGCGGCGGAACCGGTGAAGCAAACTGAGCGAATGTCGGAGTCGGAGCAGAGGCGGTGTCCGGTCTCGCCGTGTCCCTGGACCAATTCGAGGGCGCCGAGCGGGAGGGCGGATTGCATGGCGCGCACGTAGGACGCCCCGGTGCGCGCGGCGAGTGGGGAGGGTTTGAAAAGAACGGTGTTCCCGGCGAGGAGGTAGGCGACGACGGCCCCGTGACCCAGGTGGATCGGGAAATTGAAGGGCGCAATGACGGCCGCGGGACCGCGCGGTCGCGAACGGACGGAGGCCGGGTGGGGGCCGTCAGTGACGGGGCGCTCGGCGACGTAGCGGTCGGCGTCCGCGAAGGTGAGGTCGAACTTGGCGATGACGGCGGCCAGTTCGGCCCGGGCTTCGGTGAGGGGTTTGCCGGTCTCGTGGCTGATCGATTTCGCGAGCGGCTCTTGATGGTTTTGGATGGCTTGGCGGCAGCCTTGGAGGGTCTCTTTGCGATTTTCGAGCGAGAGTCGCGACCAGTCGGAGAAGGTCTTGCGGGAGCGGGAAATGGCGTCTTCGACGGATGACGCGGAGACTTCACTCAGAACGTCGTCGAGATCGCCGGGTGAGGGATTTTGCCAGGTCTTCGGGTCGGACATCGCGAGGTTGGATTACGAGCGGCGCGGCGGGAATGCGGGTGCGCCGAGGGACTGACTGTCCGGCGGCTGGCGGACCGCTGCTCAGAGGAGAGGCGCAATTACTTTGAGAGTCTTGTGGTAGAGCGGGTGAACGCCACCGCGCCCGAGCTCCGTGAGGAGCGTATCGTGGATGCTGTCGCGACCGGCGGGTAGGCGGATCGACGCCGGGGCGGCGTCGGGATTTGTGATGTCCGCGTGAAAAAACTCCGCCTCGCGGACGTGGGTCAGGTCGATGGTGGTCTCGGCGGCGGTAAACTTGACCGCAGAAATGCAGGAGCCTCCGGCTTCGATGAGGTTGAAGTTGATCTCGCCTCGATCCGGGGCCCGGAATTTGTGGCTCGAGAGGACGGAGTCGAGTTGCCAGCCGAGTTGGGCGGCAAGCCAACCGAGGAGGAGGATGGCGGTGCTGCGGGAGCCGGGGGCGTGGGTGATCTCGACGCTCTCGATGTGACGCAGAGACCGGAGGGCATTGGGGTGATCGAAGACGTTGGCGAGGGCGAAGCGGAGAGTGATGAGGCGCGCCCAGTTCAGGTCGCACAGGACGGTGCGGGCGTCGACGAGGGCGTCGATTTGCTGAACGAGCTCGAGTTGCCTGGACGGTTCGCTCCACTCGCGGCTGTCGTAGATCAGACGATCAACCCAGCTCCAGAGTCGGGAATCGATGGGGTCGGCGAAATCGGCCTGCCACCAGAAGCAGAGGGGAAGGTCGGAATCGAGGTGGGAGAAGACGACGTTGGGGAGTGAGTCGGAGACGGCGCCGTCGAGCTGGAAAGTGATTTGCTCGGAGCAAATCTGGCCTTCACCTTTTCCCGACAGGTGGCAATGGGCACTGATCCACGCGTGGGCGGCATCGGTGGCGGCGGTGCGATCCGCGTAGACGAGAAGAGCGCGGCAGGCGTGCTGGCTGGCGATCAGGGCGATGAGATCAGTGTTCGGGCCGACGCTATCGGCGGACTCGGTGTAGATCGCCAGGTTGATGAGGGAGGCGCGGACCTTGGTGTCACCGCTGTCTTCCCAGAGACGGGTCAGTTCCTTCTCGATGCGTCCGATTTCGACTTCCATGCCGGGGGCGGGGTTGAGAGTCATGAGTAATTAGAAATTAGAAATGGGGAATGAGAAATGGCGAGCCCTTCGGGGATCTCAGGGGAAGTGCTTGGTTCAAAAAATTAATTTCCAATTCCACATTTCAAATTTCTGATTTCGGCTTCAGAGCCGCCGCCAGGTTGCGCCGGAGCGTTTGATGAGTTCGTCGGCCTCGGTGGGGCCCCAGCTTCCGGCGCCGTAGAAGGCGAGTTCACCGTGACCGTTTTTCCAGCCTTCGCGGATAGCGTCGACGATCTTCCAGGCTTCTTCGACTTCGTCGCGGCGGGCGAAGAGGGTGGCGTCGCCGGCCATCGCGTCGAGGAGGAGGCGTTCGTAGGCTTCCGGGGTGGGGCGGCCGAAGGATGTGCCGTAATGGAAATCCATCTTGACGGGCTCGACGCGGAGACTGGAGCCGGGGAGCTTGGCCGACATGCGCAGCGAGACGCCTTCGTCGGGCTGGATGCGGATGACGAGGACGTTGTCCTCGATGGGCTTCTCTTCGTCGGTTCGCTGGTTGAAGAGAATCGGCGGAGCGCTCTTGAAGTGGAGTGCGATCTCGGTACCGCCCTTGGGGAGGCGTTTACCGACGCGGACGAAGAACGGGACGCCGGCCCAGCGCCAATTGTCCACGTTGATTTCGAGGGCGACGTAGGTCTCGGTTTCGGATTCCGGCGGGATGTTCTCTTCGTCGCGGTAGGCGGCGACGCGTTTGCCGTCGATGGAGCCGGCGGAATACTGGGCGCGAACGACGGACTTGCCGACGTCGGCACCGGCGATCCGGCGAATGGAGCGGATGACTTTGACCTTCTCGTCGCGGATGGCGTCGGCCGTGAGGTCGGCGGGCGGTTCCATTGCGGTGAGGGAGAGGAGCTGGAGGAGGTGGTTTTGCACCATGTCGCGGATCGCGCCTGATTTGTCGTAGTAGCCGGCGCGGCCCTCGACGCCGAGCGGTTCGCTGGCGGTGATCTGGACGTGATCGACGTAGCGGGAATTCCAGAGCTGCTCGAAGATCGCGTTGGCGAAACGAAGAACCATGATGTTCTGCGCAGTTTCTTTGCCGAGGTAGTGGTCGATGCGGTAGGTGTCTTTCTCCTGAAAAGCGCCTTCGACGAGCGTGTTCAACTCGACGGCGGTGGGGAGGTCGACGCCGAAGGGCTTTTCGACAATCACGCGGGACCAACTACCTTCGCGGGAATTGTTGAGGCCGCTCTTGCTGAGATTTTCGAGAATCACGCCGAACTGATCGGGGCCGGCTGCGAGGTAGAAGAGGCGGTTGCCGCGGGTGCCGCGCTGCTCGTCGAGTTCGTCGAGGCGCCTGGAGAGGGACTCGTATCCTTCGAGGTTGTCGAAAGGGCTGCGGTGGTAGGAGATGGATTGGGCGAAGGAATCCCAGAGGTCGTCGTGGATTTTCTGCCGCGAATGTTTGCGGGCGGCTTCCTCGAGCTCGCCGCGGAATTGCTCATCGGTCTTATCGCGCCGGGCAAACCCGACAACGGCAATGGCGGGCGGGAGGTTGCCGTCGGCAGCCAGATTGTAGAGCGCGGGGACGAGCTTGCGATGAGTGAGATCCCCGGTGGCCCCGAAGATGACGAGCGAACAGGGCTCGGGCATCGAGCGGCTGAGGAGTCCTTCGCGGAGCGGATTGGTCGGCTGGTCTTCGGTCGGGTTCGGCATTTTCTGGAAGTTTCCGTCGTGTTGGTTACCGGATCGGGTTGGGCGTGTCGAGGGCGGGAGCGGGGGCGGTTACGCCCGTGAATGGTGATGGATGACTGGTGAATGGTGGAATTCGTAGTGGCAGAAGGCCTCGCCGGCGTGGACGTCGAGGGAGGTGAGGCGGGCTTGGCGGATCGAGGGTAGAAAGGTCGGGTCGGTGCCGGTGAGGGTGGGTGCGTCGGCTCCGCCGAAGACGTGGGGCGAGCGGGTGAGGTAAAGTTCGTCGATGGCGTCGATCTCGAGGAGGGTGCGGAAAAGGCTGGGGCCGCCTTCGCAGACGAGGACGCGGACGCCGCGCTCTCGGTGGAGGAAGCGGAGGACGCCGGCGGTGTCGACGGACTCCGCCTCGGTGATCTGGAGAGTTGCCAATGGGCCGAGCTTTTCGCGGAGGGCGCGGGGCATCTTTTCCGTGGTGAAGAGGATTCGTTCGGATTCACCGGCTTGGAAGATCTTCCAGGAGGGATCGAACTTGCCGGAATTGCTGAGGACGGCGCGGATGGGCTCCGGGGATTGGCCGCGGGCGCGGCGTTGGCGTTGCAGCTCCTTCCTGGGGAGGCTCATGCTCATGCTGTCGGCTTCGAGTGTGCCCCGACCGACGAGGAGTGCGTCGCCAAGAGCACGGATTTCGAGCAATTTGCGGGAATCGCGTTTCGACGTGAAGTCGGTGGGGGTGCGGTTGCGGGTCGACGTTTTGCCGTCGGCGGTGAGGGCGAAATTGGCGATGACGCGGGGGCGTTCGCTGGGATTCATGCCGGTGGCAGGGTGGGATCGGGGTGCTCGGCCAGATCTTCCGCGACGACGTCCATTTCGTGAATGGTGGCGGGGTCATCGGGGCGGCGGTAGGTGAGGTAGACCAGGCCGCCGACGGCGCTCCAGACGACCATCATGAGATACCCGAGAAGGGAGATGAGAACGGCTTGGGCTGGCGGGATCGCGTAGAGTGAACTGAGGAGTTGCTCGAAGATCTGCTCGCGGAGGCCGATGCCGGACAGACTGATGGGCACGGCGGTGATCGCGCTGACGATTGGCATCACGGAGAACGTGTCGAGCATGCCGAGCGCGGTGC
Organism: uncultured Verrucomicrobiae bacterium; assembly: GCA_963740185.1. GTDB lineage: Bacteria > Verrucomicrobiota > Verrucomicrobiia > Chthoniobacterales > JAATET01 > CAVVKW01. The sequence continues at coordinate 324,650 of CAVUDH010000017.1, forward strand.
CGATGGCGCGGGCGGCGAAATAGAACGTGGCGAACATGAGGAGATGTCCGGCGATGGACAAGAGGAACGCTTTCACGAGCGCGGCGGGGGAGCGGGCGTAGCGTTCCGTGGCGACGGCCAGATCGACGATGGCGGTGCGGGCGGGGAGTTTGGCGGGGAGCCGGTCCTGGAGTTTGAAGATCGAAACGAAAGCACCGGCGGCGACGACGCCGAGACCGCCGCCGAGAATGAGGACGAGCGTGGCGAGCATCGCCTGGGCAATGGGCGTGCTCATGAGGACATCGAAGCGCCAGACGACGGCGACGAGCGCGAGGACCGAGAGCGCGATGAGGCCCATGACGCGGTCAACGACGATGCTGAGAAACGCGGCGGCCCGGGCGGTGGGGGATTCGCGGACGGCGTAGAAAATTTTGGCCACGTCGCCGCCGGTTGCGCCGAGGAGGAAGAGGTTGAAAAACGCTCCGATGAGGTAGATGCGCAGCGTCTGCAGCCACGGGAAATGGATGTCGGCGGCGCGGAGCAGAATCTGCCAACGGGCGGCTTGGAGGGCGAAGGCGGCGCCGATGGCGGCGATGCCGGGGACAAACCACCAGAGGTTGGCGGCGGCGAGGGCTTCGGCCATGAGCGCACGCTTGGCCGGATCGTGAAAGATCCAGGCGATGAGCGCGAGCGAGACGAGGATCTGGAGGGTGGCGATGAGCGCGCGTTTCATCGGCTACGTGGAGGAGCCAAATTCCGTCCGCCAGCGGTCGGCGGCTTCGATGATGTCGCCGGCTTCGCGCTTGGGGTGCAGTTCAATAACGTAGGGGATGTCCTTGGGGAAATGCGGGACGAGCGCGTGAAAATCGATCTCGCCGGAGTAGGGGACGCGGTGGTCCTCGAGCGGCCAGGTGGCATCGTGAAGGTGACAGCCGATGGCTCGGGAACCGATGGTGGCGAGCCAGCGTTCGTGATCGAGGAACGAGAGGTTCTCCTTCCGCTGGGCGTGGCCGAAGTCGTGCCAGTAGCCGCAGGTCGGGCCGAGTTCGTCGAGAAAGGCGGGGAATTCGCGCTCCGAAGGGATGGCTTCGTAGCTGTCGCGGTTTTCGATACCGAGACGGATTCCGCGTTCGCCAGCGTAGGCGACGACGGGCTTGAGGGCTTCGCGGACTCGGTGGGTGGCTTCGGCGGAGAGGGCTTCGCGCTCGAGGACGCCTCGGAGTTTGGTCTCGGCGTAGGACTTGGTGAGGTAGTCGCCGGCGTGGACCATTTTTCCGAGTCCGCGGGTGAATCCCTTCATTTTGCCGACCGACCCGGAGTGGATGACGATGCGCTTGGCTCCGAGCCGCTCGGCGTAGTCGATGGTCTGGAGCGACATCTTGATCGCGCGCTGACGGACTTCGTCGCGGGAGGAGCTGAACTCGTAGCAGTCGGGCGAATCGGTCATCACCTCGACCGGCTGCGGGCAGAAATTGTGCAGGGACGTAAAGGTCACGCCACCGCGCTCGGCGAAACGCAAAATGCCCTCCATGAGCGACAGATTAATACCGTGGCTGAGCTCGATGCAGTCGAACCCGAGGTCGACGATTTCCTGGAGCATCGCGAAGCCATCGGTGTGGCGGGAGGAATTCCAACAGGTGGAGAGGGCGAGCATCGGAAGAGTTTTAAGACGGACGGGTCACGGTGTGTCACGAACTTTGATCGGAGTGTGAAAGCCAACTTGGCCGAGGACGAATGCGAAATCGCGCGGGCGGTGCTTTTTTAATTCTCTACGCCGGAGCGT
>CAVUDH010000018.1:0-228427 GCA_963740185.1 uncultured Verrucomicrobiae bacterium
ACGTATTCCGAAACTGTCGAACTTCACCAAGTCGGAGCTGCACCTCAACATCGTTGAAGTGCGCAAGCCCGAGCTGGACGCCGCACTGGTGGGCGAGAGCATTGCACAGCAGCTGGAGCGCCGGGTGTCTTTCCGCCGCGCCATGAAGCGTGCGGTTCAGAACGCCATGCGTATGGGTGCCCTGGGCATCCGCTGTAACCTTGCCGGCCGTCTGGGCGGTGCAGAGATCGCGCGTACCGAATGGTACCGTGAGGGCCGCGTGCCGCTGCACACCCTGCGTGCGGACATTGATTATGCGCATGTGGAAGCCAAGACAGCCTACGGGATCATCGGGATCAAGACGTGGATCTTCAAGGGTGAGATCATGGAACATGATCCCGCCGCGCGTGACCGCAAGGCACAGGAACTTCAGGACGGTCCGGCCCCTCGTGGTGCTGGCGGTCGTCGGTAAGGAGTAGATAGATGCTACAGCCAAAACGGACGAAATTCCGCAAACAGTTCAAAGGCTCGATCAAGGGTCTGGCGAAGGGCGGGTCTGACCTGAACTTCGGCACCTACGGGCTGAAGGCGACGGAGCCTGAGCGCGTCACCGCACGTCAGATCGAAGCCGCACGCCGTGCCATGACGCGCCACATGAAGCGTCAGGGCCGTGTCTGGATCCGTATTTTCCCGGATGTGCCTGTCACGTCCAAGCCCGTCGAAGTGCGTATGGGTAAAGGTAAGGGTTCCGTGGACTTCTGGGCCTGCAAGGTAAAGCCCGGCCGCGTGATGTTCGAGATCGACGGCGTCGGTGACGACGTGGCGCGCGAAGCGCTGCGTCTGGCCGCGATGAAGCTGCCGATCAAGACACGGGTCGTTGTACGCGAAGATTGGTAACGGACGCACCCGCTTAGGCGGGTGCTGGCCAGCCGGAGGCAGGGTATTCCCTTGGGAATGCCCGTTCCGGCCCCGATGAGATAAAGAACCCCCGCTGAGTGATCAGTGGGGGTTTTGTTTAAACTGTAAGACCACTCGACTATTTCAAAGACTGGGCAACTTTATTAACGTCAGCAGTCGGGATAGTCGCTAGTCCCATGAGAATTAAAAATATCGGTGCCAACACCCTGTATCTCCATAGCTGCGGGTTTGATATCGGTCGGACCGAAGACCACTTCACCTCCGAAATTTACGAAGCCTCGTTGGTAGAGATCGAGGCATTCGTACAACACCTCGTATAGTTGCTTCTCAAAGCTGCCATGCCCCCGATAATCTTCAGTTTTGAGACTGTAGCCTGACTTGAAAGCGGACAGCTTTAGAAGACAAAGTTGCCGGTATGTCATTGCCTCAGAAGCCTTTATTATCTGGTGTGCGAGTTGCGCACTGATATTGCCGTCAAAGGAAATATTTGCCAGCATATATGCAATATAAGGGATCTTTCGTTCTTCAGCTTCTCGCTGCGCTCTCAGAAGAACGCTCTCCGCGATTTCTTCGGCGTTTTCGGCCAGCGTGGAGCGTTTCGAAAAAGCCGTCTGTTCTAATCATCTCCCCTCGTTCAATACGACCTGCAATCCTAGCCGAAGCAATCGCAACTGCGGCACCAACCCACACTTTTTCCCGTGGTCCCAAAAGTCTTTCCGTCGCCTCCTGGCCGATCTTTCTCAAGGCTGATGCTGCCAATGGCGCGCTTGCTCCGCCTGCTATTGCTCCAACAGGCCCAGCACTAAGAAATCCAATTGCGGCCCCGATAGCGCCACCCGCAATTTCGCTTCCTGAATTAATAAAGGCATTCAGTTTCTTGTTGTCGCCGCTATCATTCGTCATAGTTTTCACTCAAGTTAAGAATGGACTACTGGATAGCGGGTCCCTACCGCGATCAAGTAGGTTCTCTCAAACCCCACCCATGAGAACATCCACCGCCCTCACAACTTCATCCCCCTGTTCCCCCACATTCCCAATGCGTTGCAAACCCGCCCGCCGCACCGCCGCAATCAACCGTGTCGCAAGGACAACTCCTCCTCACACGCGTATCATCGGATTGAGCCGCGACACCGCAGGATAGTCGCGCAACAGGGGTATCACGACAACCGCTGGGTCAGGCGGCAAAAGGTCGCTTTCCACCACGACCATCAGCACGTCGCCGTGCGCCGCGATGTCGAAGCGTTTCAGGGTTTCCACGTCTCACCCGCCGGGCCCATCATGATGTCTGCGAGGGGGTGGTCGTTGCTTTCATGCCATTCTGCTTGGGCTGCGAAGGCGTCGGCGTTTTCAGAGAGCCATTGTTGCTGGCGGGCGGCGGCGACGGCGCGGGTGAGGGCTTCGTCAGCGACGGCCGAGACGTTGACGCCGTATGCGCGAGCCGCGTCCAGCACGTCTGCGCTCAGGGTAAGGGATGTTTTACGCTTTATTGATGCGGTCACACGAAGTACCTTCTTCCGATACCGTCAAACTATACCGCAAGACACTTACGTCAAGCTTACTCAGGGGGCCAGGCCGTCCTTCACCCCACGTTTTCCAGCACCTCGACATCATACCCATGCGCCAGCGCCGCCCCGGTCTGTGGATTACGGAGCGTGAACTCGAACCGCGACGCAGGGCGCACGCCGCCGATGGCGGGCAGTGTGCCGCCCATCATCACGTTGCCGGGGGCGAAGGTGCTGCCGGTCTCGGCCTCGAAGGCGGCGATCAGGGCGTCGGGGTGCAGCATCTTGGCGACGGTGCCTTTTTGGTAGGTGACGGTTTCGCCGTCGATCACCGCGTGGCTTTCGATCTCGAGGGTGTCCCAATGGTCGCGCAGGCTGTCCAGGCGCCACAAGCGATTGCAGATCGGCTTGTCGCACATCTGTTTGGAGACGGTGATGTTGTAGGCCTCCACGTCGCGGTCGGTGTGGTCGGAGCCTGTGCCGATCCAGAGCGTGCCGTCGATGTTGAAGATGACGAATTCCACCTCGCCCGAGGAACCGGGACCGGGGGTCTGGAGCAGATCGGTGGTTGTCAGGCGCGTGACCGAATTACGGTAGAAGACCGGGGTGGTGGCGGGGCGTTTGATGCCAAGCGCTTCAAGCTCGGTCATGTGGTGTTCCATCGCGGCCTTGTCGCGGCCGGTCCAACCGGCGACGATGAAGCGGGAGGGCGTGAAGGTGAGGGGCGTTTCGCCGTCATGGTCGAGGATGAGGTCGAGGGTGTGGGGCATGGTGGCCTCCTTTGAGGTGGGTCAGGTCCAGGCGTAGTTGAAGGAGACGGAAACGCGGTCTTCTTCCACCATGTTCATCGGCACCTCGTGGCGCAGCCAGCTTTCCCACAGCAGGACGTCACCGACGGCGGGTTCGACATAGATGAACTGGCGCAGCTCTTCGGGGGCGTCCTTGGTGCGCCCCGGTGCGGCCATCATCATCGCCAGGCGGGGGTCTTCGAATTTGATGGCACTCGCGCCTTCGGGCATGGTCGACGTAGGTGGTGCCGGAGATCACGGAATGGGGGTGGATGTGGGCGGTGTGAATGCCGCCTTCGGGCAGGATGTTGATCCAGAGGCTGTCGAGTTTGAGTTTTCGCGTGCCGAGGTCAAAGGCGAGGTCGCCCGCAAAGGTGGCGACGTGTTTGTCCAGCACCTTGACCAGATCCTTGAAGATCGGGAAGCGGTAGGGCAGGTCGTCGAGGGAGGCGTAGGAGGTGTAGCCGGCATAGCCGTTTTCCTCGCACCAGTCCTGGCCCGCTTCATCATCGTTGGCGATGGCGATGCAGGAGGAATTCGAGTCTCCTCGGGTGAGATCGGTGCCCGCCGGGCGCTGGATGTGATGGCGGTGGATCTGCAAAATGCGGTGGTTGGAGAAAACTCCGCCATCCTCGTTCCTTCTAGTAGCGGAAGCGGCACGCTGTTTGCATCGCTCACCACCCGCCGGGCACCCGCAGCGAGCCCAGCCTCCCGGTTTCTTGCGGTGGGCTACACGCTCAATGCCAGCAATCAGCTGTATCGCTCTTACGCGGCCGTAAACTATACCAATACCGATCTGCTAGCAGCAACGGCTAGCGTGATAACGGCGCTCCCGGTTGAACCCCTCGCCAACGGTATTCTGGCCGTCCAGATCCATGCGATTCCCGAGAACACGCTCCCCTTAAACTTGGTGACAGACAATTACAATGGCACTCCCACGCCAACAGATTGGAACGCGCTGGTCACCCGCTCCCCCGCTTTTGCTTCTTCTTTTAAGGGCCGCACCCGGGCCATCGAAATCTGGATTGCCGCAATTGATCAACAGAGTCTCCAACTGCTTCCAACAGCTTTCAAACCGACCAACGCCGAACCCTCCCAGTGGCGTTCGGAAGTGGATGATTCCGCTATTCCTGCCCAGGCGAAATCCAGCATTCGCATTCTGAAAAAAACCATTCTACTCCCATGAGATTTTCGATTTCCGATTTACGATTGAAGAGGCGTCCGCTTTGGCCTGGGAGAAATCCTCGAGGCGGCGCTCAATCTGCAATCCAAAATTTCGAGTCCGGCATGGCGCTGGTGATTTCGCTTTCTCTCCTTGTATTAGTGACGTTTGCCGCTATGGCGTTCTTTATTCGCGCGACCGCAAACCGCAGCATCGAGTCCTCGCGTGCCAACCAAGTGCTCGCCATCCAGATGGCGACTACCGCGGCGGACTACGTGGCGGGTCAGTTCCTTCAAGAAATCGCCGCGCATTCGACAAGTATTACCACCAATGGGATCACTATTTTCCAACCAGCCAGCGCGACGTTCGCAACGCCCCAGCGCGCACTGCCCGCTAGCGCCCCCTTCAACACCGACAACTTCTCGAACCTCGTGCGGCGCAGCGTGAACGAGAGTGTCAACGGCGCAGGCGAGACCAATGCCTCGACCCACAGCACCACGACTCCTTCGCGAAACGGACGCGTGGCCGGCATGGAGCGATGGAACGCCCCGGCTCTCCTAAGCGGCGGCGGGTTCTCGGCGGCCAGCCAGCTTCCCAATTGGGTTTACCTCAACACAGATGGCACCGCTACGGCCACGCCGTCAGCCAATGCCATCGGTCGCTTTGCCTACAACGCCTACACCATCGGCGGGCTGCTTGACGCTAATGTCGTCGGCTATCCGACGAGCATTTCGCCGGGAACTGCCGAATTCAGTGCCATCAAGTCCACCCTCGCCGGTGCGGATCTTTCGCTGATCCCCGGAATTTCTGATCCAGGTGCCTTTGCCTCATGGCGCAATGCCAACCATATCGCCACCTCCACCAGCTACGTGATGGCGGTCACCGATACTGCCAAGACCGGCTTCCTCCGTCCCGGAGTCGGCGATCAACGCATCGCCAGCCGCCAGGACCTCATCCGCCTGGCCCGCCAGGGCACCCAGGGAATCACCACCGACGCGCTGCCATTCCTCACCGCATTCTCACGCACGCCGGACGGTCCGAGCTTCACGCCAGACCCCGCCCGCCCGCAAGTCGTCACTCAAGTCCCGGCTTTGCCGACCGTTGGATTGGACGACGAGTTCAACCCAAGCCTCCTCGGGACGCGGGTCACCACCGCCTTCACTCGGGCGGACGGAAGCACCGCCAAAACCGGCGAGCCGTTGCTGAAGAAGAAATTCCCGCTCAGCCGCCTCGCCTTGCTGGAAAATGCCCCGGCGGTGGTCGCCGCAGGCAGCGATGTTTATAAGTTCTTCGGGCTCACACGCACCTCCTCCAGCGACCCATGGATTTACAACCATGGCCAACCGGATGCGATTTTTAAGTTGGATGAAGTCGCTGACGCCGGGCGCGAGCCGGACTTCTTTGAGCTCCTTCAAGCCTGCATCCCGATCGGCTCGCTGGGGAAAAGCCTCGGAAAAACTAGCGCCTATGTGACCGCGCCGGGAGATGACGTCGCGCGCGATATCTACAGCAAATACCAGATCCTACAGATCGGAGCCAATCTGATCGACCAGTATGATGCGGATTCCTACCCCTCGGCCATCCAGTTGATGGATGGAAATGATTTCGTGTTTTCCGGCATCGAAAACCTGCCCTACCTGACACGAATTTTTACCACGACTTACCGGAATAACAGGCGCACAATTCCCTATCCAACCGCCACGGATCCGCCTACGGACGTGGAGGACATCAGCTACTTCTTGCAGCCGGAAGTTTGGAATCCTCACCAAAACGGTTCCAACGGTCTCAGCGAATTCCGTTTTGTCATGGAGGGTCAAAGCGATCTGATTTGGAAACCTGGAACGAGCCAAAAAATCGACACCGGGGAGGTCTTTACTGTTGGCTCCCGCGATATCGCCTTTTCGGGGACGACAAACCTTCAATCGCCAAGATTGTTGGACCTCCCAATAGGCACCGCCTCCGATCCAAAGGATACCGTAACCACTCCCGACGGTACAACGTTTGTCGGGATGCTCGTGGGGAAGCAAACCGTTCCATACGATGGTTTCGCAAGCACCACGGAGATTCTGGTGGTGCCCGCCCCCTCCTTTTCTTACTATCTCCAATATCGACGGGGCAGCCAATGGATCACCTACGGCGGAATGCTCAAACACATGCACCGATATATCTTCGGACCGACCTGGGTTGAGATGGAGGCTTATCCTTCCCCGATTCGAGGATTCATCGCCCGAAGCGATCCCAGGGTGAATCGCTTCGGGTTTATGCTCGCCTACAACTACGGTGATCCCGGTGCCGAACCCAATACCACCCTTCGCCCTTCCTACACGAGTGACGGTTGCGAGGTCTGGGATAACTCGCAACAGAGCCAGCATTATCCGGGCTGGCATCCCCACACTCCCGCAGGTCCTTATGCCGGTTGGCTGTATGGTTACTATCTCGGCCTCCTCACCGAAAATAGGCCGACCTCCACCACATGGTATGAGGACCCCGACGGACAGAACCGCCTGGGCGACGCCGCTTTGAGTTCCGGGCGGACGGCCAATCGATGCAGACCGGCAACCTTGCCAGTCGCCCAATTATCTTGAACCGGCCGTTCCGCAGTGTGGCCGAGATGGGCTATGCCGGGCGGGACATGCCATGGAAAACGCTCGATCTTTTCACGGAAAATAGCGCGGACGGAACCCTGCTCGATGCGTTTACGGTGAACGAAAATACGGCGTCCAGCGATGTGGCGGGAGGCATGGTGGATCTCAATACCGCGCCAGTCCCGGTGCTGGCATCCATCCTCTGCGGAGCGGACGTGACAAGCACAACCTTCCTCTCGGCGAGCGACTCCCAAAACCTTGCCGCGGCAATCCGGGCGCTCGTCTCTAGTAACCCTCTCGACAATAAGTCCGAGCTGCCAGCCAAAATCACCTCGAGGGCCACCGTCGGCGCCGCCCTCCCTGCTGGATCGGATGCGGCGATCAAAACCCGCCGCGAAGTGGTGAGCCGCGCGCTCGGCGATGTCGGCCAGGTGCGTACATGGAACCTGCTGGTGGACGGGATTGCCCAGACTGGACAATTCGTGGGAGGAACCTCGCCCGGCGATTTTGTGGTAAATGCGGAACAACGATTCTGGAAGTCCTTCGCGCTCGACCGTCCGACCGCCACGATCATCGGTGCTCAAACGGAGATCATCGATGAATGAAAGGGAAGCGATCCGCGATTTTTGATTGCCGAATAAAATATATTTCCCTGCTCCTAATCCCCAATCGCCAATCGCCAATGAGTCACTCCACATTTCTTTCCGCTCTGGGAGCCGCCCTGTTCCTCGGCAGCTTCACCATGCCAGCCCAAACACCTTCGCCTCCGAAGGCTCCTTTTCTTGCTCCGTCGGCTGGAAATGCGCACTGGATCATCGAGGTGCAGGGCGTGCCGGGAAAGCCGACCACCTCCGCTCCCAAAGCCCCTGCCGCGCCGAAGGTTCCTGCGACCGGATCCTCAGGCCGCGTCCTTATCCAAGTTGACATGACTGTCACCAAGGATCTCAGGCGCCAGATCAAAAAATGGGCGAACGGGACGCAGACCGAAAAGTGGTGGAAAGGGGATTACTGTCTGCTCAAGGAGCCCGATTTTGACACGATCTTCATCTTCTCTTGGGACAGCTTGATCCTCAGCGAGAAAAGCTATCAGGAGTTCGCCGCCACCGATTTTCCCGAGTTGCGTTGGGTTGGTGCAGATACCTTTTTGGAATGGGCAACCGTCGACGATATTCCGGTCGCCATCTACGGGCAACAACAGAGCGAGGTAGACAAAGCCAACCCGGCGAGCAACGAATTTCTTCGCGAACTGGTCGAGCAGCGAACCGGTAAGAAGCTCGACGTCTCCAAGCCTGAACCGAGCCGCCCCACCTCGCGGGACGGCTATGCCAAGCTGGCCTGGATTGATGGCCATTCCAAGCGTCCGATTGCCCTGGAATCCGCGCACGAGCGTTGGGATTACATCTCTTCCGAGCGGCCCACTCCCCAGATCGAGCTTCCACTGAGCTTCCTGCAGGCCATAGGGCGCTATTTCGAAGCCGCCAACGCACAAAAAATGAACGTCAAACCCTGAGCCGAAGCGAAGGTGGCTTCGATCACACCCATCGCCTTCGACCTCGAGTTCTCAAGATCCCAAGACTTCGCCACCGTGTTCAACCGCTTTACCGGCCTGCGCCCGCGCGACGCGGGAGTGCAACCTGTGCATGAAGTTCTTGAAATGACATCTTGTAGATTTTTCCGGGCAGGCGAAGTGTGGGGACAGCACTAACCGAGTTATTGAAACCCACCACAAACCCACCTCACATGAAATCAACAACGAAGCTCTTTCTCGCCTCACTCCTCGCACTGCTGGCCATGCAAGCGACTATGCAGGCAGGCATCATTTACAGCCAAAGCTTCACCGGAGGTGCCACAGGAATTGGTGGAACGGTGGTCACGGTTGACAACAACGGCGGAGGCCACGCTTGGGGTGCCAACAGTATTTTGAATCTGGATGGGACCACGACCGGCGTTGGAGGCATTTCCGCGCTCACCTTTACGCCGCAATCCAACCAAATCTATACCCTGACCGCGACAATTGATAAAACAGGGGGGACTCCAGGTAATTGGTTCGGCGTGGGCTTTCTTCCAAATAATTCTGTTCTATTTGATTTTTTTCCCAATTCACCGGTCGCTCTCGAGACTGGAACAGTCTGGGAGACTTACCCTGCGAGTGTAGGATACGCCATCGATTCTCAGGATATCGAAATCCGTTTGAATACATTCGGCTCGCAATGGGTCACGTCGTTCTACCAAGGAGGCGTCCAAATGGGTTCAGATTTTACCTATACAAGTGGGAATCCCGTCATTGGAGCGGTCGGTTTCCTCAGCAGCAATGGTGAATCCGCCACGGTCAGCGCCTTCCAACTTACTTCCGTCCCCGAGCCTACCATATGGGGAATGCTGGTAATGGGATCGCTCTGCATGACGATTTTGCTGCGCCGTCGGCGGAGCCTGAACTCGTAAGGAAGGTTCCTGAAAATTTCAGCCCTTGGTGTACATCCACTGAGGGCTTTTTTCACCCCTGAGTGATTCGAGAAAAAAAGTAAGCGGACAGGCAAGGGCATCTATGCGTGGCCGGGAGCCGCGGCTAGGTTTTGCGGATGAAGGGCCGGAGAGCGGGAGGATTGCCGCCACGCGATGGGGGAAAGTTCGGCGACTCGGTTGATGTGCCAAGCCGGGAGCTTGGGCAGGATATCATCGAGTTAGTCTCGCAGGTTGATGCGGTGGCGTTTGCTGGTCTCGAAACGGAGAGGATGGCGGCGATCTTGGGAGCGGCTTCCTCACTGCCGATGTGCAGCCAGTTCTTGCGGCCCAAGGCGATGGGGAGCATGGCGTTCTCGCAGAGGTTCTGGTCGATCTCGATGCGGCCGTCGCTCAGGAAGACGGCCTGGCGCTCCCACTGATTGAGGGCGTATCGGGGGGGTAGCCGAGTTGGCTGGCGGGCAGGGCCGATGCGGCGATCTGCTGGATGTGGGTTTTGAGCCAGTAGTGTTCGGCAGGGAAAATGCTGTGGGAAAGAGGTGAGAAAAAATGCTGAATGTGACGAAATCGTCACTTGTACGACCCTAACTATTCGGCTTAAATGGGGATGTGGCCAAGATCAAAGCAGCGAAAACCCAAGCCGAGGGTTTGGACGAGAAGCAGTTGGCCAACTGGAAGCTGCTGAAAGATTTTCTGGCGCGGCTTGAGCCAATTCTGGCAGCAGCACCGAGCAAGAGGACGGAAGAAGACCCGCGTCGCACACTGGATTCGGGCGGCTACTTGGCGCTGGTTCTCTTTGCCATGCTCAATCCCGTGCTGAAAACGACGCGGGCTCTCTGCGCGGGCAGCCATTTCCAGCGGGTGCAGGAGGAAGTTTGCGGCCAGTCGGTGAGCTTGGGCAGTTTTTCGGCCATGCAGCACGTGGTCGACCCGGAGTTGCTGGCCGGGTTGTTGCGCTCGCTGGGAAAAGAAGCGGTGCCGCGCTTTGGCAACGAAAAAGACCGTGAAAGAATCGGTGAACTCATCGCCAACGACGGGACGCTCCTGCCGGCCCTGCCGCGGATGGCTTGGGCGATTTGGCAAAACCCGCAGAATCGCGCGGGCAAACTCCATCTTGAATTCAACGTCTGGCGACAGATCCCCGTGGAGTTCACCGTCAGTGATGGCAACGGCAATGAACGCACCGTCTGGAAGAGCAAACTCAAAGCGGGAGCCTGCTACGTCAATGACCGCAACTACAGTCACGATTACCGGGTCATCAAAGAGGTCCAGCGAGCGGGAGCGCGTTACGTTCTGCGCCTTCACAACAACAGCCTGATCACCCGCCTGGAAGAGCCCCGCTCGTTGAGCGAAGCGAACCGGGAGGCAGGCGTTGTCGAGGACAGCAACGTGCGCTTGGGCAAGGCTGAGGACGGTCCCCAAGGGCGATTGGTGCGAGTGGAAAAAGACGGTCACACGTTCCTGCTCTTCACCAATCTCGAAGACATCGAGGCCCAATTGGTAAGCCTCATCTATCGATCCCGCTGGCAGATCGAACTCTTCTTCAAATGGATCAAGTGTGTGCTCGGATGCCGACACTGGCTGGCCGAGTCTCAGGCTGGCGTGACCACTCAGGTCTACTGCGCTCTGATCGCCTCGGTTCTGCTCGTGCTTTGGACCGGCTCCCGACCCACCAAGCGTCAGTGGGAAGCTCTCCAGTTCTATTGGATGGACTTCATCTCCCTCGACGAACTCCAAGCCGCTTTGCTGCCTCGCAAAAAATCCTGATCGCTTCGCTCAGCCCCCTTTTGTTCCGCTCGTCGGGACGGGCTGCGCTTGCCTTCATCCAGTCCGATCATTCCCCGGCCTCTCCTCCCAACCCCGCTTTCCTCGCTCTCCAACGCCCCTGTTGCTTGTTTTCTATCCCGAGCATTTTCTCTGCCGAACACTACTGGTTTTGAGCAACAGAACAGCGTTGCAGTTTGGAAACGAGAGCAACTTGGGAAGCGGCAGACCGCACCGACAACAACATCGGGACTTTCGAACCGCAGATTACCCAGAGGACACAGAATTACAGATGCCGGCGGATCCAGAGTCCGCCTAACCCGGAAAAATCACCCGGGGGAATGGACGGGGGCGGATGAGTTTTGTCATATGGGGGTGTAAAAGTTCTTCTGTAAAAGCGTTTCACACCAGAACGCCCCATTCGGGGCCGCCGGAGTGAGGCGAGCGTAGCGAGACGAACGTAGGCGGCCCCGAATGGGGCGTCGCGCCAAGCTCGTGGGGAGCGGGCCAGTGTGGTCCTTGTTGGGGTGTATCCAAACACATCCAAGCAAAACCCACACATGACCCACCAAATTGATCCTGATCTTCTGAATAACGTTTTACAACTTCTCACCGACGAAGGCTCCTCGGGTTTTTCCGAGGGTCTGCGCCTGCTCGTCAACGAAGCCATGGTCCAGGAACGCTGTGCCGTGCTCCAAGCCCGCCCTTACGAGCGTTGCGAGGCCCGCCTGGGTCGCTCCAATGGCTTCAAACCCAAGACGCTGGCCACCCGCCTGGGACCGATCGAGTTTCGGGTTCCCCAGGTTCGCGACGGCGTGGATTTTTACCCCAGCGCCTTGGAAAAAGGTGTCCGAAGCGAGCAGGCGCTCCTACTGGCTCTGGCCGAGATGTATGTCCAAGGCGTGTCCACCCGCAAGGTCACCAAGATCGTCGAAGAACTCTGCGGACACTCCGTGAGTTCGACTCAAGTGAGCACCTGCGCCGCGAAACTCGACGAAGGACTCCGCGCCTGGCGGGAACGTCCCCTCCATGCCTGCCCCTACCTCATTCTCGATGCCCGCTACGAAAAGGTTCGCCAGGGTGGACAACTCCTGGACTGCGCCGTCCTGATCGCCATCGGCATCGACCCTTCCGGCAAGCGTTCCGTACTCGGCGTCAGCGTCGCCCTCAGTGAATCCGAGGTCCATTGGCGCGACTTCCTTTCCTCTCTGCAATCCCGCGGCCTCCACGGGCTGACTTTCATCGTCAGCGACGCCCACGCCGGTCTGGGTGCCGCCCGAACAGCTGTCTTTCCCTCCGTCCCATGGCAGCGCTGCCAGTTCCACCTCCAACAAAACCCTTACCGGGGCCGATGCGCGGGCCTTGGCCCATGGCAGCGCTGCCAGTTCCACCTCCAACAAAACGCCCAAGCCTACGTGCCTCGTCTGGATCTGCGCTCCAAAGTCGCCGCCGACATTCGCGCTATCTTCAATTGCCCCGATCTGCCATCGGCAAACGCCCGCCTCAAGGACACCGTGCTCTCCTACGCTTCCAGCGCTCCCAAACTCGCCCTCTGGATGGAGGAGAACCTCCCCCAAGGCTTTGCCGTCTTCTCCTTACCCGAATCCCACCAAAAGCGTCTGCGAACCAGTAACTCCATCGAACGCGTCAATCAGGAAATCAAACGACGAACACGTGTCGCCTCCCTCTTTCCCAACGAAGCATCCCTCCTTCGTCTTGTCTCCGCTCTCCTGGCCGAGATCAGCGACGAGTGGATCACCGGAAAAATCTACCTCAACATGAATCCCTCTGACCCGCACCCAAACTAACTCGCAACTTTTACAGAATTAAAATTGCGCCACCCATGCGCGCCTAGTTGAGCAAGGTTTGGCTGAGCCATCTCGTGATTGGGTAGGCAATGCCGATAGTAGCATTGAGCCTGACGAGCCTCGTCCAATCTCTGCGGAGGCGAAAGAGAAGATAGCGTCATTCAATCGTGACCTGCCTTCGCCGTTCAAACTGACCGAGTTCGAGAATCACATTCGTTTGGAGCAAGGGGTCGTGTGGAACGGCAACGGAAACAAGTGGAAGCAGAAGTCTCCGTCTGACTTCAAATCCCACCGCTCCATCCTCGACAAGCTGAACGTTCTCAAAACAGATCTCCGCCTCGGGTTCTTGATGCGGGAGTTTGATGGGAGTGGCAACCTGTCCGATGTCATTGCCCAGTTTGTCGGCGAAACCAGCGCCGATGAGCGGCGGGACATTCGTATCATCGATATCTCTGGGCTGCCCAATGAAGTCGCTGGCCCTCTGGCTGCGGTTATTGCCAGGCTGCTCTTCCAATACAAGGTGTGGCAAACTCGCCAGGAACGAGAACGCGACCCCGTTTTTCTCGTGTGCGAGGAGGCGCATCGCTACGTTCCAAATCGCGGGCAAGCGGAATATGAGGCTGCGCAATCAGCGATTCGACGCATTGCCAAGGAAGGTCGGAAATATGGCCTTGGCCTGATGCTGGTGTCTCAACGCCCTGCCGATGTCGAAAGCCCCGTGCTGTCGCAGTGCAATTCCTGGCTCATCCTTCGACTCACCAACGCGAGCGACCAAGAACATGTGTCTCGCTTTCTGCCTGACGAACTGGCGGGACTCACTCGATTGCTGCCATCTCTCGTTCGGCGAGAGGCTGTTTTCATTGGAAAAGCCGCAGCAATTCCCGCCTGAATTCGGATACGAGAATTGTCAGCAGAAGAACTTCCGGATTCGAACGATATTCGTTTCGCTGATGGCTGGGCGCAGCCTCCGATAGAACGTGGTGCAATCGAAGCGGTCGTCAAGAGATGGCGAAAGGACAACAGTTCAAGCTCCCTATCGGCAACGGCGGCAGAATCTACGAGGAAGCTCGTCCCGCGGGCAAAGACGCTCCCCACGAAGAAGGATGACGATATCCCACCGTTCTGAGGCAGCTCTGCAGTTCCATTTCTTTTGCCGAAGCTTTCTCCCAAACGCCTTGTAAATCTTTCGCGCGTCCCTCGATGATAGTCCTGCCGACCGCCCCATGATTACCACTATTGCTGATCTCATCGAACAGATTCAGACAAAAATGGTCTCCTCGCTTCCGCCGCAAAGCTATCTCCAGCATCCAGGATTGGAGGGCGAGATATATGAGGGACTGACACGAAAATTA
Source organism: uncultured Verrucomicrobiae bacterium (assembly GCA_963740185.1). GTDB lineage: Bacteria > Verrucomicrobiota > Verrucomicrobiia > Chthoniobacterales > JAATET01 > CAVVKW01. The sequence goes on from CAVUDH010000018.1 coordinate 14,319, forward strand.
TTGGGACGTGCTGTCTTCAAGAATCTCGATTTGCGAATTGTCTCGGGGAAGATTCGTGGAGAGTCCGAATTGAGCCAGCAGATTGATTGTATGCTTGTAACCGGCAATGGGGAGCAAATCCCTCACACGGACGAATTCATCTACAATGACGAGCAGGTAATCGCCATTTTCGAGGTCAAAAAAACTCTCACTAGCAAGACCCTTCGAGAGGCGCTGGAGCTTTTCCGAAACTATTATGACCGCGTTGCCAAGTGTTCAAAGATTCAGTTCGACACCATCCAAGATAGTTGGAGGACACTGTTTGGACGAAACCTGCACATGTCAGACCTGAACAATGGCACTCCGCACGAGAACGCGGTCCAGTGGGCACTCACGTTGGAAGGCAAGACGCCACTACGCGTCGTATATGCATTCCGAGGGTTCAAAAGCGCATTCGGCCTGCGAGCTGCGTTCCTGGCCTATTTGAAATCGTTGTTTGCACAAAAAACGGCATGGAATCTTGTCCGTCTGCCTGCTCTGGTCATTTGCGGAAACAACAGCATTTTGAAGTGTGACGGAGGCCCCTACATTGGCGTCCACGAACATGGCCGGTGGTATTTTCTAGGGAGCCGGTCCGGGCAGCCTTGGCGGCTGCTTTTGGAATGTCTATGGACTCGCCTTGCCTATCTTTTCAAACTCGACGACGCCATCTTCGGGGAAGACTTGGAGGTTGAAGCGATTACGCCGTTATGCTCGGCGAAGGCGCGCATCGCCAACGATAAAGGAGATATCGGCTGGGAATATTTTCCGCATGAGGTGTCTCGTAAACATCTCCGTGAACCGGAGCCAACACGAGATTGGGCACCGGTCGAGTTGAACGATTACGAAGAAGTAATAGTGGGCCTGCTGGGTCGTGGGGACGAAATCTTCATCGATGACGAAGACTTCGCGAGTTTTCTAAAAGAATACGGTGCGGAGCCCGTTTCCACCGTTAAAGCGCTTCACGAAAAGCGCATTATTTCTCGTCGAGATAAGCGCCTCGAATTGCTTACGGATAAATGCAGCGTTGTTTTCATGCCGGATGGCAGGACGATTTCCGGGGAGAATAAAAGTGGGCGGTTGGAGAGATACGCGCTGAAGGAAACGCTCAAGGAACGCGGTCAATCCTGAGCAGCATCAGGTCCCTTGTCATAGCTCGACTCTCAAAGTCTGTCCACCGTGCTTCGCCTCAGCCGATCTGGGTGACAATGGGTGACAAACAAACCAGCATTTTCGGTCAATTCCCATCTTCACCCGCGATGGAAGGAAATGGCCACAAACCCTGTATTCAAGGGGCTTCCCGGCCGATTTGGCCGGAAAATAAAGAATGGGCAGGACAGGATTCGAACCTGTGAAGGAAATTCCAGTAGATTTACAGTCTACCCCGTTTGGCCACTCCGGAACCTACCCGTTAAAAAATGTCAGACCCTTAGTTGACGGCGGTTGCCACTGGCACCGCCACCTCGGGGGACATGGTTATAGATCGAATGACGATTTTTTCCAAAGGGAATTCGTTGCTGTTCGTCGACATTTTGCTGATTTCGTCGAGCGTCTCGATTCCCTCAGTCACTCGTCCGAAGACGGTGTAGTCGCCGTCGAGCTGTGGCATGGGGGTCAGGCAAACGTAAAATTGGCTGCCATTCGACGCGCGCGTCGGATTGACCCCGTCCGGCAAGCGCGAGGCCGCTACGGCACCGCGAATGTGTGACAGTTTGATCTCCGCCGGAACGGTGTATCCGGGCCCGCCCGTGCCGGAACGATCAGAATCTCCGCGGCGGCTGAAGGGGTCGCCGGTCTGCACGAGAAGATCCGGGAAGACCCGGTGGAATCGCATCCCGTTGTAAAAACCGTCGCGAGCCAAAGTCGCAAAATTTGCACTCGTGAGCGGCGCCGCCGCCTCGTCGAGCTTGATCACGACGCGCCGCAAATCCTTCTCCTTACCGATCTTGATCATCAACACGGCGACCTCGGGGCCGGAGTAGGTCGAGCTGGAGCGCGAGACGCATCCGGCGACGAGCAGCGTGCAGAGAAGAAGAAAAACGGGAATTATTCGCATGGCAATTCGCACAGGTTGAGTCGGGCTCCCGACGCGGAAATCAGTTCCGCCGCTTCTTCCTGGCCGCGCTTGATGTAGCAGAGACCAACCGAGCGGGGCAATGCAAAGTGCTCGGCGACCGACGTGATCACGCCGACCGGCTTCTCGTCCGTGGAGGCGATGAACAAATTCTCGCCCGCCTGCGGGATCGAGTCGCTCGTGACGACGAAAGATGCCAGCAAGCGATTGGTCCGACCCACGCTCTGAATTCGGGAAATGACTTCCTGCCCGATGTAGCACCCCTTGTGAAAATCCACCGCTGTCCGGTCCAGTCCCGCTTCCGCTGGCAGCGTGTCGGCGGTAAGTTCGGCCCCCCAACGGGGAATCACGTGCTCGATCCGGAGGACGTCGACATCCCCGGGCGACAGTTCTTCACCGGCGCTCATCTTGCTCAAATCACCCGCCTCGCAATCGACTCCATCGATGCCAAGTCTGCTGACCCGCCTGAGCCCGCCACCGTGTTCGATCAATCGCGTCGCCGCTTCGCCAAAGGCGTGATAATGCTCTCCCGCCGGACGCGCCTCGATCTCGACGTCGTCGGCCACCAAGTAGCGATCCAGGCGCGCGGCCAACACCTCGCCAACGTCGGCCTCGGCTTCCACGATCAACCGCGTCTCATCGGTCCAAATGAAAACGATCCCATCGAGCTTGCCCTTCGCCGAGACGATGCAGGCCTGCATGGCTTGTCCGGGCTTGAGCTTACGGACGTCGTTGGTGACCTGTCCGTTGAGGTAACGCTCCCGATCCGCCCCGCTCAGGGCCAGCCAAACGCGCTCAGGTAGCTGGTAGAATCCACCCCGAGCCCGGGCGGTTCCCAGCACGTCCCCTCCCCGGTCCACGATCAGCTCGCTCCGCCCCCGCCGAAGAGCGGAAAGCGCTTCTTGGTCTTCGTATTGGTGGACGGGCTCTCGCCGGCGAGCGATTCACCCGTCAAAGGTTCGCTCCCCGGAAAGCCGTAGTGTTTGCCGAGAGCGGAGAAATCGAGATCCGCCCAACCGTGCTCGATCCCGGTCATCAAAGCTCCGGCCGCAGCATTGGCCGCCGGAAGCTCCAAGCCTGCGCGGTCGGCCGCAGCGAGAGCCAGCTGCACGTCCTTGAACATGTTTTTCAGCGCGAAATGAGGCTCAAATTTGCCATTGAGCATCATGGGGATCTTGGCATCCGAGACCGGAGAGCGAGCCGCGTTCAATGCGATCGCCTCCGCGAATTTCTGCAACGGCACGCCGTTTTTGGCCAACAGTCCCATGGCCTCGGCCAGCGCCTCGACGATGGTGGCCGACACCAGATTGGTCGCAATCTTGACCAGACTTGCCTGCCCGACGTCTCCGATCTCGAGGATGGACTTGGAGGTGACCTCCAGCACGGAGCGAACCCGCGCGAGCAGATCGACCGAGCCGCCGACGTAGTAGATCAGCTCGCCCGCCTCGGCTGCCTTCAGGCTGCCGGTGAACGGCACGTCGATCAGATCCGCGCTACATTTCTGCGCGATCCCAGCCGCCTCGATGACCTCGTCCGGCCCGACCGTTGCGTGATTCACCACAAGGTGCCGGGCTGACAGAGTCGGCTCCAGCGATCGCATGACCTCGAGCAGGGCCGGGCCGTCTGCGACGAACGTCAGGAGGATGTCCGCCGTCTCGGCGACTTCCGCCGGGGACGACAAAAAATTCGGCTCAACTTTCGGCGAGCGGTTCCACACCCAAACCTCGTAACCGGCTCGACGGAGATTCGCCGCGACCCGGGATCCAATGATCCCGAGGCCGATGACGCCGACGGATTGCTTCTTGCGAGCCATGCGTGCTCTGCCGGATTTAGTCTTCGTCGGCAGCAGCGTCCGGCGAAGCAGCAGCTTCCTCGGACGGTGCGGCGGGTTCGACGGTGCCCATCGGAGCCCCCGCCGGGGCGGTCATTGGGGTCGGCTCTGGCAGCATCACTTCGACCTTGGCGTCAGCCCGCAACTTCTCGAGCACTTCGTTCACGCCCTTCTGGTCTTTCTGACCCTTGAGAAATGCTTCGAGCTGCGGCTTTACTTCCTCGAACGGCATCTTACCGGCCTCTTTTTTGTCCGTGACCTTGATCACGTGGTAGCCGAACTGGCTCTTCACGGGATCACTGATGTCGCCGATTTCCATCCCGAAGGCCGCGTCAGCAAATTCGGGAACCATTTGGTCCTTGGTGAAGAAATCCAGATCACCGCCGCTTTCAGCAGCACCGGGCTCTTCGGACAACTTCTTGGCGATCTCGGTGAAGTCGGCCCCGTCAGCCCGCACTTCTTCGGCGGCTTTCTTCGCGGCGGCTTCCTTCTCCTTGGTCGTGGCTTCGTCCGCATCTTCCGGGACCATGATCAGGATGTGACTCGCGCGCACCATCTCGGGCTGCTCAAATTCCTGAGCGTTCTCCTCGTAAAACGTCTTCGCCTCTTCCTCGGTCACCTCCGTGTCACCGACCTGGCTCTCGATCCATTTCCGTTGTCCGAGACCATCCTTGATGAGGGTTCGCAGCTTCTCTTCGGTTTGACCCGTTGCCTTCAGTTGTTCGTCGAACGCTTCCGGAGTTGGGAACTGCTCTTTGATTTTCGCAATCTCGGCGTCGACGTCCGCGTCGGTGACTTCGAAGCCCTTCGAGGCCGCTTTGACCAGCTTCTCGGTGATCATGTCCTGCAGGATCTGATTGTAACCCGCGAGCTTCTGCTCGTTGGAAAGGTTGGCAGGATCGACGCCGGCACCGGAGACCGCCTGAGCGAAGGCTCCTTCCAATTCCGCTTTTGTAATGGGCTCGCCGTTGACCTCGGCGACCGGGTCGGGAATCTCGAGTGCGGGTTGCGCGGCAGGTGCGGTCGGAGCGGCGGGAACCGGAGCGGTCGGCGGCGCGGGTGTCGCGTCGTCCTGGGCGAAGGTGGGAAGAACTGCCGAGATGCCGAGCACCGAAGCTGTGAGCCAATGGGGAAGTGAATTACGAATCATAGGATATTGCTTACGCATTCCCGTTTCGCACGATGGGCGGTCCATTGCCAGTCGAATCTCCCGACGAGACCGAGTCAGCAGAACATTTCAACGTCACCGCGCCCCCGACAAATCTCGCCAACCCATCCCCCGACGCCCTACGCTTCGATTCATTCGAACCCATGAAGATCCTTCTTTCCATCCTCGGCATGCTCGTCCTCCTTGCAGTCATCCTCCTCATCGGAGGGTGCGGTAGCTACAACAGCCTCGTCGAAAAGGAGCAGGCCGTGAACCAGAGTTGGGCCGACGTCGAGAGCGTCTACCAACGCCGTGCCGATCTCATCCCGAATCTCGTGGCCTCGGTTAAAGGAGCCGCCGAGTTCGAGCAGACGACCCTCACGCAGGTCATCGAAGCCCGTCAGCAAGTCACCGAGGTTCAACTGCCGGAGGGAGCCGCCCCGACCGATCCCGCCGCTCTCGAGCAATTTCAGAAGTCCCAGGACGCTCTCTCCGGAGCTCTCTCCCGGCTTCTCGTGACCGTCGAGCGCTATCCCGAACTGAAGGCCAACGCGAATTTCCAATCTCTCCAAGCCCAGCTCGAAGGCACCGAAAACCGTATTGCTGTGGAACGACGGAAGTTCAACGAAGTCGCGACGGTCTATAATACTGCGGTGAAAAAATTTCCGACCGTCCTGTTTGCCGCGTTCCTCGGTTTCGATTCGCGTCCGCTCTTCCAGTCGAGCGAGGGTGCCGATACCGCGCCGGAGGTTGATTTCAACTTCGGCGGCGCCACGCCAGCGCCGGCCCGGTAGCGGTCGCCAGACAATGCGCTGGGCGATCCAACTTTCGGCACTCCTCCTCGCGGTGACCGCCCTGCGGGCTGCCGACCCGCTACCGCCACCTCCGGATCGCTACGTCTCGGACCAGGCCGGAATTCTCTCGCCCGCCACCATTCCCACCCTCGACGCCAAGCTGGAAGCCTTCGAGCGCGAGACGTCGAGCCAGGTCCTGGTCGCGACGTTTCCCCGGGTTCCCGACGGTTATGCCATGGAGGATTTTACCCAGCGCACCGCCGAGAGTTGGGGCGCCGGGCTGAAGGCCGACGACAACGGCACCGTTTTCTTTGTCTTCTCGGAAGACCGGAGGCTGCGGATCGAAGTCGGCTACGGGCTCGAGGGCGCCATCCCTGATGCGACCGCGAAGAGCATTTTGGACCGCGAGGTGACCCCTCGTTTTCGTTCTGGAAACTTCGACGGAGGAGTGACTGCGGGAATTAACGCGATCTTGGCAGCTGCGAAGGGAGAATACGAAGGAACCGGACGGACCAATGCCGATCGATCTGACGCTGGTGGCAGCGGGGGGCTTACCTCTTTCGTTTTCTTCATCTTCGCCCTGTTCATCGTTGTGCATCTCGTCCTGGCAAGTCGCGGGGGCGGCACGTCTGTACGATTCCCGGGGTCGGCACCGCCGAGGCGGGGGTGGACTCTTCTTCCCGACCGGCGGCGGGGCGCGCGGTGGCGGTGGCAGCTTTGGCGGTGGATTTAGTGGCGGCGGCGGCGGATTCGGCGGCGGCGGTGCCAGCGGAGGATGGTGAAATGAAATCAGACGACTTTCTCAATCGGCTCGACGACCAAACGATCATCGATGCCATTCGCTCGGCGGAGAAATGCACCTCCGGCGAGATTCGAGTCTTCGTCACCCGCCGCTCGCTCGGCAAATCTGACGTCATGACCGCCGCAGCGGAGCAGTTCGGAAAACTCAGGATGACTGAGACCGCCGAGCGCAATGGCGTTCTCCTTTTCTTCGCTCCGAGGGACCAGCGCTTTGCCATTTTCGGCGACGGCGGCATCAACGAGAAATGCGGCGATGAATTCTGGAACGCGGTCGCCTGTGACCTTCACCGCGATCTCGCCGCCGGGGAGTTTACCGCAGCGGTAACCGCCGCCATCCACCAAATCGGCGATCTCCTCTCGACCCATTTTCCCCGCCAACCGGGCGATCGAAATGAGCTTCCGGATCGCATCGAGCGGGACGACTGAGTTCATCACCCAACCGGTTGGTCGACCGGCGACGATAGGGAAGCAATGAACATCTTCTCCAAGCTCATGTCCCGCATCTTCGACAAGTCTCCCAAGAAGGCGGAACCCGCCGCGCAGACTTCCGCAGAACCCGCCGCAGCATCCCCCGCCCCGGCGGCTGGAACTGCATCCCCCGCTCTCGCTAAACCCGCCGAGGAAGTGGACGTTGCTGCGATTCTCGACCGCATGAAGGCCGAGCAATCTGAAGATCTCGATTGGCGGAAATCCATCGTCGATCTCATGAAGCTCCTCGGACTGGACAGCAGTTTCAGCGAGCGCAAAGAGCTTGCCGCCGAGCTCGGCTACTCGGGCGATACCGGCGACTCCGCCGCGATGAACATCTGGCTTCACAAGCAGGTCCTCCGCAAACTCTCCGAGAATGGAGGGAAGGTTCCCGCCGATCTCCTCGGCTGATCCGATGCGCGTCCCCCTCCAAGTTGGCACACTCGCCGCCGCCGCTGTCGCTCTGGCCGCTTGCGACGCGACGCCGCCAGCGGTCCAAGCACCATCCGCCTCGGTGGCTGCGGGCGACCTGCAATCGAGGAAAATGGCTTTCCTCCACCGCATTCGCGAGGCCGATCCGGCCAGTCGGACGATTGAGCGAGCTTTGATGAATGACGACGGAGAGCTCGGCGTCATTCTCGACAAGTCTGTCCAGCTCGATGATATCCCGCCGCTGATGAAGAGCCTCCTCACGCAGATGGCCGCTGATTTCCCGAATGAGGACCTTACCGTCATCGCCTACACGCCCTCCGCTCCGCCGCTCAAACTTGGCACCGCTCACCTCGATGCCCGTTCTCGGGAAATGACCTACCAGCCAACGCGCTAACTAATCCAAACAACCAAAACACCAAAAGCCATGCCCGACACCGTAGATGATTTCATGCGCCGCTTCGGCGGGAACGACACCATTGACGACCGCGAAGCGGAGATGTTCCACGAGCGTTTCGCATCTCGCCGCGACGAGGATCGCGATTTTGACACCGCCACCTACAATGAGGGCGCTGCGGAGTATCTTGGTCGATTGCCGGACGAGGAATTCCGTTCCACTGCAGGCCGAGCCATTCACAACGCACCACCTGAGCAACGCAGCGACTTGCTCGGCGGTCTCCTGGGCTCCCTCACCGGCGGTGGCAGTGCCGGCGGCGGCGCGGGCGGCCTCGAGGCGATCGCCGGGATGCTCGGTCTCGGATCCTCCGATCCCCGCTCGATGAGCGACGATGACGCGACCCGGGTAATTGATTACGCCCGGAGGAAGAACCCCGAGGCACTCCGCCGCACCGTCGAGGAAAAGCCTTGGTTCCTCAAAGCGCTCGGCAGTCCCGTCGTCCGCGGTGCGCTCGTGGCCGCAGCAACGAAGCTGATCGCAAATCGGACGCGCCGCTAGTTGCCCGCGCGTCCAGACCTCTCCGACCATTTGGACCGATGTCGCTGTTCCAGCGAATGGATTTTCGAAATCCCGATACGGAATGCGCCAGCGCGCGCATGGCCGGTATCCTAGGCGTTCCCGCATCTCGTCATGCTCGTCAGAACTGATAATGCGGTGGACCAATTTTTGTTCACCAAAATTCTCGAGCGTGAAGAATCCATTCGCTTCGGCGAGTGGTAGTTTGCTCAAAATCACGACGTCCGGTCGGTAGTTAGCGGCAGTCAGCAATTCGGCGAGGGTCTCCGGCGCATATTGCAGGACACCCGATCAGAGGAGAGTTTTTGCCGGGCTCATGTCGGTTAGGGATTCGGCAAAGGTCAAATTGGGCAACCCCAGCGAACTTGCCCTCTCCCGGCCAGCTGCAACCATGGGCTGAGTTTCCGACGGCCTGTTAGAGGAAGTCGTCCGGCAGCGCGAGGAGCTGTCGAAATGCCGTGAATTTCACCCCGGCGTGCCCGCCGAAATCGATCAGCGAATCCGCCCCGAACTCGTCGATAAACTTTCGGAGAAAGAACATTACTGGCCAGTCGAACGGGTGGATCTCCTCGAAAACTTCTTCGTTCAGGTGAGTCAGGGTGGGATCAGCGTAGGTCGACGGCAGGGAGGGCGGAGGCGCGGCGCGAGCTTCTTCAGCCGAGCGGAAGCGGCCCCAAAACATCCCACCGCCATTCGCCCGCAAAAACTGCGCCCGGTATCGCCTCCGGCGAAACGCGTGAACACCCGGGAAACGCGTCACGGTTCTTCGGATCGAGATCATCCCCATTCGCTACCAGACCGGGACCCCGGCGTCGCGGTTGAACAACTCGCGGCGCTCACCGCCAAGCCGAGCAATCCCAATCCACGAGCGCTTCCAGCTCGGCGACTTCGGAGGAAAAGACGTCCCGCAAATACGCTCGATCCTCTGGCGTCATTTTGTCTTCATAGCGCACTTTCTCCGGCTTACGCCGCACTCGAAAACGTCGCCTCTCCACCCCAATGAAGTCCGTCAACCGCTGGAAAACGTCCGCCGGTTCGGCCCGCAATTCCTCGCTTCGCAGAATGAACATCTGCTCGGGCGGAAACAATTCTTGAAATCGGCGCAACTGCCCGGCGTAGCGTCCCCGGTCGACGTATGAGAAGAATCGATGCTGCCCATTCCCGCCGAATCGCTCCGCCTCCCGCCGAATCGCTTCACCGAAAGGCAGCGTCTCATCGCCGTTGCGCGTCGTCATTTGCCATTGAGAAAACGCTCGATCAATCGGGTTTCGCAACACCGCGACCAGCTTCATCTCCGGGTTGTAGCGCGCGATGCGCTCCGCTGCCGGCCGCCAGTAGAGGTAAACGGGGGTGTTTTCTCCTACGACTTGCCCGGCGGTTCGCTGGAAGTGGGAATGATACTCGGAGTCATAGTCGGGTTCGCCCGCAGCGAAGGCCGAATCCCGATCAAAAAAATGAAGCTCTTTCTGATCCGAAAGGCAAATTTCCGGGTGTTGACGCAGCATGCGATTCAGGGCCGTGGTCCCGGATTTTTGGGCCCCGATCACCAGAAAATTCACCCGCCTCATCGCCCGACGCCTCCTCCGGGGCTCCGCGCCAGGAAGCGCCCCCTGGTGTTTCGATTGGCCAAAGACTGCCCCCGAAGGAACGAGGCCCGCAGGCGGGCGCTCAATGATTTTCCGACGTAGGGAGACATCGGATGACGGTAGAGCAACTCATCCGTCTGGATCGTCCACGGTTTGCCGGCATCGACAACGATCACGTCCGCATCCGCGCCGACCACCAGCCCGCGCTTGGGCACGCCCAGGCGGCGAGCCGGTTCCGTGGTCAACGACTGCCAGACCTGCGGCAGGGCGCGAAGATCGGTCGCGAGAATCCAGTCCAGCAGTAACAAAAAACCGTGCTGACAACCCATGATCCCGCCCCACGCGGCGAACGCGTCGTCGCCGGTCTTCATCTCCGGCGGTGCCGGTGAATGGTCCGATCCCACCACGTCCACCTGACCGGACAGCAGCAGGTTTTTCATTGCGCGCACGGTCTCCGCAGGTCGCAGTGGCGGCGCGCATTTCGCCACGACGCCCCGGTCCAGCATTTCGGTCTCGTCCAGCAGGAGATGGTGGGCGCACACCTCGAAGGTCACGTCAATCCCCTCGCGCAGGGCAGCCAGGATGCGCTCCGCCGCTTCCGGGCAACTGACGTGGACGACGTGCAGAGCGCAGCCCGTCTCGCCCGCGATGGCCAGCGCAACCCGCACGGCCTCGACCTCCGACTCGACCGGGCGGGAATCCAGAAACGCCCGAGCGTCCGAACCGGCCCGCCGAACGCGCCGCTTCGGCCGTTCCCCCACGATCGCCGGATCCTCGGCGTGGACCGCAACTGGCAACCCGAGCCGGGCCGCGACCTTCATTCCCTTGCGCAATACCGCCGAGTCCACTCCCGGGAAATCCTCGATTCCGCTGTCCACCATGAACGCTTTGAAGCCAACCACTCCGCACGCCGCCAACTCCTCCAGGCAATCCTCGTTTCCCGGAACGAGCCCGCCCCAAAGCGCAAAATCCAGACTCGATTTCGCCTCTCCCAACGCCCGTTTGAGCTCAAACGACTCCCGGTCGATCGTCGGAGGCGAGGCGTTGAGCGGCATGTCGACGAAGGTGGTCCCCCCGCCCGCCGCGAGGGCCCGTGAGCCCGTCGCAAAACCCTCCCAATCGGCCCGCCCCGGCTCGTTGAAATGCACGTGCCCGTCCACCACGCCCGCCAGTACCCAGGCTCCCGTCGCGTCGACGTCACCGGGTTTTCCCGAGCCAAGCCCGGCCCGAATCTCCGCGATCCGTCCGTCGACGATGCGCAGGTCAGCCACCGAAAATGAATCTTCGGTTACGACCGTCCCACCGTGGATGACAAATTCCTCTCTCATCTTACAGCTTCCGCAGCACCTGGCAAAAGACCTCCAACGCCACCGCCACGTCTGCTTCGGTCACGGATTCATCCGGATGGTGACTCAACCCATCCCGGCAACGAACGAACAACATCGTCGTCGGACAGCGCTCCGCCATCACCATGGCGTCGTGCCCCGCTCCGCTTCGAAGTCGAATCGCCCGGCTCCCGGTCCCCTCAACCGCCCCCGCGAGGGTTCGCGTCAAGTCTTCGCAGAAGTCCACCGCTTCCATCGAATCCACGACCCGCCAATCAAATTTCAATCCCCGTTCAGCGCAAATCTCCCCCAGTCGTGCGTTCAACTCCGCGCAGGCCTGAGCGACCGCGTCGCTCGAAGCGTGCCGCACGTCGATCGAGAACGCTGCCTCGCCGGGGATCACGTTTCCCGCGCCGGGCCGAAACTCCATCGTGCCAATGGTCGCCACGAGCCCGTCGGTTCTCCGCGCGTGGACTTCCACCGCGACGACGAACTCCGCCGCACCCGCACCCGCGTCCCGACGCGCCCGCATCGGGGTCGTCCCGGCGTGTCCCGCCCGACCGGAGATGGTCACGGCGATCCGACTCTGCGCGTTGATCCCCGTCACCACTCCCACCGGGCAGTCCGCCAATTCCAGTTCCGGCCCCTGCTCGATGTGCGCCTCCAGATAGCCCAGAACGCGACCTTCCGGCCATTCCGGCGCCACGTAGACGCCACCGCCAAACTCCTCCAGAACCGCCAGCAACTCCGCCCCCGCCGAGTCCCTGAGCTTCAGCTCCGCCTCGGTCAGCCGCCCCGCCAGCGCCCGGCTTCCGAGGCAACCCGCCTGAAACCTCACCCCCTCCTCGTCCGAGAACCCGATGGTCTCCAGCGAGAAATCCGGCTGCCAACCCTCGGCCCGCAACACCTCCACCGCAGCAATCGGCAGGAGCACGCCGAGGATGCCGTCGAACCGCCCGGCCTTGCGCACCGTGTCCAGGTGTGAGCCCGTAATCAGCACCCCATCGCCCGTCCCCCTCAAACGACCGCGCAAGTTCCCCGCGCCGTCAACCGCAACGCCCATCCCGGCCGCCTCCATCCACCCGGCAACGAGCGCATTGGCCCGCCCCATCGCCGGCGAAAGAAATGTCCGCGTCACCTCGCCCTCGACGTCCGTCACCGCCGCGAGCTCATCCACCCGCGCCATCAACCGCCCCGCTGCCAATAGAAAATCCAAAATCGAAAATCGAAAATTTCCTCAGCTTCCCCGATAGGTCGAGTAACTCCACGGGGTGCACAAAAGCGGCACGTGATAACTCCCACCCGCATCGGCAATCCGAAACCTCACCGGCACGACGTCCAAAAACCCAGCCGCCTCGCGAAAATACTCCCCGACGTGAAAGCGCAATTCGAAGGTCCCTTCGCGCATCTCCTCCGGCCCCAGGAGCGGCGAATGCGTCCGCCCATCGTCATCCGTGAGCGCATCCTTCAGCAGTCCACCCATGTCATCAAAGAGTTCGATCCGCAGGTGCGCTGCCGGCCCACCCTTCACCAGGTCCAGAACGTGCGTGCTCAACTTACCAGCCATGCGGGGAATCTTCGCGGCTTGGCGGGTTCGCGCGAGAAAATTTCATCCCGCTACCCGATCTTCCGCCCGCAGCCGTGCGATCTTCTTCACTTCGGCAATCGCCGCAGCGATCTCCGCGTCGGATTCGTTTCCCAGTCGCCGGTCGAACTCAGCCAGAATACCCGCTTTCGAATGCTCCCGGGCGCAGATGATGAACGGAAAATCAAACCGCTTCCGGTAAGCGTCGTTCCGCTCGGAAAAGGCCTTCCGCTCCGTATCGGTCAGCGCGTTCAGCCCCGCCCCAGCCTGCTCGCCCGCCGACTCCGCCGTCAGCCGCCCCGCCGCCGCCAGCTTTCCCGCCAAATCCGGATGAGACTGGATCAAAGCCATCCGCTCCCCGTCGCTCGCCGCGTCCACCGCCGCATCCATCGCGGCAATCACCGCCTTCGCATTTCCGAAGGGCCGCCGCTCCCACGCCCGCTCGGCCACCCACGGCGAATGCTCCCAGATTCCATCCAGCGCAGCGACGAACTCACCCCGACCCATCTCACTCAACTCCGCAATCGTATTCATTCCAGCAATCACTATTCACCAATCACCAATAACTGTATTATCCCCTCAATGTCCGCACTTGGAATCAATCGTTACGGAAAAGAAAAAGTCCGCGTTCTTCGCAAGCACACCGACGGTGACCGCCAGTCGATCACCGAGATCAGCGCCGATGTCCTACTCGAAGGCGCCTTCGAGCGCTCCTACCTCAGCGATGACAACTCGCAGATCGTGGCCACCGACACCTGCAAGAATACGATTATCGCCCTCGCCCACCAGCACCTCGGCCCCTGCATCGAAGAGTTCGCGCTCACCCTCGGCCGCCACTTCCTCGACACCCACGCCCACGTCGAGCGGGTCAACGTCGAACTCCGCGAGTTCACCTGGGAACGCCTGACCGTCAACGGTGCCGAGATGCCCCATTCCTTCCAGGCTGCGGCCGGCGGCGAACCATTCACTCGACTCACCGCTACGCGGTCGGAGACCAAACTCGAGTCCGGCCTTCGCAAACTCACGATTCTGAACTCCACCAGTTCGGCCTTCGTCGGATTCGACCACACCACCTTCACCACGCTTCGCGACGCCTCCGACCGCATCCTCTCGACCGAGCTCGCCGCCACGTGGTCCTACGCGGACACCACCGCCGATTGCCGCGACACCAACGTCCGGGTCCGCGAAGCCCTCCTCCGCATCTTCGCGGAAAATTTCAGCCCCTCGGTCCAGCGCACGCTCTTTGAAATGGGCGAAGCCGCCCTCGCCGCAGCCCCCGAGATCACGGACATCCACCTCAGTATGCCCAACAAGCACTACTTCATCGCCGACCTGTCTCCGTTCGACCTCGAAAATCCCAACCTCACGTTCCTCCCGCAGAACGAACCGCACGGCCAGATCGAGGCCACCGTCACCCGCCAATAGCCTTCGCGACTTTTGCGAACTTCTGTTCAAACCCCACCTCACCGCGTCGTCGTCACCGGCCTCGGCGTCATTTCACCGCTCGGCCCCGACGCAGCGGAAACGCTCACCGCTCTCCGTGAAGCACGCGATTGCGTGACGCCGGTCACCACCTTCGACGTCTCCCACTGCCGGTCCCAGACCGCCGGCCAGATCCCCGCCAGCTGGCTCACCGCCGCCCACTCCATCGCCCCCCGCGCCCACCAGCAATCCCGCGCCGCCCGAATGAATCTGCTCGCCGTCCGCGAAGCCCTCGCGGACGTTCCGGACTTCAATCCCGATCTTGTCGTGATGGGGACCACCAGCGGTGGCATGACCCTCGGCGAAGACTTTTACCGCGACGTTAGCGACAACGTCCTCGCCGCCCGCCACGCCCGCCTCATCCGCGGCTACGTCCCTCAGCAACCCGTTCTCGACGCCCTCGCTCCCTTCGGGATCGACGCCCCCCTGCGGGTCCTCTCGAACGCCTGCGCCTCCGGCACCAACGCCATCGGTCACGCCTTTCAGCTCGTCCGTGCTGGCCGGGCCCGCCGGGTAATCTGCGGCGGCTACGACGCACTGTGCGAACTCGTTTTTGCTGGATTCGACGCTCTCCAGGCCTCCACCGGGGAGAAACCCCGGCCGTTCGACCGCGACCGCACCGGCCTCGCTCTCGGTGAAGGCGCTGCGATCCTTCTCCTCGAAACCCTCGACGACGCCCGCGAAGCGAATCATCCCATCCTCGCCGAGATCACCGGCTACGGGGATTCGACCGACAATTTCCACCTCACCCAACCCAATCCCGACGGCAGCGACCGCGCCGCGCCATGGAAAATGCCCTGGCCGACGCTGGCCTTTCCGGGTCCGACATTGGCTACGTCAACGCCCACGGCACCGCCACCCCGTTCAACGACGCCTGCGAAGCCCGCGCCATCGCCGCCGTCTCCCCCGCCGCGGCTGTCAGCAGCACCAAAGGCCAGATGGGACACTCCCTCGGAGCCGCCGGAGCCATCGAAGCCGCTTTCTGTATCCTCGCGCTCCGCGAAGGCTTCCTCCCCGCCAACCTCCATTTCACCGCCCCCGATGACGACGTCACTCTCGACATCGTCGCCAACGAAATCCGCGAATCCTCCGCCACCCGCACGATCTCGAATTCCCTCGGCTTCGGGGGCGCCAACGCCAGCCTCATCCTCGAAAAAGCTGCCGGCTGAATCCACCACCTCTCGACCATCAACGCTCAACCCTCGACTCTCACCATCCTCGGCACCGGTTGGGTCACGCCCCACGGACGCGATCTCGACGCCGTCGCCGCCCGCATCCGCGGCGGCGACGCTCCGCCCGTTCAGTCCATCGAGAATCCCTTTTCCCACCGCACCCACCCGGCCCACCTCGTCGACCGCGCCGACCTGGCGGACTCCGAATGCCAACGCCGCCTCCGCCGTTCCAGCACGATTTCCCACCTTGCGGTTACCGCGGCTCAGGACGCCCTGACCCACGCCGGAGTGGCGGCTTCCAGCCGCCAACAACGCACCGCCCTTCTCTTCGCCGCGTCGAATGGTGGCGTCATCTACACCCGCCGCTTCTTCGCCGAGATCGCCGAGCGCGGCACCCAGGCCGGCAGCCCGCTCCTTTTCCCCGAGACCGTCTACAACGCCCCCGCCAGCCACATCGCCGCCGCCCTCGGCGTCACCGGCACCACCAGCACGCTGGTTGGCGACGCCACCGTCGGCATTGCCGCGATCCAATTTGCCGACGATCTCCTCGCCACCGACCAATGCGATCTCGCGGTCGTCGTGGCCGCCGAGGAAGCCGACTGGATTACCTGCGAAGGCTACGGGTTCTGGAGGCTCGCCAGCCTTGACGGACCCGCGATCCCGTTTGGCATCACCGGCCTCGTCTTTGGCGAGGGAGCCGCCGCCCTCGTCCTCGCCCGAGCCCCGGATCACGAAGCCCCGACCCGCACCCTCCGCCTCACGCGAAGCCGAACTTATCACGACCGAGCCCACGCGGTCGCGACGCTCGCAGACCTCATTACCGCCCTCACCAGCGATCACACCCCCGACCGCGTCATCGCCTCCGCCAACGGCAGCCGCCTCGACCACATCGAGAGCGGCGCCCTCGCCGCTCGCCTGCCCGATACTCCCATCGTCACGCCGAAGCGCGCCCTCGGCGAGAGCTTCACTGCCAGTGCCCTCGCCCAAGTCGTCCATGCCACCCGCGAGCCCGGCACCAGCCTCGTCACCACCGTGGGCACCAACCGCCAGCTCGCCGCGCTCGTCGTCGAGAAGTAGAGACAGCTTCCAGCTTGCACGAAGTCGGCACGGCCCGACAATCCCCGGCAAACGATAGCCTTGCGATGACAACCCATTCCGCGCGCCCAACCGCGCTCCGCTCATGAAACGCTTTCTCGTCCGCGCCGTCCTCGTTTTGGCCGTTCTCGCGCTCATCGCGGCCATCGCAGCCGGGATCTACGTTTACCCCCACTACTCGAAATACCAGACCCGCGCCGACAGCTTCGACCTCGCCGAGATCTCCAGCATCCCCGCCATTTCGGAAGTCTTCGACCGCACCGGACGCCGCTACGGACGCCTCCAGGGGGAAACCCGCTACGTGGTCCCGCTCAGCGAAGTCTCCCCGCTCTTCATCGATGCCCTCCTCGCCCGGGAGGACAGCCGTTTCCACGAGCACAAAGGTGTCGACTACCGCGGAATCGCTCGCGCCGCCGTCCGCAACGTCAAAGCCGGTCGGGTCGAGCAAGGCGCCAGCACCATCACCCAGCAGCTCGCGCGTAACTCGTTCGAACTCGCGGAAAACGACTGGGAGCGCAAGGTCATCGAAGCGCTCCTGGCCCTCCGCATGGAGCGGGAATTGACCAAGGACGAGATCCTCGAAGCCTACGTCAACCGCATCTATTACGGTCGCGGGCTCTACGGAGTCGAAACCGCCGCTCGCGCCTGCTTCGGCAAATCCGCCAAGGATCTCGACCTCTCCGAATCCGCCATTCTCGCCGGCCTCATTCGGAGCCCGAACCGCTTTACTCCCCTCGAAGACACCGCCAACGCCCTCGCCCAACGCGACCAGGTCCTCGCTCGAATGGAGGAAATCGGAATGGTCACGACGGCCGAAGCCGACGCGGCCCGGGCCAGGCAAATGCCCGCAACCAAGCGCCTCCCTCCGCCCGTGCAGGAGGATTACGCGATGGACGCCGTCAAGCGCGACCTCGAGATCGTCCTCACTCCGCAACAGCTCGATCAGGGAGGTCTCCGAATTTACACTACCATCGATCATCGGCTCCAACTGGTCGGCCAGGCCGCCGTCGACGCGCGCCTCACCGAGATCGAGTCCACCCCCGATTGGCCGCACCCGACCCGCGCCAACCTACGATCCCGACTCCGGCAATCCCGCCTACCTGCAGGGCGCCCTCGTCGCGATCGAAAATTCCACCGGCGCCATCCGGGCGCTGATCGGCGGTCGCGATTTCGCCGAGAGTCGCTTCAACCGCGCCATCCTGGCCAAGCGTCAGATGGGGTCCACGTTCAAGCCCTTCGTCTACGCGGCCGCGTTCGAAGCCGGTCTTCTTCCCGGCACGTTCGTCGACGACGGATCGATCCGCCCCGGCGAGATCCGATCCGTGGAGACGACCTGGGCACCGAAAAATTCCGACGGCGGCAACGCCGGCCTGCTTCCGGCCTCGACGGGCCTCGTTCGTTCGCGGAATACCATGACCGTTCGCGTCGGTGAATTTGCCACCCTGCCAGCCGTCAACGACCTGGCCGCCCAGGTCGGGCTCGGAGCCCTTCCGCCCAACCCTTCCAACTACCTCGGCGCGTTCGAGGCCACGCTCAAAGAAGTCACCACGGCCTACACCGCTTTCCCCGACGCCGGGAAACGCCGCCAATCCTACATCATTCGCGAGGTCATCGACCGCACGGGCCGCTCGATCTACAAGGCCACCGAGGCCTCCCTCGCAGCGATCTCGCCGCCGGCCGTCGCCGTCGTCGACGAGATCCTCCAGACGGTCGTCACCAGCGGAACCGCTGCGAAATCAAAATCGCTCGGTCTCACCGTTCCCGCCGCGGGTAAGACCGGCACCACCGACGACTACAAGGACGCTTGGTTTGTCGGTTACACCTCCAGCCTCACCACCGGCGTCTGGGTCGGATTCGACCAACCGCAGCGCATTATGAATCGAGGCTACGGCAGCACGCTCGCTCTCCCGATCTGGGTCGATTTCGTCGAGGAAGCGTCCAAACGCGACTACTTCGCCGGAGACCTCGGGATCGAAATTCCCCGCGTCCGCGGGCCGCTCTGCCACCGCTCCGGCCTCCAGGCGACCGGCGGCGTGTCAGGCCTCGGGCAATGCCTACACCGACGTCATCCCCAAGGCCATGACCCCCATCCGCTCGTGCGATCTCCGTCTCGAGGAACACGGCGGCGCGCTGAGAACCGAACCCCGCGTCGCCGCCGCCATTCCGATCCAGTCAGCGCCAGCCGCTCAGGTTCCCGTCGCCGCCGCGGTCCCGGTCGCGCCGCCGGTGGCGTCGCGTCGTCCCGAGCTCGCGCCTTCAGCGCCAGCCGCCGAACCCGGCTACCGCGTCCGCCGAACCGGCGATGGCTTCATTTTTGACTGACCGATTTCACCAATCACTTTGCATCCCGCCGAACCCTGACTAAAGTTCCGCCGCAAATGAAAGGTCACGGCAACCGCATACTCGTCGGCATGAGCGGCGGCGTCGATTCCAGCGTCACCGCCCACTTGCTTAAGCAGGACGGCTGGGACGTCATCGGCGTCACCATGAAAGTCTGGCCGCAGGACTGTATCTCGCGCGCGGAAGACAAATGCTGCGGCCCCAGCGCCATCGCCGACGCCAGATCCGTCGCCCACTCCCTCGGCATTCCGCACTACGTCATCGACGAAGCCGACCAGTTCGAAAAACTCGTCATCGACTACTTCTCCAGCGAATACCGCGCTGGTCGCACGCCCAATCCGTGCGTCATGTGCAACGAGAAGCTCAAATTTGGTAATCTCTGGGAAAAGCAGCCGCGCTCGGAGCCGAATACATCGCCACCGGTCACTACGCCATCATCGAGCACGACGGCCCGACCCCCGTTCTCCGCCGAGGCCTCGACGACCGCAAGGATCAGTCCTACTTCCTCTTCAGCCTCCGCACCGCCCAGCTCGCCCGCGCCGTCACTCCCCTCGGTCCCCTCACCAAGCCCGCCATCCGCGACATCGCCCGCGAACTCGGCCTGAAGGTCGCCGACAAGGTCGACAGCCAGGAGATCTGCTTCGTTCCCGGGAACGACTACAAAGCGTTCCTCCGCTCCCACCTCGGCGACGAAGAATTTCAACGCGGCGGCATCTACGACACTGCCGGCAATTACCTCGCTGATCACGAGGGCATCGAAATGTTCACCATCGGCCAACGCAAAGGCCTCCCTGGCGGATCCCCGCGTCCCCTGTACGTCGTCGACATCGACCCCGAGCACTCCCGCGTCATCATCGGGACCGACGAGGAACTCACCCGCGAGGATTTCGAAATCGACCACGCGAACTGGCTCATCGACCCGCCCACTGGACCGACCGAGGTCAGCGTAAAAATTCGCTACGCCCACCCCGGCACCCCGGCAACCGTCGAGCCCACCGAAGGCGGCAATTTCCTCGTCCGGCTCCACGAGCCCCAGCGCGCCGTCACCCCCGGCCAGGCCGCCGTGCTCTACGACGGCGACCGCGTCGTCGGCGGCGGCTGGATCTGTCGCCAGCCCGCCACCGTCCGGCTCGATGCCCTCGCCGCCTGAGATCACGCTCGTCCTCTCGACGTTCGAGCGCGAGGAAGACGCCACCGACACCATCCGCACTCTCCTCGGCGAGAAGCTCATCGCTTGCGGCACTCTCCTCCGGGGAGCCCGCTCGATCTACGTCTGGGAAGACCAACTCCACGACACCCAGGAGATCCTGGTTCTCTTCAAGACCGCTGCCGGACCAGCCGCCGCCGCGCGATTGGCGGAAATCCACCCCTACGACTGCCCGGAGATCATCACCCTCTCCGCTACTGCCAGCAAACCCTACGAAAATTGGATCCAAGCCGTGACCGATCAATCGGAAATCGAAAATCGAAAATCGAAAATTCAATGACTTTTCTAGATCAAATTCTTCGCGACGTCGCCGACGAACTCGCCTCCACCAAATCCCGTCGGCCCCTCGCCGACGTCCGCGCCCGCCTCGCCGACGCCCCGCCGATCCGTGATTTCGCCGCCGCGCTGGTCGGCGGCTTCGGCCTCATCGCCGAGATCAAGGAACGCTCGCCTTCGGTCGGTCCCATGCGCGCCGCCAACGTCGCCGACGCCCCCGCCGCCTATGAAGAATCCCCCGCCGTCCGCGCTCTGTCCGTCCTCACCAACCAGCATCATTTCGGGATGACCATCGAGCGCCTCACCACCGTCCGCGGGCAGGTCACCAAGCCCATCCTCCGCAAGGATTTCATCATCGATGAATACCAGATCCGCGAAGCTCGCGCTTTGGGAGCCGATGCCATTCTTCTCATGGCCAACGTCCTCGACGCCGCCCGTCTGCGCGGATTCCACGATCTCGCCCAGGAGCTGGGACTGGCGGTGCTCTTTGAGGTTCACACTCCGGAAGAAATTGCCACCCTGCCTGCCGACGCGAAGGTCATCGGAATTAACAGTCGCAAATTTAAATCCACCACCGGCTTCGTCGGAACCACCGGCGAGTCGAAACACGACTTCAGCCTCGCCTTCGACGCGTTCGACCTCGTCGACCAGCTCCCGACGGATGCCCTCAAAGTGGCCGAAAGCGGACTCACGCCCGATAACCTCGCCACGGTTCGCGAAAAGTTCGACGCCGCCCTCATCGGCACCTCCCTCCTCCGCGACGAACGCGGCATCGTTCCCGCTTTGCGGGAAATGGGAAATGCGGAATGAGAAATTAGAAATGCCCTGGCCTTCGGCGAATTGTAAAATGCAGCCACCCCCATCCCCAATTCTCCCGCAGGGGTCGACATTTCTCATTCCGCATTTCAAATTTCAAATTTTCCCATCTCGACCGTGAGCCCTGACTTCCCGACCATCCCCGACGCCCTGAGCGGCACCCCGAACACCCCCTTCGACGTCTCGCTCCGCCCGCCCGCCTTCGCTGAATTCGCCGGACAGGAAAAGACCGTCGAGCGCCTCCAACTCATGGTCGACGCCGCGCAGCAGCGCGATGACGTCCTCCAACACATCCTCCTTAGCGGCCCGCCCGGACTCGGCAAGACTTCTCTCGCCTACATCGTCGGCAACGCCGTCGGAGCCGAAGTCAAGACCACCTCCGGCCCGACCATCGACAAAGCCGGCGATCTCGCCGGACTGCTCACCAACCTCCAGCGCGGCGACGTCCTCTTCATCGACGAGATCCACCGCCTCCAGCCCACCATCGAAGAATACCTCTACCCCGCGATGGAGGACTTCCGCGTCGACATCCTGATTGACCAGGGACCCAGCGCTCGCAGCATTCAGCTTCACTTGGCGAAGTTCACCCTCATCGGAGCCACCACCCGCAGCGGGATGATCTCGGCCCCGCTCCGCTCCCGCTTCGGCATGAACTGCCGGCTTGACTACTACTCCGCCGAAGCCCTCGCCACTATCATCACCCGCAGCGCCGGACTCATCGGCGTCGAAATCGACGACCCCGGTTCCCTCGAAATCGCCCGCCGTTCCCGGGGCACGCCCCGGATCGCCAACAACTACCTCCGCTGGGTCCGCGACTTCGCCCAGGTTCGCGCCGCCGGCCACATCGACCAACCCGTCGCCGCGCAAGCCCTTGAGATGCTCGACGTCGACGCCGAAGGATTCGACGAAATGGACAAGCGCATCATCGAAGCCATCATCACCAAATTCGACGGCGGCCCGGTCGGTCTCAACGCCCTCGCCGTCTCAGCCGGCGAGGAACCCGGCACCCTCGAAGAGGTTCACGAGCCCTATCTCATCATGCAGGGCTTCCTGAAGCGGACCCCGCAAGGCCGCGTTGCCCTGGGAAAAGCCTACCGGAAAATCGGCCTCGAAGCCCCCAAGTCAGCGAACTCCGCCCCCGACCTCTTCGAGCCAGTGCCTCCCATCGGCTCGTAGAAGCGGAGGTCACGACGCTCGGCCCGAAAACCAAAACGGGCCGACTCTTTCGAGTCGGCCCGCGCGGTTAAGTTCGAGAGTGGTTTGGCGGTTATTCGGCGACCGGCGTCGGATCAGCCGCTGCGCCGTCTCCATCTTCCTCGGGCATGTCGACTCCAACGACCGGCACGTCAATCGTTTCTTCCTCCATGACGACCGTCGGGACTTCGACCGTCTTCTCGGTGGTGCCGACTTCGACCTCGGCGACATCGACGTCGTATTCAGGCATCTGGCCGCCTTCGACCTTCACTTCGGGCATTTCGCCTTCCTGCGTCTTATCGACGTCGCAGGCAGCAAAGGTGACGGCGATTGCCGCAGCGGAGAACAATGGGAGTAGGTTTTGTTTTTTCATAATTGATTGGGTGTCTTGCATATCGCCCAATTGATCGGGAACCAATCTCAAAGTGGCTGTCAAAAAATTTTCCCCCGGCGAATGGCGACCGCTTCGGCGCACCGCATGCCGTCCAACGCGGCACTCACAATTCCCCCCGCGTATCCCGCTCCCTCCGCGCACGGCAACAAACCCGCCACCTCCGGATGTTCGAGCGTCGCGGCGTCCCGGGGGATTCTCACCGGCGAGCTCGTTCGCGTTTCGAATCCCAGCAGCACCGCTTCGTCCGTCACGTAGCCCCGCATTTTGTCGCCGAACAAACGCAGGCCCTCGCGCATCCGCCGGACCACCCCGACCGACATCATCTCGTCCAGCCGCGCGGGGTTGATCCCGGGGAAGTAACTCGTGGCGGGCAGATCAGCCGACTGTCGGCCCGCCAGAAAATCCACCAATCGCTGAGCGGGGGCCACCTGCCCACCGCCACCGGCCCGTTTGCCCGCCGTCTCCCACGAGCGCTGCATCGCGATCCCCGCCAACTCGCCGTGCTCCGCCCGCCACGGGGCGGTATCCTCCGGCTCAATGGTCACGACCATCCCGCTGTTGGCAAACGGCGAGTCCCGTCTGGCCAGACTCATTCCGTTGACCACCACCTCGTCGTTCTCCGTCGCGGCCGGCACGATGAACCCGCCCGGACACATGCAAAACGAATGAACTCCACGATCGTCGATCTTCGTCGCCAGCGAATAACTGGCCGCCGGGAGCAGGTGGGGCCGCTCGCTGCCCCGGGGAAAGTGATACTGCAGGCTGTCGATCAGGCCCTGCGGATGCTCGATTCGCACGCCCATCGCGAACGGCTTCTGCTCCAACCGCACCCCCTGCCGATCCAGTAGCTCGTAGACGTCCCTGGCGGAATGCCCCGTCGCCAGGATCACCGCGGCTCCCTCCCAGCTCCGGCCGTCCACCGCAATGACGCCACGCGCGACGCCGCCCTCGATCACCAATTCACTCACCTTCGCGCCGAAATGCACCTCGCCACCCGCCGCCCGCACGCTCTCTCGCATCGCCTTCACCACGTTCGGTAGCAGGTTCGATCCGATGTGAGGATGCGCATCCACGAGGATGCGCTCCGGAGCCCCGTGAGCGACGAACGTCTCGTAAACCCGGGCCACCGGCCCCCGCTTCTTCGCGCGCGTGTAGAGCTTTCCATCCGAAAATGTCCCCGCCCCGCCCTCGCCGAAGCAGTAATTGGAATCTTCGATCACCGTTCCGCGGCGCAGGATCGGCGCCAAATCGAACCGCCGGGCCGACGCGTCTTTCCCGCGCTCCAGCACGACCGGCCTCATCCCCAACTCGATGCACCGCAACGCCGCGAACAGGCCCGCCGGACCACACCCCACGATCACGACCGTCGGCGCTCCCGAGCCCACCGCCCGATAATCGACCGTCGGCAACGACTCCTCCGGCAACTCCGCATCCAACCCCACCTCCAGCCGCAACTGCACCTTGATCTGGCGCTTCCGAGCGTCGATCGAGTGCTTCCGCAATCGCACCCCCCTCACTCGTCCGACTGGCACCGCCAACTTGGCCGCCACCGCCCGCCGCCACGCCCCCTCGTCCTCCGAGCCCTCCAGGGGCAATACCACGTCCACCGTCTCCATCCCATTCACTGAAACCCATTCGACACTCGAAAATCGAGAATCGAAACTCCTCAAAACGTTTTCCGCAGGTGACTCGGCAAAATGTCGAGCTGCTCGCGATACTTTGCCACCGTCCGCCGCGCGATCGGAATCCCGCGCTCCGTCAGCACTTTGAGAATCCCCTCGTCACTGAGCGGCTTGCGTTTGTCCTCCTTCTCGACGACCTCCGCGATCGCCGTCCGGACACTCTCGTTACTGATGTCCGCGCCGGTCGTGGTCTGATAACCGGGCGTGAAAAGGTACTTCATCTCGAAGATTCCCTGCGGAGTCAGGATGTATTTTCCGTGGGTCGCCCGGCTCACCGTCGTCTCGTGAACGCCGACCGCCAACGCGACCTGGTTCATGGTCAACGGCTTCAAGGCCGACGGTCCCTCCCGCAAAAAATCGCCCTGCCGGTCCACAATCTCGCGAGCAATGTTCATGATCGTCTGCTGCCGCTGCTGGATGCACTTGATGAAAAACCGCCCGCCCTTGATTTTTTCGCGGATGTATTCGCGCACGTTCTTCTGGTTCCCCGGCTCGGAGAGAACGTCCTTGTAGTAATTGCTGATTCGCAGCATCGGGACGTTGTCGTTGTTCAGCGACACCGCCCAGCCCTCACCCTCGGGTTCCACCAGGACGTCGGGCGTGATCACTTGATGCGTCACGGTCGAAAATTGCCGCGCGGGTCGTGGCTCCAACGTCGCGATGAAATCCGCCGCCGACTGGATGTCCTGAACCGTCACTCCGAGCCGCCGCGCAATTTCCGGAAACTTTCGTCTCAGTAAATCGTCGAGGTGGTGCGAGATCATCCGCGCCTCCAGACTCTCCCGCTTCCCGATTCGAATGAGCTGGGCGAGCAGGCACTCCCGGAGATCCCGCGAAGCCACGCCGGTCGGGTCCAGCGCCTGCACCTCCCGCAACACCTCTTCGACCCGCTCGATCCGAGTGTTGGTCTGGCCGGCCAGCTCTTCCAACGTCACGTCCAGCAACCCGGCATCATTGAGATTCCCGATGATTGCATCCGCCACCTCGCGGTCCTCGTCCGAGATGTCCGCCAGGCTTAATTGATCGACCAGATGCTGCTGCAGACTCGTCGGCCCGGTCAGGGAATTGAACAAAAACTCCCGTCGCTCCTCGGCCTCCGTCGAACGCCCCTCGTAGGCACCCGATTGCACCATGTAGTCCTTCCACTCCTCGTCCAGCCGACTCACTTCCGCCAGGTCCTCCTCCCACTCCTCATCCGAATCAGCGTTCTCCGCCACGGGCACCTCCTCCTCGAGGACGGGATTAACCGTCAACTCCTGAGTCGCCAGCGCCCGCAACTCGATCGCGGGAGCCTGCAAGACGTGAAGGCTTTGCTGCATCTGAGGCGACAGCGTCTGCTGGAGTCCCAATCCCAGCATCTGATCCATCCCCGCCATCGGGGAAGACCCTAGGTGCAACTGCGAGTCTCGCAAGCAATAATCACGCCAAGCGGAAATAAGATTGGAAAATTTCCGCCGACTTTCTCATCCCGCTGACTCAGTCTCCCAAGACTTGGGAAAAAAATCTCCCCACCGCCTGATTCGCCCGCGCCTGCGCCGAATCGCTCAACCGGTGCTTTTCACCCTCGAGATACATCGTTTCCAACGCGGTCCCGTGCTTATCCACCACTTTCTGAATCCGACCCATATTCAACTCGAAGTCCACACGCTCGTCCGCAGCCCCGTGAACGACGAGAATCGGCGGCAGCGCTCCGTCGACCTCGTCAAACTTATCCCAGATTCCGCCGGACTGACTAACCACCGCACCGACCCGCCCGTTGCCATCCGCCTCCGCAAACGCCAGAAAGCCACCCAGCGAGTATCCGTAGATTCCAATCGGTTGCCCGCCGTTTTTCGCAACCACCCAATCCACCGCGTCATCGACCACCGTGGCCCACGTCGAAAATCCCTTGATCAAGCCGGCGTCCCCCAGCACGAACCAATCGTTCGTCCGATTGAAGTAATTGACCACGTAAGCCGTGATCCCGCGCTCGGCCAACACCCCGGCCAGCTCCTTCACCTGCCCCCCATCGAACATCATCCCGCCCGCCCCGTGCAGCACGACCACCTTCGGCCCAGCGTCCCCCGGACCGAAGACATCCACACTGATCCGCTGCCCACCGCTCTCGAAGTGCTCTCGCCTCGACTCACGTGCCTCCGCGCTGCCAACGAAAACCGCACCAAACGTCACCCCGACAACCAACCACAAAATTTTCATCACCCACCAATACGTCCCCGCCCCAGCTTCCGGCCGACAGCGTTCTGATTAATCAAAAAGTTCTACCCCGGAGAGGCGATCCCTTCACCTTCCCGCTTCTCTGCCCCCCCCCTTGCGGCCTCACTCGGATACCGGCAGATCCACGAAGAGTCCGGGAAAGTAATATTCGACGACCTTCGCCGGGAAGGCGATTCGAAGATTCCCCTTCTCGGAGGCGGAGGTGATCAAACCCTCCGATGAAGCCCTGCGGATCGTCTCGCGGGCCACGGTCTCCCCCACTCCCAGAATTTCCGGCACCCGCCCCCGCGCCACTTCTCCTTCCAAACACAATACTCTCAGCAATTTCTCCAAACGCTCCCGATGGATCGGCTCCAAATCGACGCGACTGAATCGAAGATACCTCTCGATTCGTTCCACCAGATCAAAAGGTCGAAGCAAATCGACCATGAAAGTGATCTGATCCAACGCCTGCTTCAGAAAGAAGAGACAGAACTCCGCCAGCGCCAGATCGCTCAGATTCCCCCGCCCATCGAAGTCGTCCCGCCGCCCGGAGTCCGCCTGCTGCAATTTTTCGTAATACTGCTCCTTGGCGCGGGCAAACCCTCGCGACAGCGTCCACATTCCGTCCCCGTCCACCCCGACCTGGCTCAATGCCGCCTGGGACTGAAGCCGCGCAACTCGCCCATTCCCATCCCCAAAAGGATGAATCCAAGCGAGGCGGTGATGAGCTGCCGCTACAGCCACCAGCCCCTCCGTCGCAACGATGTCGGGACTGGAATATCGTTCCTCGAACCGTTTGAAAAATTTCGAGAGCATCGCGTGGTCGGGTGCGAGATGCTGGTGGACGTCGACGTTGTAGTCTCGAATCACTCCCGGCTTCAGGGGGTAGGATTTTCCACTTTTTGAAGTGCTTACCCAGTGGCTCTTCGGAAGGTGGGAGTAAAATTGCCGATGGAGCCACGTCAGGAACTCGACGCCAAAAACATTCACCTCGGGGTTCTCCCGCAGATGCGTCCGCATTGTGTGATCCGCTTTGACGTGCGCCACACTCAACTCCTGATTTTTCCGATTCCTGTCCTCTTGGGAATAATCATTCCTCAACGCTTTCTCGATGTCCCGGGGGAGAGTCTTGTGCCCTTCGATCAGGTTCGAATAGTAGCTGTTCATCTCCTCGACCAACTTGGCAACTTCCCTGCGGACACAACGGGACGGAAGAGCCTCACGCAAACGCCCGGACTGCTTGAAAATCTCCACCGTGACCTCCGCCAAGTCGCCGCGCTTTCGTTCGGGCAAAAGCGGAGTC
Source organism: uncultured Verrucomicrobiae bacterium (assembly GCA_963740185.1). Taxonomy (GTDB): domain Bacteria; phylum Verrucomicrobiota; class Verrucomicrobiia; order Chthoniobacterales; family JAATET01; genus CAVVKW01. The sequence continues at coordinate 42,507 of CAVUDH010000018.1, forward strand.
ATTGACTCGACTGTCTGGTAGATTTCTATCGCTTGTGACATAGGGTTACTCCCGCTCTGGACAACCCGCCAATCGACATCGCGAAAACACCGATCCAGACGTTGATCCCGCAATCAGTTAGCTTGGCGAGCTTTGCTCGCCAAGCTAACTGATTGAATCCCCTGATGTCAACGGCTTACGAAAAATTTCCCGCCGAAACCTGCTGATCATTTGACACCCCATCCCCGCCCCAGCTTCCGGCCGACAGCGTTTCCAGCGTCTCGCATCGATTCCACCTTCAGCAACCAACACCCCCCCGCGTAGACCGCCGATGCCACGGCGATCACACCTCCCACCAGCCCCACTCTCACCAGGAGCGGCCCCTCGACCAAGCGATCACCCAGGATGGCAACCCCGACCCAGCACACCGCACCCAGCCCCGCCGCCGCCACTCCGCAACGCGCCACCGAGCTGATCAATCTCCCCGTTTCCAGATTGCCCACCGCCCGCTCCATCAGCACGTAGAGCGTCAAAAAATTCAAACTCGCCGCCACGGCGGTCGACAAAGCCAACCCGCGGTGGCCGAAATTCACGACGAAAATCAGGTAGTAGTTCAGAGCGATGTTCAGCGCGATCGCGCCGAAACTGACCATCATCGGCGTCCACTTCCGATCAATCGCGTAAAAGGTCGGCGAGAACACCTTCACGCCCGCGTAGCCCACCAACCCCATCGCGTAAAACTGCAGCGCCAACGCCGTCTGATACGCATCCTCCGGCAGGAACTCGCCGCGCTGGTAGATCACGTCGATGATCGGGTAGGCTAAAAAGTAGAGCCCTACCGCCGCAGGCAACGTCAGAAACACCGCCAGCCGCAATGCCTTGCCCAGCGTCGGCCCGAACGCCGAAGGATCCTTGCTCGCCGCGATCCGCGCAACCACCGGAAGCGTGATCGTCGCCACCGCCACGCCAAAGACCCCCAGTGGCAACTGCATCAACCGAAAAGCCGCGTAGAGCCAGGTCACCGCCGAAGCCCCCCCTTCGGTCAGCGTCGCGAAGCTCGTGTTCACCATCACGTTCACCTGCACCGCGCTTGCCGCAATCACGGACGGCACCATCAAGGTCAGCGTCTGCTTTACCCCCTCGTCCCGCCACCGAAAGTCGGGCCTAAATCGAAACCCCACCTTCCGCAAACTCGGCAACTGCACCACGAGCTGAAGCAAACCCCCGATCAACGTCCCGAGCGCCAACCCCATCAGCGCCCGCTCGCCAAATTCCGGATCCAGCCACCATCCCAGCCCCACCCCACCGACGATCGACCCGATGTTGAAGAAACTCGAAGCCATCGCCGGCATGCCGAAGACGTTCCGCGAATTCAGCATCCCCATCACCAGCGCCGCCAGCGAGACCAGGAGGATGAACGGGAACATGATCCGCGTCAGCAGGATGGTCATTTCCCGAGACTCCGGGGTGAATCCCGGTGCCAGCACGTCGATCAACGGCTCCGCGAAGACCACGCCGGCCAGCGTGACCGCGCTCATGAACACCGTCGCCAGCGTCAGCATCTTGGCTGCCAACGCCCACGCCGCGTTCGGCCCATCCGCCTCGATCCGCTTGGAGAACACCGTGATGAACGCCGTCGACAACGCCCCCTCGGCGAAGAGATCCCGCAGCAGATTCGGCGCCCGAAACGCGACCAGAAAAATCCCCAGCAGCTTCGAGCCAAACAGCGCCGTAAACAGCACCTCCCGCACCAGACCCAGCACCCGCGAGCACATCACCGCCACCGCCACCACGCCCGACGCCCGCGTATTCAACTTATTCTCGCTCATACCATCTCTCTGCCGCCCTTCTACGGACCACCCCGCATCCCGTCCAAAAAATAATCGACCTCCGCCCCCCCACGCCCGATTCTCTCCCCCCGCAACCCAATCGAAACTCGAAAATCGAAACTCGAAAATAACATGCTGATCGTTCAGAAATTTGGCGGCACCTCCGTCGGCACGCCCGAGCGCATCGTCAACGTCGCCCGCCGCATCCTCGCCACCCAGCAGGCCGGGCACTCCGTCGTCGCCGTCGTCTCGGCCATGTCCGGGGTCACCAATCAGCTCATCGAACTCGCCCGCGCCGTCTCCGCCCGACCCGCCGACCGGGAGATGGACGTCCTCCTTTCCACCGGCGAGCAGACCACCATTGCCCTCACGGCCATGGCTATCAACAGCCTCGGCGGCCGCGCCGTCTCCCTCACCGGGGCCCAGGCCGGCATCCTCACGGATCACATCCACACGAAGGCAAAAATTTCCAACCTCTCCCCCCGCCAGATCCGCCGCCACCTCGACGCCGGGGAAATCGTCATCGTCGCCGGCTTCCAAGGCCAGACCCTCGAAGGCCAGATCACCACCCTCGGTCGCGGCGGCTCCGACCTCACCGCGATTGCCGTCGCCGGCGCGATCCAGGCCGACAATTGTGAGATCTACACCGACGTCGATGGCATCTACACCTGCGACCCCCGCGTCGTGCCCGACGCCCGCAAGATCGACACCATCTACTACGACGAACTCCTCGAAATGGCCTCCAGCGGGTCAAAGGTCATGCAGAGCCGCTCGGTCGAATTCGCAAAAAAATTCAAAGTCCCGTTTGAAGTCCGCTCCTCCTTCAACAACAATCGCGGCACCGTCGTGAAAGAAGAAACTCCCGGACTCGAAAACGTCGTCGTGCGCGGCGTCTCCCTCGAGCGCAAGCAAGCCAAGGTCACCATCAGCAACGTTCCCGACACTCCCGGGACCGCCTCCCGCATCTTCACCGCCCTCGCCGACGGCAGCGTCGTCATCGACGTGATCGTCCAGAACATCTCCGTCTCCGGCGCGACCGATATTTCCTTCACCCTCGCTCAGGACGAGTTGGACAAAATCTCGCCCACCCTCGACAGCGTCATCGCCGAGATCGGCGCCGGCCCCATGATCCAGCAGGGCGGCATCGCCAAGCTCAGCATCGTCGGCATCGGCATGCGGTCCCACTCCGGCGTCGCGGCCAAACTCTTCGAATGTCTCGGCAACGGCGGGATCAACATCCAAATGATCTCCACCAGCGAAATTAAGACGGCCGTCATCATCGACGAAAGCGATATCGAAAAAGCGGCCAACCTCGCCCACGCCGCCTTCGGCCTCGCGGAATCCTGATCCCCCGCCTCAACGGTCATCAAGGCACCGGGTGTCCGGCGATCCGGCTTCGCGCTGGAGATTTTCCCGACCGCCCGATTCCGGGTAAGCGATTCAACGGTAGTTCCGGCTGGATGAGAGCGACCTCGCAATCCATCTCGTCACACCTCCCGTGAATACTTTGCTCCGCCCATCCGTTTGATCGGGGACGTCTCCGCACCGCTTTTCAGTTCAGTTCAGTAACCCAACACACCCGTGAAATCCAAAAACATCCGCTCGCCCCGCAAGGTCGGCATCCTCAAATTCGCGTTCCTCGGCGCCATTCTGCTTCCCGCGCTGAGTTGGCCGCTGCAAGCCCAGTCGGAGTCAAGCGCGACGGTCGAAGAATACGAGCCCGTCGCGCTCGCCCCGGAGGAACTCGACGTCCTCCTTGGCCCGATCGCACTCTACCCGGACGCGCTCATTGCGTTGATTCTTCCCGCCTCCACGGTCCCCACCGACGTCATCCTCGGGGCCCGTTATCTCACCGATGGCGATCTGGATCTGGTCGACGAGCAACCGTGGGATGAGAGTGTTATTTCTTTAACCCGCTACCCGGACGTCCTGTCGTGGATGGACGAGAATCTGGAGTGGACCTCCGCCGTCGGCGAGGCCTTCTACCAACAGCCCGATGACGTAATGGATGCGATCCAGCGCCTCCGCGTCGACGCGCAGGATGCCGGAAATCTCGTGAACACTCCCCAGCAAACGGTCCTCGTCGAGGAAGTGGCCTACAGCAAAGCCGACAACAGCTACATCGAGGACATCACCTACGTCGAACACCCCTACGAGACCCGGGAAGTCATTCGAATCGTCCCGGCCGATCCAGAGATTGTCTACGTTCCGGTCTACGACCCCCAAGTCGTCTACGTCGAATCTCCCCGACCCGACTACGTTGGCAACTTCATCAGCTTCGGCGCCGGGTTGGCCGTCGGCACCTGGTTGAGCTACGACTTCGACTGGGGACGCCGCCAAGTCTACTACGGCGACAATTGCGGCTACAACAACCGCGGCTATTGGAACAACCGCGGCTCCTACGATGAGGGTCGCAACGTGAACATCGTCGAGACGAACACCAACATCACCAACGTCAATACCGTCACCAACATCGACAACCGCAACGTCGATAACCGGAACGTCAACAGATGGCAGCCGAGCGCTGCCAGCCGGAATCAAATCTCCCAGCGGCAGCGAAAAAGCGGAGGCAATGCCCGCTACTCCCAGGCGAGCAGCCCCAAGCAGGCCAATCAAAGCCAGAAACCCGGTTCGATTACGAACAAACAGTCCAGCCTGCCGAAACCCAGCAAGCTCGTAGCTGACGGCAAGCGACCTGCCGCCGGAGCGAAGAAGAACCCGGGGAACAACCAGAAAAAAAATAACCAGAACGATGGGAAGGCTCAGGCCGCCGGTCCGAACAACCGCAACGATGCGAACGGCAACAAGCCGGGAAATAACGCCAACGGAAATAAAAAAAACACCGGAAGCAACAATGGCAATCAGTCGAACCAAGAGGCCAAAAAGCCCAGCACCGCACCGAGAGTCGACGGTAACCTGACCAAGGACGAAAAGGCCAACAGCGGCAACCGGAACAACAACGCCAACCCGGCAAAGCAAGCCGACAAAGCTCGGACCGACGATTCGGGCAGATCCAAAAACCAGCCGACTCAGTCCAGGAAATCCGAGCCGCCCAAATCCGAAAAACCAGCGCCGAAGAAAGAAGCCCAGCAGCAGCGGCAGCAGGCGGATCGTCAGCAGGCCCAGCGGAAGGCCGAGCGGGAGCAGCCTCGTCAACAAGAGGAGCGCCAGCAGGCTCAGAAGCGGGAGCAGCAACAACGTCAACAGGCCCAACAGCAGCAGGACCGCCAGCAGTCGCAGAAGCGCGAACAACAACAACGCCAGCAGGCCCAGCAGCAACAGGAGCGGCAACAGGCCCAAAAGCAACAGCGCCAGCAACAGCAACAGCGCCAGCAGGCCCAACAGCCGGGACAGAGGCAGCAGGGCCAGCAGCAATCGAACCGGAAAAGCTCGTCGTCCGATGCCGAGAAGGCCGCCGAAATCGAGGCCCGGAAGAAAGCAAATCAGAAAAAGAAGAAGGAGAAAGACTGACCCTCAGCGGCATCAGCCGATCACGAAGCGCCGCGCTCTTTCCCGAGCGCGGCGCTTTGTTCTCAGCCCGGCCAGATTCTCGTCCGCTTTTCTCGTTGCCTGTCCGCCCGAGCTCACCCCTGGCTGTCGGGGCTCATTGACTCGGCGGCTCCCCCCTCGGCGTCCGGCTACGGAGTTCACGCGCAGCATCTTTTCCGATCCAGCGCGCACTGACAGACGTCGGGTGCGCGGCCAGTTTCTCGGCGAGCGCCAGAGCGGCGGCGTGGCAGGCTGGAGAGCTGCGGCGTTTGCCGATCTGACGAAGCGCCCAGCTGACACCCTTCCTGACGAAGTTTCTTCCGTCGCTCGCGGCTTCCTCGATCAAGGGAAGGCAATCGAGGAAAGTGCTGTCGGGCTCCAGCTTTTCGTGAACAGCGAGGGTGGCGAGTAGAGCAAACGCCGCGCGTCTTTCGAACTCCGGCTCACGAACCGCCCAATCGCGAACCCTGGCAAAAGCGTGCGGGGTGTGTCGGAAGGCGTTGATGCACATCTGATCGCAGACGTCCCAGCTATCGAATCCAGCCACCCACTCGTCCATTTGTTCCGGGGTAAGCTGCCGGGGATCGGCGACGAGCGACGCCAATAGACGCGCTTCGTGCACCGGAATTTTCCACAGCGCCCCGGCAAGAGAGTGATCCCGGCGGTGGGCTTGAGCGATCGCGCGGAGCTGGAGCATCGTGCCGCCGAGCTGCTCGCTCCGGGGGCGGCTGCCGAAGTGTTGCTGACTCGCGAAGTTCGCCGGATCGCAGGTGGCGCGAAGGCTCGCAACGAGGTCAGCCGCTTGGGCGGCGGGCATGTCACGCGGTGGCCGTGACGTGCTCACGAAGGGCCGGAGTCTTACGGCCATTCAGAGCAGCAGAGCGGCCCCTCACGCACTGAACGCGGGCAAGCCATCGATGCTCTTCACGTTCTTGTTCGCTCGATACTCGACGATCTTGTCCGGCCCTTGTTTCTCGGCCCATCGGTCGAGAGTGTCCCGCATTCCTTGGAAGTCGTAGAACGGCACCGAGAATCCGCACGAATCGCTGACCCGCTCCACCGCGACCCGAACGACGGCCCGGGTTCCAGCGTTCGGAGGGAATTCCGCCACCAGACGTTCGTAATCGGGATGCCCCGGCGTGACCACTTCCCCCGTCCCGTGCAGCCGCACAATTTGCGGACCACCCTCGAACGCGCAGAACATGATGACGATCCGGCCATTCTCCCGCAAATGCGCCGCCGTCTCCGCTCCGCTTCCGGTGTAATCCTGGTAGGCCACCTCCATCGGTCCAAGAATCCGAAAGGCCTCCCCTCCCTTCGGCGAAACGTTCACGTGCCCGTCGGCGGAGAGCGGCGCCGTCCCGACGAAAAACATCTTCTGGTCAGCGATCCATTCCGCGAGCTTCGGATCGATGCTCTCGTGCAATTTGCTCATGGCTCGGCAGTGTGCACGCGACGCCACCATCCCACAAGATCAGCCGACGGACAGGTGGGGGGCATTTTACAAAACGCAAGTGTCCAGCGCCCAGGTCGAGCTCTCGTCAGCCAGCAGCCAGCTTCCGAAAATCTTCAGCCAACCCGCGTGCAATTACTGGACCATCGATCCCACCGTCGATACTTTGCCGCCACGATGCTGGGTTTGTCCGATGCCCCGAAGGAAGTCACCATGGTCACGGGAGATCGCCCTTCCGCCGACTTCTCGACCGAATGCAATGCGGCCCGGCTCGCGGACGGGTCGGCGATTCTCCGGTCGATCGAGCCCACCAATTTTAAATCCACCAAATGATTCCAGTCTCACGATTATGAAATGGAGAGGCCGTAGACAGAGCGTCAATGTTCAGGACGCCCGCGGGCGTCGAGCCGCCGGGATCGGAGGCGCTGGGACGATCCTGACCCTGATTGGGCGACGATTCGGGTTTAAAGGAATTCTCATTGCGATCGTCGCCGCGTTCGTGCTTTGGCAAGCCGGAATCATCGATCCCCAGATGTTCATCGACGGTGGGACCAGCGCTCAACCGGCGCAAGTGAGTCCACAGGAAGAGGAGCGATTCAATTTTGTGAAAGTCGTCCTGGCCGATACCGAGGATGTTTGGACCGAGGAATTTGCCCGTCACGGAGTCCAATATAGACTACCGGAACTCGTCGTTTACCGCGGTCGTGTCTCCACCGCCTGCGGCACGGGCAGCGCTGCGATGGGGCCGTTCTACTGTCCCGCAGATCAGCGGGTCTACATCGACCTATCCTTCTACGACCAATTGGAGCGGACCTTTCAGGCCCCCGGAGATTTCGCCCAGGCTTACGTGATCGCGCACGAGGTCGGCCATCACATTCAAAAACTGCTCGGCACCACGGACAAGGTCGCTGCGATGCGCGGGCGACCGGATTACAACGAATACTCCGTCCGCCTCGAGCTGCAGGCCGATTACTACGCCGGGGTGTGGGCTCACCACAACCGGGAATACCTGGATCCCGGCGATATCGAAGAAGCCATGCGCGCAGCCAATGCCATCGGCGACGATGCGATCCAGCAACAAACGCAGGGTCGCATCGTCCCCCACGCTTTCACGCACGGCACCTCCGAACAGCGCATGCGCTGGTTCACGGCTGGCCTCCGAAATGGGAACATGGAGAATGGCGACACCTTCTCGATGCCCTACAGCGAGCTCTGATCAAATGGGATTACTGAAATGCCGCCGAGCGAATCGGGAGGGCAGTTCCCAACCATTGTCACCATCGTCCGTCCGAACGCGCGATGGAGCGATCGGAGATCCTTATCTCCAGAGGTTGCGATCAAGCGTTCGGTATTGAATCGCTTCCCCCACGTGCTCGGCGGCGATCGATTCCGCCGCCGCTAAATCCGCAATCGTCCGAGACACTTTGAGAATTCGGTCATACGCCCGAGCGCTGAGCTGCAGCTCGGTCATGGCCATCCGCAGCAGCTCCTGCCCTTCCGCATCCAGTCGGCAGTGCGTCTTCATTGCCGACGGCGACATTCGCGCGTTGCTCCGCGTGCGACCGTTTCCAAATCGCCTGACCTGCACCGCTCGCGCCGCCTCGACTCGTTCACGAATCGCCGACGACGGCTCGGCCTTCACTTCGCTGGAGAGGTCGCGGTACTCGACCGCCGGAGCCTCGACGTGAATGTCGATTCGATCCAGCAAGGGCCCCGAGATCCGCTGGCGGTAATTTTCCACCTCCCGCGGTGAGCAGCGACATTCCCGTTTCGGATCGCCGAAATACCCGCATTTGCACGGATTCATCGCCGCCACCAACATGAATTGTGCTGGAAACGTCATCGTCCCCGCCGCCCGGCTGATCACGACCTTCCCGTCCTCCAGGGGCTGGCGCATCACCTCCAAAGTCGAGCGCTTGAATTCAGGCAGCTCATCCAAAAATAGCACGCCGTGGTGCGCCAGACTCACCTCGCCCGGCGAGGGATTCGACGAACCGCCCAGCAAACCGACGTCCGAAATCGTGTGGTGCGGCGCCCGAAACGGGCGCGACATCACGAAGGGCCGCTCGGCATCCGTCAGCCCGCAAATGCTGTGAATCTTGGTCGTCTCGATGGCTTCCTCCAGCGACATCGCCGGCATGATCGATGCGATCCGCTTCGACAACATGCTCTTTCCCGACCCGGGTGGCCCGATGAGCAGTTGATTGTGACCGCCCGCCACTGCGACCTCGATCGCCCGCTTCACCTGTTCCTGCCCCTTCACGTCCGCGAAATCGAGATCACCATCATCGGTCGACAACGTCGGCGCGAACGCCGCCACCACCGGGTGCAATTCCTTCTCCCGACTCACGAACTCAAACGCCTCCCGCAACGACCGCACGCCGTAGACTTCGATCCCCTCCACGACGGCTGCCTCCGCCGCGTTGGCCAGTGGCAGGATCACCGCTTTCTTGCGGCGACGCCGCGCCTCGAGGGCAATGGACAGCGCCCCCTTGATCGGGCGCACCTCCCCGGTCAAGCCCAGCTCACCCGCCATCAGGCAGCGTTCCAGGCGCGGGAGCTTCGCGTCCAGGGCGACGGCGATCATCCCCACCGCAATGGGCAGATCAAAACTCGGCCCCTCCTTCTTCAAGTCCGCCGGAGCGAGATTCACGGTCGTCCGGGTGTTCGGCCAGCGGTATCCGCTGTTGGACACCGCCGTCGTTACCCGGTCCCGGCTTTCCTTCACCGAAGTGTCGGGCAACCCAACGACGACCACAATCGGATCCCCTCCAGTTCCTGCATTCACCTCGACCTCGACCTCGCAAGCCTCCACGCCACGCAGTGCGGCGGAGAAAACTTTGGTGAGCATCGGCGAAAACTATCAGCGTTGTCCGTCCCCGTCGAACCCCGAACGCCGTCCGGTCTCCCACCCGCCTGATGAAAAAATTGGTGGAGGCGAGGGGAGTCGAACCCCTGTCCTCATCGCCTTTTGCGCGATCGTCTACATGCTTAGTTGGTCCTTAATCTCGAGACCGTGCTGTGGGCCAACACACCACACGACCTCCAGCGTCCACGAAATCGATCTTACCAGAAACAGCGGTCGCACCCATTTCCAGCCAGCCTGCTGCCAACGTATCCCCCCCCAGCAGGCGTCAGGGAGAACACGTCACGGCGCTTTAGGCCGCGAGAGCGAGATTTTCGTAATCTGCGTTTATTTTGTTTTGATTCGATTTTTTACGAGGCCAACGAATCATCCTCGGCATGCGGACCTGGCATCCAACGATCAGTCGAAACCAATGCGCCCCCAATAGGCAAAGAACGTAACCACGATCCGCGTCAAATCAAGCGCCGAAATTCTTTGGAGTGCGGCGCTCTGCGCCGCTTTCGATCAACGCGCGGCTCGCTTCCGACGCAACGCGCGATCCCGGAGCAAACCGCCGATTCGAAAGCTCCGCCGAGCGGAGCACTCCAAAACGGCTTACTTGATGAACCGAATCGTCGCCGGGTAGCGGAAGTCCCCGCCCTCGTTCGTCTTCATCACCGCCATCACCATGTAGACGATGCCACCCACAAACACGGCGACCGGCAAAATCAGCGGAACGACCAGGCAAAACAGCACGGCGGCAATCGCTCCCGTGATCAGCGCGTAAATCCAGAAACTCAGGTGAAAATTCACGACCTCCTTGCCCACTGCGTCCAGATAAGCGCTCTCCGGTCGCTTGATCATCCAGATCACCAAGGGCGCCAGCAGGTTCCCGAATGGGATCACGAGCCCGGCAAACCCGCTCGCGTGCAGACCCGTCGCCCACTGCTTCTCTTCCGGCGTCGAAGCCGGATACGGGATTGCCGGAGATTCGAAAAAGGACTTCCAACCTTTCTTCCGCGGAAAATCGTCCTCCGGAGGCACGGGTGGAATGGCGGGCGGAGGTGTGGGAGGGGTCTGGTCGCTCATCCCTCACGTGGTAGCAAATTCCGGGCCTAACCGCGAACCGAAACGTCTCCCGATCCTCACCGCTACCGCATCTCGCGAAACTTTCCGCCGTTTCTTGAAATGATCCGACGCATTCCATTCTTGTCCGCACCATCCATTCCCACCCCGATGAAATTGATCTTCACCGGCTCGGGCATGTTCTCCTGGAGCTCCTTGAAGACGTCCTGGATGTCGCCGTAGTCGATTTTCCCTCCGTTCCCCGACCCGGCGTAAAATCCACCGTCCGAGATCACGAAAATGACGTCCGGCTGCATCCTGAACGCTTCCTTCATCAACTCGAGAAACCCCGGGCTTCCCGTCCGCGTGTTCGGGGTGCCCCTCGGCATCGAGCCGCCCGTCGCAAACCATTTGTCCAGCCACTCACGAGCGTTCTCCCGATTCTCGTCCGTGGCTGGCAACAATTCCGGTTGAAAGAACGCGTAGTTCCGCGCGAATTGCCCCATCCCAAATCGCGTGTTGATGCTCAGGGAATCCAGCACCTTCTTCGTCTCCTCCCGCACTTCCTCCATCGACATCCCGGCCTCCCGCACGGATTTCGTCACCGTCGTCGAGATGTCATAAAGCAGCAACACCCGTTTGGCCTGCATCTGGATGCCCATGAAGCTCACGCCTGATCCCTCGCCACCCAGACCACCAGCGCCCTCCCCGCCCCCACCGCCGAGACCAGCCGTCCCGACCATGCTGGAGACCTGATCCGAAACGATCTCGCTCGGGTCCAGCGGCAGCATCTGATCCATCGGGATCTTCGGCAGATCCGGCAGCGCGAAGTCCGCCGGCTGGAGACTCTGCATCTTGTCGTTGAAACTCGGCTTCGGCGTCATCGCGTCAAAGGCGTCCATGTTCATCCGGTGCTCCCGTTCCTTCGCCGGGATTTTGATGTCGCGCTGGACCTCAAACGTCGCCGGCGGCGGCAGCAAATACCGGGCCACGACCAGCACCCCGGCCACCACCCCGAATCCGACGTGCAGGATCACCACGCCGATCACGATCGTGATGACCAATTTCCGCAGCCGCTTCCTCTGCTGTTCGTCTTCGAAAATGGATTCCACCGCCATCTTAAAGAGTCTCCTCCCCGCCGGAATCATCGGCAAACGTCACGCCCGTGATCTGCGCCCTGGCGCACGTGTTCAGCACGTCGACGATCCGCTGGTGATCTGAGTCATCGTCCGGCGCGATCGTCACCAGCGCCTCGCTCTTGTTCGCATCCGAGGCCTCCTTGAAGCGAAGCAGCGTCGTCAGCAGCTCCGGCATCTGCGTGCTCGTCGGCGTATCCATCGGCTGATCGTTCAGGATCACCTGACCCGTGTCCTCGATCGTGATCCGCGCCTCGTCCGGGATGTCCACGCTTTCCTCCTGCGCCACGGTCCCCGGCAGCCCGATGTTGATATCGCTCTCCTGCTTGATCGGCTTCGCCGTCACCATGAAAAAAACCAACAGCAGGAACACCATGTCGATCATGGGCCCCATCTGCATCTCGACGGTCTGGGTGTCTCGGCGGCGAAGTTTCATTACCGTTGATAGCTCCCGAAGATCACGTTCACAGCTCCGGCGTCCGAGGCGATCTTCATCAGCTCTTTCACCTGTTTGCCCGGCGTTTTCCGGTTACAGCCCGCACGTAGAGACGCAATGGCTTGGGCGTCTTGATCGCGTAACGCTTCTGCAGATACGCCTTCAACTCCTCCTTCGTCGCCGGACTCTGACCGACAAAATACTGTCCGTCGCCATCGATGCTGATGATGTCACGGTTGCTCAAATCCGACGGAATCACGCCATTACTCGCCGTCGGCAGCTTGATCTCGACCTTGATCTGCTCCTTGGAAATCTTCGTCGTCACCATGAAGAAAACCAGCAGCAGAAAGGTCATGTCGATCATCGGGGCGAGCTGAAAGCCCACCTCGTCCTCCGCTTTTTTGATCAGCTTCATCCGGCGATTCCTGAGTCTGGATTACGCTTGCTCCGGAGCTCCCTCGCCCGTCGGCGTGGCCTCCTCGTAGTCCGTCGCCGCGCCCTCGAGTTTCAACTCGCCCGACAGCAGATCGATCATGAACGTCACCCGCTTCTGGATGTTGGCGATGATGATCGTCAGTGAGTTCCGGAAGTAAAAGTAGAAGAACATCGCCGGGATGCCGACCAGCAGTCCGGCCGCCGTCGTCAGCATCGCCTCGCCAATACCTCCCGCCAGATCCGCCGGCTCCGACTTGCCTGCAGCCAGCGCGTCGAAGCTCTGGATCATGCCGGTCACCGTCCCCAGCAATCCGAGCATCGGCCCGATGGTCGCGAAAACGTTCAGGTAATTCACCCACATCATGAGCTTCGTCTCCTCGTTCGCGAGCGTCTCGGCGGCCGCCTGCTCCATCGAGAGTTTGTTCGCCAGGTCGCGCTCGAAATTCACCTTCAGCAGCGCGGACGACATCGTGTTGGCAAACGCGTTGGGATTCCCGTGGCACAGCGAATACGCGCTCCCGGCGTCGCGCTGCTCCATGTTTTTCCCGACCGCCTCGACCTGCGTCGCGGGCATCATTTTCTTCCCGTTGATCTGGAGGAAGCAATAAACCGCCACCGCCGCCGTGCCGATCGAGCAGAGCAGGAGCGGGTACATCAACCAGCCACCCTGGTTAAACATGTCCAACAGCGTCTTTTCCTGCACCGGCGCGACCGCGACCTCACCCGCGACGGGGTCCACTGCGGCGTCCTGGGCCAGGACGGTCGTCGGGAGCGTCACAAACGCAAACGCGGCCGCCGCCGCCAGGATTCCGACCCGGAGTCGGCTAGCTCTTTTCTTCAATTTTGGATTCATCATTGGATTCGTTTTCAGTTTCGGTCTCGGGTGGTGAAAGCTTCGCGACGACCTCAGCCGCCCGCAGTTCCGTCAGGTCGTCTCCGGATAGAGCGCCTCAATGTCCCTGGCGGATTCCAACGCGTTCTCGCTGTCTCCGACAAACTCGTAAATCTCAATCGCTCCCCACAGCCCCCGCGCGGCGGCGTCGGTCTCCGACCCGTAGAAGAGGTAGGGATACAGGTAAAGGTCCAGCGATTCGTTCACCAGACGCGCGCGCTCCGGTCGCACGTTCACGTCCTCCTCCCAGCGCGGATTGTTTTGGATCAACGTCAGCAGCGTTTCGTGGGCGGCGGTCGCGAGGATGTATTTTGCCTCGATCAACACTGCCGGATCGTCCGACACCTTGGCCAGCTCCTGCGCCTCCTCGATCGCCGCTGCCGCGTCGCCCGTGGCCACCATCGCACGCAACTGATTCTGCCTCGCCGTCAGCCGTTCCTCCTCGTCCCACAGCTCCGTGCTGACCTCCTCGAGGATCGTCCGCGCCTCCCGCGCCTTCGCCTCATCGTCGCTCCGCAGCAGCAGGTCCGTGTAAACGTTCACGATCCGACCAGCCGGACTCTTCGGAACCCCGACGAACGGCTGCCAACGCGTCCACAATTGTTCCAGACCGTCCGTGTCGCCCACCGTCGCGTTTTCCAACAACTGGTCCAGCCGCTCGTTCGGCGCAAATTCGATCCGGCTCACGTCCGCCCTCGGCACGCTCACCGTCGCGACGGCTCCGGCTCCCAGCGAAGTCTCGATCTTGAAGAATTTCTCGTCCGCGCCCAGCACCCGCGCCGTTCGCTTCGTCTGCCCGGCGTCGTTCATGAAAAGCGTATCCAGCGGCGCGGAATCACCCTGCCCCGACAATCCCCCCCCCAGCGCCAGCGCAATCAGCATGGGGAGCACAGGCTTCCAGCCTGTCCCGTTGGGCTTCCAGCCCAAGGGCCGAGCGTCATTGTGCGTCCCCCTCATGACTCCGTGATCGGCCCTCCCAAGGCCTGCAAGCGTTCCCGCGCCTCCTCCATCTCCGGCTGATCCTTCAGCCGGTCGAGCTTCACCATTTCATCGTAGGTCTTCCGCGCCGCTTCCCGATCCTTCAACTCCTCAAAGGCCTCCCCACTCCGCACGTAAGCCCGCGCGACCCACTCCGTCCACCGCCCGTGCATGATGTAGATCCGCTGAAAATACGGCACCGCCAGCTCCGGTTTACCCTGCTTCATGTAGGTCTCGCCCAGCGCGAACAAAGCCTCGGCCTTCTCCGGCCCCGTCGCGTAGTTGTTCGCCAGCAACTTCTCCAGAGCCCTCCGCGCTTCCTGATATTGCCCCCGCTCCTCGAGGATACCCGCCTTCTGCAGCAATACCGCGCTCAGCCGGATCGAACCCGCGATCTCGTTCTCGAACCGCGTCAACCACTCCAACGCCGCCTTCTCGTTCCCGCGTTCGAGTTCGAGCCGCGCCAGCGCGACAAACGCCTGATCCTTCTGCGGAGCCCGCGGATTCCACTTTCACCAGATCCCGCCACATCTGCTCCTCGTCCCAGCCCGACCCGCCGCCTCGTAGGCGCTCGCAAATTCCGCCATCAGCAGCGGATTCGTCGAGGAAACGTCCACCCGCTCCGCCGCTTCGAGCATCGTCTCCTGCGCCTTCGCCGGCTCCGTGCCGAGGATCGCCCGGGCCTGCGCCCACAGCGCCCGCATCCCCAGCGTCTCCTCCTCCCGGCCATCCGCCTCCTCCCGCAGATCACGCAGCTTCGCGTAGTATTGCGTCTGCTCCTCCGGCCCCTCGTAGAGCTTGCTCAACGCCGGGAACAAATCGTCCACCGACCGGATCGACGCATCGTTCCCCAGTTCCGAGATCGCCGCCCAGTAAGCCTCCCGCGCCTTCTCCGGCTCATCCTGCTGACGATACGTCCAGCCGATCCAGTAGATCGCCTCCGCCACCCGCGGACTGCGCGGATGTTCCTCGGCAAACTGCTCGAAGTGCGCCCGCATCCCGTCCACGTCCTCCAGCAGCCGCAGCGCCTTCCCGATCTTGAACCAACCCTCCTCGAAGAACCGCGTCTCTCCCGGCGGGATTCGCTTAAACGCCGCGATCCCGTAATCCATGTTCCCCTCGCTCATGAACGCATCGCCCAACAAAAGCAGCGCCTCCGGATTCGATTCATGACCGGGATACTCCGTCAGATAATCCCGCAGCTCCGGGATGCTCGTCTCATAATCCTGCATCGACTGCGCCGCGTAGGCCTGGCGAAAAACGGCCAGCCCGCGATACTCGCCCTCCGGATACTTCGCCAGATATTCATCCATCGCCCGCCTCGTCTCCGGGTATTGCTTGTCCAACGAATACCCCATCCCCCGCCAATACGCCGCCGGGTCCGCCAACTCGTGATCCGGATACCGCTGCGCGAATTCTTCGAATGTCGCCACCCCCTGCGCGTTCATCTCGCCCAGCAACTGGCTGAATCCCCGCATGAACAACGCCCGCGGCGCAAACTCCGACTCCGGCCATTGCTCCAGGATCCGGTCAAACGTCGCCACCGCCTCCGGCTGCAAGTTATCCCGCTGCTGCGCGATCCCCTTCAAATACAACACCATCGGCAGCCGCTCCGACTCCGGGAATTTCTCCTCGAACGTCTCCCCCGCCCCGACCGCCTTCGGCCACCGCTCGATCACCGACCAGCACTGCAGCAGATTCGCCGACGCCGACTCCACCACCTTGCTCGGCGGCATGTCCTCGAGCATTTCCTCCAGGACCAATGCCGATTCCCGATACCGCTTCATCGCCTGAAACGCCGTCGCCAGCCGCAGCCGCAACGCCGCGTCGAAATCCTCGATCTTCTCGAAATTCTCCAACTCCCGCTCGACCTTCGAGATCATCTGCTTGAGCTGAAACTTTCGGTAAGGGTCGCTCGTCGGCTGCGCCTCCGCCGCCGCCAGACCATCCTCCATGTCGGCCAGCCGCTTCTCCTGATACTCGATCAATCGATCCCGGCGCCACACCCGCTGCAGGCACTGGATCGCCTTCCGATAATCCTCTGAATCCAAAAACCCCGCCCCAAGCTGCAAAGCCAGCGTCTGAAACGTCGCGATCTGCAGCATTTGATTCAGCCTCGGGAATTCCTCCACGACCAGCTCCAGCCCACCATCCTGATCCCCCGCCTGCAGCAGACCGTAAAGTTGCAGCACCGACGCCCGGCCCCGGTTCACCGCGTCCATCCCCCCCTTCACCGCCCCAAAGTGCGCCGCCGCCTCCGCGTTCTTCCCCTGCAGCAAAAACGCCGTCCCCGCCAGCAGCGCCGCCTCCTGCGCCTGACGCGCCTTCGGAAATTCCCGCAAAAAACCATCAAACGTCGCCCTCGCCGCGTCCAGTTCGTCGCCCTGCATCTCGCACACGCCCTGATAAAAAAGCAAATCCTCCCGCTGTTCCTGAGTCGGTGGAGGTTCCGACCCCAGCGCGGCCCGAATCGCCGGCAACGCCTCCGAAAACTTCTGCAAATGCAGGTAGCTCATCGCCAGCGGATACCGCGTCAACCTCACCGCCTCCTGCCCCTCTTTGGACGATCCGAAGTCCGCAGCAAATTTTTCCAACCCCGAGATCGCCGCCGCGTAATCCCCCGCGTTGTAGGCGTTCACCGCCGTCAAATACAGCTCGTCCGCCGTCTTCCCCTGCCCACCCCCCTGGGCGTGGGCGGCCCCGACGCCCCCCAGCAGGACGATCGCGATACCAGCGCACACTGCACGCAACGATCCGGGAGAAATGCCTGAGGCGAACAACACAGCCATCGTTCCTACCGCAAATTCGCCCCGCTTGTCCGTGACAATTTCGTCACGCGCTTCACGGATGGGTGGTTAACAAAAGACATCAATTTCAAGCGATCAACGATCCCCCTCCCTCCAAGCAGTTTCCATGCGCATCCACCCCAATCTCCCAAATTCAATCGGTTCCCAGTCGCAGAATCTTTCAAGCCTCCCGTCAGTACCTGGCCCGCCCCACCACGTCATTTGGGCGCTTTCTCAGCACCCAAACGGCTATCATTGTCGATGGACGAAAGTTACCCATCGGGATAAACGTCAAATCAAATGAAGGAACGCTTCTCCCGGTTGCAATCGCAAACCTTCGATCAGCCGATCGTCGCCGTTGATCTGTTCTGCGGTGCGGGAGGATTGACCAATGGGCTCAGACGGGGCGGCATTCGAGTCGCGGCGGGGATCGACATCGACCCCGCCAGCCAATTTGCTTTCGAGAGCAACAATCCGGGATCGATATTCTTGAACCGAGCTGTCGAGACCCTCTCCAAAGAGGACCTGGATGAGCTTTGGTCGGGTGCCGCAGTGCGCCTCCTTGCTGGATGCGCTCCCTGCCAACCATTTTCGACTTACTCCCAAGGGAAGAACATTTCGCTGGACTCCCGTTGGCGGCTTCTGGACGACTTTGCCCGTCTCGTTCGCGAGTGTCTGCCGGACTATGTCACCATGGAGAACGTCCCGACCCTCTCGGACAACGCCGTTTTCGACGAGTTCGTCGATGCTCTCGCACAGCTTGGATACCGAGTCTGGAACGAGGTGGTCGATTGTTCGAACTACGGCGTGCCCCAAGCGAGACGTCGTCTTGTCTTGATCGCCTCTCGCCTCGGCACGGAGGCTCCGAGAATCAAGCCGAGGAAGGGACCACGGAAAACGGTTCGCCAAGCTCTCGCCGCAGTACGCCCACTTGCGATGGGAGCAGTCGACCCAAAGGATCGGACTCACCGCTGTGCGCGGCTGAGTCCGCTCAATCTCCGGCGTATCCAGGCATCGAAGCCCGGAGGAACCTGGCTTGATTGGTCTCCCGCCCTGCGGTGCAAATGTCACCAGGCAAACAGCGGGCAGGGTTACCAAGCCGTCTACGGGAGACTCGAGTGGGATGCTCCTGCTCCGACGATCACGACGCAGTGCTACAATTACGGCAGCGGGAGATTCGGACATCCCTCTCAGGATCGACCGATTTCGCTCCGCGAGGCCGCCCTCCTCCAGGGATTCCCACGGAGCTATCGGTTCGAGAGTTCGACAGACCCGCTTTCGACCCGGGACCTCTCCCGTTTGGTTGGCAACGCCGTCCCTCCGCCTCTGGGACTGGCCATCGCACGAGCTCTGACCCGCAATCGAATTTCCTATGTCTGAATCCACGGCTACGCAAACCACCATGCGACTGGTCTCCGCAGATGCCGAAGAGCAGCTCAGGGAGCTTCAGAAAGACCTGCGATTCATTGTTCAGGAAATCAGCGTCGAATCCTGTGTCGAGAAACTCTCGTCCGACTTTCGGATCCCGGAGTATCAACGAGAACTGGTCTGGAATGACGAGCAGAAGAGCAAGTTCATCGAGTCGGTTCTCCTCGGCTTGCCCGTTCCGTTCATCTTCGGAGTCGCGGAGGAAGCCCACGACGACCGAATCGCAATCATCGATGGACGCCAACGGCTGGGCGCGTTGGAAAGTTTTCTGACAAACTCGCTGGTCCTTACCCAACTCGAGAAGCTCGATGCGTTCGAAGGATTTCGATTCAGCGATTTCAGCGATCTCCAGCAACGACGTTTCCAACGTCGCGGAATCCGGGTCGTCGTTCTGGATTCTGCGGATATGTCGACTCAGTTCGACATGTTCGAGCGGCTCAACACGACCGGGAAAAATCCGACCCGCGCCGAGATCCGGCGAGGTGCGTTCCCCGGGCCGATCACGGAGCTGATCAAGCGAATGGCTCGGAATCCTGTTTTCGAGGAACTGACCCCGATGCGGTCGACCCAGGTCGACCAGCGAGAGCGAGAGGAACTCGCCCTGCGACTCCTCGCCTTTTCGACGGCATACCAGGAATTCCAGCATTCGGTGAAAGGTTTTCTCGACGGGTTCCTTCGAGAGCAGAACCGCCTGGCCGAGGCCGATCCAGCCATCGTCGAACACTACGAGAGGATGTTCCAAGGGGTCTGCCAGTTTGCCAAAGCCAACCTGACCGGCGGCGACTTTTCGCGGGAATCGCGAAATCAAACCGCTCGCGTGCGGTTCGAAGCGCTTGCCGTCGGAATCGCTCTCGCTCTCGAAGAACGGCCCGAAATCACGACGGCCGACATGGAGTGGGCGGATGAAAAGGAGTTCGAGGATCTCACGACTTCGGACGCCAGCAATTCCCGACCGAAGGTCGTCAACCGGATCGAATTCGCCCGGGATCGAATTTTGAAGAACGCTCGATGACCGACGCCCGCCGGATTTTCGTCGACCGCTCCAGAGAAATTCGCGCGATCCAGCGCTTTGTCGTGATTCTGGGAAGCGAACCGGGATCCTCGACAATGCCATCGTTGTCCGTGACGGATCAGACGTTGGTGGCGAACAGCATCAAAGCGACGTTCCTGATGATGCTCTACAATCTCGCCGAAGCCGTCGTGGTGTCGACCATTCACGAGATCTTTGTTCGCGTTGACGCCGAGGCTCTCGGATACGATCACGTCGCCGAGGAGATCCGGGCATTCTGGCTGGACCGACGAATGTGGCAAATCCGCGAAGGCAGGACGGAGACCCACGCCCGGCTGGTCAAGGAGGCGATCGACTCTGCCCTCGAGAAGCGGGGCTTATCGAAGTTCTCCCCGGAGGAAGTCAGAAAAGGGTATTCCGGGAACGTCGATGCACGGGTCATTCGCTCCGTGGCCGCCGCATTCGACGTCCCGCTGAAGTCTCGCCCGAGCGGACAAGGGGGCTCCCGCCTTCTCCAAATCAAGAAGTTGCGGAACGATCTCGGCCACGGGACGTTCTCGTTTTCCGAAATCGGTGCTGACCAGAGTCCCGGGGAGCTCAGAGAGACAAGCATCCGCGTCCGGCGATTTCTCGCCGATGCCGTCGTTGCCTTTGACCACTACCTGGACTCCCGCCGCTACGCGACGCTCCGCAATGGCTGACACCGTCTCCCCGCTTGTCCGGAGCGCCATTATGCGCAGCGTCCGTCAGCGAAACACGAAACCGGAATTGATCGTCCGTTCGACTCTCCATTCCATGGGGTATCGCTTCACGGTAAACGGCCCCTCGAACCGTCGTCTACCGGGTCGACCGGACATCGTTCTTCCGCGACATCGGATCGTAATCTTCGTGCACGGTTGCTTCTGGCACCGACATCCGAACTGCAGACTCGCGACCACGCCTGCGACACGGCGTGATTTTTGGAACGCCAAGTTCCAGGCAAACGTCACCCGCGATGCCCGGAACAGGTCCGATCTGGTAGCGGATGGCTGGCAAGTCGTCACCGTTTGGGAGTGCGAGACGAGAAACAAGCCGGACCTCGCATCCACGCTCGGAAGGCTAATCTGCCGTCACTCCGACCGTTCCTCTTGATCTCGACCAAATCTTTCGCCGCGTCGCCACCCAGACGACCGGCGTCGCCCGGGAGAGCCCGGGGATTGCTCACGAGAGCCCGCGCGTCATCGACGAGAGCCGCCGGGCCGCCAAGGAGAGCCTGCGCGTCGCAACCGAAAGCCAGAGGATCACGCAACTCCGCGACCGCGTCGCGTCGGAGGACCCGGGCGTCACGATGAACAGCCCGGGCGTCGGGTGAGAGACCTCGGGAGATTTGATTTGCCCGGCGCAATGCGAGCGGATATTTCACCATTCAACTAACGAATCACGAATCATCATGGAAAACACCACCAGCTCCGTAACGAAAGCCCGCCGCAAGCTTGCCGATCAGGATCAACGCCTGGCGAATGACATCACCGCCGCGCTCACGCTCATGGAGACCGCCCGCGACGGCTCCGAACTCCAAGAGATCATCAGCGGGCTCGGCTACGAACCCGCCGCGCTCGACGAAGCGATCACGAACCTTCAGGAGCCCGCCCAGGCCGCGTTCGAAGCCCGGGCCGCAGCCATGAGCAAGGCCGACACCGCGCAGGATCGCCTCGCCGCCTCCCTCGCCGAAGAGCAGGGTGACTACACGGATTACCGCGAGACGGCCCGCGCGATTTTCACTGATAAGGCTGACAAAGCCGCCCTCGGGCTCAACGGTTCGATGCCTCGCGATCTGCAGAAATTTCTCACCGAAGCCAAATCCGCCTACTCCGCCGGTAAAAAAGCGCCCTACACCGAGAGCCTCACCCGTCGCGGCTACTCACCCGCCCGGCTCGACGCCGAACTCGCCGGTCTCAAGCTCCTCGGCGACCTCTCCGCCGGATCCAAACGCGCCGCAGGCGCGGCCCAGAAAGCCACCGCCGACCGCGACAAGGCGGCGAAATCCCTGAAGGCGTGGGTCAGCGAATTCCGCCGCATCGCCAAGCGCGCCCTCCGCGGTCGCCCCGATCTCCTCGCGGCACTGGGTCTGTAGCCCGATCGCAAAGTCGCGGAGGGATGAGGTCATTCCGAGTTCCTGAAATCCTCCGAGTCTCTACGCCTCTGCGCGAGATTTGCATTCCTCCCGCGCTTTCGCAGCTCGTCAATCCTCCCGCCCGCGTGCACCATCCGCAGTCTCCATGTCCTCATTTTCCCAACTCGGAGTCCCGGAGGATCTCGTCCGCGGTCTCGACGCGCTCGGCATTTCCACCCCGACCTCCATTCAGGAAAGCGCGATTCCGTATCTCATCAAAAACGGCGGCGACCTCGTCGCCCAGGCCCAGACCGGGACCGGTAAGACCGCCGCGTTCGGCCTGCCCCTGCTGACAAAAATCGATCCCGCCAACCCAGCTCTCCAAGGTCTGATCCTCTCCCCGACCCGCGAACTCGCCAAGCAGATCGGCAAGCACCTCTTCCGCTACACGCGGTTCTGCGAACGCAAAATTTTCGTCGAGGTCACCGGCGGCGGTGACAAGATCGCCCTCCAGGTCCAACGCCTCAAGCGCCCCACCCACATCGTCGTGGCGACCCCCGGTCGTCTCTTCGATCTGCTGAAGGTCGACGCCCTCCGCCTCGACTCGGTTCAGCACCTCATTCTCGACGAGGCGGACGAAATGCTCAGCATGGGATTCCGCACCGAGGTCGCGCAAATCGTCAAACTGACGGCCTCGCGGCGCAGCACGTGGTTATTTTCCGCCACCTTTCAGGACAAAATTCAGAAGCTCGTGGCGGACTGCATGGGGCCCGATCCGAAAACGATCAGGGTCGAGAAGACTCAGGTGGTGAATCGCAACATCTCGCACCAATTTGTCATCTGCGCCCGGGCCGACAAGGACGACTGGATCGCGGATTTTCTGGAAAGCCGCGACGCCGATCGGGGGATGATCTTTTGCCGCACCCGCGCCGGCGCCATCAAGTTGGGCAGCGAGCTGGAGAAACGCGGGATCTCGGTCGACGTGCTTCAGGGCGATCTCAGTCAAAAGGACCGCGACAAGGTCATGCGCGGATTCAAGAACGAGCGGACCCGCTTCCTGATCTCGACCGACGTCGCCGCCCGGGGGATCGACGTCGAAGGGCTGTCCTTCGTGATCCACCGGCAGCTCCCCGAGCAGCGGCAATATTACACCCACCGCGCTGGACGCACCGCCCGGGCCGGTCGGACGGGTGTCTCGATCTGCCTGATCGAGTCCCACGAGCGCCGCCAGATCACCGAGCTCGAGCGGGACCTGCGGCTGACGTTCGAAGCGTGGGACCAGGATTAACCCTCCTGAGTAACCCATTCCGTAATCTGCTACGGTGGAGGCGTTTGAATTCCGGGAAATACAAGGAAACCACAGATCGCCCAGATTGCACGGATGGTGAGCCGTGCTCGCGAACCATGGGCTTTTGTTTCTCTGCGTCCTCTCGGAAATCTGCGGTTCAAGAATTCAGATGTTATCGTCGGAGCGGTCTGCCGATTCCCGGGTTTCTCCCGCTTCCAAACCGCCACGCTGTTCCTTTGCTAAAAGGGAAGAGCTCTTGCTCTGAAACTGAGCGCTCCAAGTTGAGCGAACGGTTGAATCTCAGGCATTCAGCTCTCAACTATGAACTCTCATCCTCCAGTCTACGCCAGCCTCCCGCCGCTGCGTGACTCACACCACCGCGTGCACCGCCCTCCCGTAGGCCGCACCGAGAGCCAGCGCGAGTTCTGAATTGCGCATGGGCTTCGTGAGGAACTCCACCATTCCCGCCGCCAGGCACCTCTCGCGCTCCTCGGCCTGCGCGTTGGCCGTCAGCGCGATGATCTGCGGACTCTCTCCACTCGGTTTCAACTTGGATTCCTCGAGAATTTCGCGACTGGCCTCCAGTCCGCCCATCACTGGCATCTGCAGATCCATCAGGATCACGTCATAGTGCCGCTCGCGCGCTGCGTCCAACGCCTGCGCCCCGTCCGCCACCAGATCGGGCCGGTAGCCCATCTTGCGAAGGACTGCCGCGATCAGTCGCTGATTGATGGCGCTGTCCTCGGCGACCAGGATGTGCAGCGGACACTTCTCGGCAAGCCCCTCGTCCACCCCAGCGCGCCCGACTTCGCTGCGGGGTT
The DNA here is from genome assembly GCA_963740185.1 of uncultured Verrucomicrobiae bacterium. Classification (GTDB taxonomy): domain Bacteria; phylum Verrucomicrobiota; class Verrucomicrobiia; order Chthoniobacterales; family JAATET01; genus CAVVKW01. Next base: position 66,468 of record CAVUDH010000018.1, read on the forward strand.
CATCCAGATCGGCCGGGACGAGCGGGATCTCCAAGAAAAATTCCGACCCCACCCCGAGTTCCGACTGCACTCCGATCCGTCCACCCATCAACTCCACCAGCCGCCGACAGATCGCGAGCCCCAGACCGGCCCCGCCAAACTCCCGGGAATCGCTCACGTCGACCTGCCGGAAACTCTCGAAGACAACGCTCTGATCGCAACCCGCAATTCCGATCCCGGTATCCCGGACCGCAAACCGCACTGCCGGTCCCTCGATCAACCCCCGCCCCGGCTCGACCGACAACGTCACCTCGCCCTCCCGGGTGAACTTGATCGAATTGCTCAGAAGATTGACCAACACCTGTCGCAGCCGATCCTTGTCTCCCTGGATCGCGGTCGGGACCGCCGGGTCGATGATCGAAGTCATCTTCAATCCCCGCCCATCCGCCGAGCAGGTCTCCATCCGCAGGCACTCGCTCGCCAGATGGGCCGGCAAAAAGCTCTTCTGGCGCAGCTCGATCCGACCGGCCTCGATTTGCGAAAAATGGAGAATGGCCGAAATCAACTCCAGCAGCGTGTCACCGCTCGCGCTGATCGTTTCGAGGTATTTCTCCGCTTCTTCTGACGCGGGATCGGAGCGCACCAGTTCGCACATCCCCAGGATCGCGTTCAGTGGCGTGCGGATTTCGTGACTCATGTTCGCGACAAACTGCGATTTCGCGTGGCTCGCGGCGTCCGCCCGGTTGCGCGCCTCCCGGAGGTCATTCTCCACCGTCCTTCGCTCGGTGACATCCACCCCGACGGAGACAAAATGCTCGATCCGCCCGTTCTCGTCCCGGAGGGGCTCGACCGACAGCGCCACCCAATACAGCCGCCCGTCGCTCGCGTAGTTCGCGAGTTCCACCCGCGCCCGCTCCCCCCGCGCCAGCCGCTGCTCCATCTCTTCGACGGCCGCGAGGTCCGTCTCCTCACCGTTGAGGATCTCGCGCGGATACCGGCCCCGGACGTCCTTCAGCCGGTAGCCACTCACCCGCTCGAAGGCGTCGTTCACCCAGACGATCTTGCGAAAGGCGTCGGTGATCACTACCAGATTATCCGTGGTGCGCGCGACCGTCGCGAGGAGCCGGACCTGGGACTCCGCCTCCCGCTCCCCCGACACGTCGCGCAGGAACCCCACGATCTCCGTGACGTCCCCCACCTCGTCGCGACTCGGGAATCCCTGCGCCTCGAGCCAGCGCACCGCGCCACCCGCCGTCTTCCGCCGCACTTCCAGACGATACGGTCGCCCGTGGGTCACGGCGCCATTCACCACGGCGCATAGCTTCTCGTATTCCCCTTCGTCGAACAGCCCGCTCTGCTCCGCGAAGGGCGGCGCGCCCGCCGCGACCGGTCGCTCGAAGATGCGATACATCCCCAGCGACCAAAGCTCCGCGTTCGTCTGGAGATTTCGCCGCCAGCTCCCCATCAGCGCGGCGCCCTCGACCCGATCCAGCAGCTGCCGCTGCTCCGTGATCTCGTGCTCGGCGTGCAGCTTCTCCGTCACGTCGCAAAAAAGTGCCGTCACCTGATCCGGAGCGTTCCGAAACGCCGAGACCTCGAACGTCCGGTCCAGCGGTTTGAGGTGAAATTTCGTCTGCCGCGATCCCCCGTTCAGCGCGACGTCGCGAAAAACCGGTCGACAGACCGTTGCCAATTCCGCTGACACGGACCACACCGAGCGGCCCACAATCTGCTCCCGCGTCTTCCCCATGTATTCCAGAAAGGCGTCGTTCACCGCCAGGAACCGCGCGTCGAAGGCCAACTCGTCCCCGGTGTCGCTCACCGCGTGCACCGCCAATCCATCCAGCGTGTTGTCGAAGAGCTCCCGATAAAGCTCTTCCTTCGCGGCCAGCGACTGCTGGGTCCTGCGCCGCTCGATCGCGTACACCAGCGTGCGGACCAGGAGCTCCGACGAGATCTCGTTCTTCGACAAATAGTCGCACGCCCCGCGCCGGATCGCGTCCACGCCGACCACGGAGTCGTCCTGACCGGTCAGCACCACGATGGGCAGCTGCTCCCAGCTCGCTCGCAACTCCTCCAGCGCCTCGAAGCGCTCCGCATCCGGCAGCCCGAGATCCAGCAGAACGCCGTCCCATTCCCCGGCACCGAGCGCTTCCTGCGCGCCCTCCAGAGTCGGTCTCACCTCGAGGTCGAAGGCCATCGTCTGACTCTCCGCCAGATACGTGCGGATTAACTCCACGTCGCCCGCGTTATCTTCCACCAGCAGCACCCGCTGCGGCACCCCGCTGCCACCCATCGCCATCGTCCGCAGATTCACGCTCCAGCCTCCTCGTCCAATTCCTCCGCACCCGGCAGCACCACCACCGACAGCCAGAAACTTTCGATCGCGTTCACCACCTCGAAAAACTGCCCGATGTCGATCGGCTTCGTGATGAAGCAATTCGCGTGACCGTCATACGCGCTCACCACGTCCCGCTCCGCGCTGGAGGTCGTCAGGATCACGACCGGGATCCGCCGCAAGCCCGGGTCCGCCTTGATGGCCCGCAGCACGTCCCGACCCGACAGCCGGGGCAGGTTCCAATCCAGCAACACGAGATTCGGTCGCACCACTTCCTCGAACCCGGGCTCCCGCCGCAGGTAGGCCAGAGCTTTCTCGCCGTCCCGCACCGTGTGCATGCAGTTGACGATGCGGCTGGACTCGAGCGCGTTGCGGGCGAGTTCGACGTCACCGGCGTTGTCTTCGACGAGCAGGATTTCGATGGGGCGTTGGTCGGATGGATTCATGGGTTCGGGGGTGATTGGTAATGCGGGAGGGTGAAGGAAAAACGCGTGCCCGATCCGCCGTCGCCGTCGCCGATCCAGATCCGTCCGCCGTGCGTCTCGACGATCTTGCGGCACATCGCGAGCCCGATCCCCGTACCCGCGTATTCCTCGCGGGTGTGCAGCCTTTGAAAGATCACGAACACCTGCTCGCGATGGTTCGGCGCGATTCCGATCCCGTTGTCGGTCACCCGAAACTCCCACATCCGCGCGCCGGCCTCGTTCCGCGCGTCGTCGCCCTCTGCCGGTCCCGCCTCGACCCGAATCCTCGGCGGATCCTCGCCCCGGTATTTCAGCGCGTTCGACAGCAGATTCTGGAAAAGCAGCGCAAGCTGCGACCGTCGCCGACAACCCGAGGGAGGTCGCTCCGCTCGATGTTGGCCCCCGACTCCTCGATGGCAATCGTCAGATTGGCCAGCCCCGCGTCCAGCATCGCCCCCGCATCCACCGGTTCGTGCTCCCGCACCCGCGTCGTCAGCCGGGAGAACTCGAGCAGGTCGTTGATCAACTTCTGCATCCGGCTCGCTCCGTCCACCGCGAACGCGATCCATCGCTGCGCCTGCTCGTCCAATTGATCGCCGTATTTTTTCGACAGCAGCTGCGAGAAACTCGCCACCATCCGCAGCGGTTCCTGGAGATCGTGCGACGCGACGTAGGCAAACTGCTCCAGCTCGCGGTTGGAACTCGCCAACCGCTGGTTCGCCCGCAGCAGTTCCGATTCGTAACCCTCGCGATCCGTCATGTCCCGCGCCGCCGCCACGATCAACCACCGTCCGTCACTGCGAAAGCGCTTCACCACGATCTCGACCGGAAAAGTCCGCCCGTCCGCCCGCTGGTGTTGCGTCCGGATCGTCTCCACGCTGCCGCCCGCCACCGCCCGCCGCAGCACCGTCTGCACCTCGTCCCGCGTCATCTCCGGCTTGATGTCGTGCGGCCCGATCTTGAAAAGTTCCTCGCTCGACAAACCGATGCTAGCCACCGCCGCCTCGTTCGCGTCGAGGAACCGCATTTCCTCCGGGTCGATCACGAAGACCGCGTCGTCGAGCACATTCACGAGCGCGGCGTTCATCGCCACCACCTGGTCCCGCTCCCGCCGCACGGCATTCTGCTCCGTGATATCCATCATGCCCGCCAGCACCCGGGCCGACTTCCCCCCCGCCGCCGGGAAGCGGACCCGCATCGCCGTCTCGATCTCGCGGCCCGCCATTGTCCGCAGCGGGACCTCGGCGGAGCACATCGGCTCGCCGTCCCACAGCGCCGTCAGCTCCCGCCCGAAGCCCGTCTCCCCGGTCATGCCGCCGTAAATCGCCCCCTTCGATCCCGTCAAATCCTGCGCCCGCTCCGCCTCGAAGACCCGCACCGCCTCGTCGTTCACCGCCACGATCCGGACTTTGGCCAATTCCCGCGCCGCGAAATCCGGCTGCTCCTCCAGATATCGCCCGAGGTCCGTCACGCCCTCGGCGCGCAGCCCGTCCAGGTCCGCCATCACCTCCGACCAATCCTCCTCCCACAGCGAGACCGGTGCCGTAGCCAGGATCTCCGTCACTCTCTCCTGATTCGTCCGCAACGCCGTGTCCGCCGCCACCTGCTCCCGCCGCCGCTGCCTCAGTCCGGTGAGTAGCCCCACCCCGGCCAATCCCAGGACCGCAGCCGTCGCCCCGCTCAACGCCCGAATCGGCCAGAGGATGTCGTGCATCTGGCCCGCCGGCAGGCACGAGAGGATCACGTGAAAATCCTCCGCTTCGAACCGGATCGGACCAGTCGCCGACCCGTCACCCGCCCGCTCCGCGAAGGAAGTCCGAATCCAAACGTAAAGATCGCCCCCGATCCTCCGCTCGCCCGATGGATCTTCACCGATCGCCCGCCACAGCTCCGGATTCTGCCTGGCCAGCGTCTCTCCCGCCCGCTCCGGGATCTGCTCGCCCCACTCCGACTCCGGATCCGTCGCGCGCTCCCAGTAGCCCCGCGAATCCACCATCTCGACCGAAAAATCCTCCCGAGGATAAGCCCGCGCGAGGCTTGCGAAGATTCGCTCGAGGTTCAAATTCACCACCGCCAGCCCAAAGAACTCCCCGTTGGCATCCAACATCGGCGTCATCAATCGTACCACCGGCCGAAAGGGCTTCTCCACCTCCCCGCGTTCGACGTTCAGGTCGAACTCCGACAGCATCACCTCCCCGGCTTCGAGATTCTTTCCCGCTGTGAAATAATCCCGCGCGGACTTATCCTGGAGATCCGCGTCAGCCACTACCTCGCCACCCGCGTTCACCCGCAGTAACTCCCGGCCCGTCGCCGACAGGACCCGCACCTGGTCCACGTCGAGGCTCAACCTCGCGAGCCCCCGCGCCTCGGCCAACAATTCCTCCCGCCCGCCACGACCGTCTCCCGCCGCGAAGGCCGCCATCGCTTCTCCGTCCGCCAGCGCCAACAACGTCTCCGCCGAATCGTTCAGTTTCGATCGGAGAAAAATCTCCGTCACCCTCGACCGCTCCCGCATCTCGGCCTCCGCAACCCCTCGAAGCCGCGCACTCTCGCTCAGATAGACAGCTCCCACGCCAACCAAACCCATCAGCACAACTGAAATCGTGACAGTCGCAAGAGTACTACTGCGAAACATGAGTTAATTAAAGTGCATCCAGATAACTCCTTCCAGCGAATAAATTACTTATACCGCGATCATCCCGGACAATTCCTTGGGGTTGGAAATCGCCTTCGGCGGCGCTAGGCTGCCCGGCTCCTGCGACGTGCCCGCATCCTCCGAATCCCTCACCACCCGTCTGGCCACCTGGATCGCTGGCGACTCCACCGAGGATTTCGACGGAATCGTCCTCGCCATTCACGCCTTCCAGCGCGCCGCCCACCCCGCCTACGACCGCTACTGCGCAGCCTTTCCGACGGTGACCGATTGGAAATCCATCCCCGCTCTCCCCCAGCAGATCTTCAAGCAAACGGACGTCCGCTGTTTTCCCGCTGCCGAGACCGTGGCCACTTTCCACACCAGCGGCACCACCGGCGAAGGCTACGGGCAGCACCACTTCCGCTCACTCGAGCTCTACCACCTCGCGGCAACCGTCGGCTGGGATCGCGCCGGACTCGCCGACGCGGGGCCGGTCGTCTCCCTCGTCCCCGCCGCCTCTTCGACTCCGCATTCTTCGCTCAGCCGCATGGCGGACTGGATCGCCGCCGAGTTCCCCGGCTCCGATTGGTCCGCCGTCGAATCGCTGGCCCGCCGCTCCCCGACCGTCCTCTTCGGCACCGCCCTCGCCTTCCTCGATTGGTTCGAGCACCTCGGCGACCGCCAACTCGACCTCCCTCCCGGCACCCTCGCGGTCGAGACCGGCGGCTACAAAGGCACCCGCCGCACCACCACCAAGCCCGAGCTCTACGCCCGCTTCACCCACCACCTCGGGCTCCCGCCGGACTCCATCGTCAACGAATACGGCATGACCGAGCTCTCCTCCCAATTCTACACCCGCGCCCTCGGCCGCCCGCACCAGCATCCACCCTGGGCGCGCGGCCTCGTCATCGACCCGGAAAACAACACCGAAGTCCCCGACGGCGACACCGGCGTCCTCCGCCTCTTCGACGCCGCCAACCTCGGCAGTTGCGTCGCCATCCAGACCCGTGACCTCGCCATCCGCCGCGGCGAAAATTTCGAACTCATCGGCCGAGACCCCACCGCCCTTCCACGAGGCTGCTCCCGAGCCGCCGACGAAATGCTCCGATAAACGAACCTCGCCACCGGTCGGGCGACGTCACCCCAGCACCTCGTCCAGCGCCCGCACGAGGTCCTGGAAATCCACCGGCTTCACGAGATGCCGCGCGAACCCGGCCGCCGCAGTCTGCCGTTGGTCTTCTTCCATGCCGTAACCGCTCAGCGCGATCGCCGGGACCTCGCGAACGGCCCGCAGAGCCCGCATCAAGTCCAGTCCGCTCCCGTCGGGCAATCCCAGATCGCTGATCACCACATCGAACTCCCCCCGCTCGAAGGCCGCCCTGGCCTCCGCGCACGAACCCGCCGTCGTCACCACGTGTCCCCGCCGTTTCAACATCCGCTCGAAGACGGTCCTCGTCTCGTCGTGATCTTCGACGACCAGAACCCGCGCACATTTCTCGACCGCGACGGTCGCCTTCGCTTCCTCCGGCGAGGGCGGCGCATCCATCCCGCTCAGCAAAATCGAGAAAACGGAACCCTGCCCAGTCCCCTCACTCTCCGCCCGGATCGTTCCCCCGTGCGCCTCCACGATGGCGGCGGAGATCGCCAGCCCCAGGCCCAGGCCGCCAAACTGCATCTGCCCCCGGGCGTCGCCCTGCTCAAAGGCGCGAAAGATCCCCGGCAGCGCCTCGGCAGAAATCCCGACCCCGCTGTCCGCCACCGAGACGACGATTCCCCCTTCGCCATCGTTGCGCGTCGCCACCGCGACCCTCCCGCCGACCGGAGTGAACTTCAACGCGTTCTTGAGCAAATTCCAAAAAACCTGCTGCATCCGCGCCGAGTCGACTTTGGCGTGGTAATCGGAGGCACCGAGTTCCACTTCGATCCGCGCCCCGGCGGTGCCCCCACCGACGATCTCCAGCGTCCGCCGCAGCAAGACGTGCAGATCCGTCGGAACCAGCTCGAGCTGGAGCTTCCCGTGAGAAATGCGGGTCAGGTCCAGCAGATCGTCGATCAACCGGGCCTCCAGCTCGACGTTTCGGCGGATCATCGCGAAGGCCTCGCGCACGTCTTCGGAATGCGAAGGATCCCCCTCCATCACGCTCGCCGTCATGAGCACCGGGGTCAGCGGAGTGCGCAGCTCGTGACTGAGCGCCGCGAGGAAATCGTCCTTCGCCCGCGACACCCGCTCGACATCCGCCAGCGCGCGCCGCGAGTCGTCGACGTCGGTGCAGGCCCCCACCCACTCCCGCACGCTCCCGTCCGGCGACCGTATTGCCATCGCCTTGGCCATCACGAACCGCCACGTCCCGCTCGCCGCGTGCCACAAGCGACCCCCGCCCGCGTAACCATCCCCCTCCCCCCGCACGGCCTCCCGCCAACGATCATTCAGTGCCACCCGGTCGTCCGGATGAAAGGCCTGGGCCCAACCGTCCCCCCGATGCTCCTCCCACGACTGACCCGTGTAGCGCTCCCACGCCCCCTGCGGCTCGACGAAAGCCCCCTCGGCATCCGTCCGCCAGGGAATGTCCGTCACCACCGAGATCAACGTCCGCAGCCGCTCCTCGCTCAACCGCAAGGCGTCGTCAACGAGTTGCCGCTCGGTCAGATTTTGAAAATAACAGACCAGCCCGCTCGCGCCGGACACCGTCACGATCCGCCGCAGTTCCCACTCGTAAGTCTCCTCGATCCCGCTGTCCGCCCGGCACGCCGTGAACCGGGGCGAAAAGTGCGGTTCTCCCGTCGCCAGGGTGTGGCGGAAAATCGCCACCAGATTCCGCGCACTCTCAGCCGGCCAAAGGATCGCGAGGACCTCCCCCATCTCCCGACCAATCAACGGATTGACCTCGCCAAACGCGACCAACGCCTGCTCGTTCACGTAGCGAATGCGGAGCCGATCATCGAGAACGTAGGTTCCCACCGGTGCCGCCTCGATCCCGGCCAGGATCAGCTCGTTGGTCTGAGTCGCCCCTCCCCCGACGAGAGCGGGGTCAACGTCATTTTCATTCATCGCAGCCCGGAAGCTAGTCGCCTGCGGGCAAACTTCGAACAAAATGAATGTCCCACCGCCCCACCTCTCAGCGCCGCGCCCCGGGGCGCAAACAAACCCACCACACCCACGCGATGAACACGCCCTGCACCGGGAGCCGCACCCACAACACCCACCCCGGCACTGGACCGCCGAACAATTCCATCCCGTTCACCGCAGCGTCCACGTTCGCCGGAAAGACCGCCACCAACACCGCGATCAATCCCCAGCCCGCCGCGCGTCGCAATGCCGGGACCAACACCCCGACTCCACCGACGACCTCCGCCACGCCGCTCCAGAAAACCGCCGCCCCCACCCACGGGACCCAGTCCGGGACCATTCCCGCGTAAGTCGCCGGAAAGACAAAATGATTGATCCCCGCCGCAACGAAAAACATCGCCAGCGCCCACCGTCCGACCTGCTCCGCCACGGCACGGCCGCGCCCCCTCACTGACCGCCCGACGCTTTCGTGCTGCTGACGGTATCCGCCACCTGACTGTATCCGTCGGTCGCCAACTCCAGTGCCGCCCGATTCGGATCGTAGTAGCCTTGCGGAAGGCTGGCACCGTGGAGGACCGCGCGAGCACCCGCCAACTGACGAGCCGCTCCGCGAAATTGATCCGGTCCCACTCCGTAAAGACTCCCCAGCCAACCCGACAGCGCCTTGGCGACCGACTCCGACGAACCTTCCTCGGCCTCGATCACTCGCCAGGCCAACTCGCCCCGCGCGCACGCATCGGTGTCCAATTCCTCCCCGAGTTGGCGTCCGATCAGCGCGTATTTTTCCTGCAGCACCACGAGCGCCCTCCGGTCACCCTCCGCCGTCCCCAGCGCTTTCTGAACGATCTTTTCCGCCGAAATCTCATTCTGAGCGATTCGAAAGCTCGCCACTGGCGGGAATCCGTATTGCTCCGAGTAAATCCGAAAGACCGTGAACACCGCTCCCAGCCCCGAGCTGGCACGCTCATCCTGCCAGGCCTCCACCCGCAGCTTGGCCAACTCGGCTGGTTCAAATCCACGCAAAGACGGCGACCGAGGCCACGCCAAGTAAGCGACGAACGCGACGAGCAGTAACAGGAAAACTTTGGAGATGGGGCGCATGAGAGGACGCTAACTATTCATCCCTGAGGCATCCGGTGCCAGTGAAAAATTGATCCTTCGACTACTCGTAACGCAGCGCCTTCACCGGATCGAGCCGCGCCGCCGCGTAAGCCGGCACCAGCGCCGCCAAGGAACAAATCACGAACGCGCTCACGCAGATCACCGCCACGTCCGACGGCACCACCGCCGCCGGGATTTCCTGGAATTGGTAAACCGACGCCGGAAAGACCTCGATCCCGATCGATCCCAAAAAACGCATCAGATCGTTCCGAAATTGAATCATCACGATCCCACTCGCCAGGCCCGTAATCGCGCCGAAAAACCCGACCACCATCCCCTGCGCAACGAACACACCCATGATCTGCCAGGTCCGCGCACCGAGCGCTTTGATGATCCCGATCTCGCGCGTCTTTTGCACCGTCACCGTGATCAACGTGTTCATGATCCCAAACGCCGCCACCAGGACGATGAACATGAGAAGGAAAAACATCACCGTCCGCTCCATCGCGATCGCCTCGAAAAGCTGCTTATTGAGATCGACCCACGTCAGAGCATTCACCACCGGCCCGATCGTCGACATGATCTCGCGCTTAACCTGCTCGGCTTGGAACGGAGCGCTCGCCTCCACCCCCAACCCGTGCACGTCTCCATCGAGGCCGTAAATTTCCTGCCCGACATACAGCGGCACGAAAATGTACTGACTGTCGTAAGCGTAGCGGCCGCTCTGGAAGATCCCCGTCACCGTCAGCTCGGTCGGAACGATCAATTGCTTCACCTCCTCGATCTTCGCCCGGTCAGACCCGCCATCCGTCTCCATGGAATCCAATTTCGAGAGCACCGCCTCCACGTTCTCCGGCGAGTAGATCGTCAGCACGTCCCCCACCATCAGCCCGTAGTCCCGCGCGAAGTCCGCCCCGACGATGCAATTGTCTCCGTTCAGATCGAATTCACCCGGCCACGATGAATTCGCTGATCTGCGTGAGGTTTTTTTCCTTCTCGGGATCAATGCCCCGCATGATCGGCGTCTTCCGCTGGTTGGCGAACTCCACGATCACCGGTCCTTGGACGAACGGAGCCACCGCCTCCACGTCCGGCAGAGTACTGACCTTCTCCTCGATCTCCTGCCAATCCCTCAGCACCCCGCCCATCACCACCACGTGAGGTTCGAAGCCCAGCACCTTCGCCTGCAGCTCCCGCTCGAAACCCGTCATCACCGACATCACGAGAATGAGGACCATGATCCCCAGCGTCACACCGACGATGGAAATCAAGGTGATCACCGAAACGAAAGTCCGCTTCGGCTTCAGATAACGCAGCGCGAGAAAGAGAGAAAACGGCTTCTTCAAAGTTCGAAGAAGATGCTCATCTCCATTGATCGACGCAAAGCGCAAATCACGGGGAGCGGCAGGCTTCCAGCCTGCCGTCGAGGGCATCCTGCCCGAGACTCCACCTTCAAAACCGCCCCAGGCGGCCCTTCGAATCCCCGACCGCTCAAAAAAGCTGCGGCGAATCCTGATACGATCCGTCGCTGAAGTATTCCCGCACTACCACGTAGCGCTGCCCGCGAGCGTCCGTGTAAGGACCCAGCCGCTGGTAACCCGTCGATTCCCGAACGTAGCGCCGATCCTGAGCACGCTGGTAATCGTAATTCCCCGTCCGGCGGTAAGCGTCCCGCGGTGCTCGTGGCGACACGTCCTGTCCCGCGTAATTCCGAATCGCCGCCTCCAGCCCCGTCTGCATCAACTGCCCCGTCGACATCGTCTCGCAACCCACCACACCAGCCAGCACCGCGACCGCGGCAACCATTTTCAATCCATTCATGGTGGGATAATCGAACCGCAAACCCCCGGCGGTCTCAAAATCTTGAAGAAAATGGGCAGTGAGGGGATCGAACCCCCGACCAACTCGGTGTAAACGAGCCGCTCTACCGCTGAGCTAACTGCCCTTGGATCGCGGGAACCTCTATCTCTTCGTCAATTGCAAAGCAAGAATTTCGCCGACCAGGCACCTTGCAAACCGATCTCCCAGCCTTGGCAGCGGTCGTACCCTGCTGTTCTATTCCGGCCATGTTGCCAATCCGCCAGATCCTTCTCCTCGCCGCGCTCCCGCTGGTTCTCATTACCGTAGGCTGCGCAACTTCACCGGAGGAGCAACGCGAACGTCTCGCCGGGAAAGTTTTCATCAGCCGTTTTGACGTCGAAGAACGTCCCGACGCGCTTCGACTCGCCGTCAAGGACCTCATCGACGTTCGCGGGAGCGTCACCACTGCCGGGTCCGAATATTTCTCCAGGACGCTGGCCCCAGCCACCCGCGACGCCCCCCTCCTCGACCGCGCCCGGGCCAGTCAGGATGTCATAATCGTCGGCAAGGCCAACCTCAGCGAATTCGCGATCGGTCCCGCCGGCGTGAACAACCACTTCGGCACGCCGCCGAGTCCGATCGCCGCCCAGAGCACTCTGCCCCGCGTCCCCGGCGGCTCTTCCAGCGGCTCCGCCGTCGCCGTCGCGTCAGACTTCGCGGACGTCGCCTTCGGCACCGACACCGCCGGATCCGTCCGGGTCCCAGCCGCCTGGTCCGGCGTCTACGGACTGAAAACCACCTACGGCCTCGTCCCTCTCGAGGGCGTCTATCCCCTCTCTCCGGACCACCTCGACACCGTCGGTCCCCTCGCCCGCACCATCCCGGAACTCGTCCGCGGCATGGATCTCCTCCAAGCGGGGTTCAATGCGAAATACCAGCGCGCCATCGCCGCCGCCCCCGTCGGTCCGGCGATCCGCGTCGGTCGTCTCCGGATCGACGGCACCGATTCCAACATCGAAGCCGCCGTTGACCGCGCCCTCCTCGCCGCCGGTTTCGAACTCGTCGAACTCAGCGACGCATTTGCCGAAGCGTGGGAACAAGCCGACAAACACGGAGCCACCATCGCCGTGACCGACGGAGCCCGGACCAATTGGGCCATCCGCGACGAACGCGGAGTCAGCTCGCGGGCGAAAGAAACCATTTTTGCGGGTTCATTGACCTCCGAAGAAAATTACCGCGAAGCCGTCCTCGGCCAGAAAGCCTGGCAGCGCACGCTCGGTCGCGAACTCGCCCGCGTCGACCTCATCGCCCTCCCGACGGTCAACTCCAACCCCCTCCCGATCCCGACCTTCTTCCGCCGCAACGCCATCATCGACTCGCTCGTCTTCGCCCAGCAAAACACCGTCGCCGTCAACTACGCGGGCAACCCCGCCATCGCCATCCCCATCCCCCTCGACGACGAACTCATCCGCAAAACGAGCCTCCAACTCATCGGCCCGAAACGCTCCGAAGCGGAACTCGTCAACGCCGCCCGCCTCGTCGAACTCGGTCTCGAATCCTCGGGAAAATCATTCAGCCCGCCGTCCTCCTGAGAAATTCCCGCGCCAGGGAGGCCGCCGCCACGATCTAGGCGGATGATCCACTCTCTCCTCCCCGTTCTCCTACTGGCCGCTTCCGCCGCAGCGTGGGCTCAAACTGCGCAGGAACTCATCCAGCAGGGCGACATCCTCGACCGTCGCTTCGAGGCCGACAAGGCCCTCTCGATCTACCAACAGGCCGAGCAGATCGACCCGAAATCCGCCGACCTCCAGGTCAGGATCGCCCGCCAATATCGGCACCTCATGACCGATACCAGCAGCAAGTCGCGCAAGCTCGAATACGGACGACGAGCCGTCGAACACTCCCGGCTCGCCGCCAGCCTGGCTCCCCGCGACCCGAGTGCACAGATTGACCTGGCGATCACCTACGGCAAGATGCTGCCCCTCCTCGGCGGCGGCGACCGCGTCGCGGCCTCCCGCGAAATCAAGCGCTCCGTCGACCGCACCCTTGCTCTCGACAAACGCAACGACACCGCCTGGCATATCCTTGGCCGCTGGCAGGCCGGTCTCGCCGAGATCACCGGCATCAAGCGCTCCGTCGCCCAACTCGCCTACGGCGACCTCCCCTCCCCGACGCTCGAAGACGCCGCCACCTCGCTCGAGCGCGCCTACTCCCTCGACAAGGCCCGCCTCATGCACCCCATCGAGCTCGGTCTCGTCTACCTGAAACTCGACCGAACCAGTGAAGGGCGGAAACTCATCGAGAAAGGGCTCAGGATGCCGGATCGAGAAAAGGACGATTCGGCCAGAAAATCCGCTGCCCGCGAGGCGCTCGGCAACTCCGGTTGAGCAATCCCGCGCCTGAGCTGATCAAGCCTTACTCCATCAGATTCCCACCCAGAAACTGGTGGTGCCAAAGCTGCGTCGCCACCACCGCCACCAATCCCATCTCGACCGAAAGACGCGGCATCGAGCCTGCCTTCAACGTGACGTAATCCTTCCGCCAACGCCGGACCTCTTCGACGTCGAAGTAGCCCGTCCGCCGCAGCGAATCTTCGCTGAGAAGCTGCTCCACCCACTTCGGAGCCGGATCGACGTGGAAGCTGTCCAGCGGAGCCCGGAAAATGACCTTCCCCCGCCGGTAAATTTTCTCCGGCAAGTAACGCTCCGCCAGCAACCGCAACAAGTGTTTGTCGCGGAAGCCCCGCATCTTCCACTTCGGCGGAAGCGTGGCCAGGAAATCAAAGACCGTCTCGTCCAAAAACGGATAGCGAGCCTCGACCGACGACGCCATCGCCACCCGGTCGCCCTTCGAAATCAGCAGATGCCCGGCCAGCGTGACCCGACCCGCCATCCAAACTCCGCGGTTGACCGGATCCCATTTGTGGGCCCGGTCGAGGTTTAACCCCAACTCGTCCCACGGTTTCTCACGCTCCATCAACTCCCGCATCTCCGGCCCGTAGAACCGCAACTTCGATAGCCCCAACAGTCCGTAGGAATCGATCCAAGCGTTCGGCCCGCCGGCGCTCACTTCGAGGGCCCGACGGTGCGAGCGAGGGAACTGCGGGACCTTGTTCGCCCGCAGGTAGGCCCGCCTGGCAAGATCGCTCAGCTTCAACCCGGGGATGGAATCCAGATACCCGAGTGCCTTGGAAATTTTATACCAAGGGTAACCCAGCAGCCACTCGTCCGCCCCCTCACCCGTCAGCACGACTTTCTGGCCGCACGCGTTCACCTTCTCCGCCAGCTGCAGCAGCGCCGCGCACGAGGTGTCGATCACCGGAGCCTCGACCGCCTGAATTAATTTCGGGTAGGTCGCCAGCGCGTCCTCACTCTTGAAATCGTGAACAATCGGGGCCTTCGCTCCGACGTGCTTCGCCGTCAGACTGGCCGCGCTCAATTCGTCGAGCTTCGGATCATCGACCCGAATCGTGTAGGTCGACACGTCGTCCCCATGCAGCTTCGTCGCCAACGCCAGAATCATGCTGCTGTCGACTCCGCCGGACAAATAGGAACCAACCGGCACGTCCGCCCGCAGACGACGCTTCACGGCTGCGGTCAACAGCTCGTCAAATTTGTCGACGAGTTCTACCTGCGAGCGGGAATCGTCCTCCTGCCCCGCGTCCGGGAAATCCATTTCCCAAAACGCCCGCTCGCTGATCTCGCCATTGGTGACCTGCAGCATCTTTCCCGCGCCGAGCAGACTCACACCTTCAAAACACGTGATCGGGCCCGGCATCGCCGAGAACGAGAAGACGTGGTTGATCCCCCGCCGATCCACCTTCGCTTCCACCATCCCCGACGCCAGCAATCCCTTGATCTCCGACGCAAACAAGAGCCAGTCGCCCTGCCGCGTCCAATAAAGCGGACTGATCCCAAATCGATCCCTCGCCAACGTCAGCTGCCGCCGGGGCCCGTCCCACAGCGCGACCGCAAATTGTCCCCGCAACCCCTCGAAGACCCCTTCCCGCTGCTCCTCCCACAAATGCGGAATAATTTCGGTGTCGGAAGAAGTCCGCAACTCATGCCCTCGCTCAGCCAATTCCGCCCGCCGCTCGACGTAATCAAATAACTCACCATTGAACACCACGTGCACGTTCCCATCCTCGTTCCGCACCGGCTGCCGCCCATCGGCGAGGCCGACAATACTCAACCGCCGCGAGGCCAGGGCGATTCCCGGTTCGATGAGAAACCCTTCCTCATCTGGCCCCCGGTGAACCAACGCCCGCGCCATCTTCCGCACCACTTCCTCCGAAGGAACCCGCCGCCCGACCAAGTCCACCATTCCAGCTATTCCGCACATCGTGATGATCCTATCGGTGCCCGCCCCGGAGTCGACCGCCTCCGTTCGATTCCGTTGCGCCGCATTCACAATGGCGTCGCCACCTCGCCTCCGATCCGTTACCGACTTCCCACCCACTTCCCGATGCGAATTCACTTCAAGACCTTCCTCGAGCGCGCCGCCCGCAGCCCGAAGTCCGTCTGGCGGCTCTTCCGCTCCTATCGCAAGCGCATCATCGCAGCCGTTTTCGTCATCGCGCAGATTCTCGGCGCTCTCACCTCCGTTGAGGCCATCATGGAAAACCGCACCCCGCAGGGTGCCGTCGCGTGGGTCGTCGCTCTCAACGCCATCCCCATCGTCGCGCTCCCCGCCTACTGGGTCTTCGGGCACAGCGACTTCGAAGGCTACGTCGTCGCACGCAAGGACACCACCGCCGCCGTCGATCCGGTCGTCAATCGCATCCTGAAAAGTCTCGAAAACTCAGACACTCTCCGCGCCATCACCAACGACCCCTTCATTTCCGAGCTCGAATCCCTCGCCGATTTCCCCTTCACCCGAGGAAACGACGCCCGCCTCCTCATCGATGGCGAAGAAACCTTCGACGCCATTTTCGAAGCCATCGACTCCGCGACCGACTACATCCTCGTCCAATATTACATCCTCCGACCCGACAAGATCGGCAACGCCCTCAAGGATCGCCTCATCCGCAAAGCGGGCGATGGCGTGAAAGTCTGCGTCCTCTATGACTCCCTCGGCAGCATGGGTCTGACGAAGGAATACTTGGCCGAACTCGAGAAGGGCGGCGTCCAAATCCGCGCCTTCAGCTCGACCAGCGACCTCCGGCGTTTCCAAATCAATTTCCGCAATCACCGCAAGATCGTCGTCGTCGACGGTCGCATCGGATTCACCGGCGGGCTGAATTTCGGCATGGACTACCTCGGGCACAATCCCGACCTCTCTCCCTGGCGCGATACCCACATCGAGATCCAGGGCCCCTCGGTCCAATTCCTCCAAGTCCCCTTCACCGAAGACTGGTATTGGGCGACGAAGGAACTCCTCGCCGATCTCGACTGGACGCCCTCACCGAGTCCGGACGGCGGTGATCTCGAAATCCTCAGCATCCCGACCGGCCCCGCCGACAAACTCGACACCTGCGCCCTCACGTTCCTCGCCGCCATCAACCACGCCCGCAAACGCATCTGGATCGCCAGCCCCTACTTCGTCCCGGACGTCCCCATCATCTACGCCCTCCAACTCGCCGCCCTCCGCGGCGTCGACGTCCGAATCCTCCTGCCGAAAAATCCCGACAGCCTCCTCGTTTACTACTCGTCCTTCGCCTACCTGCCCGACATCGATCCTCGAAGGCATCCGCGTCTTCCGCTACGCCGAGGGCTTCATGCATCAGAAAGTCGTCCTGATCGACGACGACTTCTCGACCGTCGGCACCGCGAATTTCGACAACCGCTCGTTCCGCCTCAACTTCGAAGTCACCCTCGCCATCCGCGACCGCGACTTCGCCACCAAGGTCAAAGAAATGCTCGAAGCCGACTTCGAACGCAGCGAGCCTACCCTCGTCACCGACATGACCGAGGCCAGCTTCTTCTTCCGCCTCAAAGCCCGCGCTTCCCGCCTGATGGCCCCCATTCAGTAGATCAGTGGCCTCCAGCGCCGACCTTCCACGAAGCCGTAGCCCTGCGGCGACCAGGTCTCGCAATTGTCGCTGAGCAAAACGACCACAATTCTTCGCGGCTTCGATTGAATACCTATTCCGCGTCCGCCGTTACTCCGCAACGCCTCGCAATGCCCGCAAACATTTTCGCCACTGCACTATGAATCACGAAGGAATCGCCATCATCGGCATCGGCTGCCGCTTTCCCGGTGACGTCAACGACACCAAATCATTCTGGAAACTCCTCACCGACGCTCGCGAAGCCGTCTCCGAGATCCCCGCCGACCGCTGGAACGTCGATCGCTTCTACGACGCCGAACCCGGCATCCTCGGCAAATCCATCGCCCGACGCGGCGGCTTCGTCCGCAACATCGATCAATTCGACCCCCAATTCTTCGGCATCTCCCCTCGCGAAGCGCCCTACATCGAGCCCCAGCAACGACTCCTCCTCGAGACCGCCTGGGAAGCCATCGAGGACGCCGGCGTCGTGCTCGATTTCGAGCACGGGACCGATCATCGCCGTCTTCGCCGGCATCTCGCACAACGATTACCAGATCATCCAGGCCACCCCCGCACGACCCCTCCAGCATCGGCCAGCATTCGCCCACCGGCACCGCCCACAGCATCGCCGCGAACCGCATTTCGTACTGCCTCAACCTCACCGGCCCCAGCGTCGCGATGGACACGGCTTGTTCGTCCGCGCTCACCGCCGTCCACGCCGCCTGCGAACACCTCCGCACCGGACGCGGACCCATGGCCCTCGCCGGAGGCGTCACCGTCATGATCACTCCCGGCGGCTTCATCGGATTCTCCCAAGCCGGCATGCTTTCACCCGACGGCCACTGCCGCGCCTTCGCGGCCGACGCCAACGGCTTCGTCCGCGGCGAAGGAGCCGCCATGGTCCTTCTCAAACCCCTCTCCGCCGCCATCGCCGACGGCGATCCCGTCCACGGCGTCATCGTCGGCACGTCCATGAATCAGGACGGCCACACCAACGGCATCTCCCTCCCCAGCCCGGAGGCCCAGGCCCGCCTCGTCCGCGACGCCTGCCGCGACGCCGGGGTCGATCCGCGCGACATCGACTTTCGTCGAAGCCCACGGCACCGGCACCGCCGTCGGCGACCCCATCGAAGCCACACGCTCTCGCCGAAGCCCTCTGCGGCGATCGATCCACCCCTCTTCCCATCGGCTCGGTCAAAACCAACCTCGGCCACCTCGAAACCGCCGCCGGAATGGCCGGTCTCATCAAGGCCCTCCTCGTCCTCAAGCACGGCCAGATCCCCGCCAGCCTCCACTTCGACCAACCCAGCGAGCACATCGACTTCGAGACGCTCAAACTCCGCGTCCCCACCGCCCTCGAACCCCTCCCCGAGAAAACCACCCCGCGCTACGTCGGCGTGAACTCATTCGGATTCGGCGGTGCGAACACCCACGTCATCGTCACGTCCGCTCCGGAAGCCCCTCACGCCACGGCACCATCAACGCCCAACCGCGCCTGGCCGCTCGTCGTCTCCGCCCGGTCCGAAGCCGCCCTTCGCAGCATGGCCGGGCGGCTCAGCGCCGCCCTCGAAGCCGGCTCCCACGCCAACGGCAGCTCGCCGACCCTCCCCGATCTCACCTACACGCTCGGCGCCCGTCGCAACCACCACGCCCACCGACTCACGCTCGTCGCGGACTCGGTCGATGCCGCCATTCAGGAATTCGCCGACTTCGCTCGCGGCGACGAAAGCCCGAACGTCCGCACCAGCTTCACCCCACGTCCGGAGCACGCGCCCCGCGTCGCCTTCGTCCTCGGCGGACAAGGGCCCCAGTGGTGGGCCATGGGTCGCGAGCTCATGGCGCAACGAGCCGACCTTCCGCGCCTCGATCGAACGCTCCGCCCGCGCCCTCGATCCGCACACCAATTTCTCCCTTCTCGCCGAGCTCGCCCGCGACGAAGACACCTCCGAGATCCAACGCACCGAGATCGCCCAACCCGCCCTCTTCGCGATGAACATCGCCCTCGCCGAACTCTGGCGTTCGTGGGGCGTGGAACCCTCCGCCATCGTCGGCCACAGCGTCAGCGAAGTCGCCGCCGCTCACCTCGCCGGCATCCTCGATCTCGACACCGCCGCCCGACTCATCGCCCTCCGCGCCCGCTTCATGGAGCAGTGCGCCCGCGGCGAAGGCGCCATGCTGGCCGTCGGCCTCTCCGCCGAAGACGCCACCACGCGCCGCCGCCCGCCACGACCGAACCATCACGATCTCGGCCGTCAATTCGCCGAAGTCCGTCACGCTCTCCGGCCCCCGCTCCGCGCTCGAACCCCTCGCCGCCGAGTTGGAGGAGCAAAATGTCTTCGCCCGCATCCTCCGCGTCGATCACCCCTTCCACCACGCCCTCATGCAGCCGGCAGCGGACGCGCTCGCCGCCGAACTCACCGACCTCCAGCCCGTCGGCCGCTACCATTCCTTTCTACAGCACGGTCACCGGCGCCCGCTGCGATGGCACCACCTGCGTCGCCGTCCCATTGGGCCGACGGCATCCGTCAGGCCGTCCTCTTCGCCGACGCCGTCGATGCCGTCGCCACCGACCACGAGATCGACGTCTGGCTCGAGATCAGCGCCCACCCGATCCTCGCCCAGTCGCTCCGCGAATGCCTCACCGACCGCGACGCCTCCGACGAACGTCGATCGTCGCCTCCGCCCGCCGCGAGCGCGAGCACGGCACCCTCCTCGATACCGCCCTCGACCTCCATCGAGCCGGAGTCGTCCCTCGATTTCTCCGCCATCTCCCCTTCCCGCCGCCTCATCGCACCTCCCGCCTACGCTTGGGACCGCGCCCGCTGGTGGAGCGAATCCCGCGACTGGCGCGACGGCCGCCTCTCTCCCGGCGGACGCGGACTCCTCGACTGCCGCCTCCCGCGCGCCAATCCGACCTGGGCCGCCCGTCTCGACGCCCGCCACCTCGCCTACCTCCAGGACCACAAGGTCGACACGCGCGTCATTTTCCCAGCCGCCGGATTCATCGAACTCGCTCTCGAAGTCGGCGTTCAATTCTTCGAGGGTCGCCCCTTCGCCATCGAGGATTTCGAGATCCGCAAGCCCCTCCTCATCCCAGAAGACCCGCAGCACTCTCAGTCTCGAACTCTCCGTCGACGAAGTCAATCGCACTTTCTCCATTCACTCTCGCGTGGAGAGTTCCTGGTCGCTCCACGTCGTCGGCTCGCTCCGCGGCGAACGAACCGAAAACGAGTTCGGCACCTCCACCTGGCAGCCCGATTCCCACGCCGACGTCCCCGTCGACGGATTCTACCAACACCTCGCCGACCTCGGCCTCCGCTACGGCCCCGAGTTCAAACCCCTCCGCCGCCTCAGCGCCACGAACGGCCACTCCGCCGGTCGCGTCGCCCTCTCTGACCGCACCGCCACCCGCGCCAACGAATACGCCCTTCACCCCGTCCTCCTCGACGGAGCCCTCCACGTCTTCTCCGCCGCCGCCGCGACCGTCGAAGACCGCCGGGCCAAAATGAAACTCCCCGTCCGCTTCGGCCGCATCCTCTTCCTCCGCTCCCCCGGGGCCTCCGCCGACGTCCGCGCCGACGTCCGCGATTTCAGCGACGAATTTCTCGAAGGCGGTCTCGCCCTTTACGACGCCGACGGCCAGCCCTGCGTCCAGATCGACGGTTTCCGCGCCATCAGCCTCTCCGGCGTTCGTCGCGCCGGTGCGTCCAGCGGATCCGAGCAACGTCGTTTATCACCTCGATTGGGATCAGATCGGCCACACCCGCGAATTCCGCCACCGACGCCACTGCCGCTCGCGACTCTCTCGCGGCGTCCGCGGACTCCGCCCTCAGCAGCGTCATCGAAATCCGCGGACGCCAGCGCCTCGAAGCCGCGATGGCCGCCAGCGACGATCTCGCCGCCGCCCACCTCGCCCTCGGCCTCCGCGGCATGGGCGTCCGATCCGGCTCCTCCGTCGACGCCGAAACGCTCGGCGTCACACCGGAACTCCGCCCCGCCTTCGCCGGTCTCATCGCGGATCTCGAAAAGCGCGGCCTCGTCGAAGCAACCGCGCCCTGCCCGCAATTCGACGAACTCGCCGACGGCGCGCCCGCCCAACTCCACGAGTTTCTCGCTCAGAACCCCGGCCACACCGCCGAAGGCCTCCTCTGCGAATCCGTCTGCTCGGAACTCGGGCCCATCCTCCGCGGCGAGAAGGAGGCCGTGCAGGTTCTCTTCGCCGGCAACGGCCCCGAACTTCTCGAGCATTTCTACGGCGACGGACTCCTATCCAGCCACTGGCTCAGCGCCATTGGCGCCGCCGTCGAGATTGCCGCCAACCAACTCCCCGAAGGCCGCGGACTCCGCATCCTCGAAGTCGGCGCGGGCACCGGCGGTCTCGCCGCCCACATTCTCCCGGCCCTCTCGCCGCGGCATCCACTCCTACACTTTCACCGATGCATCCCCCGCCTTCTTCTCCACGGCCGGTCAGAAGCTTGCCGCCTACCCGGAAGTCGCCTTCGAAGTCTTCGATCTCGAAAAACCCGGCAGCGACCAGGGATTCGATCCCGACTCGTACGACCTCATCCTCGGCACGAACGTCCTCCACGCCGTCGCCGACGTCCACACCACCCTCGGCTACCTCCACGATCTCCTCGTTCCCGGCGGCAGCCTCATCTTCATGGACACCGCCAGTCCTCAGCTCTGGACCGAGACCGTCTTCGGACTCACCAGCGGATGGTGGCGCTTCACCGACCGCGACCTCCGACCCGACCAGCCCCTCCTCGACCGCCAACAGTGGGAATCCGTCCTCACCCGTTCCGGATTCGAGGAAACGGCTTCCCTCCCCGGCCTCATCGGCCCCCGCGGCGGCGAAGGCCAGATCGCCCTTCTCGCCCGCAAGGCTTTCACCCCACCCATCCCCGTCCGCCGGATTTCCGCTCCGACTGACCAATCCTGGCTCCTCGTCGCGGATGATTCCACTCTCGCAACGGACCTCGCCAAGCTTCTTCCGACCGCCCGCGTCGTCGCGACCGACGACGATTGGACTACCGCTCTCACTCCACCGCCCAAACGAATCGTCTTCTTCGCGGCAGGTGACACCGACGCTCTCCTCGACTCTGACCCAATCCCTCCCGACCGCGGAGAAAATCCACCTCTCCGTCGTCACCCGCGGCACCCAGCCCGCGGGCACCGGATCCGCCCCAGTCAACGTCGAGCACGCCGCTGTTCTCGGACTCCTCCGCGTCATCGCGAACGAATACCCGAACCTCACCTGCCGTGCCATCGACCTCCCGTGCGATCCAGGCCCAGGTGACGCTAGCCTACTGCTCGCCGAGCTCCTCACCGAACTCCCCGAGCGCGAAGTCGCCCTCCGCGGCGACGCCCGCTACGCCCGCCGCCTCCGCCACGGCCAACCCGAGATCACCTCCGTCCCTTCGCCCTCGATTCCGCTCCGACTTCAATCGAAGGAACGTGGACACCTCGATACCCTCCAATTCGCGCCCTTCCGACTTCCCGCACCCGGCCCCGGCGAAGTCCTCGTCGAAACCGTCGCCGCCGGAATGAACTTCCGCGACGTTCTCAAGGCCCTCGCGCTCTACCCGGGCGAAGCCCCCGACGCCGCCATCTTCGGCGACGAAATCGGCGGCATCGTTCGCGAAGTCGGCCCCGGCGTTGACAACCTCGCCCCCGGCGACCGCGTCTTCGGCCTCGCCACCTTCGGCCTCGCCACCCAGACCCTCGCTCGAGCCGGTGATCTCCGCCCCATTCCCGGCCAACCTCTCCTTCGAAGAAGCCGCCACGCTCCCGGTCGTCTTCATGACGGCCTGGCACGCCATCGTCAACGTCGCCCGCCTCCGCGGCCGGCGAATCCATCCTCGTCCAAGCCGGCACCGGCGGCGTCGGCATGGCCGCCATCCAGATCGCCCGCCACCTCGGACTCACCGTCATCGCCACCGCCGGCACCCCCGCCAAACGCGCCCTCCTCGAGACGCTCGGCGTCGATCACGTCATCGATTCCCGCCGCGCCGATTTCGCGGATGCCGTCATGGCCCTCACCGACCGCCGCGGCGTCGACGCCGTCCTGAACTCGCTCGCCGCCGAAGCCATCCCCATGGGCCTCGCCTGCCTGGCGGAGTTCGGCCGCTTCCTTGAAATCGGAAAACGCGACATCTACCAAAATTCCAAGCTCCCCCTCTGGAATCTCCGCCGCAACGCCTCCTTCCACGTCATCGCCATGGACGCCGTCTTCGGCGGCGACGAAGCCCTCACCGCCAAGCTCCTCGCCGACGTCTCCGAACTCGTCGACTCCGGCGCGCTCCACCGCTGCCGTTCCGCGCCTACCCGGCCAACCGCGTCGACGGCGCGTTCCGCCTCATGGCCCAGGGCAAGCACGTCGGCAAAGTCGTCGTCACTTTCCCCGAGACCTTCCTGCCCGCCGCGCCCCGCACTCTCGCCCCGGCTTCTCCGTCGACCCCCAGGCCGCCTACCTCATCACCGGGGCCTTCGGCGGCTACGGTCTGGTCATCGCCCGCTGGCTCGCCGATTGCGGTGCCCGCCACCTCGTCCTGACCTCCCGCAGCGGCCCACAGTCCGACGCCGCAAAGTCTCTCGTCGACGACCTCACCACCGACGGCGTCACGATCCAAGATCGAGAAGCTCGACGTCCGCTCCACCGCCGACACGACCAAGCTCGTCCACTCGATCCAGCCGCCGCTCAAGGGCGTTTTCCACCTCGCCATGGCCATCGACGACGCCCCGATCATGGACCTGACTCCCGCCCGCATGGCCACCGTGCTCGAGCCCAAGGCCGACGGCGCGTGGAACCTCCACCACGCCACGCAGGACTGCCCGCTCGACGCGTTCGTCCTCTTCTCGTCCGTCTCCAGCGTCTTCGGCAATCCCGCCCAAGGCAACTACGCCGCCGCGAACGCCTATCTCGACGCCCTCGCCCATCACCGCCGCGCCCTCGGCCTCCCCGCCCTCGCGGTCAACTGGGGCGTCCTCGGCGGCGAAGGCTACGTTGCCCGCAACGAGAAAGTCGGCGAATTCCTCGCCCGCCAGGGCACCGAATCCCTCTCGCCCGGCGAGGTCACCTCGCTCCTGGAAACGTTCCTCGAAAGCGGCACCGACCAAGCCGTCGCCATCCGCGTCGACTGGGGAAAATGGCGACAGTTCTTTCGCGGCCTCCAGGACAACCCGCTCCTCGAAGACATTTTCGCCAACGGCTTCGACGAGAACGAAACCTCTTCCGCGCAAAAGCGACTGGCGCGCCAAACTCGACGCCGCCGCTCCCGAAGAGCGCGAAGCCGTCACCCGCGCCGCCGTCCGCGCCATCGTCGGCGGCGTCCTCCGCGTCAAACCCGACACCCTTCGCGACGACCAACCACTCACCGACCTCGGACTCGACTCCCTCATGGGCGTCGAAATCGAGACCTCGCTCGAAAGCAGCCTCGGCGTCGGCCTCCCACCGACCAGCCTCATGCGAGCCCGCACGATCGGTCAGATCGCCGTCCTCATCAACGAACACCTCGGCGCACCAACCGCACCTGCACCCGACAAGTCGGACGACCGACGCTCCGCGTCGCCACGAACTCAACGTGGACGAGATCGATCTCGACGAGCTCACCGACGACGACCTCGACCGCCTGCTCGACGAACCCACCGCCGTCGAGTGACGGG
The DNA here is from genome assembly GCA_963740185.1 of uncultured Verrucomicrobiae bacterium. Classification (GTDB taxonomy): domain Bacteria; phylum Verrucomicrobiota; class Verrucomicrobiia; order Chthoniobacterales; family JAATET01; genus CAVVKW01. Next base: position 91,503 of record CAVUDH010000018.1, read on the forward strand.
CAAAATCAAGCGACCGACACCCGCACCCGCCTCCGCCAGCTTATCGAGAGCAAGGAAGCCTCGCTCCATCCCGCCACGCTTCCGCAGCGCGAGTTGTGGGAAACGACCGCGCCTCCCCCTCGACAGCCCGTCGAATCACATCTGCGCCTTCCTCGAAGTCAAGGGCTCCCTCACCGCCGAGAACGCCACGGCCTCGCTCCAACGCGTCGTTAATCGGCAGGACGTCCTCCGACTCTCCCTCTTGCCGGGGAAAGACCAACGCCTCCAGCTCGTCCGCGCCCGCGCGTCCGCCTCGGTCACCTTTCGCGAAGACCGGCAACGAGCCCATCGCGGACCTCATGGCTCCCACCTTCGAGGAACCCTTCGACCTGCTCCGCGGCCCCCTATACCGCGTCGAAATCGTCCGCGGCTCTCCGGACGAGATCTTCCTCGTTCTCGCCATCCATCACGCCATCGCCGACGGCTGGTCACTCGGCGTTTTCGTCGAAGACCTCGTCAACTCCTACATCCTCGGCCTCGCCAGCGGAGACCGCGAGCTTCCGCCCGTTCCTCTTTCCTACCCGGCTTGGGACGCCGCCGAACGCAACCGCTGGAAGCAGAATTCACCAGCCGACAAGATCGCCTTCTGGCGCACTCGCCTCGACCAAGCCCCGCGGATCTGGTCGACCACCCGCCCCCCCATCGAAGCTCCACTCCAGCGGCGCGTCCTCGTCCTCGAGGACGAACTCGCCACCGCCACCCGCGCCCTCGCCAAACGCAGCGGAGCCACGCTCTTCAACACGCTCCAGACCGCCTTCCGGATCGCACTCAACCGCCACACCCAGGCCACCGACGTCACGCTCGGCACACCAGTCGCCAATCGCACCCAGCCCTCCAGCCGGGAAACGATGGGCTACTTCTCCACCGTCGTCCCGATCCGCTCCCGGATCGATCCCGACCGCTCCTTCGCCTCCCTCCTCCAATCCGTCCAGTCCGATTCGGTCGACGCCTTCTCCCACGCCATCCCGTTCGCCGAGCTGGTCGCCGCCCTCGATCCACCCCGCCAGCCCAACGAAAATCCACTCTTCGAAGTCCGCTTCGCACTCCAAAACCACCCCATCCCCGACACCGCTGCCCCGGGCTTCTCCGTCCGCATGCGCATGCGCTCCACCGGCACCGCCCGATTCGACCTCGCGTGCGAAATCACCGAGACCGGGACCGCGCTCGAAGTCGCCTGGCTGAGTCGCCCGACCTTCCTGCCCGCCGCCGAACTAAACGAACTCCACCGCCTCTTGCGCGTCGTATTGTCCGAAGCCTGCCGCACCGAGAACCAGCCCATCCGATCCCTTGCCACTCTAAGTCCATGACTGCCCCGACCGCACCCAACCGGCGCGACAACATCAGCGCCACCGCCTTCGCGACCGATACCGCCATCCTGTTCGCGGTCCAGATCGCGATCGGCGTCCTGGTTTACCACGGAATCTTCTGGGCCGTCGCCGCGCTCATCCTCGTGGCCAGCCACTTCATGCACGGCTCGCTCATCGGCTTCCACGAAGCCTCCCACGGCCTCCTCCGCAAAAACCGCCTCCTCAACGAAATCGACGGCATCTTCATCGGCATCTTCAGCTTCATGAGCTTCAGCCTCTACCGAGCCGCTCACCAGACGCACCACGCCCACCTCGGCTCCGAACGCGACGAGGAACTCTGGCCCTTCGTCCGCACCGAAATCCCCCGCCCCGCCCGCGTCCTCGCCGCCGCTCTCGAACTCACCCTCGGCATCTTTTTCACGCCCTTCCTATTCTACCGCACCTTCTTCCGCCGAGGATCACCGATCACGAAACGAGAAACTCCGCCGCCGCATCTGGATCGAGCTCGCCATCGTCGTCGTAGCTTGGATCCTCATTCTCACCCTCGTAGCCGTTTTCGGCGTCTGGACCTACTTCCTCTGCATTTTCGCCATCCCCGCCTTCATCGCCGGCAATCTCCAAAGCTGGCGCAAATACATCGAGCACGTCGGCCTCACCGGCGACACGGTCAATAGCGCCACTCGCAACATCGTCCCTCGCACCCGCCTCGGACGCTGGCTCGCCTTCACGCTCCTCCACGAGCCCTACCACGGCGTCCACCACCAGCAATCCGGCCTCCCCCACCACAATCTCCCCCAACACGTCGAAGCCCTCGAACCCCGCACCCCGGAGGAGCTCCCACCCTTCCCGAGCTACACGAGAGCGCTGCAGCATTTGCTCCGAAATCTGAAAGATCCCCGCGTGGGGGCCCAGTGGCGCACGATTCCTTCTGAATGACCGCTCCATCCGCCACCAAACCCGTTTACGAGGCCAATGAGCTGAAGAAAGAATACGAAGGTGGCAAAGTCAAAGCCCTCCGCGGCGTCAATCTCCGGATCCACGAAGGCGAACTCGTCGCCATCATCGGCCGCAGCGGCTCCGGCAAGAGCACTCTCCTCCAGATGCTCGGTGCCCTCGATCGGCCCACCTCCGGCGAACTTCTCTATCGCGGCAGTTCCCTCACCTCCACCCGCGACCCCGCCGGCTACCGCGCTCGCGAGATCGGCTTCATCTTCCAGGCATTCCATCTCCTCCCCACGTTCACCGCCGTCGAAAACGTCCAGATTCCCATGTTCGAAACCAAGCGCCCCGCGAAGGAACGGCGCTCCCGCGCCGAAGAACTCCTTACCGCCGTCGGCCTCGGCCACCGCATCAATCACTTCCCCACCCAACTCTCCGGCGGCGAAAAGCAACGCGTCGCCATCGCCCGCAGCCTCGCCAACGAGCCCTCCGTCCTCCTCGCCGACGAGCCAACCGGCAACCTCGACAGCGAGAACGCCGCGTCCATTCTCACTTTACTCAACGACCTCCACGCCCGGCAAAATATGACCCTCATTCTCGTCACCCACGACCTCGAGATCGCCCGCAACGCCCCCCGCACGATCCGGGTCAAAGACGGCCGAATCATGGACGAAAACGATCTCAGTCCGCATTAATCCCTCAGGAATAAATCTGCGTCCCTCTGCGAAATCTGCGGTCAAAATGAATTTCCTCACCATCGTCCTTCGCGGTCTCCTCCGCCGCCCCGTCCGCACCGGACTCACCCTCCTCGGCATCTCCATCGGCATCGCGGCCGTCATCGCCCTCGTCGGCATCGCCCGCGGCTTCGAGGGCAGCTGGACCGACAGCCTCAGCTCCCGCGGCACGGACATCGTCGTCTCCGCCCTCGGCAGCGCCTTCACCCCCGCTCCCTTCGACGAAAGCGAACTGGAAAAAATTACTGGCCTTCCGCACATCGACGCCATCTGCCCGATCTTCGTCACCGTCACCAGCATCGAAAAGTCACCGATGATCATTGTCTCCGCCCGTCAATGGGGCGGCTTCAGTTGGGACAACCTCGAGCTTACCTCCGGTCGGATGCCCACCGACGCCGAGGCCGCCGAGGTCGTTCTTGGCACCACCGCCCTCGAAACCCTCGAGAAAAGTCTCGGCGACAAGATCAAGATCGGCAAACGCGACCTGGAAATCGTCGGTGTCGTCGACGGCGGCGGCTCGATGGAGAACGGCTCCGCCTTTCTCGCTCTCTCCCTCATGCAGGAAATCACCGGCAACGAAGGCCGGATCAACATCATCGACATTCGCCTCGCCCCCGACACCAGCGCCGAGGATTCCCGCACCCTCTGTGCCACCATCGATTCACGCATCCCCGACGTCCGCGCCCAACTCGCCAGCGAGCACGTCCGAGACAGCGAAGGCTTCAAGATCATTCAAGCCATGAGCTGGGGCACGTCACTTCTTGCCATCTTCGTCGGCGTCCTCGGCGTCATGAACACCATGCTCATGACCGTTTTCGAGCGCACCCAGGAGATCTGCATTCTCCTCGCCATCGGCTGGAAGCGCAGCCGCATCGTGCGAATGATTCTTCTCGAGTCCGCGCTCCTCGGGCTCTTCGGCGGACTCCTCGGCGTCGGACTCGGTGTCCTCGGCGTCAAAGCCCTCGAAACCACTCCGATGGTCAAAGGCCTCCTCCACTCCGAGCTCAGCCCCGAGCTCATGGGCTACGCCGTCATCGCCTCCGTCGGCGTCGGCGTCCTCAGCGGCCTCTACCCCGCCTGGCGCAGCTCCCGCCTAGCTCCCAGCCGCGCCATTCAGGGATAGGAAGTTCGGAAAACGAGAAAGGCCGCGAGCCTCACCGGTTCACGAGCCAATCGCCGCCCCAGTATCCCGCCGCCACAGCCGCAAGACAAAGCACCACGGAAGCCACGACATTCGCCCCCGCCGCCGCCCATTGGCCGCCCTGCATCAGCACCAACGTCTGGAGACTGAACGTCGAAAATGTCGTGAATCCCCCGCAAAGGCCGACAATCAAGAAGGCCCTCGCGGGAGTTTGCGAAAGCAACCTCACGCCCTCCGGCACAGCCATCGCCGCCAGGAGACCGATCAGCAGCGACCCCACCACGTTCACCGCCATCGTCCCCCAAGGAAACGCCGACCCATACCGAAGCCCCATCCATTCGGAAACGGCGAACCTCAGAACGCTTCCCAGCGCTCCGCCCAAGGCCACCCACAAATACGCCGAGATCATCGGGCAAAGAAATGGCGGCATCTCTGCCGCCATTCCAAATCATTTTTGACGGACTGACCGGATCTCAAATTCCCGGTCGCCACGCTCAAAGCTGCCGCTATTTCAGCGACTTGTTCCACTCCGCAATGCGATCAGCCTTCGCCTCGAACAAGGCGTCCGGCGAATCGACGATCTCGATCGAATCGATCGTGGCACCCTGCTTCACCGCGTCGACCACGTCCTGACCCGAAGTCACTTCACCGAAGACCGTGTGCTTCCCATCGAGGTGCGGCGTCGGCCCGTGCGTGATGAAAAACTGACTGCCGTTCGTCTTCGGACCACGATTCGCCATCGACAGGATGCCCGGCTTGTCGTGCTTGAGCGACGGATCGAATTCGTCCTCGAACGAATACCCCGGACCACCGGCACCCGTGCCGTCCGGGTCACCACCCTGGATCATGAAATTCGGAATCACTCGATGGAACTTGATCCCATCGTAGTAGCCCCGCTTCGCCAGGTTCAGGAAATTCGCCACCGTCACGGGTGCCTTCGACGCAAACAACGTCAGGTCGATGTCGCCGGCCGATGTCTTCATTACAATTTTGATGTCTTCCATAGAAGAGACGTTATCGGCCGCGAAAAGCGGCGTCACCCCAATTACGGCCAGCGCTGAGAAAAGAATCAATTTCATCGCCGCCACCCATCGCCCCGCGCCGCCCCCCGCGTCAAGCCCATCGAATCCGTCGCGAATACTCCGGAACTTGATTCTCCCGCCTGCCTCCCGGATACTCCCGCGCTCATGAGCAACACCCCTTCTCTCTCCAACCGCCGACTCCGCATGGGCATGATCGGTGGCGGACGCGGCGCCTTCATCGGAGCCGTCCACCGCATCGCGGCAGCCATCGACGGCCAGATCGAACTCGTCTGCGGCGCGTTCTCATCCGACGCCGACCGTTCCCGCGAATCCGGTGCCGATTTTTTCCTGCCGCCCGACCGCTGCTACCCTTCGTTCGCGGCGATGATCGAAGCCGAAGCCGCCCTCCCCGAAAGCGAGCGCATGGATTTCGTCGCCATCGTCACGCCCAACCACGTCCACTACGAGCCCGCCCGCCTCGCGCTCGAAAGCGGCTTCCACGTCGTCTGCGAAAAGCCCGCCACCTTCAATCTCGAGGAAGCCACCAAACTCCAGACCCTCGTCGAGCAGACCGGCCTCCGCTTCTGCCTCACGCACAACTACACCGGCTACCCGATGGTCCGCGAAGCCCGCGAACTCGTCCGCGCCGGTCACCTCGGGTCCATCCGGAAAGTCGTCGCCGAATACCCGCAAGGCTGGCTCGCAACCGACCTCGAATCCAGCGGTCAGAAGCAGGCCGCCTGGCGCACCGATCCCACGAAATCCGGCGCGGCCGGCTGCGTCGGCGACATCGGCACCCACGCGGAGAACCTCGCCGAGTTCATCACCGGCCTCCGGATCACCGAACTCGCCGCCGACCTCACCACCTTCGTCCCCGGTCGCCAGCTCGACGACGACGCCAACGTTCTCCTCCGTTTCGACAATGGCGCGAAAGGCGTTCTCCACGCCTCGCAGATCTCGGTCGGCGAAGAGAACGGCCTCAACGTCCGGATCTACGGCGAAAAAGCCGGGCTCGAATGGCACCAGATGGAGCCCAACACGCTCCTCGTCAAATACCCCGATCGTCCCACCGAGATCCGCCGCACCGGCGGCCCCACGGCCACCGACGCTGCGACCGCCGCCACCCGCATTCCCGCCGGCCATCCCGAGGGCTACCTCGAAGGCTTCGCCAATCTCTACAAAAACTTCGCCGCGTCCCTCCGCGACCCCTCCGCCGAGCCGGATTACCCCACCATCGCCGACGGCGTCCGGGGAATGACCTTCATCGAGACCGTCGTCGCCTCCTCCCAAGCCAACGCCGCTTGGACCCCAATCCAAAATCCAAAATCCAAAATCTAAAATGAGCCGTCCCGTCACCCTCTTCACCGGCCAATGGGCCGACCTCCCGCTCACCGAGCTTCTCCCGAAAGTCAAAGCCTTCGGTTACGACGGCGTCGAACTCGCCTGCTGGGGCGACCACTTCGAAGTCGAAAAAGCCGACGCTGACTACTGCCAGGCCAAGCGCGCGCTCCTCGCCGACCACGGCCTCGTCTGCCACGCCATCTCTTCGCACCTCCTCGGCCAGGCCGTCTGCGATCCGATCGACGTCCGCCACCAGGCCATTCTCCCCGAATCCATCTGGGGTGACGGCGACCCAGAAGGCGTTCGCCAGCGCGCCGCCCAGGAAATGATCCGCACCGCCCAGGTCGCCGCGCGTTTTGGCGTGAAGGTCGTCAACGGCTTCACCGGGTCCTCCATCTGGCATCTACTCTACGGATTCCCACCCACCGCTCCCGGCCAGATCGAGGCCGGCTTCGCCGACTTTGGCACCCGCTGGAAACCCATCCTCGACGCCTTTCAAGAGGCCGGCGTCCGCTTCGCCCTGGAAGTCCACCCCGGTGAGATCGCGTTCGACATTGCCTCCGCCCGCCAGGCCCTCGCCGCCGTCGACCACCACCCCGCCTTCGGCTTCAACTACGACCCGTCCCACCTTGGCTACCAGGGCGTCGACTACATCCGATTCATCGAAGAATTCTCCGATCGTATTTTCCACGTCCACATGAAGGACGCGATGTGGGGCCCATTCCCCGCCGACGCCGGCGTCTTCGGCGGGCACGTCCCGTTCCACAGCCCGGGACGGTATTGGGATTTCCGTTCCGTGGGCCGCGGGCGCGTCGACTTCGAGCGCGTCATCCGCGCCATCAACCACATCGGCTACACCGGGCCACTCTCGGTCGAGTGGGAAGACGGCGGCATGGACCGCGAGCACGGCGCGAAGGAAAGCTGCGAATTCGTCCGCAAGATCGATTTCCCTCCGTCAGACCTCGTCTTCGACGCCCAATTCGCCGAGAAATAGATTTGTCGCGCTCCACCGCCCGGTCGGCCCGAGCAGACTACCTTCCCAGCAAATAAGTCTCCGCCATCCGGCGCCAGTAATACCCCCGGTGCGCGCGCTCGTCCCAGAAGTGGATTTCGTGCGCCACGTCCTTCCCCGCAAGGATCCCGCTCAGCCGCTCGTTGTTGTCCCGAAACGGATCCTCCTTCCCGACCGTCAGCAGAATGTCCATCTCGCGGAGGTGTTTGAGATGATCCTCCCGCCCGAGGTGCGGCAAAAAGTGCGTCGGAGTGTTCAGATAGATCCTCTCGTCGTAGTAGCCGTCGAAGAGATCGCGGAAATGCTCGACGCTCAACGTCAGGTCATACCGCCCGGAAAACGCGGTGAGTTTCTGGAATAAATGCGGGTGCCGGAAGGCCATGTTCGCCGCGTGAAACGCGCCCAGACTGCACCCGTGCGCCGTCACGCTGGGATGCGGATTCAGCGCCGACATCAGCGGGAACACCTCCTCGATCACGTAGTCCTCGTACTGCGAATGCCGCCCGATCCGTCCCGTCGGGTGCGCCCAGAAGCAGTAGAAACTTTCCGAATCAACGCTATCGAGACAGAAAACCTGCAGCTCCCCCGCTTCGATTTTCGGGCGCAGGACCTCGATCATCCGCATATTTTCGTATTCGTAAAACCGCCCGCCCCGGGTCGGGAATACCAGCATCTTCGGACCCGCGTGGCCGAAGACCAGCAGCTCCATGTCGCGCCCCAGACGCCAGCTCCACCACTTGTGATATTCCCGATTCATGCCACCGCGTCGTCCGGCAGCAAGTTCCTCTCCAAATCAAGTCAAATGTCCCGAAAAAATTCGTCAATTTGCCGTAACAATTCCTGACCCTCCGCCTTTTCTTCCGGATACGGAAAATGCCCCGCTCGCAGGACGAGCAATTCCTTCTCCGCCGCCAGCGAGTTGTAGATCGAAAACTGTCCGGCCGGAGCGACCGCCGGGTCGAACAACGCGCACGCGCAATGCACTGGCTGCCGCGTGAAACGCGCCGCCACCGCCGCGTCGTAATACGCGAGTGTCGACGTGAGCACCCCTGGGTGCCGTTTCAAAAACGCCTGCACACTCGCCGCACTTCCCACCGACCCAAGCTTCGCTCGCAGCGGTTGATGGCCAAACGTCGGCACGCACAGATGCGAACGGGCGATCCGCTCGTCCCACGGGCACGCCAAAGCCCCGATTCCACCCCCGAAACTCGTCCCGAGGTAGCCCACGTGCCCCGCGACCTCCGGGCAGATCCGCAACAACGCCGTCACCGCGACCCAGACATCGTCCACGCAGCCCCCGATCACGTATCTCTCCCGATCCTGGATGTTGTGCAGCACGTGCCAAGCCGGATCCGCCGAGATCCGCGCGTGACGACTTTTCCCCAACCCCCGGGAGCAGGGGAACATCAGCGCCGCATCCTTCATCGGAAGATGAAAGTCCGGCCACTCCCGCCCGCCGTAGCCGTGACCCACGACAAATCCGCGCCGCACCACCCCGCTCACCGGTAGGAGCAGCCACCCACGGATCTCCGTCCGCTTCGTCGACGTGTAAGAAATTTCCCAGACCTGCCAGCCATCCCGACTCTCGCCGGTATCCTTCAGCCGGACCTTCGGCTGCACCGCCAACGCACGAGCATAGCGTTCCCGCCAAAACTCCGCGAAGCCGTCCGGAGTCTTCGGAGCCTCGACCGCCAGCAGGCCTTCCAAACTATATCCGTGACTCGGATCAAATTGGAAACCGTGCCCCTTCAACGCGGCGGCGTCCATCGCGACCTCCCTAGCCGCCACCTCGCAACCCCCTCAACCAATCCCGCGCCGCCATCCGCCGCCGCCCCTCCGCCTGAACCTCCTTCAGAACAAGCCCTCCGTCCCCGGTTCCGGCGATCACCTCGCCCTCGCGTTCGGTGACTTCGGCCACGCCACCAGCCAAGGCTTCCACGGCCGGTTCTCCGCCGAACACCTTGATCTTCCGCCTCGTTCCCCCGACCAAGACCTCACCCCAGGCGCCCGGCCACGGGTCCATCGCCCGGATCAATCGCTCGAATCTCGAGAGCTGGACTCGCGACCAATCGATCCGCCCGTCCTCCCGCGTCAATTTGCGAGTGACCGTTGCCGCCGCCTCGTCCTGCGGCACCCTAACCGCATCGCCGCCGACCAATCGATCCAAAGCGTCGGCCAACGCGACTGGCGCGAGCTCAGCCAGTCGATCGTGAAGAGTTCCCCCCGTCTCGTCCGCCGCGATGGGCGTCTCTCGCACGAGCAAAATGTCTCCCGTATCGAGCCCCTCGGCCATGTGCATCACCGTGATTCCGGTCACCGCATCTCCCGCCGCGATGGCCGCCTGGATCGGGGCCGCCCCCCGCCAGCGCGGCAACACCGAGGCGTGCAGATTCAGACACGCCACCGGCGGCAACTCGAGCACCTCGCGCCGCAAAATCTGCCCGTAGGCCATCACGACGATCACGTCCGGGCGAAGCGCTGCCAGCTCGTCAAACGCACCATCCGCCCGCAACCGCTCGGGCTGTAGGACCGTCACAGCGCCCTCGAGCGCAACAGATTTGATCGCAGACTCCCGCACCGTCATACCCCGGCCCGCCGCCCGGTCCGGCTGAGTGACCAACCCGACCACGTCGCAATCCTCCCGCCCCAGCAGCATCCGAAAAGCCGGGATCCCTATCTCCCCCGACCCCATGAACACAACCCTCACCGTTTCCCCTGATTCCAAATCTCGCTCCGTCTCCGCGTTCCCAGCCAGCGGGACGCTAGGCCACGCTCCGGGAGCGCTCCAAATCCTCGGTCGCCACCCGCGTGATCTCGCGCAACACCTCGATTGGCGTCTGCATCGCGTCGATTTCGTGAATCAAATCCGATCCGTAATGTTCCAGCAGCGGCTTACTCTCATCCTCGTAGGTCTGCAGCCGCCGCCGGATGACGGACTCGTTCGCGTCGTCGAGCCGGTTGTCTTTCAGCGCGCGCTTCTTCAGCCGCTCGACGAGCTTGTCCCGATCCGGGCACGAGAGATGAAAGACTTTCCGCACGTCGATGATCCCCTCCATCAACTTCGCCTGCTCAACGTTCCGCGGAATCCCGTCCAACAGCAAATGATCGATCTCCGGCTTGAAAATGTGCGACTCCACGTTGTCCTCGATCCTTACCCGCCAGAGTTCGACCGTGATCTCGTCCGGAACCAGCTCGCCCCGGCTCGAGTATTCCAAAAAGGCCTGCCCCAGCTTCGTCCTCGTATCGATGGAGCGAAAAACATCGCCGCAAGCGCAGTGAAAGTATCCTGGCACGGTCCCAAGAGTTTTTCCCTGAGTCCCCTTACCACTACCCGGCGCGCCGAAGAACAAATACGTGCGATATTTTTGCATAACAACCTCCCCTTCATTCAAGCCGACGGACGTCCATCGTGCAACGATTCCCCGTCAAGAGCTGCCAAACCCCGTCGGGGAACTCTCATTCGCGGAATCCAAAAGCTCTCAACTCTGGGGAACACCCGCCGTGATCTCGGCGTCAAATCACCGGCACTACCACCGATCACAATTCACCAGTCACCAATCACGGGCGTCATCGCCCCCCGGCCTCTACGCGGCGACTTTCGCCACCGACCGCTTGCGAGCCGTCGCGTCGAGAATCTTCTTGCGAAGACGCAGCGACTTCGGCGTCGCCTCGACGTATTCGTCGGGTGCGATGTATTCCAGCGCCCGCTCGAGCCCCATGAGCACCGGCGGTGCCAACTGAATGCCCTTGCCATCGCCGCTGCTCCGCATGTTGGTCAACTTCTTGGGTTTGCACGGGTTCACCGGCATGTCGTCCGGACGGGCGTTCTCCCCGATGATCATCCCAACGTAAATCTCCGTCTGCGGTCCAATGAAAAGCCGACCGCGAGCCGCGATGGTGTCCAGCGAGTAGGCCGTGCTCGTTCCCGACTCCATCGAAACGAGCACGCCATTGTTGCGGCTCGGGATGTCCCCCTTGTGTGGACCGTATTCCTTGAACAAGTGGCTCATGATGCCATGCCCCTTGGTCGCATTGATCAAGTCCGTCTCGAAGCCGATCAGGCCCCGGGTCGGAATCAACGCCTGCACCAACACCGTGTGCGGATTGTGCTGCATGTCCAAAATCTCCGCCTTCCGACCGGCCAACGACTGCAGGATCGGACCGAGGTCATCGGTCGGCACGTCGACGTAGAGCATCTCCATCGGCTCGAGCAACGCGCCCGCTTCGTCACGCTGGTAGATCACTTCCGGGCGCGAAACCAAAATCTCGAATCCCTCGCGCCGCATCTGCTCGACCAGAATCGCGATCTGCATTTCGCCGCGCGCGCTGACCTCGAACTGCCCGGCCAACTCGGTGTCTTTCACGAGAAACGACACGTTCGTCCGCGTCTCTTTGATGAGCCGGTCCTTGATCTGGCGCGCCGTCAACAGCTTGCCTTCGCGCCCGGCCAACGGACCGTCGTTCACGCAGATCCCCATCGTCATCGTCGGGGGATCGATCTTGATGAATGGCATCGGCTCCTGATCGTCTTTCGACGTGATCGTCTCGCCGATGAACACGTCCTCGAAGCCCGAGATCCCCACGATGTCGCCCGCACTCGCTGAGTCGACCTGCACTTTTTCCAGTCCTTCGTGACTGAAGATCGCCGTCACGTTGCCCTGCTCGCGCTTGCCAGTCACGTGGATGCAGGTCAGTCGCTGGCCCTTCTTCACGGTCCCGCTGACGATGCGCCCGTAGGCAATTCGTCCGAGGAAGTCGCTGTAATCCAGATTGGAGACGAGGAATTGGAAATGCTCGACGTCCGAAATGGTCGGTGGCGGCATGTGCTTCACGATCGCTTCGTAGAGCGGCTGCATGTCGGTCACTTTCCTGGTCGATCTCGTTCTTCGCGAATCCCTCCTTCGCACTCGCGTAGATGTGCGGGAAATCCAACTGCTCATCCGTCGCCTCGAGTTCCAGGAACAGCTCAAATACCATGTCCAGCACCTTGTGCGGGCGGGCGTTTTCGCGGTCGATCTTGTTGATCACCACGATGGGCTTCAAGCCGTTCTCGAGCGCCTTGCGGAGGACGAATTTCGTCTGCGCCTGGGGTCCGTCGTAACTGTCGACCACCAGCAGCACGCCATCGACCATCTGCATGATCCGCTCCACCTCGCCGCCGAAGTCCGCGTGTCCCGGCGTGTCCACGATGTTCACGTGGTAGTCCTGCCAACGATAAGCCGCGTTCTTCGCCCGGATCGTAATGCCCTTCTCCTTCTCCAGGTCCATCGAATCCATCACCCGTTCGTCAACCTTCTGGTTGGCGCGGAACGTTCCGGATTGCTTGAGTAGCTGATCCACGAGCGTGGTCTTGCCGTGGTCGACGTGTGCGATGATCGCGATGTTTCGAATCTTATCCATATAAATAGGTCCCCGGAAAAAAGAGGACGCGCACCATGTCAGCGCCCCCCACCCCTGTCAACCAACCCGGCGAAACAATCTCCACCACCTCGGAATCAAGGAACGGCGATTTGCAATCGCCGTCGTCCAAAACGGCGCAGCCCACTTCCCCTCACCGCAGCCACCCGTCGGAACACCGACCGCAGCTACCCCGGCGACTCCGCCGACTTGTCCTTGAGCTGCGTCCGCGAATCATCGACCCGCACCGACGCCGTCTCCGAACTCGGCAGCACCTTGCGCACAAGCTTCGAAAATCCGCTCTCGGCGGCTTCCTCGTCCTGAGTCGACTGGCGTACCGCCTGTTCCCAGACCGAAGCAAACCCCGGCGCCTGCTCACGCATCCGCCGCACCGCACCCTCGAGCACGTGCAGGTGACGGATCTCTGCCCGGCCCGGCTTTTGCTGCAGAGTCGAGAGGCTCACGCGCAGGTTTTCGTTCTGCGCCTTCACCGCCGTCAGCTCTTTCTGCAAGCAGCTCGTTACCCGACGCGCTGATCTTCATCGTCGTGTTGAGATGCCCCTGCAACTCACGGTGTTCGGTCGTCAAACGCTTCAGATCGCGCTTGATTCCACGCTTCGCCGTCATCCCGTTCCACCAAAAAAATGCCGCCACCAACAGGCCCACGGCAAGACCCCACGTGAACGGCTGAGCTGCCGCCTGCCAAAAATATTCCATGCCCGGAAGCTAGTGAGAATCATCTCGCTGGCAACGCAAAACGTCACCCTTGACCCAGACTCACCACCTCGCCCGACCGAGCGCTGCGGACCGCAGCGTCGACCATTTCGATGGAAAAAATATTGTCCGCCAGATCCGTCGGAGCCACCTCGTTGGACCGCACGGATCTCACGAAATCCGTCATCACTCCAGCATGTCCAAGTTGCGCCGGCAACATCGCGGGAATCTCGCACTCGATGGGCTCGACCCCCGGCTGAAATCCCCGTCCGTCCCAGCCATCCACCACCCGCTCGCCCCGCAGATCCCGAGCCCCGTCCCACCGCAGCGTTCCGTGCTCTCCGACCACGCTCCAGTCCGCGTTCCAATCCGTCCGCAGTCCCGGAGCACACCAGCTTCCGCGATAACTGAAGACGACCCCGTCCGAGAATTGGAAGGTCGCCATCGCCGACGCGCCGCCACCCGCATACCAGCTCCCCACCGGGTTGCATTCCAGACACCACGCGCTCAAGGCCCGGGCCCCCGTCAGACTGCGAGCCTGGTCGAACGTGTGAATCGCCATGTCCAACAAAAGCACGTGAGCCATCTCATCGCGAAATCCCCCGAAGTGCGGATCGAGGAAAAAGTCCGCGCAGATCGTCGTAACCCGCCCGATCCGTCCCTCGCCGATCAATCTGCGCAGCGCGAACATCCCTTCCAGATAACGTCGATTCTGCACGACGACGACCCGCCGCCGGACCCGGTCTGAAATTTCCAACAACCGTCGCGCGTCGCCCAGCTCCGCCGTCGCCGGTTTCTCCACCAACACGTGGCACCCGGCCGCCAGTGCCGCCCGCGTCGTCTCGAAATGCGCTTCGGGCACGGTGCAGTTCAACAGCACGTCCGGCTTCAACGCCGCCAGAGCGGCGTCGAGATCCGTTCCGATCCACGCCTCCGGTGCGAAACCAGCCGCCCGCGTCCGGGCGCATTCCTCGACCCGGTCCACCATTCCGACGACTTCAACGTCGCCACTGAGAGAATCCCGCAACGCTTCCAGCCACACCTGGCTGATTCCCCCGCAACCGACCAGAATCGCCCGCAGCTTTGGGGCGCCCGTTGCCTCGCTCAAGGATTGTTCGGGTTGGGGGCGCCCGCGTCGAGCATCACGCGGGCCGGATTCCCCGGAGATTTCCGGGTCAACCCAAACTCATCGCGGACCAGGTCGCCGAGTTCCTCCGCATGAAAATTGTGGCCGGGCGAGAGGACGATCCGACCGATCTCAGTGTGACCGCTCACCGACCGGACGAATCGCGATTAATAATTGCAGCAGCTGCAACCCGTCAAAAAACCAGCCGCCACCGTCGCCACTACCAGAAACAAAACCTTCATAGACGCCGACCGTAATCGCCTCGGAACGATTTGCAATCCTCCGCTCGACGATTGACCCGGGATCAACAATTGCTTACGGACACTCGCCATGTCACTGGAATCGCTGCTCTCCAACAATCGCAGGTGGTCGCAGGACATTCGCTCCGCCAACCCCGACTTCTTCACCGGCCTGGCGCGACTGCAAGCTCCCGAATACCTCTGGATCGGTTGCTCCGACAGCCGCGTTCCCGCCAACGAAATTGTCGGCCTGCCGCCCGGCGAAGTCTTCGTTCATCGCAACGTCGCGAACATTGTCGGTCGCACGGATTTCAACTGCCTCTCCGTCGTCGAGTTCGGCGTCCGGATTCTCAAGGTCAAACACATCATCGTCTGTGGCCATTACCGTTGCGGCGGAGTCCGCGCGGCCTTCGAACGCCACGAAATCGGCCTCATCGAGAATTGGCTCCATTCGATCACCCTCATCGACGAGAAGCACCGCGCCCTCCTCGATACGCTCGCCGATCCCGACCGACAGCTCGATCTTCTGTGCGAACTCAACGTCATCGAGCAGGTTCGCACGCTGTGCAAGACATCGATCGTTCGTAGCGCCTGGATGGAGGGACAGCCGCTCACGGTTTCCGGTTGGATTTACGGCCTCGAGGACGGCCTCCTGCACGACCTCGACACCACCGTCACCGGTCTGGATGGCATCGAGCCCGCCTACCGGCGATCCCTCGCCGCCCGGGGCTAACGTGCGTTCCTTCTAGTCCACCCGACGCTCGCCGACCCAGGCCACCAACCCCTTCGCCAAGGCCGGTTTATCCCGAAACTCCCGTAACGTTCCGCCTCCCTCGAGAAGACCAAATCCCGCCCCGAAGGCCCCGCCATTAACCACGCACGCATCCGTCCGCGATTCAGTCAACTGACGACGCGCCGCCCCCAGCGCATCCTCGCGGGTTCCATCCAGCTCGTATTTCCAACCGACGATCAGCGCATCGGGGAAGCTCGGACGAAGTCCCTCGATGACCTTCGCGGCCGGCCGCAACTTCAGAACCAGGCCGCCCGATCGGCTCGACAGCTTCGCCACGGAGACCTCCCCCCCAGCCTCGCTTCGAACCTCCCCGACCTCGAAATCCGCCAACGCAGCGGCGTGCAGGATCACGTCCGCACCCGACTCCGCCAATTCGCGCCCCACGTCTTCGTTCGTCGTGAAGCCAACTTCCCGCACCCCGGCGACCAGCCGCAAATCCGTCGTCGCCGCCGTTGATTTCAGACACACCACCTCCGCCCCCGCTGCGTGGAATTCATTCGCCAGCCGCACTCCCAATTCGCCCGCAGAAAAATTGGTAATCCGCCGCACCGAGTCAATCGCCACCACCGCCGGGCCACAGGTCACCACCACCTTCATACCTCCCAAACCTCCCGCCGAGCCCAGTGGACGGCAAGCCAAGAAAGTTTTGACACCCCCAGCGCCGGCGATAATTTGCCAGATCGGCCTCGAGCCCATTTCCAATCACTTTCATGAATCTCAATAAAATTACGTCCAGCCCGTCCCACTCCTCGGATCCCTCGCCCACCGGCGGATCCGCCTCCAAAAACGTCCTCGCGAGCGACGTTCACATCAAGGGCACCATCAAATTTGACAACGAGCTCATCTGCGACGGCAAAGTCGAAGGTGAAATCATCTCGGACGGCATCCTCGTCATCGGCAAAAACGCCGAAGTGAAGGGCGAGGTGATGACCAAATCCGTCACCGTCCACGGCACCGTCCTCGGCAACATCACCGTCGCCGAGAAAGCCGAGCTCAAAGCCAGTTCGCAGCTCACCGGCGATCTCACCGCCGCCCGCATCGTGATCGAAGAAGGCGCGACCTTCGTCGGCAAATCCGAGGTCACCCCGAACAAAAATTCCAAGCCCGCCACTCCGGCCCCGGCTTCCTCGCCGAATTCAGGCGGCTCCTCGTCCTCCAGCCCAGCTCCGCAGAAAGAAGCCGCTAAGGCCTAATCCCCGCCGCCTCATCCGAACCGGAGCAGCAAACCCATGTTTGGCGGCATCCGAAAACTCCCGACCGACTGTCCGCACTGCGGGTTCCAACAGAGCGAGCCCGCCGGCGCCATTTCGACGTATTGTCGCGGTTGCGGCGACCACTTCACCGTCACCCGCAACCAGCCCGCGCCCGTTCGCCCCACGTTGGCCACGCGCCTTCCGCTCGTCGCTCCCGCCCGCACCCGCGCCCGCATCGCCAAGCCGGTTCGGTGTGAAATCTGCGGCACCAAGCACTCCACCTCGCCGCTGCTCCACTCCAGCCTCTGCCCGACCTGCGGCACGGAGACCGAGCTCGCCGACCTTCACATTCACAGCCATCGCACTCTTCCCGTGGACACGCGCGGCACCGTCCACGTCAGCCGCACGGGATTTCTCAACGCCACCCACACCCGCTGCGGACACGCCCGCATCGAAGGTCGATTCGCCGGGCGCATCGACTGCGCCGGCACCCTCCGCATCCGGGGCGAGGGCGTCTGCCGCTCCCGCATCGAGACGCACACGCTCATCATCGACCGGAGCTCGGATTTTCGTTTCGCCTTCCCGATCCGAGCCGAAGAAATCCTGATCCGAGGCTCCGTCTCAGCCGACATTTTTTGTCCCGGCACGATCCGGATCGGACGTCACGGCACCCTCGAAGGCAGCGTTCACGCCCGCTCTCTCGTCGTCGACAAGGGCGGCGACTACCAAGGCACGGTCGAGGTCGCCACGACCATCATCGATAACTACCCCCGCGCCGGCACCGTCCGGTCGCCCGAAGTCAAGGTCGCTCCCGCCTGGCAACCGCTCTTCGCGTAACCCGCCGTTTTTTTATTCATGCGCTCGTTCACCCTTCTCGCCATCTTCGCCATCTTCGCCGTCACGGTTTTCACCGGTTGCCAGACCATCGACCCCGCCGTCGCGGCCCGTCAGGAAGCCATGCGAGCCGCCATCCGGGCCGAGGCACCCGGCGACTATTTCGTCGCCCGCCGGTTTTACAAACAGGATTACAAAATTTGGGGCTGGATTCGGCAACCGGGCAAACCTTGGAGCACGGCTCAGCTCGTCATGCTCAACGAACAACGCACCCTCGCCCCCGATCGCTCGCAGGGCCGCATCGGCTCCGACAACAATTTCGAATACACTCTCCGTGGCCGATTCTCGGGCGAAAAGGTCTACGAACCCGCCAGCAACAGCTTCTACCCCGAGTTTGTCCTCGAGAGCTACGAACTCCGCTCCACCGCGCCCGCCCTCATCTTCGAAGACCCTCGCTCGATCCAACCGGAAGTCCGTCTTCTCGCTCCACCCGTCTAGTCATGGACGAGCCCATCGAACGCAACCTGGGCGAGCAACCCATCGCCGCCCTCCTCGCTACGCACAACCTGCGCCCGCAGGATCTCGTCGCCACCGACCCGACCCGCATTACGCACAAGATGATCGGTCGCGCCTCCAAGGGCCGCCGCCTCACTCCCCACAGCCAGAAGCTCGTCCTCAAGGCGCTGACCACCGCCACCGGAAAAAGTTACGCACTCCCCGAACTCTTCACCTACTAGGTCAGCCGAATGACAGGACTAAAAATCCTGTTAATCCCGTAAATCCTGCAAAATCCCGTTTAGTTCTTCCCGACCGCCCCTACTCCCCACGATAGCGACACCGCGCTGTCGGAGTCTCGTGGATCACGATCTCGCTCAATCCCGGCAAATCAGGCGAGAGCCGCTCCCAGAGCCAGGCCGCCATCAACTCAATGGTTGGATTTTCCAGCCCCTCGATTTCGTTCAAGTAAGCGTGATCGAGCAAGTCAACGAGCGGATTCATCGCCCGCGAGATCCGGGAATGGTCGTAGATCCAGCCCGTCTGCGGATCGACCTCACCGTCCACGGAAATCTCCACCAAAAACGAATGTCCGTGCATCCGCCCACACTTGTGCCCCTCACCGGCCATCGGCAGCGTCTGCGCCGATTCAAACCGAAAATCCTTCACCAAAGTCGCCCTCATCGCGCGACCCTAGAATCCAAAATCCAAAATCCAAAATCCAAAATTCCTACACCCCGGTTTTCTTCGGGTCCCAGATGAACTTGTGCATCTGGAACTGGAATCGCGCCGGCACTCTGTCCTCCAGCATCCAGGCCACGATGTCCCGCGGATCGATTTTCCCAAAAACGGGACTCAACAGCACCGCTCGCACCCGCTCCGCCAGTCCGTGCTCGCGAATCCGTTCCCGCGCCCATTCGTAATCCTCCCGCGACCCCAGCACGAACTTCACTTCGTCCCGCTCCGCCAGATGATCGATGTTCGCCGCCAGATTTCGCGCCACCTCCCCGCTCGAAGGCGTTTTCAGATCCATGATCCGGTGCACCCGCGGATCGATCTGCGAAATGTCGTGCGCCCCACTCGTCTCGATCAGAACCGTCCGCCCCGCGTCGCAGAGCGCCGTCATCAATGGCAACACATTCCTCTGGAGCAGCGGTTCTCCGCCGGTGATTTCGACCAGCGGACATTCCGTGGCCAGCACCTCGGCCACAATCTCGTCGACGGGCCGTTTCTTCCCCTCGTAAAACGCGTATTCCGTATCGCAATACGTGCAGCGCAGATCGCAGAAAGTCAGCCTCACGAACACGCACGGCAGCCCAGCCCACGTGCTCTCGCCCTGCACGGACAGGTAAATCTCGTTGATCGTCAGTTTCATTCCCATCCGCTTAGCAAATCCTCGAGCCGCCCCTGCCGCTCCCGCTCCTCGACGTAACGCGCGTGCGCACCCGCTTCCGGCGGCACCGCGACCGCCTCTTCCTGCGACTCCGGCTCGATCCCGAGCTTCTCCAGCGCAAAGACGGCAGCACCGCGAAGCGACGCCTCGGGTTCCGGATTCGCGTAGACCGGTGCCCCGAGCACGTTCGCCAATCGACGCAGCGCCGACCCCGAATTCAAAATTCCGCCCGACACGATCCACTTCAATTCCCCGGCGCCGCCCATCGCCCCGGCGATCGCCGCCAGGCGATAAAACGTGGCTTCCTGGATCGCCTGCGTCAGATCCAGCGCCGTCGTCGCCTGCCGGATCCCCAGCACCGCTCCCGTGTCGTCCTCGTTCCAGCGGGGCGCCCGCTCGGCATTCCAAAACGGCAACACGGTCAACCCGTGATCCGGAGTGTCCCGCGCGGTCAACGCCGATTCGATCTCGTCGTCATCCGGCAGCCGCAACTCCCGCCGGCACCACGCGTGGAGATTTCCCGCGTTGCTGACCGCCCCTCCCATCAGGAAACGCTCGGCATCAACCCGGTAGGCGAACAACCCGAAAGGAGCGCGCGCCTCGACACCGTCCCGCATCACCCGGAGCGCCGCACTCGTTCCGAAATTGATCGCCGCCCGCCCGGGTCGCGTCGCCCCAGAACCCAGATTGCTGGCCGCCCCATCCCCAATCCCGGGGAAAAATGGCACGCCGTCCCAGTCGCTCGGCGAGTCCGACACCTCGCCCAATTGCTCAGCCCGAATCCCGCACACGCCGAGCATCCGCTCGCTCCACCGCAAAGCCGTCGGGTCGAAAAGCCCGGTCCCCGTCGCCATCCCCACCGCACAAGTCGAGCCCCCGGTCAGCTCGCGTTGCAACCACTCCCCCGGAGAAACCCAGCGTCTCACCGACGCAAAAAGCTCCCGTTCCGTCCGGCTCAACCACCGCAACTTCGCCGGCCAGAACGATGCCCGCAGCATGCATCCCGTCTCCGCGTGCACCTCCACCTCGTCCATCTCAGATCGCAATTGCTCGGCGTCACCGCGACACCTCGCATCGGCCCACGTATAAATCGGCGTCACCGCCCGACCCGCACCATCCACCCCCAGCAGGCTGTGCCAGAAACACGACATTCCCACGGCCTTGACTTTCCCAACCCGACTCCGCGCGCTCTCCGCGCAATGACGCACCGCCGCGAGCAACTCCTGCGGATCCAGCACCGCTTTCCCGTCCGGCCCCGTCTCGAGCCGATAGGCCAACTGCTCGAGCGAACCCGAAACCCGCGCCCCATCGCTCCCAAAAACCGCCGCCCGACAAGACGACGTTCCAATGTCCAAAGCCAAAATCATCAAATCAATCCCTTCATCACCTCTGCGCTCTCACCGAAATCTGCGGTTCATCTCAATTCCCCCGGCAAAGCCGCTTCCTCTTTCATCCCTTTGCGACCTTTGCGGCCTTCTGTTCAAACTCATTCGTATTCGTATTCGCATCCCCTTCGTTCCCTTTCTTTCCTTCTGTTCAAAACCCACCCTCACCCCGCGTCCGCCCACTCCGGTTTCTTCTCGAGCTGATAAAGCATCTCACCAGCCTTCGGCACGTAAAGCACCCCCTCGTCTTCGCGCCCTTCGAAATCCTCCACCCGGATCGTCGCCGGATCGCGGTAGCCAAGATTGATTTCCCGACAGACCGATTCCGGGATCCCCGTGGCCAGAGTCACCCGCACCCGGCACCGCTCCACCCCGTCTTCAAACGCCCCGATCCCCCGGACGTGCGTCGAGTGCGCCAGCACACCCCACGACTCGTCTCTGAACCGATCCCACTGCTTCAAAAAGTAGTCACGGCAATGATAACCGATCCGCCGGATCGTCTCCCCGTGCACCACCGACACCTCGTGAATGTGCGGTGCGTAAATGATCAGCTCGCCTCCGTCCGCTACCACCGGCTCGAGTTTATACATGCACTTCCCGCCCACCCAGAGCTCGTCATACATCTCCGGAGCCCGCGAGAGCACCGTGTGGAATGGCCGCGGCACCGTGACCACGTGATCTCGCGCCGACAGATCGCTCGCCGCGTCCCAAGCTTCTTCGGGAGTGCCCGAATAAATGCCCGACAACTTCCCACCGCTCACCACCAGGCAGAAACACAGCTTCTCCACCGGCACCAGCGCCGCCGCCCGGTCCACGACGCGCCTCACCGGCGTCCACTTGCTCCCGATGATCATCGGATTCGTAATCACGGCCCCCAGCCAATGGAAAAAATTCAAGACCTCCGGCCCGCTGACCCCGGGGAACAGATATTTGTTCCCTCCCGAAAACCCGACCACCTCGTGCGGAAAAACGGGCCCGATGATGATGATTTGATCGTAATCCAACACCCTCCGATTGATCCGCACCTCGACGTCCATCGCAAACCGATCCCCGGACAGTGCCGCAATGTCCGCCGCCGGAATCGTCCCGATCACCTTCAACGCCGCGTCGTTATTCCAATCGTGGTTGAGCAACTCGACTTGACCAAAAGTCGTTTCTCGCTCCTCCTCCGTGATCTCCAACCGTGTGCGAATCGCCGCCTCGCTCATCGGCGGATGCGTCCCGAGTGCGATCATCACGTCAAACGCCGCCGCCTCACCTGCGATCGCCGCGTGCAATGCCTTGAACACCGGCCCCACCGGGGCCGTCCGGGTCGCATCCGGGACGATTACCAGAATTCGTCTCCCCACGCTGCCGATCCCTTCGCAGGTATCCCGCACGAGCTGCCCGATCTCCCCCTCACTCACCGACGCCCCGCGTTCGGCCACCACGCTCGACAACTTCATCCCTTCATTCCATCACCTGCGACCGGATTCGGTCCATGACCATCGTCCAGAAGCTCCGCATTTTTTTCGCCGCTTCGGAGTTGGGAAGTTTCCGGTGAACCAACCGCAACCGCGTCCCTCCAGCGTCCCCCGCCTTCAGCGTCACTTCCACCTCGGAATCGACCGGCAGCCAGCGTCCCCGCACCCGCTCCGGCGGACGCAGGTCCGTGACCTCCAGATCCCGCCGCCGCAACCACTGAATCCGCTGCTCATCCTCCGCCCACAGCCGAAAAACCGCCTCCCGATCGCCATCGAACTCCGCTTCCACGACAACGTCGAATCCGTCCGGCATATCCCGCCGATCACGCCGCCCGATGGAGCGCTCGAACGCCACTGCGATGGCCTGCCGCCACCAGCTTGGCACGCTGTGCTCGTGGTCCAGCCACGCCGCGATCTCGTCGTGCGACCGGCCCTCCAACGAAGCATTCTCCAACGCATCCGTCCATTCCCGCCAATTTTTTCCCGTCGCGATCCGCACCGCTTCGTCGTCGATTTCAAGGTCCGCCGATTCCATTCAGCCGAGAACCTACTCCCGCGACCGACCAATTGGAAAACGGATATTGGCCTCCCACCCGCATTCCGGTTTTCTCGTCTGCACACCATGAGCCTTCGAGACACGCAGAGCGAACCCGACACCCGCAACATCGCCATCGACCGGGTCGGCGTCCGCGCACTCCGATTCCCCATCCAGATTCGCGACAAAGCCCGCGCGGTCCAGAACACCGTTGCCACCGCCGCGCTCACCGTCGACCTGCCCCATCAGCACAAGGGCACCCACATGAGTCGATTCGTCGAGGTTCTCAACTCCCACGGCCCGCTCCTCCACGTCGACAACATCACCGACATTCTTCACCAGCTCACCGAGCGCCTGCGGTCGCAAAACGCCCACGTTGACTTTGAATTCCCGTTCTTCCTCGGCAAACCCGCGCCCATCACCGGCGCGGTCGGTCTCATCGACTACACCGCCCGCTTCAGTGCCTCGCTGGAAAACGGGGTCTCCGATTTCGTCGTCACCGTCCTCGTCCCCGTCACCACCCTCTGCCCCTGCTCAAAGGCAATCTCCACCGCCGGCGCGCACAACCAACGCGGACTCGTCACCCTCGCCGTCCGTGCCACCCGCCCACCCTGGATCGAAGACCTCATCCGCCTCGTCGAAGACAGCGCCAGCTGCGAACTCTACAGCCTGCTCAAGCGCCCCGACGAGAAGGCCGTCACCGAGCGCGCCTACGAAAACCCCGTCTTCGTCGAGGATCTGGTCCGCAACGTCGCCGCCCGCTGCGACGCCGACGCCAACGTTCTCTGGTATCGCGTCGAGGCGGAAAATTTCGAATCCATCCACAACCACAACGCCTACGCCCTCATCGAGAAATCCGACGACTGACGGTGATTTAACGTCCCAGTCCTTCACCATTCGCGCATTTCGCGTGTTTCGCGGACTCTGAATTGTATGCTCCGCGCCCATGCCGCATCGCCCCGTCCTCAAGCACACCCACACCCACGGCGACCACAAGCTTCGCTTCGGCCACCCCCTGCCCTTCGGCGCCAGCCTCGTCCCGGGCGGCATCAATTTTTCGATCTACTCAGCCAACGCTACCACCTGCACTCTCGTCCTTTTCAAACGCGGAGCCGATCAGCCATTCGTCGAAATCCCCTTCCCGCCGGAGCTTCGCATCGGGGACGTCTTCGCGATGATTGTCTTCGAGATCGATTCGCAGGAGATCGAATACGGCTACCGCTTCGACGGCCCCTCCGATCCGGGAAATCTTCACCGCTTCGATCCCGCCCGGATTCTCCTCGACCCGCTCGCCACCGCGATCAGCGGAGCCAACGTTTGGGGGCAACCCGCCGACCTCGACTCGATCTACCCGCACCGCGCCCGCATCGTGGAAGAAGACTTCGACTGGGGACACGACCGCCCACTTCAGATTCCCGAAGCCGACCTCGTCATCTACGAGATGCACGTCCGCGGGTTCACCCGCCACGACTCCAGCGGCGTCACCCATCCCGGCACCTTCGAAGGAATCCGCGAAAAAATTCCCTACTTCCAATCCATCGGCGTCAACTGCATCGAGCTCCTCCCCATTTTCGAATTCGACGAAAGCGAAAATAACCGCAGCAACCCGCTCACCGGCGAATCTCTCTGCAACTACTGGGGCTACAGCACCGTCGGCTTCAACGCGCCCAAAGCCGGCTACGCCGCCACCGGACCCACGGGTGACCAGGCGAACGAAGTCAAAGCCCTCGTCCGCGACCTCCACGCCGCCGGCATTCAGATCGTTCTCGACGTCGTCTTCAACCACACCGCCGAAGGCAACGAAAACGGGCCGACCATTTCCTTCCGCGGCATCGACAACAAGACCTACTACATGCTGCTCCCCGACGGCAGTTACGCCAACTACACCGGCTGCGGCAACACCGTGAATTGCAACCACCCCATCGTCCGCAACTTCGTCCGCGACACCCTTCGCTACTGGGCTGCCGAATACCACATCGACGGCTTCCGCTTCGATCTCGCCTCCGTCCTTGGTCGCGACGCCGACGGCGCCCCCCTCGCCGATCCACCTCTCATCGAGGATCTCGCCCACGACCCGGTCCTGGCAAACTGCAACCTGATCGCCGAAGCCTGGGACGCTGGCGGTCTCTACCAGGTGGGAAATTTCCCGGACTACGGCCGCTGGACGGAATGGAACGGCAAATACCGCGATGCCGCACGCCGCTTCCTGAAAGGCGACCCCGGCGTTACCGGCGAGATCGCCCAGTGCCTCATGGGCTCGCCCGACCTCTACCGGCAGGCCGGACGCCAGCCCACCGCCTCCATCAACTTCATCACCTGCCACGACGGTTTCACCCTCGCCGACCTCTACGCCTACAACGAAAAGCACAACCTCGAGAACGGCGAAGCCAACCGCGATGGTTCCAACGACAACCTCAGTTGGAACTGCGGTGCCGAGGGCCCGACGGACAACCCCGAAATCAACGCCCTCCGTCTCCGTCTGCAGAAAAATGCCCTCGCGCTCCTGCTCCTCAGCCAGGGCATTCCGATGATCTATATGGGCGACGAATGCGGTCGCACCCAGCGCGGCAACAACAACGCTTACTGTCAGGACGAACCCTGGAATTGGTTCGATTGGTCGCTCACGGAAAACAACGGACTCCTTGATTTCATGAAGAAGCTTACCGAACTCCGCAGCGCCAATCCCGCCCTTCGCCAGCCGACCTTTCTGACCGGCGGCGACCGCGTCGGCAGCGGTTACGCCGACATCTCCTGGCATGGCAACAAGCCTTGGCTACCCAACTTCTCCGCCAGCAGCCGCACTCTCGCTTTCCTCCTCTGCGGTCGCCACGCGGCCCAACTCCCCGACAGTCCCCCGCATTTTCTCTACGTCGCCATGAACATGTTTTGGGATTCACTCGAGTTCGAACTCCCCGTCCTCCCCAAAGGCCTCGCCTACCACTCCCACCTCGACACCGCCACCAACGAACCATCCGAACCCGCCGACGGCAAAATCTCCCTCACCGGACGCTCCATCCAAGTCCTCATCGGCAAATAACCAATGTCACGGGGAGAACAGGCTTCCAGCCTGTCGCGCCGGGCATCCCTGCCCGGCGCCCGTTCCCCACTGCCAGCAATCGATCTACGCAAACCGCGGTCAGGCACCCCGGCTCCCGCTCACCCGCACTCCCCAACCGCGCAGCGGCACTTCCCCCACGAGCCCCCGTCACTTCACCAGATACGGCCCCACGTCAAAAGAATCCCCGACCTCCACCGAATCGAACCTGCGCTGATCCAGCCAGACCGTGTAAGGCTCCGTTTTCCCGTCCGACTTCAATACGTCCACCGTCACGATGTATTCCCCCTCCCGCGACGATGTCCGCAGTCCCTGCTCACCAATCGTAATCTGCTCCTCCGCCTGCGGAACAAACTCCTTCGCCACCACGACACCCCGCATCCGCGCATCGACGATCCCTTGACTGCTCATCCAGACAGCAAAAATGATGCCACCCAGAAGCAGCGCTCCCACCATGCACGCCGAGACGACGACGCGCCACGGAGTCTTCACCTTGACCGTTCGATGATTTCGCTCGCTCATCCCTTCAACCAATCATCGAATCGTTGGCCCGACCAGCGCCGAAGACGGAATCCAAACGTCTCCGCCACATCCATCAGGGCGACGTCTCCCCTGAGACGCCGCTCCGCCTCCCGGCTCAGTAAGCCGCCTGCGCGCCCTTCAGATTCTTCTTCTTGATCCAAGGCATCAACCCACGCAACCGGGCGCCGGTCTTTTCAATCGGATGGTTGGCACCCTCCTTGAGCAGACGATTGTATTCCGGATACCCGTTCTCGTATTCGGCGACCCACTCCTTGGCGAACTTCCCGTTCTGAATTTCCTTCAGCGCCTTCTGCATCCGCTTCTTCACGCTGCCGTCGATGATCTTCGGTCCGACCTTCACATCGCCCCACTTCGCCGTCTCCGAAATCGAGAACCGCATTCCCGCGATGCCCGACTCGTTCATCAGATCCACGATCAGCTTCAGCTCGTGCAGGCATTCGAAATACGCCATCTCCGGCGAATATCCGGCCTCGACCAGAACCTCAAATCCAGCCTGCACCAGCGCGCTCGCGCCGCCGCAAAGCACGACCTGCTCGCCAAAAAGATCCGTCTCCGTCTCTTCCTTGAAGCTCGTCTCGATCACCCCCCCGCGGGTGCCGCCCACGCCCTTCGCCCACGCCAGCGCGACCTTCTTCGCCTTCTTGCTCGGGTTCTGGTAAATGGCGATCAACGCCGGCACCCCCTTACCTTCGGTGAACTGCCGCCGCACGATGTGCCCAGGTCCCTTCGGCGCGACCATGATCACGTCCACGTCCTCGGGCGGGACGATCGTTTTGAAGTGAACCGCAAATCCATGACTGAACAGCAGCGTCTTCCCCTTCACGAGATGCGGCGCGATGTCCGCGTTGAAGACACTCGGAATCTTCGTGTCCGGCACCGCCACAAAAATGATGTCCGCCTTCTTCACCGCCTCAGCCGTGTCGTAGACCTTGAATCCCTGTTTCTCGGCAACCACCCGGCTCTTCGATTTCGGGTAGAGACCGATGATCACCTTCACGCCGCTCTCCTTGAGATTCAACGCGTGGGCGTGGCCCTGTGATCCAAAGCCGATGACGGCGCAGGTTTTTCCTTTGAGCACGCCCAAATCGGCGTCTTTTTCAGTGTAGATTTTAGCTGGCATAGATTTAAGAAATTGAAGGTTGGAGGGTTATTATTTGTTTGTCCGCGAAAGCGCGACCTTCCCGGTCCGCGTCAGGTCCAGAATCCCGAAGCGATCCATGAGCTTCAGGAATTTGTTAATTTTGCTCTCCGTTCCGGTCACTTCGATCGACAGCCTCTCCGGCTGCACGTCGATGATCTTCGCACGGAAAATGTCGCAAATCTGCATCACCTCGGCGCGCGATTTGGAGGTCGCCTTAACCCGGAGCAAGAGCAACTCACGATCAACGTATTCCTCATCGAGAAAATTCTCGACCGCGATCACCTCGACCAACTTGTCGAGCTGCTTGGTCACCTGATCCAGCACCGCGTCGTCGCCTCGCACGACGATCGTCATCCGGGAAGTCGTCGGGTCCAGAGTCGGTCCGACGTTCAACGAGTCGATGTTGAATCCTCGCCCGCTGAACATCCCGGACACCCGCGTCAGGACGCCAAATTTGTTTTCTACGAGGACGGAAAGGGTGTGACGCATGGCAAAAGACGAGCCGCGGAAACTGGATGGAAACTTTCCCTTCGTCAAACCGATTCTCTCCCGCTAAACCCAGCGCCTCCTCCGGCGCTCACCCACCGATCACCAATCACCATTCACCACTCACGATGACCCTCACCCTCCCCGACCACCCGTTCCAAGGCTACATCTTCGACTGCGACGGCACCATCGCCGACACCATGCCGCTCCACTACCGGGCCTGGCAACGCGCCATGACCGAACTCGGCGGCCAATTCCCCGAAGACCTCTTCTACTCCTGGGGCGGCACGCCCACCCGCAAGATCATCAGTCAACTCAACGAGCGCTTCGGCACCAA
The DNA here is from genome assembly GCA_963740185.1 of uncultured Verrucomicrobiae bacterium. Lineage (GTDB taxonomy): Bacteria > Verrucomicrobiota > Verrucomicrobiia > Chthoniobacterales > JAATET01 > CAVVKW01. The sequence continues at coordinate 120,167 of CAVUDH010000018.1, forward strand.
CCTCGATCCCGACGAAGCCGCTTCGCTCAAGGAAAAATACTACATCGAGCTCATCCCCGAAGCCCTCCCCATCGAACCCGTCATCGACCTCATCAAGCAATTCCACGGCCACGCCCCGATGGCCGTCGCCAGCGGCGGCTTCCGCGAACTCGTCCACGGCACCCTCGACGGCCTCGGCCTCACCGACTACTTCGACGCCATCATCTGCGCCGAAGACACCGAGCACGGCAAGCCATCGCCCGATCCCTTTCTCGCCGCCGCCGCCGCCCTCGGCGTCCCCCCCGAGCATTGCCTCGTTTTCGAAGACGCGCCCATGGGCATCGAAGCCGCCAAAGCCGCCGGGATGCGCTACGTCCTCGTTCCGTCCGCTCCGTAAGGCTCGCCGTTTCTTCCAACGCTCGATCCCGCATTGCGCGTCGCGCAGCTTGTGGCAGGATGTGTTTCGATGAAACCAAACTTCAAAATCCTCGCCACCGGCACTCTCGCCGCACTCCTCTCCGCGACCCTCCCGTCGACGCTCCAGGCCGACGATGTCAATCCTCCGCTTATTGCCGTCCTTCAGCCCACCGCTGGCAATGAGGTCACCGGCACCATTTCGTTCACTCAGACCGGCGACAAGGTCACCGTCGAGGCCAACGTCAGTGGCCTCAAACCCAACGCCAAGCACGGCTTTCACATCCACGAATACGGCGACGTCTCCAGCCCCGATGGCTCCAGCGCCGGCGGCCACTACAACCCGGAGGGTCACGACCACGCCCTTCCGACCACGGAAACCCGCCACGCCGGAGATTTCGGCAACCTCGAAGCCGACGCCGAAGGAAACGCTACCCTCACTCTCACCGTCGACAACATCACCCTCGTTGATGACGACACCGCGATTATCGGTCGCGGCGTGATCGTCCACGCCGACCCCGACGATGGCGGTCAGCCAACCGGCAACGCGGGTCCCCGCATCGCCATGGGCGTCATCGGCGTCATGAATCCAGCCGATAAGTAATCCTCCGACCATTCGGATTTGCTGCGGCGGCTGACCTCCGGGTCAGCCGCCGTTCGCTTGCGCGCACCGACCCAATCGACCACCCCGGTCAACCATCATCCTTCAGCACCGGGTCTTCTCGGAGCTCATTCGGCGTCCAAAACGCGTGCCGGTGCTCCTTGATTGCACGGAGGCGGGCCACCGATTCGGGCGTGATTTCTTCGCCTTCCATCCCCGATTGCAGCCGCACGGAAATTCATCACGTCAGCCATCTGCTGGTCATCGAGAACGTCCCGCCAGCCGGCATCACCCCCTCCCCAGGACCTTTCAGTCCGTCCAATAGAATCGCAGTCAGCGGCCCCGGTGCACCGACCACCCACTCCGAGCCAAATAACGGCGGCACCCCGCCCATCGGTGACGCACCGTCCGCACCATGACAGCTCGCGCACTGCTTCAGGTAAATGCTCGATCCCCGACTCGCCGACACCCCCAACGATGGATCCGCGTCGCATCCACTGATCAAACCCATCGACATCACGGCGAAGATCGCCGCCGACACCAAAGCCCGGGCCTCGAAGCGATCCCCCACCGCCATCACGTCGTCGGCTCGGTCTGCATCACGTGCCGCAGATCCTCAATGATCTCATCACTCTCCCCGAGCTGATCGTGGCGGAAGGTCTCCCGAAGCCGCCCCTCGGAATCGAGCAAAAACACCGTCGAGGAGTGGTCCACCGTGTAATCACCGCTGTCATTGTCGAGTTCGTGCTGCTCGTAAAAAACCCCGAACCCCTTGGCGATTTCCGCAATCGCCTCGTTGCTCCCGGTGAGCCCAATGAACGACGGATCGAAAAACGCAACGTAGTCTTTCAGTATCTCCGGAGTGTCCTTTTCCGGATCCACGGAAACGAAAACGATCTGCGTAACGGCCTGCTCGGTCGGGGACAGTTTCCGATACAGTGCCGCGAGGTGCGCCAGCCCGACCGGACAAATGTTCGGACAATTCGTAAAACCGAAGTAGAAGAAAACGTTCTTCCCCCGCAGCCCCTCCAGCGTCGCGACCTCACCATCCTGATCCGTCAGCGCAAACTCCGCCGCCGGCCTGGCATCGTAGAAAGGACTGCCAAAATACTCGTGGGGCACCCGCGAATCCAGCAGCGCCGGCAAACCAAAGAAGATCGCGATCACGACAACCGCGAACCCCGCGACCATCCACCGGATCGCGACCGACCGCTTCGCCACGCTCGACTCCCGCTCCTCGCTCACGGCTGCGGCGCGTCTTTCAGCACCGGGACCACCACCGAAACCACCCGGTCCCCGGGCGCAAACTCGAGCGAGATCTCCACCTCTTCGCCCGCCACCGGCACTTCACTCAACTGCATGAGCATCAAATGATCACCGCCGGGCTCCAGCACGAGTCCACCCTTCGCGGGGACCTCGAGGGCCTCCACGGTCCGCATCCCCATCACCTCCTGCCCATCCTTTTCCTCGCGGGTCCCGATCATGGGCTCGCACGTCCCGGCAATCTCCGTTGACCCTCCGACGAGGCGGATCGCTTCATCCGTGTTGTTCTGAATCGTAAAGTAGGCGGCCGTCGCCGTCATCGAACTCGGCACCGCTCGGACCCACGGCGCGACGATTTCGATATCGGGGTCAGGTGCAGCGACGGACAGACTGACGGTCGCGAGAAGCAGGAAAGCGAGTGCGGTGGTTTTTTTCATTGGCCAGTTGAACGTCCCGAGAACGAACGCTTCGGCAAGCAGGAATCAGCCCCGTTTTCTATTTTCCCCGCCGAGCCCCGCCCCGAAATGCCTCCAGCAATTCCTTCACGAGCGGATTCGGAAACCGCCGCGTGGGCGTGATCGCGTAAAATCGCTCCCGCACCTCCCGCAAGCGATACCGCTCCACCAACGCACCTTCCCTCAGTTCGTCCTGGACCACCACCGCCGGCACCAACGCCAACGCGTGACTCTCCCGAGCCAGCAATCGCAGCATCGCCATGTCATCCACTTCCCCCGCGATCACCGGCCGGATCCCCGCCGCGTCCATCACCCGGTCAAATGCCCCCCGCACGTCACTCTCCACCGACGGCAACAGCACCGGCATCGTCCGCAGGTCCTCCGGAAACCGCAGCTTCTTTCTCCGCCCACTCACCCGCTTCCCGACCAGGATGACTTCCTGCTCGTCGAGCAGATGACTGTGCCACGGCGTCTCCGCGTCCCGACGAACCGGGCTGTTTGATAACACCACGTCGACCACGTGAGCCTTCAGCATCCCCAGAAGATCCCGCAACGGACGGCTCTCCACCACGATCTCCGCGTCCTCCCGGTCAATCAACGGTCGCAAAAACTCCAACTGAAAATTCCGCGACAACGTCGACACCGATCCGACCCGCAACACCCGCCTCGCTCCTCCGCGCTGCTCCAGCATCGTCCCCAGCAACTCATCTCCCGCCCGGAAGATCGTCTCGGCATAATCAAGCGCCAACCGCCCGGCCTCCGTCAGGACCAAGGTCTTGTGCTCCCGCTCGAACAATGCCTGCCCCAGACTCTCCTCGAGCTTCCGCAACTGAATGCTCAGCGCGGACTGCGAGACGTGCAGCTGCTCCGCCGCCCGCGTCAGATTCCCCTCCCGCGCAATCGCGTGGAAATAGCGGAGATGATGGTAATTCAGAAAACTCACGTCGTTCTGTTTTCTAGATCAATCTTCACCAGACCATTCATTCAATCAATCCGTCAACTTTCACCCGAAAAGTGCCGATCCAGCTCGGCGTAGACCCCTCCCGCCGCGACCAAATCCTCGTGCCGCCCCCGCTCCACGATCTCACCCTGCCGGAGCACCAGGATCTGGTCCGCCGCCCGGATCGTGCTCAGCCGATGCGCCACCACGAAGCTCGTCCGTCCCGCGAGCAACAACTCCAGTGCCCGCTGCACCCGGCCCTCGGTCATCGCATCAATCGCGCTCGTCGCCTCGTCCAAAATCAGAATCCGCGGATCCGCCATCATTGCCCGCGCAAACGAGACGATCTGCCGCTGCCCCACCGATAGATTCCCCCCAGCCTCCCCCACCTCCGTCCGAAATCCCTTCGGCAAGCCCTCGATCAGATCGAGGCAGTCCAGCCTCCGCACCGACTCGATCACCTCCTGCGCCGTCGCCTCCGGCCTCGCAAACCGAATGTTGTCCATCACCGTCCCCTCGAACAAAAAGCTGTGCTGGTGCACCATGCCCATCCGCCGATGCAACGAACCCGACGTCACCCGCTTGACGTCCACTCCGTCAATCAAGAGCAACCCCTCAGTCGGCACGTACATCTTTGCCACCAGGTTGATGATCGACGTTTTCCCACTCCCCGTGTGCCCCACCAGCGCCACCGTCTCTCCCGGTTCCGCCACGAACGACACGTTCTTCAAAACCATCTTCACCTCCTCCCCCCTCCGCGCCTCCACGCCTCTGCGTGCCGCCTCCCCCTCGTACCCAAACGACAAATCCCGAAACTCCACCCGCCCCGCGATCTCGCCCAGATCTTCCGCATCCGCCGCGTCCTCCCACTCCGGCTTCGTGTCCAGCAGCGCAAAGACCCGCTCCGCCCCCACCATCGCCGACAACGCGTTGTTATACTGCATTCCCAGCACCCGAATCGGATCGAAAAACAAATTCGCCAGGAAGAAAAACTGCACGATGTCCCCCACCGGTCGTCCGATCTCCGGATCAATCGCCCGCCAGCCGCCGATCACCACCAACAACGCAATGAAAAACTGACTGTTCAACTCCAGCAGCGGCAGAAAAACCGCCGACGTCCGTCCCGCCCCCATGCTGTAGCGCGAATGATCCGCCACCAACGTCCGAAAAAACCCCGCGTTCACCTCCTCCCGCACAAAACCCTGCGTCACCCGCATCCCATTCACCGACTCAGCCAAGACCGCCGTCACCCGGCTGAAACTCTCCTGCCCCGCCCGCTGCTGCTCAGTAATCCGCCGAGTGAAGTATTGATTCATTTTCCAGACCACTGGCGAGATCGCCATTACGATCAGAAACAACACCCAATCGTACCAAGCCATCAGCAAAGCCGTCACCACCATCTGCCCACCCTGCACCATACTGACGAACACGATGTCCTGCACCCCCACCCGGATCGCATCCAGGTCCGTGGTCATCCGCCCGATGATCCGACCCGCTTTCGAGCGATCAAAGAAGCCCATCGGCAGCCGCAGCAAATGGCGAAACACCGCCCGCCGCAAATCATGGATCACCGCTTCCCCCAGCTCGAGCGCCAGACGCATGCGAAAATGCATCCCCACCTGCGTCGCCAACACCAGACCCGCAAATCCCGCCGTCCCCAGAAAAATCCCCCACCCGTCCCCCGCCGAAATCGGCCCATTGATCACCGCCCCAATCGCCCAAGCCGCCGCTGGCAACATCAGCGCCCGCGACACCACCACCGCCACCAGCAGATTCCGCTTCCCGGCGTACGGCCGCGCGTAAAAAAACACCCGTCGCATCAATCCCAGGAGATCCAGCGCGCTCCGCTCCGGCAACGCCCCCGCCTCCACCCGCAGACTCGACGCCGTCAGCGCCCGCCTCCGTAATGTCTTCTCCTCGTTCATCCCAAATTCACAATCACCATCCCGCATCCCCTCCTCGCTCTTCTAATCTTAATCATAATCATTTTCGATCCCCCGCTCCATCGATCTCTCCAAAAAACCCACGAAGCGCCCACCATTTCTCATTCCGTATTGCTCACTCCGCATTCCGAATTACCCACCGCTTCCAGCGCATCGGCGTAATATCCGCCCCCCATTCCCATCAACTCCCCGTGGGTCCCCATTTGCGCCACCCGACCGTGATCCAACACCACCGCGAAATCCGCCCGCCGGATCATCGCCGACCGGTGCGCGACGATGAACGTCGTCCGCCCAGCCATCGCCCCTCCGATCGCTTCCGCAATCTCCCGCTCCGTCCCCGGATCCACCGCCGCCGTCGGGTCATCCAACACCAGAATCGGCGGATCCAGCAGCACCGCCCGCGCGATCGCCAGCCGCTGCCGCTGCCCCCCCGATAGCCCCACCCCGCTCTCGCCCAGCACCGTCTCGTAGCCATCCGGCAGCTCCATGATGAAATCATGCGCCGCCGCGATCCGCGCCGCTCGCTCGATCTGCTCCTCCGTCGCGTCCGGATGCCCAAACGCAATGTTCGCCGCCACCGTCGTGCTAAACAAAAAGCTCTCCTGAAACACCACCCCAATGCTCCGCCTCAGCGCATCCACGCCCATTCGCCGCACGTCAATCCCATCGATCGCGACCACCCCGCTCGTCGGATCGTAAAACCGGGGCAACAAACTCATCACCGCACTCTTCCCGGATCCCGTCGGCCCGATGATCGCCACGCACTGCCCCGCCGCCACCTCGAAATCCACGTCCTGCAGCACCGGCCCGCTCCCGTGATCGAACCACACTTTCTGAAAACTCACCCGCCCCGCCAACCGGTCAAACGTCACCGGATCCTCCGGCGACTCCACGTCCACCTCCGCGTCCAGCACTTCAAATACCCGCCGCGCCCCCCGCAAACTCTGATGCATCGTATTCGCGATCTGCGCCACGCTGCTCACCTGACCCGAAAACTGTTGTAAAATCGCTGCAAACACCACCAACCCCGTCCCAATCGGCACCTCCCCCGTCGCCGCCAGCCACCCCCCGTAACCCAGCAACACAATCAGCGAAAATTGACTCAAAAATCCCACCAATGGCCCAAACGTGCTCACCCGCCAGAAAATCCATCCCTGCTGGTCCCGCACCCGATCATTCGCCGCATCGAACTCCGCCGCCTTCGCCCCCTCCACTCCAAACGCCTTGATCACCGAGACCCCCCGGATCATCTCCACGACCCTCGCCACCAGCGCATCCATCAATTCCCGATTCCGCGCGTAGGCCGGACGCACCACCCGCGAAAAATTCGCCGAAGCCATCCACAACAACGGAGTCACCGCCAGACAAGCCAGCGCCAACTTCAGATTGATGCTCACCAGCACCACCACGTAAGCCCCCAGCGAGATCACCATGATGATCGACTGCATCAGGACCTGATCCACAAATGCCCGCAGCGCCTGCACGTCCCCCGTCACCCGGTTGATCAGCGAACTCGTCGCGTTCGCGTCGAAAAACCGAAAACTCAGTCGCTGCAATTTGTCGTAAACCTTCGCCCGCAGATCCACCACGATCCGCCCCTGAGTCAACACGTTCAGACTCTGCTGATAGCCAAAGTTCAGCCCCGCCCGCAGCGAAGCAAAGACCACCAACGCCCCCGCGATTGCCCCCAGCACCATCATCGGAGACCAATCCCCCGGCGGGGCCATTCCCAAAGGCCATCGCGGCACCGGAGCCCCCGACTCCACCGTCCACCGCACGAAATCAATCGCCACCCCCGTCAATCCCAGCCCCGCCAATCCCAGCGACAGCAGCAACACCTGACACACCAACACCGCCACGCACAGGCGTCGATACGACCAAGCCAGCCCCAACAGGCGGCGAACCACCCCCCAATCCGACAGTTCCCCCTTTTCCACGACAACCCGACTCTCTATCCCCCCCACCGCCTCCGCGCAAGGCGCAGAACGGCCACCACCCGCCTGCAGCCCGCAATATCGCATCGTGTTCAGATCGTAGGGGTAACCCCTATATATTTCATTTTGCCTTCCAAGCAACTCAAGTTCTGCAATAAAAACTATCGTCACTAACAGCCCGACTCCATCCCTCCGACCGGTTGCGACCAAGTGCGGCAGCATCACTTCATGGGGAGCACGGGCTTCCAGCCCGCCCATCCGGGCTTCCAGCCCGGATGCCTCCGCCGAGCAAATCAGACCCCCGCCCAACCCCGGCCGCCAACCCTGGTCGATTCAGCACGTGCGACCGAGGCAACGACCACCACGCGCAGAAAATTCCAGCCACGGGGCCACGACCCAAAAGCCCAAAGTCAAGTCACCCACCACCACCTCATGGGGAGCGCGGGCATCCTGCCCGCCCATCCGGGCTTCCAGCCCGGATGCCCCGCCAAGTCAACCAACCCACCGACCCACCCAGGACCGCCAACCCTCAATCCAGCGGGCTCCGCACCGCCAATCCCGGTCGATTGAGAACGTGGGTATAAATCATCGTCGTACTCACGTCCGCGTGCCCCAACAAATCCTGCACCGTCCGAATATCATACCCACTCTCCAGCAGATGCGTCGCAAAGCTGTGCCGCAAAGCGTGACAACTCACCCGTTTCGCCAGCCCCGCCCGCGTCGCCGCTTCCTTTACCGCTTTCTGCAGCGAATTCTCGTGAACGTGATGCCGCCGCACCGTCGGTCCCTCCACCGACAACCGCCCCGCCGGAAACACGTATTGCCACGCCCACTCCCGCGCCGCATTCGGCCACTTACGCTGCAAAGCATCCGGCAAAAACGCCGCTCCGTGCCCCGCCACCAAGTCAGCCTCGTGCACCTCCCTCACTCCCGCCAAATGCTCGTGCAGCGGCCCGACCAACGAATCCGGCAGCGTCGTCACCCGATCCTTATTCCCCTTTCCGCTCCGGACCACCACCTGACGATGATCGAAATCCACGTCCTTCACCCGCAGCCTCAAGCACTCCATCAGCCGCATCCCCGTCCCATACATCAACCGAATCATCAAAGCGTAAGGCGGGTTCGCCACTTCGATTAAGCGTCGCACCTCATCCCGACTTAGCACCACCGGAAGCCTCCGCTTCTGCTTCGCCCGCTCCACGGCCCCGATCTCCCCCAGATCCCGATCCAGAACCTCTCGAAAGACAAACACCAATGCATTCAGCGCCTGATTCTGCGTCGCCGCCCCCACCGACCTTACCACCGCCAAATATTCCAAAAACAGCCCGACGTCCGCCGCATCCAGCGAATCCCGCCCGACCGGACGGGTAAAAACCAGAAACCGCCGCGTCCAATCCACGTAAGTCTCCTCCGTCCGCGCCGCGTAGTGCAGCTTCCGCAGCCCGATCCGCACCTCGTCCAGAAAATTCGCGTAACGCTTCGGCAAATCACCCTCATCCGACCTCCCCGCAAATCGTTGAAACCCACCGCCGCTCCCCGCCGCCCCGGCGGCCACCGCTGCCGGCCTCCGACCCCGCTGCGGCCCGGATTGCTCGCCGGCAACCGGCCCCATTGCCGCTCGCCGATCCCAATATTTCCCCGTCACCGCCCCCCACCCCTTCGCCCATTCCAGCTGCAGAACCTCCTGCAACGCAAAACGCACCGCCCGCTCCGCCTGCCGAACCTGCCACTCCTCCGCCCCAAACTTCGCCGACCGCTCCAAAAACGTCCGAACGTCACCCGCCTCCGCTTCATCCAAACGTCTCCGACCAATCGACCGCACAAATCGCCCCAACCAAATCCCCAGCCAAATCCGGTTTTTTTCCACCTCCTCCCGTCGACTCACCAGCGCAACCCATCGCTCCGCCTCCTCCTTGGTAAACGCTACCCGCCAACCCGCATCCCGCTCCTCCTCGTCCGCAACGAATTCACCCCGCTCCCAGCCCGCAACTTCCACCCTTCCCTGCCCCACTTCCGGCCAAGCCACCCCAGCTCCTGATCGACGAAATCCAACCCCCACCTCGACGACGTCGACGGCCTCGGGATCGCCGCGATAGTTCACCGCCTCGAAAGAAGCCCACTCATCCCACTCCCCCGACCGCATCTCCCCAATCACCGAGACCCAAATCACACCGCCAAAACCTTTCATCCACCAATCAGACCAACGCAATAGAAAGAATTCAATCTATTTCTTGAGCTGCATCCGGTAGGGACCCTTCGCCAAAGGGTCCGTCGCCCCTTCACTTCGCGCCCGATCACTTTGAAAACCCTTTGAATCTCCGTCACCCTCTCCCGCCCCCTCGGGATGCCCATTCGACACTCCCTCAATGAATCGGATCAATTACCAGGTCGAAGCTCTCGTCCAGGCGGAACTCAATCCAGACGAAAAGTTGGTTTGGAGCGCCGCCCCGGCAGCCACCCGGCTTGCCCGCCGATCCCTTCCCATCGCTCTCTTCGCAATCCCGTTCACCGCCTTCGCCATCTTTTGGATCGCCGGTGCCTCCGGCTTCAAAATCCCCGATTTCACATCGGGCGCCAGCCTCTTTCCACTTTTCGGCCTCCCATTCCTCCTCGTTGGCCTCGGCATGCTCTCCGCCCCATATTGGGCCACGCGAAACGCCAAACGAACGGGATACTTCATCACCGATCGACGAGCCATTCTCATCGAGAAACGAATCCTCTCCGGCTACAAAATCCGATCCTTTTACCCTACCGAACTCACGAAAATCGAGCGCAACCAGTTCGGCGACGGCACCGGCGACATCATCCTGGCCCGCCGGCTCCGCAACACCAACAACGGACAACAATCCACCCCAATCGGCTTCTTCGGAATCCCCGACGCCCGCCAAGTCGAAAAACTCCTCTCGTCCCTCACCCAAAATGAAGTACAAACTCCCATCTGATTTCCCCGGAATAGCCCCCAATCCACCTATCTCCCCATCACCCCCGCTCCATCCAATATACTGTTGGGCTCAGATACATTATGAAAGCACTCGACCCATCGAGTCGATAATATGCGAATCTACATCGAGACAACAATTCCAAGTTACCTCACCGCCAAGAAGGCTCGGGAAATTGTCCAGATTGCTCATCAACAGGTAACGAAGGACTGGTGGGCGACCGAACGATCCTAACACAACCTCTACACTTCGTTGGTTACCATTCAAGAAGCTGCCGGGGGAGACCCAAGCGCAGCTCAACGCCGACTTGACAGCCTCGCGGGGATTCCTCTTTTGGAGATCACGCCGGAAGTTGAAAAGACGACTTCCGCAATAATGAATTCGAGGATCTTGCCCCCAGCAGCTGAACGCGACGCTGCGCATGTCGCAGTTGCTACCTTCCATGAACTGGATATACTTCTCACTTGGAATTGTCGGCATATCGCCAATGCAACTATCCGAAAGCCTCTCCAAAACTTAATAGCTTCGCTAGGCTACGAACTCCCGATAATCTGCACCCCTGAAGAACTAATCTCATGATAATCGAAGACTTTCCGACAATCGCGGACGAAACGATGAAAGAGATCTGGGAAATCAAAGATTCCCTATCAGTCCAATATAATCATGATGTCGTTTTACTGTTCAGAGGATTGTATGCAGCGCAGGCTGCCGACATTCGCAAGACCGTAAATCTGAAACGACGCAATACAGCCCAACAAGGCGCTGCAGCCAACCCTTACCCGCTGCGCGGCTAGGGTTGAGGTGACTCTCTCCGGCAGTTCACCTTTACTAGATTCGCTCCCGCCCGTTCAGGGTGGCTGAGCTTGACGTTCGGCATGCAGCCTCCGGCGGATGAAATATTCTGAGCCACTTGTGATTCGACACCATCTTGGCACGGCGATCTGAAAAAATACGCGGTTGATCAAGATGTTCGAGCATTCGAAAGTTCATCTAGGAATCCATTGATAGCCTTCGAGCGACACCCAGCCTTCTCCTCATCTCTTTCGCGAAGCAAAAAACAAATTGTTTGATCAACACCTTTGCAAAAGAACGATCATCTTATACAAACATGGAGCGATTCAGCCTGGATTGAGCATTTTCCCGCATGATCACCGTTTTCAAATCTCGCACGTCTATCCGTTGATGAAGGACTTGAGTGGGTGTCCAACAATGGATGTTACTGCCAATCACTTCTGATGTGAGCCGCTTCTTCATGACTGGCTTTCCCCTCTACTACAACCGATCATCGAATCTATCTCTGAGTTACTTGTCTCTATCGCTCACATCCCCATTCCGCATCGGTTCCGATAGGATATAGAGTGGCTACGCTATCAATACAGAAGGATTGGCATCGAGATAGCGGTGTCCTTCGTAATTTGGGCCGTTTCTGGCCGAACAAGGCGCTGCAGCCAACCCTTAGCCGCTGCGCGGCTGGATTGCGCCACCCGCCACTGGCAGATGATCACCAGTCAAATCCGAACTCCCGTTCAGGGTGGCTGAGCTTGACGTTCGACTTTAAAGTGATGCCTCCGGCGGAATGAAATGCTGTGGTAGGAACGTTCTCGGGTAAGTCGGCCGCTACGGAACGGCCGATCCGGAAGGATTGCCCTTTCACCCTCATATCCTCCGCATCACCGCCCTTCGCTCTCACTCTTTCCAAGCTACCTTTCCGATTTCCGTAGATCGACCGTTCCTTGTGGCCCGCTCAGAGCAGCGACCACAAAGACCTCGATGAATTGATTGTATCAGCATTCATTCCTCTCTTCGTTCTGGCCCCGCCCATACGACGATTCCGCAGAGCCTCCCATCGCCGCATCGGCTCATTCTTCAGTAAATCAAAGATCTGACTGCATTTGGCACCTTTCCGGCATTGCCTCCGGCGGATGAAAATAGCGCCTTTCGTGTCGGAGTCTCCAACTCATGAAGACTTGTTCTCAACTTCGATGATCAGAGTGCAATATGAATACATCGATCACGACTTCTCTCCTTCGACACCCGTTCTTCGAATCGAAAAATACATATCTGAATTATCAATTTCAGTGAGGACCATTTTCCTGCTAGCCACACACTACCCCGAATACGGTCGAACAAGGCGCTGCAGCCAACCCCTAGCCGCTCCGCTCTTAGGGGTTGCGCGGACCCACAACTTCCAGCCGAACACCAGTCGATCACAAACGCCCGTTCAGGGTGGCTGAGCTTGACGTTCGGCTATTATATGAAAATTCTCGCACGTTGCATTTTTTCTAATGACACGCCTTTTTGGAAAATCAATATGAAATCCAATCTAATAATTGCTTGCTGTTTGATCTTCCTGTCTCTTCAAGCCCGAAGCCAAGGAGATTCGATTCAATCATATGAACCAGAAATCACGCTCTTCGAATCAGTCGACACCGTTCGCCAATTCATGACGACTGAAACAGAATTTAATTATTCAGACAGGAACCTCGTAGAGGTGTCGCTCAAGATGATTGACGGGCATCCACGGAAAGGAGAAGCATGGGTCTATCGCTTTACGCATCAAATCCCAAAGCGAGGCGACGATCTGAGCATTTTTCATTATACAGATGGACAAATCATTGAATTTAGCCATGGGCCATAGCAGCCATAACAGAGCACAGCCGAACAAGGCGCTGCAGCCAACCCTTACCCGCTGCGCGGCCGGGTTGAGGTGACTCCTTCCGGCAGCTCGCCCTTACCAGATTCGCTCCCGCCTTATCAGGGTTGCTGAGCTTGACGTTCGGCTCTGATTGTCTTGCAAAACCCGTCTCATCGTCCATCTTGACCGCATGAGCAGCCAAGACATCGCAATCGATCTGATTCAGCGTCTTCCAACCGAGGTCTCGCTGGCCGACATTGCACGCGAAATTGACTTCATTGCTGGAGTCCGAGAGGGATTCGATGAGTTAGAGAGAGGGGAAGGTATTCCCGCTGAGGACGTTCGCCAGATGATTCCCTCGTGGATTTCAAGGTCTTAATCTCGCCACGGGCAATCCGCGATCTTGGTCAGATTGCCCGGTATATTTCCTTTGATGATCCGAGAGCCGCTGAAAGATTCGGAAACCAACTCATTGATGAGGCCCTTTCACTCTGCATTCTGCCGGATAGGGGCAATCTTGTTCCCGAGTTCGATGATGGCAGAACTCGGCAACTCATTTACGGAGCCTACCGGATCATTTATCGCGTAGATCACCAACGACGGGCAGTGCTCGTTTCTCGATTCTGGCATAGTGCGCGGTTACTCTGATACAAATACAGCCGAACAAGGCGCTGCAGCCAACCCCTAGCCGCTTCGCTGGCTGGGGTTGCTCGGTCCCGCTATCGGCAGCTCACTTGGGGTTGGCTTGGTTGCCCGCTCAGGGTGGCTGAGCTTGACGTTCGACTTGAAAGTGATGCCTCCGGCGGAATGAAATGCTGTGGTAGGAACGGCCTCGGGTAAGTCGTCCGCTACGGGACGGCCGATCCGGAAGGATTGCCCTATCACCCTCATATCCTCCGCATCACCGCCCTTCGCTCTCGTTCCTTCCAGGCAACCTTTCCGCTTTCCGTAGATCGACCGCTCCTTGTGGCCCGCTCAGAGCAGCGACCACAAAGACCTCGGTGAATGGATTGTTTCAACTTCCTCTATTCGCTCTGGCCCCGCCCATACGACGATTCCGCAGAGCCTCCCATCGCCGCATCGGCTCATTCTTCTGTAAATCAAAGATCTGACTGCATTTGGCATCTATCCGGCATTGCCTCCGGCGGATAAAAATAGTGAATTTCATGTCGGAGTCTCTAACACATGAAAACTTGTTTTCTACTTCGATGATCAGAGTGCAATATGAATACATCGATCATGACTTCTCTACTTCGAGAACACTTATTGAAACCAAAAGGTCATATCTGAATATTTAATTTCAGTGAGAATCTTTTTCCTGCTAGCCACGTCTCTCCCCGAATACGGTCGAACAAGGCGCTGCAGCCAACCCCTAGCCGCTCCGCTCTTAGGGGTTGCGCGGACCCACAACTTCCAGCCGAACACCAGTCGAACACAAACGCCCGTTCAGGGTGGCTGAGCTTGACGTTGGGCTCCATGAATCCTGAAAATACGAGTCAGACTTCCGGATGCCGCAGTATTCCGCAACCGTCTGATGCGCGGACGAGTAATAATTGATACTTCATCGACGGCAACCTTTGATCCGGTCATATTCTCACTAGGAAACAAGCAGAAATCTCCGATGGATGAGAATCTGTGATTCTGAAATCGACGTCGTCTGCCCACAATCGTTGCACTTGTATATGGGTGATTCCGAATCCGATGCCACTGTCGGAGTAGGATCAGTCAAGATTGAAAAGCCTTCGGTATTGATACGAAGGGGTTGGCAACGAGATAACATCGCCTTCAGTAGTTTGGGCGGTTGCTAGCCCAACAAGACGCAGCAGCCAACCCCTAGCCGCGCCACCGCCAACTTTGGTCAACGATTTTCCTTCGGAAGATCACAAGCCGCAGCTCGCTCGCCCGTTCGGGGTGACAGTGCTTGACGTTGGGCTCGATGAATCCTGAAAATATGAGTCAGACTTCCGAGAGCCGGGGCTTTCATCAACTGTCTGAAGCTCGGACAAGTAATATTTGATACTTCATCGGCGATAATTTTTGATTTGGTCACATTCCCACTCGCCAATGGGCAGTAATCTCCGATGGATGAAATCTGGTGACTCTGAAATCAACTGCGTTTGCCTACAATCCTTGCACTCGTCTACAGGTGATTCCGAATCCGATACCACTGTCCCAGTGGGATCGGTTATAGATGGAAAGCCTTCGGTATTGATACGGAGGGGTTGGCCCGAGATAAGATCGCTTCCAGTAGTTTGAACAGTTGCCAGCCCAACAAGGCGCTGCAGCCAACCCCTAGCCTCCTGCTGTCACATCAAACTTGTATCCGCTTCGTGACGCAACTGCGTTGCGCAATTCTGACACCCGTTCAGGGTGGCTGAGCTTGACGTTAGGTCATGAAAAAACTTAGAATGCAATCGTATATCGCGGCCGTATTCCTACTGAGCCTTCACGGTGCTGGAGCGAAAGACTACGAACTCAAGCATCAAGTTTCCGATGAACTCCATTCAAGAGTTGTGGCCGGGCTCGAGTCTATCAGCATTCCAGACCACGACTACGTGAACGTAACACCAAGAGAATTCATCGAATACATACGGGAAGTCGCGAGACAATCAGAAGGAGGATTACCAGTTTCAATCTTCTTTCAGACCAGTCTAGGAAACACTCCTGAGCACGTTTCATTTACTACTCAAAGCGATACCTTCATCTCCGCATTAGACAAATTGTGCAAAGCCACAAATCTTAGATGGTGGATCGGAGAGCAAGCCCTTGTCATCGCAGATTCTGCAGAACACAAATGAGACCTAACAAGGCGCTGCAGCCAACCCCTATCCGCTGCGCTCCTAGAGGTTGCGCGGACCTTCTACCGGCAGTTGATCACCAGTAGCCTCAGTTCGCCCGTTCAGGGTGGCTGAGCTTGACGTTCGGCTCAATACAATGGCCTCCAGCAGATAAGCAACAATACCCTACCTAGTTTACTTTAAAATGAATCTGAGCAATTTAGCGTTCCGTCACGCGCTACGACTAACTGAAGCTGATAGAAGAAACCCCAAGAAGATTCTAGTTCGCTATCAGGTTGTGGACTCGTCCACTTTTGACCATTCTCTTGGAGTCTATATCGTCAGTCTGAATTCAGAGGTGATTTACATTGGTTCATATCGGAACGGGTTTCGGAAACGTTGGCTGTATGCTCGTGAGCAATATCTTTATCACTTCAAATACATCTTTATAGCAGATGCTCTCGATACCGGTGCCAAGGTGGAGGTATTCACCGAATCCGAAGAGTCATTGAAAGAGCAGCTTGGTTCCGCAGATGATCCATGGGTCACAGCAATAGGAATCGAGGATAGACTTATTCGCGATTACCAACCCAGGTGGAATTGCATCGGAGTGGACCGGTCATAATACAGCCGAACAAGGCGCTGCAGCCAACCCCTAGCCGCTTCGCTGGCTGGGGTTGCTCGGACCCACTTTTGGCAGCTCACCTTGGGGTTGGCTCGATTGCCCGCTCAGGGTGGCTGAGCTTGACGTTAGGGCATAATACAAATCATGAAAAATCAACTTCTGCATCTATTCATATTTCTATTACTCATCGTTTCCCGAGGTGCCTATGCGACTCCGATAGACGAATTCCTTCGATCACACGATGGCTTTGAAAAAAGCGAACTCGTGGATCCGAACATACCTTCGGACGCGATTTATACCAAAAAGTCTGAGACAATCGACGTTGCTGTTTTCGTTCGCTCGGAAGAAATTATTGCATATGAGTTCCTGCTCAAGATCCCAAATGTAGATACTGATAGCCTAATGAGCGGATCCAAAGCGTCTATCATGAAACTATTCCCTGAAGAGAAGTATTCGATAAATCAACTGAACGGTCAGTTAGCACCAGGGGGCAAGACTTTCCAACTGGCTATTCAGATTCTCGACACTCAACTTTTTGCCGACGCAAGGAAAGCGAAGAGCAAAGAGGCAGGAAGCATAATTTTGGATTCCCTTTCGGAGTTCGCACCAACAATACAGCCCTAACAAGGCGCTGCAGCCAACCCCTATCCGCTTCGCTCCAGGGGTTGCGCAACCCGCTACCGGCAGTTGATCACCAGTTGCCTCAGTTCGCCCGTTCAGGGTGGCTGAGCTTGACGTTGGGCTTCATGAATCCTGAAAATGTGAGTCCGACTTCCGAGAGCCGGGGGGCTTTCCTCAACTGTCTGAAGCTCGGAGGAGCAATATTTGATACTTCATCGGCGATAATTTTTGATTTGGTCATATTCCCATTCGCCAGCGGGCAGCAATCTCCGATGGATGAAATCTAGTGACTCTGAATTCTACGGCGTCTGCTTACAATCCTTGCACTCGCATGTCAGTGACTCCGAATCCGATGCCGCTGTCCAAGTAGGATCGGTTACAATTCAAAAGCCTTCGGTATTGATACGAAGGGGTTGGCATCGAGATAAGATCGCTTTCAGTAGTTCGAGCGCTTGCTAGCCCAACAAGGCGCAGCAGCCAACCCCTAGCCGCGCCGCCGCCACCCTTGGTCCACGATTTTCCGCCAGTAGATCACAGCCCGTATCTCGCACGCCCGTTCGGGGTGACAGTGCTTGACGTTAGCCTAAAATGAAGTTCCTGATGCTCCTACCTCTCCTCCTAGTAGGATGTGGACTGGTTCCTCAACGTATCGCAATATCTGATCCAGAGATTGTTCAGCTATTCACGCGGGCACAACAGTTTCCTCGAGAGGATTACGGATTTTCTTCGCTTCCTACCTCCGTAGGTACAGACATCAGAATAGAGCGACATTCCGAGGGAGCATACAACATCATGCTTCATATTTATGACGCTACCCGAAGGACGATCGCTTTTAAATCAATTGATGGGAACCATGTTTGGATTCACGAACAAGAGACATTTCCAGGGCCGAACGAATATGAGGACGTCGACGGAATTTCAAATGAGGAAATAACGCTGACATACGGAACAGAGGATACATCGGGACATCCAATCAACCAGCTCTCCATAAACTACCGTGGCGAAGATCCTCGACTGGATGGTGCGAACGATCCTACTCTTGAGGAAGTCATTCCGATTCTCGCTGAATGGGGATACAAATAGATGCAGGCTAACAAGGCGCTGCAGTCAACCCCTAGCCGCTTCGCTCTCGGGGTTGGCGGTGCCGCTTCTTGCTGTTGATTTTTCACTCGTTGCTCAATCGCCCGCTCGGGGTGACTGAGCTTGACGTTCGGGCTCAATAGATTTCTGAAAATATGAGTTGGTTTGCAGCGCAACATGGCATCCCGACACTGATTGACGATTGGACGAGCAAGATAGACGCATTCATCAAGCCGCTCCAAATTTGATCATCTTCTCACTCGGCAACGGGCAGTAATCTCCGATGGATGACATCTGTGGCTCTGAAAATACCGCCATCTGCCCACAATCCTTGCACCCGCATAAAAGTGATTTCGAGTTCGATGCCAATGTCCGGATAGGATCGGTTACACTTAAGAAGCCTTCGGTATTGATACGAAAGGGTTGGCATCGAGAATAGGAAGACAATCCGACGGAGATCGGTTACTGCCCGAACAAGGCGCTGCAGCCAACCCTTAGCCGCTTCGCGGCTGGGTTGCGCCACCCGCCACGGGCAGATGATCACCAGGCAAATTCGTTCACCCGTTCAGGGTGGCTGAGCTTGACGTTAGACTCATTAAATGATTTCAATTTCGCGCCCCAAGAAATTGGTGAACCAATCCGCTCTCAATCCGGGCTGCGCTTGATCAAGCTCACCGAATGGGCGTCTCGGAACATGGTGAAGCACTTCCTGATTTTGCCGAGCGATTCACCGAACCAGATTAGAGCAAGGTCAAGTCGACCAAGTTCAGAAGGTCCGGACGCTCGAATTTCGGATTATCTGACGGACGGAATAAAGCTTCAGCACATTTGGGATACGATATTGACTTTGACCAAACGGAATTTCACTTATGTAACGCACTCAGAAGAAGAAGAGCGATATACTTTGAAAAATTTTCTGAATTATTAAGTTCAGGAGACTTCACTCACATTCAAGAAGTACTGGCTTGGAATCACGATTCTGAACACAAATGCGGTCTAACAAGGCGCTGCAGCCAACCCCTATCCGCTTCGCTCCTGGGGTTGCGCGGACCCTCTACCGGCAGTTGATCACCAGTCGCCTCAGTTCGCCCGTTCGGGGTGGCTGAGCTTGACGTTGGGCTCCATGAATCCTGAAAATATGAGTCCGACTTCTCGAACCCGGCCATCCAACACCGAACCGAAGATCGGGCGAGTAATATTTGATACTTCATCGGCGACAACTTTAGATCCGGTCATCTTCTCACTCGGCAACAGGCAAAAATCTCCGATGGATGAAATCTGGTGACTCTGAAATCAACGTCATCTGCCCACAATCATTGCACTCGCATATGGGTGATTGAGAATCCGGTGCCACTGTCGGAGTAGGATCAGTTAAGATTGAAAAGCCTTCGGTATTGATACGGAGGGGTTGGCAACGAGATAAGATCGCTTTCAGTAGTTTGGGCGGTTGCTAGCCCAACAAGGCGCTGCAGCCAACCCCTAGCCGCTTCGCGGCCTGGGTTGCGCAGACCGATTTCAACTTCCAGCCGGATCATCAGTCGAACTACAAACGCCCGCTCAGGGTGGCTGAGCTTGACGTTGGGCTCGATGAATCCTGAGAATACGAGTCAGACTTCCGGATGCCGCAGCATTCCGCAACCGTCTCATGCGCGGACGAGTAATATTTGATACTTCATCGGCGAAAACTTTTGATTCGCTCATATTCTCACTCGGCAACAAGCAAAAATCTCCGATGGATGAAATCTGTGATGTTGAGATCAGCCTCATCTGCCCACAACCATGGTACACGCATATGGGTGATTCCGAATTCGATGCCACGTCCGAGTAGGATCGGTTCAGATTCAAAAGCCTTCGGTATTGATACGGAGGGGTTGGCAACGATATAAGATCGCCTTCAGTAGTTTGGGCGGTTGCTAGCCCAACAAGGCGCAGCAGCCAACCCCTAGCCGCGCCACCGCCAACCCTGGTCAACGATTTTCCTTCAGTAGATCACAAGCCGCAGCTCGCTCGCCCGTTCGGGGTGACAGTGCTTGACGTTGGGCTCCATAAATTCTGAAAATACGAGTTCAGACTTCCAGATGCCGCAGCATTCCGCAATTATTTGATGCTCGGACGAATAATTTTTGATACTTCATCGGCGACAATTTTTGATTCGGTCATCTTCTCACTCGGCAACAAGCAATAATCTCCGATGGATGAAATTTGGTGACTCTGGGGATCGACGGCGTCCGCCCACAATCATTACACTCGCGTATAGGTGACTTGCGAGTCCGATGCCGCTGTCGGGTAGGATCGGTTTCGATTGAAAGAGCCTTCGGTATTGATACGGAAGGGTTGGCAACGAGATAGGTCGCCATCGACGTAGATTGGGCGGTTGCTAGCCCAACAAGGCGCTGCAGCCAACCCCTAGCCGCTGCGCGGCTGGGTTGCGCGGACCCGCCACGGGCAGATGATCACCAAGCAAACTCGTTCACCCGTTCAGGGTGGCTGAGCTTGACGTTAGGTCTCAATACAAGAATACATCATGAATTCACTTCGGGCATTCGGACACGGCTTGAAAGCTGCAGCATCCTCACTGGTGACGGAACAAACTGAATTTTCAGCAAGTGGACATCAGATTAGGTGCCCGCAATGTGACGGCCACCATTTTACAAAAAAAGGAATCCTGATGAACACGTCAGGTATGAGTCTCGTAAATCTCGACTGGCTCAATTCCGAAGCATCAGCTCTGATCTGCAAAGAGTGCTCGAGAATTGAGTGGTATGCCAGTGACGTCAACTGAATCGATGAATAGCAAAACGATAAAATGAATGATTTCGGTATAGACTGGCTCCTGTTGCCTTCAATCACGGGGGTATCGTTGGTTGCAGCGATAGTGGCAACATTTCACATTGTTCGTAATACTTCTGGATCATCAACACCACTTTGGCTTTTGTTCGCATGGCTAGTTCCAACTGTCGGCCCAGTGATCTCGTTCTTCGCAATTCACAACAAACACATACAGACCTAACAAGGCGCTGCAGCCAACCCCTATCCGCTTCGCTCCTGGGGTTGCGCGGACCTTTTACCGGCAGTTGATTACCAGAGGTCTCCGGTCGCCCGTTCAGGGTGGCTGAGCTTGACGTTGGGCTATGATCTATGAAAGCAAGTCGTGCCATCCTTCCTGCGGTCCCTGCTTTAGGTTTCGTGGTCCTCTTTTTCACCCTTGGTCTTCACATGCATTCCACCTTGGGCGGATGGCCATCATCGATTGGAGACCGCGGGTTCCCCATTTATCTAAAGATTCATTCTGACATTACTTTTTGGTATTTCTATATTTCAGTCTGGATGGCGGCTTTTATTGCACCTTCTCTCATCCTATCAACCATCCTATTTGCGAGCACACGGCCCGCCGCCCTGTATCTTCTGATTTTTGAGTTCTCATGTCTTGGAGCGTTCTTTTTAATGGAACTGGCTCCGCAGCCGTTTCTATATTGGTGGTGGGATTGAGTGAGAGCCGAACAAGGCGCTGCAGTCAACCCCTATCCGCTTCGCTCCTGGGGTTGCGGACGGGTGATCGGCAGTTGGACACCAGTCGTTTGCGGTCGCCCGTTCGGGGTGACTGAGCTTGACGTTGGGCTCCATGAATCCTGAAAATATGAGTCAGACTTCCGAGAGCCGGGGCTTTCCGCAACTGCCAGAAGCTCGGACGAGTAATATTTATACTTCATCGGCGATAATTTTTGATTTGGTCATCTTCCCACTCGCCAACGGGCTACAATCTCCGATGGATGAAATCTAGTGACTCTGAAGTCTACGGCGTCTGCTTACAATCCTTGCACTCGCATGTCAGTGACTCCGAATCCGATGCCACTGTCCAAGTAGGATCGGTTACAATTCAAAAGCCTTCGGTATTGATACGAAGGGGTTGGCAACGAGATAAGATCGCCTTCAGTAGTTTGGGCGGTTGCTAGCCCAACGAGGCGCTGCAGCCAACCCCTAGCCGCTTCGCGGCTGGGTTGCGCGGACCCGCCACGGGCAGTTGATTACCAGACAAACTCGATCCCCCGTTCGGGGTGGCTGAGCTTGACGTTAGCGCAAAAGATTACAATGAATGAATTCTCAGCTCGCGATATCATCTATGCGACTTCCGTTGACAGCATGAACGAATTCGTAAATACGGCATTGATCCCGCAGGGTCTAGTTACCAAAGAAGCATGGTCAAAATGCGGACTCCATTCAGACGTAAACCGTGGAAAGCATGACATCGCTAAACGACGAAGCGATCGTTGGAAGCAAGCCTTACAACATAGATTGAAGTAGTTGCATTTCGTGGAGAGGATAATTATCGACTCTGAATTAGAGATTCAAACGAAGCTAAAGAGAAAGCTGAGTTATCAATTTTCCTCGGCGCTACATCAATTTTTCCTCCGCAATCGAACGATTCTAAATTGCTATTTATTAGACGCCCGAAAGCTCGATTCTCAAACAGTATATTTCCTCATAGCCATTTCGATCAGGGACAAGCAGGAAATCGACGAACGAATAGCAGCAGAACTTCGAACTGTCTTGAACGCATTTCCAAATGAGTCAGAACATGTTTTATTGACAGATTCTGAGCCATTCAAAACTCGGTATGCTGGGAGTGAATTTTATACAATACAGGGCTAACAAGGCGCTGCAGCCAACCCCTAGCCGCTTCGCTCTTGGGGTTGCTCGGACCGTCAAATTCCAGAAGATCACCAGACAAACTCGTTCACCCGTTCAGGGTGGCTGAGCTTGACGTTCGATTTCTATACTCTGATAAAACGCCCCGCGTATGAAAAACTTCCTCCTATTATTAGGTGTATGCCTAGTTGCAACTCAGCCATCACGGGCTCAACTCGAATCATTGAATTTGGGAGGAGCGAAGATTACTTTGGGAATGCCCGGAAAATCAGCTCTGAATGCCGTTTCGGAATACAACATTTCCAAATCAAGTGATACGAGCTACATAATTACGCAAAGCGACAAAGCAACTAAGATCTTCTCAACACTCGGTGTCATAGGGATTACAAATGAGACTGTCACATTTATCTCGAGAAGTCTTGATACGTCTGGCTGGCCAGATGATGAAGGATTCAGCACCGCTATGGCATTGTATCATGCAATCAGCGCTGCAATTCCACTGACCAATTCTGACGGCTCGAAACGAGCCACTGCAGAGATCACCATCACTAATAACGATATCTCTTCTCCAATCACAGGAAGCATACGAATGATTGAACTAGTCATAAACCAAAGCGAAGTAACATTGATGATAAGCGATGCTTCAGATGGAAAAGATGTCTCTGCGTCAATCTCCATCCGCTCCAAGAAGTAACAAAATGCATCGAACAAGGCGCTGCAGCCAACCCTTAGCCGCTGGATACCCAGCCTTCCTCCACCGCTTCCCTCCAGTAGATCACAACCCGTAGTTCGCGCACCCGTTCAGGGTGGCTGAGCTTGACGTTAGACCTATACTGAATCAATGCCTGCTACCCTTCATCCCGGACGAGTTATTGAGTTGGCTCGCTTCGGTAATTGGTCTACATGGGAACCGACCATGGCTGCCGATTATCCACATCTCGTAGAAGAGTTTTTGATTCTGTTATCTGAACGCAAGGTTGATTTCGTAGTAGTCGGAGGCATAGCGCTTCTCCAACATGTTCGCGGACGCAACACCGACGATATCGATTTGATTGTGTCAACTGCACAACTTGCGCAATTACCAGAAGTCACAATCGTCGAGAGATCAGAGATGTTCGCATTTGGACGGTACAAAGATCTTCGAGTCGATTTCCTATTCGCCGAACATTCTCTTTTCAAGCAGATCGCCGCGGAATTTTCCAAGGATATGGAGTATCAGATAGCTTCATTACCCACAGCAACCGTTGAAGGTCTCATCATCCTGAAACTATTTGCGCTTCCAAGTTTGTATAGGCAGTTTGACTTTGATCGAATTACAATCTACGAGGCCGATATTATGCAGCTTCTCCACCGTTCAGAACAACCTGATTCACATTTTCTGGGCGTTCTCCAACTTCATCTTGAGAAGCATGATCTGAATGAATTGGAAGCGACACTGAAAGATACTCGTGCCCGCCTCGCCCGAATCTCTAAATGAGGGTCTAACAAGGCGCTGCAGCCAACCCCTAGCCGCTGGGCGATTCGGGTTAACGAACGTTCAATCCGCAGGAATCTGCCACTTATAACTCGGTCGCCTGCTCAGGGTGGCAGAGCTTGACGTTCGGGCTCAATAGATTTCTGAAAATATGAGTTGGTTTGCCACGCAACCCGGCATCCCGAAACTGACTGAAGATTGGACGAGCAGAATAGATGCATTCATCGGAGCCGGTCTTGATTCGATCATCTTTGCACTCGGCCACGAGCAATAATCTCCGATGGATTGACATCTGCTGATTCTGGAAATAACGCCGTCTGCCCACAATCCTTGCACCCGCATAAAAGTGACTTCGAGTCCGATGCCGTTGTCCGGGTAGGATCGGTTACACATAAAAAAGCCTTCGGTATTGATACGGGAGGGTTGGCATCGAGAATAGGAAAGCAATCCGACGGAGATCGGTTACTGCCCGAACAAGGCGCTGCAGCCAACCCTTAGCCGCTTCGCGGCTGGGTTGCGCGGACCCGCCACGGGCAGATGATCACCAGGCAAACTCGTTCACCCGTTCAGGGTGGCTGAGCTTGACGTTAGGTCTTAATTTATGAAATCCATTCCGACACTTCTTGTCCTCTTCCTCGCTCAATCGGCGGTTGCTCAGAACCTCCATCCTGGACCTCCGATAACTGCCTCGACGCTCGCTGCCCAACTCCAAATTCAAGCTTGGTCATTTGTTTACGAGCCAGAACAACCTGCTAGCAAGATTTCATTCTCTCTCATCTATCGGTCTCGAAATTCCAAAGATGAAGATTTCCAAGAGAAGCATGTGAATAGCGTTGGCTGCACCTTCCGCGAACCGGAGAGCAAAATTCCAATTACCATTTGCATTGATGGCGACCGATCTACGGTGACGTATCCCTCGGGATCCAGCATGGGAAGTGGGATTCCGACAGAAATTCCATTTTCGTACTCTCCCAACCCCCAACAAGATCAAAAGGGTAATTACATACTTTTGACCACGTATTTTGAGTCCAAGAGTGGCGATGGACAAGATAACGTCAGAGGAACTCTCGAATTCTCTATCAGCAGCAAGTGAGACCTAACAAGGCGCTGCAGCCAACCCCTAGCCGCTTCGCTCTCGGGGTTGCGCGGACCCTCAACTTCCAGAAGATCACCAGACAAACTCGTTCACCCGTTCAGGGTGGCTGAGCTTGACGTTCGGCATGCAGCCTCCGGCGGATGAAATATTCTGAGCCGCTTGTCTTTCGACACCATCTCGGCACGGCGATCTGAAAAAATATGCTGTAGATCAGGATGTTCGAGCATTCGAAAGTTCATCCGGGAATCCAGTGATAGCCTTCAACCGACACCCAGCCTTCTCCTCATCTCTTTCGCGAAGCGAAAAAATATTTTTACTCAATCAACATCTTTGCAAAAGCACGATTATCCCATACAAACATGGAGCGAATCAGCCTGGATTGAAGATTTTCCCGCATAATCACCGTTTCAAATCTCGCACGTTTATCCGTTGATGAGGGACTTGCGCGAGTGTCCAACAATGGATGTTACTGCCAATCACCTTTGATGTGAGCCGCTTCTTCATGACTGGCTTTCCCCTCTCCTACTACCGACTATCGAATCTATCCCTGAGTTACTTTGCTCTACCGGTCACTTCCCCATTCCGCATCAGTTCCGATAGGATATAGAGTGACTACGCTATCGATACAGAAGGGTTGGCATCGACATATCGGAGTTCCGTGTAGCTTGGGCGTTTCTGGCCGAACAAGGCGCTGCAGCCAACCCTTAGCCGCTGCGCGGCTGGGTTGCGCCACCCGCCACGGGCAGATGATCACCAGTCAAATCCGAACTCCCGTTCAGGGTGGCTGAGCTTGACGTTCGGACCTATGCCCCTGGTCTTCGAAGCCCAAACTGCAAGCAAGCTCGTTCGTAATTTGCTCTGTATAAAATTGGCGTATTCGGAAGGTGTCCACAATGAGGTTGATTTGCGTATCTGGAAGCCCAAACCAAGGTATTTTTGCGCAGTCCATTCGACGTCAATTTTCGTAGCGAAGCGCATCGGTCTGACTCGCTGGTATGGCTCGATTATCAATCGGCATGGCGACGAGCAAGGCTGTAGATTGTAGATCCGACGGGACCACGAACGGGCGGATCCGAACAAGGCGCTGCAGCCAACCCCTAGCCGCTTCGCTGGCTGGGGTTGCTCGTTCCCGCTACTGGCAGCTAACCTCAGGGTTGGCTTGATTGCCCGCTCAGGGTGGCTGAGCTTGACGTTAGGTCATTATGAAATTCTTTTCCTACGCAGAACCGACGGTCTACAACGCCAGCTTCAACTTCATTCCAGATCAACTATCCGGATATGCAGAAGGATATCGAAAAGCCGCAGATCATCTTGTAACCGAAATTACATTTGATCCTATAGATATCGATTATCTTATTTATCCGCTCATCTTTCTCTATCGCCACCATCTAGAATTGCGTTTCAAAGAATTTATCCGATCAGGATTTGCCTTCAGCAACATGACCGGTGACTTTCCTAAATGCCACAATCTGACTGAACTTTGGACTGCGGCTAGAGTCCACCTTGAATCTTTCGTCAAACCACTTTCGCACGAAGAACTCTCCGATATTGATAATTTGGTGAGTGAACTTTCTTCTTTCGACGAGGACTCCTTTGCATTTCGTTACTCGGAGGACAAACGAGGAACCAAGACACTACTCGGCATCGATCATATAAACGTGAAGCATTTACATCAGATGATTACTCCGACCTTAGACACCTTACAACGGATCTCTTATGATTTCGAAGATTATTTTGACTCGGCACCGATACAGACCTAACAAGGCGCTGCAGCCAACCCCTATCCGCTTCGCTCCTGGGGTTGCGCGGACTTTCTTCCGGCAGTTGATCATCAGTAGTTACCGGTCGCCCGTTCGGGGTGGCTGAGCTTGACGTTGGGCCAATAAAATTATGAAGAACACACACAAACAAATCCTCACCTTTCTAATTCTATTTTCGACGCTTGCCCCAATTACTCGCGCATCACCAAATTTATTTAGGCTCCCATCGGTAGTGACCCTTCATACAGCGACTCCTTCACTCCCGACTCCGACGAGAAGAGGGCAGAGGCATACAACCAAGCGCTTTCAGTCATTCGAAAAAGTGGGGAAAAGCCAAAAATACGAGTTGACGACCTCGCCAACATTTTGACGCTGAAACATAGATCAACTGAATATGCTCATATATCACTCTCGATTGCCCCTTTTGAAGTTACACAGGACGACATACAGAACGCTACTCAAGCCCAGATTGATTCCCTTGTAGGAGCACTATCAAACGATATACGAAGGCAAACGCGATCAGTTCTGTAAGCATTGTTAAACCAATCACAGGTAAGAGGGTCACCTTGGAGGATGGCACGCTCGCACTTCTCCTACAGCACATCTACCAGACCGCAGACGGACGCGAACGCATTAACCAAAAGTGTTTCATCTATACTGATCGATTCACTCTGATTGTCGGTGTAACTATATCGACCAGTTTAGATGAACCTGTAGTCAACGAGATCGACACTGTAATCAACTCGATTGTTGTCGGCATTTAATGTCTTGCGGGCAAACTTCATTCGTTCATTCCAACGCCACAACAAAAACGATACGGCCCAACAAGGCGCTGCAGCCAACCCCTAGCCGCTTCGCTGGCTGGGGTTGCTCGGACCCGCTACCGGCAGCTAACCTCAGGGTTGGCTCGGTTACCCGCTCAGGGTGGCTGAGCTTGACGTTCGGCTAAAACTAATGAAGACAGCATTCATCGCGCTCCTATTATTCGCATCAAATGCTTCAGCGGGTCCGCCTTTCAATTATTTCGGAGCACGTGCCTCCGCAGAAGAGAGATCCGAAACAAACGTTCCGGAGAACCAACGCATATACGTTTTAGGACCAGAGCAATTCAAAGAAACATATTCCCTAAACAACGCGCCTGCAGAACGTGAAGTCTCAAAGACAAAAATTGTTTCTATCAACACCGCGAAAACCATTCAGGATCTATGGGCAACCGTGAGAGGCGATCATTCAACCGACGAGCTTCTCCTTTCAGTATATCGGTCTGACGACCCGATTGAGCCAGTTGTGACGGTCTCTGGTGAGGATATAGAGCAATCCGCATTCACGCTGCTTCCCGGAGATGTGATCTGGATTAGAAAACCCAAATATGGATTTATTCTGTGACAAAATACAGCCGAACAAGGCGCTGCAGTCAACCCCTAGCCGCTTCGCTCTTAGGTGTTGGCGGACGGTCAGATTGCAGTTGATCACCCCACTTTTCTCAGCACCCGTTCGGGGTGACTGAGCTTGACGTTGGGCTCGATGAATCCTGAAAATACGAGTCAGACTTCCGGATGCCGCAGCATTCCGCAACCGTCTCATGCGCGGACGAGTAATATTTGATACTTCATCGGCGACAACCTTTGATCCGGTCATATTCTCACTCGGCAACAAGCAGCAATCTCCGATGGATGAAATTTGTGATGCTGAAATCGACGTCGTCTGCGCACAATCGTTGCACTCGGATATGGGTGATTCCGAATCCGATGCCACTGCCGGAGTAGGATCCGTTAAGATTGAAAAGCCTTCGGTATTGATACGAAGGGGTTGGCGACGAAATAAGATCGCCTTCAGTAATTTGGACGGTTGCTAGCCCAACAAGGCGCTGCAGCCAACCCCTATCCGCTTCGCTCCTGGGGTTGCGCGAACCCGCTACTTGCAGTTGATCACCAGTAGCCTCAGATCGCCCGTTCGGGGTGGCAGAGCTTGACGTTAGGCAATATATATGAGCCGACTACCTCGACATATTCAGATACCTTGCAGGTCGTGCAATGTGGAATCTCGACACAAGATAATCCATTCCGTAAACGGCGGGTTCCTTGAAATCGAACAACAAGATGTCTATTACCAGATTGCGAAATGCCTTTCGTGTAACTCACATAGCTTTCGAAGATATTTTCGCAGTCGCGATCGCTCTGGTGGATTCGCAGATGTCGAAGAGTTGTTTCCGTCTCGCCGTCCAGGCATTCGCCAACTCGACTTTAGAGATTTTCCAATTCCGATCTCTATCATGGGAATCTATATAGAGACGAGCTCTGCTGTAGTGGACGGATTTGGAACACTAGCTGCCCTTGGAATTCGAACCGTGATCGAAGGAGTATGCGATCACCAAGGAGCCAAAGGTCGCAGCCTCGACAAGAAGATCGATTCATTGGCCGAGATTGGCTGCCTGAACAAACGGCAAGCGGAAAGCCTTCATACACTTCGCAACGTCGGAAATGCAGCTGCCCATGAAGCGGCAAATCTAGATCCCGACCAAATAGAACTAGCATGGGAAAGTTTAGATATGATCCTTCGGTGTAGCTATTCTTCGCCGAGAATCAACCGCCGACTACTGAAGAAACCTGATGCCTAACAAGGCGCTGCAGTCAACCCCTGCCCTCGTCATGTCACACCAAACTCGATCCCGCTGCTTGGCGGAACTCCGTTCCGCAGTTCGATCGCCCGTTCGGGGTGACTGAGCTTGACGTTAGCCTATAATGGATACCAATACGTTTCTATCCCTCGCTGAATCTGAGCTTCGGGCTTTATTCTCCGAAGCGAAAGCAAAAGCGGAATTCGATTTTGTTCTCGCACTAAATCCTGAATTCCGTGGAATCCAGGATATTGGCTGGTCTCCCGCACAAGAGGTCATGCGATCAATCGAAGATTTTTCATCATTCCCGAACTCCGATGCGAAAACCAGAATCAAGATAAGGGCGGCACTAGGATTTTATTGTAACCTCTGTGAGGCCTCCGGCCTCTACGAGGTTCCAAAAAACATGTTGCGAATCATCGACGGCAACACTCACCACTGCTGGCCATTTCAAGAGTTAGTCAAGGAGCATAATCGGACTGGAGAGATCATTTCACCCAACGCACATAAGATCATGAAGAATATGATCGGACATGCTAAGTCGCTGAACAAGGACGCTTTGGTCGAAGTATTTACCCATGCATTCGATACCAGTCTCCGTCATGCTTATGCACACGCAGACTACGTAATCTGGGAGGACGGAATTCGCATTTGTGGGAAGAACTTTACAGAAAGACGACTAGTTCCCTTTGTCGTATTTCAAGACCTCCTGAATCGCGCCACCAATTTTTTCATTCTGCTCACTCGTATTTCAGCAGAACATGTTCAATCATATTCTACTCCAAAGATTATTTCTGGAGGTTTTTCGAGACTCCCAGATGATCAATCTTTGGTTAGTTTTGACACAAGCGAAGGAGTATTCAAGATAGAGAGCTATTGTTAAAAACAAGGCTAACAAGGCGCTGCAGTCAACCCCTAGCCGCTTCGCTCTCGGGATTGGCGGACGGCCAGATTGCAGATGATCACAACCAGCAGCTCGGCCACCCGTTCGGGGTGACTGAGCTTGACGTTAGACTTCTATGATATTGCATTGCCGCTTCCGTTTCAGACGAGCATCCAATTGCGACGAATTGATCCAGCGATAAAAAGACGGGCATAAAAGAAAAAATTTCCGAAATTACAGCATCTGTGAATGCCTTCGGCGCGGGCGTCTATTCCGCATTCAACGTTTCCCCTTCTGGGGAAGCTCATCGAGTGCCACAACTGTCACTGGTATACGATCATGATATCCTGCAAGAGATCACATTCTTGTTCGCGTGCATTGTTGTGGCACACGATGAGCTAGTCCACCGTTGTTCGATCATCTTCTCAGCAGCTCACCATTTTATCCTGACCAGTCTAACAAGGCGCTGCAGCCAACCCTTACCCGCTTCGCGGCTAGGGTTGCTCGGACGCCCGTCCTGCAGCCGACTACGACGCCAAACTCGTAACCGCGTTCAGGGTGACTGAGCTTGACGTTCGGTCATACAGCCTCCGGCGGATGACAACTCTGAGCAACCTGTGTTTTGACTACCAGTCTTGATTGGCTGAGAGGAGAAATCTGAATGTCACACATAAATCGATCACCCTCCCTGCAGATCACGTGGGATAATCTCCGATGGATGAAAGATGAAGATCTCTCGTTTGCGAAAACCTCATCTGGACACAGTATTCAATTTGACTGCTCCGCGCATCGTTCAATTGAATAGTTCCAATTGAATTCAGTATTCCTGACGAGCGCAGCGAGTCCATTTGCATCTTTCGCGAAGCGGAAGAAAAATTTTTACTCAAAATCGAACTTCGGTGAATCGAGCAACTGCTCAGAATGCAATGCCCAATGCGGACTCCATATCTCTGAAATCAAATACAAAATAGAATGCGGTGAGGACCGAACAAGGCGCTGCAGCGAACCCCTACCCGCTGATCGGCCACCTTTCTATCACGTTTCGGTACGCAGTTGATCACCACCCATTCTTCCTCGCCCGTTCGGGGTTCACTGAGCTTGACGTTCGGGCTTCATAATTCCTGAAAATATGCGGTTCGACTGCAACACCCCTCCGCATTTCAACTTTGATCGGACTACATCGGGTAGCATCTGAGTCACTGAGTTCGAATACCACGTTCCGCTGCACTTCGAATCTTCTCCAGACTTCAACCGGAAAACCCTGAATTACTGAATCTGTCTCCACCGTCTCGACGGTCTTCAAACATATCTCTTTGCAACGGGTAGAATATGAACTTCCTCATTCCCGCATCAACTTATGCTCCAATCATTTCCATGAGAGACGAATTGGCTTCTTTTTGAATTCCAATAGAAGAGCATCAATTCGATTCAGACCAGTGCATACAGAGTTGATTTGAGATAGGAGAGCAATCAGACAAAGATCGCTTACTGCCCGAACAAGGCGCTGCAGCCAACCCTTACCCGCTTCGCGGCTAGGGTTGAGGTGACTCTCCCCGGCAGTTCACCTTTACCAGATTCGCTCCGGCCTTATCAGGGTGGCTGAGCTTGACGTTAGCCCATGATAAAGCCCTGACACCCAGCAATTTCTCGCTATCTCAACAAAGCCATCGAAATCTTTTCGCTAAACATCAAGATGCACAGTAACCCGAGATAGGTCAGAATAGACACCGGAACAAAAAATGAATTCATGAAAGGCTGCGGGTCATATGTATAGAACAGGGCCTGCGCGCAAAATGCTGAGAGGACTACAGCGAACACCAAGTAGCATACAATCGGACGTTTTTCGATCCTCCACTTAATAAGGACTGGAATTGAGAAAAACGTTAAATTTGCAAACAGCAAGAGTGCGAGACTAAAGAAAAGCCACATATTCAATCCAAGATGTCGCCCCGCAAAACCCCTGATGTTCCAGATAATTCCCTGATCGACAGGAAGTGACATTTCCGCTGAGAACAGTTGAGGCTCGAGCACGTTGTCTTTTATTCGCCCCCCAACCCTAATCGATCTAAACATCTTGTTGCTAGACATTTCAACACTCTCAGCACTCGTAACCAATACTTCAATTTGCATACTCTCGTTGGGATCCAGAGATACACGGGGCATTTCCCAATAATTATCTCGGATCTTTTTCCAAAGCACATTGGGAACACTCGCTGGATAAAACCGAGATTCGACTGCAACTATTTCTAGCGGAAAAACGGTATTTACCGAGACGTTTGAGTAAAAATCACTTTCTTCGATAGGCGCATCACCAAAGTTCGAAAGCACGAAGCCTACCCTGTAGATGGATTCTATCTCACTAGAATTCCATTTCAGATGTCCTTGTTGGTCCCCGATGAGGCTGACGCCCCGAACATCTCCCAGTATGATTCCAATTTCCGATTTTTTTTCCGAGATTTTCTCATTGACGTAAGGTGCAAACCAAATCGATACGATTGCTACAATCACGCTAATCCCAGCCCATTTCGGAGAATCGAGTTTTGACATATATCCCACCGACTATTTTTCAAGGAAGTTCACAAGTAGAAAGATTACGGAATCAAAAATACAGGGCTAACAAGGCGCTGCAGTCAACCCCTAGCCGCTTCGCTCTCGGGGTCGGCGGGCGACCAGATTGCAGATGATCACAACCAGCAGTTCGGACACCCGATCGGGGTGACTGAGCTTGACGTTAGCCGATACATATGAAACTAAACCTTACCTTTTTTTCGGCAATTGTTGTCGTCTGCATTCTGATCTTCATTTGGATTGGGAGCAAGATGGAGATCCAATGGAATCCGCTGCTGCAACAAGCACTCTCATCGAACCCTGGATTGCTCACGACATTCGTGACCGTGTTCCTCGTTCCCATCGGCGTGCTATTGTTGACGAATCATCAGCAACGCGCCCTCAAAGCTCAAGAAAAAGAGCTCAGTAATGAAAACGAAAAAGATAAATCAATAAATCAGCAGCAGGACCTCGCATACGGAGCGCTCGTCAATATACTTTTCGAGGTCCAGCAATTACATACCGAACTAAGCCTCCCTAAGTGTGATCCAGCTTGCGTTGACCGTGCACTCCAGAGATTCAAGACAAAACTCTTTGATCATCAGAGCAAGATCTCCGAGAATCAAATTCAGCTCAAACCTTACCTCATCGATCACATCTACAGATTTTACACGGGTCTGTCCAAGCTTGAGATCGAACTGGCAAATCTAGCTGACGATTCCGTTCAGATTCGCCAAGCCTGTGTCGCAGCGAATGCTACCGAATTGGCTGATTTAGTCACGAAGTTCCAGCGGGGCATTCTAACGGAGCGGGGTTTCTTGACGCCCGACGATGTTTACACCATGCAATCGTTTCGAACCTGCTGCGGAGGGCCGATTTCTCCAGAACTTCTTGCCGAGTATCGAGAGAAAATACGCGGCTAACAAGGCGCTGCAGTCAACCCCTAGCCGCTTCGCTCTCGGGGTTGGCGCACGACCAGATTGCAGTTGATCACAACCAGTAGTTCGGTCCCCCGTTCGGGGTGGCTGAGCTTGACGTTCGGCATACAATTAATTCTATGAAAAATACACCTAAGTTCAAAATCGGGGACATCGTCAAATTGAAGTCGGGAGGTCCAGACATGACCGTTCGTAGCGACTCTCACATCGGGACAGTCGACTATCTCTGCCAATGGTTTGCGGGCAAGAAACTCGAAGCAGGTCGATTCGCGCCTGAATCTCTAGAGCTTGTCGCCAAGAATTGATGGACATCGACACCACAGCTCGTTGGATGCTCTCGCAACTTGAGAAGGAAGGATGCATTTACCAAGACGATGCTGTGGACTTTCTTGTTAAGACCAATAGTGAAGGGTTACTCCGCGAGAACAGTGACGGGAATCAAGTTTTGTCGATAAAGGTTCTGACTGCATTCCGAAGGCTTACAGACGCCAATGTTGTTTGGATCAAGCCAGATCGATATTGGCGATATCGGGTGAATGAGGACGAGCCGGGGCGTGATCAACGTGGATAGCGAGATAAAATGCGCCGAACAAGGCGCTGCAGCCAACCCCTAGCCGCTTCGCTGGCTGGGGTTGCTCGGACCCGCTATTGGCAGCTCACCTCAGGGTTAGCTTGATTGTCCGCTCAGGGTGGCTGAGCTTGACGTTCGGCTTCAAAATACAAAATCAAATGGATCCATCTCTTTATTCTCATCCCGGATTTGTAGGCGGCCTAGCCGGCGCATTTTTAGGCATCATCGGCGGCGTCTTGGGAACATGGTTTTCGTATCGAAATGCCAACTCCAAGAAAGAACGTGGATGGATAATATTCTACGCATCTGCAATATTCATTTTTTGCATCGCATACTTATGCCTTTTGGCAGCAACCTCCGACGCAACTAAAACGATTATTCAGATCATATATCCATTTATCCTTGTTCTAGTGATACTGGGAGTGACTCGTCATTTGCATCGCCTCCACGGAAATACGACCGACGAAGGCTCCTGAGTAAGCAATAGTCTCAAAAATACAGCCGAACAAGGCGCTGCAGCCAACCCCTATCCGCTTCGCTCCTAGAGGTTGAGGAACCCGCCACAGGCAGTTGATCACTCTCCTTTTGCTCGGTCACCCGTTCGGGGTGGCTGACTTGACGTAGGGCTCAATAATTTCTGAAAATATGAGTTGGTTTGCAACGCAACATAGCATCTCGACACTAATTGACGATTGGAAGAGCAAGATAGACGCATTCATCAAGCCGCTCCACATTTGATCATCTTCTCACTCGGCAACGGGCAGTAATCTCCGATGGATGACATCTGTGATTCTGAAAATACATCCATCCGCCCACAATCCTTACACCCGCATAAAAGTGATTTCGAGTTCGATGCCAATGTCCGGATAGGATCGGTTACACTTAAGAAGCCTTCGGTATTGATACGGAAGGGTTGGCATCGAGAAAGGAAAGCAATCCGACGGAGACCTCTTACTGCCCGAACAAGGCGCTGCAGCCAACCCTTAGCCGCTTCGCGGCTGGGTTGCGCGGACCCGTCACAGGCAGATGATCACCAGACAAACTCGTTCACCCGTTCAGGGTGGCTGAGCTTGACGTTCGGCTCGCCTCCGGCGGATGATGTAAATCTGAAACACGCCTGTGTTTTTCCATAACACGTTAACCACACAAAAAAAATGACTCCATCGCATTATGCAGTCGTCAGTGAATCGGGGGAATTCACAAGAGATATCTGGTTCTATCCCGCTATGACGGAAGATCCTCATCAGATCTGCATCTTTCTCGATGCGAGACACTACATACGTGACATGAGTGGTCTTCCCACTATTGCAGCCCTAGAAAGGCAGGACGACATCCCCCAGATGTCATACATTTTCGTCTCGCACGTAAGCGGCGCCGCCCGCCATATCGACTATGTTTGTAACGGAAAATATTCTGAATTCATTACCCACGATGTCCTGAACTGGGCAAAGGCAAGAGTGAATTTGCAAGAAGCGGACCACCTAATTTGCGGTCTCAGTCTCAGCGGACTGCAATCCGCGTTCATTGCTCTGCAACATCCAGAAATCTTTTCATATTCACTGTGCCAATCCGGATCTTTCTGGTGGCTTGCCGACAAGCAAGTTTCACTACCATCAACGAATGCAAGGTTTTGGCTGAGTGTTGGAGATCAGGAAACTGCAACTGGTGTTTCCCACCCTCCGACCGGCTTATTCCAAGAAATTTCACAGATTGCTGGCGTCGAGGCCGCTGTAGATCGAATACGCTCATTAGGTGGCACAGTCCGATACAACCAATATAGTGGAGGGCATTCAATGATACCTTGGAGGGATGAGCTGCGTGAGGCTTTTCGATGGTTGTTGAGCAATACAGCCGAACAAGGCGCTGCAGCCAACCCCTAGCCGCTGCGCGGCTGGGTTGTTCCACCCGCAGATGGCAGTTGATCATTTTCTTGTAGCTTGCACGACCGTTCAGGGTGGCTGAGCTTGACGTTCGGTAAAAAAAATATGAAAACTATACACATACTATTGCTTACTATTCTGTTTCCTGGAGTTATGTTTGCGCAAACTTCAATTGGTATTCGCAGTTCGAAAATATCGACAGCATATACAGAACAACGTAACTCGCAGTGGTGTTGGGCTGCTTGTATTGAAATGGTTATGGCCTTTTATGGTGCATCGGTTTCCCAAGAGGAAGTGGTCCGCAGGTCTTTTGGAACTGATCCCTACGGGCATCTCCCGAACTTTGCTGGATCTCGCGAAGAAATTTCCGAAAATCTCGACGGATGGGGCTTCGATTCACGAGGCGAAACGTATTCCGTTGCATCTATATTTGTCGATGATCCAGGCTTTATTCCATTCCTTCTAAAAGACACGCTTGAGGAAGGGTACCCAGTAATCATCGGATATAGCACTGGTGGAAGCGTTGGTCATGCTGTTCTCGTAACCGCCGTAGAGTATGTTGGTCAGCCCGAAGATGGTGATTTCGCTATTACGAAGATAGTTGTTCGAGATCCTTGGCCAGGCCAAGGCAGAAAGACTTATACAGGATCTGATTTAGGTCCTCGAATACACTCAGCTTGGCTTGTAAAAGCCAGCATCATAGATTAACGGCGAGTAATCGGGCGCAACCAACCTCGCTTCGAATGGCCGATTACCCGTGACGTCCGGTACAGATTATAACAATATGAACGAACACCAAAAAGATAGTTCTGATCCAGTTTTTGAAAAACTAGATGCAATTTCCACACGGCTTCAACAGCTCGAGCTTCCGTATGCGGACGCACTTGCACATCGAGTGTATCAGACCAGCGTAAGGAGCGTATTTGCGACTGCGTTGCTTCTTTTTGGCGCGATAGCGACGATTACAACGATCATGGGAATACAGCTTTGGGAGCGACTCGATCAAAAGATCAATGGCTTAACAGACGACTATATCGAAAAACGAATGGGAAATAGCATTCAAGCTGAGGTCGATTTGCGTGTCTCGGAAATGCGCAGCGACTATGAATCAAAGATTGATTCAACATTCCAAGACTTATTTGGGAAGCTTGAGTCAATTTCAGCATCTGCTAATGTTGAAACGACTGAGCTGAATGCAAAGGTAGCAGAGCTCCGTGAACAGACGAAATCAGCGATTGGCCAAGCTGCTAAAACATTATCTGATGCCAGCGAGAGTTCGAACTCAAATTCTGTAGTGTCGAAAGTAGAAACGGAAATCAATAAAACGCTCGATACTCCAACGTCTGCTGATTCCGTTATAAGGACAGACGGAGTCTGCTATTTTGGGCTATGGCTAGAAAACAATGAATGTGCAGTCACCCAGTTCAACGAAGATCACAGTCCCCAACTCCCCAGGCCAAAAGTCGGCGATGTTATTACAGCATTGCATCATATTAACGTTCGTAAAGACATGGTCCGCTGGCTTAGTGAGTCTGGAACTTGGAGCGATGTCCCAGTCGTCGATCAGCTTGATGAGGGCGACGAAGTGATTATTGAACGAATCAAGGAATTCAATACTCCAAGAGGACAACACATTTGGATTGAATTTAAAAGACCGAACAAGGCGCTGCAGCCAACCCCTAGCCGCTCGCCAGTCTGAGTTTGCCCGCGCTGTTCCTCCAGAAGATCACAACCCATTCTTCGGTGGTCCGTTCAGGGTGGCTGAGCTTGACGTTGGGCTCCATGAATCCTGAAAATACGAGTCAGACTTCCGGATTCCCCAGCATTCCGCAACCGTCTGATGCTCGGACGAGTAATATTTGATACTTTATCGGCGACAACTTTTGATCCGGTCATATTCTCACTCGGCAACAAGCAATAATCTCCGATGGATGAGATCTGGTGACTCTGAAATCGGCGGCGTCTGCCCACAATCATTACACTCGTATATGGGTGATTACGAATCCGATTCCACTATCGAAGTAGGATCAGTTAAGATTGAAAAGCCTTCGGTATTGATACGAAGGGGTTGGCAACGAGATAAGATTGCCCCCAGTAGTTCGGGCGGTTGCTAGCCCAACAAGGCGCAGCAGCCAACCCCTAGCCGCACCACCGCCAACTTTTTGGTCAACGATTTTCCTTCAGTAGATCACAAGCCGCAGCTCGCTCGCCCGTTCGGGGTGACAGTGCTTGACGTTCGGGCTCAATAAATTTCTGAAAATATGAGTTGGTTTGCAACGCAACATGGCATCCCGACACTGATTGACGATTGGAAGAGCAAGATAGACGCATTCATCAAGCCGCTCCAAATTTGATCATCTTCTCACTCGGAAACGGGCAGTAATCTCCGATGGATGAATCTGCAGCTCTGAAAATACCGCCATCTGCCCACAATCCTTGCACCCGCACAAAAGTGATTTCGAGTTCGATGCCGTTTTCCGGATAGGATCGCTTAGACTTGAAAAGCCTTCGGTATTGATACGAAAGGGTTGGCATCGAGAATAGGAAGACAATCCGACGGAGATCGGTTACTGCCCGAACAAGGCGCTGCAGCCAACCCTTAGCCGCTTCGCGGCTGGGTTCGCGGACCCGCCATGGGCAGATGATCACCAAGCAAACTCGTTCACCCGTTCAGGGTGGCTGAGCTTGACGTTCGACTTCGACACAATAATAAAAGCTTGTATTAGCGTCGAAAACTATCGACCAAACAACAAATTCAAACCATCAAATCCCATGAATACACAGATAGCAAATATATGCATTTTTACGCTTATCCTTGTTACGGCGAACACCTTTTCACAGAATGAAGACATACTGAATATAGAGACTGGCGATGCAAAGCGTGTTACTATTGAGATCACTGAAAACCCAGCACCCAGCACGCAAGTTTTTCTAAAATACGAAAAGTTGAAAGAAGCACAACAACTGATTTCGAATAACTACAAAAAGAAGATTATTGTTCAAATCAACGGGAATACGATTTCAACTCCTATTATTCAGATCGAGCCCCCATTTAAAGGACAATCAATCGCATTGAGCTACGACACTATTCCTGAAGCCGTGAATGCTGCGAAAGAGTTAATGAACACAGTCGAACAAGGCGCTGCAGCCAACCCCTAGCCGGGCCACCGCCAGCTTTCATTCACGGTTTTCCTTCAGTAGATCACAACCCATAGCTCGAACGCCCGTTCGGTGCGACTGAGCTTGACGTTCGGTATAATAATTTCAATTTGTGAATAACACACCTTCAATCGTAGGCGGACCAAGTCTCGTCATCAGAAGGGCGGTCGAGCTTGACCTCCCTTGCCCACGCTGCTCGGCAGATATGCGAATCACTTCCGTTTCAGAACGTGCACTTATACAATGCAAATGTTGTGAGAATGTAACATGGCGACCAGCGTATGTCCCGCCTTGGTGGGCCGCGACGTGGAAGTTTATAGTCTCGATAGTTATATCGTTCACACTCGGGATTCTTGCCTCGTATGCAGCTGCGCTGCTCTACGATAAAGCTCACCCAATCATCACCTTGAATCCAGAACCCAAAGAACTTTCAGAAAATCGCTGACACCATGAAAATCAATTTCAATGCAACTGATCCGACGGAAGTAGCAATCCACCTCGAATATCGAATCATTATTTTAGAGGCCGCCATTGACAAACTTCTTGATTTCGCACCACCCGGCACGTTTACGCAATCCGATTTGGATTCCGCTCGGAAGGAAGCGATCGAGAAACTTCAAAAAAATATCCTCAGACGGGAATCACACTAGAAGATGAATGCACCGAACAAGGCGCTGCAGCCAACCCTTAGCCGCTGCGCGGCTGGGTTGCGCCACCCGCCACCGGCAGTTGATCACAAGCAGACTCCGGTCGCCCGTTCAGGGTGGCTGAGCTTGACGTTAGGGCATTAAATGAAATACATCCGCAACCTTATCGCGTTGACCTTCGCTTTGACCTCCCTAAACGGGTTTGCTGGCGATGGGTGGACCACTGAAGAAATTGGATCGAATCCTTCGACTGGAGAAAGCCTCGGACGCTATGTCACGCTCACTAAGGCTGGTCAAATCGTGTATCGAAGGAAGGAATTTCTGGATCCACAGCTAATCGGAACAAACAGCTCCAAATACACAGAAACGTTCTATATCTCCGGACATGGGATATTGCGACTCGATCGCTTCACTGATCGTCTTCAACAGACCTTCAATTCAATGAAGGATTTCTCCATCATCGTTAACTCCTTCTCCGAAGAGTCAAAATTGCAGATTAAAGCTACCTCCCTTGAAGAAGAAAAGGAGTATATTTGGACAATTAACGAAAATGGCTTCTTTTCGGACTTCCAGGTCAACAAGCTTCAGTTCACTGAAAAGCAACGAGCGCTCCACAAAAAACTCAGGGAAATACAGCCCTAACAAGGCGCTGCAGCCAACCCCTAGCCGCTTCGCTCTTGGGGTTGCGCGACCCGTCAACTTCCAGAAGATCACCAGACAAATTCGAACTACCGTTCAGGGTGGCTGAGCTTGACGTTAGGGCAAAAATGAGAAGTTTCTCACTCGTGATCGCCATACTCTGCGCGATATCTACACCTTTCGTCCTGAATCCTCGTCAGACACCAGCATGGATAACAATCGAGCAGATCATCTCGGCTATACTCGTGTGGCCGATTTTTATCGCCTCCATAGCTCTGATTATCTATAGCCTGGTCCACATTCGACAGTGGAAGTACTCGCTTGAGTTCATAGCGATCTCCGTTGCTTCACTAGTTTTTCCAGGAACTCTTCTCACGGGAAGTGTGATACACGAGGTCGGCAGCCGCCTCGCTCAAGAGGAAGCGGCCCGCCGAGAAGAATGGTTCCAGTATGGCTCCGCCTTGAACCCGTTGATCGTCCAATACATTTTAGATAACCCAGATCGCATTGAATTTCCCTTTGGAGATGATCGTGCCCAAATCGAAGGATTGGCCGACTTTTTGACAGACCGAACTTCTATTCCGATTGAGGATGATCAGATTATTGACCCATGGGGAGAACCGGTTTTGATTATCGTGGACGGAAACAACGATATGAAGCTCCAATTTGAGGATAATTTCTACGGAGTATATAATCGCAAGGGGAACACGATTGCATTGTCTTTGTTCGCAACAAAACAACACTCCTTGAGTCGTTCTGCAAACGAACGTTGGCAGATTGACGGAGGCGTCATACAAAACAAGAAGCCCTAACAAGGCGCTGCAGCCAACCCCTATCCGCTTCGCTCCTGGGGTTGCGCGGACCTCTTACCGGCAGTTGATCACCAGTAGCCGCAGTTCGCCCGTTCAGGGTGGCTGAGCTTGACGTTCGGCTCAGCCTCTGGCGCATGATATATCTCTGAAGCCGCAGCCATCAAATCCGAGTTAATTCCGCTTAAACCAATCAAGAACCAATGCAAATAACCCTAAGTCTTACAGAACAGCGCCTCGTAGGCGGTGAGTTTCCAACTTTGAGCGGCGTTTTGTCCGTGCAGAACGAGACAAGCTACACATTTCAGGACTTCTTCATTACTGTTGAATTTCGCGCGGGTTCGTTGAAGGTCGGCTATATTATCGAGTCCACCGATCACCTCGCGCCCGGAGAAACAAGATCATGGATCATAAATGAGAGTTCGATGGATTCATTGCCATACGATTCGTATTACGCCACTTGGCAAGGAACTGTCTTTGATGAATCTGGGGAAGTTCTCGACGAGATGGTTATTCCAGTAAACATGAAGGAGTGGACATATGCCGCACCTCCAAAGTCAGGATGCTATGTTGTGACTGCATGCACTGGTTCAGAAGACAATATCACAGTAAATTTCTTCAGGCGTTATCGGGATACTGTTTTGACGAAGACACCGACAGGGAGAATGCTCATACAAATATATGAACGGATCGGGCCGTTTTTCGCACAAATCATCACGAACGTCGGTCCTCTGAGAACAATCAGCTACATGGTCCTCTCGAGTATCGCAAGATCCGATAATTCAAGACAGCGCTGATATCTTTCCGACCGTGTGATACAGCCGAACAAGGCGCTGCAGCCAACCCCTAGCCGCTCCGCTGGCTGGGGTTGCTCGGTCCCGCTACTGGCAGCTCGCCTCAGGGTTGGCTTGATTGTCCGATCAGGGTGGCTGAGCTTGACGTTCGGTCCTGAATTTACGCTTGAGACGCCGTCGCCAGCAGATACCTTCGCATCGTGAGCACTCTACAAGAGATCGAATCAGCAATTGTCCGTCTTCCGTCTTCTGAACGGTGGGATTTGTTGCATCGCCTCCAAGAAAACCTTTGGGAAGATTGGGACCAGCAGATTGACGACGATCACAAAGCAGGTCGGCTCGATTCCTTACTCGCATCGGTAAGGGACGACATCAAGAACGATCGCGTCAAGACGCTCGATGAAGTCCTCAACCACTCATAAATTTTGGAAGGCATACTCTGACCTTCCTCCCGGCATCAAAAGCACAGCCCGGAAGCAATACCAACTTTGGGCAGACAACCCCCGTCATCCTTCGCTGCAGTTCAAGAAGGTCGGTCCATTTTGGTCAGTCAGAATCACAGATGATTACCGGACACTCTCGTTGCTCGATTCCGGCACATACTACTGGTTTTGGATCGGCACACATGCTGAATACGACAGGATACTGAAGAAGCGGTGAGACCGAACAAGGCGCTGCAGCCAACCCCTAGCCGCTTCGCTGGCTGGGGTTGCTCGGTCCCGCTATTTGCAGTTCACCATGGGGTTGGCTTGGTCGCCCGCTCAGGGTGGCTGAGCTTGACGTTGGGCTCGATGAATCCTGAAAATATGAGTCAGACTTCCGAGAGCCGGGGCTTTCATCAACTGTCTGAAGCTCGGACAAGTAATATTTGATACTTCATCGGCGATAATTTTTGATTTGGTCACATTCCCACTCGCCAATGGGCAGCAATCTCCGATGGATGAAATCTGGTGACTCTGAAATCAACTGCGTTTGCCTACAATCCTTGCACTCGTCTACAGGTGATTCCGAATCCGATACCACTGTCCCAGTGGGATCGGTTATAGATGGAAAGCCTTCGGTATTGATACGGAGGGGTTGGCCCGAGATAAGATCGCTTCCAGTAGTTTGAACAGTTGCCAGCCCAACAAGGCGCTGCAGCCAACCCCTAGCCTCCTGCTGTCACATCAAACTTGTATCCGCTTCGTGACGCAACTGCGTTGCGCAATTCTGACACCCGTTCAGGGTGGCTGAGCTTGACGTTCGACTCAGAAAACAGGAAAGGCTCGCCAAAGAGACGTAACGGGTGTATCGAATTTATATGAACATCACATTTACAGCGATCACCAAGAAAGACGGAGAATGGTGGGTTGGATGGATAGAGGAGATTGCAGGAGTCAACGCTCAGGAAGCCACAAAAGAAGAATTGCTTGTTTCGCTACGAGAAGTCTTGAATGAGGCGCTCGAATTCAACCGCGCTGAAGCACGTCAAGCGGCTGAAGGAAACTATACAGAAGAGTTAGTTTCACCGTG
The DNA here is from genome assembly GCA_963740185.1 of uncultured Verrucomicrobiae bacterium. Taxonomy (GTDB): domain Bacteria; phylum Verrucomicrobiota; class Verrucomicrobiia; order Chthoniobacterales; family JAATET01; genus CAVVKW01. The sequence goes on from CAVUDH010000018.1 coordinate 164,346, forward strand.
AAGCGTCGAGCATTCGTTCAACATCTGGTCAGTCACAAGTGTCAATTGATTCGAGAGGGCGGAAACCATTCTTGGTGGGGCAATTTTGATTTGAGTCGAAGGTCAGCTGTTCCAAGACATTCTGAGATCGGAAATATTTTAGTGAAGAAGATTTGCAAAGATCTCGGGATTCCGGCGCCATGAAATACAGTCGAACAAGGCGCTGCAGCCAACCCTTACCCTCGCACTGTCACATCAAACTCGTACCCGCTGCTCGACGGAACTCCGTTCCGTTTCTCGGTCCCCCGTTCAGGGTGGCTGAGCTTGACGTTGGGCTCCATGAATCCTGAAAATACGAGTCAGACTTCCGAGAACCGGGCCTTCCGCAACCGCCGAAGCTCGGACGAGTAATATTTGATACTTCATCGGCGACAACTTTTGATTCGGTCATCTTCTCACTCGGCAACAGGCAACAATCTCCGATGGATGAAATCTGGTGACTCTGAAATCAACGTCATCTGCCCACAATCATTGCACTCGCATATGGGTGATTGCGAATCCGAGTGCCACTGCCGGAGTAGGATCAGTTAAGATTGAAAAGCCTTCGGTATTGATACGAAGGGGTTGGCAACGAGATAAGATCGCTTTCAGTAGTTTGGGCGGTTGCTAGCCCAACAAGGCGCAGCAGCCAACCCCTAGCCGCACCACCGCCGGCTTTGGTCCACAATTTTCCTTCAGTAGATCACAAGCCGAAGCTCACACGCCCGTTCGGGGTGACAGTGCTTGACGTTCGATCCATTGACGATAGCCTCCGGCGGATGAATCCATTATGAATTTGTTGATCAGAAAGCGTGATCGGTAGTTCGCTCGCTTCGGTGGCTGATACGAGTTGATGCTCTATCACCCTGATCCTCTCGCATCACCACACCTTCGCTCTTCCTTCTCCAAGCCACCTTTTTGATCTCTCGTAGCTCGACCGCTCATCGTTGCCCGCTCAGAGCAGCGACCACGACGAACTCGCAAGACCCATAACAATCACTTCATCGCCAGATCCGCCAATACGACGATTGGGCAGAGCCTCCCATCGCCGCATCGGCTCATCCTTCTGTCGCTCAATCATCTGACTCCCTCCAACATCTGTCCGGCATTGCCTCCGTCGGAGGAAATTGTTTCATTTAGCTCCCACACTGATTTTCCAATACAGTCTCTCTACTCGATCTACCGAGATTCACTATGAGGTCATCCTGCGCAATCTTCATTCATCGAGACAGTTCCAGAAATCAGCAGTTCAAATCTGAATTCAAAATCTCAGTGAACACCTCTTTCCTGCAAGCCATGTCCCACCTCAAATACGGTCGAACAAGGCGCTGCAGCCAACCCCTAGCCGCTTCGCTCTGGGGTTGCGCGGTCCCGCAACTGCCAGCAGCACATCAGTCGGCACGAACGCCCGCTCAGGGTGGCTGAGCTTGACGTTCGGGCTCAATAATTATTCCTGGCAAAGTATGACCGACTCGGTTTGCTAACTTTTCAGCAAAACCAGCGCATTCCGATCACTGATCGACGATTGGACCGAAGCCATCTACGATAGACGCGTTCATCGAGCCAGCGTCCAAGTTTGGAATCATCCATTGCGACCGGCAAGCGTAGCGAAGCAATCGAACTTCCGATTCCTCAAATCGGTTGTCACGAAATTGGACATCTATAGTTGGCTGCTGAAGCAATACCGTCATCTGCCCACAACGTTGGCACCCGCATTTTGAATGCGAAAGTGACTACTGGGTTCGAAAAGTGTCGTTTTCCGGACTAGATCGCTTAGTGCCCCACAAATGGTGTCGGAAAAGCACTTCGGTATTGACTCACCGTAAAGGGTTGACATCGAGAATTAGGCAGGAAGTTCTACCAACTGGGGTAACGGAGCTTCTTACGGTGGAAATACAGCCGAACAAGGCGCTGCAGCCAACCCTTAGCCGCTTCGCGGCTGGGGTTGCGCGGAACCGCCACGGGCAGATGATCACCAGGCAAACTCGTTCACCCGTTCAGGGTGGCTGAGCTTGACGTTCGGGCTCAATAGATTTCTGAAAATATGAGTTCGACTCCTGACCACTACCGCATGCCTCAACTGCTTGAAGTTTGAACGAGCAATAATGATTCATTCATCCGCGACAATCCAAATTTGATCATCTTCTCACTCGGCACCAAGCAACAATCTCCGATGGATGAAATCTGTAATTCCGGAAACCACGCCGTCTGCCCACAATCCTTGCACCCCCATAAAAGTGACTTCGGGTCCGATGCCGTAGTCCGGGTAGGATCGGTTACACTTTAAAAGCCTTCGGTATTGATACGGAAGGGTTGGCATCGAGCATAGGAAAGCAACTCGACGGAGATGCGGTTACTGCCCGAACAAGGCGCTGCAGCCAACCCTTAGCCGCTTCGCGGCTGGGTTGCGCCACCCGCCACGGGCAGATGGATCACCAATCAAATTCGTTCACCCGTTCAGGGTGGCTGAGCTTGACGTTGGGCTCCATGAATCCTGAAAATACGAGTCCGACTTCTACGAACCCGGCCATCCAACACCGAACCGAATATCGGGCGAGTAATATTTGATACTTCATCGGCGACAACTTTAGATCCGGTCATCTTCTCACTCGGCAACAGGCAAAAATCTCCGATGGATGAAATCTGGTGACTCTGAAATCAACGTCATCTGCCCACAATCATTGCACTCGCATATGGGTGATTGAGAATCCGGTGCCACTGCCGGAGTAGGATCAGTTAAGATTGAAAAGCCTTCGGTATTGATACGGAGGGGTTGGCAACGAGATAAGATCGCTTTCAGTAGTTTGGGCGGTTGCTAGCCCACAAGGCGCAGCAGCCAACCCCAGCCGCACCACCGCCAACTTTTGGTCAACGATTTTCCTTCAGTAGATCACAAGCCGCAGCTCGCTCGCCCGTTCGGGGTGACAGTGCTTGACGTTAGCCTACAATAATTCCTGATGGAGCTTTCCCAAAATCTCAAAGCACTGCTCCAAGAAATTGGTGAATCATCCGCTCTTCTACAATTGTGCATGCGCTTGCACAACAATTCCGAATGGCGCGTCTATCGCAATTATGCTGAGCACGGCTGTGATTTAGTGCTTATCGGACCACAGAAGCAGATTAAGATCGAGGTCAAGACCAGATCAAAATGTCATCAAAAAGAAGAACCAACGAAATTCAATTCATTTCACGGTCACAGAATCTGAGCACTCTTCAGCACATTTTGTAATCGCATATTGGTTCGACCGATCAGCATATTTCATCTTGCCAACCGCAGCTCTTGTAAAGATGAAGAGCGGCGATAAATCTTTGTATAAGTTTGTTGCATATTATTAAGAAATTCAGGTGAGACTTCACCTCACATTCCAAGAAGTATCATGAAGCTTGGAATCACATTCTTGATAATACAAATCACAACAAGGCGCTGCAGCCAACCCCTAGCCGCTTCGCGGCCTGGGTTGCGCGGACCCACAACTTCCAGCCGGACATCAGTCGAATACAAACGCCCGCTCAGGGTGGCTGAGCTTGACGTTCGGGCTCAAAAAATTCTGAAAAACATGAGTTGGTCTGCAGCGCAACTAAAATCCCGACACTATCTGAAGATTGGACGAGCAGAATAGATGCATTCATCGAAGCCGCTCTTAACACGATTATCGTAGCACTCGACAACGTGCAACAATCTCCGATGGATGAAATTTGTGACTCAAAAGCAGCATCGTCTGCCAACAATCGTTGCACCCGGATGTAGGTAATTCCGGACCCGATGCCACCGTTCGGGTAGGATCGGTTACCATCGAAGAGCCTTCGGTATCTAATACGGAAGGGTTGGCACCGAGAAAAGGAAAGCAATCCGACGGAAATCGGTTACTGCCCGAACAAGGCGCTGCAGCCAACCCTTAGCCGCTTCGCGGCTGGGTTGCGCGAACCCGTCACGGGCAGATGATCACCAGACACAACTCGATCCCACGTTCAGGGTGGCTGAGCTTGACGTTGGGCTCCATGAATCCTGAAAATACGAGTCAGACTTCCGGATTCCACAGCATTCCGCAACCGTCTGATGCTCGGACGAGTAATATTTGATACTTTATCGGCGACAACTTTTGATCCGGTCATATTCTCACTCGGTAACAAGCAAAAATCTCCGATGGATGAAATCTGGTGACTATGAAATCAACGTCATCTGCCCACAATCATTGCACTCGCATATGGGTGATTGCGAATCCGGTGCCACTGCCGGAGTAGGATCAGTTTAGATTGAAAAGCCTTCGGTATTGATACGGAGGGGTTGGCAACGAGATAAGATCGCTTTCAGTAGTTTGGGCGGTTGCTAGCCCAACAAGGCGCTGCAGCCAACCCCTAGCCGCTTCGCGGCTCGGGTTGCGCGGACCCACAACTTCCAGCCGGACATCAGTCGAACTCGAACGCCCGCTCAGGGTGGCTGAGCTTGACGTTCGGGCTGAAAGAATACTGAAAATATGAGTCAGACTTTCGAGAACCACTGCATTCCACCACTGCTTGAAGTTTGAACGAGGAATAATGATTCATTCATCCGCGACAATCCAAATCTGATCATCTTATCACTCGGCACCAAGCAACAATCTCCGATGGATGAAATCTGTAATTTCGAAAACCACGCCGTCTGCCCACAATCCTTGCACCCCCATAAAAGTGACTTCGGCTCCGATGCCGTAGTCTGGGTAGGATCGGCTACACTTTAAAAGCCTTCGGTGTTGATACGGAAGGGTTGGCATCGAGAATAGGAAAGCAATCCGACGGAGATCGGTTACTGCCCGAACAAGGCGCTGCAGCCAACCCTTAGCCGCTGCGCGGCTGGGTTGCGCCACCCGCCACGGGCAGATGATCACCAGGCAAATTCATTCACCCGTTCAGGGTGGCTGAGCTTGACGTTGGGCTCCATGAATCCTGAAAATATGAGTCCGACTTCTACGAACCGGGCCATCCAACAACGATCCGAAGATCGGGCGAGGATTATTTGATACTTCATCGGCGACAACTCTTGATCCGGTCATATTCTCACTCGGCAACAAGCAATAATCTCCGATGGATGAGATCTGGTGACTCTGAAATCGGCGGAGTCTGCCCACAATCATTGCACTCGTATATGGGTGATTACGAATCCGATGCCACTGTCGAAGTAGGATCAGTTAAGATTGAAAAGCCTTCGGTATTGATACGAAGGGGTTGGCACCGAGATAAGATCGCCTTCAGTAGTTTGGGCGATTGCTAGCCCAACAAGGCGCTGCAGCCAACCCCTAGCCGCTTCGCGGCCTGGGTTGCGCGGATCACAACTTCCAGCCGGACATAGTCGAACACAAACGCCCGTTCAGGGTGGCTGAGCTTGACGTTCGGGCTCAATAAATTTCTGAAAATATGAGTTGGTTTCCAGCGCAACATGGCATTCCGACACTGATTGACGATTGGACGAGCAAGATAGACACATTCATCAAGCCGCTCAAATTTGATCATCTTCTCACTCGGCAACGAGCAGCAATCTCCGATGGATGACATCTGTGGCTCTGAAAATACCGCCATCTGCCCACAATCCTTGCACCCGCATAAAAAGTGATTTCGAGTTCGATGCCGTTATCGGGATAGGATCGGTTTAGACTTGAAAAGCCTTCGGTATTGATACGAAAGGGTTGGCATCGAGATAGGATCGCAATCCGACGGAGATCGGTTACTGCCCGAACAAGGCGCTGCAGCCAACCCCTAGCCGCTTCGCGGCTGGGTTGCGCGCACCCGCCACGGGCAGATGATCACCAGGCAAACTCGTTCGCCCGTTCAGGGTGGCTGAGCTTGACGTTCGGGCTCAAAAAATTCTGAAAAACATGAGTTGGTTTGCAGCGCAACATGGCATTCCGACACTGATTGACGATTGGACGAGCAAGATAGACGCATTCATCAAGCCGCTCCAAATTTGATCATCTTCTCACTCGGCAACGAGCAGCAATCTCCGATGGATGACATCTGTGGCTCTGAAAATACCGCCATCTGCCCACAATCCTTGCACCCGCATAAAAAGTGATTTCGAGTTCGATGCCGTTTTCGGGATAGGATCGCTTAGACTTGAAAAGCCTTCGGTATTGATACGAAAGGGTTGGCATCGAGAATAGGACCGCAATCCGACGGAGATCGGTTACTGCCCGAACAAGGCGCTGCAGCCAACCCTTAGCCGCTGCGCGGCTGGGTTGCGCGGACCCGCCACGGGCAGATGATCACCAGGCAAACTCGTTCACCCGTTCAGGGTGGCTGAGCTTGACGTTCGACTTTAAAGTGATGCCTCCGGCGGAATGAAATGCTGTGGTAGGAACGTTCTCGGGTAAGTCGGCCGCTACGGGACGGCCGATCCGGAAGGATTGCCCTTTCACCCTCATATCCTCCGCATCACCGCCCTTCGCTCTCACTCTTTCCAAGCTACCTTTCCGATTTCCGTAGATCGACCGTTCCTTGTGGCCCGCTCAGAGCAGCGACCACAAAGACCTCGATGAATTGATTGTATCAGCATTCATTCCTCTCTTCGTTCTGGCCCCGCCCATACGACGATTCCGCAGAGCCTCCCATCGCCGCATCGGCTCATTCTTCAGTAAATCAAAGATCTGACTGCATTTGGCACCTTTCCGGCATTGCCTCCGGCGGATGAAAATAGCGCCTTTCGTGTCGGAGTCTCCAACTCATGAAGACTTGTTCTCAACTTCGATGATCAGAGTGCAATATGAATACATCGATCACGACTTCTCTCCTTCGACACCCGTTCTTCGAATCGAAAAATACATATCTGAATTATCAATTTCAGTGAGGACCATTTTCCTGCTAGCCACACACTACCCCGAATACGGTCGAACAAGGCGCTGCAGCCAACCCCTAGCCGCTCCGCTCTTAGGGGTTGCGCGGACCCACAACTTCCAGCCGATACACCAGTCGATCACAAACGCCCGTTCAGGGTGGCTGAGCTTGACGTTAGGCCATACCGGTGAGCCTCCGGCGGATGAGATATTTATACATCGGGAGGCGGAAGTTCTCGGGATTTTCGACCGCCGATCTGGAGCTGACCCGGAGGGACAGCCCTTTCACCCTCTCATCCCCCGGATCACTCAAGATCGTCTCGCATCACCTGCCCAAGACGCCCACAAATCTATACACCTGTTGTTCGAGCAAGTCCGGGTGATGCTCGATCACCTGACTCTGGGAAGTTGGATATTCATGCTTTGTAGATCGACCGGTCATCATGGCCCGCTCAGAGCAGCGACCATGACGACCTCACAATCGGACAACGCTGCACTTTGCTCGATAGACCGCCCATCAGCTCATGCCTGCAGAGCCATTCATGACCAGATCGGCGTCATTAAGCGTAATTTGATCTCTCCGCTTCCACCCCATCTCCCACGAAATAGCCTCCGGCGGATGACTTGCGCTTTCGACCCGCTCGCAGCTCAATTCACTGACATGCGATAACTTCATCGGTTCCAAAACGAGAAAGCACCGCAGGTCGAATTTTTTTGGTAAGAATTGAGGTTTCCTATCTTCGTAAGCCGATGAGAATATGTGCTTCGCAGATCAGATCCGGGGTTGGCTCACTGGAGATCAAGATTGTTCTGGGTAGCAGATCGCTCTCGGGCCTAACAAGGCGCTGCAGCCAACCCCTAGCCGCTCCGCGGCTTGGGTTGATCGAATATCCCACTGCCAGGAGATCACGACACCAAACCCGTAGCCGCGTTCGGGGTGGCTGAGCTTGACGTTGGGCTCCATGAATCCTGAAAATACGAGTCAGACTTCCGGATGCCGCAGCATTCCGCAACCGTCTGATGCGCGGACGAGTAATATTTGATACTTCATCGGCGACAACTTTTGATCCGGTCATATTCTCACTCGGCAACAAGCAAAATCTGGTTGTTCGCAGAATTCCGTGGGATTGGGCAGAAGGGTTGAGGACTTGAGGACGAGGGGTGTGCTAGAAAGAGGGCATGAAAGATTGCGCATTTTTCGAGCAGACGTTGGGATTGGAGAAGCCGTGGTATGTGAAGGAAGTGAGACTCGATGTGGAGGGTCGGAAGGTGGAGGTAGAGATTGGCTGCGTAAAGACGGTGTGGGCGGACCCAGAGAGTGGACTACGATTGCATATTCACGGCAGGGAAAGAAGGGTATGGCGGCATCTTGACACGATGCAGTTGGAGACGGTTTTGATGGCGGAAGTTCCGCGAGTGAAGACGGCGGAGGGCAAGACCGAGAGCGTAGCCGTGCCGTGGGCCGAGCGTTATGGTCGATACACGGCGCAGTTCGAGGCGTGGGCGGTATCCGTATTGAGCGCCAGCGCGACGATCAAAGCCGGAAGCGCTCTGTTGAGGCTGAGTTGGGCATCGGCCCATCGGATCATGGAACGAGCGGTGGAACGCGGACTCGAGCGACGTGAACTTGATGAGGTCCCGCGCCTGGGTCTCGATGAAAAGAGCTTTGGAAAAGGTCAGGACTACATCTCCGTGCTCACTGACATCAGCAAAGGCTGCGTGCTCGAAGTCGCCCAAGGTCGCGATCAGAACCAAGCCAGCGCTCTGCTGGAGAGTCTTCCAGAAAAGGTCAAAGAAACAGTGGAAGCCGTGGCCATGGATATGAGTGGATCGTTTGCCGCAGCAGTGGAACGAGTCCTTCCCAACGCCGACATCGTTTACGACCGCTACCACGTCAGCGCCTTGCTCAACAAGGCCGTCGACGAGGTCCGGCGCAAAGAAAACCGGGAGTTACTCGCCAAGGGCGATGCGAGCCTCAAAGGCACCCGCTATCAGTGGCTCTTCAATCCCATCAACCTCGATGACGCCAAGCTCGATTGCTTTGCCGATCTCGCCGAGCGCAACCTGCGAACCTCTCGTGCTTGGATGCACAAAGAAAACTTCGAGGGCTTCTGGAGCATGGGAACACTCCTGCGAGGCGAGCAATACCTCAACGCTTGGTATCAATCCGCCATCCGCTCGCGACTTGAACCCATCAAAAGATGCGCACGCACCCTTCTCAAATCCGCTAGCCGACTGACAACCTACTTCACCCACCCTATTACCAACGCTGTTGCCGAGGGGCTCAACAGCAAAATCCAAGCTCTCAAATCCGCTGCCCGCGGCTTCCGCTCCTTCTCTCACTACCGAACCCGCATTCTCTTCTTCTGCGGCAAACTCGACCTATCTCCCGTCTCCCTCTGAAATATCCCACGGAATTTCATTAAGAACCCAAAATCTCCGATGGGTGAGATCTGGTGACTCTGAAATCGACGGCGTATGCCCACAATCATTACACTCGCATATGGCTGATTGCGAATCCGATGCCACTGTCGAAGTAGGATCAGTTAAGATTGAAAAGCCTTCGGTATTGATACGAAGGGGTTGGCAACGAGATAAGATCGCCTTCAGTGGTTTGGGAGGTTGCTAGCCCAACAAGGCGCTGCAGCCAACCCCTATCCGCTTCGCTCCTGGGGTTGCGCGGACCTTCTACCTGCAGTTGATCACCAGTTGCCTCAGTTCGCCCGTTCAGGGTGGCTGAGCTTGACGTTGGGCTCCATGAATCCTGAAAATATGAGTCAGACTTCCGAGAGCCGGGGCTTTCCGCAACTGCCAGAAGCTCGGACGAGTAATATTTATACTTCATCGGCGATAATTTTTGATTTGGTCACCTTCTCACTCGCCAACGGGCTACAATCTCCGAAGGACGAAATCTGGTGACTCTGAAATCAACGTCATTTGCCCACAATTATTGCACTCGCATATAGGTGATTCCGAATCCGAGGCCACTATCCAAGTAGGATGGGTTACAATTCAAAAGCCTTCGGTATTGATACGAAGGGGTTGGCAACGAGATAAGATCGCCTCCAGTAGTTCGAGCGGTTGCTAGCCCAACAAGGCGCTGCAGCCAACCCCTAGCCGCTTCGCGGCTTGGGTTGCGCGGACCCACAACTTCCAGCCGGACATCAGTCGAACACAAACGCCCGCTCAGGGTGGCTGAGCTTGACGTTCGGCACAACCTCCGGTGGATGAGATATTTCTGAGTAACGTGTATCTTGACCCAAACAATTACTCGGCGGTTATTTTATGAAACCTCCCGCACTAACAACCAACTCTGAAGTTCAAGCTCTCTGGTGGAGCAGCCCCGGAATTTTGTATTTCTTCGCTGCAGGTAATCCTCCTTCTGCAATAAAGATAGGTGTGGCTGCACAAACTCAAAAATGCTCACTATCAACGGCTGTGATGCGACGATTTACTCAGATTCAAACATCGAATCACGAGACCGTCGAACTACTTGGAGTCATAACGTTTTCCGAAGGTCAATTCCCAACGCGTGATGCGGAGGTTCTCGAACGTGAATTGCACATACGGTTTGCCGACCTTCAAAGATTCAAGCCACACACGAGAGGGGCAGAGTGGTTCACCCCATCCGAGGAACTAGGGAAATATATCTCCAGTTTTTCTACACCTCCAGAGGAATTGGATTTGCCACGATTTGCGTGTATCCCGATCAATCGTCCAGCACCAACACTTGATTCGAAAGCTGTCGCATTAGCAACGGTGAGTGCCGAACAAGGCGCTGCAGCCAACCCCTAGCCGCTTCGCGGCTGGGGTTGCGCGGACCCGCCACCAGCAGTTCACCTCAGAGTAACTCGAACATCCGCTCAGGGTGGCTGAGCTTGACGTTAGACCATGAGTGCGAGCAAAAAATTACATATTGTCAACCCATATACGGGAAAACGCGTGTTTTATAGGTTGTTCGCAGAATTCCGTGGGATTGGGCAGAAGGGTTGAGGACTTGAGGACGAGGGGTGTGCTAGAAAGAGGGCATGAAAGATTGCGCATTTTTCGAGCAGACGTTGGGATTGGAGAAGCCGTGGTATGTGAAGGAAGTGAGACTCGATGTGGAGGGTCGGAAGGTGGAGGTAGAGATTGGCTGCGTAAAGACGGTGTGGGCGGACCCAGAGAGTGGACTACGATTGCATATTCACGGCAGGGAAAGAAGGGTATGGCGGCATCTTGACACGATGCAGTTGGAGACGGTTTTGATGGCGGAAGTTCCGCGAGTGAAGACGGCGGAGGGCAAGACCGAGAGCGTAGCCGTGCCGTGGGCCGAGCGTTATGGTCGATACACGGCGCAGTTCGAGGCGTGGGCGGTATCCGTATTGAGCGCCAGCGCGACGATCAAAGCCGGAAGCGCTCTGTTGAGGCTGAGTTGGGCATCGGCCCATCGGATCATGGAACGAGCGGTGGAACGCGGACTCGAGCGACGTGAACTTGATGAGGTCCCGCGCCTGGGTCTCGATGAAAAGAGCTTTGGAAAAGGTCAGGACTACATCTCCGTGCTCACTGACATCAGCAAAGGCTGCGTGCTCGAAGTCGCCCAAGGTCGCGATCAGAACCAAGCCAGCGCTCTGCTGGAGAGTCTTCCAGAAAAGGTCAAAGAAACAGTGGAAGCCGTGGCCATGGATATGAGTGGATCGTTTGCCGCAGCAGTGGAACGAGTCCTTCCCAACGCCGACATCGTTTACGACCGCTACCACGTCAGCGCCTTGCTCAACAAGGCCGTCGACGAGGTCCGGCGCAAAGAAAACCGGGAGTTACTCGCCAAGGGCGATGCGAGCCTCAAAGGCACCCGCTATCAGTGGCTCTTCAATCCCATCAACCTCGATGACGCCAAGCTCGATTGCTTTGCCGATCTCGCCGAGCGCAACCTGCGAACCTCTCGTGCTTGGATGCACAAAGAAAACTTCGAGGGCTTCTGGAGCATGGGAACACTCCTGCGAGGCGAGCAATACCTCAACGCTTGGTATCAATCCGCCATCCGCTCGCGACTTGAACCCATCAAAAGATGCGCACGCACCCTTCTCAAATCCGCTAGCCGACTGACAACCTACTTCACCCACCCTATTACCAACGCTGTTGCCGAGGGGCTCAACAGCAAAATCCAAGCTCTCAAATCCGCTGCCCGCGGCTTCCGCTCCTTCTCTCACTACCGAACCCGCATTCTCTTCTTCTGCGGCAAACTCGACCTATCTCCCGTCTCCCTCTGAAATATCCCACGGAATTTCATTAAGAACCGTTTTATAATGAGCGAAAGACGACAACTCGCGATGGAACACCAATCAACGGAATCTATTTTTCGAGCGAAGCAACTGATTATACCGTAGATAGCCTCCCCGCCGGACGCCAACTAGCCTGGAGTGAAGGTGCGCAGTATCCAAAACTAGTAAAAGTTACCGATAAGAAGGCAGATCAAACGCCTTCGGAAGAATCGAATGCGAGCGACGTATTGCCGCAGACATCGCGGCCAGATAAACCTCAAGATCGAGAATTGCCACTCCGATCCGCAAGAGACGAAGAAAATGAGAATTTAAGAATTCAGATTCAGCGTCTCATTTGCCTTTGTATAGCATTTGTTCTCGCGCTTATCCCCAACGCATTACTAATTGAATTCGTAGCACACTTCTCACCTCTTGGTGCTGGATTTGTTTCGATGTTCGTTTTCTTCGGGACGCTGCCGTTTACAACGCTTGTAATATACAAACGCATTCTACCGTGAATACTGGTCTAACAAGGCGCTGCAGCCAACCCTTATCCGCTTCGCTCCTAGGGTTGAGGAACCCGCCACGGGCAGTTGATCATTTTCTAGAAGCTCGTTCTCCCGTTCAGGGTGGCTGAGCTTGACGTTAGACTTCTATGATACTGCATTGCCGCTTCCGTTTCAGACGAGCATCCAATTGCGACGAATTGATCTCGCGATAAAAGGACGGGCATAAAAAAATTATTTTTCGAGATCACAGCATCTATGACTGCCTACGGCGCGGGCGTCTATTCTGCATTCAACGTTTCTCTTTCTGAGGAGGCTCATCGAGCGCCACAACTGTCACTTGTATCTGATCGGGATATCCTGCAAGAGATCACATTCTTGTTCGCGTGTATTGTTGTGGCACACGATGAGCTAGTCCCCCGTTGTTCGATCATCTTCTGAGCAGCTCACCATTTTATCCTGACCAGTCTAACAAGGCGCTGCAGCCAACCTTTACCCGCTTCGCGGCTAGGGTTGCTCGGACGCCCGTCCTGCAGCAGTATGCGACGCCAAACTCGTAACCGCGTTCAGGGTGACTGAGCTTGACGTTGGGCTCGATGAATCCTGAAAATATGAGTCAGACTTCCGAGAGTCGGGGCTTTCATCAACTGTCTGAAGCTCGGACAAGTAATATTTGATACTTCATCGGCGATAATTTTTGATTTGGTCACATTCCCACTCGCCAATGGGCAGCAATCTCCGATGGATGAAATCTGGTGACTCTGAAATCAACTGCGTTTGCCTACAATCCTTGCACTCGTCTACAGGTGATTCCGAATCCGATACCACTGTCCCAGTGGGATCGGTTATAGATGGAAAGCCTTCGGTATTGATACGGAGGGGTTGGCCCGAGATAAGATCGCTTCCAGTAGTTTGAACAGTTGCCAGCCCAACAAGGCGCTGCAGCCAACCCCTAGCCTCCTGCTGTCACATCAAACTTGTATCCGCTTCGTGACGCAACTGCGTTGCGCAATTCTGACACCCGTTCAGGGTGGCTGAGCTTGACGTTAGCTCATTTCAATCAGCTTGACTCTCGTAGCACGCCAAGACTACATTCGGACATGGCAGTCAAAGAATCGTACGTCCGCGCACGCGTAGATGATCGTCTCAAGCAGGATTCAGAGGAGATTCTGAATGAATTGGGCATTACCACAACAGAAGCAATTCGGATTTTTCTCCACCAAGTTAAGATTCACCGAGGGTTACCTTTCGATCTGCGCATAAAAGAAGATAATTCAGATATTCTCCTACCAGTCGCTATCCGTAGATCTGCTTTAGATTCAGTTTATGACGACTAGCCCTGGGGAAATCTACCTCTTCGATCTCGGTATTGCCTCAAAGGCGCGTCCCATGTTGATCGTATCACGAAAAGATGATGACGCACCGCGTGCACTATCTATCTGCGCACCGATCACCACTAGTAGCCGGTCGAGCGAATACGAGGTAGAGATTGGCAAACAACGCTTTCTCAACAAGTTCAGCTTTGTGAATGTCCAAGGCTTGCAAGCGGTGCAGCACCATGAAATTGGGCGCAGGCTTGGAGTGCTACCTTCAGACCGGATGGATACAGTGAAATCTGCACTGCGGTTCGCACTCGATCTAGAAGCATAATACAGAGCTAACAAGGCGCTGCAGCCAACCCCTAGCCGCTGCGCAGTTGGGGTTGCGCGGACCCACAACTTCCAGAAGATCACCAGACAAATTCGGTTACCCGTTCGGGGTGGCTGAGCTTGACGTTCGGCTAGAAACGACATGATCTCTTCAATTATAGCTTTTGTTTTAACATTCGTCTTCACCGCAATTCTCACGTTGACGGTTATTGTCGTGTATGAGTCAACCAAGACAGGAGGCCTTCGAAGCGACTTAACACGTCACATTTTGATATTTTCTGCCGCGACGGGACTGCTCATCTCTCTTTTGAAGTTTGGTTTATTAGGAGGCCGCCTATACTATTCGCTATGATACATGACGCAGATCCGATACGAAAATGGAAACGGAAGATTTTTGACGAGTCGGCACTCCAAAGTCTGAGTCCGCGTGAAAGATCCGATCTAGAAACCGATCGAGACTTGGCGAAGCCGCCGGAGCAGCTTGTTTCCGATGTTCACGAGGAAACACATGATTCAAACAGGACTGACCTTCAGAACATCGCCGGCGCACATAAGCGCATGGTTTCGCTCATGGCGCGTATCGCAAGTTCCAACGAGACGATAGCCTCTCGCACGCTTTACTTAACAGTCGCGATAGCATTGATGACCTTAATCATGTTACTATTGACGTTTGCGATCTGGCGGAGCTCATAACATCTCTACCGCAGCCTGAAACATGTCAGAAGCCAAAAAAGCGTGCCGAACAAGGCGCTGCAGTCAACCCCTAGCCGCTTCGCTCTCGGGGTTGGCGGGCGACCAGATTGCAGTTGATCACAACAAGAAGTTCGGACTCCCGTTCGGGGTGACTGAGCTTGACGTTAGCCTCTTATACCTTGTCATACGACGACATCCTCCAAGTTCGGGCACCCGCGCTGTGCTTCTACGTTCTTAAAGCCCCCGACGGACTTTACCTCGTAGATGGCGGCTTCATTGGCGGCTCCTACCTACTACGACGCGCTCTGAAATCACGTGGCTGGCACAACATCGCAATCCGCGGAATTCTTGTCACTCACGGGCACCTTGATCACATTCTGAACATATCTCAGATCGTCAGCGAGACTGGTGCATGGGTTGCAGCACCCGTCCTGGATGCTGACCACTACACAGGAAACTATCGATACGAGCACTCAGCACGAGTTTGTGGATTGCTTGAGGCGGTCGGTCGAAAACTATTCAGTTTCAATCCATTTCATGTTGATCGTCCACTTGGCGATCTAACAGACATACCAATTTGGCGAGGTCTGACTGCGATACATTTACCCGGCCACACCGTGGGACACATTGGATATTATTGCTCTGACCTACGGCTCCTCTTCAGCGCGGACCTGTTTGCAAGCTACGGGCGAGTCCCGCATCTTCCTCCGAACATATTCAACGACCAACCTGAGTTGATCCCATCCAGTGTAGAACGAGCACTGAACCTCGATTTGACGGGCGTCATACCGAATCATTGCGATCACGCACCGCCCGAGGACCATCTGACTCGATTGCGGCAACTCCATGAACGAAATACAGGCTAACCAGGCGCTGCAGCCAACCCTTACCCGCTTCGCGGCTAGGGTTGCTCGGACGCCTGTCCTGCAGCAGTATGCGACGCCAAACTCGTAACCGCGTTCAGGGTGGCTGAGCTTGACGTTCGGACCTATCCCCATCGACTGCGATATCCGCACCGAACAGCAAACAGCCTTTGAATTTGCTTTTGTTAGAGTTGCGTATGCGCATTCGCCGCATAAACAGATTGGTCCTCGAATGCGGAAGTCAAGCTGAAAGATAGGGTGTGGCCATCGGAAACCAGCTGAGTTCCTGCTCCCGCAAGTTATCAAAGCCAGATTGTCTTAATTCAATCAATGAAACATTTACTGCCTTCGAATAAAATGCTGAGTGGGACCACGGGCGGGCGGATCCGAACAAGGCGCTGCAGCCAACCCCTAGCCGCTATCGCGGCTGGGGTTGAGGAACCCGCCACAAGCAGTTGTTTCGTTCGCCAAATCCTTATCCAAGCTCAGGGTGGCTGAGCTTGACGTTCGGCTTCATGAGTAGCCTCCGGCGGATGATATAATGTGAATGCCTCCAACCAATCTACAATGCTTCTCTGATGCTCGGTCGATTCGCAAATCTCGCATATCACTTGTTACGAGATGCAGCATGGGCGCCAATTTCGGTAATCCTACTTCGGGGTCTGGCTATGGTATTTGGGATACGAGCACAGCTTGACCACGTCATTCACTTCTCGGGTGGCTTTGCAATAGCGTATTTTCTATTCCGGGCAATCAAAATGGCTCATTCCATTATTGGTCCGGTAACGCCGATCACACGATACCTATTTGCATTTTGCGCGGCCTGCACGGTAGCACTGTTTTGGGAATTTGGGGAGCTTGCATCTGATATATTCACTGATACACACATTCAACACAGCGTGTCAGAAACGCTTTATGATTTACTTTACGGCACCGCTGGAGCGACATGCAGTCTCGTCATGATTTCCCTGATCCAGCGTATGCGGAATAATACAGCCGAACAAGGCGCTGCAGCCAACCCCTAGCCGCTTCGCCGGCTGGGGTTGCTCGGTCCCGCTACCGGCAGCTTACCTGGGGGTTGGCTCGGTTGCCCGCTCAGGGTGGCTGAGCTTGACGTTCGGCTTTATGAATACATTCCAAACATACGCGAGCACTAGAGGGATTGACAGATTTCCCAAAGAGAAGCAGCTCTCAGTTTACAAAGCGATACACCGCGACCTGATGCTACAGGACTCAAACTATAAATCTCGCATCCGAAAATTCTATTGGATTCTCGGCGCTTTACTCACAATCGGATTTATAGGAATTCCGTTGTCGTTTTTTACGGATACCGGAAATATGCTATTCTCACTGCTATCAGTTGCGGTAATCACTCCGGCAATTATCATTGTATCTTTTCAACAGCAGAGATTCATGAATGACGAAATAGGGAAAGAATTAGAATCACGAAATACAGCCGAACAAGGCGCTGCAGCCAACCCTTATCCGCTTCGCTCCTAGGGTTGAGGAACCCGCCACAGGCAGTTGATCATTCTCCAGTAGCTTGGGCACCCGTTCAGGGTGGCTGAGCTTGACGTTAGGCTAAATCCATATGCGCCCGCTACTCTCCGAATTCTCCTACGGATATTCCATCACGTCAGAACTTGTGTCAGGAAATTTTGGTCATTTGATAGGGGCGCCGATCTTTCCTTCATTAATTCAGGAGGGCCAGCCTGGAGGCGGGTACGATCTCCACCTGCCAGTCGCGGGTGTCCCGTTATATCTCCAAGTTAAGCTGTGCGACAAGATGGTCTATCGAAGTGCCGCCGAGTGGAACTTATTCCATCAGGCATATTACAGATTACATATTCGCCCGAGGAGACACTCGGACCAACATGATCTTTTGTGCGATCTACAGTCAGGCGGTGAAGAGGTCTACTACGTAGCTCCTCATTTCCACACCACCGAAGAACTCAACCACTTTTATCTCTCTCAGACCGTGATTGATAACAGCATCTGGATCGATCCACTTACAATCGGGTATATTCCGGACGACGACGATCACTATGTCGCATTCCTTCCCAACACCGACCAGACATATTTGTGCTCAAGGAATCCTTCTCGACTTGAACCGCCATCGGACACGAAACAAGTGGTTTCAGCACAAGAGGACTCTCTACGTCGAAAGAAGCGGCCCATCAATAAGGACTTTTTCACTAGGATTGCTGACACAATTCTCGATTCAAGTCGCCGCAGCATCAATCGCAGCAGAGACTACGACACCATCGAGTTTCGAGAAAAGAGGCGACAGACACTCTATCAAGAAGCTCAATTCGCCGCTCATCTTTCAAGAACTCTTTTGAACGCAGAATTGATTATCATTTCGAACGCCCCTGAAGCCTAACAAGGCGCTGCAGCCAACCCTTACCCGCTGCGCGGCTAGGGTTGAGGTGACTCTCTCCGGCAGTTCACCTTTACGAGATTCGCTCCCGCCTTATCAGGGTGGCTGAGCTTGACGTTCGGGCTCAATAAATTTCTGAAAATATGAGTTGGTTTGCAACGCAACATGGCATCCCGACACTGATTGACGATTGGAAGAGCAAGATAGACGCATTCATCAAGCCGCTCCAAATTTGATCATCTTCTCACTCGGAAACGAGCAGCAATCTCCGATGGATGACATCTGTGGCTCTGAAAATACCGCCATCTGCCCACAATCCTTGCACCCGCATAAAAAGTGATTTCGAGTTCGATGCCGTTTTCGGGATAGGATCGCTTAGACTTGAAAAGCCTTCGGTATTGATACGAAAGGGTTGGCATCGAGAATAGGACCGCAATCCGACGGAGATCGGTTACTGCCCGAACAAGGCGCTGCAGCCAACCCTTAGCCGCTGCGCGGCTGGGTTGCGCGGACCCGCCACGGGCAGATGATCACCAGGCAAACTCGTTCACCCGTTCAGGGTGGCTGAGCTTGACGTTAGGTCTCAATACAAGAATACATCATGAATTCACTTCGGGCATTCGGACACGGCTTGAAAGCTGCAGGATCCTCACTGGTGACGGAACAAACTGAATTTTCAGCAAGTGGACATCAGATTAGGTGCCCGCAATGTGACGGCCACCGTTTTACAAAAAAAAGAATCCTGATGAACACGTCAGGTATGAGTCTCGTAAATCTCGACTGGCTCAATTCCGAAGCATCAGCTCTGATCTGCAAAGAGTGCTCGAGAATTGAGTGGTATGCCAGTGACGTCAACTGAATCGATGAATAGCAAAACGATAAAATGAATGATTTCGGTATAGACTGGCTCCTGTTGCCTTCAATCACGGGGATATCGTTGGTTGCAGCGATAGTGGCAACATCTCACATTGTTCGTAATACTTCTGCATCATCAACACCACTTTGGCTTTTGTTCGCATGGCTAGTTCCAACTGTTGGCCCAGTGATCTCGTTCTTCGCAATTCGCAACAAACACATACAGACCTAACAAGGCGCTGCAGCCAACCCCTATCCGCTTCGCTCCTGGGGTTGCGCGGACCTTTTACCGGCAGTTGATTACCAGTAGTCTCCGGTCGCCCGTTCAGGGTGGCTGAGCTTGACGTTCGGCAATAATACTATGGCAATACAACAAACACCGGTCACAACACTACATTGGAACTATTTTTTAGCTCTTGAGCAGGATGTATCGACTCTATCTCGTTATATTGAGTTTTCAAAACGCAACTACGATACGTATTCCCTTGAGCTGGCTCATCTTCTTTTCGCGGCGGCCTCGGAAGTAGACGTCCTCGCGAAGATATTGTGTTCCGAAATTGACTCTCGGAAAAGACCGAAGAACATTTCGGATTATCAGAAGATTATTACAAAGGAATTTCCAGAATTCGGACGTGAGAAAATTTTCATTCCGAGATACGGACTACAACTTAGACCGTGGGAGAATTGGCTGAAGGCGAAATCTCCTGTCTGGTGGATTAGCTATAACAAGGTGAAGCACCAGCGAGATCAGCATTTCGCCGACGCTACTCTTCACAACGCGCTAAATGCTATTGGAGCGCTATTAGTTCTAATCTTCTATATTGAAAAAGCTCGATGGTTCAGAAAGATCGGACGTGAGGCCGATCCCAAAGTCTTGACCGGCCTACTTGAACCGAGTTCAGAATTGATAAAATTAAACCAAAGTTTCTACTACGACGCGCTAGTTGCGTAGTGATGCCGAACAAGGCGCTGCAGCCAACCCCTAGCCGCTTCGCTGGCTGGGGTTGCTCGGACCCGCTACGGGCAGCAGTCACCCAGGGCAGACTCGATCGCCCGTTCAGGGTGGCTGAGCTTGACGTTCGGCATGCAGCCTCCGGCGGATGAAATATTCTGAGCCGCTTGTCTTTCGACACCATCTCGGCACGGCGATCTGAAAAAATATGCTGTAGATCAGGATGTTCGAGCATTCGAAAGTTCATCCGGGAATCCAGTGATAGCCTTCAACCGACACCCAGCCTTCTCCTCATCTCTTTCGCGAAGCGAAAAAAATATTTTTACTCAATCAACATCTTTGCAAAAGCACGATCATCCCATACAAACATGGAGCGAATCAGCCTGGATTGAAGATTTTCCCGCATGATCACCGTTTCAAATCTCGCACGTTTATCCGTTGATGAGGGACTTGCGCGAGTGTCCAACAATGGATGTTACTGCCAATCACCTTTGATGTGAGCCGCTTCTTCATGACTGGCTTTCCCCTCTCCTACCACCGACTGTCGAATCTATTCCTGAGTTACTTTCTCCACCGGTCACTTCCCCATTCCGCATCAGTTCCGATAGGATATAGAGTGACTACGCTATCAATACAGAAGGGTTGGCATCGAGATAGCGGAGTCCGTCGTAGCTTGGGCGTTTCTGGCCGAACAAGGCGCTGCAGCCAACCCTTAGCCGCTGCGCGGCTGGGTTGCGCCACCCGCCACGGGCAGATGATCACCAGTCAAATCCGAACTCCCGTTCAGGGTGGCTGAGCTTGACGTTGGGCTCCATGAATCCTGAAAATACGAGTCCGACTTCCGGAAGCCGCAGCATTCCGCAACCGTCTGAAGCTCGGACGAGGAATATTTGATACTTCATCGGCGACAACTTTTGATCCGGTCATATTCTCACTCGGCAACAGGCAAAAATCTCCGATGGATGAAATCTGGTGACTCTGAAATCAACGTCATCTGCCCACAATCATTGCACTCGCATATGGGTGATTGCGAATCCGATGCCACTGCCGGAGTAGGATCAGTTAAGATCGAAAAGCCTTCGGTATTGATACGAAGGGGTTGGCAACGAGATAAGATCGCCTTCAGTAGTTTGGGCGGTTGCTAGCCCAACAAGGCGCTGCAGCCAACCCCTAGCCGCTTCGCGGCCTGGGTTGCGCGGACCCACAACTTCCAGCCGGACATCGGTCGAACACAAACGCCCGCTCAGGGTGGCTGAGCTTGACGTTCGGGCTCAAAGAATTCTGAAAAAACATGAGTTGGTTTGCAGCGCAACATGGCATTCCGACACTGATTGACGATTGGACGAGCAAGATAGACGCATTCATCAAGCCGCTCCAAATTTGATCATCTTCTCACTCGGCAACGAGCAGCAATCTCCGATGGATGACATCTGTGGCTCTGAAAATACCGCCATCTGCCCACAATCCTTGCACCCGCATAAAAAGTGATTTCGAGTTCGATGCCGTTTTCCGGATAGGATCGCTTAGACTTGAAAAGCCTTCGGTATTGATACGAAAGGGTTGGCATCGAGAATAGGAAGACAATCCGACGGTGATCGGTTACTGCCCGAACAAGGCGCTGCAGCCAACCCTTAGCCGCTTCGCGGCTAGGTTGCGCCGACCCGCCACGGGCAGATGATCACCAGTCAAATTCGAACTCCCGTTCAGGGTGGCAGAGCTTGACGTTCGGGCACATTTATGAAGACGTTTGTCGCGGCTATTCTCTTTATTCTGTTTTTTCCGTTAATCCAAGGAACTGCGACCGACGAATGGATAAATCAACAGATCGGAACTAACCCTGACGCCGGGACAAGCCTTGGCCAGCATGTAGCTTTGACTAGAGAGGGGATGGTCGTATACAAAAGAAGACACTTTCTTGCGCCGCAGTTGGTCGGCACAATTTCCGCTAAGTATTCCGAATCATTCTATATCGATGGACATGAGATTCTGCGGGATCGACCATTTCACAGATCGACAGCATTCAACATTTCATTCCCTGACAGACTATTCTGTATCGATCAACAATCTCTCCGGCGACTCGTCCTTGAGAATACGCGCTTTATCCAACTCCAACGGCACGGAGATTCTCTGGAAGCGCGACGAAGAAGGCTTTTTCACAGACTACTCCAAAACCGCTCCTTAAAAGTGCGCGAATCAAGGTTCGATAATCAAGAAACATGAGTAAAATACAGCCCTAACAAGGCGCTGCAACCAACCCCTAGCCGCTTCGCTGGCTAGGGTTGCTCGGACCCGCTTCCGGCAGCTCACCGTGGGGTTGGCTCGATTGCGCGCTCGGGGTGGCTGAGCTTGACGTTGGGCTCCATGAATCCTGAAAATATGAGTCAGACTTCCGAGAGCCGGGGCTTTCCGCAACTGCGTGAAGATCGGACGAGGACCATTTGATACTTCATCGGCGAAAATTTTTGATTTGGTCATATTCCCACTCGCCAACGGGTAACAATCTCCGAAGGACGAAATCTGGTGACTCTGAAATCAACGTCATTTGCCCACAATTATTGCACTCGCATATAGGTGATTCCGAATCCGAGGCCACTATTAACCCGCGCAGTATTTACGCGGCATATTGGATTGGTTTAGCTTCGAAGTATTTTGCGACCCGTGCGGGTTGTGCAGCAATCTGTTCCAAGGTTCCAGCGACGTTTTGGGCCCATTTGCCTTTGACTCGTCTTTCGGGTCTTTTAGCCAGTTCGGTCTTCACATCGCAGTTGAGATACTCGTCGGGATTGAGATCGGGGCTGTAGCTCGGAAGGTAGTGTAATTCGATTAGTTTGCCGTAGCGCCTCACCCACCTTCGGATCGCTTTTGCGTGATGGACGCGCAGGTTATCAACGATGACATGCATCTTCCGACCTGCGGCTTCGCTAATCAACGCCTTAAGGAAGCGATGGAAAACCCGGTAGGTGAAGCTACCTTCGTAGCACAAGAATCTCAACTTTCCCCGATTGGTCACCGAACTGATCATGTTCACCTTCTCGTAGCTGGGATTGTGTAACCGAATAGGCGTCTTGCCTTTCGGCGCGAAGCCCCGACCACGGTGGTCGTGGCTCTTGAGTCCCGCCTCGTCGGTCCAGTGAATCTCGCCTCCTTCCGCTTGCACCCGTTGCTTGATGGCGGGGTAATCCTTCTTGAGCCACTGCCTTACTTTTCCCTCCGAACGCTGGTAAGCCCGTTTGAGCGGCCGTTGGGGAGTAAATCCCCAACGCTTGAGATATCTGCCGACCTGTCGCAAATCGAGTTCCTTTCCTGTGAGATCTCTGATCAGAAGTCCGACCGCCTCGCGGGTCCACAACGCGAAGGGTAGCTTCATCTGCTCGGGTCTTTTCTCGATTAAAAACTTGCGGATCACGCTCTGGGCTGAGGCATCCAACTGGAGCGTCGTTCCAGGCTTGGGTCCTCGCCGCTTTTTTGCCAGAGCCTTCATGCCTCCGATGTCATACCGCTTGATCCAATCACTCACGGTGTTGCGGTGGACTTCCAGAATCTTGGCGATGGACGTGATATTCTGGCCCTGCCCATGGAGCTTCATTGCCTGCCGGCGAATCTCATGCTGTGTTTCTTGCGTTAATGTTCTCGCATCTCGTTTAGTCATCTCGTCAGCCTAACCCTAACCCTAACAAATGCACTCTAAATATTGCGCGGGTTAATATCCAAGTAGGATGGGTTACAATTCAAAAGCCTTCGGTATTGATACGAAGGGGTTGGCAACGAGATAAGATCGCCTCCAGTAGTTCGGGCGGTTGCTAGCCCAACAAGGCGCAGCAGCCAACCCCTAGCCGCACCACCGCCAACTTTGGTCAACGATTTTTCTTCAGTAGATCACAAGCCGCAGCTCGCACGCCCGTTCGGGGTGACAGTGCTTGACGTTCGGCTCTGATTGTCTTGCAAAACCCGTCTCATCGTCCATCTTGACCGCATGAGCAGCCAAGACATCGCAATCGATCTGATTCAGCGTCTTCCAACCGAGGTCTCGCTGGCCGACATTGCACGCGAAATTGACTTCATTGCTGGAGTCCGAGAGGGATTCGATGAGTTAGAGAGAGGGGAAGGTATTCCCGCTGAGGACGTTCGCCAGATGATTCCCTCGTGGATTTCAAGGTCTTAATCTCGCCACGGGCAATCCGCGATCTTGGTCAGATTGCCCGGTATATTTCCTTTGATGATCCGAGAGCCGCTGAAAGATTCGGAAACCAACTCATTGATGAGGCCCTTTCACTCTGCATTCTGCCGGATAGGGGCAATCTTGTTCCCGAGTTCGATGATGGCAGAACTCGGCAACTCATTTACGGAGCCTACCGGATCATTTATCGCGTAGATCACCAACGACGGGCAGTGCTCGTTTCTCGATTCTGGCATAGTGCGCGGTTACTCTGATACAAATACAGCCGAACAAGGCGCTGCAGCCAACCCCTAGCCGCTTCGCTGGCTGGGGTTGCTCGGTCCCGCTATCGGCAGCTCACTTGGGGGTTGGCTTGGTTGCCCGCTCAGGGTGGCTGAGCTTGACGTTCGGTCCTGAAAAAAATGCATTCATCACACACAATTAAGCAAATCAGCCCAATGCTCGCGGTTGCGGACATGGATGAGACCTGCAGGTTCTATTCAGAAATCCTAGGATTTTCAACTCAGATGGAATCGCCAGATTATTCCATTTTGGAACGGGATGGGCATACAATTCACTTCATGAGTGCCGCAGGCCAGGAAGTTCTCGATGCTGTGAGAGGACACACCGAAATCTATATCGAGGTATCTGATATTCATTCTCTTTGGCAACATGTCAGAGAGTTCAAGGATCGCTTCAAGATAAGAGACCTATTTGATCGCGAATACGGAATGACTGAATTTCATATTGCTGATCCGAACGATTGCTTGGTCTTCGTGGGGGAATCTACTGCGGACGCAAATACGACCGAACAAGGCGCTGCAGCCAACCCCTAGCCGCTTCGCTGGCTGGGGTTGCTCGGTCCCGCTATTGGCAGCTCACCGTGGGGTTGGCTTGGTTGCCCGCTCAGGGTGGCTGAGCTTGACGTTCGGGCTCAATAGATTTCTGAAAATATGAGTTGGTTTGCCACGCAACCTGGCATCCCGAGACTGACTGAAGATTGGGCGAGCAGAATAGATGCATTCACCGGAGCCGGTCTTGATTTGATCATCTTTGCACTCGGCTGCGAGCAACAATCTCCGATGGATGAGATCTATGATTCTGGAAATAACGCCGTCTGCCCACAATCCTTGCACCCGCACAAAAGTGACTTCGAGTCCGATGCCGTTGTCCGGGTAGGATCGGTTACACATAGAAAAAGCCTTCGGTATTGATACGGGAGGGTTGGCATCGAGAATAGGAAAGCAATCCGACGGAGATCGGTTACTGCCCGAACAAGGCGCTGCAGCCAACCCTTAGCCGCTTCGCGGCTGGGTTGCGCGGACCCGCCACGGGCAGATGATCACCAGACAAACTCGATCCCCCGTTCAGGGTGGCTGAGCTTGACGTTAGACTTCTATGATATTGCATTGCCGCTTCCGTTTCAGACGAGCATCCAATTGCGACGAATTGATCCAGCGATAAAAGGACGGGCATAAAAAAATAAATTTTCGAAATTACAGCATCTGTGAATGCCTTCGGCGCGGGCGTCTATTCCGCATTCAACGTTTCCCCTTCTGGGGAAGCTCATCGAGTGCCACAACTGTCACTGGTATACGATCATGATATCCTGCAAGAGATCACATTCTTGTTCGCGTGCATTGTTGTGGCACACGATGAGCTAGTCCACCGTTGTTCGATCATCTTCTCAGCAGCTCACCATTTTATCCTGACCAGTCTAACAAGGCGCTGCAGCCAACCCTTACCCGCTTCGCGGCTAGGGTTGCTCGGACGCCCGTCCTGCAGCCGACTACGACGCCAAACTCGTAACCGCGTTCAGGGTGACTGAGCTTGACGTTGGGCTCGATGAATCCTGAGAATACGAGTCAGACTTCCGGATGCCGCAGCATTCCGCAACCGTCTCATGCGCGGACGAGTAATATTTGATACTTCATCGGCGAAAACTTTTGATTCGCTCATATTCTCACTCGGCAACAAGCAAAAATCTCCGATGGATGAAAAATGTGATGTTGAGATCAGCCTCATCTGCCCACAACCATTGTACACGCATATGGGTGATTCCGAATTCGATGCCAACGTTCAAATAGGATCGGTTACAATTCAAAAGCCTTCGGTATTGATACGGAGGGGTTGGCAACGATATAAGATCGCCTTCAGTAGTTTGGGCGGTTGCTAGCCCAACAAGGCGCAGCAGCCAACCCCTAGCCGCGCCACCGCCAACCCTGGTCAACGATTTTCCCTTCAGTAGATCACAAGCCGCAGCTCGGTCGCCCGTTCGGGGTGACTGAGCTTGACGTTGGGCTTATTGTGAGCCTCCGGCGGATGATGTATTTATGCCTTGGCTAGCGAAAAATCATGGGGAACTCGGCCGCCGATCTGTGGCTGATGTGCCAGGACAGCCCCTTCACCCTCTCATCCCGCACATCACCACAGATCGGCTGGTCTACCGCGGTGGCCACGGTTTGAATGCAATTTATACATTGTAGATCGACCGGTCATCGTGGCCCGCTCAGAGCAGCGACCACGAAGACCTCGTCCAAATGCAATTAAGCCTCTACGGAATTTCTCCGGATCGACCGCTCATCCGACCATGCCTGCAGAGCCATGCATGGCCGGATCAGCTATTTCGGTTGAAGTGCGAACCACCTAAGGCAGTTGTTCACCCCACGACATAGCCTCCGGCGGATGATGTATTTTCACTTCCTCCCGATATGACAACCAAGCCACTCGGCAACGATTCGATAAATTCACCCATCGACTCACCAGCCTCGAATCAATTGTCACCGGTTCAACATCCTTCTGCCCGAATATTACTGAATCTGGAATCGGTGCTTTTGTATTTTACGAGCGGGCATCATTGAAATGCCTTCGGAATTGATACGGAGGGGTTGGCAACGAGATAGGAACGCTTCCAGTAGCTTGAACGCTGCGAGCCCAACAAGGCGCTGCAGCCAACCCCTAGCCGCTTCGCGGCCTGGGTTGCTCGAAAGCGCCACGGTCAGTTCACATCAGACAAACTCGTAGCCCCGCTCAGGGTGGCTGAGCTTGACGTTGGGCTTCTATGAATTGCATGCCGCTGCTGATCCTGTTATCCGAGAGTCATGCCAGAACTCTCAAGATTTTTCGGAATAATCATCCGCATGTATGCGGAACCCACTGCGGTCCAGGGGGTGTAAAAGTTCTTCAGTAAAAGCGTTTCACACCAGAACGCCCCATTCGGGGCCGCCGGAGTGAGGCGAGCGTAGCGAGACGAACGTAGGCGGCCCCGAATGGGGCGTCGCGCCAAGCTCGTGGGGAGCGGGCCAGTGTGGTCCTTGTTGGGGTGGATCCAAACAGATCCAAGCAAAACCCACACATGACCCACCAAATTGATCCTGATCTTCTGAATAACGTTTTACAACTTCTCACCGACGAAGGCTCCTCGGGTTTTTCCGAGGGTCTGCGCCTGCTCGTCAACGAAGCCATGGTCCAGGAACGCTGTGCCGTGCTCCAAGCCCGCCCTTACGAGCGTTGCGAGGCCCGCCTGGGTCGCTCCAATGGCTTCAAACCCAAGACGCTGGCCACCCGCCTGGGACCGATCGAGTTTCGGGTTCCCCAAGTTCGCGACGGCGTGGATTTTTACCCCAGCGCCTTGGAAAAAGGTGTCCGAAGCGAGCAGGCGCTCCTACTGGCTCTGGCCGAGATGTATGTCCAAGGCGTGTCCACCCGCAAGGTCACCAAGATCGTCGAAGAACTCTGCGGACATTCCGTGAGTTCGACTCAAGTGAGCACCTGCGCCGCGAAACTCGACGAAGGACTCCGCGCCTGGCGGGAACGTCCCCTCCATGCCTGCCCCTACCTCATTCTCGATGCCCGCTACGAAAAGGTTCGCCAGGGTGGACAACTCCTGGACTGCGCCGTCCTGATCGCCATCGGCATCGACCCTTCCGGCAAGCGTTCCGTACTCGGCGTCAGCGTCGCCCTCAGTGAATCCGAGGTCCATTGGCGCGACTTCCTTTCCTCTCTGCAATCCCGCGGCCTCCACGGGCTGACTTTCATCGTCAGCGACGCCCACGCCGGTCTGGGTGCCGCCCGAACAGCTGTCTTTCCCTCCGTCCCATGGCAGCGCTGCCAGTTCCACCTCCAACAAAACCCTTACCGGGGCCGATGCGCGGGCCTTGGCCCATGGCAGCGCTGCCAGTTCCACCTCCAACAAAACGCCCAAGCCTACGTGCCTCGTCTGGATCTGCGCTCCAAAGTCGCCGCCGACATTCGCGCTATCTTCAATTGCCCCGATCTGCCATCGGCAAACGCCCGCCTCAAGGACACCGTGCTCTCCTACGCTTCCAGCGCTCCCAAACTCGCCCTCTGGATGGAGGAGAACCTCCCCCAAGGCTTTGCCGTCTTCTCCTTACCCGAATCCCACCAAAAGCGTCTGCGAACCAGTAACTCCATCGAACGCGTCAATCAGGAAATCAAACGCCGAACACGTGTCGCCTCCCTCTTTCCCAACGAAGCATCCCTCCTTCGTCTTGTCTCCGCTCTCCTGGCCGAGATCAGCGACGAGTGGATCACCGGAAAAATCTACCTCAACATGAATCCCTCTGACCCGCACCCAAACTAACTCGCAACTTTTACAGAATTAAAATTGCGCCACCGCGGTCCATCACACACCCCACTTTCACGTGTATTACCAAGGACACGCAGCAGTCTACAGCATCAGTCCGATTGCCATGATCACCGGATACATGCTGCGCCGACAGCAACGTCTCGTTGAAGCATGGGCCGAGTTGCATACCGAAGAACTTGCGGCAGATTGGGATCTACTGATTCAGGGCCAACTTTCAAATCCGATTCAACCTTTAAACTGAAATGATTCATCCAATATACCGAATCGTCGACTGCGAGCACATTCCGCCATACTCGCTTCAACTCAATTTTGACGACGGATCCGACCGGCTTGTTGATCTTACAGAGATTCTTGAGGGAGCCATTTATGGTCCTCTGAAAGATGCATATCTATTTGCTCAGGTTTCAATTGATCCAGAGATTCATACCGTAGTTTGGCCCAATGGCGCAGACTTTGATCCTGCTATTTTGCACGATTGGCCACAACACAAAGATATGTTTGTTGACGCAGCCCAACGGTGGAGACTAACAGAGAATACAGCCCAACAAGGCGCTGCAGCCAACCCCTAGCCGCTTCGCTGGCTGGGGTTGCTCGAACCCCTTTCCGGCAGCTCGCCGTGGGGTTGGCTTGGTCGCCCGTTCAGGGTGGCTGAGCTTGACGTTGGGCTCCATGAATTCTGAAAATATGAGTCAGACTTCCGAGAGCCGGGGCTTTCCTCAACTGTCTGAAGCTCGGACGAGTAGTATTTGATACTTCATCGGCGATAATTTTTGACTTGGTCATATTCCCACTCGGCAACGGGCAGCAATCTCCGATGGATGAAATCTGGTGACTCTGAAATCAACGGCGTCTGCCTACAGTCGTTGCACCCGTCTACTGGTGATTCCGAATCCGTTGCCACTGTCCAAGTAGGATGGGTTACAATTCAGAAGCCTTCGGTATTGATACGAAGGGGTTGGCCCGAGATAAGATCGCTTCCAGTAGTTTGGACGGTTGCCAGCCCAACAAGGCGCTGCAGCCAACCCCTAGTGCTCTACCCGGCGTGAAATGATGGGTAAAGTTTCTTGAGCTTGATTCTGGCGTCGGCGGTGGTGAAACGCCAGTCGATGACAGTATGCGAGCGGTTTCTTTGTGCGACCCAGGCGGCGACCTCGGCGCGCAGAGCGTCCATGTGGGGGATTCTGCGGTCGAGGCACTGCCGGGAGAGCGCGCTGAGTTCGCACTCAGCGATGTCGAGCCAGCTGGCATGTTTGGGAGTGTAGTGAAACTCGAAGCGCTCCCTGATATGTTGGGCCAGCTCGGGCGCGAAGGCTTCGTAGAGCGAGGCGGGCTTGTGGGTATTGAGGTTGTCCTGAACGAGAATGATTTTCTCTGCATCGGGAAAATGGAGTTCACTGAGATCGCGCAAACAGTGGGCGTAGTCGACGGCGGTCTTGCTCGCCTTGACGGCAACCTCACGCCATCCTTCCAAGGGCGCGCACATCATGAAAAGCGTGCCGACACCATTGCGCTCGTATTCGTAATCCACGCGCACGGGCTGGCCCGCTCGCGCCGCAATGGGAGCAGCCGTCTCCCCAACGAGTTGCTTGGTCGTCTCGTCGATACACACCAGCGGTCGACTGGGGTCTCGGGGCAGGGCATAGAGGTCTAATATCTGCTCCATCGCGCAGACAAATTCCGAGCGACTGGTCCGGATTGCTACGCACCACTGCCTACGCTGCCAGGGTTTGATCTCGTTCTTTTTAAAGTCGTGCGCACCGTCTCACGTCCGATCGTCTCGACAATCTCCATCTCCACGAGCCTGTCGGCCAGAAGCTGCATGGTCCATTTCGCACGTCCTTCTGGAGCACTCTCGCAGGCCAAAGCCACCAGATGGGCTTCGCCCTTGCCGTCGAGTTTGCGCTCGTAAATGCGATCCGGATCCTTGCGCTCTAAAGCGCGCTCCAATCCGTGCTCAACGAGGATGCGTCGAACCCGCTCGACCGTGGCCACTCCCACCTCGACGGCTTCGGCGATTCGCGCATCGCTGCTCGCTCCATCCGGCGCGTTCTCGTCCGCTTTGAGCAGGATTCGAGCGTGTCGCTGCTTATGGGCTGAACTCTGCTTCTTTCTGATGATGGACTCCAGCGTTTCACGCTCAGATGCAGACAAACGAACTCGATAGATTTTGGGCATCCACCCTATATTTACATCAGAAATAATTCGTACCGGTCTTATTTTCGCATTTTCCGGGCAGGTTTCCCATCATTTTACGCCGGGTAGAGCACTAGAAGCGCACTCACGATTCAGTTTCATCGCTGATTTTGAAATTCTCTATCCCCTGTTCTTTGTCCTGCTGGGCGATGTATTCCACGATCACTTCATCGGTTACATTCCCGCTGCTTGCCACAAAATACCCTCGCCCCCACATCCGCTGTCCCCAGAACTTTCTTTTGATCTCGGGAAATTCCCGCTGCAGCCTCCATGAACTCTTCCCTTTTACCCTCTGAACCAGCTTGCTCACGCTCAGACTCGGTGGATACCCCACAAACAAATGCACATGATCTTTGGACACATGTCCTCGGATAATCTCCACCTCCATCACTGAACACTCTTGCCTCACGATCTCCCTCACTCGCATCGCTATCTCTCCTCTCAATACCTCCTTGCGATACTTCGTGATCCATACCACATGCGCCTTCAAATCATGCCTCGTATGGCTGCCGCTCTTGTAGTTCTCCATTCTCCTTCCTATTGAAATCTCCGACTAAAGTCGGGGGATTTCTCCCTTCCCCGCTGACGACATTAAACCCGTGGCCGATCACTTCTGCGGATGGATCACTCATCAGCTAAAGCATATGCTTCCAGATCAGATGGCCGATGCGGCCCCACTCGTTGATTCTTCCGATCGCCCCGCTTGGAACGACCTCGCCCCACTCGAGGGCGTCACTGCCCAGTAGATCCGGCTTTGCAAATCCGCGTTTATACCGAATCAAGTCATCGTATGGTCTCACGCGAAGCCGCAAAGGGGGATCATTCTGACGCTGAGGCGCTGAGGCGCAGAAATACGATGCGGATCAAAAATCGTTCACATTCTTCACCCCTTTGTTCCCTT
Organism: uncultured Verrucomicrobiae bacterium; assembly: GCA_963740185.1. Lineage (GTDB taxonomy): Bacteria > Verrucomicrobiota > Verrucomicrobiia > Chthoniobacterales > JAATET01 > CAVVKW01. The sequence continues at coordinate 196,167 of CAVUDH010000018.1, forward strand.
TCTTTCCTTCTGTCTAAATCTCATCGCATCTGGAGCAACGCACCGCAATCCCCGCGCCTTCAATTCCCGCAGCAGCAAATCCAGCGTCTCCACCCGACCGTCCCCGCCCCCCTCGTGCAGGACGATGATCCCCCCCGGCTTCAACGCCCGCATCACCCGCCGCACCACCACCTCTCCCCGATCCCGCAGACCATCCACACCGCTCGCCGACCACCCGACCAACGCCGACCCCTCTTTCTCCAGCGCTGGATGGACGAACGGATTCGTCATCCCGACCGGCGACCGGAACAACTGGGGCCGCACCCCGGTCGCCACTTCGATGGCGTCCGCTCCCCACCGAATTTCCCGCTCCATCGTCCGTGGCGGCAACGTCCAGAACGAGCCCGCTGGATGCGAATACGTGTGATTCCCGATCCCGTGCCCCGCCCGTGCCACCCGCATCGCCAACTCCCGATTCAGCTCCACCCGCCGACCAACGAAAAAAAACGTCGCCCGCACTCCGTGGGTTGCCAGCACTGCCAGAATCCCGGGCGTATCGCGCGGCGTCGGCCCGTCGTCGATCGTCAACCACACCTCGTCCCCCGCCGGCTTGAACCCCGTCACCAGCGGCCCGAACCAGCCGCTGTTTCGCCGCAGGGTTCCGTAGAGCATCGCCCAGTGCGCCGCGCCAAAGACCCCCGCCCCCGCGCCCAACCACCATTTCGCACTCCCCATTTCTAATTCCCCATTTTCCAAGCCACCAATTTCGGAAGACGGATCGCCGCCCCCAGCAACAAGCGAGCGTGAGCCCAGATCAGCACGAGATTATCGCGAAAATACCGAAAGTGCGTCACCCCCCCGGCTGACTTCTCCGGGTAATACACCGGCACCGCCCGGTTGATCGGTCGCACCCCCCGCCAATACAGCCGGACCACCAACTCGGTATCGAACCCAAACCTCCTCGCGGACGAAGTCCCTTCCAGCACCGCGATGGAAGCCCCGACCGGATAGACCCGAAACCCAAAGAGCGAATCCCCGATCCCGCCCCACAGCGTCTCCAGGTTGGCGAAAAAATTCCCGACCCGACGCCCCTTCACCCGCTCCGCCGGAGCCTCCGGCCCGAAAATTGGCCGCCCCAGCACCATCGCCTCCGGTGCCTCGGCGGAAGCTCTCATGAATTCCTCAATCGCCCCCAAATCGTGCTGCCCGTCTCCATCGACCACCAAGGCGTGCGTGATTCCCGCCTCCCTCGCCGCTCGGAGTCCCGCCAGCACCGCCCCGCCCTTGCCGACGTTCTCCGGCAGCACCAGACACTCCACCCCCACCGCATCACTTGCCACGACAGCCCGCTCGCTCCCATCCGTGCTCCCATCGATCACCACCCACACGGGCGACCACCGCTCAGCCGTCGCCCGCACGACCTCCGCCAGCAAGGGCCCGCTGTTATACGAGGGGATGATGACGCCGTGCGTCGCGCTCACCGGTCGATTCATTCGCGACCGACCATCAACTGCTCCCGGAAATAGTCCTCCAAGCGCCGCGACAGCTCCTTCGCCCTCTCGTCTTCCCTCGGCCGAAATTCCTCGCCCACCCGGATCGACATCCGGAGCGGGACCTCGGCTGGATCAAACAGTCCCATTTCTTTCCCGAGATACTGACCAGTCCGCTCGATGATCACCGGGTAAATCGGTGCCCCCGTCAGCACCGACGTCAGCGCGAAACCGCCCTTAAAGGCATTCACCCCCCGGGCACCCGCGCGCGTCCGCGTGCCTTCCGGAAAGATTAATAAATTGTCGCCCGCCGCCAGTTTCTCCCGGCACTGGCGGATCAGATCCACCCCGCGATCATTCGTCACGTAACCCGCCCAACGCGCCGCACCGCCAAACGCTTTGTCGCGCATCAGACTCGCCCGCATGATGCACAGCGTCCGGGGAATCCTCCCAATCAGAAAAACGGCGTCCAAAAGACCCGGATGGTTCGCCGCCACGATCGCTCCACGGAGGTCAGCCAACCGCTCGATGCCAGAGTAACGAATCTCGAACAATCCCGCCGCCTCCAGCAGCCCCACGTAGCCCCGAAACAACGCCGCCAACCAACGCCCACCCGCCGCCCTCCAACCAAACCAGCACAGCACTGTGGCAATCGCTGACACCACAAAAGCCCCTCCAAAAAACGCTCCCAAGCTGACGAGCTGCAAAACGTAGAGTCCCACCCCACGAGCCGTCCATCCCCTCGTCGAGGACTCCGTCCGCTCCGCCAACGAGGCACGAGTCGAGCTGGGAGAATCGGAGCTTTGCATGGAGGCCACCCGCCTAGATAGGACGCACCCCATCCAAAATCGAGCAACAATCCACCCCTTTCGCACCTCGCGACCCGAAGAAGGGACTGCCGCCCGTTCGACTCTACCGCGAAGCGGTCCGCGCCAATTCAAAAAATCCCTCGCGCCGCTCCCTGCCCTCGTTTTCTCTATCGCACCCTCGAATGACCGGCGACCCCTCAGCACCGACTCCACCCGCCTCCCGGACGCGGCGGCTCGTCGTCACCGCCATTCAGATACTCATCTCCGTCGGCCTGCTCACGTGGATCTTTCACGACATCACCCGCCGCGAGCGCATCGCCGAGCTCCTGCAGCAGGCCGACCCACTTTGGATCCTCGCTGCCATCGCCAGTGCCGCCGTCGGGATCGGCGCCGGGATTGTCCGCTGGCGCTTGTTCCTGAACATGCTTGAGCTTCGCCTCGAATCGGGTCGCCTCACGGCCATCTACCTGATCGGAAGTTTCTTCGACTTATTCCTGCTCGGGGCCACCGGGGGTGACGCCGCCAAGGTCGTCTGCGTCATCCGCGAATACCCCGAGCGCAAGACCGCCGCCTTCATGAGCATCGCCATGGACCACATGAGCGGCCTCGGAGCTCTTCTGGCCGCGACGGCACTTTTCACCGTTTCCCGCGCCGACGTCTTTCTCGCCCATCCCATTACCGCGACCATGTTCTGGTTTCTCATCGGCTACGTGAGTCTCGCCCTGATCGGCATCCTTTTCTGCGTCATCGTCTCCCGCTTCCCCATTCCAGCCTGGCTCCCGCGCCCCGGACGCACCGAGATCATCGCTGCAGAAATGCACCTTGCGCTGGCCCAGATGCGCCGCGAATGGCGGGCCAGTCTCGCCGCCGTCGCCGTCTCCTTCGTCGTCATCTTCGGCTACTACTTCACGTTCTACAGCGCAGCCCGCGCGCTCGCCGTGCCGATTTCCCTCCCCGCCTTCCTCTCCGCCATGCCCGTCGTCGAGGCCCTCGTCTCTCTCCCGGTCTCCGTCGCCGGTCTCGGCGTCCGGGAAAAATCCTTCGAATACCTGCTCGGCGCGCTGGCCAATATCCCCATCGAAAGCGCGGTCCTCATCTCGCTCGGCGGCTTCCTCGGCTGGAGTTTCTGGGCGCTCGTCGGCGGGATCGTCTTCGCTTTTTATCGCAAATCCTCGACCGCCACGTGACCGACTGACCGCAACGCTACGCCCACCCGGCTCGCATCAAGCTAAGCGGACCAATCCGCGACTTCTCCGCGCGTGTCGATGTGGGTGAAGTTCGAGTATCTTCCGATCCCACCGATGTATTTTCCCCGCGCACGCACCGCCTTCGCGGCTTGAGCGACCTCACGAGGGGAAGAATTTTCGAAGACCAAATCTAGCGCGATGTTCTGAATGTGCTGCGACCCTTTCGCGGCACCGGGACACTTCGCGTTGTAAGCCGGCGAGCGGTAGGCCGACATCACCTCGTCGACCCGGTCGCCCAGCAGATCGCCGATTTCATCCACCATCAAAAGCGTGGGCCTCATCCCCTTCCAGATCTTCGTCGGGGGCAACCCACACCGCACGTCACCCCGCACCTTCAAATGGGGCGCCATCACCTGCCGGACCGCCACCCGCTTGAGCTGCAACCCGCCGACAAAGGCCGAATACCCGATCAACGGCTGACCCAGAGTCGGCAACCATTCGTCCGGAACTCCAAACGCCAGCTTCTTCGGGCCGAAAAGCTGCCCCAGCCAATCGAAAAAACCTCCCCCACCAGCACCCGCAGCCAGCAAACCGACTCCGCCCAGACTCATCATCCGGACAAACTCCCGCCGCTCCATCCCGGGACACGCGTCGACCACCTCCCGAACCACTTTCAAATCAGACCCAGCATCCATCGGGCGGAACTGATAGCTGAAAATCGCCGCCGATAAAGGGGGAAAATACGTTCCACCGGAAACCTCCGCCCCATCCCGTCGAACGCCGCCCGACGCCAGCTACTCCTTCGCAGCGTCTTCCGACGGCCCCGGGTACTCTTCGGACTCCGCCCCATCCGGTGCCTGCGCGCGCTCGCCGGCCGCTTCCGACCCCGCCCCGTCAATCTCCGGGCTTTCCGCCGGCTCGGTATTTCCAATCGCCGCGTCCCGCGGATCCTCCGGAATCTCAGTGCCTTCGTTCTCGCTCATCCTTTTCAGTAATACCTGCCCTCCCTCGCCCGCAGCGAGTCGAATTTACGCCGAACGCCGATTCCGCAAAACTCTTGATTCTGGCACACATCATGCTCCACTCAGCGACTCCGATTCACGGAGCCGGGAGGGAATTCGCTTCTTCCCCGACTTCTGAGCCGGGCTAAGCAAACTGATTCAACATCTGTAAAACAACCCCGATAAATCCCATGGCGAAGTACAAACTCGAATACATCTGGCTGGACGGCTACGAGCCCGTTGCCAACCTGCGCGGCAAGACACTCATCAAGGAATTCAAAGACGAGCCCACCCTCGACGAACTCCCACTCTGGGGCTTCGACGGCAGCTCGACCTTGCAGGCCGAAGGCGGTAGCTCCGATTGCGTGCTCAAGCCCGTTGCCTGCTACCACGACGCCGCCCGTAATAATGGCGTGATCGTCATGTGCGAAGTCATGATGCCCGACGGTTCGGCTCACCCGAGCAATGCCCGCGCCACGATCGTCGACGATCCCGACACCTGGTTCGGATTCGAGCAGGAGTATTTCCTTATGAAGGACGGCAAGCCCCTCGGTTTCCCGAAGGATGGTTACCCCGAGCCTCAGGGCATCTACTACACCGGCGTCGGATTCAACGCAGTCGGCGACATCGCCCGTGAGATCGTCGAGGAACACCTCGACCTCTGCCTCGAAGCGGGCATCAACCACGAAGGCATCAACGCCGAGGTCGCCAAGGGCCAGTGGGAATTCCAGATCTTCGGCAAGGGCTCCAAGCAAGCCGCCGACGAAATGTGGGTCGCTCGCTACCTCCTCCAGCGCCTCTGCGAGAGCTACGGCGTCCACGTCGAGTATCACTGCAAGCCGCTCAAGGGCGATTGGAATGGCTCCGGCATGCACGCCAATTTCTCGACCGAATACCTGCGCGAGACCGGTGGCAAGCCCTACTTCGAAGCGCTCATGGCTGCCTTCGAGAAGAACCTCAACGAGCACATCGCCGTCTACGGCCCGGACAACCACCTCCGGCTCACCGGTCTCCACGAGACCCAGTCCATCGACAAATTCAACTACGGCGTCGCCAACCGCGGTGCGTCCATCCGCATCCCGCACAGCTTCGTCAAGGAAGACGCCTACAAGGGCTACCTCGAAGATCGTCGCCCGAACTCCGCCGGAGATCCATACAAGATCGCCAGCCGGATTCTACAGACCATCGCCGAAGTGCCGAAGCCGTAAGGCGTCAGCAACTCAGTTCAAACGCCGCCCCGCGCAAGCCGGGCGGCGTTTTTGCGTTTCGGAGTGGCGGCATCCTGCCGCCAACAACGACCGCCCCGCTACGACCCAAACCTCCGCCCAAACCCATACGCCCCAAAATCTACGAACACTTCACTCCGCTCTCGCGCCACCCTCACAACCTCATCGAACGTCGCCCGTCCCGGCGCACCGTCGACTTCGAGGAAAAACATCACCTGATCCGTCCGCCCGGGAAATGGTCGGGAAATGATCCGGTTCACGTTCATCTCCGCCTCGGCGAACGGTTCCAAAAACCGGAACAAACTCCCCGGCTCATTCCCGAAAGATACCGCCAGCGCCGTTCGTGCGTCGTGATCCGGGTCGAGCACCGCCCGCCGACTGGCCAACGTGAAGAAATGCGTCACGTTCCCCGCCGTCTTCAGCACCGGGCATTCGAGCACGTCGAGACCGTAGATTTCCGCCGCGCCCGGAGCTGACAACGCCGCGGCCCCCGGCTGGTCCCTTGACATCTCCGCCGCCAGCGCCGTGCTCGCAACCGGCACCACCTCAGCATCCGGAAGATTTTCGCGGAACCAATCCCGATGATTGTGCAACTGAACGGAATGCGAAAAAACCCGCTCGATCCGCTCGTCCTTCCGCCCGATCAGAGCCATTCGCACGTCCAGAGCGATCGATTCGGTTATAAAGACTCCCCCAGCCGACTCGATCAATAAATCCACCGTCCCGTAGATCGTTCCGCCGGACGTATTTTCCACCGGCACCAACGCCTCGTTATCCGAGTGCTCCGACAACAAATCCACGACGTTTGCCAAGTCAGCCCGCGGCACAAGCTCGGCGTCGTCACCAAACCGCCGCTTCGCCACGATGTGCGAAAATGTCCCGACCGGACCCAGGTATGCCACGCGTTTCAAACTCACGCCGCATCCTGCCGCCACGAACTGCCCAAAAGCAACCGCCGACAGAAATCAGAATTCCAAATTCTAAAATCCAAATTCTAAAATCACTTCATCCCGACCTTCACCGCCCGCAGGATCTCCTCCAGAGAATCCACCACCACGAAATCCCCGGCCTTGCAGTGATCGCTCAACAACGTCGTGAGCGGATCCCAAAATCGAACGCCGTCCGCGTCTTCCCGGTTGAACACCACCACCGGCTTGTCTCGCATCATCGAATGGTCCGCGTGCTTGAAGATCATCAGCGCCAGTAACTCCTGGACCGTCCCCGCGCCGCCCGGAAAAATCACGAACGCGTCCGAATTATCGATCATCACCTCCATCCGGGTGTAAATATCGGGCCGCAGCCAGAAACTCGACAACCCGTCCGGCAAACCTTCCAACCGGATGATGTGCGGCACGTTCGAGCCCGCCGTCCAGCCACCCGCGTCGACCGAGCCCTTCACGACCGCACCCATGATCCCCGATCTCCCCGCACCCGACACGCAACCGATCTTGTTCTCGGCCAGCATCCGGCCCAGCGCCTCGCCATCGGCCAGATACGCCGGATCGTGCAGCGAAGCGGAGCAAAATACGCACGCGCTGCCCACGTAATCATCCGGCAACGGCGTTTCCACGACCGTCTCCTCCGGCTCACTGACCACGTCGTGATGAACGTCCATCACCCCCGTTTCGCGCAGCCTCTCCAACGCCTCGATCACCGCCTCGGCGGAATCCACCTCCACGAGATAATCCTCAAATTGCTGCCGCACCGTTCCCAGGTCGCGCAAGTGGTCCAACACGGCGAAAAATGAATCCCACGACCCATCTTCATTCAAAATCACCGTGGGTTTCCCGGTCAGATTGTCGTCCAGCGTCTGAAACCCCACGAAGATCGACACTGCCTTGAACATGTCCTCGAGCGTCGCCCCGGGCGTGAACACGAACGCGTCCGACTCGACAATCTTCTTCTCGATGTTGGACAGCGTGATCCGCTGATCGCCGTTGGAATTATAAATGTCCCAGCCCTTCGCAAAGAGCAGATACAGTAACCGGGCGCGCGTCGAGCGGTTCGGATCGTCAGCGCCGAGAACCGTTCCAGAGAGTCTTACTTTTGGCATAAAAACAACGTTTCAGGGGCGGAGACTAGCAACTCTCACGCCGGATCCACTCATCACCCGCACTCATCCGTGCCATCTGCGGAAAAAACACCCGCATTACCCGCCTCACGCCTCCACGTAAACTTCCGCGCCGCTCTCCGCGAACTCCGCAGCCTTCTCTTTCATCCCCTGCTCCAGCGCCGCCTCCTCAGCCAGGCCCTGCTCCGCAGCGTATTTCCGGACGTCTTCGGTGATCTTCATCGAGCAAAAATGCGGTCCACACATCGAGCAAAAGTGCGCCGTCTTCGCGCCCTCCTGCGGCAGCGTCTCGTCGTGAAATTCCCGCGCCGTCTCCGGATCCAGACCGAGATTAAATTGGTCCTCCCATCGAAACTCGAACCGAGCTTTCGACACCGCGTTGTCCCGCAGCTGCGCCCCAGGATGACCCTTCGCCAGATCCGCCGCGTGCGCCGCGATTTTGTAAGTGATCACGCCGTCCTTCACGTCCTTCTTGTTCGGGAGCCCCAGGTGTTCCTTCGGCGTCACGTAGCACAGCATCGCGCAGCCATACCAACCGATCATCGCCGCCCCGATCCCACTCGTGATGTGGTCGTAACCCGGCGCAATGTCCGTCGTCAGCGGCCCCAGCGTGTAAAACGGCGCCTCGTCGCACCACTCGAGCTGCTTCGTCATGTTCTCGTGAATCATGTGCATCGGCACGTGCCCCGGCCCTTCGTTCATGACCTGCACACCCTTCGCCCAGGCCCGCTTCGTCAAGTCACCCTGCACCTCGAGCTCGCCGAACTGCGCAGCGTCGTTCGCATCCGCGATCGACCCCGGGCGCAAGCCATCGCCGATCGAGAAGCTCACGTCATACGCCGCGCAGATGTCGCAAATCTCGTCCCAGTGCGTGTAAAGGAAACTCTCCTTGTGGTGCGTCAGGCACCACTTCGCCATGATCGAACCGCCTCGCGAAACGATCCCCGTCATCCGCTTCGCCGTCATCGGAATGAACCGCAACAGCACCCCGGCGTGGATCGTCATGTAATCGACCCCCTGCTCCGCCTGCTCGATCAGCGTGTCGCGATACAGCTCCCACGTCAGGTCCTCCGCCTTTCCGTTCACCTTCTCCAACGCCTGGTAAATCGGCACCGTCCCAATCGGCACCGGCGAGTTCCGCAAAATCCATTCCCGCGTCGCGTGAATGTTCCGCCCCGTGGACAGATCCATCACCGTATCCGCGCCCCACTTCGTCGCCCACCGCATCTTCTCGACCTCCTCGTCGATGGACGAAGCCACCGCCGAGTTCCCGATGTTCGCGTTGATCTTCACCAGGAAATTCCGACCGATGATCATCGGCTCCAGCTCCGGATGATTGATGTTCGCCGGAATGATCGCCCGCCCCCGCGCCACCTCGTCCCGGACGAATTCCGGCGTGATCACCTTCGGCGTCGCCGCGCCCCAAGGCTGCCCCGGGTGCTGCTGATTCAGCACGTTCCGCGCCCCGTCCTTGTTTTCGACCGTTTCGTAAGCCACCTCGCGCCCCATGTTTTCGCGGATCGCGATGTATTCCATCTCCGGCGTCACGATCCCCTGCCGCGCATACCACAACTGCGAAACCGAATGCCCCGCACTCGCCCGCAGCGGCTTCCGCGTCGCGTTCGCCGGCTGCGCCAGCGGACTCAGCCCGCCCCGCCGCTCACTCATCTCCTGCGCGTGACTCGTGCTCAGATACCCATTGTCCCCCGGCAACACCTCGCGCCCCTCGTATTCCTCCACGTCACCCCGATCCCGAATCCACTCCGCCCGCACCGCCGGCAATCCCTGCTCCACATCTCCGGCGAAATCCGGATCCCCCCACGGCCCGCTGCAATCGTAAACTCGCACCGGCTCGTTCGCCTCCACCTCGCCCGCCATCGTCCGCGTCCCCGCCAAAGCGATCTCCCGAAATGGCACCCTCACGTCCGGATGCAGCGAGCCCCCGACGTAAACGCGGCTGGAATTTGGCAACTGGTCGCTGCTATGCGGCTCAAAGGAATCGGTGGATGCAATCATGGCGTAGAAATTTGGCGGGGGAAATTCCGCACGCGCACGAGCTCGCTTGACCTCCCTTCGCCGGCATTGCCCGGATCAGGTTCGAAGGGTCGTCCGGATAATTCCAGACCTCTCAGCCACGTGCGGCTCCCCCGTTTCGCGCCGAAACTAAACGCCCCACCCCCGCACGTCAACCAAAGTATCGCAAGCTTCCAGCTTGCAGACCTGCACGAACCCTCTCTTTCTCAGTCCTCGTCGGAAACCAATCTGAATGAAGTCGAGTTTTTAGACATCGGAATCGAACACCTTCCCGAACAAGAAGCGGCCAGCGTCCAGTTTCGCGTCTCGGAGCCGCAACGAAAGCACACGTTTATCGCTCAGATCTTTGATTGCTTCTTCGACGGCTTTCTCCATGGCCGCGCGGCAGCGGTTAACACGACGCCCTGTGGCGGCGAGTCCCTGTATCAAAAGTGCAGCGAAAAATATCGGCAGAAAGGCAAGCACGATCCAACCCATGACCGTGCCCACCGGCGGCACGGGAAAGTCGATCCATGTCAGCGCGGCTCCTTCGTGAACGGCCCGCCACAACGTCGCGAGGTGGTGGCCATAGACAGCTTTCAAGGGTCCGTAGAAAAGCAATCCGCACCACGCCAACGAAACCCAGCCCACAAAGTAAACAACCCACCTCGAAAGAGCCTGCGCATGGATAATCCCTTCAAAAGAACTCTCCGCCGCAGAGCGAAGCTCGCTCAACCCCTCGATATTTCCTTTTGGCATGAGCGATACGGATAGTGACTCGAACGAATTCATCTCATCGAATAGTCCACGAAGTGCGACAAGATCGGCGTGCTGTTTCTCCATCGCGACGCCACGCACAGCGCGTTCCAAAACGTCATCAGTCCGAACATCACGACGCGCCCGCAGCAAGCGAACGCTGCCGGTGATGCTGAAAAAGGTGCTGAAGAGGGAAGGAACACTGCCACCCATCGCAAGCAGCAGGCTATCCCATGCCCGCGAGGTCAAAGCGAGCAGACCAATGAAGGAGCGAAGCGGGAAAAAGCCGGACGGCGTGCGGTGCAGCAACTCCGCTCGCAGCCAGATCCGAATACCGGCACCCGCTACCCGTTCGCAGCCCAACAGAAGAGGCAGCAGTTCCTCGGGCTCGGCGCGCGTAGCACGTTCGATTCGATCGAGGAGTTCAGATACCTTCTGGTGATCGGGATCGAGAACGCGGCGGACGTCGTTGTAAAAACGGTTCCGCCGACCTTGGGCGGTGCGTTGTCCGAGATTCGGTGTTCGCCGGACCTCAGCCACAGCGCATTGGACCGCCCCAACAAGGCGCGCGAGCGAATGCCCGGGATTATCAAGACCGATCCCGGCATCCGGGATGATGATGGCAGGCAGCACGACCGCTTGAATTCCTCCGCTATCGAGGCTGCCGATTGCCAAACGGATCGATTGTTCGTAAGTCGCCGCCAATTTTCTCGCTTCAGCCTCATCCGGGGCGCTGCGAACGAGATTGAGCACCGGCAAGATGATCGGTCCCGGCGGCAAAACGAGCGAAGTCCGCAACCCGATCCGCAGTGGCAGCCCGAACATCGAAGACCAGCACTTTGACCTGGCAGCTCCTGAGCGCCAGATCGCGAGCGCGTTGCGCGGCTGGACCATGCGCGTCGTTGTAGCCTGGAATATCGACCAACGTCACGTTGTCCTCTAATTCCAATTGCTCCCCGCCATCGCTCAGGCGGAGTCTGACTTCGGCACCTGACTCCATTTCGGGCGGCAACTCCGTTCCCACCCAAATCAATTTTTCCGTGCGTCCATCATCTCCCATCCCACATGGAATTTCGGACCCTCACCGCGTCGTCCCTGATCAGCATGCGAAGCAGGTGAGATTTTCCCGCATCTTTGTCGCCAATAAAGCCGATCGTCGGCACGGAAATGCCCCGGTTGTCGAGCAACCCGCGCATCTCGGCGAGATAGTGGCCCGCAATGTCCCTCAGCTTTTGCAACGTGCCGCTTCGGGCATACAGAATCTCTGCGGCGGAAAGCAAGGTATCGACTTCGCGCTCGCAATCGGCGGCGGTGAAATGGGAATTCGTATTGGCCATGGGGAAAACCTTTGCTCAGCCGCGGGATGAACTCTCGACATCGACCGCGAGCGCTTCCACGTCCACGCGGAGCCGCTTCCAACCTGCGGGCTGGAGTTCCCAGACACTCGATTTGCGCAGGCGAAATAGAATGGAATGACGCTCAGCCTTCGCTGTCGGGAGCGGATACTTGGTTCCTTTGATATCGACTTCCGGTGGGTCACCGATGGTGCGCGGGAGACCAAAAAGATCGCATGCGCAGGCAAAAAGGTTTGCTAGAGCAGGCAGGGCCAAGCGTTTGCGCATCATTTTCTCGAGCAGGTAGCCACCCACGGGTGCGGCAGCCGCGGTCGCGCCAAGTGCGAGAAGGATCTCCGAAACCGACAGAAAGCCGACGATTTGGTGAGCAACAACCACGCCTGCAGTCCCAGCAATGGCAGGTATCCCGAGCTTCGAAAGGAATGCTGTTACTATCAGTCCGCCATCGACGGGCATCATCGCGAATAAGACGAGGAGTAGCAGCAGCGCCATTGTTCCAGCACGATCAAGAATTTTCGAACCGAGACTGCGCTGTTTCCACACCTCCTTCATAGCCTCCTCTAATTCTTCGTCATTCATCTGGTCCGGCTGGTATTTTTGATGCCGTTTGAGAATTTCTTCCCAAGCGACCACTCGATCCGCTTCCGTTGGAAGCAGATCGAGTGCAAAACTCGCTCTGATCATCTCCACCACAAAAGTCCCAGCCTCAATACTCACAGCGGCAAGCTTTACCGCCTTGCCGCCTTCCTTCCTGAGCAGGCGCTTCAGGCGTTGCCACGCCCACTTCGACACCCCAGCTACCGGACTGAATATTTTTCCGAGTCCCATCGCCGTCCACATTTTGAATCGAGAGCCAAACGGTGCCGAACTCACAAAAGCCTCTTTAAGACGCTTCGCCATCGCGGGCGTCAGCGGCACGACCAACTGTCCGTGGGCATCCATGTAGCCGCGGCTGCAAACGCGCAGGAGACCCTCCCAAAGCTTGCGCGTCTCACGGTGCGACACCCCACAAAACTCACTTACCCGGAGCTCCGCGCCGCGCGTCTGCTCGAGCAGAGCCCGTGCATGAATCGGCTTGAGCAATTTGTCCATTCCTCCCGTCGTGTCGAACTGGCTGGGCAGTCGGGAGAAAAAACGTTCTTCCTCAACCGGGTTGGGTGGGTTGCGCGACGCATCAGACTCCGCCAAGTAGAATGACGGCTGCCGCTTCCCGGTGTCGCCCTGTCCCAAGCCGTGCAGTGGTGCCGGGGTTCGCCGACGCCACTCCTCCGCGTCATGGAGATAATCGAATGCCAAAAACACACCTTTGGCGTTCAACGACGAAGCAAGATGGTCGCAGTGTTTGAGAGCCTGGTGAGGCTCGTAGTCGATTCTGCACATATTCAGTAACAGCCACCAAGGTATGCCGGGCATAAGCGTGAGCACCGCGTGAACCATTTGCTCGAAGTCCTCTTTGCCCGAACCCCCGTGGTTGGCGATGACGAGCAAAGCGGAAGCGATCACGCTGGCTTTCTCCAGCACGGCTAATCGCAGTCGACAGGTGTGCTCGCCGCTGGCACCCGGGAATTTTCGCTCAACATCCGGACAGTCCAAAATGGCAAACTCCGCCGCATCCAGCCCCTCATCGAAGGCCACGAGCGGCGTATTGAACGCATCGCCGTTTCCAGAGTGGAAATTATACTGCCGGTGCGCCTCATCCGGATTCTCGCTGAGCAACTCCAAGCTGGTGCCGAACACGGGTCCGCGAAACCTGAGCAAACTCGTGCGACGCATTTCATCACGTTCCCACGATCGGGGACACCAAAGGACGAAACGTTGAGTCGCCTCGTCCTCTCCCATTCCGCGGATCCCGCTGCCTTCCGGCGGGACTCAGAAATGTTCCCACAGTCGAGGATTTGCCCGCATTGACCAAGCCCACCACGGCCACAACGGGCAGATTCGAATCCATCAGAGACAAATGACGCAGCAGGGATTTGAGTAATTCCTCATCTCCCGCCTCCACCAGTGCCTCGCTCAGCGTTCCGGGCCCTTGATCGTCCGGCCAAGTCCTCCGAACCAGGCCTCCACTGTCACCTTGCAGCAAATCCGAAATCGATTTCGTCGTGGGGGGAGCAGGGTTTCTCATATGACTGGTTTCGATGACAGGTAAAATCCGAAAGCACTTAATTCATCCGCGCGGCAGTGATCTCATGGACTCGCGTTTGGTCGAAATGACTGCGGTCGCTGTACCTCTTTCAGCTTGGAGAGCATATCCGGGTCAACGCGATTGCCGCGGCTCTTGTTAGCGCTGTTGGGCAGGTAACGCAGATTGCCAAAACGATTACTGATTTCCGGCGCACGCGAGAACGGCACCAGATGATCGACCCCGACCCTACTACCAGCATTTGGGCCGACCATGATCACCGGAGCCTGACCTCTGCGCATTCTTTCAAGATTGGCGACGTCATCGAAGGGCCCGTTCCTTCGCCTGCCGGAAGGTTTGCAGCACCTGCGGAACGTCGATCTCCGCATCGACGAATTGGAGCGGCTTCCCCCTCTCGACCGTCTCGCTCATCGCGCGTCGAACGAGTTCCCTCGGATCGCCACCGTTCAGTTCGGCCTCGTGAAGTCGATACAGCAGATTGTGCAGGCGAGGATTCAGCGCGCGCCCTCCCGCAATCGGAAGTCTTGTTGGGTGAACAAGCGCCTTGATAAATGTCGGCTCCGATCGATTGCTCGGCCTGCGCAAGTTTCGCTGCTCGAGCGAGTGTCGCGGCGGCGTCCTCGCCGTTGGCCAGAGTCTTCCCGAAAGCTGCCAATTTCTCAGCGCGTTCGCTGGGCCCGCAATGCGCGACCCGTAGCCGCCAACTCGCTGGCACCGCGGACTCGCCGCTTCTATCAACTTCGCTCCCCTAGCGGCTTTGAACAACGCGACCGGCGCAAACAGACTCAAGACGTGCGTGCCGATTTCTCCAACAACACGAGACGTCGCCAGTTGCTGAGTGAGCGCCACCGCTTCAGGAGTCAGGGCTTGGAGGAAATCAAATCCCCCTTCGTTCCCGATCGTTACGCACTGATCCACGTAAAACGCCTCTGCAAAGTCGAAAGCGTCCTCTCGAGGCGAGACTTCCCCCTGAGCCACAAGTTTCGCGTAATCGACGACCCCTGCCGCACCGCCCCACATTTGTGTCACCGTCTCGATCGGATGGCGAAAAATATTCCGGTACGCTTCTCGCGAGTCCCTCGACGGTTTTTCGCGCGCCGCGCGCTGCTTGCCCGCCCGTTGCGACTACTATGTTTTCGTCCGCTTTTTCCTGCACAAAACGAATCTCGGAAACAAAATTTTCGAGAAGTTGTGCATCCCCGATGAAACTGTAATCCCGCTCATCCTTGAACCGTTGTTCGTCGAGAATCGTTACTTCAAACAAGGCAACCTGTGCCTTCGGAAACCAGGAAACCGGTGTCGCGATTTGGACGATCTTGCCCTGCGCCTCCAACACCTCGGATCCAATGCCCGGAATTTCCTTGAGGGAGCGCATTTCGACGTCCCCTCGCGAAAAATGTCGGGCGCAAAATACGGCGACTCCAACAATGAGAAGAACAACAGCAACTCGCCACATGCCGAGCAGCTATTCATCGTTCGCAGCAAAAATAAAGCTCATCTTCTTAGATACTCCCCTCTGTCATGCTGAGCACTGCGAAGCCTCTCCAACTTCTCACCCATACTCCGCCAACCTCCCGGCAAGAATCCTCGCGACGAATCTCCGCCCTCGGAAAAACCGCACCCCATGACCGACCACGAAAAGAGCAGAGCCATGATCGCCAGAGCCAAGGCGCGCCTCGCCGCCGCCGAAGTTATCCCCCGCACCCCCGAGGAAGAGGCCGAGCTCCAAAAAATCCGCGACCACCTCCGCGCCAGGTTCGAGTCTTCCATGATCCCACTCAAGCGCCCACCGAAAGACTGACCGGCTCACACCCGCCCTCGAACGGAACTGGATTCCCGGGACTCCCCGGGCACCCTACCCGATGAAGCGGCGGCGGCTCTCCTCTTCGCTCCGGCGGCGGGCCTCTTCGGATTCACGCAGTTGCGGACGCATCGCTTCGATGTAGCGCTCGCGAAACGCCTCGTATCCCTCCGGGGTGAAAAATGGGACGACCTTCTCGGGGGACTCGGGCAAAAGCTCAAGGATTTCAGGCATCAGGGTCAAAGTGTATGCAGGTTGGAGTCGAACAAGGAATAGCTTTTTGATCCGGTCAGACCGATCGACTGCACGAAGTGAGGGCGATTCAGAGCCGCCCCCACGTCGAAGAACAACCGCTCCGGATAATGAAGAGCGATCCAGCCATCCGGCTCATGCGCGTTCCTCGTGGCGTCCCAGATCACTTCTCCAAGAATGTGTTTCGATCCGCAATACTCGTCTCGATCCGCGATTTCGCAAATCCAAACGAAGTGTGGCATCGGCAACCGCCGATACAACTGCTCGACCTCCCCATGTCCCATCCCTCGCCGCCGGAAGCTCCGCTTGAACGAGCGCGTCGACGTGAGAAACGTCCGCATCACCATCGGGCGCTTCATCAGCTCGGAAGAATTCTTCGCGATTCCCGTCTCTGGGTCGTGGAGCACTCGTTCGATGGCTTTCTGGGCATCTTCCGCCGAGAGAAACGCGCGCTCCGGCAGCGGCACGATGAATTCCTCCACGTCCGACCAGTAATACTGCGATTCCCCCCTCTCGGTCGGCCCCATCTGGTGCAGTCCTTGGTAGGGGTGGCAGTTGTCGTCGCTGATGATCAAAGCCCGGTTGAAAATCGACGAATCGACAAATTCCCCAGGTCCGATCGTCGGCACCGTCGAGTAGTCCGACGAATGCCCGTGGGCAACAACCACGTGCCGCGGAAGCGTGACCAACAACGGGATCCCGGACTCGATGTAGGTATACAGCAGATGCTCGAAGCGCCCTCCGTGTTGGCGGCGGCTGTAGACGACCGGCGAGAACCGCTGCAACCGAACGCCTCCGCCAACTGCCAGGACAGCAGGCCCGCCGACGGATAGACCCGGCTTCCGACCGCGTGATTCGTCGCCAGATTCGTGATCTGAAACGGCAGAATCTCGGAATACCACTCGTAGCGATTACTGTAGTAGGGCGAGCAACATCCACAGCGCGGATTGTGCGCACACCGTCGCGTCCGCATCCTGACTGATGAAGGGAAATCCCATCACCTCCAGCCGGCGCCCCAGCACGTGCACCCGCTCCGTGCAATGACTCACGTGCGCGCCCGCATCCTTCCTCGTGCGATGCGAGAGCAAAGTTCGACCCACGCAATTCGGCTTCGTCGGTCGGATCACGCTGTATCCCAGATACCGCTCCTGCACCCATTCGGGATCGCTCGCGATCTCGCTCTCGCTGACCCGCTCCTCGAAGAAGTGCAGCCGCACGCACCGCGATCCCGGCGTGTTGAAGCGCTCCGAATGAAAATTCAAGAACGTGTCCCGGTAGTCCTTGTCGATGTAATGCCGCTCCACCACCACGCATTGACAGACCCCCTCCAGCACCGCGCGCAACCGGTTCAACCCACGCGCGTCCAATTCCGGTTTCACCAGCGCCAGCAGCGCCTCCCAACCGTGAGTCGCATCGAAGACCAACACCGGAAAAATTGATTTTTCGTTCTCAATCATATCTTTGCCCTTCGTTTCCGACCGCCAATCGGCTTCCGCTCCTTCACGGCCAGTCGTTCGCGGTCACTCACATTGACATTGAAAAAGTCAGGTTGAAAAGCTTCGTGAGAAAAGCCATTTACCCACGGTCACGGCCGTCAATTTCGTCCCCCCCAACTATCATGCTGAGGCATCTCTGACTTTTCACCCTCATTCCCGTCACCCCACGGCTTGACCGCCCCCCTCAATCCGAATGTAAATAACGTCGCACTTCGTAACGACCGCTCATTTCGAATCCCTAGACCGAACTGGTCGCCCGCCGCGATGGAAATCGATCCACCACCCGCCCCGAACCACCCCCGCGCCTCCGCGCCGGTCCGCCTCGCAGCGATCCTCGCCGCGCTCGCCCTCGGTCTCACCGCCGTCCTGCCCCTCCCGGCCGCCGACGACAGCGAACCGACTTTCGTCGACGAGGTCAAAACGGAAGCCGTCACCCTTGAGCAGGAAGCCAAGCCCTACGCCAAAGAAGCTTTTGCCGAAAGCGAGCAACTCGCCACCGAAGCCAGCGACAAAATCAAAGCCCTCATCGACGAAGCCCGCCCGGAGGCCACCAAACTCATCGACGAAGCCAAGCCAGAAGCCAAAAAGCTCACCTCCGAAGCCGAGGCGCTCATCAAAAAGGAAGCTCCCGCCGTCGAAGCCGAAGCCAAAACCCTTGAGCAGAAAGCCGCCGACCTCGACCGCCGCTGGGAACCCGTCGTCGCTCAGGATGTCGAAACCGACGCGAAAAAAATCGAGTCCACCGTCGAAGCCGACGTCGCCCGCGACGTCGGTTTCGCCCGCGAGCGCTTCGCCTCCGAGAGCCTCTGGCTCATGGCCTACCTCCGCGCCCTCGAGCGCGACGGCCGCGTCAAAATCGACGACGACCTCCTCCGCCTCAACCTCCTCTCCCCCGGCCTCGGCACCCACGTCGTCGACGAGATGCGCTACCTCGCCCGCGCCGGCCAACTCGAAATCAAAGAGGGTGCCACCGCCGCCGAGCGCGAAGCCGAGCGCCTCCTCCGCGCCTCCCGCGCCGACCTCCACGCAGCCGGTCACTGGACCCACGAAGAGCTCCACGACCTCGAGGACACCCTCGCCACCGACGAGGTCAAAGTGAAACGCGCCATCCTCGCCGCCGAGAACAAGGCCGATTTCTACCTCAACGGCCGCCCGCTCTCCGACATCCAACGGGAGGCCGTCATCGCGCACAACAACCTCCTCGTCAGCGAAGAATTTCCCTCCGCCGCCCTCTGCGCCGAGTGCCATCCCGGCCAATACCGCCAATGGTCCGTCTCCCAGCACGCCTACGCCCAACTCTCCCCCGTCTACAACGCCATGTCCGAGCGCATCAACCGCCTCACCAACGGCACCAACGGCGACTTCTGCGTCCGCTGCCACAACGAAGCCGGCATGGCCGTCAACGAACCCGTCTTCATTCACAATGCCGACCGACTCCCCGTCACCCGCGAAGGCATTTCCTGCATCGTCTGTCACCGCGTCGAGAACGCCTACGGCCGCACCAGCGGGCGCTTCGGCATCGAACGCGGCGACCTCACCAAGCCCATGTACGGCCCCCTCGGCGACGAAGTTCTCAACGACGTGCTCGACAAATTCAACGTCACCACCGACCCCGCCGCCGGCACCATCGACTGGCAGGACAACGCCGCCCAAGTCATCCACGACGGCGCGATCAAAGTGAAAACCTTCGCCTCCGCACAGCTCTGCTCGAACTGCCACGACGTCAACAGCCAGAACGTCTTCCGCCTCGAAGAAGCCTACAGCCAATTCCGCAACTCCCCCGCCGCCGCCGAAGGCACCGTCTGCCAGGACTGCCACATGGGCACCGTCCTCGGCAAAGTCTCCGGCTACGATCAGGGCCCCATCGCCTACATCGGCGGCGTCCCCACCCCCGTCGGCAAACGCACCAACCACATGTTCGCCGGCCCCGACTACTCCATCGTCCACCCCGGCGTCTTCCCCCACAACCCCGAGGCCGAGACCATTGCCAGCTTCCGTGAATGGCTGGAATTCGACATCGAACGCCGGCTGGGGCACCAAGGAATTCGAGAAAAAGTCCCACCCCGCCTCCGCGTTCCCCGCCGCCTGGCAGGAACGCCGCCACCGCCTCCGCGCCGCGCAATTCCTCAAAAACCAACTCGCCCTCCTCGGCGAGATCCGCGCTCAATCCTTCCGCACCCTCCGCTACGGCTACCAGTTCGGAAAACTCGAAGTCACCCGCAACGACGCCCGCGGCCTCGCCTTCGAACTCGAAGTCCGCAACGCCACCAACGGCCACGGCATCCCCACCGGATTCGACGGCGAGCGCGAGGTTTTCCTCAACGTCATGGTCCGCGACGCCGACGGCAAACTCGTCTTCCTGTCCGGCGACCGCGACCCCAACGGCGACGTCCGCAACCTGCACTCCGAATACGTCCGTAACAACAAGCTCCCCCTCGACACCCAACTCTTCTCCCTCCAATCCGCCTTCCTCGAACTCAGCGCACACGGCGGCGAGCGCGAACGCATCCTCCCGGTCCCCGTCTCCCAGACCGCCCTCCCCTTCCTCCGACCAAACGAATCCTCCTCCCTCCTCATCGCCCACCCCACCGACACCCGCAAGCAGGCCGCCAGCATTCCCCCGCTCGGCGCCCACACCGCCCGCTACAAAATCCCTGGCCGCCACCTCAGCGGACGCCCCCCCTACACCGTCGAATTCACCTTCGTCGCCCAGATGGTCCCGGTGAACCTCATCAACGAAATCAGTTCTGTCGGATTCGACTACGACCTCGCCCCCCGCGACGTCGCCAACCGCGTCGTGATGGGAGCCTTCCCACTCTGGAAAGAAAAGGTCGTCCTCGGCCCGAAAGGAACGACCACCGACCTCACCCCGACCAACGCCGAAGTCATGGGCCCGGAGGCCGTCACCCCCGCCCTCCCCTGGCTGAATCTCCCCCAATCCTGGCAACGCGAGCTCTCCGACGGCCAACCCATCACCGCCGACCAATGACCTCCCCCCGCGTGACATCAGGTTCCAGCCGATCGTCACCCCTCCTCACTCTTTCCTTTCTTTGCGACCTTCGCGCCCTTCTGTTCAAACCTCATTCCCTCGCGTTCTTCAGTTTCGTCATCCTCATCCCCACTGACTCCAAAGCCCAACCCCAACCCGACTCCCGCACCTGGATCGAGCGCATGCGCACCGAAGCTGACGCCGACCGGCAAGCCGCCGAACACGAAGTTGGGGATATCATTCTCCAGTCAGAATCCGACCTCGACCGCCTCCGCACCGACCTCGACCGCCGCGCCCGCGAACTCGCCACCCGCGCCGAGACCACCGCAAAGAAAGACCTCACCGACCTCGACGCCTGGGCCTCCGAAACCGCCACCCTGATCGAGAACAGCCAGATCACCCTCGACGCCGAAACCGGTCTCCTCGAACTCGCCCGCGACGTCGAATCCGACATCGACACCGAATACGAAAAGGTCCGCCGCGAACTCGCCCCCACCCTCGCCGAAGCCGACGCCTGGATCCGAAAGACCAAGCGCGAAGTCGAAAACGAAGCCCTCAACGTCGCTGAAGAAGGCCTCTCCGACGCCCGCGCCATCCTCCGCGACCTCGCCAACAAATCCCCCAAGCCCGTCCCCGCGCCCACCGTCGCCCCGATTGACAGCGCCCTCTCCGACGTCGCGATCCCGATGCGGATCGACGAATTCCCCGACAACCCCGGACCCTACATCGCCGCCGGCAATCCCTTCTTCGCCCCCGGCTACATCGGCACCGGCTTCGAGTTTCCCACCGGCACCATGATCCAGCCCCAGTCCTTCCTCTACGGCACCTTCACCAGCGGCGTGCAGACCTTCGACGACGGCGTCACCGACCGCACCACCCAATGGGTCAATTCCCTCCAGCTCTTCGGCAACTTCAACGCCACCCCCACCGAACGCCTCTTCATCGAATTCCGCCCCCTCGACAACACCGCCGACTTTTCCGGCTACAACTTCGAACCCACCACCGGCCCCGACTCCGGCTGGCAAAACGCTCTCAACGGCCGAGTCTACCAGCTCTTCTTCGAAGGTAATTTCCTTTCCATCTTCCCCGGCCTCGACAACGGCACCAACTACCTCCTCGGATTCGACTTCACCGTCGGCCGCCAGCTCCTCTTCCTCCAGAGCGGCATCCTCATCAACGACACCATCGACCTGGTCGGCGTCACCCACCCCTCCCTCTTCACCTTCGGCAGCTCCGCCGCTACCGCCAGCCTCATCTACGCCTGGGGGAATATCCACCGCTCCGGCGGCCTCGTCAGCGACACCGCCCAGCTCCTCGGCGGCTACCTCCGCGGCGACTTCCTCACGTCGACCGTCGAACTCGACCTCTTCTACGGCACCGCCAACCAGGCCGCCGGCGGCGACGGCTTTTACGCCGCCGCCTCCTCCATCCAGCGCTTCGGCAAATTCAACACCAACTTCACCGTCGCCGGGTCCATCGCCACCAACCGCCTCGATCCTGAGCAGACCACCGTCAACAACGGCGGACTCCTCTTCGCCCAAATCTCCACCGACTACCCCGGCACCGAAAACATCCTCTATCTCGACGCCTTCTGGGCCATCGAAAGGTTCACGTCCGCCTCTCGCGCCGCCGACGCCGGCGGCGCCCTCGGCCAGACCGGACTCCTCTTCGCCGCCACCGGCCTCGGCGACTTCGGAGCCGCCCTCGGCTCCACCGCCACCAACTCCGCCGGAGCCTCCTTCGGTTACCAGATGTTCTTCGACGACTACCGCAAACAGCTCATCCTGGAGGTCGGCGCACAAACCGAAACCATTGGCCCCACCCAGAAAAGCGTCGCCGCCGGATTCCAATACGAACAAGCCATCGGCCAGAACTGGACCGTCACCGCCGGAGCCATCGGCGCGTTGCAGGACCAAAAACGCCCCCTCTACGGCCTCCGCCTCCAACTCGACTTCAACTTCTAACGGAGTGGTGGCTTCCAGCCGCCAACAACGAATTCCACCATTCACCAATCACGAGTCAAAAAGATGCCCAACATCCTCCCCCGCATCATCGCCTCGCGCCTCTTCTACTTCCCGCTCCTCGCGCTCCCCGCCCTCTACCTCTGGAACGAAAAGGTCCAGGGCCGCCTCGACACCGAGTGGAAGACCTACGACCTCCAGGATTACCTCGGCAACACCGCCATCCTGCTCCTCATCAGCGTCCTCTGCTTCACCCCCCTCCGCGTCCTCTTTCCCAAGAGCAAGATCGTCGCCGCCCTCAACCGCCACCGCCGCGCCACCGGCATCACCGGTTTCCTCTATGCCGCGTGGCACTTCTGGATCTTCATCGCCGCCTCCGACGGCTACGAGGACGTCATCGATGACCTGTCGAACTTCGTCTACCTCCAGGCCGGCCTCGCCGCCCTCCTCATCCTCGCCGTCCTCGCCGCCACCAGCAACAAGCTTACCGTCTGGGTGATCCGCTACCCCGTCTGGAAGCTCCTCCACCGCCTCGCCTACGCCGCCGCCATCCTCACGTTCTTTCACAAAGCCTTCGGCATCGAAAAAGAAAGCTCCCACCTCGGCCAGACCGCCTTCTTCTTCGCCCCCCTCGTCATCCTCGAAACCCTCCGCGTCGCCAAACAACTCACCACCGGCACCGCGAAAAAAATTCACAAGTGGACCCACCAACCCGCCTTCAAAGGCTGGCGCAAATTTCGCATCGCCCGCCTCGTCCACGAAAACGCCGACATCACGTCCATCTACCTCGAACCCGCCCAAGGCCGGAAAAAACTCAAGCCCTTCAAACCCGGCCAATACCTCACCTACGAGTTCATCGTCCCCGGCCGGCCCGACCCCGTCATCCGTTCCTACAGCCTCTCCGACTCGCCAAATCCCCACCACTACCGCGCCTCCATCAAGCGCGTCCCCGCCCCCCGCGACCACCCCGAATACGCCCCCGGCCTCAGCTCAAATTTCGTCCACGACGTTCTCCAGGAAGGCGACATCGTCCGCGTCCAAGCCCCCGGCGGCACCTTCACCCTCGACCCCAAGGGCCACAATCCCATCGTCCTCCTCGGCTCCGGCATCGGACTCACGCCCGTTCTCTCGATGGTCAAATCCCTCGCCGAACACAAATCAAAACGCGAAATTTGGTTCTTCGTCGGTGTCCGCAACCAAAAGGAAGACGCGCTCCGGGCCGAGTTCAAGACCGCCGTCGCCGCCCTTCCCAAAGCCCACCTGTTCGTTTGCCACAGTGATCCAGCTGCTGAAGAGATTCCGGGCCAGGACCACGATGTCGCGTCCCGCATCAACGTCGAACTCCTCAAAAAGATCCTCCCGCACAACCGCTACGACTTCTACTTCTGCGGCCCCGGGCCCATGATGGAATCCTGCTTCCACGGCCTAAAAGACTGGGGCGTCCCGGAAAAACGCCTCCACTACGAAGCCTTCGGCCCCTCGTCCCTCAACCAGAAGAAGCTGCCCAAGGGAGTCGCCAGCAGCGCCAAAATCACCTTCAAAAAATCGAAGAAAACCCTGCAATGGGACGGCAGCAAGCCCAGCCTCCTAGAATTCGCCGAGGCCAACGGCCTTCACCTCAAATTCGGCTGCCGAGCCGGCGCCTGCGGAACCTGCAAAGTGAAATTAAAAAAAGGCGAAGTCGCCTACACGACAACCCCCGCCGCCGATCCCGGCAGCGGAAAGGCCCTGGTCTGCTGCTCCCTCCCCAAAGGCGACCTCGAAATCGACGCGTGAGTCCTTCGCCAACTAAACAGGATTAACTCGATTTACAGGATTAACAGGATTTTGAAAAATGGGATCGTGGCATCGGCATCTTGCCGATGATTCCAGCTCTCTGCTCATCCAGTTAATCCAGAAAATCCTGCATAATCCTGTTTAGTTCTCATCCAGTGCCCGCACTCCTCCGAGCCGCCGCCTCCCTCCGCCTGACCATCGGCTGCCTCGGCCTGGCGATGGTCCTCATCCTCCTCGGCACCTTCGCCCAAGTCAGCGAAGGCCTCTACCTCGCCCAGGAACGCTACTTCCAGAGCTGGATCGTCTGGTTTGGCCCGATCCCCATCCTCCCCGGTGGCCATCTCCTCGGCGCCATCCTCGTCGTCAACCTCCTCGCTGCCCACCTCACCCGCTTCCGACTTTCCTGGAGCAAGCTCGGCATCCACGTCATTCACGTCGGACTCCTCCTCCTCATTCTCAGCCAATTCTTCACCGACTACCTGGCCAAGGAAAGCCGCCTGACCCTCGACGTCGGCCAAAGCGCCGACTTCTCGGAGTCCGCCCGCGAAACCGAATTCGTCATCGGCCAGCAAATCATCCCCTTCGCCGACCTGACCCCCGGCCAGAAAATGCCCCTCCCCGCCGGCCCGATCACCATCCTCGCCACCCACGCAAACGCCCGCATCACCCCCTCCGGCGTCCAACCCCTTCCCCGCGAGACCCGCCTCGACCGCCGCGACCTCCCGGTCGTCGAATACGAATTCCGCAGCGACCGCCAAGTCGCCACCCTCATTCCATCAACCATCAACCGCCAACCATCAACCACCCCCCACCTCCGCCCCACCCGCACGACCCACCCCTTCACGCTCCGGCTCGACGAGTTCATCCACGACCGCCACCCCGGCACCAACGTCCCCAGCCGGTTCGCCAGCCAGCTCACCCTCACCGACGAGACCGGCACCGTCCGACCGGTCCGGATCGAAATGAACCAGCCCCTCCGCATCGCCGGGCGGACCATCTACCAAGCCAGCTTCGCCAACAACGACCAGACCAGCATCCTCCAAGTCGTCCAGAATCCGACCTCGATCCTCCCCTACATCGCCTGCGCCCTGATCACCCTCGGCCTCCTCCTCCAATTCAGCCACCACCTCCTCAAAGCCCTCCACCGCCAAGCGAAAACCCCTTCGCCGGACCATCCAGCAGGGCGGCTAAACTCTAATATTACCTGACATCCGGCAGGCGCGCGCTCAATCCGGAGCCAACTTCTTCGAATCCGGGGCTTCCGCCGCCGACATCGACACCGGTGGCGCGCTTTCGGCCTTGGCCCACCGATCGATCTGCGGGAGTGAGAACGCGAGGCCGCAGCTGATGGAAAGGCCAATAATGGCTTTGATCGCGTCCCGCCCGCAGGAGGCGTAAGCCTTCTTGAGCTTCTGATGCTGAAGCGCGTAGGTCAGCGCGAATTCCCGCCCCGCCAGGAGGCCCAGAAATACCCAAGTGGTGCTCATCGGAATCGCGCTCATTTCTTTAAAGACGAACAGGATGATGCCGTATTGGAAATCGATGATTGTGGCCGAGCGGATGTCGCCCACATTCGTTTTGGAATTCACGATTTTCTGAATGGCACCGCCGCGCCGGTAGAAAATCCAGGCGTGCAGCAGATACATCACCAGCAGCGAAGCGACCAATTCCGTCACCCCGAGTCGTCGCGGCAGGAAAACGAAGATATTCGCTAGATCCTGGATCAACCATTGACTCCAAAGGAAACCCGTGGCGCACCATTGCAGCACCGTCCAGTAAGCCTGCGCCGGTTGATCGGTCGTTGCGGCAAACCGCTTCTCCAGACCCGCGATCACGAAGCGAGCGATCAAAAATGCCACCAAAAATGCGACCCCGTAGCCAGATATGCTCTTCATAAGCATGCTCTCGAGATTCGAAGGTGCGAAGACCGTCAGCACCAGGAACGTCGTGCTCACGGGCACACCGAACCGCGTCAGGATCAGGATGAACAAAGGCGGAATCACCTGCACCCAACTGATGCCCCCCTCTGGAAATGGAAAATTTACCAACCGTCCGTAAGAGACGTCCCCGTCGTAGGAAATCCATCCGTAAACGAAGACCACCGTCAGGATTCCGCAGGCGAATATCCATAGCACCCACCAAGGGCGCTTGGCGTTCGAAGAAAGGAACGTGCCGAGCGTCTGAATCGCGTCATTGGCGACTATGGAATAGGCCGCCAGGAGGAAGCCGACGATCATGAAGGTTTCTGTCATGGAAAAGACGCTGGCTACCCGCCGCGAATTACGGGTGACAGGACGTCAATTACGCGTCAATCGACCGCGACCATTGTGACGATTTTGTCACAAAACCGTTGGTTTGGCGTGACCGCGGCGCGCTCGGGCAGAAAGAACGGTTGCCCCCTTTCCTGAGAGGATCGGAGGGAATTGACTTTGCCCCCAATTGAAAGTAGCCAACTGACATGGATCAACGCCGTCCCCAAGGTTCCGTTCTCATGGCGACCGCCCTCTTCGGTTTCATCGGCTCTGCGGCGAAAGCCACCGTCGTAACCGAAACCACCGATTTCTCGGATTCGGTTTCCAATCCGACCGACCTGTCTTCGACGATCAACATGCTGGCAACGAACGACCAGGTCGTCGGGTCGGTCGACCTCAGCACCAATGACGATGTGGACGCATTTGCCTTTCGGACGGATGATGCGACCAATGGGGCTCCGTATCAAATTCCGTACACGATCTCGAATTTCTCTGGCACGCAAAATGGAACGATCAGTCTTTTCAGTGGGGCCAGCGGCAGCGTTGCCGCCTCTCAAAATTTCACGGTGAGCGGCGACGGGGCCGGGGTTTTTACAATCGGAAGCGGGAATCCCGGAGCCAGCTACCGAATCGGCGTATTCGCGCAGGGTGAGGGAGGCACGGTCGCCTACGACTACCAGATCGGCGTCATTCCCGAGCCTTCGACGGCCCTCCTCATCGGGGTCGCCGCCGCGGCTGCCGCTCTCCGGATCCGTCGGAAAAGAAATTAGCGAGACGCCACGATGGTCGTTCTTCCGCAGGTTTTTTCTTCAGACGAACTCAGAGTCGTCGGCGAATATCTGGAGGCTGCAGAATTCGAAGATGGCAAGCTCACCGCGCACGGATATGCCCGCGACGCGAAGGAGAATGAACAGCTGAGACGCGAAGACGGGGCAGGCTCGGAGTTCGATCTCCTGTGCCTGGGGGCGTTGAAACGACACCCCATTTTCCAATCGTGGGCGCAGCCCCGAAAAATCTCACTCCCGCTCGTCAATCGCTACACTTCCGGCAGTCATTACGGCCCGCATCTGGACGCTGCCGTGACGACCGAAGGCCTGGCAATGCGCCGCGACATCTCCGTCACCGTTTTCCTGAGCGATCCCAGCGACTATCGCGGAGGAGAGTTGATCGTTGAGTCTCCCGCCGGTCCTCAATCCGTCAAGCTGGCCGCCGGCGAAGGCTTCGCCTATCAGACCCACGCACTGCACGAAGTCAGGAAAGTGACCGAGGGCAAACGCCTCGCCATCGTCTTCTGGGCGCAGAGCCTCATCCCCGACGATCAACTCCGCCAGATGCATTTCGATCTGATAGCCGTCCTTACCAGCTTGGAAGAGCGTGGACTCGACGGTCGCGAAGCTCTACTCCTCCAAAAAGTTCAGCAGAACTTCCTCCGCCGCTTCGCCCAAATTTGAGGGGGAATGAGGTCCGTGTGCAAAAAGTATAGACCAATCCGATCCCGCAACCGCCCGGTCAGCGATCCCCGCGAACCAACAGAATCGCGCGCCGAGTTACGCTCCGCGAATCATCGATCTGACTCAACGCCGTCAGCCGCACCCGCACCTTGCGGTCCAACCGGATCGACCGCAGCTTGCGAACCCTCACTTTCGCCCGTGCACTGACCCCTGATGCCAACGTCACCGCAGCCTCGCCAGTCTCAAAACGGCGGGTGGCAGCGTCTCCATCGAGGGCATACCTGATCCGAATCGCCGGACCCCGACCTTGCCCTTCCACTGGAGGAGCCGTGGTCGTGGTCGACCGATCCTTGCGAACCCCCCACGTCGAGGTCGTGTCACCCGTGTTCGTCACGCTGAAAGCACGAACGCCCCCCGCCCCCGGCCATCCCAAACACCTCTGACCTCGGTCCTATGCAATAATCCGACCTGCTGATACGGTGGCTGAAATTCCAATGATAACCACACCCCGTTCCATCTTCACCGCCGCAGCCGTCGTCGTCGCCCTCGCCAGCCTCACCGTCTCCGCGCAAATCCCCACCTTCGCCTCCGCCGATCTCGTCGTCTCGGCCAGCCGGATTTCGTCAGCGACGGGACGTCGCCGGTCAGCTCCACCTCGCAGAGCGGCCCCGGCGGCATCGCCATCGACCCGACCTCCGGCAAGATTTTCGTCGCCGATCGCACCAACCATCGCATTCTTCGCTACCCCTCTGCGGCGACGTTGACCAACGGCGCGTCCGCCGAGGTCACCTTCGGTCAAGTGAGCTTTTCGGGTTCCGAACCCAATCAGGACAGCACGACCGCCGGTAACACTCTCTCATCGCCGTCCGGCCTGTTCGTGGACGCAGCAGGACGGCTTTGGGTCGCGGATACGGGCAACCATCGCGTCCTCATGTTCGAAAATGCCGCAGACCGGGGGATGGCGGCCTACGCGGATCGAGTATTCGGGCATGTCAATTTCACGGCGAATATCGCCGACGTATCCGCCACCAGGATGAACCTCCCCCGCAGCGTCTGGATTGATCCGGTCGGCAACCTGTGGGTCGCGGATGCGGGCTCCCACCGGGTCCTTCGCTTCGCCAACGCGGCGGCAAAAACCAACGGGGCGGCGGCCGACCAGGTGCTCGGGCAGGTTAATTTCATCTCGGACGGAACGGCGGTGTCCGATACCCAAATGCAGGCCCCCTTCGGTATTTCCGTCGATGCCACTGGCACCCTCTGGGTCGCGGACTCCGTCAACACGCGAGTTTTAGGATTTTTCAATGCCGCTGCGCTCGACGACGGTGCCGCTGCCGACCTTGTGCTCGGTCAGCCAGACTTCGTGACTTCAGGTGCCGCCTTCTCGGCCACCGGCATGTTTTTCCCGCAGATGGCCGTCGTTGATCCCGCGGGCGCGCTTTGGGTGAGCGACGGCAACAACAACCGGCTGCTTCGATTCGACGCCGTCGCCACCAAATCCAATGGCGCTGCCGCCGACGGTGTGCTGGGCCAGACCGACTTCGTTGCTCACGATCCTGGCCTGGCGGCGAATCGTTTAGCCTTAAACTTCTCCGCATCTCTATTCATCGATCCGGCAGGCAATCTCTGGGCATCCGACCGGGTCAACAACCGCGTCATCCGCTTCACCCGTCCGATCGCGGCCACGCCCACGCCGCCGCCCACCATCGACGCCACGCCTCCCACGCTCAAAGTGCGCGGTCGCAAGACTATCGAGTCCCTCCGCAAGCGGATCGTCATCCGCGGCACCGCCAGCGACGATGCGACCGTCGCCTCCATCTCGGTGACCGCCGGCCGGGGAGCGGACGTCAAAAAAGTCCGCGGCACGATCAGTTGGAAGGCCGTCCTCCGCGTGACGAAAACCACCGGTCGAGTCGTCATCAGAATCCGCGCCGTCGATGCGAGTAGAAAACGCTCCGCCATCTCGCGCATTCGCCTTCTTCGCCGATAACCTCTCCAGAAGTGGCAGCGGCGCAGGCTCGTCATTGGCCTCATCGGGAACTCGAGGTCAGGAACCCGGGTTCAGTGTGCAAAACTCAAATACTCAGTGGCGTCGGCAGGTTGTGAAACGGGATCACTCAGTTCGTTCCCCCGAAGTTCGATAATTTTTCCCGCTTCTCTGGCGACTCCACGCCATGATGCCGGAGGAGAAAGTCGCCGATGCCTTGAACGATCACCACGTCCTCCGAGACAGATCAGTGCGGCGGAATCTCTGGGAAACCATCCGAAATCTGACGCCTGCGCGCGGTCACGAGCGGTGACCTTCGCGACGACCGTGTTCACGCTGGATCGGATCGGTGTCCCTGAATAAAAGAGGGGCCGTCACCGCGAGATTCGGCATGCCACTTTCCCCCTCATCAGCCATCACCGCCGTCGCACTTTTCGCGACCGCCGCCACGCTGATCATCCGCGGGCCCGCTCCCACCCCGCTCGCCGGGATTCCGGTCCAAGCCGCCGGCCGAATCCAGCCCCTCGACACCCTCGCCCGCAACACCCTCACCCTCCTCAGCGGCAAATCCACCGTCACCCTCCCGGCGAAGCCGCGCACCGACCATCAACCATCATCTATCGACCACCAACCGCTAGCCTGGCTAGCCCTCCACCTTACCGACCCCGCCACCGCCGACACCCTCCCCGTCATCCGCATCGTCCACCCCCAGATCCTGGCCCTCGTCGACCGGCCGACGGAAAAACCCACCCGCCTGAGTTTCGACGACCTCCGCCCGCACCTCGACGCCATCCGCGCCGCCGCCGAAGCCACGCAAGCCGCCGACCTCCCCGACACCGACCCGTATCGCCGCGCAATCCTCGCCCTCGACAACCAGCTCCACACCTACGCCGCTCTCCGCCTTGCCTTCCAGGCCAACACCGGCCACCCCGACCTCGCGAGCGAACTCGCCGCCTACACGCCGCTCGTCCCAACCGCCCTCGCCAACGCCGCCGCCTGGCAGCAGGGCCGACCCCACGATCACGAAGCCCTCACCACCTTCGTTACCCTCGGGCGCGCCTACCGCGAAGCCGACCGCCTCGCCATCGTCCAACCCGCCTGGCCGGAGTGGCGGCATCCTGCCGCCAACAACAACTACCCCACCAACGCGCCAGCGCACTCCTCCTCCCCGCCGCCCAGCCAAGTATGGACCTCACTCCCCGGCGCGCTCCTTGCCTCCGCCACCGCCGGCAGTCTTCACCCCGCCGCCCCCCTCTACGCCGCTCTCTTCAAAAACCCGGCCGATCCCGCCGCCGTCGACGCCCTCAAGCAAGCCATCAACACCGCCGCGCCCGCCGCCGCCGCCCACTCCCGCTCCGAATCCCTCTTCAACCGACTCGACCTCTTCGGCCTCGCCCGCCTCCTCTACCTCGCCGCTTTCGCACTGGCCGCCGCCTCCTGGCTGGCCGCTCCCGCCACGCTCCGCCGCTCAGCGTTCTCCATCGCCCTGCTCGCCTTCGTCCTCACCTCCGTCGCTCTCGCTTGGCGCATCGCGTTGCTCGGCCGTCCCCCCGTCACCAACCTGTATTCCTCCGCGCTCTTCGTCGCCTGGGTCGGCGTCGGCCTCGGGCTTCTCGTCGAGCGCCTCACCCGCGACGGGCTCATCACCGCCGCCTGCTCGCTGCTCGGATTCGCGTCGCTGCTCATCGCCCACCACCTCGCCGCCGACACCGACACGCTCGGCGTCCTCATCGCCGTGCTCGACAGCAACTTCTGGCTCGCGACCCACGTCATCACCATCACCATCGGCTACGCCGCCACCTTCCTCGCCGGCTTTCTCGGGATCGCGTATCTCCTGCTCCGCGCCTTCAGCCGCCGCTTCGACGACTCGACCGCCAAAAGCCTGACCGCCAGCATCTACGGCGTCGTCTGCTTCGCCCTTCTCTTCAGCTTCGTCGGAACGATCCTCGGCGGCATCTGGGCAGACCAATCCTGGGGACGCTTCTGGGGTTGGGACCCCAAGGAGAACGGCGCCCTCCTCATCGTCATCTGGAACGCCATCATCCTCCACGCCCGCTGGGGCGGCCTCGTCCGCGCCCGCGGCCTCGCCGTCCTGGCCATCCTTGGCAACGTCGTCACCGCCTTCAGTTGGTTCGGCACCAACCTCCTCGGCATCGGCCTCCACTCCTACGGCTTCACCGAAACCGGGTTCCTCTATCTGGCCATCTTCACCGCCAGCCAAGTGCTACTCAGCCTTCTCGGGACGATCCGCGTCCCACGCAAACTAAAC
>CAVUDH010000019.1:0-179389 GCA_963740185.1 uncultured Verrucomicrobiae bacterium
CACGCAACGCCTTCAGGAAATCCGAGTATGCCTGGGCCCGCCATGATCCCCGCTTTCCGCTTCCGATGGTAAAATTTGCTTCCTCCACAAGTTCTTCGAGGTTTCGAGCATCCTGCGACCGGATCGGCCTGCGGGCAATTTTGGAATCGGCGGATGGCTGGCTCCGCCATGACAACTCTGTCAGCAACCCGTTTTCATCCGGATTGGACCCCCGAATGCTATTGTTGTCATCGCCCACCGCTTGCGGAGGTGTCAGCACCGGAGATATCTTACCCAGTGAAGTAAATTCTCCCCCTGATTAGACCGTCGGCCTTCATGCCAAAGTGGTTGACGCCGTAGGGCGCAGAGTTTTGTCAGCCAAACCTCAACCAATACTCAAAAATGAAAATCCCCCCCCCCCTGAACCGAGCATTTGCTGGTTTTTTTGCAGCACTGTTTCTCTGCAGCTCTGCTCATGCTGCCGTCCCCCAGGCGCTGATTGATTCCAGTACCGAAGGCGAATCGATCCAGCCGCAACTCATCGTCACGATGACGAACGGCAAAATCTACAAGCGCTTTGTCAAGGAAGACACCCATTGGACGTGGGGTGTCAACGCCAACGGCGGAACTAGCCTGCAGCTCAACAGAGGCCCTAAGCGCGAAGCACTGATGAAGTTTGACCTCTCGGGGATCACCGGCACGGTCGCTTCGGCCGTATTCAGCGTGAGGGTCAATTATACGACCGGGTATGAGCTCCAGATTTGGTTGAGCGGCTCGGACTCTTGGGATCAATGGACAGTCCACCGTGACAATATGCCCGGGCGCACTTACCTCGGAGCAACCGTGCCACAAGCGGGAGAGTGGGTGGACGTGATAGTCAGCAGTGAGGTTGCCAGCGCGCTGGCGGGCGATCATACCATTAGCTTTTTCGCGTCCACTGAGAACGTGTCGGATGCTTATCTCTATCTTGATTCCCAGGAATCGGGATATCTCAATTTCGATTATTCGACGAGTTCCAATTCCAACGCTCAGGCTCACTCGACCGAGAATCTGAGAAACTCGAAGGTGCTGCATGGACTTGCCCTGATGGTCCACGAAGCGCCCGGGCAGCTTTCAACTGGTAATCTCCTCGCAAAGGACCGCCTCCTCCTCATGATCCGGGAGATGATCAAACCCGGCGCGGGGAATGAGCCGGACTGCTCGGGGTCGATCAAATGGACCCACAGTGCGGTGGCTCAAGCGATTGCGCTGCTCAAGAATGCGGAAAACGGCGCAATCTGGAATAACGAACTGATCCATGCAGAGCGTACCCGCCTGTCCGCTATCATGGAGGCTTTCGGTTATGCCGCGAGCTGGTTCCACGACGATGCAAACAACTTTTTCGGGGATATTGCACTCAACGGGTTCCCTCAGAAAAAATTCAACCCGAACATCAGCGAAACCTACGTTGAAGTCATGATCGCGGTGTCGCATTTCTTCGGTAAAAACACCCTGAATACGTTACTGGCCAACTACGATCATAATGCCTTCGAGACCAAGGTCCTGAACCTGGGGCTGACGAATATCTACAACGCCTGGATCCAAAACGATCCGAGTTATACCGAGTATGACGGAACGCTCCACACGGTCCCGGGTAATCATGGCTCGGGCTACGGGATCGTCAGCCCTTTCCAATTCTCCGGCGTGGAGCAACCGGAACTCCAACAATACAATCTCTATAGCGCTGGCACCGGTGATCGCTTCGCGATGTATTACAATCTGGCCATGCGGATGTATAGCCACGTCGTCACCGACACGGTCGACAGTTACGGCTATATGGTTAACCCAGTCCCGAGTCCCTACCTGGGAAAGATCGGCATGGTTAATGAACTCGATTCGGGTGATTCGGGTGGGCTCCGCACTTCCCTCTCCTATTCGTGGGACGGACTTTTCCAGAGTATCCAGGGCGCGGCCACGCTGATCGCTCTCGGTGAATGGGGAAATGGGGTGTCTTCCCGTGACCAGAAAAAGCTGGAATCGCGCATTTTTTACGGAATGGAGGATTTCAAGCACAAGGCCACCCAAGGCTGGCATGGCAGGCTGAAAGGGTTCACGGAGACACTTTTTGCCGCGGATTTGGAGGGATATGACTACACGATGGCCTTCTGGGAGAGCTACATCAAACCAACGCTGACTGCCGGAACTGCCACTGTGACCAACGTGGTCAACGGTGAGTTGCATCAGGATCTGCAAGCGACGGTGGATCACTACCCTTGGATCGATCGGACCAGCTACACATTCACGCAGGTGCCCAGCGAAGTCGCCAGCTTCCAGTATATCCGGACTCGTAAAAGTGCTTATGCTAACGCGGGTGCGGCTTGGCTGAGCTTCAACATCGATCAACCGGCGACCATCTACTACGCCAACTACGCCGGAGCTCCGAACTTCCTGAGCACGTGGACGGATACCGGTCTGACGCTAACGACCAGCAATGGGAAAACGCTTCAGCTTTACAGCAAGTCATTCGATGCCGGCACGGTGACTTTGCCGGGCAACCTCTATGACGGTGGGTCCGGCACCTACACTTATATCGTGCTGATTGGTTCTTCCGCGGGTGGTGGTGGTTTTGTCGAGACTTACACGACGAACGCGGACACTTATTTGTCGCGGGGATACGCGACCACGAATTACGGTACCAATCAGTCGCTGGAGGTCAAGGACGGTTCCGGTTTTAGCGGGGACAAGAGTGCCTTGGTCAAGTTCGATGTCAGCGGATTCGCTCCCAACCCGTCGCAAGTCCTGCTTGTTCTTAAAGTTGAGCAGGTCGGCACTGAACCCTTGGTTGATCGTCCGATCGATCTGATGGCGGTCGCCAACGACAGTTGGAGTGAATCGGGGGTAACCTGGAACAATCAGCCTTCGCCGGGAGCGAACGTGGCCAGCTTCACCGTTAGCGCGGCTGACATTGGCGCGGAGATTGTCATCGACGTGACGGCGTATGTGAACGGCGAGATTGCGAACGACGGCACGGTGTCTTTCGCGCTGACACAGCCGGAATCGGCGAACGGTCGGGTCAAGTTTTACTCCCGCGAGTCGAATTATGGATTTGGACCTTATCTGGAGGTTTATCCATAAGGCCCCGCATGTTGGACAGCCAGAGATCTGCATTGTCTTTCCCTCCGTGCCTTACGCCACTTGCCCGATCTGTGGCCGTAATGGCGGAGGTGGGCTTGCGATTAGAGCGTGTCATGAACTTTGTCGAAAAAGGGAGTTGAGCATGAGGGAAAGAAAAGCCAGCCAATGAAGTCCGGCGGGGATGTCCCAGAGATCGTTAAAACTAAGCGGTGGCAGGAGTCTGGTTTATGGGGTTGGTTGAAGTTCTGGACAAGCGGGTATTTCGCAAACGGAGGCGATTGGAGCGGAGGACTCGTAGCGTAGCGTAGAGGCCGCAGCGGAGATCGGCTCCGTTTGCGAGCGCGTCAGGGCCTCCCGGAGTTGCGGGAGATCCTCGGCGTGACGAATGCGACGGAAGCCGTTTTCCGCCCACAGCAGTCCGGATGCCGACCAGCGTTCGATCATGTCGCCTCGCACGTCCCAGCGTTTGACGTTACCCGTGGCTTCGCGCCAGTTGCGAATGACGTTTTCGATGGCGTTGGTGCTCAGCAAGGTGACGTTGAGCGTGGCGGGCACTTCCAGGCGATGCAGGGTCAGCGCCTCGTCCCGTCGCTCGGCCAACAGAAGGGCGGCGGCACCGTTACGCTCGGCAACGAACTCCCGCAGATCTTCGAAAGCCTCCTCACCCGCGGCCTTGCCCTGAGCTTGGCGCAGCCGCCCGGGGAGGCGCTGGCTCTCAGCTCGATCTCGTTGCCGAAGTCGGTCCGCGATGTTGCGTTCAAGGTGGATCAGGCAGACCTGTTGGCGGGCGCTGGGCCAGATGCGGCTCACGGCTCCTTTGATGGCCGCGGAACCGTCTCGCACCACCAGGAGTGGCTTCTGGCCGCTGGAATGCATCCCGCGCCTTTCCAGGCGGCCAATGAGCCGTTCCACGGTCTCTCGGCTCTCCGAACTGCCCACTTCAAAGTCGAGGACTTGCTTGCGTCCCGAGGCTTCGATCCCCAACGCAATCACTACGCAGTTTTCCCCGCCGATGAAAACTCCGTCGATCATCACTGCCAACCAGTCCGCTCCCTTCAAGTCGCGCTCCCGGACCATCGCCAATTGCTCCCGGCTTTTTTCCTCTCACATTCGCGAGATCGCGCTCTTGCTGATGTCATCCTTTTTGACTCGGCCCAGTCCTCGCTGGGACATCCCTTCGGCCACCAGTCCGACGACTTCCTCGAAAAGTCCGCTCTGACTCGATGCCGCCCGGTAACTCTCCAGTTCGACCTCGCCATCCTCGACGTGACGCACCCGTGGTCGCTTCACGCTTTCCTTCCCTCCGTCCAGATACACGCTGCCCTGCTCCGAGCCGCCCCGTCGATACTCGCCCTCCGCCTTCGGGTGATACTTCTTTCCGCAGAGGCTTTCCACCTCGCTGCTCATCATTTCCCACAACGCCGCTCGAACCGACGCCTTCATCAGTTCGTTAAATACTTCGCTGGCTTCTCTTTCTCCGCCTTGCAGAAAGGCTTCTCTCAGTTTCTCTTCGTTCATGGTGGTGGTTGGTTCTTTTGGCTTTGACACCTCCACGCTCTCGCGTGGCTGAACCTGCCACCACCTCTATTTTAACGATTCACGGGACACTTCCAGTCCGGCGAGAGAAGCAGGTAGGCGTTCATAATCTTTGGAAAGTCGGCGGAAACGAGCAGCCCAGGCAAAAGAGCGTTCAACAACCCAGCGTCTGGGGAGCAGGACAAAACCCTTTATGGCTTCGGTAAGTTTGACGACAACCAGATCGATTCCGTTTTCAGCAGCGTCCTGGCTGGGCTTTTCGCCCGTGTAGCCCTGATCCGCGAAAGCAATTTTCATACTGCCTCTGGTCGCCAGTTGAACCTCTTTTGCCAAATCGGCAACTTGAGCGCGTTCCTGCTCGTTGGCCAATAGCCAGGGAGCGGTGAGTCCGTCGTGGCGCAAAGCGGCGATAAAAGTCGATATACTCCAATGTCCGTGCGGCTCGACGCCGAGGCAGCGTTCGGATCGGGGCGCCCGTCCGTAAAGCCGAGACATCTTGGTATTGACCCCGGTCTCGTCCAGAAAGACGAGAGCAGAGCCGTCCCAGCTGCCCTGAATCGAGCGCCACTGCGCCCGGGCAGCTTCTACGTCGGGTCGGTCTTGTTCGGCGGCACGGATCGCTTTTTTTTAACTAACGTTCCCCTCCGAGATCCCGCTTAAAACAGTGCCATTCTCGACTGTTCCCATTCAGACCTCAGTTCGCCGAATCGCCGCCGGAATCGTGGGGATTTGCATCCGATTCCCCGGCCTGGGAGCTGGGCTTCAAGCCCCTCCCCGACCGCCCGACCGGGCCCCGCTTCGAAAAGCCCCGGCCTTAGAAGTCATCATAGTCTGATCAGATTCTCCCGCTATCCGGGTCGCATTTTCCCGATCCAGCTCCATTTCCTCGACCGATTTTGTTTTGATGCGGGTAGCTCCCTGATATCCCTCACGTGTGGACAGTAGCTTGTCGGGTTCGGCGAGTCGAGCGCCCGCTTCGCGAATCGCTTCCGTATATTGGGGCAGCCATGGGGCGAGGTTCACCAGCAATTCATCGGCCATCTGCCAGATTTCGGGCGGGTTGCAGACCGCGCCAGTCAGCGGGTCAAGCATCACTGCCTGCCGCAGGAGGGTGTCGTCCCCGGTCATCGCCGCTTCCACCCCGAGACGCTGAACGTCGATGCTTTGGTTGCAAACGGCCGCGCAACCGAGCGGAAGATCGCCCACCACCGGCATGTTGATCCCATTCCGATCGACGTATCCCGGAGCTTCGATGATGGCGTCCTCCGGCAGGTTGGTTATAATCCCGCGGTTGACCACGTTGAAATGCCCGCGATAAGTTCGCCCGGTTTCCAGCGCTTCGATAATCCAAGAACCGTGCTCGTCCGAGCGGTTCTCCGGCAGGAATTTCTTTGGCTCGGCCTTCAGCCAGTTTGGGTAATCGGTCTAAAACCAATCCCGTCCCTCAATACAGACGCGAAGATACCCGCCGGTTTCGCCTTGTGACCAGGAATCCGACCCGATCCAATCGCTGATTTCATTCTCCCGGTTCCGATACCAAGGGACGTATTCGGAAAGATGCCCGTTGGATTCGGTGGAAAAACAGCCGAAGCGGCGCAACATATCGATGCGGACTTTTTCGTTTCTCGAATAGTCCGGATGCTTTTCCAGCGCGTCCAGC
Organism: uncultured Verrucomicrobiae bacterium; assembly: GCA_963740185.1. Lineage (GTDB taxonomy): Bacteria > Verrucomicrobiota > Verrucomicrobiia > Chthoniobacterales > JAATET01 > CAVVKW01. Next base: position 6,290 of record CAVUDH010000019.1, read on the forward strand.
AGAAGCGGGCGCATGTCTTTGCCGTGATGCCTGACCTCGAGATACCAAGTTTGATGATTGATCCCCGCGCAGACGATGTCCACTTCCTCCTTGGGTAAGCCCAGGGCGTTCGCGAGCAGACGGTGCCCGCCCTGCACTCCGTGACAGAGACCCACGGTGCGCACGCCGGTACGATTGGCCGCCCAAGACATCATCGCCATCGGATTGGCGTAATTGAGAAGGAGTGCTCCCGGTTCTGCCACCTCCGCGATGTCCCGGCAGACATTCAGCAGCTCGGGAATTCCGCGTTGGGCGTAGAAAAGCCCCTCCCGGGCCGAGCGTATCGCCGACACATTGATCCACGCCGTATTTGAGCGGGATCTCCACGTCGTGGCGGAAAGCCTCCAGCCCACCGACCCGAAAGACGCAAAGAATATACCGTGCGCCTTCGAAGGCGCGGCGACGGTCGGTGGTCGATTCGATCTGTATATCGAGTCCATTGGAATCTACGTCCCGCTGAACCAGCCGGGTGACCCGGTCAAGATTGGCCTCGTCGATATCGTGAAAGGCGATGCGGATCTGACGAAATTCGGGAACCGCCAGCAAATCAGCAACTAACTTGCGGGTGAACCCCACTCCCCCTGCTCCTGTCAATGCAATTTTAATGGACATAGACTTTCATCATGTTTCTGGTTTGTTTAAAAATGCGCTGCTTCCTGAAGAGCCTTCCTGGAGATACAGATGAACCGGATCATGGAGTTCGTCAGCTACATTGTGATGAGAACTGTGTCCGGTCACGGCTGCTTAGGAATGCGCAGCCGACTGTCCGCTGAATTTTGCGGTGGAAACTGGTTCCCCTACCCCGGAATGGGTTCGCAAGCATCAAGCAATTCGTCGACTTGTCCAATCGCAAGTGCCTCCACGGTGTCAGCGGCACCGTAGTAAATTTTCACTTCACCGGATTCCTCCAGGATCATTCCGCCGGGAAAGACGACCGATCCTCTGAAACCTTCGGTTTCGTAGAGGGCCTCCGGCTCTAACAATGGCTTGCGCATCATGCCAATAACCCGCGTAGGATCGTTGAGATCCAGAAGCATCAGACCTGCCAGATAGGTCCGATGCCATCCTTGGGCCTCCCAGCCCGCTAGGCGCACCTGCGGATTCTCCACAACGGCGTGGAAGGTCGTGAGCCACCCCTTCGGCGTTCGAACTGGTGGCGCAGCGGGTCCCAGCTTTCCGCTTCCAAAAGGGACGTCCTCGGTAGCCAGCAACAGCCTCGGCGTGCCCCAGTTCCGGAGGTCGGGCGAACTGCAGGTCCAGACCTCGAAATTTTCCCGCGCCTTGTCGTGGCGGAGATAGGGAGCGTACATCGGAAATGGCCTTTCCAGTCGAAAGTATTCCCCCCCGATTCTTTCCGGGAAGAGCACCATATTGCGATTGTCCGGCGCGGAAATGCTGAGGATCTCGAAGTCTTCAAAGTTCTCCGTTGTCGCGATGCCTCCCCGAACGCCCCTCCGAGTATCCAAAGCGAAGCAAATGTGACACACGTCGTCGATCACGGTCAGTCGCGGATCGTAGAAGCGCAAAATCTCGTCCTCAGCCGAATGCCGACCGAACAGATGAGAAGCCGACTGTCGTGCTCGCTCGACCGTGATCATCGGGGTGGCGGCGGCCCGCCAGGTGAGCCCGTCGTCGCTGGTTGCATAGCCGAGATTGGTTCCGTCGAATGTGTCGTCCCCATCACGACCGTAGTCGTTCCGGAACACCATGACGTATTTGCCACGATATTTGGTCACCCCGGCATTAAAAACCAGGGTGGCGTGGAAGGGGACGTCTGCGGCGGTGAGAACTGGGTTACTCGGATGTCTGACGAGGAGTGACATATTTTTAAATGGCGGCATCCGTATTCCAGATGCGATTTCGCGACCGTGAACGGCCTGCAGTTCTAATCCAGCGGCTGCACCCGGTCGGGTTCTTTCCGGCGTCCGTTTTCATTTGCGTCAAAACTGACACTGCGGAGATAAGGGCAAGCCTATCTCCGCAGCACAGCTATCAACAAAACTCGGGGGTTCTGCTTCGGAACTGATCCATGTTACATTGCGGCGTTCGATGAGCGGCACCGCCGGGCTCGCACGCAGAGCAGCACCAGCATTCCCCCAAACATCAGCACGGCGGGTGAAGGTTCTGGAACTACCGTGAGAATCAGGCTGTTTCTCGTAATGTCGTTGTCGAAGCCAAGGGTTGCCTGCAATCCATCGATCGTTCCGGTCAGACCTGAGCCGAGCGATCCCATAATGCCGTTACTCGTGGCGAAGAGCGTGTATTGCCCAGCCCCGAATCCCGCCAGCGCGTTGAAGTCGAAGGAATCAAAGTTAAGATTCTCGGTGCCAATGAGGAGCGTGCCGGAACTCAGAAGAGTTGCTCGATGTGACATCGGTTGCCAGGTCGAATAGGAGCGCGCCCGCGGTGACTGCGCTGATATCAAGATTCCCGGTGCCCAAAGTCAACGTCAAGGTGTCTGCCAAGCCGACTGCTGCGCCAGCGGAAAGAATGCCGCCAGCGTCGATGATCACGTTGTCGTTGCTTGTTCTGGAGGTGATCGTTTTCCGGAGGTGATGGTTCCGCTCCCGCCGAGGGTTGCGCCAGAGTTGACGACGACGGCGGTCGTGTCCAGACCGACAGTGGCGGTTGTAGCTTGAGCGGTGATCGACTTATTGATGAGCAAGGTGCCCGCTGAAACCTGAAGCGTTTCACGTATATCGACCACGCCACTTCCGTTCAGGGTCACGGTTGCAGCCCCAGCCTTGGTGATGCCCAGCGTTGCAACCCCGCCGACCGTGGAGTTCCCAGAGATGGCTCCGCCGTAGCTGTTCGCCACGGTCTGCGTGAAGGTAAAGCGATTGCTCTGGGTATTGACACCAGATGCGGAGGAAGTGATGTCCCCGCTTGCGCCAGATAGGTTACCCAAGGTCGCTGAGTTACTTCCTGAACCGCCGACATTCATCAGAAGTTCTCCTCCGGTCATGTTGAAGGAGGAGGATGTTCCCACCGCTGCAACGTTGTTGAAGCTGATGCTGCCCGCCTGGATGGTTGCTGTACCGTTATAAGCAGTTCCAACACCTGGGTCACTCAAGGCCAGAGTTGATCGCATTGATCGCCCAGCTTGGTGAAACTCCCAGTAAGGTTGTATCCACCGCCAGCACCTCTATTATTGAACCTCAATGAACCATTACCTTCCACGGTCACATTGCCGCTCAGGGTAAAGGTGTTCGCAGTATTGTCGCTGCGAAGATTGAGGGAGTTTGAGCCAGTCTTGGTCAACCCCCCCGAGAGGTCGAAGCTGTTTGTCACTTCAACGGTTCCGCCACCTTCGGTGGTGTTGAAGATTGTGACACCTGTAAACGTGCTCCATGTGTTCAGCGGTCGGTGCCAGCTGCGTTGCTCGTCCAGTTGGTGTTCGCTGTGTTCCAGGTGTTGGTGCTTAGGGAACCAAAATTGGCGGTGGTGCCATTGACATCCATGTAACGCTGGGCGAAGCCAACGTTCACGGACAGTGCTATTGCAGAGAGTGCAACGAGGAGGGATTTATCATTCATTGTGTTTTAATGGTTAGTGGCGTGCAAGATTGCCGTGAGAAAACATACTAACTGCCCTCCTCACATCAAGGCGGCTCAGATGACAACTGTAACAACTTGGGGCTTCCAGCCAAAAAAATACGATACTCTATCCTTTGCTGAGGAATGATCGCTGGAGTCGCCAGTTGCGACCGACCAGAGGATGGCCCCAGAATGGCATAATTGTCATGTCGCGAGCGTTCAAACTTCCGTCTGGTGACAGGTAAAGGTGATGTTTCAGACTGACACAACGACGATCAACCCGTCCTTTCTCCCGTGAACGAGCCGAATTTTCTGATTCTACTGACCGATCAACAGCGCTGGGATACGATTGCTGCGGCTGGATGCCATCATGTGCAGACGCCAAATATCGACCGTCTGCTGCGGAGTGGCACCAACTTTAAGAACGCCCATTCGCCGAATCCGATTTGCGTGCCGGCCAGGCACTGCCTTCTGACCGGCAAGCTGGGGGCAAGACACGGGTTCTTTAGCAATGCGGGCGACAAAATCGCGGACGATCAGCTCCCGACGTTCCCGAGCGTGTTGGCGGAGAACGGCTACTACTGCGGGGCGATCGGGAAAATGCATTTCAAACCGACGCGGACGCACCATGGTTATCACGAACTGCATCTGATGGAGGAGATCCCGGCGTCTCGTGATCAGGACGAATACGCGCAGAGCCTTGCCACGGCGGGCCACGAACACGTTCAGTCGCTACACGGGGTCCGCCCCTTGATTTACCACGAGGCCCAAGCGACGGAATTGCCCGAGGAAGAACACGGGACCTTTTGGGTTGCCGACCGGGCCCGCAACTTTATCCGCGAGCATGCGGACGATCCTTTTCTGTTAACATGTGGATTTATTCATCCGCATCCGCCCTTGGCGCTTCCTGTGGGATGGAGGGAACGATACGCGGGCCGTGAGTTACCTGCCGCGGTGGAGGCGGTCCGGCACTCGCCGTATCCCCCGGTCCCCCATCCGCTCCATGGCGAGTGCGCAGCCGAAGAAGATTCCCGCACCTTCCAGGAGGCCTACTTCGCGGCGATCACGATGGTTGACGAAGCAGTGGGGAGAATCCTCGGTGAACTGGAGGAGCGGGGGCTTCGTGAGACAACGTGTGTGGTCTTTACCTCTGATCATGGCGAAATGCTCGGCGATCTCGGGCTCTACCGATCTCGGGCCAAAAAGGCTGTCCATACGAAGGATCCGTTCGCATTCCCATGATCTGGAGTTACGAGGAGAGGTTTGCTGTCGGAGCGGAAGATTCGAGGTTTGTGGATTTGATGGACATTTTTCCAACCTTGCTCGATCTCGCTGGGATTCCACGCTGACGCGATGGAGGCGAATGCCGTGACCAGCTTGCAGGGTGAATCTTTGCTGGCGAAATCCCCGGAACGTGATCGCACCATTCAATTTGTCGAAAATGGACTTCGAGGGGCACGGTGGATCTCACTGCGTGACCAGCATTACAAATACATTCATTTTTTCAGCGGAGGGATCGAACAATTTTTCGACCTCGAGCGGGATCCTGGCGAGACGGTCAATCTGATTGGCAGCGATGCTTTGCCGCAGGACGCGTATCTCCGATTGAAACGGAAATGTGTCGAGATCGAGGCATCCAGTGGTGCGCCGGGCAGAGTTTGCGATGGGGAATTCGTTTGTGATCCGAAAGTGTGGATTCGCGAGCACCAGAATGCTCGGTTACCGGTGTTCGCCAATCTGCAGTTTCCCTGTCTCACGTCTGGCTCGAACGACGAAGATGCCGCAGCGCACTTGCGGGAAATTGAAAACGCCTTGCCGGACGGTTGGAAAAGATCCTCGATGGGATCGATCCATCTTACATCGAGGACTGGAAACGGCAGTTCGTGCTGCGTTATGGCTGCGAGGACTTGATCGAGACGTGGCTTCGAGAAAGGCTTCCAACCCAGGATTGAAACCGCTTCCGGGAAGGTGGACTCAGCCAAAGCCGCGCCTTCGATAGGCGCGACCTTTTGGAGTGATCCGTGTCGACGGCGACTATAGATCGCCTTGATTTCCTACAGAACGGGATTGCTATCCCATCCGTAGAGAAACATCAGCAAAGTCCCTGCGCCCCAGACGTAATTTTGCATCACCGGTGCGTCAAGTTTGTGCGGCTGCGTCGGGAAATTTTCCGCGGGCGACCTCCAGCAAGTGCTCAGTTCCAAATACTTGCTTCTCGCCCGGAGAGCTTCCTTTTCATAGCCGTATTTCCAGAGAATTTCGGTGTTCCAGAAGTATACGTGAGGCCAGGAACGCCCACGCCAGTAACCGACTGGATCGTAAGTAGGTTCGTCGTAGGCGACGCTCGGGAACGGAATGTCACCGAAAAATGCGCCGGGATCCAACAAATGGCGCTCGATCGCCTTGCAAGCGTCTTCCTTTGAGAGGGGTACACCCGCCCAGAGCGGGAGAAGGCCGAAAAATGTGCGAACGTGGACCGGGAGGTTGTCGGGCGTTCGATCCCAGAAAAACAGCGCGTCGGGATCCCAGAGGCGTTTCATGAGCACGCTCTCGTAGAGTTCCACCCGCTGGCTCCAGCGGGTCTCGTCATCCTGGTTGCCCAACTCCGCAGCGAAGCGCTGGAGCAAACGGGCGTCCATCAGCAGATAGGTGCAAAGATTGACGCTGACGAAAGGCGGAAGCTCGAAGCAAGTATTCGAGTCGGTAGGTCGATAACGATCATATAGCGGAGAGTCGTCGCCGGGGTTTCCGGTGTTGCGCCATTCCGGAATTCCGTCGCCGTCCCGATCGCAGTTGATCAACCAGCCCTCGTGCGCTCTCACCAAATGCGGGTAGAGCGATTTCAAATCGATGTCGCTCTTTGCGCAGAGCCTCGCTTTCTCCACCCCCCAACTTCCAATCGGTGCAAATCCATCGAGAACGTTGGCGTTGCCATACTGAGGGTAGGCCAGCAAAACGCCGGGCGTCATGCGACCGCCAGTGGTGTGTTGCATGAAACAACGTATCGCGCTCGCCTGCAACTCCGGGTCCCATGCCGCCAAGGGAATGGATCCAATGACGTGGTCCCAATAGAAGGCACCGGCCAGAGCCCCGGTGGGTGCTGCTGTCAGCGCAAGTTCTTCGGAGAAATTTCCGTAGCCGGGGGAGCGAATGGCGTTGCCGACGATGACCGAATAAGCATTCGCCGCGCGAGCTCTCCAGAAACTTGAGAGAGAAAGGTAGCCCGGACTGTTTTCGAGTCTTTCTTTCCAGTTGCGGCATGCTTCTGCGAGGGTGGAAACTTCTGGAATGCCTTCCGTCTCGCGCGACCCCCATCGGATTTCGATGGATGCCTCCCAGTCACTTTCGGTCCTCTGTAAATCGGATAGCTCGAGCCACCATGTTCCGCACTTGGCGTCCTCGAGGTCCGCCAGGCAAAACGAATCGACATCGACCGGCGCGACCGAGGAAAGTGGCGAACCGGCGGCGAATCTTACCTTGTCGGGAGCTGCGCTCGCAACGAGGTCATATTGAATCTCGAATTCCGCGTTCTCGCGGAGGTAGCGGTGAAGGAATCGTTTGTGCAGTTTCAGCGAGATTCCAGCGCTGGATGCGGAAGCTTGAATGGAACTCTCTCCGGGAAAGAGGCCGCCGAAAAATGCGACTTCGGGAGCCGGGCTGTCTGTGTCGGAGGGTCGGATAGACCACCTCACGACCGCTGCCTGGGAATTCTTGAAATGGACTTCCTGTTGAAAACTAAAACCGTTCGCTCGACCTCTCTCGATCCAGCCAGCGGGGTGGCAGATGCGACTTCTTACCAACACTGGTTGCCAGTTTCCCTGCGCGTCCTTCGAATGAAGCGCAACCAAAGGCTGGAAATCCGGCGTCCACGAGCCGTGGCGCCCCAGCCCTTTTAATAAAAGGCGAGGAGTTCCCATCACAGTGCTGTTCTCCGTCGAAAACGCGACAGGAGCAAAGTGGTCACTAAATACGGTTCCTCGAATGGAATAGTCGACTGAGCCCCACAGTTCGTCGTTTTGGTCTTCCGCTCGCGCGATCATTTTGGAATCCCGAACGTGCTGATCGCTTCCGCTTGGTGCTGATTGATTGCGAAGGTCAGACATCACTGAGGGAGTTCGAAAATTTTGATATCGCGGATATGCAGTTGCTCTTCGCTCCCATCGTCTAAATCGCTGCTTGCCGCTACACGGAACTCAAGGTCGCTCAAAGAGTGGGGCTGAAATGTGTGTTCGCCCTTTTGCAGAGTACGGGATGTCTTCGAGTGGAAACTCTAAATCTTTCCAGATGTCTGAAAGCTCTTGGTCGGCGGTATGGCCTTTAGGCCCGTCGCTTGGTCCACGAAACGAGAAGCGTGCTTTCCGACCAGGTCGACTGGTCTTCGCGGTTACGACCGCAATGTATTTCCTATCAGTCAGGAAAATGATGTCATCCCGCCGGGTAACGAGAACAACGCCTGATCCCGTTGCTGCCTCAACGCCAGCTCGGGAGATAAAGCCAGCGACGAGGTATTCGCCTTCATCGTTGATGGGGGCCGGATCGTTTTCCAGCGTGACCGGGCTCATCGTCTCAGGGTTGCCGGCTTTCCACTCAAGGAGCTGATCCCCGCTGGCTGTGTAAATTTCGCTGCCATCAGGCACACCATGACTGATGCTGACCCCGAATATTACAGAGGCGACGAGGAAACTTTGTGCTAATTTTATAAGGGGTGTTTTTTTCATAATCATATTTCTATAGGGAGGGTTTCCTCATCTATTTATTCATCGGCGTCGGTTTTCGACCATGGTCGTGAGTCCGCAAATGGAGGTAGATCCACCTTTTCGACATCCGGAGGCATCTGCTCATTCCAAAAGTCGATTTTTCCCTTCAGGTCGTTCACCACCTCCTTGTTTTGCTTCCAATAGTTCACGCGTGTTTCGAATGGGTCCCTCAGCATGTTGAACAGCAAAATGTTGTCATCCGTGAAGCGAAGATACTTCCACTTTCCTTCGCGAGCAGCCCACTGACTCGCAAATCGCCAGAAAAGAGGGTTGTCCCGTTCGAACGAACTGGCCGCGTCGGGAACCGCCAGAGGGAGTAGACTCACTCCATCCAGCGGTTTCTCGGGACTCGGTGCGGCGGTCAGCTCCAGTATGGTAGCGAATATATCCAATGAGATTACCGGAGTATTCTGAATTTGACCCGGCGGGATTGTGCCGGGCCCAGGACATCAGGAACGGAACCCTAATACCGCCTTCCCACAGATCTCGCTTATAGCCGCGGAAAGGTCCGTTGGAGCCCCTGTTTTCAGGCGTGGGGGATCCATTGTCGCTTAAGAAAAACACAACCGTGTTCTCCAGCAATCCTTCCTGCTCCAGCGTCTCCAAAACTTTTCCCACCCCATCGTCCAGTGCCGAGACCATTGCTGAGAATACGCGTCTCGATCCCCTAACCGGATCAAGCTCATCGTCGTCCGGCAAATGCGAAAAGCGCGCCAGGTATTTTTCCGATGCCTCCATCGGCCGATGGGGTGCCCAGTGGCTCAAAAACAGAAAGAAGGGTTCGTCTTTGTGGCGCTCGATGAAGTCGACAGCCTCCCGCGTGTAGGCATCCGTAAGGTATTCGGTCTCTTCCACTTCTTCGCGGCCCCGGAGGAGAATGAGCGGTTGACCGACCTGCGGCAGATAGTGGGTGTAGTCCAGTGCGCCAAAATATTCGTCAAAGCCTCGGTTGAGCGGATCCGACTCGCCGGAACCAAGGTGCCACTTACCAACCAGGCCGGTCGCGTCAGCCGGCCGATTTCAAAGTTTTCGCAATGGTTGGCGAGTCTTCCGGGATGAAATATTCCTCCTTGTCGTTAAGGTCCTGCCCAATTCGATTCTGGTAGCGACCGGTCATGAAACCAATCCGACTCGGGCCGCAAATCGGGGCGGTGACGTAGCCATCGGTAAATTGGATGCCGCTCGCTGCGAGTCGGTCGATGTGCGGGGTTGGCACGGCATAAATTCCCCCGTAACACGAAAGGTCTCCATAGCCTAAGTCATCGGCCATGATTACGATGATGTTCGGTCGTGTCTCGGGGGAGTCCGTCTCCGCGCGGCTTGTCTGTCCGAGCACTGGAAACGCCACGCAAACAATGCTGGAAACGGCTACTCCAAAGCACCGACGACTTTGCGAGCGGGTTGATCGTGGATGACTTGTGGGCAGGGGTGGAGACGAATTCATCGCTGAAAATATGGCCATTCAACATGGCCTGAGAACAGTAGTCGAGCATGACAACTTTGTCAGGTATAGTTGTCATTTGGGGCGGGTTGCTAGTCGAATTGGATCGCCGTAATTTTTTCCCAATGACCCCATTGTTTCATCGACTCGCATTATTCACCCTGGCAACCTCCATCCACGTCTCTTCCGTTTCCGCGGAGGCCTATCAGTTCGAATGGGATCAAGTGCCCATTGGAGGTGGCGGACGTTGCATGGACGCCTGGCCTCATCCCAACGTTGACGGATTGGTTTACGCGCGGACGGATGTTGGTGGTCTCTTTCGCATGAAGCCGGGCGAGTCTCGCTGGACGAACGTGACGCATTTCATGCCGGTTGAATACACGCAGGGGAAAGGCGTCGACGGCATCGCGCTGGACCTTGCTCCAGGCAGAGAATCTGTGATTTATGCGGCGTTTGGACGCTATCCTGCTGATGATATCACTGCCGCAGTGGCGAATGGACTCTGGCGTTCCGAAGACTCTGGGGACACGTGGACGAAGATTTTCACTCAAAGCACGCCGCACTTGGAAAGGAGTGAAGTCAAGAATTATCCATTCGGTGGGAATACCGGGAAGGATGACCGTTTTGCAAACAGCTGTATCGCGGTAGACCCCTTCAACTCGGATATCGTTTATGTCGGCACCCGAAATGCAGGTCTATGGCGGTCGATGAACGCAACGAGCGACAAGCCGGATTTCGAGAAGATTGAGAATTTACCGCTCGGCGTCCAGAAGAGTCTTCATTTTGGGTTGCCATCCGGTGTGCGAATCGTTCAGCCCGATCCATTTCAAGGCACAATCGGCGAAGGAGCTGAGAAGCGCGCAAAAGTCGTCTACGCTCTCGTCCGGGGCAATCACCCCGACAAGAAGGCGGAACCTGAGTTCAAGGGAGGCGTCTTCAAAAGTGAGGATGGCGGGGAGACTTATGAGCTGCTGGACCAGGGCGACGCGCCATATATCGCTTACGCAATTCGCTTCGGCCATGGGGGCCGCGTCTATGCCAGCGGTAACAGCGGCGTCGTGACTCTCACGGAAGATGGAAGTTGGAAAACCTTGCTGAAGACTCGAGAGGGACCGGACATCGTCGGATTTGACGTCCAGCCTGGTGAACCTGACAAGATTGTTGCCTTTTACGGTCGGAACTTCAGCAGGTCAATCGACGGCGGTACGACCTGGGAGGAAATCACGAGACGCGTCCCGCAACTAACCAAGGAATTCTGGATGAGCAGTCACGGGGAACAATACTGGCGCAACATCGCGACCGGGGCACGCTTCGATCCCCACAAAGAGGACGCCATCTGGCTGGCTGAACCTTACGGACCCTTCTACGTCGAAGACATTTTTGGCGACGCTCCACAAGTATTTCCAACTGTCGCGGGATATGAACTGCTCTCGATCACTTCGATCGCGATTGCCGACGAGGATCCTGACGTTGTCCTTTACGCATCGATGGCCGATATCGGCGGGGTCGTCGTGAATAGCTTGGAGGATCCGTTGGCTAAATCTCATCTGAGAACGCAAAAAGACGTTTCCAGCCTGCACAACAGCCCGCAGATTTTGACGGTGCCCGGGCGGCCCAACACTGTGCTGTGGCTCCAGACAACCGGGGGCGGATGGGAAAATCCCATTCGCGACGAAAGCGGCGCGCCAAAAATCTGGAGATCGGTCGATCAAGGCCGCTCGTGGACGATGACCGAGGGGCCCGTCAAAGACCCGGAAAGTCCGGTGAAGAATAACGCAGCGGGTGCCGCGTCGTTAGCCCTCTCACCTTTCGATCCCAATCATGCTGTCTTCGCGGGAGCCAATCGCGCTCCGCATGTCACTCGCAATCTTCTTGCCGAAGATGGTGAAATTATCTGGGAGAAAGCGTCCGGAGTGCCAATCGACTTCGTCAAAGCCATTCGCATTTTCGCCGGGCCCGACACGCTTCTCCGAGCGGATCCCGTTAAGGAAGGGCGCTTCTACCTGACGGTCAGTCGTGCAAACCTGAACAGGCTCTACGTGAGTGAAGATGGCGGTCTCACCTGGGATAACCGCACGGAGACTCCATGGGCGCCAAAAAGCACGATCACGCAGACTCGAATGGAAGTGGCGGCTGTCCCGACCGGTGAAGGAGGAAAGCGCTCGGAAGTCTGGGTGTCCAGCGGCGATCAGGGTCTTTGGGTTTCCCGGGATGGTGCGGTGAACTTCGGAAAGCTCGACTTCCCATTCAACCTGATCGAGGGCTTTGCGTTCGGTGCTCCTGCTCCCGGGAGCGAGATTCCGGCTCTGTATGTCCTGGCATCCGCGCAAATCGATGGTCAACCGCAGAGCGGCGTCTACCTTTCCCTGGATTTGGGCGAGACCTTTGAACTGATAAGCGATCCCGAACGGCCGATGTTTGCAGCAACCGCTGTCCGCATGGTGAAGGCCGATCAAATTCATTTCGGTCGGCTCTTCATCGCGACAGGAGGCACTGGCGTCATGTATGGCCAATGGACCGGCCACGAGGGTGAGACAGCCTCCGCGGAGTAAAATCCGATAGGACAGCGTCATGAGTCACTTTGCTTAAATCAATTTTGATTTTGCAAACGTGAGAACCACCGAATGGGAAAGTCCGATCATAGCTCATTGTTCAATCGATGACCGCTAGGCCCAACGTTCTCTGGCTGATGTCCGATCAGCATAACGCGAACGTTATGGGCTGTAGCGGTCATCAGGACGTCAGGACTCCTTGCTTGGATGCGCTCGCGGATCAAGGTGCACTTTTCACGAAGGGCTACTGCAATAATCCGATTTGCGCTCCCTCGCGGGCCAGTTTTCATTCGGGGCTTTATGTCAAAAATCATGGGCTTTCCGGCAACACCGTCCGACAATTGTCTGACAACCCTCCCCCGCTACTCGGCGCTACATTTCGCAGCGCCGGTTACGAAACGGGTATGGTCGGGAAAGCTCACATTCCCGGACGCTGGGTGCGGGAGGCGTTTGAACACTATCGCTTCAGCGACCTTGCCGATGCGGAGGCCGACGACCCCCGGACTTGTCACTATTTCAACGATTTGGTCGAGAATAAGCTGGGCGATCAATACGAGCACGGAAAGCTTCTTCCCGGTCATCCCGGACATGGGAATCGCGCGTTTATCAGCGGCCTACCGGAAGAGTTTTCCCTCGAAGCTTGGATCGGCAGGAAGGCGGTGGAGTTCCTCTCTACCAGGGATCGGAAACGCCCTTTTTTCCTCAACGTAAGTTTTCAGCGCCCGCACGACCCCTTCGCGCCGCCAGCCACTAAAGCTGGCGAATACGCGCCTGAGCGGTTGCGCCTTCCCGAGAATGCCGATGACTTCCTGGAAAAATCATTTTTCGGAAAGCCCGCGTTTATGCAGAGGTTGGCTGAAATGTCCCGCGGCAGTGGATACCCTTTCCGGCCAAAGGACGCGTCGGAGTTGAAATCGCAGTTGGCTGCCTACCTGACCCTCGTTTCCATGATCGACAGCGAGATCGGGAATATCATCAGCGAACTCCGTCGGATCGGCGACTTGGACAACACGATCATCTGCTACGTGTCGGATCACGGAGACTTTGCTGGCGAACATGGACTGATTCTCAAAAATCTCGGCATCTACGAGTCGATACACCGAATTCCATGGATCATGGCTGGTCCGGGAATTCCATCCGGATTGGTCTGCGAAGAACTCGTAGAGAGCGTCGATCTTTTTCCCACGCTCTGTTCCCTCGCCGGCGTGGCGGCCCCGACCGGTTTGGATGGTAAGCCGCTCTTTGATGCGGGGCAGTTTTTGAGTCCCGCACGATCTGCTGTATTCTGCGAATGGGACTTCGTAAACGAACCCCAAACACGAGTGTTAGCTGTGAGAACGCTATCCCACCGACTTGTGTATTATCTTGATGCCGTAGAAGACGGGGAGCTCTATGATATCGTTCGCGATCCTGGCGAAGTGAATAATTTGTTTGCTGATCCGCAATGCCGCCCAATCCGGGACGAGTTGATCCAACATGCGATCGAGTGGCGCGGTATCCAACCAAGGACGTTTGGTCAATCGGAGGAAAAAGCAGTTCTGGCCCAAGTGGATTCTGGAGCCACAGGAATGATCCATCGGCTTGGGAAACGTTGGTCTGAGGTCCAACATCTTGTGAAAGGAACGCCCGGAGGTTAGCTCGGGGTCGGAACGGTGTAGGTGCGCGAACAGATCATCCAAAGCAATGAGGCAAGTAGACCAATCCATACATCCCCCTTTTCGTCTTGGACCCGCACCGCGGGACTGCGGCTTCGAATTACCCGATTATTGGGTCTGGTGCGGCTCGGTCATTCGCGACACAGCGGAAGGCGGCGATGGCCACTATCATCTATTTGCATCGCGCTGGCCGAAGTTTCTCTCATTCAGCCCTCACTGGGTGACAAACTCGGAGATAATTCGCGCGAGCAGCGACTCGCCCGCAGGACCTTACCAATTCGAGGAAATCGTCCTGCGTCCCCGAGCGTTTTCCTATTTTGATAGCCGTGTCACCCATAATCCTCGAGTTGTATCATTTGACGGTGTTTACTATTTATATTATGTGGGGACTACGTATGATTTCCCTACTCCTGATGCCGAGCATCAGTTGAGCCGGTCGAGTAGCTCCGATGAGCATCTCTACGAACGGGCGTGGACTAATAAGCGGATCGGCCTAGCTACGAGTTTCAGCGTAAAAGGCCCGTGGCGGCGAATTGATCAGCCGCTGTTGGAGCCGCGCCCTGGCAAATGGGATGCTCTCATCACGACGAACCCTTCAGTCGCGGTCAGAGGCGATGGCTTTACAGTTATGATTTATAAGTCATGCCGTGCGTGGGGAGGGCCGCTCCAGCTTGGCCTCGCGACAGCTCCCCATCCTGCAGGGCCGTTCACAGCGGTTTCCGATGAAGCAGCTTTTCCGATCAACTGTGAAGACCCTTTCCTATGGCTGGAGGACGACCGCTATCACGTAATTTTCAAAGATTTCTCTGGGGAACTGTGCGGGGTTCCATATGGCGGAGCTTATGCTTGGAGCGACGATCTCGTCGAATGGCATGCCTCCGGCAAAGCAGCACTAGCCTACAGTCGCAACATCGAATGGGCGGATGGCCGTGTAAGCACCCATGGTTCGCTGGAGCGGCCGAGTTTAGTGATTGAAAACGGTCGACCGACGCATTTTGTCGCAGCTGGTAGTGCGGATGAGCGGAAGATGTGGGAAACGGATCACACACGTGTTTTCGTGATTCCACTCACCCAATACTAAGCGCCCCCGAGAAGCTGTCGCTGGCGATCTAGTCGAACGGGGGCAACATTTTAGTCGTGGCCAATAAGTCGCATACTCTTGCTTCTTATTCGCGCCGGAGGACGACGACCGCTCCATGAAACCCTGCCCGGCAGGTAATCGTGATAATATCAGTGTTTAACGAAAACGACGTATCTTCATCGAGCAGGCAACCAAGGAGACTCCACGATCCAACGGGAAGGGGGACCTGGAAAGGAGTGGGGGCCGGCAAGTCAAAACCATGGACGACGACCAGCGCAGTCTGCAAATTATGATTCATCCGGAACAACCCTTGAAAACCTTTGGGATAATTATAATTTTCCGGGGCCTCTTCAATGAATTCTGAAATGCCCTCCATGATCACCGGAGCGGCCAGCTCATACAACGAAACTGCCTGCTGAACCACCTTCATCTGATTCTCGCTGAGCAACTCGACTGGTCCCGAGAGACACATTCGACCGAGAAACGTTGAAGAAAGTGAATACACCAAACGCTCCAAGGAATCGGATGGATGGAGGACCGCCCAAATTTGAGATTGGCGAGGCGGAATCAAATAATGAAGGTTTCTGGCGATGATTGGAATACTCAGGCTTTCGTGCGCGTCGGAAAACGAGCTCATGGACGTTAGCGACATCATCACAGGCTCTAAGCGGTGTCCCCCAGAAGAACAGTTCTCGATGACCAAGTCGGGCAGAGCTTGCCGAAGACGCTGAAAGAAAGCGGTTATGCCTAAAACATGATTCCGCAGCCCCTCACCCAGAGAATCGGGATGATCGCACCCGATTCCAAGGTTGTCATTGTAGTCCACCTTCAGGTATCCGAAATTTGCTTCGCGCAGAAGCCGGATCATCCGGTTCTCGAGATGCATTCTCGCCTCGGAATCGTTGAGATCCCAAAAGAATCGCCCTCCGCTTCGTAGCGGACGACCGTCCTTCTGGAGAAGGTGTGTCGCGTGAGATTCGCGGAGGTGCGAACCAGCCCCGACGACTTCGAATTCGAACCAGACTCCGGGAACGAATCCCAAAGCCCGCAGCTCACGGCAGGTGTTCGCGAATCCGTCGGGAAATTTCGTCTCATCGACGAGCCAATCTCCGTCTGGCAGCCCTCGCATTGGCTCGGGTGCCTGCATCCAACCATCATCAATGACGATATACTTGACTCCCGAACCCACTAACTTTCGTGCAACGCTAATGATTTTGTCATGAGTTGGGCTGCCCCAGCTGGAGCACCATTCATTAAAGACGACGGGAAGTGCCGCCTCGACGGCGGGTGGCGGCGGCAGGAGGAGTTCCTGTGTTCGGACAAGTGCCTGCCCGACCTCGGCAAGCCCACCGTTCACCACAGTGAGAATGGCTTTTGGACTACCAACAGTCTCGCCTGGTTCCAAGCGCTTGATCCAGTGTCCGAACTCCCTGTCAGCAAGTCCCCCGGATACCGAAACTCGATCCCCTTTTCTGGCGACTTCGATTTGCCAGGAACCCGGCCAGGCAATTTGGGCTCCCCAAGTCACGCCTGCTTCGATGTCCTCCACCGCCGCAAAGGGAAACCACTTCCGGACTGGCATCGTTCCGACTTGTCCAAATTTTTCACAAAAGTGGCCGGTTGCTGACCAGGATCGGCCCAAATGCAGTTCCTCCATCGATTCGCTGCATTTCTTCGCCTCTGCACTCCACCAACTTCGGAAGCGGTGCAACCGCAATCCGTTCGGACAGTCGGCGTAATGAAACGGGGAGATTCCGGATAGGACAAAGCTTGTCAGCAACTCCAGATGAACCGCCGTCGGCCCGAGATTTATACAAGTCACTTCCGCCTCGACTCCGGAGGAGCCGTTCAGGTGTCGCAGACGGTGAGTGAACTGCAACCCGTGCCGCGGATCCAAAAGGGTCGTCTCGATCACCGTTTCATCGACCCCTCGTGAGACGTTTTGTTCTTGCAAAACGAGGCGGTCCATTGCCGGATTCTGCTGCATCGATATTCCAGCCGAATATCCCCAGCCTTGGTCATCCTCCCGTAATTTGTAGTGAATCAGGCAATCCGGAATACTGCCGCGGACAGGGTTCATCCACTTGGGACGGTTGCGAATCTCAGGGAGGTCGGGTGGCACGTGCAAGCGCGGCTCGACGAGATCGGTGATTCGTCCTTGCGGCAGAAGCAGCAACTGAGGGGACGTCCTCCCTTCAGCCTGAATGTAGCACGCTACCAAGTCTCCCAATCCGTGCCGCCGATCGTGACTTGAATCGATCCTGGGCTGCGCGGCGTCACTCCGATCACTGGCGCTGCCGGTCCGGGAGAAACGAGTCGGTGAAATTGACGACATTTTCGTAGAAGTATTTCACCACGCGGCCCTGGCGTGAAGTGAATCACCGGTTTAATAATTGACAACCATGTCATCCAGCGCGGGGGTGGGAACTTTCGTTCCACGCTCAAGAAGTCTCGAGTCCCCCGCTGATCGCGTTGCACTACGGACGATCAGGCTGAATCATGTCGGCTTCCTTAATTCTCGCTTGGAACTCTTCTTCGCCCCGCAGGCGGTCTTTCGTGCGCAGGACCTGAGTGGGACGGAAGTCCTCGGTCTGGTTGACCTCATTCACCACCTTTCTCGGAAATGGTGTAGGAAGTGAAGCGAGCGGTCGCTGTAGCACTGTCGATAGCGCTCCGAACGAGAAGCCTTTGACTAATTTGTCAAAATCTGCTTCTGAGATCCCTTCGCTGCCCACACTCACGATAAAGCGCCCCGAGACCAAGGCGATCACCCTTATGTCCCCATCAGGAGAAAGCATTCGGATCGCAGGGGAATCCGCGATCCGATAATTTATCGAAGAAGCCTGACCTTCCACTGAACTGAATGCGGACAAGCGAGCAGGGTGCATGGTCGAGTCGGTTAACTCGAGCATCAAGCGAGACTGTGTCGGGGACTGACCTTCTGCTTCAAGTGTCTTTTCGGTACACGTGTTCCGCCACGGAAAGAATCCACTCGCCTTCGGGTTCGTGAGAGGCGCGTGACGTTGCCATCTCCCATCCCTCTTCCGCCAGCGAAGGAGGTTGAGTATCGTTTAGCAAAAACAACAAGTGCGTCGGGTCGACAGGAGCAAGCAAAGTTTCTGCCCGTGAACTCGTTGAAGGAAGCAACAAGCCAGTTGTCAATATACAACCTGTGATAACGTGATCAGCGATCGAGCGGAGTGACTTGAAGCAATTCATAAGTGTAGTAGGGGAGAACCGGATTGAATGAATCTTCCAGGAGTGTCGACGCGGAAGTTGCATCTCGGAATTGGCTGGGCGGTAACGGAAGGTCCACTGAGTCGGGGCCATCGACCGTATCGAAGGCATCCCCTGGTGCTGCAGGTCGCTCGCTGCCGCTGGTTTTCCAAACGCCTGCGATTTCGATCCAATTGCCGGTCTCATCGGTCCTGCCGTTGCCGCGGATCCCGTCGCGGCCAGGAAAGATTTGGCGTTCAATGACGGCCTGAAAAAGCTGCCGTCCAGTCGGCCGAAGGACACCGTCGATGTCGTCGATCGACTCAACCAATCCGTAAACAGTGAACGTGTTCGACTGAGTTGTGAACAAACCCATAATCTTTGCCCGGAGGAGCTGGCTTGAGTGCTCGCTTCCCGTGATTACATCAAGCGCGGGGTTTTCGAGGACTCTCCCGTAGAATGGAAAGCCATCGTCCGGCTCTTCGCTAACGAGCCAATCAGCGAACGATTCGGCATTGATCGGCAAACCTCCGGCAGTCGAGGTCGAGTTGTAACGAATTCCGGATACCGCAGAAATAAGCACTTGGCGTCCCCGGTCCAAAGCACTACCGAAAGTTTTAGGATAGATCCGCGTATTGATGTTGATCTTACCCGACGACGCGTGTTGCTTTACGAAATCCGGCGCGGTCGGGAGAATTAGATCCGCCAGCAAGTAATCTGGAGGCATTCCGCTCGCGGCGCTCTGTTTTTCTGCGAGATCAACTGTCTGCCAAGCAAGACCGCGCTGTTGGCCGGTTGGGAGCGAAAAGATGAAACCGGGAGAGGCGTAGGGGTATCTGAAGCCAACTGGGTAATAACTATCGCCCACTGATGCGGGGTTCGGATAAGAAAGTTTCGACCGGTCTACTTGTGCGAGGAAGGAAGGATTCTCCACCCCCAACGACTCGAAAGCCGCCGGGACCCAGGCATCTGCACGATGCGCCAGCCTTGGATCGGATAGTTCGGAGGAGCTCACCGCAGCGGGAATTCCGGGCACCGCAGAGTCCAGCGAGACATTAGGTAATGTGATTAGCGCGTCTTCTATTTCTGACGCAGTCGTCATACCGGTTACGCTTGTACCGGGCCGCCCTGCCGAGGGAATAACGAAGACCACCTCTCCCGGAGCGCGAGGAAACATAGTCACCATCCGGATCTGAATATCGGTTATGCTTATTGATTCGCCGAGCGTAAAATCCATGAGGGCGGACTTGCTCTTGGGCTCAAGATTGTCTTTATGAGCGAAAAATGTGTTCGGTGTGGCCAAATCACCACCCTCGAATGCGTAAGCCCCACCCTGAGGAGTCGCTGCAGTGATGATCTCCCCGCCTCTGATCAAGGTGTAAGGAGCCGGGTTTTCGCCGTCAGGACCGGGGTTGGCCGAGAAAAGATATTCGGTGCGGGTCGGATTCGCTTCCACTTGTTCATGATTTCTCGCAGGATCCAGCTTCGCCCGAAAAAGTTCGCCGTTCACTTTGCATTCCAGGTAGCTCACGCGGAAGACCGGCAGATCGACGCCCCAATCGGTGCCAGCCGTTTTATTCTGAAATCCCTCAGGAACCAAGAAATCCACTTCCACTCGGAACTCAAGGTGTAGAATAGACGGACTTTCTTCTGACTGACGGCGGGGAGTCACGCGGAGAGCAATCTCAACTGGTGTCGGAGCGTTGATGTGGCGACCGATTCCGCGGCCGCTGTAGACCCCCGGAAAGAGCGCCCTTGCTACACGATTGCCCGATGGTGTTTCATTAGCCCACGCAGAGAAGGCTCTCAGCCCGCCGACCTGAAGAAAGCTCCGCCCGTTAAACGCATTCCCGGCCTTCTTTTGACCATCGTAATCAGCGGTTACCGGCTGAAAAGTCGCGGCCGCCGCAGTCTGTAGATTGTAGGCGAATTGATCAATTTCCGCTAAGACATCCTCGTTCGAAGCACCATCTGCCGCCCACTTGTCTCGGAAACTGGAGCCCAAGCCCGGAACGGGGTATTGAAGGTAGGCGCCAAGCGCTTTCTGATAAGCGTCATTCTGGTGCCGGGTCCATTCCGTCGAAGGGGCTCCTTGTCCAAACTCTTCGATATTGGCCGCATCCCCTTCACGGGTTGCAATGTGGCTTAACATTTTCCCTGAGTATGGGAGTTGATAGGATTGAATCAAATGCTGCTCTTCGAGTTTGCGTCGGAACCATAAGGTCGCCAGTCGCGGTTTTCCGAACACGTTGAACTCGGGCGACGTCACTCTGATTGGTCAAAAGGAAGCGGTTGTCTTCCCAGAACGCTTCACCTTCGGCTGGGTCCACGAAGGCTTTGATGCTTTCCTTGGTTAACCAAGGGACATAGTTAGGGGTGTTACCTGCAGCCGGACTGCTGGTTCTGTCGTGGATATTGTTCCAATAAAGTTTGGTGAAATCCAAGCGTTGTGGGTCAACGAGTCCGTCATAACCCACCGTGGGCGGTGAGCCGAGTGCCATGGGGCCGGAAGCCCACCAAAAGCTGGAGGCTCCGTCGAAAAGACCTTTTGGAAGGAAGTTCCCCGCCGAGGGATCGTAATTTCCCTCTTCGAGCGGATTCACGTGCCGGTCCACGCCCAGAGACGTCTGAAAATTGATTCGATTGGTATCGGAGTCGATCCAAAATGCATAGCGGCCAACTACCGGGTTGTAGTTGCCACTGGCGCGATTGCTTTGGCGCGGTAGTTGCGGGTCACGGAGGACCTCTACCCAGGCCACTTCGAGGGGAGCGCCGCTAGGTTCGACGGGATGGTATTCTCCGCCGTCCCAAGTCGAGGTCAACGCGTTGAGGTCGACATCTCCCGCAGATTGTCCGGTTACCGGAGTCGAGTAGAGATTCACGTGGCGCGGAGGACTTGAGCCTTCTTGGATCGAAAGACGCCCGGGATTAACCCACCAGTTGGTCGATGTTTGATTTTGCGAGGGCTCGATCTCGTTGTAATTCGGCGGGGGGATATTCCCTGCGAGAAGGGCTGTCGAATGGGCGATGGCCGCATCGACCAAAAGTTGGCGATAGGTTTGGGCGGGATAGGTGGTCGATGAGACTTGCTCCAACATGATGCTCGAGAAGAACGCAATGACGAGCACCGTCAGAATCACTATGAACGCCAGTGTGATGACCAGTGCCATTCCATTGTCTGTTTTCTTGGCGAGGAGCGACATATTGGATCGGGGAATAATCATTAGTAGCCTCCATCCGTGCGCCGGTAGGTGCCCGGCGGAATCACGAAACGCGCTCGGAAAAGGCGGGGCGCGGGGACACCTGCCGAAAGACAACTTTCCATCAAGGCGTCGATGCTCGCCAGTATGGAGGGGTCCGAGTTATCAGCGATCGGCAACTGCTCCGGAAAACTCTCGGTGATCTGATCCGAAAAACGCTGAAGCGTCGATGGCTCAAACAACGCGAGGGTGATTTCCAGAGAGCCGGGTAGTCGGCGGAGCGTCGGCGGGTAGTTTGAATCGAATTTCACCCTGTCATTTGCACCTCCAGACGGCGCAACCAGATCGAAGGGAATCGGGCGACCTTCGACATCGTAGCAACGGATCCAGAATCCGGCGATCCCTTCGGCGAGGACGGAAACCGCTTTGGAAACGTTACCGTCGACACGTGGGTCGAAGGAAGTTGCCGGAAAAAGTGGCGGATTCAGCCAATTGGGAGCGGGATTGTAGTCGTCTAAATCCGGAGACTGCGTCTCGGTCCAACTTTCATTCAGGATGTAAGCCGGATCCGGTCCAAGCTCCTGAAACCTGGTGTCGATGTCCATCGGAGTGAAAAGCCGGATCAATTGCCGGTCGCGGTTGACGAAATAGCCCACGGCTGAGACATTTCCCCTCGGGGTGTCGGTGGTGCCGGTTTGAAAGAAGATAGAGTCGGTGTGTGGCAGGCGGATGCCCAGTGGAATGATCGGATTCTGAACAAACTGCCATCGGCTGGACTCGGGAAGCTGAAATTGACCAACAAGACGAGGGCTCGCACTCAACGCAGCTGTCAATTCTCGCTGGCTCTGTAGAAAGAAGCCCCGCACAGCTTGGGCAACGTCAATCCGATTTCGCGAAGATGACCAAATGCCCTGCACCTGTCCCGTAATTGTCAATAACATCACCATGAGTATCAGGAAAACGGTCATTGATACGAGAAGCTCAACCAACGAAAAGGCCGACAGGCTGGACACGTTATGCGTCGACCGCGATCCTGCCCGTTTGTGATTTGAAGGGGCGCGCCTCATCAGGAAACACATAGCGAATATAAGCGACGTCTTCACGGCGTAGGCCAGGCGGGGTCGGCGCTGAGCTTCACGTAAATCGGATAGCGGGCGGTTCGATCTTCGCTTGGTGGGTCGTTGTGCGGCCATTGGATCCGCAATGACGCGGAAATCAATTGATCGCCGTTTACATCCGGCGGATAACTGGCAAGGGGTGCGAGTTCGATTTCGGCGAGGTAGTATCCGGAAAGGTGCGTTAGACCGGTCGGGACGGTCGGGACGGCCCCACCCTCCGAAGAAGCCAACAGCACTCCTGACCTATCATAAAGGCGGGACAAAGTTCGCCGATCCGGATCGCGGAAAAGCGATGGGCGAACGGAATAGCGCTGGAAATCACTCACGACATCCTGTGCAATGGAACTCGTGACAAAGCGGTCACTGGACTCCCCAAGCTGCTTCAGTCCCAAGGGAAGGAAGCCGAGGAGGGCAACTAACACAAACACGATGATTCCGATCGAGATCGCCATTTCGACCAGCGAAAACCCAACGAGGTGGGTTGACTTCAAGCGAGGAGGAGTCCGACGATTCACAGGTTTCCCGGCCTAACGATAGTGACTTTCCCGGTTAAGGGGTGAGCCAAGACTTCAGCCCAGTTATCGCCGTTTTCAACAGCGCTCTCCTCGACGAAAAAAGATGCCCGTCCGGGCACCTCGGGCCAGACTTGGCCATTTGGACGAAACTCAAGGAAACGGATCGTGAGGGACTGGCCCGCAACTTCCAGGCTCATTTCATTGGAAAGCCCATCTTCGAGTGGCGATACGCCCTCCCGGTTCGCTCCGACCTCCTCCCTGAGGTGCACACCTTCGGGCAATGTCTTCACGCGCGTCTCAGCGGTCCACTTTGCCGGGAATGAGGTGTCCTGCCGGGATAGCAGGACGACGGACCGGAAATTTTTGTCCGACTCGGAAGGCCAATTCGTCACGACCCCCATTCGGATCGGCGCACTTCGTGCGAACGCCAGAGCGCGGCCTTGTTCAAGAAGATCTGCGACCTGGCCAGCCGACGTTCCAACTTTCTGTCCCCGCCCGATTGCGCTGAATGCCGCTACGCCCATGACGGCCAACGAAGACATGATGGCAATTACCACGAGGAGCTCAACGACACTGAATGCGCTGAAGGATGAGCGACCAGTCGGGTTCCGGCGAACGCCAACGAACAGATGGTTCAGCCCTGAAATTGAAGGTGAAATGGACATGCAGTGGGGGGGAGAAAGCTGTGACACTATCGGGATGGTATACGCGAGAAACAAATCCCCCGTCCTGACAATTATGTCATCCGATGATTCTTGCTTGTCCGCGCCAGGTGACGGAATTGAAGTGCTGGCAATGACCGAGCCCATCCCCTCCCCCCAAGGAGCCCACGTTACTTTTCGCGGGCGACTACCCGGATCCATCCATCCTCCGGGTGGAGGGAACCTTTTACGTCACGCATTCCAGTTTTCGCTACGCACCAGGACTCGAAATTTTCACTTCCCGGGATTTGCGGGAGTGGCATTCGGTGGGGCATGCGCTGCCAAGATTCGATGGAGACGTTTGGGCTCCCGATCTGGTGCAGCACGACGGGAAATTTTATATTTATTACAAGTCCAGCTATGGGAATCGCGTGGTTTGGGCGGAAGATATGGCGGGGCCGTGGAGTGAGCCAGTTGGGCTCTCCGTTGGGGGGATTGATCCAGGGCACGTCGTCGGAGAAGACGGACGCCGATATATCCATCTCTCTGGCGGCAGGGTAATTGGGTTACGACAGGATGGTTTGGCCGTCGAGGGTGAGAGTGAACAGGTCTACGAAGGATGGCCGATTCCTGCGGATTGGTGCGTGGAGTGTTTTGCATTGGAGGGCCCAAAGCTGGTGCAGCACGGCGGTTACTATCATCTCGTGTCGGCTCAGGGAGGGACGGCGGGACCGGCAACCAGCCACATGGTGGTGACAGCCCGTTCCAGGCACCCGCTGGGTCCGTGGGAGAACAATCCCCACAATCCCATTGTGCGCACGCAGTCATCCGATGAACTCTGGTGGTCCCGTGGACACGGGACGATCTTCGACGATGCGGCAGGCAACTGGTGGGTGATCTATCATGGCTACCGAAAGGATTTTGTCACTTTGGGACGCCAGACCTTGCTGCAGGCAGTGACGTGGACCGAGGAAGGCTGGCCTGTTCTGGACGTGAGTCGCGCACTTCCAGAAGCTCCGCCGAAGGGAGAACGGCGGGATGCCTTGCGAAGACCGAACGTCGGAACAATGTGGCGATTTTCCAACTCAGACGGCAAGGGGCGGATAGGCGCTTGCGCAGATGGGATACGGATGGCCGGAATCGGACCGCTGGAGCAAACAACTGAACCCATGATGATGATTCCGTCGGATCTCGCTTATGAGGTGGAGGTAGCGGTTCATCCGCCTGAAGTAGGGGCCGTTAGCTGGCTGTGCTTGTTCTACGATCCTGGAGCATGGGTGGGGATTGCGCGGGACGAACACGGCCTAAGGGTCGGTGCGCGAGGCACTTTGCAGCCACCGCGCATGACCATGCCCCCCTCCCCGGACGGGACGGTACGTTTGCGGATTCGGAACGATCAGCATGTGGTTACGATGCACTGGGCGATGGCTGGAAGCGGGCAAGACTGGCGACCGCTGCCTCCGACCCGCGAAATGAGCGGGTGGCATCATAATACCTTCGGGGAATTCCTGTCACTGCGGGCTGGTTTGCACGTATCCGGCACTGGAGGCGGGGCATTTTCCGATTTCGTCTACCGGCCCCTCCCGGAGGCGGGCAAACCGATTGACCACGTGGCGCCTACGTCGTAATTAAAGCTCGTGCCCTTCACCCCCCGTATCAGCTTAAAGCGGATCGCCGAGGAAGTTGGTTGTAGTACCGATCACGGTGTCCCGGGCGATGCGTGATCTGCCGATGGTCCGTCCCGCCTTGAAGGAAAAAATCCAAGCGGTCGCGCAGCAACTGGGGTATCATCCAGATCCGGCGCTGGCTGCCCTGGTTGCCTACCGCACGGGCAAGCATCCGACCAAAGCTTTGTCCAATCTCGCACTGCTGGTGCCCGCGACGGACGCACCCGTTCGCGCCACCAATTCACGCACCCGTTTCTTTGATGAACATCTAAAGCAGGCGGCGGAAAGGCTTGGCTATTGTCTCGAAATCGTTCTTGTGCAACAGGGAGTCAAAGACGATGAGCGGATTCAGCGGATGTTACTGGCGAGAGGCATCCGCGGTCTAATCCTCTCGGCTGAGATCGTTTCGCCAATGGATCTTCAACTTGAGTGGAGCCATTTCGCTTGTGTGCAGATCCTCGGGTACCATTCGGATCACTTTCATCACGCCATCTGCCGCAATGAGCATCTTGACATGACCACGGTCATGGAAGAAATCCAAGCGCATGGATATCGACGGCCAGCTTTTGTAATGGGGATTAGTCCGGAGACTCCGCATTTTTCGCTGAAAAGGGCAATTTTTGAGGCTGCGCTGATGGAGATGGGGATCGGCAGGCCGAGGGATTTTGAATTTCTTTATCCTCACACTTTCGATTGGGAGTCCCGAGAGTTTGCACGGTGGGTGAAAAAGAAGAAACCCGATGTTCTGGTTAGCGACACTGGTGATTGGACAATTGAGACCCTTCGTCGGGATGGCGTAATCGTGCCTGACCAAATCGGATTCATCAGCACGAGCGTCCCGTATGCTGGGAGTAATTGCTCCGGGATCCGCGTCGACGTGATGTCGCAGGCGAGATTGTGCATGGACATTTTGCATGGACAGTTGCTCCGCAGCGAGTGTGGGTTGCCTGAAATTCCTATGGCCGTGGAGCTACGGGGGCTATGGCAAATGGGCTCCACTCTCGGAGATCGCAGGCAGGTTTCGACGACGGCAGCTTCGACCAGTTAGTTCCTCCGACAATTGCGAGCGGGTATCGATCGATCCCCCCTCTACTGCTAGTGCTCTCTTCTCTTACGCTGTTTAAAAAGTCGATAAGTCGTTCGTAGGTTCGCGGTCTGCCCTTCCGGAATGGAAAGATGCACGAAAGGTTCCACAGCAATCTTATCAGTTTGGCCCCATACCGCGAATTTCTGCAGGTCACGATTTGTAGTGACCTGCAAGGCAACACCATAATCCTTATGAACAACACTCACTTCCCTGAGCGCAGAGTCGGCATTGGCAGAGTGCGCTTCGGCATGGAAATCGCCGTCGAGTGGGGGACCCGTAAACTTAAGCGAATGCGGGGTGGGTAGCAGAATTCCTCCAGAGCTCTTGATCACTTGCCACTGCACAGTTTCCGGCGATTCAACGACATAGTCACTTCCAATCTCACTGATACCGAATCGACAAAAATTATGGCTGTAGATTGTCGTTTCCAATCGGCTTTCGCCCAAGTTCGTCAGATCACGGTCAATGGAAAACCCGGATCCATCTTCGAGAATTTTTACCAGCACTTTGAGCGAATACCGAACTTGCTGGTCAGGCAGGTCGAGAACTTCGAGAAACTCAATTTCCCGCTCCCGCTGATTTACCGTAATTCGAGGGCGAGCTAAAACCTCATACCTCGCCGAAAAGCGGTAACCCGCTGGTTTAATCTTTCGCAATAGACCGACGCCAATTTTCACGAATTCGCTGCCAGCCTCCAAGCGGTCAGATCCCGGAGGGCCATCAATATCGTACTCATCGGCGTTCCCACCGGCGTTATCATGAAAGGTTGGTTCCTTGTCCAGCGATACCTCAGTAAAGATCGAGAATCCCTCCAGCGTGGCTTGGACGACCATGCCGCTTAAAGCAAATCGCGTTCCCTGATAGTAGGGAGTTTTAACTGTAGGGTCGGCGATCAAAAGCCTCCAACCTTTGTCAGCTAGCACGAAATGGGGCCACCGTTCAATGCGGCCAGCTTGCCCGCAAAGAATGCCTCCACTTAGGCAGAGGAGCAGAAGACACGGAAGCGCTACAGAAATGAAGCGAGGTGGCAACGCGCCGGACCGAGGGGGGGGATATAGCTTTGGATTGATCATCTGTGACACTTTGATCGATTGCTCTACTCAAACGAAATCCAAATATCGCTCGGAATCATCTTCATTGCGCAGATTCAGGATGTCGGGAGCAACTACTAGTCCTTGACAGTCAGGCTCAGTATTGAGGCTGCCGCAAGGATCGAACCCGGCTTTGAAAGCCTGCCGGATCGCATCGCGATGAATTTTTGCGCGATCCTTTTCATGGGACGGGCACCAAGGGCCTTGTTAGTGCCGCGTCTCACGAGGAATTCAGACAGCCGATAGAAGCAGCATCCTAGCGCACGTTGGCGAGCCAGCAGTCGCAAGTGTTCGAGAAATTTTTAATTTTGGACATTGCGTTCATTCCCCCGAGAAGATGGCCTTCATCAATCACGACAACCTTCACTGACTCGAAGAAAGCGGGTGAAGCCGGTAGCATCGCTTTAGTAGCATCAACCGCAACAGGCGCGCCATCCACCAGAACGCAGAATGGAAAGCCCTTTACTGATTGCCATTGCATCGCAGAGGACGATGTCGGCGTTGTAAGCGTCACGCCGAGCGC
The DNA here is from genome assembly GCA_963740185.1 of uncultured Verrucomicrobiae bacterium. Lineage (GTDB taxonomy): Bacteria > Verrucomicrobiota > Verrucomicrobiia > Chthoniobacterales > JAATET01 > CAVVKW01. The sequence goes on from CAVUDH010000019.1 coordinate 34,409, forward strand.
CGATAGGAGGAGGCGCACCATAGATGTCATAGTCGAGAGTTATGACATCTATGGAAGCAAGTGGAGAAGAGCAGATTCTAAAAGTCGACAAGCGAGGGCGGGTGCGGGTGTCGCGGCAGCAACGCGGTGAGTTACTGGCAGAATATGACCGCGGTTCGATGAGCGCGGCGGCGTTCGCGGATTGGGCTGGAATCAAATATCCGATGTTCGCGTGGTGGCTACAGGAACGCAGAAAGGAGGAGCGCCGCTTGGGCAAGGTCGAGAAGAGAGTCGAGGCGTTGAGCTGGGTGGAAGCCGTCGTCGACAATGGCGGTGCCTCCAATCCTTCCGCTGGACAAAGATCGGAATTGGGATTGGTGATCGCGTTGCCGGGTGGAGCCCGAATGGAGGTCGGTGATCGGGTCGGGGCCGGTCTGGCGGCGGAGGTTCTTCGGCAGTTGGGAGGAGGCTCGCGGTGCTGAGTTTTACGGGCGGACTCAAAGTGATGGTGGCCTTGGAGGCGTGCGACATGCGCAAGGGCTTCAATGGCCTGGCGGCCTTGGTGAGCGAGCGACTGGCCGAGGACGTGCGGGGCGGAACGATCTATGTCTTTGGCAACCGGAAACGCACGCGCATCAAGGTGCTTTATTGGGACGGAACGGGACTCTGGGTGATGACCAAGCGCTTGGAAGCAGGCACCTTCTCGTGGCCGAGTAGGGCCGATGGCGGACAGGTCAAACTGCGATTGGCCCCGGAGGCGTTTGCCATGCTCACCGACGGAGTGGACTTGAAAGCCGGGCGGCTGAGGGCGTGGTATGAGCGGGAGGAAAACGGGGGCAATTCAAGTATCCCAAACTGAGGAGTCGGCACACTCCTTGCTGTAGTTAAGAGCATCCGATGGAGAAACTTAGCAACACCGAACTCCAGCGCCGAGTCGAAGAACTCGAGCGCGAGAATGCGCTCCTTCGTCAGAAGATCGACTTATTGGTCCGGCGTATTTTCGGCAAGAGCAGTGAGACGCTGAGTCCTGATCAACTCGAACTCCTGCTCGGCGGGGAGCCTGCGACCGAACCGGGAAAAGCCGACGCCTCCTGGGCTGAAGCGCCGCAGGAGGCACCGGATCACGAACCCCGCAGCAAAAAGCGCCGCCGCCACCCCAAAGAGCGCTGGCCTGAAGACCTTCCCGTTATCGAGGAAGTGCTCGATCCCGCCGCAGTCACGAGCGATCCGCAAGCGTGGCGGCGCATCGGCAGCGAAGTCACCAAGCAACTCGATTACGAACCCGCCCGCTTCCTGCGTCGTCGACTCATCCGCAACAAGTATGTGCCGCGCCACGGCGTCGACGTTGTTCCGGTCATCGCCGAGTTGCCCGCGATGCTCTTGGAGCGAGGCGTGGCAGCCCCGGACTCATTGCCGCCATCATCGTGGGAAAATACTGCGATCACCTTCCGCTCTATCGTCAGGAAAGCATCTTCAAGACTCGGCACAACGTGCAGCTCCCCCGGCAAAGTCTGGCCCGCTGGGTGGAACTGGCCGCCGATTGGCTGCGACCCGTTTACGACGCCATCGGCGCAGGATCCTCGCGGGCAAATACGTTCAAATTGACGAAACGCCCATCCGTTATCTGGTTCCCGGCAACGGCCAAACCAAACTTGGTTACCTCTGGACCACGCACAAACCCCGAGGCGACGTGATCTACCGCTGGGAAACAAGCCGCGCCGCCAACTGTCTGGAAAACGTCATCCCCGTGGACTTCAGTGGCACCATCCAAAGCGACGGCTACGCGGCCTACCCCGCCTTTGCCAAATCGCATCCGGGTGAAATCAATCTTGTCGGCTGCTGGGCTCACGCCCGACGCAAGTTCTACGACGCCCGCGATCACGCGCCGCAGCACGCCGGGTTCATTTTGCGCCAGATCGCAGCCCTTTACCGCGTCGAGGCTCGGTTGCGCAAATCCGGCACTCGCCCGACCAGTCCTAAACTCCGTGCCCTGGCCCGCAGCTTCGAAAGCCGCCCCATCGTGGATCGCATCAAAAAGATGCTGCTGATGTGGAAAAGCTCTCATCGCTTCCTTCCCAAATCGAGCATGGGCCAAGCCATCGACTACGCCCTAGGCCAGATGCCCGGTCTGGAAGCCTACCTCGATCTGGGGGCCGTCGAAATTGACAACAACCTCGTCGAAAACTCGATCCGCCCCACCGCCATCGGCAAAAAAAACTGGCTCTTCATCGGAGCCGCCAACGCGGGCCAACGCTCGGCCATCCTCTTCACCATCATCGAAAGCTGCCGACGCCGCGGGATCAATCCCTTCGACTACCTCCGCGACGTTCTCGCCCGACTGCCCTCCATGACCAACTGGCAGATCAAGGAGATCACTCCCGCCGCCTGGGCTGCCGCCCACCAGCCAACTCCCCTCAAACGCGCCGCCTGACCCATAGATGTCAGTGGTCTCGCCGATGACATCTATGACTCTCTTGTCAACCGGCGCTCCGCGTGACGCTTACTCGGCGTTCGCGAGAAGTTCCGGTTCACCAGAAATGGCGAGATCGGTGGCCAACGCCACCGATCTCGGCGCTCGGACAATCATACCACTTTTCAAAGATCATCTGACAGGACCCATCGGCAGGATGCCGATGCCACGTGGCATTGACTTCCAGCCAATAGAAGGCTCAACTCTGAAAGGCGGTCGGCCTTGGGAAATAAGGTGGAGAACGAGTCGGTGGGATGCAGGTATGGGCGAAATCGGGTGCAGCGTGGTCGGGTGAGAACCGTGGGTCTATGAGTCCTTCTGCATGTCGATGGTTCCGCGCCGGGCTTCGAGGAGCGAACGGATTTCTCCCATCCGACCCGCGGTGAGGGGCCACCTCATGATAATGATAAACTGCAGGGTGCCAAGCAAGGTTGGGACGATGGCCATTGCCAGAATCATTTTAGTAAACACTCCTTCGGCCTGTTCCGCTCCCACCCCGATATCGAAGCCAAGAAATACGACAATGAAACCCGACAGGCCGGCAAAGACCGTGCCGGTGAATCGTAAGACCCAGGAAAAAACCGACTCGAACGATCCCTCCCGGCGTTCACCGTTGCTGAGTTCATCGTCATCGACGATGTCGGCTTTCATGGCAGGAACAATAACCCAGAAAGCTCCGACCATGGCTCCATTTAAGATTATGGGAACAGCGGCCAGCCAGGGATGAGCAGGGTTGTAAAAAAAGATGATGGAAAAAGCCATGAGGATGTGGATGGACGTAACTACCAGCAGAGCCCGTTCTTTACCCCACTTGATGGCCAGCCACCCGAACAAGGGCGCACATGCTAATCCGACGATTCCCCCGATCGTCCCGGTGATGGCGTGAAAGGTGGCCGCGAAGATTTTATCTCCGCCGAAAACGTAATAGAGGCTAATGTAGCCTCCCATTCCGACAACCAGCCCGTCCAGGTTCCCGGCAAGAATGATGCCCAACATCATAAGAAAGGGCTTGTTCTTGAAGGTCATTTTTAAACTTCTAATAAGCGGTTCCTTCTTTTGCTGCGAAGCTTTGGCGTAGTAGCGCTCTTTGCAGACGAAGGTGGGGATGAGACCAAAAATAATGGCCAGACCGGCGAACCAGTAGGAAAGGTTTCGGATGCCCAGCAGGGTGTTGGGCGCCTCCCCGATCACCTGACCCGTGAAAAACGGATTTTGGGTCATTTTCCACACCCAAGGGCTGATGAGGATGCCGAATATCGAGCCCGCCACCACGATATACATATTGAGGCTAGTGCGCTCATTGTAGTCCGGGGTCATCTCCATCTTGAGCGTTTGATACGGGATGTTGAAAACCGTAGTGGCGGTGCTGGTGATCATTCCAAACAGCGTGAACCAGACGACGATGTAGGCCATGTCCCAGCTCTCGTCGAAGCGCCAAACGAAGGGCAGCAGGGCGGCCATTGCAAGGGTGCCGAAGAACATGTAGGGACGGCGGCGACCGAAGCGGGTGCGGGTGTTGTCCGAGACCCAGCCCATGATGGGGTCGGTGAAGGCGTCCCAAGTACGAAAGATCATGATCATGACCCCCTTTAAAACGGGGGACATGCCAAGGCCGTAAACCAGCACCTGCTGCACTTGATACTCAATGATCTGGTTGACCATGCCCATGGACTGATTTCCCAGTCCGTAGAGCGCCTTCTCGTGAACGGGAAGTTTGTCGCGAGGGGCGGTCTTTTCTGGAAGTCTGTCTTCGGACGGCGCGGTGGGTGGTGCGTCGGCGGGATGGGGAGGTGTGCTCATGTGGGGTGGACCCGGTTTCTAGACCAGTCGGAGGGTAAAATAAGCTTTGGAGCGGGAGTGGTTTTTGGACTCTATGGGTTGGTGCCGAAGGCAGCAACTATTTGGTGAGGGTTTCCGATATTTTGGCTCTGGAACGCAAGGCCCGGCTGGCCTCGGAGCGTAGCGCAGAGGCCTGCGCGGGCCAGAAGTGGAAGAGGCAAAATATCGGACGGTGAATGGGGGTGGTGGTTTGGATTCGTGATTTTCACGCTGCCTTTTTGAGAGGTAATTTCATGGGCTCGGGCTTCCGATGGGTTTCATAAATTTGCGCCGGGGTTTGATTCTCCCAAGGCCTGATGAGGGCGCCAAGTGTTGTAGCGTTCGATCCATTGGGCGACTCCCGGTTTCCAACTCTCCGACGCTGGCGTAGCCCTTGAGGTAGATGTCTTCGTATTTTAGGCTCCTCCAGAGCCGCTCGATAAAGACATTGTCCATCCAGCGCCCTTTGCCATCCATGCTCACCGCGATGCCGAGGGACTCGAGCCGTCCGGTCCATTCCGGCGAGGTGAACTGACTGCCTTGATCCGTGTTGAAGATTTCCGGAAGGCCCAGGCTTTGCGCCAGGGCGACCTTCACGGCCTTTTCCCTCAGCGCTGAGTCCATCGTATTGGAAACCGCCCAACCCAGCACACGGCGGGAATGCCAGTCCATCACCGCACACAGGTAGACGTGCCCCCGCGGCATCGGCACGTAGGTGATGTCCGCACACCACACCTCGTCGGCCGTATTCCACCGCCCGATCTCGCAGCAGATACGGATACTTGCGATGCCCGTTATCCGGAATTCCGCCGCGATCTGCTGCGTTGTCTTTTGCCCTTTGATTGCTTCCAACGCCACCCGGGTCTTCAATCCTGTGTCGTGTCTTCTGCGTTTGCTTTCATTTTCGATGGTCTTTTAGGTTCTGGTTTTCCACCCCCTCCTTCCATCGCTTTTTACAGCCTCCTGGCACTAATTCCGGGGTCCACCCCAAGTTTTGTCACGCTTCTCGTTCCGCTTTCCAGCATCTCGACGGCGCTTCGCTCGAACTCTTCGTCAAATCGTCGCCCATTATTCCTTTCTTTCGGTTTCTCGTTCACGCCTTTTTCCTTGGTCTATCCCGGGTCCGCATTTTCAGCACCACCTCACTTTCCGTGGGCGCATTTTCGTCGGACGAACGCGGGCATTAAGATGCACACTCAGCTCGATCTGCGCGAACCTATTCCCACCTGTATTCACGTCACCGGAGCCCGTCAAAGCGACGCTCTCTGGCTCGACGAGCTGGTCTTCGAGCCTGGGGCCTTCTACGTGATGGATCGCGGAGATATGGATTTTGACCGGCTTCATCGCATCGCCTCCTCGGCGGCGTCTTCGTCACGCGAGCCAAGGGCAACCTGCGTTTTTCGCGCCACAGTCCCGTCCCGTAGACCAGAGCACCGGGCTGCGCAGCGATCAGATCGGCGAGCCCAAACTTGCAACCGCCCGCGCGGCCTATCCCGGACTGCTGCGCAAGATCGTCCTTACGAACAATCTCGAAGTTCCGGCACTGGTCATCGGCCGTTTTTACCGAATGCGCTGGCGCATCGAACTCTTCTTCCGCTGGATCAAGGGCCACCTGCGCATCAAGCATTACTTCGGCACGAACCCCAACGGCGTCAAAACCCAAATCTCGATCGCCATGTCGGTCTATCTCATGGTTGCCATCCTTCACAAGCAGCTCAACCTTCCCGGAACCCTCCACAGAACGTTGCGGCTTTTAGGTGTCCATTCATTTGGAAAAACTCCTCTCCATGAACTACTTGCAGAATCAGACTTCAACTCTTTCACTCCCTTAAAATCTAACTAATCGAACCTATGGGACTCATAACCGCACACTCGTGATAGATCTAATGAACTCCGTTCGCGAGCAAACGACCCAGTTTCGACCAGGGTTTCGCTTTCTAATCGGCTCGAATGACGAGTTCGGATCCTCGGCTTGAAACAACCAGAAGACCGCCACCGATCTGGCCTGTCTTGATCCTCGCGCGAAGTGCATCACCGAAGAACTTCTGAACAGTTTTCTTCATCTGCCGGGCACCGAGAATTTTGTGATTACCTCGACGCACCAGAAATTCGAGAGTTGCTTCGGTTATCTTGAGACGGAAGCCTCCTCGTTCGAGGCGGGCCAGTTCCTCGGCGATTACCAGTTGCCCGATCTGACGTTGCGTTTCTGAAGAAAGTGGCCTGAAGACGATTTTCTCGTCGAAACGTCCGATGAGTTCCGGGCGAAATGAGCGGTGCAGCTCCGACAGAACGGCCCGCTCCAACGTCGCGAACGGAAGCCGCGTCGGGCGGAGGAGCTGTTGCGAGCCGATGTTGCTGGTGCAAACGATATAGAAACTCGATAGGTCGTAGGTTCGGTGGTCGGCGAGGGTGATGCGCGCGGCGTCTGTCATCTGGAGAAATAGATCCCAGATCAGTCGATGGGCTTTTTCGATCTCGTCGAAGAGGAGGACTCCCGCGATGGTGCGGAGAGGACTCTTCCCAGCCGTCCTGGATCGCCGGATTCGTCGCCCGGTGAACAATTTCACCGCGTCGAGGTGAAGAAACTCGGACATGTCAAAGCGGAACACGGAACTCTCGCCGCCGAACAGATAGCGGGAAAACTCCAGCGTCAGTTCTGTTTTACCGACGCCAGTTGGACCGAGAAACAAGAGCGAGCCGAGCGGCTTGTCCGGCGGCTGCAATCCAAGCTGGCCACGTTCCAAAACGGAACAGACGCGGGAAATGGCGTGATCCTGCCCTTTGATCTTGGATTGGAGATGCGATTCGAGGCCGTTCAATTTTTCGATGAGAGCGGGAGAAATCATGAGTCTGACACGGGTTGAGTTTTTGTGCCTTTGATCCACTGGCGGACTGCGTAGTCGGGACGAATCGACGTGAACCACTTGGGGTGCGTGCCGTCCGGATTGATCGGCGGAATGAGCCGTTTGCGGAATGGTTTCTCGCAGTGGCGGATGATGGCGTTGAATTTTGGGAGTTTCCGAAGCCGATACGGCTCGAAGAACGGTTTGATCCGGCGTTGGTAGTTGTAGGACCGCTTTCCGGCGGCCCATCCCCACGACTTCTCGACGACTTCGCGCTCGCCGATGTTCTTCGATGCGATGGCGGCGGAATCGTGATTCGCGGCGGTGAAGATGAGTTCGTTGCTCAGATTGAGCATTAGCACGTCGGCGTAGCGTTTATCGAGCGCGCCGAGCAAGGACGTGTAGGCTTGGGTGGCGAGCACGATGGTCGCGCGGGCTTCGCGGATCACGCCCGCTGCCCGATGGTCGGCGAATGCAGACTCGGCTCCGGTGATGATCTCCTGGCCTTCGTCGGCGAATAGGATGATGAGATTGTCGTTCTCTCGCTCTTCGGCGGGTTTGTCGAACCGGCTCAAGGCATGGAAGTAATACGAGAGCTTGAGGATCGTGTTGATGTAGAGGCGTTCGCTCTGAAACTTCTGCGGCATCGCGAGACAGACGATCTTCCCGTCGTCGATCTCCGAAACCGAGAAGGTCGGGTGGTTCGCGCAGAAAACCTCGGCGATCTCTGGATTGAGAAAAAATTCCAGATACGTGCTGAGGGTTCCCTGGACACCGCCGAGTTGTTCTTCGGGTTGGTCGAAGTAGCTCCGCAAGGCCGTGACGAGTTCATGGGAGCGTTCGTCGCCCTTGTTCATCAGGGTTTCCAAGGCGGCGTTGGCGTCCTCCGGCTTGAGGAGGATTCGATGGATATTCGGAATCGTGGGGTAGGCGTCGATGTGCCGGAGGATTTCGAAGGCCGTCTGAATCGCGAGCTGCGCCTTGGTCGGAAAGAACGGGTTCCCCCCTCGCCCGCCGGTCAGCGACACCGCGGTATCGACGATGACTTTCGCATACGTGGACGCTGGAACGTCGGGATTGCCCGTGATGTTGATGGTGTGCGGCGGTCGCCACAGCGCGTCTTTGCCCGGTGGTCGGGTTTGCAGCAGAACCAGATCGTCCGAGCGGTCGAAATGCGCGGCCATCCTGACGAGGATTTCCCAATAGAGTCCTTTCTGGTCGAGGCAGACGCCGCCCCAGTTTTTGACGTTCTGGAAAATCTGAAACGTGATCGCGTTGATCGCGCATTGCGTCTTGCCCGAGCCAGTCCGTCCGGTGATGAGCCAGCCGCGAACGAAATCCTCCATCGTCCACGCGATGCCGCCCAGCCGGAGAACCACTTTGCCGGAACTCTCGTCGGCAAGCAGACTCCACGTCGCGAAGATTGCGCAGAGACCAATGACGCCAAACGACACTGGCGGCGTGAGCAGGAAGTATCCCGCGAGCGCTCCGACGACGCCCCCAGCGAAGATGAATGGAATCAACGATCTTCATCGACCGGCTTCGGTTGGAGTTTCGACACGAGGAAATCGAACAGTCGGCGTTCCGAGTCTGGAATCGTCTGCGTGGAAGATTTGAAATTGACCAAGGTCACGAGTGATCCGTCCTCCAAAGTTTGGTGGGAGAATCCATCCACGTTGGCCGGACGAAAGGCGAAGTTCTGGCAAAGGACGAAATCAGAGTTGCTGGCCCGACTGCCGATGGCCGTGTGCGAGGGTGCTTCGATTGGCATAGCTTTGGAATCCGTGGAGTTTGGAATAGCGTTTGTGGGCGGCGCGGTAGTCGCGCTTGATCTTGAAAAGCAACGTCTGCATTTCGCGAAGCGAACGCCGGTCCACGGCTCCGGTGAGTTTTTCCACCGTGCGGGTGAGCTTGGATTTTCTCCGACCGGACAATCGCGAGAACCGGCTCGCATCACGCTGAGCCGCGAGGAACTTCCGCTTGACGGCGATGGCCGCTTCGAGATTGCGAATACTCCGATACGATTGCTGCAACCGGACCGCCTCGGCGGTCTGCGAGTTCCGCAGCGCCTCCAACTGAAACCGCGTAAGCTTCGGCGTGAAGACTAGCTTGTCCGAGTCGATCCGCCTGGAAAGCCGCTCGTCGATTTTTTCCGGCGAGGAGAGCGTTTCCGTCCAGCGTTTGTTCTCCAACTCGAAACAAGATCGCAGGTAGGCCATCTGGTTCTTGTGTCCGCCGGTCGATGACCGCGACACGCTGCAACCGACATACGTGCCCTTCTGCGAGCGCGGACACAGCGCGACGTGAACGTGAAGATGATCCGTGTCGTGGTGAATACCGTAGGCGTAGCCGATGGAATCCGCCGGATGAAATCGCCCGGCAAACTTGTCCATCACCTTCTTCGTCGTGGATTGGAGCACGCGGTCGGGACTGAGTCCCGCGCCGACCAGCTCGTCGTGAAACTCCCGCGACATCGAAAACACCAGGCGGTGCTGGATCACCGGATTCTTCGAGGAGCTTGGGATCTTTCGGAGGTGCTGGAACCACGCGTCGGCGATGCGCTTCTTGCGCTCCGCGTTTGTGAGCTTCGACGGCGCGGTTCGCGTGCCGTCCGCGTTCTCGATAATGAGCGAGTGAAGGAATCCGCCGGCGTGAACCTGGCCAAGTGATTCCTTGGAGGCGTAATCGCCAAACTGCTTCAGCTTTCGCCGTGTGCCGGACTTCTCCGCCGCGTCGTTGTCGTGACGCTGGGAGATTTTTCGCCGGGACGTCTCGTCGAGGTATTCGAGGTCGAGCCGCGAACGCCACGTCGTTTTTCGGGCGAAGATCATTCCGCCCTTCACAACGCGTCGTCGAGTTGCTCAAGCACGCGGTCGAGTTTCGCGTTGATTCCGATGAGAATTTGCGGATCGATTTTGTCTTTGATCGAGACCGCGAACAGGATCGCCTCGAAGGTGGCGGTTTTCGTCGGAAGCCGGAACGCCTCGTGCAATGCCAGGAAGCGCGAATGGGCTTCGGCGGTGCAGTCCACGTGGAACTGCACGATTCCGGGTTTCTTTTGGTAGGCCATATTAGTTAATGAGGTTAAGTATTCCGAGTTGACGCATGAAAACGGTTCGAGCGGCAGCTAGTCTTTCCGGAGGGCGCCTGACGCCCGGAGGAATGCAGGAAAAACCGAGTTTTTTCCGGACCCGCGATTTCCAACGGAAATCGCTATCCTGTATTACCTCTGACCTACGAACCGGGTTGATGAGATCCGAATTCGCGAGGTACAGAGATGCGTCCACGAGGTTGAACGCGAACGAGAATCTGCATGTCAGAGTTCTCCATGCCGATGTCCTGGAACCAGTTCGTGGAAAGCGAATTTCCGCTCGACGACTACGACAAAGAGATCCCTGTCGGTGATTACGAGGTCGTCCTTGATGAGGTGTGCGTATCGCGGAAAACTTCTTCGCGCGGCAGTGGCATTCATCTGTTTGCCCCGCTCTCGGAGACGGGGATGAAGCATTGGTTTTTCGTGTTCTACGGTTTCCGTGGCGATCCGTCCTATGGCACGGCAAGAACCGCCAAGTCGGGTGATCGTTTACGGCTCGTGATCGAAATGGGCAGGCGAGGCACGCCGATGGGTAAGGGATGTCCAAGCGGTGGTTGGAACGATCGTGAGGCCGCCGATTCGTTCCGCCCGGAGCCGGGGCGAAGACACGGGCGAGGACGGGACGAATGGGCGGCCAGTGCCCGCTCGGTCGGGAAAGGTGCGCGGGCTGGTGGCCACGGATTGGACGGACGGGCCGAGGACTCGAGCAGCCCTCCGATCCAAGCCGTGGCCATGAGCCGGCGCAAGCGGTGCGGAAGTCCGCATCCGTCCTACGACAAGAGCAGGTGGTTCAGCGGTCGAGCCGCCGGCTGGAAGGAGGCCGCGGAGCGAAGCGGGCGATTCCTTCCAGCGGGCGGCCAGCGCGTTCGTCGCGAAAAGGGTGCGCGGATTTGTCGATGCCGTCAGCGGCTTCGGCAAGTCGGCGCAATCTGGGCGCGGGTGCGCAAGTGGCCAGCGTTGGTCGATCATAGCCGTATTCCCGGCTTGAGGGATCTGGAAATCGGGTTCGTTTGCCTCGTTCCCTGGTTCCACTCGAAGAGGGTCGAAACCCCGTCGCCATCGGGGTCCCGATGGGCAAAGCCGAGCATCCGCGTTTCAACCCCATGCTCCCGCGCCGAAGTGAGCGGCATTCCCTCGGGTGACGTTTGGGATTGTTGAACGTTTTCCTTTTGCTCAATACCGAGGACGAATTCCGCACCACGTTGGGCGTGAGATGCGGCTGAAACAATCATGCGCGGATCGTTTTCGAGTTTTTGAACCCACGAATTCAGGTAGGCCGCCGAGTTGTCGAACTGGACCTGATTCAGGATGCCGGCCTCGTTCGAGAGGAAGGACGCCCCGAGTTCGGCGATCAGTTCCTCGCGACTATAGGCTTCCGATCCGAACTTGACGGGATGCGTAATCCCTTCGCGATTCAGCCGTGATGCTGAGCCAGTCGCGTGGATTGCCTCATGATAGAGGGTATGAAAATAATCCTCCTGGCTGCGAAAATTTGCCGGAGCTGGCAGTCGAATCACGTCGTCCTGGGGCGAATAGAGCGCAGCGAACCCGACGTGATGAATCGGGCAGAGAGGCGCATTCGCCACGATGGACGCGGCTTTCTCCAGCGGTTGCCCGGTTTGTTTCGGGGACGCGATGGCGGGAGCTTCAATGCCTTCGGTCTGATCGAGATTGAAGACGCTGGCCCACCGCACGAAGGGAATCCGGGCGGCCTGACCGTCCGCTCCAAGCACGACATTTCCGGCGTTGTCGCGCTTTTCGAGGAGCTTGTAGTAAATGACTGGCAGAGATTTTTCGCCCTTCCGAACATGACCTCCGAGATCAATGGCTTGCTTGTAGGTCAGCCAGAACGGCGAGATGCGATCCGTCGAACCGAGGAGAAACGCGTTGATGCCGCGATACGGCTTCCGGGAAATCAGGTTCTGCACGCAGCCCGTCCACGGCTTTTGCCAAGGCACCGTGCCGCGCTTCAACTCCTCGACGAAGCGCTCGGTGATGGTCCGATAGATGTCCCGGCTCATAGCGCGACCTCGTGCCGGGCCATGTCGATGGCCGCTTCCGCGTAATGTAGCGGGAGTTCGAATTTCTCGGCGATGACGGTGGACAATGGCTTGCCGTCGAACGTCCGGGTGTAGAGCGGCGTCTCATCCGCGCCGATTCCGCGGTCGATGTAGCCGAAGAAATACGTTTCGATGATGGTGATGTGAGGCTCGGTTTTCATTGGGTGAGAGAGGGATGACTTTTGATTTTTGCGGGACGAAGGGATTCAGCGGAGGCGATCAGGTCTGCGTTCCAGTCCTTGAGGCGCGGGCACTCGGAAGAGATTTTGAAGCCGGTCCAATCCACCGTCTGATCCCAAGCCCGCTGCCATCCGCGCTCTCCAACGGCATCATTATCGAGCGCAACCACGAAGCTCTTACGCCGGTCATAGGCCTGAAACATCAACTCCTCGGGGACGTGCGAACCGCTGCAACTGACGACGGCTGTTCGCTCGTTCCGGCCCGCGAAAAGGGTGTGATAGCTCAGCGCATCAATAGCTGATTCGACCGCCACAACCGTCTCGGCCTCGCGGACATTGCCCACGGCGAACCAGCCAAAGAGCTTTTCCCCCAGGCACGGACGGAACGCGGATTCGTGCCGCGTATCTCGCAAGCTCGCACCGACCACCTTACCGCAGTCCGTTCGGTGCAGGAAAACGAGAGCCGGATTAGGGCGGTGATCGTTTGCGTAGATCGACCCGACGTCGTGTAGGTCGTCGACGAGGACTGGCTCGATCCCTCGCATGCCGACCAGATAATCCCGCGCGACCGGCCAATTCTGTTCATCGCGGGCGGCGTATTTGGCCATGAGCCGGGCAAACGGAATCCGCTTTGCACTGACAGAATCAACTCGCGTGGCCGCATCCCTACCGCCCACTACGTCATTGGAGTGACCTCTGAACTGACCCGCGAGCGTCTTGCAGGCAGCGGAGAAATCCTCCCCGGTCAGATGCATTTGCAGGTCGATGGCCCCCGCCCCACCCGTTCCGGTCTTGTTGTCGAACCACAGTTGACCCGTCGTAACGATGTTGTGCGTTTCCGTTTTCGCCCGGTGTCGCACGCCCTCCGGCTTCACAGCCAAGCCGTGCCAGGACAGCACGTCGGTGAGAGAAATCGAACGAAGCTCGCTCAATCCTAGCGCCTCGGGAGGGTGACCACTCTCCAGCTGAAAGGAGAACGCGCTCATTCCCAGCCGACCGTGTGGCGGAAGTCCGCAATGAGATTCTCGACGGTTGTCAGCGGGAAACCGACCGTCGCTCCAAGTTCTTCGAGCGTCGCCGCGCCGACGAAATCGGAGTGAACGCAGTGGAGGACAATCGAAGCGCGGAGTCCTTTTTGCTCAACGTTGTCGGCCTCGGCCACCCAACCGAAGGTCCGCCGAAGCACTTCACAAACTCGCTGAGTGCCGTCGTCGCCGGACGGGAGCGGTTCAAGAATGTCAACTGGGTGCCTCCAGTCGGCGTGGCGAATGTCGTTTTCGTAGGCAATGATCTGCTTCATGCCCGCAAATCTGCCGCGAAAATCCCCACGCCCTGCTCCCGTTCGGGAGCAAGCTTCTGGGGTCAGCCCGACACTTGGCGACCCTCGCTATTCCATTCCTCAGAACAGTTCAGCGGGTGAGCGAATCGTTCGGAAATCAATCGAGCTTGCCCTCAGGATCACCAATTTCTGACGGGAGTGATCACTGGTTACGTAGGCTTGTTTTCACTTATCGGCCTGGGCAGAAACGACGATCGCGAGGATGGCGTTCTTGAGGCCGACTGGGAGCATCTCCCAAGCGTCAATTACAGTCCGAAGATCGGAATCCATCGGCGTAATTAGCGCTTGTGAGTCTCCTTGTGAGTCCTTCGGTGTAACATCCTGATTCTCAACATCCGCTTCCGAGTTCGAATCCTGTCGCCCCGATTTTTGAGATACGGCAGGGTTAGAACCCAGGTTCGACCGCCACCGCGCGAAGCGCGAAACTTAACTCCGGGAACTCGCGCCCGACCGCTTTGACAGCAGATTCATGCTGATCAAACCCACGATTTGCCCACCCGGATTGACTACCGGAAGGACCGGACTCCCGCTCCGCTGCATCAGGGAAAACGCTTCGCCGAACTCCGCCTCCGCGCTCACCGTCGGGACCACGCTGGCCAGGGAAGCCAACGTCCCGCCATCGCGGGACCGACCGAGAAGTTCGCTGCGGAGCACCATGCCGGTGACTCGCAGTCGGTCATCCGTCACGGGATAAATCGGCTGCGCCCCGTCCGCCGCCTCCGCCGCCGCCTCGACGATGGACAGAGTTTCAGGAAATGATTGAAACTGGCTGATCATCGCGTCCCCGACCCGCATCCCCGCCGTCGCCGCCCGGCGCTGCGCGTAGGCGAGCTCCTGCTGCGCTCCCGAGAACACGAAAATCCCGATGAACATCAGGAAGAAATTCCCGAAGAACCCCATCACGAAAAACACCACGGCGATGCCCTGACCGACCCGCGCCGCCACGATCGTCGCCCGCGTGTGATCGAGCTTCATCCCAAGCAACGCCCGCAGAATCCGCCCGCCGTCCATCGGGAACGCCGGGATCAAATTAAACGCCACCAACATCACGTTGACCCGAAGAAGCTGCTCCGTGAGCCCTCCGTTTCGTAGGCGGAAGCCCATCCAGTCGTCCGGATTCAGCGGCATCCCCAACGCGATCCACAGGACAAACGCAATCGCGACATTCACCGCCGGGCCAGCAACGGCGATGATCAATTCCTGCCTCGGATTTTCCGGCATCCGCTCCAATCGCGCCACACCTCCGATGGGCAGCAGGGTGATGTCGGGAGTTCGGATCCCAAAGCGCCTCGCCGCCAGAGCGTGGCCAAATTCGTGGAGCAACACACAGAGAAACAGCAGGGAGATAAACGCGACACCGGTCAGCGCCGCCGCCGTACCGCCGGTCTGGTAGTAGCTCCACGCGACGAAGGCCAGCAGCAGCAGGAACGTCGCGTGAACCTTCAGGTCGATCCCGGACACCCGGGCGATGGAGTAGGACCATTTCACGCGGCCCTACCTACCCGCAAAGCGCCGCCTCCCCAATCGAAAATCGAAAATCGCGAATCGAAAATTTTTACGTCTCCGCCACGAAAAACACCGCCGTCAGAGCGGCGTTCGCGACCAGCATCGCGAGGAGGCTTTTCACGACCGAATTCGTCGTTGACTGCCCAACCCCCTCGGCACCGCCCCTCACCGTGAGCCCGGAGTCGCACGCAATCGTGATGATCAAATACGCGAACACGACGCTCTTGATGATTCCGGACCAGAGATCCATCGGGGTGGCACTGTCGATAATTCGCAGAATGTAGGTATCCGTCGGCATGCCCAACGCCCAGTGGCACACGCTCCAGCCTCCGAAGATCCCGATGTAATTTCCAAACACTGTCAGCACCGGCAGCATCACCATCATCGCAAGAAATCGCGGGACCACGAGATAGCGAATGGGATTGATCGCCATCACCTCGAGGGCTTCGATTTCTTCCGACACCTTCATCGTTCCCAACTCGGCGGTCACCGCCGAGCCGCTTCGTCCGATCACGACCACGCCGACCAGCAAGGGTCCGAGTTCCCGGAGGATCGACATCCCGACGAGATCCGGCACGAACGAGGTCGCTCCCATCCGGGCCAACTCATGCGCGCCCTGCATGGCGAGCGTGAAGCCGATGGAGAGCGAGGTCAGCGCCGTCATCGGCACGGCCTGCACCCCGATCCGCACCATCTGTTGAAAGACGGCGGAGAGCCGAAATGGCTTGCCGCGCAGTGGCGCGACCACCGTCCAGTGGAAAATACTGACGGTGAGGGAAAAGTAGGATTTCACGCCTCCTACTGGAGCGCGGCCACTGCGTCTTCGCGCGAGTCCTTGATCGTGAACAGCTCGTTGAGCCGCACGAGTTCGAAGACCATTTTCACCTTGGGCTGCAGCGCGAAGAGCGCGAACTTGCCTTGGTAGGGTTTGGAGTCACGCGCGTATTCCACCAGCGTCGCCAGACCGGAGGAATCGATGTAGGCGACCTCGGAAAAATCCGTCAGCAGGATGGGCGTCTTGTTTTTGACCTGCTCATGGAGCGCTTCGCGCAGGAGCGGCGAACCGTGGAGATCGATCTCGCCGCGGGGCGCGAGAGTGATGATGCCGTCCTCTTGAGTTTCCTTAATGTCCATCCTGCTTCTTGGAATAAACCGGACGCCGCGCGGGGGAAAGCGGAATTACCAATTTTGGATTTTAGATTTTGGACTTTGGATTTATTCATCGGGTGTGGAGGACGCTTTCGGACACCTCATTTCCTATCTGCGCGTGTCGGTGACCGACCGTTGCAACGAGCGCTGCGGCTACTGCATGCCGCAGGAGCTGCAGGAATGGCGGACGCGCGAGGAAATTCTGACCTACGAAGAAATCATCCGCGTCCTGCGAATCGCAACCTCGCTCGGCGTTCGCAAGGTCCGCGTGACGGGCGGCGAACCTCTCACTCGCCGGGACATCCTCGGCCTCTTCGACCAGATCAACACCATCGAGGAAATCGAAGACATCGGCGTGTCGACGAATGGCACCCTCCTCGCCCGCGAGGTTTCCCCAGGCGTCACCATGGCCGCCGGACTTCGCTCCCGCGGCGTGCGAACGGTGAACATCTCACTCGATACCCTCGACCGTGCGGACTACGCCGCATCGACCGGACGTGACTTCCTGCCGGACGTCCTCGCCGGGATCGACGCGGCACGCGACGCCGGCTTCGACTCGATCAAGCTGAACGCCGTCCTGATGCGCGGTCGTTCCGAGGACGCGCTCCGACCCCTCATCGACTTTGCCGCCGAGCGCGGACTCCTCCTCCGCTTCATCGAGCTGATGCCAGTCACCACCGGGGACGTGCTGGACGAGGATCGTTTTTTTCCGATCACGGAAGCCCGTCGCCGCATCGGCGCGGACTTTGGCGAGCTGATCCCGGAACCCGGTTTCCGCACGAACGGGCCGGCCGTTTACTACCAGGTGCCCGGGACGGATCAGCGGATCGGGTTCATCGGCGCGATGACTGATCTACACTTCTGCGAAAGCTGCAACAAGATGCGGCTCACCTGCGAAGGCAAACTCCGGCCCTGCCTGGGCAGCCACCTCGAGTTCGATCTCCGCGAGGCCCTGCGCGGCGATGCTTCCGACGCCGACCTGCGGCATATCTTCCTCGACGTGGTCGCGCGCAAACCTCGCGAACACGATTTCCGCAACGCCTACGTGCCGGGCCGGGGCATGGTCGCAATCGGAGGCTGAGATGAATGAATTGACCCACATCGACGAAAGCGGAGCCGCCCGGATGGTGGACGTTTCCGCCAAACCCGCCGTCGCCCGGGAAGCCGTCGCCGAAGGATTTGTCCGAATGGCCGACGCCACGCTGGACCTCGTCACGGACGATCGGATTGCCAAGGGCAACGTCCTGGCCACCGCCCGGATTGCGGGCATCCAGGCCGCGAAAGCAACGGCCAGCCTCATCCCGCTCTGTCACTCGCTTCCACTGGCCGAGGTGGCCGTGGATTTCTCGTTCGAAGACGACGGAATCCTGATCCTCGGGCGCGCGAAGACCGCCGCCCGCACCGGGGTGGAAATGGAGGCCCTCACCGCCGTCAGCGTCGCCGCGCTCACCATCTACGACATGTGCAAAGCCGTGGACAAAGCAATGATCATCGAAGGCATTCACGTCGTCTCAAAAACGAAAGCAGCGGAATGAACGTTGGAGTCATCACCGTCTCGCGAACGGCGCCGCCGCCGGCGACTACGCCGACGCCGGAGGCCCGGCGGTGAGAGCGGACTGCGAACGACGCGGCTGGACGGTCGTCGCCGACGCCATCGTGCCCGACGAAATCGACCGTATCGCGGAGGCTCTGCGTTCGTTCGCGGCTCAGGGTTGCGGCCTCATTCTGACCACTGGCGGCACCGGGATCGCCGAGCGCGACGTCACGCCCGAGGCGATCCGAGGGGTCATGCGGGTCGAGATCCCGGGCTTCGGCGAAGCGATGCGAGCCGGCTCGTTGGCGATCACGCCGAACGCAATCCTTTCCCGCGGCATCGCGGCGGTCGTCGACGGTGCCCTCGTCATCGCGCTCCCGGGCAAACCCAGCGGCGCGGTGGAATGCCTCGGCTTCGTCGCCGGAGCCATCCCCCACGGCGTCAAACTCGCCACCCGCGAGCCGACTTCCTGCTAAAAGTCCCTCACCGCTTGCCGCTTTCTGCGGCTCTCGTCTGCTTACGCCCAACCTCACCGTCGGATCTCAGGACGCGGATCATCTCGTTGATCACCCGGTCATCAAAGACCATGAGAGGATGCATCAGCACAGGGAACGAATGGTTCTCCGCCCAGTCCAGCCGTGAGCTCGACGACGGCACGATTATCAGATCCAGCGGCGTCCGGATCGTAACCCACCGGATGTCACCGTATTCCTCCACGTCGTCATCGAGGTCCCGCAAGAGTGCGCTACGTGGCCGCATCTGCCGCACCCCGGAAAATGGCAAGACATACGCCAGCCAGGTCCCGCAGTGAGGAGTCGAGATCGTGACCAGCGCATCGATTCGATCCGGATCGGCCAAGCGCTGCGCGTAGTAGCGGGCGATCACTCCGCCCATGCTGAATCCAACGACGGAAAAGCGGTCGCCGGGCGCGATGTCCGCCTCCACGACGTCCCTCACCTGGGCGGCCAGCACCTCCAGCGGAGCCACCCCCGTAGCGGGCTTCAGTTTGATCACGTGCGTGGTGAATCCCGCTTCCTTCAAGCAGCGATCCAGCTTTCGCATGGTCCACGGGGTATCGAGAATCCCGTGAATGAGGACGACGTCGCGAACGGGCGCGGCGGAGAGCGAAGAGATCATGAGGCAAAGAAGCGCGAGGAAGTTTGCGCGGGTGGCTCGGTTCACGTAATGGAACCGCATGAGTTTTGGAGCAATATTTGATTGGGACGGGGTGGTCATCGATTCGTCAGCGCAACATGAGCGTTCCTGGGAGCTGTTGGCCGACGAAATTGGGAAACCACTCCCCGAAGGTCATTTTAAACGGGGATTTGGCAAGAAGAACGAACGCATCATTCCCGATCTCGGCTGGGCGACCGACCCGGACGAGATCCACCAGCTCGGCTTGCGGAAGGAAGAACTCTACCGTGATCTCGTGCGGCGCGACGGCGTGACGCCGCTTCCCGGTGCCAGGGAACTGCTGACCGCTCTCCGCGCTGCGGGCGTTCCCTGCGTCGTCGGGTCCTCGACTCACCGCGAAAACATCGAAACCATCTGCGAAATCACCGGATTGGGATCCTTCTTTGCCGGGATGGTGACCGGCGAAGACGTCAGCCACGGCAAGCCGGACCCCGAGGTTTTTCTGAACGCGGCGAAACTGATCGGCATCGCCCCGGCGAACTGCGTTGTCTTCGAAGACGCGCTCGTGGGACTGGCAGCCGCGCGGGCGGGCGGGATGAAATCCATCGGCGTCGCCACGACCGAGCCGATCTCCGCGCTGGAAGGAAAAGCCGACCAGACCGTGGGAAGCCTCGCGGATGTAACGCTCGATCAACTCCGCGATCTGTTTGTCGCGTAGCGGCGTCTCCGCGCGCGACTACTCCCCGATCACGACCACGTCGACCTGCCGACGATGGGAGGCGGCTCGGTGTTCAAAAACAAAAATTCCCTGCCAGGTTCCCAGCGACGTTCGTCCGCCGATCACGGGGACCGTCTCGCTCGTTCGCGTGAGTGCCATCCGCAAGTGACTCGTCGTGTCGTCCGGCCCTTCGGCCGTGTGAATCCAAGCCGGATCGTCCTCCGGGACCAGATCCTCGAAGTAGCGGTGCAGATCCTCTCGCGCCGAAGGGTCCGCGTTTTCGTAGATCACGAGACTCGCGCTGGTGTGCCGCAGAAACACCGTCACGATCCCGGTTCGCACCCCGCTCTCCCGCACGATCCGCTCGACGCCGCCGGTGATCTCGTAGGTCCCCTTCCCCGAAGTCCGCACCTCCAGCCGCTCACTCGCCGTTTTCATCTTCCTCGCACCAGTAAAACCACCCAGCCCGCGATCAATCCGACTCCACCAATCGGCGTGATCGCCCCCAGCCACCCGACATTCGTCATCGCCAACGCGTAAAGACTCCCGGAGAAAATCACCACCCCGCCGACCCACAGGCCCGCCACCCAGCGATCCGCCCGCCCCGCAGCGGCCAACGCCAGCAATGCCACCGCGTGAACGAGTTGATGGAAGGCCGCCGTCTTCCAGACCTCAACCCGCCCGTTTGCTTCCAGTAAATCAGCCAACCCGTGCGCGCCAAACGCACCCAACGCCACGCCGGTCAACCCAAGCACCGCCGCCAGCCGAAACGCACTCATCGCAAATCGATGGGGAGCGCGACCATCCTGGTCGCCGTCGCGGGCTTCCAGCCCGCGACCCGTTCCCATCGGCGAAGCCGCACTCTCCCCCACCCAGCGCCCCGCCTCACAGCAGCTCCGAGACCATCTCCCGCTCCTGCCGCAGCTCGTCGACAGTCGCGTCGACCCTCGCCCGGCTGAATTCCGACAACTCCACGCCCTGCACGATCTCAACCTTCTGACCATCCGACCGCACGGGGAAGGAGCACATCAGCCCCTCCTCCACGCCGTAGCTTCCGTCGGAACACACGGCCACGCTGTGCCAATCATCGCCCGGCGTTGGCTCCACGATGGACTGCACCGTCTCGATCGCCGCGTGAGCCGCCGAAGCCGCCGACGACAGTCCGCGGGCCGCGATGATCGCCGCCCCGCGCTGCTGGACCGTCTTGATGAACTCGCCCTCCAGCCAATCCGACTCGCCGATCACGTCCCCCACCGGCTTGCCACCGATCCGGGCATTCCCAAAATCCGGGAACAACGTCGCCGAGTGATTGCCCCAGATCGCCAGCCGATCCACGTCGCTCCAATGCATCCCGGCCTTCAGCGCGAGCTGCGTCTTCGCGCGATTTTCATCCAGCCGCGTCATCGCGAACCACCGGTCAGCCGGCAGGTCCCGCCCATTGTTCATCGCGATCAGGCAGTTGGTGTTGCAGGGATTCCCCACCACCAGCACCCGCGCGTCCGACGCCGCGTTCTTCGCAATGGCCCGCCCCTGACCAACGAAAATCTTCCCGTTGATCCCGAGCAAATCTTTCCGCTCCATCCCGGCCTTCCGCGGAACGCTGCCCACGAGCAACGCCCAGTTCACTCCGTCGAATCCCGCATCCAGGTCCGAAGTCCCGTTCACCTCGGCCAGCAACGGAAACGCGCAATCGTGCAATTCCATGATCACGCCTTCCAACGCCTTCATCCCGGGCTCGATCTCGATCAGACTCAGCGAAACGGGTTGATCCGGCCCGAAGAGTCCACCCGACGCGATCCGGGGCAGGAGAGAATAGCCGATCTGACCCGCCGCACCGGTCACTGCAATTTTAATGGGAGCTTTCATACCCACTCACCCTGCCCGAATCCCCCGAGCGGGCGGAAGCACAAACCAACCTCACCGCCCCGAGACGAGTCAGAAAAACCACGACCGAACGCACGATTCCTGATTGATTGCGCCAAACCCAGCCCGCCTCACGCCATGGAAGATCTCAACATCAACGGAAAAACCTTTCGCGCCGCCTTCGTGCTCATCCTCGTCCTCGGGATCACGCTCCTCTTCCTCGCGGTCTCCTGGCCATTTTTAAAGGCCCTCCTCCTCGGCGCGATCCTCGCCGGCCTCTGCAGCCCGCTCTACCGCTGGCTCGTGAAGCTCTTCCGCGGTCGCCGCTCCGCCGCATCCGGCGTCACGCTCCTGATCCTCTTTTTCATCATCGTCGGCCCGCTCAGCGCCTTCCTCGGCCTAGTGGTCAAACAGGCCATCGACGTGAGCGACACCGCCATTCCCTGGGTACCAAGGCCATGTCGGGTTCCGATTCCTTCGATCCCCACGATTGGCTGGTCGAGCGCCTCCCCGCCGTCGCCGACCTCGTTCCGACCAAGGAGGTCATCATGCGAAATGTCGGCACCGCCGTGAAGGGTGTCGGCGGCTATCTCGTCGGCAGCGCGTCCGCCCTCACCGCGGGCACCGCCGGGCTGTTGCTCAATTTCTTCGTCATGCTCTACGCCATGTTCTTCTTCCTGAAGGACGGATCCCGCATCCTGGAGAAGATCTTTTACTACATGCCGCTCAGTCACGACGACGAAGTCCGCATGCTCCAACGCTTCATTTCGGTGACCAAGGCCACGGTCAGAGGCACCCTCCTCATCGGACTCATCCAGGGCTCCCTGGCGGCAATTGCCTTCTACTTCGCCGGCATCCAGGGCGTCGCCTTCTGGGGCACGATCATGGTGATCCTCTCCATCGTCCCGGGTATCGGCGCCGCCCTCGTCTGGGTCCCCGCCGTGATCTACCTCTACATTTCCGGCCAACCCGTCGCCGCGACCGCCGTCGCGATCTGGTGCGCAGCCGTCGTCGGCACCGTCGACAACGTCCTGCGCCCCACCCTCGTCGGCAAGGATGCCGAGATGCCCGACCTGCTCATCCTCATCGGCACCCTCGGCGGGCTCTTTCTCTTCGGCCCCATCGGCTTCATCGTCGGCCCGGTCGTGTGCGGACTCTTCCTCACCGCCTGGGACATCTACGGAGCCGCCTTCGCCGACATCCTCCCGCCCGTGAAAAAGCTCCACATGAAAAAGGTCGTCAGCAATGCCGACCAGACGCCCTCCGTCACCGGCCCGCCGCCCAGAGAGGACGACGCCAAGTAAGCTCGCCTTACGCGCCCAGGAGCCAGGTCAACTTCCCATCGGTCGGCGCCACCGACGCGCACGGGTAACTCGACGTCCCGCTGAACACCTCTTCCAGGATCTCGTCTTTTCCCGCGCTGTTCACGAGGAAAACCACGTGCCTCGCCGCGTCGATCAACGGATAAGTGAAGGTCAGCCGCCACGTCTCTTTTACCGCGACGTAATTCTCCACGATCCATCGCTCCGTCTCCGCCAAAGCCGCCGTCCCCGGAAACAACGACGCCGTGTGTCCGTCCGGGCCCATGCCCAGCAGAATCAGGTCATGACGGAAAACGCCTTCCCCGGCCCGACGCCGCAATTCCGCCTCGTATTCCCGCGCCGCGTCCACCGGTTCCTTCTCACCCGCCATCCGCAACACGTTCCCGTCCGGGATCGGCACGTGATCGAGCAGGCTCTCGCTGGCCATCCGGAAATTACTGTCCGCGTCATCCGGCGGCACGCACCGCTCGTCGCCGAACGTCACGACCACCCGCGACCAATCGATCTCCTCCCTGGCCAACGCGGCGTAAACCGACTTCGGCGTGTTCCCGCCGCTGAGCGCGAGTCGGAACTCACCCCGCTCGCGCAACGCCTCCGTCGCCGCCTCCACGATCAAGGCGACTGCGTCGCCGACAAAATCCTTCGAATGCTTCACGTCTGGTTTCATAAAATTTTCATTCCTCCTGCCCCATCAAGCGCACCGGCAGACTCCAATCCACCCACCCGTTACCCGGGCGCAAGGCCCCGAAATCTACCAGCGTCACCGACGCCTTCCGCACCCGCACCGCCGCCAAGCTCGCCGATCCCACCGCCGCCGAGATCGCTTCACTGAAGTCCGGCTCGTGCCCCACCACCATCACGCTACCATGCATCCGGTAGGCCACGATGCCCTCGAAAAACCGGCTCCCGCTCATTCCACTCGCCAACCACCGCTCCGTCACCACCTCGCAACCCGGCAGGACCTGCGCGACAATCTGGGCGGTCTGCTCCGCCCGCACCAGCGGGCTGGTGAGGATGATCTCCGGGACAAATTCATTCCGCAGGCAAAATGTCCCCACCCTCCGCGCCTGTTGCCGTCCAGTCGACGTCAGGCGCCGTTCAAAATCAGATGCCGCCGCGTCCTCGGCTTCAGCGTGTCGCAGGAAGAAGACCTTCATGGCTACATCGACATCCCGCCGTCAACGGCCAGCGTCTGACCAGTGATGAACGCCGCCTCAGCCCCGGCAAAAAAGGCCACCGCCGCCGCGATGTCCTCGACCGCACCAAACCGCGACTGCGGGATCTGCGATTGCGCCCCCTTCCGGATCTCCTCCGATAGATCAGCCGTCATGTCCGTCTCGATGAACCCCGGCGCGACCACGTTCACCGTGATCCCACGCGACGCCACCTCCCGCGCCATCGCCTTCGTCATCCCGATCAACCCCGCCTTGCTCGCCGCGTAATTCGCCTGCCCCGCCAGCCCCATCAGCCCGCTCACCGAGCTGATGTTCACGATCCGCCCGCTGCGCTGCTTCACCATCGTCCGCAACACCGCGCGAGTGAAATTGAACGCACCCTTCAGATTCGTCGCCAGCACCACGTCCCAGTCCTCCGACCCCATCCGCATCGCCAGCCCATCCCGCGTGATCCCCGCGTTGTTCACCAGGATATCCACCCGCCCGAAGTCCGCCAGGATCGCTTCGCCAGCCGCCTGCACCCCATCGAAGTCCGCCACGTCCACCGCGTAAGCCCTCGCCGCACCCGGTTCCTCCGCGTTGATCGATTCCGCAACCTTCTGGGAATTATTTTCCGTCCGGCTCACGACCGCCACCTTCGCGCCACCAGCCGCCAGCCGTCGCGCAATCGCCTCGCCAATCCCCCGACCCGCACCCGTGACCACCGCCACCTGACCATCAAACATCTTCGTCATCAGGCGAATTCAATCACACGCCCGCACCCAATCCAAAATCCAAAATCGAAATTCCAAAATCAAAACAGTTCGCCCTGCCCCGACGCGTCCTCGCCCGCCTCGCCCACCGCCTTCGCCTCACGTTCCACCTCCGCCAGCAGCGACTTGAACTCACACCCCCGCACCGCCTCCACCAGCGCCGCGTAATCCGGCTCGATCCCCAGCCGATCCAGCGGAACCGGCAACTCGAGATCCAGATCCAGCCTCACCATCTCCCGATTCTGCCGGATCAGCTCCCTCGCCCCCTCCACCTTCTCCCGCACCTTCGCGCTCGCGATCTCGCCCGTCCGCTCCAGCATTTCCTCCACCGTCCCGAATTGATTGATCAACGCCCCCGCCGTCTTCGCCCCGATCCCTGCCACCCCCGGGATGTTGTCCGAGCTGTCCCCCGTCAACGCCAGCACGTCGTGGATCCGTCGCGGTTCCACCCCCCACTTCACCCGGATCTCCTCCAGTCCCAGCAGCCCAAACCCCACCTTCGGATCCGCCACGTCCGTCTTATTGGTCGAGTAGATCCGGATCCGATCCGACACGAGCTGCAGGATATCCTTGTCGTTCGTCGCGATCACGGTCTCACCGGAAAATGCCAGCGCGTAGGACGCGATCAGGTCGTCCGCCTCCGTGTTCGGCACCGACGCACCGGTGATCCCCAACGCCGGCACCATCACGTCCTGTAGGAAGGCCTCCTGCGGTCGCATATCGTCCGGCATCGCGGTTCGGTTCTGCTTATATTCCGGCTGCAATTCCGTCCGCCGCTCCGGCAGACCCGCGTCCCACACGACCGCCGCAAAATCCGGCTTCAGATCCACCAGCATCCGACGCACCGCCTTCGTGAACCCAAACACCGCGTTCGTCGCCTCCCCCTTCGAATTCGTCAGCCCCCTGATCGCGTAATAAGACCGATAGAGAAAATAATGCCCATCAACGAGCAGCAGACGTTTCATGGCCGCACCCTACCACCACGTCCCCTCCCCCATCAACGACGGGGAGCGCGGACATCCTGTCCGCCGTGACGAGCTTCCAGCTCGTCACCCGACCCCCAGCGCGCAGCGCCACTTCCCCCCGCCTGGCTCCCCGACGGTCACAACCCAACGACTGCCCCCGTCCGCGAGGTGATCGCTCCTCTACGCCCACTCTTCGTTCAGGACCGAAAGGAATTGGGCCGGCGAGTAAATTAACAGCGAAGAGCACCTGAAATCCGCCGCGTTACGAGTGACAATGCAGTCGGCACCCGCAGTCAGAGCTGCCTGATCAAGCACGGCGTGCTCGAAGTCGGTGATTTTGCTCTCGAGCGCGGCACCGATTACGGATGCGTTCACCGCCGCCACGGAGCAAATCGCCGTCAAATCCCGGATTCGGCTTCTCGCATCCTCAGAGCCGATATGCCGACGAACGAGATAGAAGACCGTCGCAACGGTTGTTGCGCACAGCCAGCCCGAATAATCCCCCCGCTCGGCTCGGTCGAGAACGCGTGCCGAGTTTTAAAAAATCGGCTCGCGCTGTGCCAGGACATCAATGATCACGTTGGTATCAATCAGCGCATTCACGAATGCTTTTTCTCGAGGTAATCGACGTAGTCTTCGAAGTTGCTGTCGCGCACGCAGCCAGAAAGGCGCTGAGTGCGCGGAGCAAGAACGTCGCCATCGCCGGAGCGCCCTCGGTTCTGCGAGGCGAGGTTCCTGAAAAAATCGCTCACCAATTTCGAAACGGACACTTCGCGCGCCGCTGCTTCGATCTTCGCTGCGTCAACGAGATCCTCCGGAACATGGAGGGTGAGCTTTGCCATGACGTATAATTTCCGTAAAACCTACGTCATTCGAACACTATTCGCCGCACCGCAGTGTCACGGAAATCGACAGGGGGCCTCCGACTAACGATTCACTTTTTGCAGCCTGCCCCCTATCTCCCCGAGAATTCTTCGATTGGATGGGAAAGGCACCTGAGGAGGACCCGTCATTCACTTTGACCATTCAATCTGGACGAAAACAGGAAGCATTCTAGTTCCTCAGCCATAGCCGGTCGTGCACTTTTCGAGGAAAAACCTGATCGATGCTGGTCTCGGTCGAAATTTTCCGCGTTGTCGAATCCACGGCACCCACGCTAGAAATGCACCTTGAACAAGCGGAAGGGTTTAGCGCAACTCTCGGATCGGTTCGAAAGCGCCTACCGCGGGCAATCCAGTTTCGTCGGTCTCAAAGCACGCCTTCTCGCCACCATCTGCGGACTGACGATCTGCTTTATCCCGTTCAATATCGGGAAGCTTCTGCTGGTCCAGCCGTCCCATCTTTCCCTCCGCTTGGCGATGAACGCGGTCATCCTCCTCGCTGCCGCCCACGCGTTTCGCGCTGTTCTCCGCGGCCACTCGCGGACAGCGGGAAACCATCTGGTCCTGCTCACGACGGGCGGGATTCTAACCATCGTCTTCCTCGTCCCCACCTACCCCGACCCCGTCAGCGGTGCAGTTCAGATTCTTCTGTTTGGCTTGGTCTACCTCCTCATCGCGCTTGTTTTTGCGTCACCGTTGGTTTCACTTGTGATTCTCCTCGCAACGACCGCCAGCCAAATCGGTTTTCACGTTCTCGCCTTTCACCCGGATCCTTCGCTCGCAACGACGCACGCTGCTGCCAATACGGTTCTCCGGGATGGACTCATCGCGACAGGATTCATCTTCTCGGTCGGAAACGCCCTGGTTCGCATTCTCGAATTCGCCCAGCGCCGAAGCGAAAAGTCCCTGGCCGCGTCCCGAGCCACGAACGAGAACCTCGAACGTCTCGTCCGTGAACGCACGCTCGATCTGGAAACCGCCACCCAGCGTGCCAACGAGGCCTCCACCGCCAAGAGTGACTTCCTTGCCAACATGAGCCACGAGATTCGCACGCCGCTCAATGGTATCATCGCCTCGACCGATCTTCTCCTCCGCAATGAAAACCTCCCCGACGACGCCGACGAACACACCCGGCTCATCGCCGACTCGGGCAAACTCCTCGTCAACCTCATCAGCGACATTCTCGATTTTTCCAAGATCGAAGCCGGCCATCTCGACCTCGAGCTTCACGCTTTTGACCTCCCTCGGCTGGTATCCGACACCGTCGCACTCGCCGCGACGCGGCCTGACCACGGCGGTGCAAATCTCAAATTCACCGTCGACCGCATGATCTCCCGCCATTTCAAAGGCGACAGTCTTCGAATCCGCCAGATCGTCCTCAACCTCATCTCGAACGCCCTCAAATTCACCCCCCCCGACGGTCGCGTGGACGTCGTCGTCACGTCAGTCGAACCGACGAGCAATCCGGCACCCATTTGCTTCGAAGTTCGCGACACCGGGATCGGGATGGATGGTCCGACGACCGCCCGGATTTTTGACCGCTTCACCCAGGCCGACGCGTCCACAACCCGCCGCTTCGGCGGGACCGGTCTCGGACTCGCCATCAGCTCCCGCCTCGTCGGCATGATGGGTGGCCACCTGAGTGTCGAGAGCGAACTTGGAAAGGGCTCGACCTTCTCGTTCACCATCTCCCTGGCGTCCGCCAAACCGGAAATCACAGCACCCTCCGCTCCCAATGAAGCGGCGGCCTTTCCCGGACTACGCGTCCTCGCCGTTGAGGACAACGTCATCAACCAAAAGATCCTCACCAGCCAGCTCGGCAAGCTCTCGTGCCAAAGCACGATTACTTCCAACGGCGACGAAGCCCTGTCGGTTCTCCAACGGGAGCCTCTCCCCCACGTCATTTTCATGGACTGTCACATGCCCTACCTCGACGGTTGGGAAACCACCAACCGCCTCCGAGCCTGGGCTACCGATCCCGGCACAACGGAGATCCAACGCCGCGCTGCCCTCCTTCCGATTATCGCACTCACCGCAGCCGCGCTCCCAGAGGAGCGAGCCCACTGCCTCGAAGTTGGAATGACCGACTTTCTCACCAAACCCGTCCGACTCGGGGAGATCGCGCAGATCCTCCGGACCTATTCCCCCCACCCATCCGACCATTCACCGAGCGGGTAGCAACCCGCCAACGAGTGCTCTTGATGACAAATTTCAAAATCTTCGACCGACCTCCGGGCGATAGGGGTCCGGGTGCAAAAACCAAATCGGACTGGCGCCCCCGCGTCTCTGCTCCACTCACTAGCCATCGCGTCGCTCAGCACCTTCCAGCGTTGAGGCTGTCGGGGCGACGCGCCAGACCGCTCCTATGCTGCGGAAAATGACCGCGATTCGCACGCTCACCGCAACATCATCCACGTGCCTTCCGGACTAGAGGCCGATTTTATCCTCCCCAGCGTGAACCATTTTTCCAGTGGGCGTGGTGAAATCGGAAAACAATCTCCCACTCCCAAGGGAAAGCTATCTTTGCTCCAGCCGAATGCATTGTCCTCTGCCAGTGTCGAGGACTCGGTCGGCGACGTTTAGCGGCGATTGAACCCGGCGACCGCTCGATCCGCTTCACGTTTCACCGCTTTGCTCTTCAGATCGGCTCGTTTGTCGACCGCGTGCTTTCCCTTCCCGATCCCGATCTGACACTTCACTTTTCCCTTGCTCCAGTAAAGCTTCAGCGGGACCAGTGTCCTCCCGCTCACGTTGGCCGCGCCGTAAAGCTGATCGATTTCCCGTTTGTGGAGCAGCAGCTTCCGCTTCCGCTTTGGCTCGTGCTGCTCGGCGCTGGCCTGCGCGTAGGGCTGGATGTCCGCGTCGCAGAGAAAGACCTCTCCGTTGTCGATCCGGGCGTAAGCCCCGCGTAAATTCACGTGACCCGCGCGGATCGACTTCACTTCGGTCCCGCGCAACTCCATACCCGCCTCGAGCTTTTCCTCGATGTGGTATTCGTGAAGCGCCTTCCGGTTGGTGGTAATCTCGGAAGAAGCCATGGCCCAAGGTAACGCAAGCCTCCGGCTTGCAGGAAGTCTTTCAGCCAGCCTGAGGCTCGCTCCTCCTTATTCCTCCAGTGAGACTGGCTCGCGAGACACCAGTTTACCGGCCACAATCTCGGCCAATGCGGTGTCGGCGAAGGTCATCCGCGGACCCACCTCGACGTACGGACGCATCCCGCTACTGAGCTGACGCGTCCGACGCGATACCATGTTGATCAGGATCTGCTTGTCCACGATCGTCTCGTTGGCTTGGTGAAGAAGGGCGTAATTCATAATCTGATCGGTCGTTCGACTACTCGGAGTCCGTTTCGGTTTCTTCTTCGCCCGGCAGGCTCTCGCCGACCATGTATCGCACGAAGCGACGAATGAGAATGTTCTCGCCCAGCTCGGCGATCTTTTGATTCACGACATCCTTCACCGTCAGATCGGGATTTTTGATGAACGCTTGCTCCAGCAAGCAGGTCGTGCTGAAAAACTTGTCAACCTTCCCATCGACGATCTTCTCGACGATATTGGCGGGCTTGTCCTTCATCTGGGCGGCGTAGATCTCCCGCTCGTTTTCGACGACGGCAGGATCGACCTGCTCGCGGCTGACCACGGTCGGATGAGCCGCCGCGATGTGGAGCGTAATGTCCTTAACGAATTCGCGAAAAATCTCGTTCTTGGCGACGAAATCGGTCTCGCAATTGATCTCGACGAGCACGCCGACCTTCCCCTGCAAATGGATGTAGGAGGCGACAACGCCTTCCTTCGCCGCGCGATCGGCTTTCTTGCCAGCGCTGGCCATCCCTTTCTTGCGGAGAACCTTCTCGGCTTCGTCGATGTCGCCCTGCGTTTCGACGAGGGCGCGTTTGCAATCCATCATCCCCGCATTGGTTTTTTGGCGGAGAGCTTTGACTAGGGCAGAAGTAACTTCGGGCATGGTGATTCGGACAGGATTAACGGGATTTACAAGATTGGTGAAAAGATGACAGGAGGGCCGGGACCCTCATAATCCTGAGAATCCTGTTGATCCTGTCTAAAAGGGCTACTCGGAGACGGCAGCCAGATCGACGTCGACGTCGGCGGACTGCTTCGCCTTGTGGCCCTTGGCGCTCATAATGGCATCAACGAGCTTCTGAAGAATCACGCGGATCGAACGGATGGCATCGTCATTGCCGGCAATCGGGTATTCGACGCGCTCGGGATCACAATTCGTGTCGACGATGGCGACGATCGGCACCTTGAGACGGTTGGCCTCGGCGACCGCGATCTCTTCGCGGTTCGTGTCGATGATGATCAGCGCGTCAGGCAGCTTGTCCATGTCGAGCAAGCCCTCGAGATTCTTGTGCAGACGATCATGCTCGCGCCGAAGAGCTGAAGCTTCCTTCTTACCGATTTTCGAGTAGGTCGGTGACTTTTCGATGTCTTCAATGGCGCGGTAACGCGCCACACTCTTGCGAATCGTCTGGAGATTCGTCAACGTTCCGCCGAGCCAACGCTGGTTCACGAAGAGCTGGCCGCTGGCTTTCGCCGCTTCCCGCACCGCTTCCTGCGCCTGCTTCTTGCAGCCAACGAAAAGGACCTTGCCGCCGCCCTTGACGAGGTCGTGCAGGTATTTCGTTGCCACGTCGAGCTGATCGACGGTCTTGCTCAGATCGATGATGTAGATGCTGTTTTTTTCCTGAAAGATGAATTCCTTCATCTTTGGATTCCAGCGCTTCGTCTGGTGTCCGTAATGCACTCCCGCTTCGAGGAGTTCTGTCATCATTTCCATTTTGGAGGAGGTGTCTTCGGTTGTCATGCCAGTAGGTGGTGTCGTTGTTTAGCCTAGCTGGCTTCTTGTTCAATGAATACGGGTTCGGGTTCGGCAATTGCCTCACCAAGATTTTCGAGATCGAAGTCACGGTTTGCCGGGAAACCAGTTCCCGCCGGAATCAGGTGACCCATGATGACGTTTTCCTTGAATCCGCGCAGGCGATCCACCTTGCCGAGCGTCGCCGCTTCGGTGAGGACCCGCGTGGTGTCCTGGAAGGATGCCGCCGAGATGAAGGAATCGGTCTCGAGCGACGCCTTCGTGATGCCGAGCAAAACGGGGGACGCCTCGGCGGGCTTGCCGCCTTTCTCGATGACGGAGGCGTTTTCGATTTCGAAAACCTGCCGGTCGATCTGATCGCCCCACAACAAAGTCGTGTCGCCGGGATCGGTGATCTTCACCTTGCGCAGCATCTGCCGGACGATGATCTCGATGTGTTTGTCGTTAATCTCGACGCCCTGCAGTCGATAGACCTCCTGCACTTCGTTGAGCAAATGCTCCTGAAGCTCCTGGGCTCCGCAGATCTCGAGGATCTCGTGCGGAACGACCGGTCCATCCGTGAGCTGCTGCCCCTTGGTGACGGTGTCGCCCTTGAACGCGATGATGTGCTTGCTGAGCGGGATCAGGTGTTCTTCCTCCGCGCCGGTTTCCGGATCGGTAACGATGAGCCGCCGCTTGCCGCGAACCGTGCCGCCGATATCGACGACGCCGTCGATCTTCGCGATCTCAGCCGCGTCTTTCGGACGACGGGCCTCGAACAACTCCGCAACACGGGGAAGACCACCGGTAATGTCCTTCGTCTTGGCGATCTTACGCGGGGTTCGGGCGAGTCGCTGACCAGCCTGCACCTTTTCCTTATCCTTGACGTCGACGTGCGCGCCGGCCGGAATCGAGTAGCTCGCGAGGACTTCCTTGTTGGAGTCTTCGATGACGATCTGCGGATGCAAATCCTCTTTGTGCTCGATGACGACCATGCCCTTCGAGCCAGTCGTTTCGTCGGTCTCCTTGCGGATCGTGACGCCCGGGATCATGTCGCGGAAGGCAATCTTACCGGCCTTCTCCGTGATGATCGGAACGTTATAGGGATCCCAGGTGATGAACGTTTCGCCCTTTTTGACGTCCGAGCCATCGGCAATCGAAATCACCGAACCCACGACCACGTTGTAGCTCTCGAGCTCACGTCCGTCGGGAGCGTGGACGGTGACGGAACCGTTTTTCGAGAGGACGATGAACGTGTTCTCCAACGATTGCACCGTGCGCATCTCGTTGAATTTGAGCGTTCCGTCGTTTTTCGCCTTGATGATGGGCTGCTTGAACGTCTGGCTGGCGGTGCCGCCGACGTGGAAGGTTCGCATCGTGAGCTGCGTGCCGGGCTCGCCGATGGACTGAGCGGCAATGATGCCGACCGCCTCGCCGAGTTTCGCTTCGCCGCCGTTGGCGAGGTTGCGACCGTAGCACTGCTTGCAGACGCCACGCTTGGATTCGCACGTGAGCGCCGAACGAATCTTGAGCTGCTCGATCCCCAGGTGCTCCAAATTCGCTGCCGTCTCTTCGTCAATGACCTGGTTCGCCTTGACCGCAGCCTTCGCGGTCACAGGATCCTTGATCGTTTCGCAGCTCGTGCGCCCGACGATGCGGGTTGCCAGGCTGACGACTTCCTCGTCGCCCTCGTAGATCGGACGGACAACGATCCCGCTGACCGTTCCGCAATCGTCTTCGGTGATGATGACGTCCTGCGCCGCATCGACGAGTTTGCGGGTCAGGTAACCCGAATCCGCAGTCTTGAGCGCAGTATCGGCCAGGCCCTTTCGAGCTCCGTGGGTGGAGATGAAGTATTCGAGCACCGACTGGCCTTCGCGGAAGTTCGAAATAATCGGCCGCTCGATGATCTCGCCGGACGGCTTGGCCATCAGGCCGCGCATTCCCGCGAGCTGTTTGATCTGCGTCCGGTTACCCCGAGCACCCGAGTCAACCATCATGAACACGGTGTTCATTTCCGGCTTGCCGTCGTTGTGCTGGAGCGTGCGGAACAGGGCATTCGCCACTTCTTCGCCGGTGTGAGTCCAGATGTCCTGCACCTTGTTCTTACGCTCACCGTCGGTGATGATGCCTCGGCGATACTGTTTTTCGACCTCGGCGATCTGCTTGTAAGCGCTGTCAATGAGCCCGGCCTTTTCGGTCGGAATGATCATGTCGGAGACACCGATGGAAATACCCGCCTGGGTCGCCGCCTTGAACCCGACTTCCTTCAGTCGGTCGAGAGTCTCGACGGTGCCGTCCTGGCCAACCGCCTGGTAGCAACGCCAGATGACGTCCGAGAGCTGCTTCTTGCCGCAGACCTTGTTGTAAAATCCAATGTCGTTCGGCCAGATCTCGTTGAAGACCACGCGTCCGGCGGTCGTTTCGATGACCCGCTTCTCGGCGTCACCGTAAACCGTCTTCGTTCCGAAATCAGGGTTCCTGAAACGGATCGGGCTGTGGGTGTGGACCTTCTTCTCGGCGATTGCGAGTTCGACTTCCCACGGCTCGCCGAAGAGAGGCAGTCGACCGGTATCGACGAACTCACCCGGACGGGGAGTCTGTGTCAGGTAGTAGCAACCAAGCGGAATGTCCTGCGACGGAGTCGTCACCGGCTTGCCGCTCGAAGGCGAGAAGATGTTGTTCGGCGCGAGCATCAGCAAGCGCGCTTCCATCTGGGCCTCGACCGAGAGGGGAACGTGAACCGCCATCTGATCACCATCGAAGTCGGCGTTGTAGGCCGTGCAGACCAGCGGATGAACGCGAATGGCCTCACCCTCGATGAGGATCGGCTCGAATGCCTGAATTGACAAACGATGGAGCGTCGGAGCGCGGTTGAGGAGGACGGGATGGCCCTTGGTCACTTCGTCGAGAATGTCCCAGACTTCCGGCGTCTGCCGCTCGATGAGCTTCTTGGCGCTGCGAACGGTGTGAACGTAGCCGAGTTCCTTAAGGCGGCGGATGATGAATGGCTCGAACAAAACGAGCGCCATCTTCTTGGGAAGACCGCACTGGTTGAGCTTGAGCTCCGGTCCGATCACGATGACCGAGCGGCCCGAGTAATCGACGCGCTTGCCGAGCAGGTTCTGACGAAAACGTCCACCCTTGCCCTTGAGCATGTCGCTGAGCGATTTGAGCGGACGATTGGCGGCACCCGTGACGGCGCGGCCGTGGCGACCATTGTCGAACAACGCGTCGACCGCTTCCTGAAGCATACGCTTCTCGTTCCGGATGATGACTTCCGGCGTCTTGAGCTGGAGCAACGTCTTGAGACGGTTGTTTCGGTTGATCACGCGGCGGTAGAGATCGTTGAGATCGGACGTCGCGAACC
Source organism: uncultured Verrucomicrobiae bacterium (assembly GCA_963740185.1). Lineage (GTDB taxonomy): Bacteria > Verrucomicrobiota > Verrucomicrobiia > Chthoniobacterales > JAATET01 > CAVVKW01. The sequence goes on from CAVUDH010000019.1 coordinate 69,375, forward strand.
GGCCGCCCTCGAGCGGCACGAGCGGACGAAGGTCCGGCGGAATCACCGGCAACACCTCGAGGATCATCCATTCCGGACGAGTCTTCGACTGCGCAAAGCCCTGCACGAGCTTGAGCCGCTTGGCCAACTTCTTCCGAAGCTGCTTGCTGCGGGTCGCGGTCATCGCGACTTCGATCTCTTCGTTGACCGCGTGGAGGTCGGTCGACTCGAGCAGGCGCTTGATCGCTTCCGCGCCCATCCCGGCGTTGAAGGTCTCGCCGTATTGGTCCTCCGCTTCGCGAAATTCCATTTCCGTGAGAAGCTGGCAACGCTCGAGCGGCGTGTTACCGGGATCGATGACGATGTAATCCTCGTAGTAAATGACGCGCTCGAGTTGTCGGCTGGTCATGTCGAGCATGAGGCCGATGCGCGAAGGCATGCACTTGTAGAACCAGATGTGCGAAACGGGCACGGCGAGCTCGATGTGGCCCATTCGTTCGCGGCGAACGCGGGATTGGGTCACTTCGACGCCGCAACGGTCGCAGACGATGCCCTTGTGCTTGATGCGTTTGTATTTACCGCACGAGCACTCCCAATCGCGGGTCGGTCCGAAGATCCGCTCGCAGAAAAGACCACCCTTTTCGGGTTTGAAGGTCCGATAATTGATCGTCTCGGGATTTTTGACTTCGCCCTTACTCCAGGAGCGAATGGATTCGCCCGAAGCGACCGTGATGCCGACTTCGTCGAAATGCTCTTGCGGCTCCGCCTGGCCGCTCAACTCTCGCAAATTATTAATCATAAGTTTTTCTTGGGATTTTTGGTCCGATGCAGGGGTTGATTTGGCTTAGGCCGCGCTGATGTCCGGCAGGGCGTGCGGGTCCTTCGAACCGACGCGAACGTCGAGACCGAGGCCCTGCATTTCCTTGATAAGGACGTTGAACGATTCCGGTGTTCCGGCCGTGAGCGAGTTATCGCCCTTGACGATGCTCTCGTAGATCCGGGTGCGTCCCTGCACGTCGTCGGATTTGACGGTGAGCAGCTCCTGCAGCGTGTAGGCCGCGCCGTAGGCTTCGAGGGCCCAGACTTCCATCTCTCCGAAACGCTGGCCGCCGTATTGGGCTTTTCCACCCAGAGGCTGCTGCGTGACCAGCGAGTAAGGACCAACCGCACGGGCGTGAATTTTGTCTGCGACCAAGTGGCCGAGCTTCAGCATGTAGATGTAGCCCACAACGACCTGTTGGTCGAATTGGTCACCGGTGCGTCCGTCGTAAAGCGTGGCTTTACCGGTTTCGTTGACCCACTCGTAGCCTTCCACCTTCTGCGCTTCGACGAGGTATTCGCGGATGCGTTTCTCGGTGATGCCGTCGAAAACGGGCGTCGCGACCTTGAACCCGAGGGCCTTGGCGGCGATGCCGAGATGGGTCTCGAGGACCTGTCCGACGTTCATTCGACTCGGCACGCCGAGGGGATTCAAGACGATGTCGACGGGAGAACCGTCGGACAGATACGGCATGTCTTCCTCGGGAACGATCTTGGCAATAACGCCCTTGTTTCCGTGACGGCCAGCCATCTTGTCGCCAACGCTGAGCTTGCGCTTGCTGGCGATGTAAACCTTGACCTGTTTGATGATGCCGGGATCGACGTCGTCGCCGCTCTCGACCAAACCAATTTTCTCTTCCTTCTCCTGTTCGAGCTCGGTGAAGCGATTTTCGAATTGGCTGATGATCTCGCGGATCTTGTTACGGATCGGGCTTGGGTCGATTTCGACGTGCTCGTAGACCGATGCCAGCTTGCGAAGAAGCTGCTTCGTGATCTTGCGGTTGGCCGGGATGATGATTTCGCCCGTCTGCGCGTTGACCACGTCGAGAGGGATTTTCTCGCCGAGAAGCACGTTTGAAAGCGCTTCGGTGAGTTGCTCGTGCAGCTCGTCCTTCCGGCGCTTGTGATCGTCGAGGATCATCTTCTGCTGCCGCTTGGACTCGGTCGGGGTCATCTTCTGCTTCGCGACTTCCTTCTTCGAAGAAACCTTCACGTCCATGATGATGCCGTAGGTCCCGGACGGAACCGTCAGGGACGTGTCTTTCACGTCGGCCGCTTTCTCGCCGAAGATGGCGCGCAGGAGGCGCTCCTCGGGAGCCAGCTCCGTCTCGCTTTTCGGCGTGATTTTTCCAACCAGGATGTCACCGGGCTTGACCTCCGCACCGACGCGGATGACGCCATCGGGTCCCAGATTCATGAGCGCTTCTTCGCTCACGTTCGGGATATCCCGAGTGATCTCTTCCGGTCCAAGCTTGGTATCGCGAGCGCCAATCTCGAACTCGTCGATGTGGATCGACGTGTAGATGTCTTCCTTGACGACCTTCTCGGAGATGAGGATGGCGTCTTCGAAGTTGTAACCATTCCAAGGCATGAACGCGACCAGCACATTCCGCCCGAGAGCGAGTTCGCCATCTTCGGTGTTCGGTCCATCGGCGAGGACATCGCCGGCGGTGATCTTTTGCCCCTTGGAGATGATGGGCTTTTGGTTGATGCAGGTGCTCGCATTCGAGCGCATGAACTTCCGGAGCTCGTAAACGTAAACGCCGGTGGCCGGGTCGTGTTTGAACTTGCGGCGGCCTTCGGGCAATTTGCCGTCCTTCGTGATCACGATTTGATCGGCGGTGACCGAAGCGGCCACGCCGTCGGCATCGGCGACGATGACAGCTTTCGAATCCCGGGCGACGCGGCCCTCGAGTCCGGTGCCGACCAGCGGCGAATCGGAAATGAGGAGTGGCACGCCTTGCCGTTGCATGTTCGAGCCCATGAGCGCGCGGTTGGCGTCATCGTGCTCGAGGAACGGGATGAGACCCGCCGCGACCGAAACCAACTGCTTCGGCGAGACGTCCATGTACTGGACGTCTTCGGGAGCGACTTCGACGAAGTCTCCCTTGTATCGGCAGGAAACCTTATCGCGGAGGAAGTTCCCCTTGTCATCAAGGGGAGCGTTGGCCTGCGCAATGTAGAAAACCTCTTCGCGATCACCGCTGAGGTATTCGACCTGATCGGTCACCTGGCTTCCGTTTACCTTGCGGTAAGGCGTCTCGATGAAGCCAAAGTCGTTGACCCGGGCAAACGTCGAGAGCGAGCTGATGAGTCCGATGTTCGGACCTTCCGGCGTCTCGATCGGGCAAATGCGCCCGTAGTGCGATGGATGGACGTCGCGAACCTCGAAACCTGCCCGGTCCCGGCTCAGACCGCCCGGCCCGAGAGCCGACAGACGACGCTTGTGGGTCAGCTCGGACAAAGGGTTCGTCTGATCCATGAACTGGCTCAACTGGGAACGACCGAAGAAGTCGCGAATCACCGCGCTGAGCGCTTTCGGATTGATGAGTTTCTGCGGCGTGATGTGCTCGGTGCCAACGTCGTAAAGCGTCATCCGCTCGCGGACGAGACGCTCGGTGCGGGCGAGGCCGACGCGGCATTGGTTCGCGAGAAGCTCACCCACGGTCCGCACGCGGCGGCTGCCGAGGTGATCGATGTCGTCGACCATGCCCTCGCCAAGACGAAGCTCGATGAGGTATTTCATCGCCGCAACGAAGTCTTCCTTCGTCAGAATGCGGGTTGCCTGATCGACGTCGATCCCGAGCTTCTGGTTGATCTTGTGACGACCGACCCGACCGAGGTCGTAGCGCTTGCCGTCGAAGAACAGCCGCTTGAGCATGCTGCGGGAATTCTGCACCGTCGGCGGATCGCCAGGGCGAAGCTTGCGGTAAATGTCTTTGAGTGCTTCGTCCTCGTCGTGGGCGGGGTCCTTCTTGAGCGACTTGATGAGCGTGTCGTCGTTCTGGGTGTCGACGACTTCGACCGCCTTGTGACCCAGGCCAATCAGCTCGCGGACGGTGGTCTTCGTGAGTGGTTCGAAGGCGCGGGCCACGGTGACCTCGCCGTCGAGAATGTCAGCAATGAGGACCTTGGAGGCGATTTCTTCGTCATCCAGCTTCTCGCTCAGCTTCAATTTCTCGATGTCGTAGAAGAGACCGATGATCTCGGCGTCGGAGCCGTAACCGAGCGCGCGGAGGAAGGTCGTCGCGAGGAATTTCCGACGGCGCTTGCGGCGGTCGAGGTAGACGTAGAGCAGATCGCTCGTGTCGAACTGGACTTCGAGCCAGGAACCCCGGTCCGGAATGATCCGGAAGCTGTGGAGGAGTTTACCGTTGAGGTGAACGTCGGTTTCGAAGCAGATGCCGGGCGAACGGTGGAGCTGGGAGACAACGACGCGCTCGGCACCGTTGATCACGAAAGTACCCTGCGGGGTCATGAGCGGGATCTCGCCCATGTAGACTTTCTCTTCCTTGGTGCTCATCTCGTCCTTGTAACGGAACGTGACGTAAAGCGGCGCGCTGTAGCTCTGCCCTTCGCGCTGGGACTCGAGGAAGCCCATCTTTGGCTCGCCAAGATCGTAGCTGACAAAGTCGAGGCTGGCCTTTTCCTCGTAGCCAAAAATTGGGAAAAATTCCTTGAAGACCGCCTGGAGGCCCACTTCCTTCCGCTTGGAAGGCTCAACTCCCTGTTGGAAAAATTCGTCGTAGGAATTGATCTGGAGTTCGATCAGGTTCGGAGGAAGGATGGCCTCCTTGAGTTTACCAAAGTGAATACGCTCGATCATGTGGCGGGTGCAGGGTGTTGGCTTTTCGGCCGAAGGGTTACCTCGTAAAACGGTTGCGAGTCGAAGCCACTGGAGACGACAAAAAGCCCGCATTGCGAAATCTCTTCGCTTCTGCGGGAACTAGAATGACGGCAGTGACTGCGGCGCGTAATCGCTGACTCAGGACCTTGGACAAAAAAGGGTGGTTGGTTGGAATAAGGTCGGGCCGCCCGGTTGGCAATAAAAATCTTGCAAAATGCAGACTTTTTGATCCAACCGGGCGGAAATTCCGACGAAGGTGACGTTACTTGATTTCGATCTTGGCGCCGGCTGCTTCGAGCTTCTTCTTGATCTCTTCGGCTTCTTCCTTGGTGACGCCTTCCTTGAGTGCCTTGGGAGCGCTTTCAACGAGGGCCTTCGCTTCCGCGAGACCGAGGCCGGCCACGTTGGCACGGACTTCCTTAATGACGGCGATCTTGTTGCCGCCGGTCTCGACGAGGATCACGTCGAACGCGGTCTTCTCCTCTTCGGGCTCGGCGGCGGCTCCGCCACCACCGGCTGCGGCGACCGCAACGGGAGCTGCGGCGCTGACGCCCCATTTTTCTTCAAGTGCTTTCACGAGGTCAGCGATTTCCAGGACGGTCAGTCCGCTGAGCTTGTCTACGAGTTCGGTATTATCTGCCATGGTATGTTTTTTGGTATCGTCGCGCTCCGAAGCCTCGGGGCAATTGAGTCCGGCGGCTGCCGGACCGACAAGGAACCTGTTTTGGTTGTTTGGTTTCCCGCGGATCCCGGCGTCGGCCGAGCCACGAAAATTTTTCGCCTAGGCGACGACGCCCCCCTCTTGATCGGCTTTGGCCTGAAGGACGCGGGCCAGGCTGGCGCCGGGCTCGTTGAGCGTCCGCACGAGCTGGGTCGCGGGCTGGAGAAGCAGTCCGAGGAGCTGCGCTTGCAGCGTCTCCTTCGAAGGGAGATCGGCCAGAGCAACGAGTTGGTCGGGGGTGAGCGCCGCGTTGTCGAGCACACCCGCTTTGAGCTCGGGTTTCTTGAATTCCTTGGCGAACGTCTTGAGGACCTTGGCGGCGGCGCAAATGTCGACGTCACCGGTAACGACGGCGTTCTGGCCGGAAAGCGAGGCGGCCAGGTCGGGCATCCCGAGGTCGCGAGCGGCGATCTTGACGAAGCTGTTCTTGACGACTTGGACCTCGGACCCGGCGGCGCGGAGACGCGTGCGGAGCTCCGCGAAGTGCGGAACGGTCATGCCGGTGTAGTCGGCAATGATGAGGTAGGGCGAGCCCTTGAAGCGGGCGCTGAGATCTTCGACGATCGTGGTTTTTTCCGGGCGCATGGTAGGTAAATTAGTTCTTGAGGAACGGCGCCGCGTCGATGGCGAGGCCGGGCGACATGGTCGCGCTGAGCGTGATGGCGTCGACGAAAGCTCCGCGCGCGGTGGCGGGGCGATTCTTGACGATGGCTTGGAGGACGGCGGTGCCGTTCTCGACCAACGAGGCTTCGTCGAAGGAAAATTTCCCGACCGGGACGGCGATATTCGCGTTTTTGTCGAGCTTGAACTCGACCCGACCCGCTTTGACGGCCTTGACCGCAGCGGCGGTGTCGTCGGTGACGGTGCCGGTCTTGGGATTTGGCATCAGGCCACGGGGGCCGAGCACGCGGCCCAGTTTACGGACTTCGCTCATGGCCGATGGCGTGGCGATGGCGACGTCGAAGTCAGCAAAACCACCCTGAACTTTCGCAATGAGATCTTCGAATCCGACAAATTCGGCTCCAGCCTCGGTCGCGGCGTCGGCGGAGTTGCCGGTGGCGAAGACCAGCACGCGAACGGACTTACCGCTGCCGTGCGGAAGCGGGCAGGTGCCGCGGACCATCTGGTCACTCTGGCGGGGATCGACGCCGAGCTTGAGCGAGAGGGTGACCGTCTGGTCGAACTTCGGCGCTGGCAGCGTCTTGAGGACTTTGACCGCTTCTTCGAGCGGGTAGTAACGTTTGGCGTCCACCAATTCGGAGGCAGCGCGGTAGCGTTTGGAGCGTTTTTTTTGCATTTTAGTCAGCAGTCCGAGCGTCCGGCGTGAGCCAGACTCCTGCGGTCGGTTGGGTTGGAAAAATTTAGGCTTCGACTTCGATGCCCATCTGACGAGCCGTGCCGCAGAGCGTGCGGAACGCCGCTTCGTCGTCGTCGGTGTTCATGTCCTGCTTCTTGATTTTGACGACGTCCATCACCTGCTGCTTGGTCAACTTGGCGACCTTGGTTTTATTCGGCTCCTTGGAACCGGCGGCGATGTTGGCTGCCTTCTTGAGAAGGATGCCGGCGGGCGGCTGCTTGGTGATGAACGTGAAGCTCTTGTCCTTGAAGACGGTGATGACGACCGGGAGGATGTCACCGGCCTGCTTCTGCGTGGCGGCGTTGAATTCCTTACAGAACGCCATGATGTTGACGCCCTGCTGGCCGAGGGCCGGACCCACGGGAGGAGCCGGATTAGCCGATCCCGCCGGGATCTGGAGCTTGATGTATGCGACGATTTCTTTAGCCATGGGTGCGAAAAGGGTGCGCTGCGAGCAGCGGAAAAGGGTCGGGAAGGTCGAGGAAATCCCGGATGCCGTCAAGGCAATAGTGAGAATTTATTTCGAGCTGTCACCAACCCCTTGGGCGGGCATTTCGGCCAGCGACCCGGCTGAGCCTCAAGCCATGGTGACGGCAGCCCGATCGTCGGTCGCGGCACTCTTCTCCAAGAAGTAGTCGTAGCCGCCGGGATACGGGATAATCTGTCCACCATTCACGTGGAGGACGTTGTTGGCCAGTTGGCGGATGAAGTGAACGTCATGCGAGATGAAGACGAGCGTGCCGTCGTAATCCTGCAACGCGAGGATCAGCGACTCGACGGTGTGGATATCCAGATGGGTCGTCGGCTCATCCATGAGAAGGAGATTTGGAGGGTCGACGAGGAACTTGATCAAGTTCAGTCGACTTTTCTCGCCGCCACTGAGCACGGCCGTCTTTTTATAGATCGCCTCCTTGCGGAAGAGAAATGACCCGAGGATGCCACGCGCGTCCTCTTCGCGGATGCCATTTCCCGCTTCGAGCACTTCTTCGAGAATGGTTTTTTCCGGATCGAGCGTGTCGGCGCGGTGCTGGCTGAAGTAGCCGATCTTGGCGTTGTGACCCTCGTTGACCTTGCCCTTCTGCGGCTCGAGCACGCCGGCGAGGAGCTTGAGCAGCGTGGATTTACCAGCGCCATTCGGACCGACGAGGACGGTGCGCTCGCCACGTTCGACGGAGACGTCGAGGTTTTCGTAGACGACGTTATCACCGTAGGCGAAACGAACGCCCTCCAGCGAAATCGCTCGCTGACCGCCCCGCTCGGGCTGGGGAATTTGAAACTTGAACGGTTTCTTGGGAGGCAGCGGCTTGTCGACCAACTCCAGGCGGTCGAGTTCTTTCTGGCGACTCTGCGCCTGAGCGGCCTTTGACGAGACGGAGCGGAATTTCTCGATGAACTCGGTGAGCTGTTTGATTTGTTTCTGCTGATTCTTGTAGGCGGCGATGTTGTTTTCGTAGTTCGCCTGACGCTGATCGAGAAATTGGGTGTAGTTCGATTTGTAGGGGACGAGCCGCTGGTTCGCGATTTCGTAGACCGACTGGGCGAGCTCGTCCATGAAGTAACGATCGTGCGAAATCATGAGCACGGCGCCGGAGTAGCTCTTGAGGTATTCCTGCAGCCAGAGGAGGGAATTCAGGTCGAGGTGATTGGTGGGCTCGTCGAGGAGGAGGAGATCGGGCTCCATGACGAGGAGCCTGGCGAGGTGGGCGCGCATGACCCAACCGCCCGATAGCTCCCTGGCCTTCTTGTCGAAGGTGGCGTCGTTGTAGCCGAGACCGGCGAGGATTTTTTTGGCCTTGGCTTCAACCTGGGGGTCATTGAGCGCCTCGAATTGCATGTTGGCCTCGTCGTATTCGCCGGAGTCGACGTTGCCATCCTGCTCGAAGGCGCGGAGTTTTTTGTCGAGGGCGTCGATTTCCCCCGCGCGTCCCGTGGCGATATCCATCACCGTCTCGTCGCCGACGGCTTCGCCTTCCTGCGGGAGGTACCCGATCATGGTCCATTCGTCACGGTCGACGCTGCCGGAGTCAGCGGTGTCGTGTTTGAGGATGATGGAGAAAAGGGTCGATTTCCCCGCGCCGTTGGGGCCGACGAGAGCAACCCGCTCGCCGTAGTTCACTTGCATGGCGGCGTTCTCGAACAGAACGCGCCCGCCATGGCTCTTTTTGAGTTCACGAATCGTTAGCATCGGCGGACGCTAGCAGAAGTTTCCCGGAGCGCGAAACGGGGATTCAGAAATCTTCCACCGACTTCTTCGCGGATAGTTTTCTCTGCGGATTCCCGGCGAAAAATGCCGCCACGAAAAGAAGAGCGGGAAAGATCGTCGCGGCAAGAAACCCGACGCGGAAGCTGCCGGCATACTCGTTCGACAGGCTGGAGACGTAGGGCCCAAGGGCACTGGCCAGCACGATGGTCGACATGTTGAGCCCGCTGATCGCGCCCAGATGCGTGCGCCCGTAGTAGCGCGGCCAGACCAATCCGGCGGTCGTCTGAAACGCCCCGCCGGAGACTCCCAACCCGACGATGAGAAGCAAACGACCCACGGGTTCCGCCATCCAAGCCATCCCGAGGCCCGCAATGGTCAAACCGCCCGTGAGGAGCATCAGGACGTATTTCGCCCGCGTTCGATCCCCGAGCCAGCCGGAGAAAAAATTGGTAAACACACCCACTCCCGCCATCGGCAGGAACAACGCGAGCACCGCACTCTTGGACAAGCCCGCCTCCTCGCCAATCGCAACGACGTGGAAAGTGTAGGCCGTGATGGCAAACGCCTGCCATGCCGTGCCGAGATTGAAGGCCCAGAACGAAAAGGTCCGCACCGCCTCGCCCCGCGTGAGGTCCCGGACGATCACGCGATCAGGGTTCACCTTGCGGGCGGGTCCGGACTCCGGTCCGCCGTCCATTTCCAGTCCGCATTCCTCGGGATTATCGCGGAACGCAGCCCAGGCAAACACGGCAACCCCGGCCAATCCTGCCCCCATCCAAAGGTAGGCTCCACGCCAACCGGCAGTTTCGATGAGTGCATTCAGCGGCTGGGGCGCAATCGAGAACGCGAAGGAAATGGCCACCCCGCTGATCGCGAAGACCAGTCCCCGCCGACGGTCGAACCACTTCCCGAGCATCGTGCGCGACGTCACCGTGACCATTCCCTGGCCAAGAAATCGGATGAGGAAAAACCCGACCGCCATGACCGCCAGCGAGACCGGCCACAGTTCATCCGTGCCCAGGAGCGCGCTCCCCGCCCGCGCCACCGAGTCACTGGCAGCCAGCAACGCCACGACGCCGCCGAAGAGCGCGCACGAGAAGGTCATCGTCCGTCGTGCGCCGAAGCGGTCGAGCATTTGACCACCGCGCGGGAGCAGCAGCCCGCTTCCGGTCGTGCCGACAAGGTAGGCGAGGCTCAATTGCACGCGGCTGAGTTCGAGGTGCGCCATCAGCGACTCCGTGAAGACGCTCACCCCCATCGTCTGCCCGGGGAGGCTCGCGACGATTCCGACCGTCGATGCCAGGAGAACGATCCAGCCGTAAAAAAAGGGCGGGGCGGCGGGTCGCCACGGAAAATCCGGGTTCCAAAATCGTTTCCCCATTTAAAAGCGGCGGGACAATCGGCGGACCCGCCCGCGACCGCAACTCTTTTGGGTGGGCGCGGTGATCCCGGCGAGCTATTGGTGACGCCCGATGAGCGGATCGGTCGAACTTCGGGGAGTGAACAAGCAATTCGGTGACTTTGTCGCCCTGAGAGACGTCGACTTTGAGATTCGCGCCGGGGAATTCATGACCTTTCTCGGACCCTCGGGTTGCGGCAAGACGACGTGTCTGAGGCTGATCAGCGGCTTCGATACCCCCACGACCGGGCAGGTCCTCATCGGCGGTGAGGACGTGACGTCAAAGCCACCCTACCGACGTGACGTCAATCAAGTCTTCCAGAGCTACGCGCTTTTTCCTCACCTCACCATTTACGACAACATCGCCTTCGGGCTTCGGATGAAGGGCGTCGCCTCCGCCGAGGTGAAGCGCCGGGTCGACCGAATCGTCGAGATGGTTTCCCTCGAGCAATTCGTCGATCGCCGCCCCGCGCAGATGTCCGGCGGTCAACGCCAACGCGTCGCGCTGGCTCGAGCCATCGTCTGCGAGCCGAAGGTCCTGCTTCTGGACGAACCCCTCTCCGCCCTCGACGCCAAGCTCCGCGGCCAAATGCAGCGGGAACTCAAGCTGCTCCAAAAGAGTCTCGGCATCACGTTCGTCTTCGTCACGCACGATCAGGAGGAGGCGTTGACGATGAGTGATCGTGTCGCGGTGATCAATCAGGGCCGCGTCGAACAAATCGGGAACGCGTCCGAGATTTACTACAAACCCGCCACCCGCTTCGTCGCGGAGTTCATCGGCGAGACCAACATCGTCAGCGCTCGCGTCACCGCCTCCTCCGGAAACCGCATCAGCTGCGAAACCGAGGGCGGGCTCCTTGTCGAATTGCAATCGGACGAACCGCCAACCAGCTCCGAGATCCTGCTCTCCCTCCGCCCCGAAAAGATCCGCCTTCATCGCGAGCGCCCCGCCGGCGCGAACGTCTTCCCAGCGCGGGTCGCGGTCGAGATTTTCAAGGGAGCCATCGACGAGATCACGGTCGTCACCGAGTCTGGGCTGGAACTCGGTGCGATGCTCGCGAACGACGGTCAGGACGGATTCGATTTCCACGAGGGCGAGAACGTCCACTGCCAGATCCAGCCCACCGATATCAGCATCATTGCCAAATGAGTTGCCCTTTAATCTCAGAGTCAGAACCCCCTTCTGAACGGAGCTGTGAAAAAAAAGGACAGCGCTTGTTCAAAATTGTTCAAAAAACTTTAAAGAAATTTATTGACCCCCTGAATCACCTCCATTACTCCACTTGGCATCATCCATGCTGAACGGGTCGCTAACCACGCCCAAACCAGCGTGATTGGTCCCGAGAAACGAAAGTTTCGGAGGGTCACAAAAAAACCAAACAAAGAACAAAACAACCTTATGAAACTCGCAAATAAAGTCGCTGCAGTTGTCACCACGGCCGCTGTGCTCTCGAGCACGGCGCTCCTGGCTGGAGACGGCAAGACATTCAAAGAATACAAGACCGAAGTTGAAATCGTGGAACCCGTTCAGTGGTGGAATGCCGACCTGAGCACCGGTTGGGACAGCCTTTACATGTTCCGCGGTGTGAACGTCCTTCCAGGCTTTGAGGACTACGGTTCCAGCCTTTACTGGACCGACCTCAGCGTCACGTTCAACCTCTCCGAGAATGACTTCCTCACGATCGGTTCCTGGATCGCCTTCGGCATCTCGGAGACCAGCTACAAGGAATTCGACGGGTATGCGGCCTACACGCACACCTTCGGTGACCTCGCAGTCAGCCTCGGATACACCTACTACCACATCCTCAGCGAAACCTTCGGTCTCTACTCGCACGAGTTGAGCGCCGGTGTGGCATACGCCATCGCTTTGGGTCCGGTTACGGTCACTCCTGGTGTGAACTACTTCTTCAACGTTGGACCGAAGCCCGGTCAGCGTGGATTCGTCGAGCAGGCTGCTAGCTACCTCGAAGGCCGCGTCGACGTGAACATCCCGATCTATCAGGATGTCGTCGCTCTCACGCCTTGGGCTTCCTTCGGCACCAACTTCCGTTACAACCTCACCGAGCGCGGTGATTCGCCAAACCCATTCGTGGGTGGCAATGACGCTCAACTCGGTATCGCGATGCCAATCACGCTCAGCGAAGTCGTGAGCGTTGCTCCCTACGGTGCATACAGCTACCAGTGGAACGACCTCATCGGCACCGACCCAAGCACCTTCTGGGGTGGCGGTTCGGTTACCTTCTCCTTCTAAGCGAGAAGCTAGCTAGACACTCAATCCGAAAACCCCTCCGCTTCGGCGGAGGGGTTTTTTGTTTCTCACGCTGGAATTTTTATAGATGGAAACCACCTGGACCGACTGGATGACCACCGCAATGGCGTGGATCGAACAAACCGGTTGGATGGGCTGGGTCTGGTTTACCCTCCTCTACACCCTAAGTTGCATCTTTTTCCTCCCGGGCTCTCTGCTCACGGTTGGCGCGGGGGTTGCCTACGGTTTCGGGCCCGGCACGGTGCTGGTCTCAGTCAGCTCCATGGTCGGAGCGGTCGTCAATTTCGCCACCAGCCGCTATCTCCTCCACGATCGCCTCCACCGAAAGTTTGAGAACAATGCGCGCTTCCGTTCCCTCGATCGGGCAATCGCCTCACACGGCTGGCGCGTCATCCTTCTGAGCCGCGTCTCCCCCTTCGTTCCCCACAGCCTCGTCAGCTACGCCTGCGGTCTGACCACGATTTCACTGACCCGCTTTGCCCTCGCGTCCTGGGTCGGGTTCATCCCGATCAGCGCCGCCTACGCGTATACCGGCGCCATGATCGGCAAAATTGCCCGGGCGAAAGCCGGGATCCCCCACGGCATCGAATCTTGGATATTTTACGGGTTCGGGCTGGTCATCACCGTGGTCGTCACCGTCTGGTCCATGCAAATGGCCAGCCGCGCTCTGCGGACGCAGGTCGATTTTCCCGAGGACGCTGACAAATTGGACCACTCAGCACTTCCCTGAAGCGCGAACTACACCGAACGTTCGAGGAATTCTCCCCGGCCAACGGTTCCCACGAATTTCCCGTCACGCACGGCGACCTCGCCCCGAACGGTCACGATCGCGGGCCGCCCGCGAATCGTCCATCCCTCGAACCCGTTGTAATCGAGATTCATCGTCTGGGTTGCCGCCGAGAGAGTGCCTTCGTAGGACGGATCGTAGACGACAAGATCCGCGTCCGCGCCGACCTGCACCGTTCCCTTGCGCGGGAAGAGGCCAAAAATTTTCGCAGCGTTCGTGCTCGCGGTTGCCACGAATTGATGAAGATCCATCCGCCCCTCGCACACGCCGTAGGTCCACAGCAAATTCACCCGATCCTCCAGCGCCGGGATTCCGTTGGGGATCTTGGTGAAGTCGTCGGCCCCCATCGGCTTCTGACCACCGAAATCGAACGGGGCGTGATCCGTCGCGACCGTTTGGACGGTTCCTGATCTCAGCGCACTCCAGAGAACATCCTGGTTGCGCGCGTCCCGCAGCGGCGGCGACATCACGTATTTCGCCCCTTCGAAGCCGGATCGCTCCGCGTAAGTCTTATCGATGAGCAGATACTGAATCAGCGTTTCCACCGACACCTGCACCCCGCGCAGACGAGCCGCCACCGCCTCGCGCAGAGCCTCCTCGCAGCTCAGGTGCACGATGTAAGTCTCCGCACCCGTCAGCTCGGCGAACGTCATGAGGTGATGCACACCCTCGGCCTCGACGGCGGGTGGGCGGCTCTCGTGGTGCCACTCGGGACCCGTGCAGCCCGCAGCGATCAGCTCACGCTGGCGTTCGGCAACGAGCGTTTCGTTTTCACAGTGGGCGGCGACGACCACACCCAGTTCCCGAGCCAGGGACAGAGTCCGGTAAAGCTCCGTGTCATCGATTCCGAACGCGCCCTTGTAGGCCAGGAAGATTTTGAATGACGTGACTCCGCTCGCAACGATTGCGCGGAGTTGAGCCTCAGCGTTTTCGTCGAACTTCGTCACGCCCATGTGAAACGAATAGTCGCACGCGGATTTACCCTGGCTCTTCTCTTTCCACGTCTCAAATCCCGCCATGGCCTCCTCCGCCCGCGACGGGCAACACATGTCAAAAATCGTCGTCGTTCCTCCGACTAATGCCGCCTGACTTCCGGTCGTGTAGGTATCCTTCGCGTGCGTTCCCATGAACGGCAGGTAGATGTGGGTGTGCGGGTCGATGAACCCTGGGAAAACGTATTTCCCGGTCGCATCGATGACTTCGGCACCCGCAGGCGCCTCGATGTCGCGATCGATTCGCGTGATCGTTTCTCCCTCGCACCACACGTCCGCAACGAAGCGACTGTCCGCCGTCACGATCTCCCCGTTTTTGATGAGCAACGCCATCCCTCCAGTCTGGCGAAGTCACGCCCTCCCGTCATCAGCATTCTAGCTGACGGAACCATCAGCTACGCCACGCTCCCCTGACATTCCGGACAGACGCCGAAGAAATCGAGTTCGTGGTAAAGCTCCCGGTAGCCGGTTCGTTGTTCAACCCGCTTTTCGAGGGCACCGACCGGGCACTCGACGTCCAAATTTTCGATCTTCCCGCAAGCCGTGCAAATCAAGTGTTCGTGGTGCTCGCCCGGGAGGTTGAGCATGAAGTAGTAGGAGCGACCCGGTGACCCCATCCGGCGGACGAGCCCAATTTCCTCCAGCTTGACCAAAATGCGAAACACGGATGAAGGATCGCAGGAATCGACGATGTCGGGTTCCTTGGCCAAATTCGCCCAGCCAATCGGGTGATCGATTCGAAACAGGACTGACAGAATCTGGCGCAAGGCATGCGTGCGCCGCAGCCCCTTTTCCCGGCAAACTTCCAGCGCCCAATCGAAACGCTCCTCGGGGGACTTTGGGGTCATCGTCCGACGGGCACCTTGGTGAAGATAAAGAGATGGCTATTGAACGGCGTCCGCCCCCAGAGAGGCTGAATCTGGGTCGTGCAACCCGCCGCCTCAAAGGGGGCAACAATCTCTTCGATGGACGGAAAATTCATCGGCCCGCTGGCGACAATCCACCGCGTGACGCGCACCCAGACTTCCTCAGCGACCGTCAAATAATACCGCCAGCACTTCTGGCGCGGAGCGTTTCGAATGATCACCCGTCCCCCGGGAGGCATTTCGTTCGCGAGATGCTCCAGCAGGGCCAATTGGTCGTCGCCACTGAAGTAATGCAGAATATCCAACGCGAGCGTGGTCTCGGCAACCGGAGGCGGATGAGCCGCACTCGCGACGGCAAAAGTCAGGCCGGGATCATTCTCTGCGGCCCGCTGAGCGTAAGCGATCTTCCGAGCCGCCGTGTCGATGCCGTGAATCGGCTCCTGAAAGCCCCGTCCACGCAGATAAAAGCTGAGAAGCCCCAGGCCGCACCCCAGGTCGAGCACCGGGGTAGGCGCCGCCAGCACAAGTTGCGCCACCGCCTCGTAAACTGGATCGATGCGAATTTTTCCCCGCACGTAGCCGCGCATCCATCGGGATTGCGGGAAAAGCTCGGAGATCCTCGTGGCAATTTCCCGGGTGCGATGGTGAGACTCAACGGCAGGCACGACGCGAGGAGTTTTCGGAGAGCCACTGGGGAAAGTCAACCGTGCCGACCAGTCGGCGAACGGTGTGGCAAATGCGGGTCCCATCGGCTGGAAGCCGATGCCACGGAGAGTTGGGGCTTCCAACCAACGGACAATCCGACCCCTAGACCGCGCGGGCCCGGAAGGTGCGGATCAGCTTGAGCAGGATCGGCGCAAACGCGATCAACAAGATCACCGACGGCTCGGGAACCGGTGCAATCGTCCCACCATTGTCGAGGAATTCTGCGTCCGTGGTCGTGCCGCCCGGCTGGTTCGTCGAAAGGTTGATGATGCGCCGTGGAATCTCGCCTGGGCCCGGCGTCTGAAAATCAATCGAACCAAGGCCAACATCCATCGACGTGAACCATTCATAGCGACTCCCCGCCGTGCTGGTCCCGTCTGGAAACCAGATGATCGCGATCCGATCTCCCACCGTCCAATCCGGAGCAAGGTTGGTGTTAAACTCCATGGATCCCAGATTGAACCCAAACTGCCCACCGCCCGAATCGACCAGAAACAGCCCGGAAGATGGAGCCGAGGAAGTTGCCATGATCAGAAGATTGGAACCGATCATGTCGCCCGGTGCGAGGCTGATCGCGTCATTCAAAATGCTGGAATCCGACAATGAGGAAAAGTTCCCTCCAGAGACATCAGCGACCAGAATTCCTTCGGATGCAGCAGGAAAAGCGGTTGCACTTCCACCGACCTCGACCGCCAGATCGAAGGTGTAGCCGAATCCGGAGGCCATCACTCCGCTGAAAAACAGCGCAAAGAAGATTTTTAAAATGCTCACTAGAAAATGAAAGTTATCCCGTTATTCCCGTGAGCGTGCCCCTTGGCGACCGAGCCGAGTCAACCGGCGGAGCAGCAACCGGTTTTCCTCCGAAGAAAGCTCGACGCCGAATCTTTGAAGAGAAAACATCTTGACCGCCTCCGGCGACCAGTGATCGAACGACAGGTCGAAATCGCCCGGACTGCGACGCTGGATCAATCGCGTAGCCGCCTTCCGATCATGGCGATCAAGGAAGCCCGGCTGGGAAGCACCGCCCGAATTGTCCAAACGATTATTCACCGCGTCCCCGTCGGCGCTGCCCCCGTCGGCGACGTAATCGATCCCTCTCGAAGAACTGTTCGGTGCGGGAGAAGATGGGGCGGGTCCGGGCTCAGGTGGCGCCGAACTCACGTTCGAGAGTTGCTCCGGGAACGAGGTCTGGGACGAACCCAGGGTTCTCAGCGCCAGGGAACCGGGCTCCAGCGACGCGTAAGTCGCCGGGTTGACCCAAACGTCCGAGTCGCCTCCCGAGGTTCTCGCCTTTTCGACGACCAACCCAACGCCAGCAGGGATCACGTCGTCGTTGGCAATCGGGTTATTCTCGATCTGCCCCTCATCGCGATACCAGTTCGGAGCGATGAAGTAATACGTCGTGAACAAATACCGCTGGCTGCCCGCGTCGAACGAGCGAACGAACAACGTGTCGCGCATCTGTGAAACCCGGTGTCCCACGCTGGGGACCATCGTCTCGGCGAGGTCCGAATCCGACAGCTTGACCGGGACCGGACGAGAGATGCCGACTTCGTTGGCCTGCCAACCCAGCGTGCTGGTAGCGAGGGTCACGGCTTCGTCGGTCATGAGCACGGAGCCCGATGGGGTGAAAGTGGTCGCAGCCACCCCGGCTGGATGGCGAACCTTCAGACTCGATCCAGGCGGAACGATTACGGAGCCAGCTGGTGGATTTCCAGCAGCATCCTGACGCCACCCGGAGTTTGTAAGGTAAAAAATCGGCCCAGGGGGCAGACGAACTCCTTCGCTGAGGTTTGGCAGTTCGACTTCGGTTCGCCGATCCGCTGCGGAATCGGAAAGCGAAAGGTAGATCACCGCATTGGGTCCGCCATTCTGATCGGCGGGGGGGAACAGCGAATCGAGCGTCCAATGAGGCGCCAGCAAAAACAGGTCGCCCGCCGCAACATTTTCAAACAAGTCGTCACCGGCTGCGTCGAGAGTCAGTTGGTTCGTCCCGCTTCCGACCACGTCATACCACTGGCCGGCTCGGCTTCCCGTAATAAACCGGACGTAGTGCGTGTTTGCGAACTGACCCACCGTCCAGGCGACATTTCCCGCTACCGAAAACTCCACGCGATCTGGAGCGGCGGCAGGGGAGGTCTTAACGCTTACCTTTGCATGGAGCGAGCCGGCCTGGCGAACGAACGGGATAGAAACCGATGTCGTGCCGTCGCTGATGCAAACCACCTTGTTGAACCCAACCGGCGTCGTCGTGAATTCGGCGGTCTGCCCGAGGCTAATTGGCAGCAAAATGCCAACCAGCGGGAACGATAACAGGATTCGAATCATGACGACGAGGGAGTGAAGTGTTGAGCGAAAGTAAACCGTCAGACGACTTTCTCAAGCAAATGTCTTATTCCCGCTGGTAAGTTGGCCACCGAAACCGATGCGGAAGTGCACCGATGGGGTCGGGGGGCGCGACGGAACCCTGGGCCGGATCTCCTCACGTCGACCACTACGAAGTGACTTGGTTCGTGGAAGCTGAGGTGACGACGCTCCTAATTCGACACGAAGACGGCCATTTTTCGCCCCTTGAATTTCAGCCCATTGCACTCCGCGATCACCTCCTGCACGGCCTCATCCGCGACGTCCACCGTCGTGTGTTTCTCCGCGAGCGTAATCACGCCGATCTTCTCTTTTCCAAATTGCGTCTGCCCCGTGATCATCCCAACGATGTCCGCCGGGCGCATGCTGCTCAACTTGCCGGCCATGAACACGAGCCGCGTCATCCCCGCCTCGACCGGCTCTTCGGCCCGACCCCGCGGCCCCCTCGACCCACGCGAATCCCGATCATCACGGCCGCCCCGGTCGTCGCGGTCGCGCGAACCCCGCGAAGATCGATCCCCCCGGTCCTGATAATCCCCCCGGTCGCGCGACTCGCGGCCCATCGGAATATCCTCGTTGCCCGCCGCCGATTTCGTCTCGGCGACCAACAGATGCAACGCCGCACTGGCGATGTCCGTCGGCGAATAACTCTGATCCAACAACCGATCGATCAGATCTTCCTGCCGGGGGAAATCGCCCTTCTCCAGCGTTTCGCGAAGCGACTCGAACGTCACGTTCGCCCGTCTTTCCTCGAGTTGTTCGAGCGTCGGCACCCGCTCGCGGCGAATCTTGCCGCCGGTGTATCGGATCATGCTCTCGAGCTTCCGGACCTCCCGACCGGCCACGAACGTCACCGCCCGCCCACTGCGCCCCGCCCGGCCCGTCCGCCCGATGCGATGAACGTAATCTTCGCCATCGTGCGGCAGGTCGTAGTTGAACACCACCTCGACGTCGTCCACGTCGAGCCCGCGCGCCGCCACGTCCGTGGCCACCAGAAATTCAATCCGGTGATCCTTAAACCGCTTCATCACCCGTTCGCGAGCCGCCTGCGTGATGTCGCCGTGCAGCTTGTCGGCGACGTAACCCCGCGCCGCAAGGTGCTCCGTGAGCTGGTCGCACATCATCTTCGTCGCGCAGAAAACGATCGAGCACTTCACGTCTTCCAGGTCGATGATCCGGCAAAGCGCCTCGAGCTTCGAGCGGCGGTCGACCTCGTAGTAAATTTGCTCGATGGCCGGAGCCGTCGTCCCCTTCGACTCGATTTCCAGCATGGTTGGATTGTTCGTGTAGCGTCGGACCAGTTCCTGAATTCCCCGCGGCATCGTCGCCGAGAAAAACACCGTCTGCCGATCCTCCGGCGTCTGATCGAGGATCGTCTGGATGTCGTCGCGGAAACCCATGTCCAACATCCGATCGGCCTCGTCGAGGACCATGGTGGAAAGTTGATCCAGCTTGAGCGTCCCGCGATCCAAGTGATCCATCACGCGCCCCGGCGTCCCGATGATGATCTGCGCCCCATCACGCAGACCGCGATTTTGCCGCTCATACGAGGCGCCACCGTAGATCGGCAGCTCCGATACGCCGCGCTTACCGGCGGCCAATTTCGCAACTTCCTCGGCGACCTGCACCGCCAACTCCCGCGTCGGACAAAGGATCAGGGCCTGCGGCACGCGGTTGGCGGCGTCGACTCGCTCGATCACCGGGATCGCGAAAGCGGCAGTCTTACCCGAACCGGTCTGGGATTGGCCCACCACGTCCCGACCCTCCATGAGGACCGGGATCGCCGCTGTCTGAATGGGCGAAGCCTCCTCGAATCCCATCTTTTCCACCGCCTTGAGCACCTCGGGCGACAGGCCCAGCTCCGAAAATTTCTTCTTGTCCATCGCGACTTCTAGGCACGCTGACCTCGACCCGACCAGCACGAACGCCAAATGGGACGATTGACCGACTCAATCCCGGGATTGGATTGCCAGCTCGCCTCCGCTAGCTTCCCGACCATGAGCGACATTCTCGACCTTTTCAAACAGACGGGCGCCCTTCTCCACGGCCATTTCCTGCTCCGCAGCGGCCTGCACAGCCGGGAGTTTTTCCAATGCGCGCTCCTCCTCCAGGACACGGCGGTCGCCTCGCAGGTCTGCGGCGAATTGGCCGAGCGACTGCGTTCCTACGAGGCCACGACGGTGGTCTCGCCGGCGGTTGGCGGGATCATCGTCGGGCAGGAAGTCGCGCGGCATCTCGGCAAGCGTCACATTTTTGTCGAGAAAGACGGCACCGACGGCCTGATCCTCCGCCGCGGTTTCACCATTGCGAAGGGCGAGCGCTTCCTCGTCGCCGAAGACGTCGTCACTCGGGGCGGTCGCGTCCAGCAGACGCTCGACATCATCCGCGAGCACGGCGGCGAAGTGATTGCCATCGGCAGCATCGTGGATCGCAGCGGCGGGAATCTGCCGGACTTCGGCTGCCCGTTTCACGGACTCGTTCAGATGACGCCCGAGACTTTTCCCGCCGACGCCATCCCGGCCGACCTCGTCGGCACCCCCGCGATCAAGCCGGGAAGCTAATCGGGCGCGCTTTCCGAGGGCATCGGTGTCCATCGAGCCGCCCCGGGGGATGGCGGGGGACCAACGGGGAATCAGCCCCGCTCTCCCCGGATCGGCTCCGATTCGAACTCGCACACCGGCTCGCCTTTCCGGTGGCCGAAGAGTTTGAAGGTCAGGTCGGCCCGCCCGTCATCCTGCGGATCGACCTCGATGAGTGCAAAATTCAGGCGGCCCAGTGGGTTCTCTTCGTGATTGTCCACCCCGGGAACGAGCCGCACGCTCGCCTTCAGATCGCCGTTCTCCGTTGCGATGAAGCGGTTGGCTCCAATCAACAATTTCGACGCTCCCGCGATCAGGCCGCTCACCCGTTTGGTCAATCCGCTCGAGATCACCTGGTGCATCACGAGATCGTCCGAGCCGTCCCACCGCATCGCGTGCACGCAGCCGATGTGGATGTCTCCGCTCAGAATCACGACGTGCTGGCCGGGATGGGCCATCTGGTGCTCGTGAATCAAACGCATCAGCCGATCCCGCCCGAAGCGATCCGCCCACGTCGACCAACGGTCATCAAAATCATTCCCCATCGGCGTCATCCAGGACAGCCCCTTGGTCAAACCACGCGGAAGGTGGACTGGCGGCACGCTAAGCGCCACGAAGATCACCGCCTTTTCGCAGTGAGCGGCGAGAAATTCTTCGAACTCCGCGATCTGCTCGTCCGACACGATCCGCCCATCGTCCCCCGCCCGGCGCTCCGACCGGAGATCCATCACCCAGGTCGCCGTGTTGCCGTATTCGACCGCGTATTGAAATGCCCGATCCGGCTGCCACGGCATCACGCGCGAGAGTTGGTAGTCGTGGCACGCCCTCCGCGCGCCCTCGCCGACCCGCTGCCAATCTTCGTCCCGATGCTGCGGAGCCGTCCCCCAATTATCGACAATCTCGTGGTCGTCCCAGATCGGGTAACACGGCGTTTGCGCCTGCAGCGCATTCCACTCCGGAAGATTGAAAAATGTCCGGTAACGCTGCTGGTAAATCCTCCTCAGCTCCTCGACCGAACAATCCAGCAATCGGTCGCGTCCTTCCGGAGCCATCGCCTGGAAGAAAGCGTCGTCGAAAATCGAGAATCCCTTCGGCTTGTCGGAATACATCTGGTCGCCCACCCAAAACGCCAACTTCGTATCATTCTCGCGGAAACACTTCCGCGCCGCTCGCAGCATCTGCCGGGCGTCCTCCCTCACCGCCCCGTCGTCGTCAAACGGCTGGTGGCAACTCGCCAGGCCGATGGAAAATTTTCCCGGCACCGTCCCGCCCGGCTCGGGCGCCGTTTCGAAGCTCCCTTCGCCGACCAGCTTCCCGCTCTCCGCGCGATTCACCCGGAACCAATAGCGTTGCAGCGGCTCCAATCCAGTCGGCGCGAAAACCACCGTGTTGTCCGTCTCGTTGCACGGAGCGACTTCCGCGAAGACCTCGCCGCACGGGTGCTCCGACCCTTCGATACCGTAGGTCAGCCGCACGGATCCCGGCAGGTGGACCCGCGCCCAGATCCGCGCCCGCCTCGGCTCCACCGCTCCGAGCGCCACGGCATCGCGCAACTCGCCATTTTGAAATCGACACGTTCTCACGGGATCTTCATCGGATCTCCGACCGCCAGCGGCCTACCGCGACCAGGAGGGTTCCGAGATTTTTCCCAGCCCCGAAACGATCTCCGTCGGCCGCCCGCTCTGGGTATCGAGCAAAATCAGAGCCGATCCCGTGCTGTAGATCACGTGCCGCGAGTTGGCACCCCACTCGGGATTTTCACCCGATGCCAGCACCTTGGAACTCCCGGAAGCCAGGTCGACCATCGCGATGGAAAACCCGCCCGTCCGCGCCGTGAACGCAACCTTCGTCCCGTCCGGCGACCAGCTCGGCTCCGTGCAATACCCGTAGCCCGTGCCGACCTTGCGCGGCTGCCCCCCGCCGGACCCGATCCGGTAGAGCTGCGGGCTCCCCCCCTCATCCGACGAATAGATAATCTCCCGGCCATCCGGCGACCACGAAGGCGACGACTCGACTCCCCGGGTGCGGGTCAGGCGCCGCTCGCCGCCGCCATTGCTGCCGACCACGTAAAGCTCGGGATTGCCGTCCTTGCTGATCGAGCACGCGATGCGCCCGCCGTCGGGCGAGAACGCCGCACCGGAGTTCGTGCCCGGAAATTTGATGATCCGATTCCGCGAACCGCTCTTCAGATCGACGAGGTAAATGTCCGCGTAGCCACTCTGATATCCCGTGTAGGCCAGCTTCCGGGCGTCCGGGCTGATCGCCGGCGCCACGCTGATCACCCCATCCTTCGTGAGCTGCTGGACGTTGGCCCCATCGTAATCGGCGGTGTAAATTTCCTTCTTCCCGCTGCGAGTCGCGACGAACGCGATCTTCGTCGTGGCGATCCCGGGATTGCCGGTCAACGTCTCGACGATCTCGTCGGCAAACTGATGCGCCCGCTCCCGCGCCGAGCCGGAATAAGTCCCGCTCAAGACGCTGGCTCCGCTCCGATCCTTCACCTCGCCGCGAAGCTTGCCTCCGGATGCCTCTCCCGAGACCACGTAGGACGCGCTGCCGGGGGCGGCCATCGAAAACCAACCCGCCAGCGAGAGATCGTTTTTCAGCACCGATTCCACGGCGCTCCCCTCGGCACCGCCGATTCCACTGACCGCCAGGCTCACGGCATCGCCCTTCCGAACGGTGATGGTGGGTGTCTCCTGCGCCTGGGCCGAGACCAGAATCGCGAAGAGGGAAATGACGAGCGGAAGACGGAGGTTTTTCATTGGGAAAGACGAGCTGAGATAGCCCGATCCTTCCTCGCAAATGCCCCGATCCGTGGCAATCCCGAAACCCGACCCGGGTCTCCTCACGTCGACCACTACGGCGACTACCCCGTCGCAGAAGTGGAGGTCACGACGCTCCCGCTCCCACTCCCGCGCGTCGTTATACCTGCTCGCTCGCCAGATAGGCGGCACCGATGATGCCGGCCTCATTCAACATCTGCGCCGGGACGATCGGCACGTCGGTCTTCGTCTTCAAATGGGGCAGAAATTTATCCGCCTTCTTGCTGACGCCACCGCCGATGATCAGGAGATCCGGCGAGAAAAGGATTTCGATTTCCGCGAGGAATTCGTTCAAAGCGTGCGCCCACTTCTTCCAGGAGAGGTCCTTCTCATCGCGGACCTTGTCCGAAGCCCGGTGCTCGGCGTCCTTGCCGCGAATCTTGAGGTGGCCGAACTCGGTGTTGGGCACGAGTTTTCCATCCGTAAAAACCGCCGTCCCGATCCCCGTGCCCAGCGTGATCAAGATCACCACCCCGGGCTGATCCTTGCCCGCGCCGAAACGAACCTCCGCGATCCCCGCCGCGTCGGCGTCGTTGACCACCACGGCGTTCCCACCAACCTGGGGTGCAAAGAGCGATTTGGCGTCGGTATCAATCCACGATTTGTCGACGTTCGCCGCCGAGTGGACGATGCCGTTCTTGACGATGGCCGGGAACGTAATCCCGGTCGGCCCGCTGGAATGAAAGTGCGTCACGATCTGACCGACCACCTCCGCCACCGCGTCGGGTGTTGCGGGTTGCGGGTGGGAATCCGATACCGATCCGCCGTCAGGCACCCCTTTTCCGTGTCCACGGTCGCGCCCTTGATGCCGCTGCCGCCGATGTCGATGCCGAGCAAGATCATGGGAGGGGAATACCCGATCCGGTCACCGGTTGGCGAGGCGGAAGAATTTTTCGGCGGTGGCGGTGGTGTCGCTCGCGACCGCAGCGAGGTCGATCTTGCGAACCTCGGCGACCTTCTCCGCAACGATCCGGGTGTGAGCCGGCTCGCAGCGCCCCCCGCGGTGCGGCTCCGGTGCGAGGTAGGGGCAATCCGTTTCGAGCATGTATCCATCCGCCGCGACCGCCGCTGCCGTCTCGCGCACGAGCGGGGCGTTTTTGAACGTGATGATCCCCGTGAAGGAGACGAGATGCCCCATCGCCGCCAGCTCGGCAGCTTGCTCCGGTTGATTGCCGAAGCAGTGGAAGACCGCGCGCAGCTGGCCGGTGTAAGGCTTCAAAATCTCCAGCGTATCGTCCCAGGCCGCCCGCTGGTGCACCACCACGTTCAGTCCAAGCTCGGCGGCAAGATCGAGCTGCTGGCGGAAAGCCTCGCCCTGCGCAGCTTTGTAGGCCCCGTCGACGACCGCCGATCTGGCGTCCTCAGGGACCTCCGCGCCGAGCGCGGCAATCGCCGGCGAGGACGAGAGCGCCTCACTCGGAAGACGGTAGTAATCCAGCCCCGTCTCGCCGATGGCGGCCACCTTCGGATGAGCGGCCAGTTCGCGCAAAGCCGGTAAAAAATTGGGCGATTCCTCAGCGACGTTGCCGGGATGAACTCCGACGACGGCAAAGACTTGCTCGAAACGCTCAGCGAGCGCGATGGCCCGGCGACTGCTCTCGAGCCCCGTGCCAATCGTGATCACCCGGGTCACTCCAGCCGCGGTGGCCCGGGCAAGGGTAGCTTCGAGGTCGTCTGCAAAATCTGAAAAATCCAGGTGGGCGTGCGTTTCGATGAGCATGGGACGAGTGAAGACGAAAACGGGGGTAATTTGAACAGAAGAACCCAAAGGTCGCGAAGAATACTCAGATGAAATTATTTCTTTTCACCCCTTTGCGAACTTTGCGGCCTTCTGTTCAAAAGCATTCGAATTCTTCGTTATCTTCGTTCCCTTCTGTTCCACCGCATTTCCAACCCTGATCAACTCATCCCGGAGTGGAATGGCTCGCTCTTGGAAGTTGCGCTGGTGCCTTTCGTATTCGGCGCGGCCCCCGGCGGTCTCGATCTCGATGGGGTCAAAGCCCAGGTCGCGTAAATCGTAGGGACTCGCCCTCATGTCGACCTCCCGGATGGCGCGCGCGAGCTCGAACGTGTCGGCGACCAACTCACCCGGCGTGAAGGGACTGAGTTTGAACGCCCATTTGTAGAGATCCATGTTCGCGTGCAGGCACCCGCTTTGTTCCAGGTCCGTCATCGACTCCCGGGTCGGTTGAAGACGGTTCAGCGGGCGGGCCTCCGGCGTGAAAAATCGGAACGCGTCGAAGTGCGTGCACCGAATCGGCTGGGACTCGACGACGCCCGCGATGCCCTCCGGCGGAAGCCGCAGCCGCTGCCCGGCGTGCCGGATCCCCTCGGGCTCGGCCCGGTGGACCATCGCCCATTCGTGCAAACCGGCGCAGCCGAAGAATGGCGGTCGCTCCGCCGTCGCCCTCAGCAAGCCGGTGATCCAGGCCGCGGATTTCCGGCGGCCAGACTTTGCGAGATCAGGATCGATCCACGTCCGGCCGCCCTCCTCCCGATAGATCGGCCCTCCAGCGAAGTCTCCCGCGTCTTCCAACGCCACGCCAATCCCCGGATGCCACCGCCTGAGCTGACTCGGGCGATGATGGTAATACTCGAAGAGAAAGTCGTGAACCGGGTGGGTCTCGTGCCGACTGGACCGCTCGAGGTGCGGATGAATCCACGCATCGACGCGGCGCTCATGCACCGCCCGGCGGGCGGTCCATTCGCGGCGAGTCAGCGTGAGCACGTCCCGCTACCGCACTACCGCCGGAAGGTCGGCGCGGTGGCCGGCGTCGGACTACCGGCGGTGGCCGGCGACTTCGGATCAGCTTTCGTGAATGCCTCGAGGTCGATGAACGGGACCGCTCCAGTGCCTGAGATCTGCGGCACGGCTCCATCCCAGCGCTCGATCGCCCGCAGGCTGATAATCGATGGGTTATCCCGCAAAGCCGCGGCCTCGAGTTCGATCGCCTTCGCGCGGGCTTCGGATTCCACCTGGGTGGAATACGCCGCAGCGTCTGCGGCGAGCTTCACCTCGGCCTCCTTGGCCTCGGCCTGCGTGACTCGCATGAGCTTCTCGTTCTTGGCGCGCAGGGCTTCCTGCTCGGCTTTGACCTTGGACTCAATCGCTTTGTTGAACTCGACGCTGAACACGAAGTCGGTGATCGCGACGTTCGCGAGCGTGACTCCATTCTGGACGTCCTTGTCCGCGAGGGTCTTCTCAATAAATTCCTCGATCGCGGTCTGAATGGCGACCTTCACCTCGGCTCGTTTCGTCACGAGTTCCTCGGCGGTGTACTGGGCCGTCACGGCTTTGACCGACTCCTGGATCGCAGGCTCGACCAGGGCGGCGGCGACTTTCCGCGTGTCACCGATGCGCTGAAACATCGCCGGCGCCAGCTCTCCGTTGACGGAGTAGGTGACGTTGACCTCGGTCGAAACCGTCTGCAAATCCCGCGAGGCGGCGGTGGATTTGGCGTTCGTCGGCATCAGCCGGATGTCGATCTGCTCGACCGTATCGACGAACGGACGCTTGAAGTGGAGGCCTTCGTCGAGGGCATCCATTTGCACGGCACCGAGCCGCTTGACCACGCCGACGTGGCCGGCTTGGACGATGACGAACATCCCGGCCAGGAAAAATAGCAGGACCGCCAGGACGACGATGATGGGGACGATGGCGGAGTAGGCGGCATTTCCAGATGCCGAGTGGGTGTGGCGGGGCGTTTTCATGAGATATATTAGGCTGTGGTGACGTGACGGGCGCGGCGGGCGGCAATGAAGGAGCGCACGCAGAACACGGTGTAGACGAGGAGCACAAAACCCATCGCGAGCTGCATGTAGACCGCCAGCGGGCGGGCCAACTCAGCCCCCGATGCGAGCTTCGGGATGGACATCGCCAGGCCACCGATCCCGCCCAGCAATCCGATGAGCACGGCGAGGTGCGCGAAAATCATTCGCATCACTTTGCCCAGCCGCGCGAGGAGCCCGCAAACGATCAGGACCAGGCCAACGAAAGCCGGGATGAGAGCGGTGACGGAGTCGGCCCCAGAGGCTACGTAGCTGCCGACGCCGAGAGCGATGAGGATGAATCCGAAGGTGAGATTGATAGCGGTCATGGTGGGTTGCGAAATTTGGGAACGCGAAAGTAGGCAGCTCCGGGCAGGAGTTCAACCGTTACCGGGGAAAAACCGGTCGATTTACGAAATCCCGAGTTGCAGACCCACCGGGCAATGGTCGCTTCCCTCGATCTCGGGATGGATCGTGGCGGCGCGCAGCTCAGTTCCAGGAGGCGCTCGGAGGTCAGGAAATAATCGATCCGCCAACCGATGTTCCGCGTGCGGGCCTGATTCATGTAGCTCCACCAGGTGTAGGCGTCGGCCGTCCCGGGGTGGAGCGCGCGGAAGGTATCGACAAACCCAGCGTCCAGCAGCTCGGTCAGGCACGCGCGTTCTTCGGGAGTAAAGCCAGCGTTTTTGACGTTGTCCTTCGGCCGGGCGATGTCGATCTCGCGGTGCGCGACGTTCAGGTCGCCGCAGATCACGACCGGCTTCGTCCGATCGAGCCTGACGACGTATTCACGGAAGGCGGGTTCCCAGGCAGTCGTCCGATACGGGAGCCGCGCGAGGCCGCGTTTGGAATTTGGCACGTAGACATTGATCAGGTGAAACTCCTCGAACTCGAGCGTGAGCACGCGACCTTCCCGGTCGTGTTCCGCGTGGCCGATCCCGGTCGTGACGCTCAACGGCGCGCGCTTCGAGAAGACAACCGTGCCGGAGTAGCCGGGCTTCTCGGCGGAATTCCAATGCCGCGAGAAGTCGTCCGGCCATTCCACCTCCGCGACCTGCTCGGGGCGGGCCTTGGTCTCCTGCAGACAGACGATGTCGGCGTCGAAGTCGGTGAGGATTCTGAGAAAATCCTTTTTGAGGACGGCGCGGATGCCGTTGACGTTCCAGGAGAAGAGGCGCACGGCAGTAAAAAATTATGGTCGATCGATTCGGAAATCTGCGGAGACGGCGTGGTGGTCCGAGCAAACCGTCGGGATGACCTCCGACCGGGTGACCCTCAGGCCCTCGCTGTAGAATAAATGGTCGGTCGTATAAGGCCGATGCCGCCACGTGATCTCGGAATTCTGCGCGGTCTCGTCAGCCGGCGGCTCGGTATTGTTCGACGAGACGGTCGGTCGGCGCGCAGTTGAAGTCTCCCCCGCAGAGCGTCGCCGTCTCGCTGGCCCGAAGCACTTCATCCACCCGATCTCGCTGCCCCGGATGCTCGGCACTGGACGAACCAATCATGAAAAACGCCTGCAAATGCGTGTTCATGAGCTGAACGGTCGACCCGGCAAACTTCGTCTTGGCCGCGATAATCTGTCGGTGCGATGGCTGCTTGCTCTCGCCCTCGAAGTCGAAGCGAACCGACGGGGCGGGAAGCTCGATGTTCTGAAAATCGACCAGCGGGTTCCGGCAAAAAATTGCCAGCGCGATGCCGAACGGGAGCTCGTCGGGGTTCACGCGCGGATAGGCGAAAACGGAATGATGACCGTCCAGCGCCTCGGCGATGCGGGTGAAATTCGGCGGAGGGTCGAGCTGGTCGCCGCCGGGTCTGGCGCGCTCGACCTCCTGGAGCAGATAGACGTCGTGGGGATTGTCCTGCAGGAAGGCAATCGTATCCTCGAGCCGGACGGGGGCGCGATCCGGAGCCTCCGGGTCCCACGCCTGGCCGAACTGCATATTGAAGGTCATCGCACTGAATTTCACGGGCGTCGGATTCTGGGATCTGCCACGCCTTGCGACGCGACCGATTGGCATTCTCTATACCGGCGAGTCCCCGCGAAGGCAATGGCGGCCCGGGATTGAGGGAACCATCGAGTCACAGCTCGGCGAGAAATTGGTAGAAATCATCGTTGCAACCCGGCAACCCCTCGTGGCCGAAGTCCGGATAGATGATCAAATCCTTGTCGGCGGTGATTTTATTGTAAGCGGCGAACTGCGTGGAGGGCGGGCAGATCCGATCCATCAGGCCCGTCGCCATCAGCGTTCGCGCTCGAATCCGCGGAGCCAAATGCTGCACATCGACGTAGCCGAGTTTGGTGAAGATGTCCGCCTCGCGCTCGTGCCGGGGATCGAAGTGGCGGAAATAGATCCGCAAGTCTTCGTAGGCCCCTTCGGCCAGATCCATTTCCCACACGCGCTGATAATCGCAGAGAAACGGAAACGCCGCCGCCGCCCGGGCAAGCCTCGGGTGCAGCGCGGCGCAAGCCAGCGTCAGCGCCCCGCCCTGCGACCCACCCTGCGCTCCCACCCGATCCGCATCGACCTCGTCGAATCCCGAGACAACGCGCGCGAGCTGAGCCGTATCGAGGAAGATCTGGCGAAAAAGCAGCCGCTCGGGGTCGTCGTCCAATCCGCGCGTCACCTGCCCCCGGCACGTCGCGCCGTGGATACCGCCCCGATCTTCGCTCCGCCCGCCCTGCCCCCGACAGTCCAGCGCGGCGACGGACATCCCGAGCCCGACGAATGGGAGATGATCAAACCAATCGCCACTGCTGCCGGTGTAGCCATGAAAGCGCAGCAGCGCGGCGTGAAGCGTCGAGCGATCCCTTTTGGGCCGCAGGTATTTGGCGTGGATGCGGCTGCCACCAACGCCGGTGAAGGTCAGATGAAAACAGTCGGCCACCGGCGACTGAAACTCCGACGGCGCGAGGTCGACCTGACCGTCCAGGGCGTCTAGCTCGGCCAAGCCGGCGTCCCAGAATTCATTAAAATTGGCCGGGCAGGGGTTGCGTCCGGCATATCGGTGCAGGTCAGCGAGGGGCAGATCGATCAGCGGCATATTTGATTTTGGATTTTGGATTTCCTTAATCGAGCGGGATGGCCGTTTTCGAGCGGAGGATTTCGCCCTCCGTCGGGACTTGAATCGGGCTGCGCCCCGGCCCCCAGATGAGTTGTTGGGGGCGACGGGTCAGAGCAAGGGCAAAGGCCTTGGCCCACGTCGCGGCGACCTTCAGGTTTTCCGTCGCGAGCCGGGCGCTGGCCAGCGTGGCGTCGAGATCGTCGGCGTTATCGTCGATCAATCTTTCCACCCTCGCCGACAGACGCTCCAGCCCCTCGGCGGTCGTTGTGAGGTCGGTGATGAGCGTTTCCACGCTCCGGTTTTCGCCCGTGAGAAGAGCCTGCGCCTGCCCGAGCGTTGCGTCGGCGCTCTGTAAAGTCCCTTGGGCTCCCGAGATCAGTCCATCTGCCCCGGTGAGCGTCCCTTTCGCGCCAGCGATCAGCTCGTCCGCACCCGCGAGGGTCACCTTGGCTTCCGCAATCATGGCCTGCACCGCAACGAGCGCATTCTGAGCTTCGTCGAGAAGGTTCGGTTCACCCCCGCCCGAGCCGGGCAACAGAGTGCCCAGGCTTCTGAGGGATTGGTCGAGCGTGCGGACCAGGCTGTCGATCGTGGTCGGAGGAACGCCCGAGATCAACTCGCCCGCCTCGAGCGGCGGCGCGTCGGCCGGACCAGCGGTGAGGAGAATGAATTTGTCCGAGAGCAACGTATCCGCCGAGACGGACGCGGTCGTTCCCCTAGGGAAAGCCGGCGCGTTCTCCCGAATGGCAAGGACCAGCTCGATCGCGTTCTCCGGATCGGCTGATTCCAGGCGTTCTTCCGGCGTCAGGATGCGGACCCGGAAGATCGTCCCGGCATTGGCACCCGCAAATTTCACCAACGAACTGGCCTGGATCCCGGTCACGTCCGGCAGGTGGACCCGGAGAGTGCGTTCCGGCCGGTCGAACGGATTGCCCGTGAGCGCAAAAGAAAGCGCCGCCAATAAAATGATGCTACAGGCAATGACACCGAGCGCGATGAGCCAATCAGAAGTCTTCTTCATTTGTTGCCGACGATGGGCTGGCCGATCAGGCGTTCGATGTAGTCTTCCTTCGCCAGACGAAGCGGAATCGGCCCGTCGGGTTCACCTTTGATGAATTGCTGGACCTCCGGGTCGTCGGAATTGCGGATTTCGTCGGGCGTCCCCATGGCGAGGATGGTGCCTTGTTTCGTCCCGGCACCAAGCACGATCATCTTCGTCGCGATTCGAAATGCACTCGTCATGTCGTGGGTCACGATGACCGCCGTCATCCTCAGCTTCCGGGTCAAATCGAGCGTCAACTCGTCGATCACCGCGGTCATGATCGGATCCAATCCGGACGTCGGTTCGTCGGAAAACAGCAACTCGGGATCGAGAGCCACCGCGCGGGCGAGCCCGACCCGCTTCCGCATTCCCCCCGAAATCTCGGACGGCTTGAGGTCTTCGAATCCAGTGAGTCCAACCAGATCGAGTTTCATCTTCACGACCAGATCGATGATCTTGGGATCGACGGTGGAATTCTCGCGGAGCGGAAGCGCGACATTTTCCGCGACCGTGAGGGATTGGAGCAGCGCACCAAATTGAAAATTCATCCCAAAACGTCGCCGGAGCTTGTCGTGTTCGGCGGGTGACAACGTGGACGTATCCTGGCCAAAGATCCGCACCGTCCCCGAGGTCGGCGTGAGGATGCCGACCACGTGTCGCAGGAGAGTGGATTTCCCGCAACCCGACCCACCCATGATCGCGAGCGTCTCTCCCTTGTAGACGTCGAAGGTGATTCCCTTGAGCACCGTGCGGTCGCCAAATTTCCGCACGAGGTCACGCACTTCGATCACGAGTTCGTCGGAGGGCGGTTCCATCAGCGCGACAGTGAAAACCAAATCGCCCTCGCGCCCCAATCTAAAACCCGCAACAATCCACCTCCATGGACGACCCTCTTCGCTGGCGCGGACTCAGCGCCTCCGCCCGCTCCGCGCTCACGCCCCGCGATTACGCCACCACTGAGCTCGAGCAGCGCATCGCCACCACCGGCCTCGAAGGCGGCCAGGCCCTCGCCGCCGAGGCACGCCTCCGCGAAGCGTCCGCCTGGATTCCCGGCGTCGAGATTTTCCACCGCCCCATCCACCCGCAACGCCACCGCGGAGCCTTCGGCGAATTCGCCCGGCAAGGCGAAGGGCTGCTCGGTCGCATCGGACTCTGGCCCCGCCAATGGGCGACCGCCCGCATGTTCGCCGGCACCGCCAAAGGCTTCCACGTCCATCCCCCGCACATCCCGGAAAACGCCGATCCCGCCGAGCACCTCCAATCTCTCTTCACCGGTGACACGCCCCCTCCCCGCGCTTACGACCACGAGCAGTGGGACGTCATGTTCATCATTCAGGGCCGGGCCGAAATGTTCCTCATCGACGAGCGCGCGGGCTTCGACCGGCGCCGAATGAGGTTCACCATCGACGGCGACGACTGCCGCGGTCCGAATACCGTCGGCGTCGTCATCCCGCCCGGCATTGCTCACGCCCTGCGGGGCGAAGGGTCAAGCGACGTCATCATGGTCTACGGCACCAGCACCGTCTTCGACCCCGCCAACGAGGGCCGCATCGCCGCCGCCATCGAACACGACCACCTCCCGCCGGACTGGGACCGCATCTTCGCTCCAATCGAAAATCGAAAATCGAAAATCGAAAACTCCTAAAGTTTTTCGAGGTAGGCGCGGTAATCGTTCCGGGGCAGCGCGTCCGAGATGGCGGTCAATTGTGCCCGGTCGATGAACCCCATTTCGTAAGCCACTTCCTCGATGCAGGCCACCTTCACACCCTGCCGGTGCTCGAGCGTCGCGATGTAATGACTCGCCTCCAACAGGCTCTCGTGCGTCCCGGTGTCCAACCAAGCAAACCCCCGACCGATCGTCTCAACCCGTAAATCGCCCCGGTTCATGTACGCGAGATTCACGTCCGTGATCTCCAACTCACCGCGTGGCGAAGGCTCCAGAGCCCGGGCAATTTCGCAAATTTCACCGTCGTAACAATACAGCCCCGGCACCGCGTAATGACTGCGCGGGACCTTCGGCTTCTCCTCGATACTGATGGCCCGTCCTTCCGCGTTAAACTCGATCACGCCGTAGCGCTCCGGATCACGCACCGGGCACGCGAAGATGCACCCGCCCTTCTCTTGGGCCAGCGCACGACGGAAAAAATCCAGATTGCCGTGAAAAATATTATCCCCCAGGGCCAGCGTCACCCCATCACCCGCGAGGAAATTTTCGCCGATCACGAACGCCTGAGCGATCCCCTCAGGCTTCGGCTGCACTGCGTATTCAAGCCGCAACCCCAGCCGCGCTCCGTCACCCAGCAGCGCCTCGATCATTGGGAGGTCCTTCGGCGTCGAGATGATCAGGATTTCCCGAATTCCACCCAGCATTAGCGTACTCAGCGGGTAATAAATCATCGGCTTGTCGTAAACCGGCAACAGTTGCTTGCAGACAATCCGGGTCAACGGATCCAGCCGACTCCCCGCCCCTCCAGCCAACAAAATTCCTTTTCGTCCCATACTCTCTAGCAAACGAGAAACCCCCCAGCCGGTCAAGCTGCCGGCATCGCGCGGACCAATGGGACCGCAACTCGAAGAATCAACGACTTATATTTCTGCACGCGAATCGTTGACTCGATGGATCCATCCCGAGATCGAGCGGATCATCGTCTCGGGATTTTCACCAATATCAGTCGACTCAAATGAACGTTGTAACGACTCCGGAAATCCCACTCGACCCAACAACCGTTTCAAGGTGAAAGACCGCCCGACCCGTTCCCGCCATCAGTCGATGGGGAGCGCGGACATCCTGTCCGCTGTGACTAGCTTCCAGCTTGTCACCCGTCCCCAAGCGCGCAGCGCCACTTTCCCCCGCGCGCCACGACAACCGAGTTCTCCAACAGCGACTCCCCCCGAGCCTAAGCCGTTTTCTCCAGTCCGAAATGCTTCAGATTCCCGAACGCGGCGGGATCGCGTCCGCCCCGACCGCATCGTTGATTTTATCGCTTCCGACTCATTCAGCACCAGATTCATGCTGATCAGCCCTACGCCTTTCTCCAAGATTTGCGACTAGTCGGGCCAGGCGACCGCCGCGTTTGTTCGAAGCAATTTCCTCGTCGGATCTGCTTCGGCGTCCAGAAAACCGGCGGAAGTTCCCAACATCTGTCCGAACTCATCGGACGCTCCCTTCCCGCTGATCCCAGTAGATGTGTCAATAGGTCGAACCGACTCCCCTACGCCTCAGATGAGATGGGGTCGGCCATCGGTCGTAACCGACGCCATTCCCTCGTCACCCCCTACGTCGGCCAAAGCCACGCCAAGTACGCCGCATACCCGGCGATCAGAATTCCGCCCTCCCATCGCTGGAGCGTGCGGTTTGTCCACATGAGCGGGAGAAGGGCGAGGGCAAAAATGGTCATCGCACCCAGGTCGACGGCGCTGATTCCCGGCGCGGCGATGGGCCGCGTGACCGCCGCTGCTCCCAGGATTCCCAGCAGGTTGAAGAGGTTGGATCCGACGACGTTGCCAATCGCAATGTCGGGCTGGCGTCGGAACGCCGCCAGGACCGATGTCGCCAACTCCGGCATGCTGGTCCCCGCAGCGACGACGGTAAGCGCGATAATCGCCTCGCTCACGCCAAACCCCCGAGCAATAACGCTGGCGGAATCGACCAGGAGGTCGGAGCCGAGGATCAGCAGGGCCAGGCCACCGATCAGAAACCCGGCATCCTGCCAGCAAGCCGCGAGTCGAGCCGACGTCCCAGCCTCAAACTCCGCCTCGACCGCCGGGAAGGGATTTTTTTTTGCCATCCAGATCGTAAATCCGGTGTAGCTCACCAGAGCCAGGACCAGAGCAAAGCCAACGGGCGAGCTGACAACACCTCGGCTGAGGATGGCCGCGACGAGCACCGTGACGACGACCATGATCGGGGCATCGAGGCGTAGCACGGGTAGGGCGATCCGGATCGGACAAATCAACGCGGTCAGAGCGAGGATGACCGCGATATTGAAAATGTTTGAACCAACGATGTTGCCAACGGCGATCTCGCCACGACCGGTGAGCGTGGCCTGTAGACTCACGACCAACTCCGGGGCGCTGGTGCCAAAGGCTACCACGGTGAGTCCGACGACCAGTGGCGTAAGCCCCATTTTGAAAGCGACGGATACGCTCCCGCGGACCAGACCCTCCGCCCCGAGCATGAGCAGAAAGATGGATGCGGCGAGAATGAAAAATTGCAATGTCATGGTGAGTTATCCGCTTGAAAGCAAAGGCCAGAAGAGTGGAAGCACGAGGAGGACGACCACAAAAAGAACCAAAGTGAGCCCGCCGCCAACCCGCATGAAATCGCTAAACCGATATTTGCCAAGTCCGTAGACGAGTAGACAGGAGTGTTCGAATGAGGTGATGAAGGAAATGGAGGCCGCAAGGATGATCGCGATAGCGAAGGTGCGTTCGTTCCCACCGATCTGCCGGGCTGCTTCCAATGCCACCGGGAGTCAGACCAGCGCAGCGGCAGCGTTCGACATCGGTTGGGTGAGAAGAATTGTCAGCACAAAGAAGCCGGCCAGGATTGCGTGTACGCCGAGCGGCGCGAGCGCGGCGACAACGGGGTCCGCCAGGATGGCAGCGGCACCGCTGTTCTGCATGGCAGTTCCGAATGCCGCCATTCCACCGATCAATTTCAGGGCCCGTCAATCGATCACGTTGAACGCTTTCTCGATGGTGATGCACCGCAGGATCACCACCCCTACGGCGGCGGCGGGGAAGCCTGCGGAAAGCGCCACCCAGCCAGCTGAGGCGGCGACAATGGCAGCGAAAAGTAATGCCAGAGAAAAAACTCCAGCGCGCAGCAACACGGGGAAGGGGGCAGCCAATGATTTTTCACAAATTTGCTTTTTGTTTCGGGCGCAAGCTATCCATTGATTCAGGACCAAGAAATCTCTACGTTTGTCGCCCTCTGCGGAACTCGCTTTCTCACCCTGCTATCAGAATTCATCGGCTGACCCCTTCTGCTGCGTGCCGGGTTGAAGGACTCAGCCGAGGCAAAATAGGGATCCCGCCGCATCCCCTCGCGCAGCTCAGTTAGCGCTGCCGCCAAGTCATCCGGCCGATCCACCTCAAGCATCCCCAGTAGAAAGTAATGCGAGCATCCCGCCCGGCCGACGATGTCCCTACCCTTTCTGTCGAAGATCTCCGGCACACCGGCTTCATCGACGAAGAGATGGCAGACGTCTGGTTCGCTCTCTGTCGTCACAGCTTCTCCAGCAGCTCGCGCACGTCCTTGAGCGTTCGAATGTCCGTTTCGGGCAACGCATCTGGGCTGAAATGCATCACCTTATTTCGAATGATTCGCACATCGTGCAGTCGTTTCGTGAACGTCGATTTGTCAAAATGCAGGCCAATTTTTTCCCACAAATCCGGCTTCTCGAAGGCGACGATCAACTCCCCGAGCGTGAGCTGATCGGGGCCCTCCTGTCTTCGCTTTGCGATCAAGATCGCTCTCAAGCACCAATGCCTTGTACGCATCTTTTTTGAGCTTCGCCCGCTCTAGCAGACCGCGCATTTGATTCTCAATTTGGCCGAGAAGAAGGAACGGCTCCGCGAGTTCGACAAAGACAGGTGCCACATCGCGCGCCGTCACGACGCCACAAAGCTGATTTTGCCGCGAACGGACCACGACTGTTCCATGCTGCATGATGTCCCTCACGGCATCGATAAGCGGCTTCTCTTCATTCACCTCAATGAAATCGTGACTGATGCAATCGGACACCTGTTTGGGCACCTTACCCGCAATGTGCGCATGGGTGAAGGAAGCGCAGCTAAAGACCCCCTCAACCCTGGCGCGCTCGCCGCGCTGCACGACGAGCAGATCCAATTTTTCGGACATCAAGCGACTCAGCGCTTTCATTACAGGCTCCTCCGGTCGGACGGTTCCCGGAGCCTGTCCCGCCGTGGGAATGCCCTGCCGAATCGTCACAACCGCGTTGCGCGGTGGATTGGCCCCATCTTCGCCGGGCGTGGGAGGCGCAGCTAATGAGGACTTCTCTCGCGTTTCGATCTTCCCCCCTCCGCTCGCCTTCTCCTGGGCCTTCTCGGCGGGCTTGGATTCATCGCTCCGCAATCGAATCTGTATTCGATTATCGATGTTCTCGTTCTCGAAATCCGGATCAGTCGTCAGATTATACCGTTTGAGCTCTCGCCGGATTCGATCAACGACCTTGAAACCTCGTCGCTCCTGCCCAAAGAGCGCCAAAAATCCCCGCACCGTCATAGACCTGTGCCGTCTTCCCTCAGCGAGAGACGCCGCGATGTCTTTCAATTCACTCATCTTTTCACTCTTTAAGTGCCTCTGTCTGGAATGCACTCGGCCAGCCGCCGTGCTCGTCGATGACTTCATCGATCTCGGCCATCAGGCGGATCGTCTCGGACAGCGCGATGACGATCTTGTGGTAATGCGAGATGTCGTCGTTCGACAGCGTGCGGCCCTTGCGGTCCTTGAGCCACTTCTCGCAGACCTGATACCCGCCGATGTGGAACTTCCAGACGTTCTCGGGCACCGGGCGGAAGCCGCTCGATCCCGGGCGAGTCGCGTTCTTGCTGCCCAACGCATCGATCCAGACCGTGCCGCCGCCGTCGTCCGTCCAGCCGACCTTCGAAACCTCGCGGCTCGCTCCGATGAACGATGTCAGTGAATCGTCCAACTTGGGCGATTCCAGCAGGTGCAGGGCGGTAAGTTCGCCGCCGAGCCGGGCGAGCGTGCGGAAAAGCTCAAGGTTCGAGGTAAGCAGGACAATCGGGAATCTTTGGGAAAGCGCAGCGCGATACCGGCACCTGTATTCCGGCGAGTAAAAGAGGCCATACAACCAAAAGAGAACGTCTTCCGGGCCTGTGGTCTTCTCCCCGTCACCGTGTCCGGTGGGAACGAATCGCGTGTGGGTCGCCGCACACCATTCCTTCACGAACTCTGAAGTGAAATTGTGAACCTGCTCAGCCTTTCCTCCCATCAAGGTCTCATAGCGATAAAACGGGAAGAAGGTCGTCCCACGGTCGTGAGTTCCGCTCTTCATCTCAACCATTAGCCGGGAAACTCCCACGCTAAATCGGCCCGGTGTCGTCCAAGTGCTGGAGCAGACGAAGCCAATGTTCGGCCCAGCAACAACGTGTTTCATCGTCGGCAGCGAGCGGCTGGCTACAACGTCCTCATGGTAGAAAATCTTGCGGACATCGAATGGGCGATAAAGGAGTGAATGGATGTTGCTCTGCGCGTGCTTGCCGGAGGCGAGTTTGGGATTCAACTCTCGCACCGTTTCAATGAGGGAGACGTCGTCGAAGCCAATTACCACGGCGTCTCGATTCGTCTTGATTCCTGCGCCGAACTTCACGAAGGCGGAGTCGAGGCGGCGCCTGGCTCCGCCGCCAGCCTCATCTTGCGGGGTGAAACTGCAGTTCTCGGCATCCGGTTGGATTCGCTGCCATTCCGTGTTATTCACAGAACCCGATGCAAGCGCCGGATATTTGAATGCGCGCCTTCCGAGCAAGTCGGCGTAGCTCACTTCAGATGCTCCACCGGGCTCGGCCGGACATAAACGTGGATGGCAACTGATTGAACGATGTCGAAGACGTTTTCATCGTCCACGGCCCCGCCGATGATTTCGTTTCCGCCACCGTGCAGATTCAGCTCGAATAGACTGCTAAACTTTCCGGTGAGATTCTCGCGCAATCCGCGCAATGAGCTGGATGCGAGCATCGTGCCGTGGTGATGTAACCAAACACTCCGACGTCAGACGCGTCAACGAGATCTTGAGCGATTGAGATGAACTTAACGAAGTCGTCTTGTATGTTCCGTTCAAACTGGAGCTGGTTCCTTTCGCGAATTGGGACGCCGCGAAAAATTCGATACTTGTCAACGATGCGTCGCGCTTCGGGAGACAGGTTCGCCGAATAGTTTGCATACGGCGGGTTGCCGATGACGACGGTGAAGCGCTTCGACTTTTTGATTTTGTTCACGGCCTCGGCTTCGTGGGCGAGGGCGTCGAAGCCGATGAGCTTCGCTTGCTTGTTGTTCGGCTTTTCGAGGGCGTTGGTGAGGTAGATGCGGGCGCGTTCCTCGGTGCCAAAGCGGTAGCCGGTCTCGGCGAGCTTGAGGCCGATTTTCATGTGGGCGATGGCATAGGGGGCCATCATCAGCTCGAATGCGTGGAGGCGCGGGAGGAGGTGCCGGGGCACGTATTCGTTCCACGCGGCGCGCTGCTGGGTGTCGGTGAGTCGCTGCTGCTTCCACTTCGCCGCGAGAGTCCGGTAAATCACGTCGATGACTTCGACGAGGAAGGTTGCGGTGCCGGTGGCGGGGTCGAGTATTTGGACGAAGGGCTCATCGGGAGACAGTCTCTTTTCGTCCCCGTTCGGATCATTCAGCACCGGAAGCTCCAGCTCGGGATGTCGCTCGATCATCTCACCCCAGGTCGCGATATCGGCGAGGCCGTCTTCGAGGCAGAACTCCGTCTGCAGGAGTTCGTGGACGCTGCGGACGATGTAGGAGACGACAGGCTTCGGGGTATAGAAGACGCCGCGCTGGATCTTGAGCTGCTTGTTGTAGGCGCTGAGGAAGTGCTCGTAAAAGTGGATGACGGGGTCTTCGCCGCGGGTGCGGTTGCCGAAGTCGCGCAGAATCGCGGGCAGGTCCGTTTGGTCACCCCGCAGGAGTTCCACTACGTCCTGAATGCCGAGCTCGTCGAAGTCGATGCCCCCTCGGCGGCCACCCACGCGCAGGAACTCCTCGAGCATTTCCTTCAGGAACGGGTTGGTGACCGGAACCATGTCGGCCACGTTGTCCGCAATCAGCGCGGTGCCATTGCGGCCGCCTTCCATTTCCGTGCGGGAGATGGCGGCCGTCAACAAGCCGTAAGTGATAGTCTGGGCGTAGGTGTCGGCAAACGTCTCTGGCTTTAAGTCGTGGATGAGACTGGCTTGAAAGGCTCGGTAGAGCTTCGTCAGCGGTCCCCGGTCGGACTCGTGCTCCAGCATGGTTGTCGCTGCGTTGCGAATGCGCCTGGCGAGCTGCGCAAGAGTCTCCGCCAGGGAATCCGCCGTCCGGATCACATGGCCGACCCGATGGACGAATGCTCGCGACCATTGCTCCCGCCAAGCATCATGATCCTCGGGATCGTCGGGCCAGCCCAGGCGCTGCCGGAGGGTCACCGAGACATGCTGCAGCTTTAGCGGCGTATCGTGACCGTCCCAGCCGAGAACACGCAGCGTTGGAAGGTCGCCCGACTCCTGGTGAAAATGGGCAAAGGCAATTTCCCGTTCCTCGGCCGCCTCATCACCGAAAGCAGAGACGAAGAGAATGTCGGCGGCATCCCAGCGCTTAGCCTCCGCGCGATTGGCGGAAGCACGTTTCTTCACCACAAGATGCGAGAGGATGCGCCGTAGCACGACGACCGGGAGTTTTTTGTTCTCGAACTCGACGAAGAAGATCCCCCACGGTTGTCCACCGGGAAGCGGGCGAAGCTGACGAATAGGGCCTTTCACCTTGGCGGCTTCGCCCTCTTTCAACCCAAGTTCCTCGGGATTGTATTCGAAGGTCAGTTCATCGAATTCATAGTCCTCGAGAGGCCAATCCAACTCCTCGCCGAGGTAAGTGATGAGATCGTCGAAGTTGCGGATGGAGCGGAGGTCGGAAGCCATATCGGTGTCTTAGTTCAGCTCCATCCAGCATTTGAGCACAGGCGTGACGCCGGCGGGAGCCTGGAGCGCACGGAGGTGGGTTTTGGTAATCTCCTTCTCGACCTTCTTGCGCAGCGCCGAGAGCGCGGCCCGGTCAATGCCGCAGTGGCGAGGAGTGTCCGGCAGGGACCGCACAAGATCCGCGATCGAGGCGGAATCCGTAGCCATCTGCCCCCCCTCCAGGTCGCTGCATATCCATGCGGTATATCCCGCTCCATCCGACCATCGCAACTCCCCGCTTTCCGTCGAGACTAGATCAGGATCGGGCCGGGGGATTCGAAAGCAGAAGAAGACTGCGCGCGCGCCGGGAGACTGATGCTTCTTCCCCGAGAAGAGCTTGAGTGGGAGGTCGTCCAGCGTTGCCGCGACCTCCGGGTGCTCTTTGACTAGGCGGTTGTATTCCAGGCGCAGCTTCTCCGTCTCGGACTGCTCGCCGTCGAATTGCTTGTTGATCTCCTTGATAACCTCGTATTCGTCCTCTGGCGTGAGCAGCTTGCCGTGCTCGACCCCCAACGTGCGCGAGATGGTCACGACCTTTCGGTTCACCCGCTGATAGAGACGAAGCAACTCGTCAAGTTCGTCGGGCGGGAGGAAATTCCAGAACCTCACCTTGCCCCGATCCTTTTTCAGGCCGGGGTGGTCCGCGATCATCTTTGCCTCGATGGCGAGATTCATCCGTCGATCCACGCGGCCGATCCGCTGCATGAGACGCACGGGATTCCAATGGAGGTCGTAGTTGATCAGCCGGGAAGCATCTTGAAGGTTCAATCCCTCCGCGAGCACGTCGGTCGCGATAAGCACCGTGATCTCCTGCTCTCCATCCTCGGCGATCGCTGCGGAATCCGAGCCGTTGTAGTAGGGAGAGAACCGATGGATGACGTCGCTGCGCATCTTCTGGCTGCTCTTGCCATCAATGCGCTCAATCTGCTCGATGCCATTCTTCGTCAGCTCGGACTTCAGGTAATACGCAGTGTCGGCGAATTCGGTGAAGAGAAGCACCTTCTTGCCGGCCACTGGCTTTGTCCGATTTCAGAAGCTTGACGAGCGCCTTGAGCTTGTCGTCCTTTTCGGGCTTCACGTCGCCAACGTAGCTAAGGAATTCCGCAAGCTGATCCAAATCATCCAGTGAATGGTCAATGATCCTTTCGACGTCATATTTCTCTGGATCGAGCGTCTCAACGGCCTCGATCTCTTCTTCAGTGACAAAGTCCTCTGCGTTCGTGTCGGTCGGCGGTTCGATCCAGAAGTCGTTCTGTTCGGCATGAACGTAGCCGATAAGGTCCGCGTGACGCCGCTTCCAACGCTCAAGTCGGCCTTTGTGGTGCTCGTCGGCTACGTGGGCTTCGACCCAAGCCAGGAGCTTCTTAAGCAATCGCCAGCACGACATTTCAAAAGCACGGGCAGAACTCTCGAATCGCTTGAGAAACTGCGTGCGAATCAGCGCGACCACTGCCTGCCGGCCTTCTCGAAGTCAGCGTATTCCTGATCTTCCTTGCTGCCTTTCCAGTAGGCCAGTGGCGAATAGATCCCCTCAGCACGAAGAGCGGGCTCTCCTTGCTGAAGGCCTTTTCGACGCTGTCCAACAGCCGCCCGTAGGTGAGCTTGAGCCGGTAGGGAACCACCTGTGGGGCACCTCGCTCGGGGAACAGAACCTGGCTCCCCTCCAATTGCTGCTGACTTTCCTTCACGTAGGACCGGTGGCGCTGAACAACCAAGTGGTCGAAGATCGAGTCGTCGTGCAACGTGCGCTCGATCACGTTGAGGTCGAGCCGATCCGGACTCTGCGCTTCCTGCACTGCGAACAGTCTCTTCTCTAATTGGATGAAGTGGCCGCGCACGCTGTGGATGCCAAGATTCCGTTGCGCCTTCGAGAAGTAGCGCTCGTTCCCGTCCGTCACCAGCTTGAGGATGTGGCGGAAGTCGTGAACGGAGTTGTTG
Source organism: uncultured Verrucomicrobiae bacterium (assembly GCA_963740185.1). Classification (GTDB taxonomy): domain Bacteria; phylum Verrucomicrobiota; class Verrucomicrobiia; order Chthoniobacterales; family JAATET01; genus CAVVKW01. The sequence continues at coordinate 112,603 of CAVUDH010000019.1, forward strand.
ATCGGCGTGGCGGTCAGGAAATAGATCTGCTTCGGACGCCCGCCTTCCGATGGTAAGGAACTCCTGTAGCCGACGATACCGGGATGGTTCGCGAACGATCCCCTCGCCTTTCACGCCGGGGTTCCGGAAATGGTGAGCTTCGTCGATGAGGATGACGTCCGAGTCGCGAAGCGTCCGGGCCATGTCGCGGGGCCATTTCCCCTTCCGCTGAAGGTCAGTATGGTTGTATCCGACGAAACTAACGAAGCCGCTGTTCAAGTCCGGCAGAAATCTCTCGATAACCGGTTCCCAAACGTCCTCGCGGGCGGCTTTCGGCGCGAACAGGACGACGCGCTTCGACTCATGCATCACGAATCTCTCGATGAGCATCAAGCCGACGTAGGTTTTACCGAGTCCAACGCCATCGCAAAGAAAAGCGCAACCGTAGCGGCGAGCGATCTGAACGAGGTTTTTGTAAGCGTCGCGCTGATACTTCGCGAGGAGCTTGAAAACGACGGATTGCTCCTTGTCCCACTCGTCCGGAGTCAGTTCATGCCCGCTGCAAAACTCGTGCAGCGCCTTGAGCCAGATCTCGAAAGGGGCGCGAGGCTGCGTGTGGCGCTCGATCGTCCGGAGGATGTCGGGCGTAATGTCCTCGGACTCATTCCAGTGACGCTCATACCAATCCTGTAAGAGACCCACCTCCGGTCCACGAATCTGGACGTTCAGCTCCACGTTGTCGCAGAGACCCGGAGGACGTAAATTCGACGAGCCAACCAAGCCAAACGATCCGACCACCTTGGCGCGACCATGGGTTAAATAGGCTTTCGCGTGGAACTTGTCTCTTCGATAGACACGGCACTGGATCTTCCCATTGTGAAGAGCATCGACGATGGCCGGAACGCTTTCGAGAAAGTCGTTCTGCTTTTTCTCCTCCTCCACGCTGGTCTCTAGTTTGCTCGTGATCCGCTGTAGTCCGAGAGAAAAGGCACGCTTGGTGCGGTAGGAGACCTCATCCCCCATGAGGATTCGAAGAACATCAACAGCTTGCCATTTCTCTCCAAGGGCCAGTAGAGCGCCGATCTCGAAATAGCCCGTGGCAATATCGATGGCGCTCGCGATCTCGCACCAGTCGGCAAGATACGATCGGACCTTCCAATCCGAGTCGCTGTTATCGACGATGAAAAGGTCGCTTGATTTGGAGTCAGACATACGAAACGAGACGCGACGGCGAACCTCCGGTCGAAAGAAGCGTCGTCGAAGGCTGTCGTGGAGGATATGGGCGCGAAAATAAATCTCAATACTGTTCGATAGCGCAGGAGTGGGATCGGGAGGGTGAATCGAGCCATCGTCATTTCCGGCTGGCAGGTGTTGCGCATCTGGGGAAGGGGTCAGCCGATGATTTCTCACCAATTTGCTTTTGTTTTGGGCAGAAGCTATCCATTGATTTGGGGCCACACCATCTATTGTTTGTTGCCTTCCGCAGAACTCGCTTTCTCACCCTGCTATCAGAATTCATCGGCAGACCCCTTCCGCTGCTATCAGAATTCATCGGCTGACCCCTTCCGGGAGTGGCAATACCAGCGCGTATTACCAGCCGCGAGCCAAGCTCCCGGTGGCGACACTGGAAGGGATCAACACCCATCTGGCCACGCGCATGGAAGCCAATCTTCCCAGTCGCGGGCTTTGGCACGGTCGTCATGTTCGGCTCATCGACGGCACGGGTGTCTCCATGGCCGATACTCAAGCCAATCAAGATCGTTGGCCGCAGGGCAGCAGTCGGAAGCCAGGCTGTGGCTTTCCCACGATGAATCTGGTTGGCGTTTTCTGTCTTCTCACCGGGGCTCTGATCAATGCGGATTGGGGAAGTGGGGAAGGGGTCAGCCGATGATTTCTCACCAATTCGCTTTTGTTTTGGGCAGAAGCTATCCATGATTTGGGACCACACCATCTATTGTTTATTGCCTTCCGCAGAACTCGCTTTCTCACCCTGCTATCAGAATTCATCGGCTGACCCCTTCCGCAGAATTCATCGGCTGACCCCTTCCGGACCCCTTCCGCTGGGCGGGCCAGGTGGCGGCATGGCCGTGGCGGGGTTCTTTCTTTCGCTACCGATTCCGCCCCGTTCCCGCTGACCAATAACATCGCGATCATCTTGATCTTGTCTCGGTCTCGTGGAGCGCCATGGCTGGCTCATCGTCCGGGGTGATGTTTTTTTCCATCGCGGTGCAGCAAAGTGACGCGGCGCGACTGCGCCCGACGGGGTCACTTCGGCCAGAGCCACGCGAGATAGCCCACGTATCCAGTAAGCAAGAATCCACCCTCCCACCGCTGGAGCGTGCGGTTTGTCCACATGAGCGGCAGGAGGGCGAAGGCGAAAAATGTCATCGCCCCCAGGTCGACGACGCTGATCCCCGGGGCCGAGACCGGCCGCGTAACAGCCGCCGTTCCGAGGATCCCAAGTAGGTTGAAAAGATTGGATCCGACGACATTGCCGATGGCGATGTCAGGCTGGCGCCGAAGAGCTGCCAGCACCGAAGTCGCCAGCTCGGGCATGCTCGTCCGGCAGCGACAATGGTGAGCGCAATGACAGCCTCGCTGACGCCGAATCCCCGCGCGATTTCGCTCGCGGAGTCGACGAGCAGGTCAGAGCCGAAGATCAGGAGGGCCAGCCCGCCCAGCAGGAACGCGGCATCCTGCCACCAAGCTGCCAATGGATCGGGCGTCCCGGCTTCGAACTCCGCCTCAGCCGCCGGGACCGGGCTTCTTTTGGCCATCCACAACGTGAATCCGGTGTAGGCCACCAACGTCCCGAAGAGAACAAGACCAACGGGTGAGCTCACGGCGCCGCCGCTGAGGATGACCGCGCCGACCAACGTGGCGACAACCATGATCGGGGCGTCGAGGCGCAGCACGGGCAGTGCGATCCGGATCGGACAGATCAATGCGGTCAGACCGAGGATGACCGCGATATTAAAAATGTTTGAACCGACAACGTTGCCGACGACGAGTTCGCCCCGTCCAGCGAGCGTAGCCTGCAGACTCACGACCAACTCCGGGGCACTCGTCCCGAATGCCACCACGGTGAGGCCGACGACGAGCGGCGTGAGGCCCACTTTCAGGGCGATCGAGACACTGCCTCGCACGAGACCCTCCGCGCCGACCATGAGGAGGACGATGGAGGCGGCGAGGATGGAAAATTGCAGGGTCATCGGGAAAAATCAGTGAGTCGCGAGAAGGGGCCAGAAGAGCGGGAGGACAAGCAGGACGACGACGGTGAGGATCAGCGTGAGTCCGCCTCCCACGCGAATGAAATCGCTGAACCGGTATTTGCCAGGTCCGTAGACGAGCACGCACGATGGCTCGAATGGCGTGATGAACGAGATGGAGGCCGCGATCATGATTGCAATCGCAAAGGTGCGTTCGTCCCCGCCGATCTGCCGGGCGGATGCCAGAGCCACGGGGAGCACGACGAGCGCCGCTGCGGCGTTCGACATCGGTTGGGTGAGGATAATCGTCAGCACGAAAAACCCGGCGAGGATCGCGTGCACGCCCAGCGGCGCGAGGGCAGCGACGATGTGGTCTGCGAGGAAAGACGCGGCGCCGCTGTTTTGCATCGCGGCCCCGAACGCCGTCATGCCGCCGATGAGAATGAGCAGCCGCCAGTCGATCACGGTGTAGGCTTTTTCAATGGTGATGCAGCGCAGGAGCACGACGGCGACGGCGGCGGAGAGGAAGGCGGTCGGGAGCGCAACCCAGCCGAGCGAGGCGGCGAAGACGGCGGCGGCGAAGACCGCAATCGCGATCACGCCCGACCGAAGCACCTTGCGATCCGCTGGTCGCGCGTCGAGGAGGGAGAATTGCGCGTCGAGCCGCAGCGCATCGATGCGGTCCGCGCCGCCGTGGAGCAGCAGAACGTCACCGGTGCTCAATCGCATCGACCCGAGTGACTGGTGCAGTGAGCGACCGCGGCGGTAGACAGCGATAGCCGCGACGCCAAATCGCTCGCGGAAGGACGCTCCGACCAACGTCTGGCCGACCAGCTCGGAGCGCGGATTGATGATGGCTTCAACGACGCGCGTGTCCCGGCTTTCGATGGCCTCGAGCGAGCAGTCCGGGCCGATGGAGATCCCTTCGATGTCGCGGATCTTCGGCAGATTTCCGGCCTGACCCTCGAGGAGAATCCGATCCCCGACCGCGATGGGGATCGAATCCTCGAAACTTTCATCACCGCGGAACAGACGAAGCACGCGAAAGCCCAGCAGGCTCAGATCGGAATCGAACGAAGGCTGACCGATCAGCGGCGAGTGCAGCAGGACGGTGATCTCGGTGAGGAAGTCGCGCAGTTCGTAGTCGTCGGTGCGGTCCTCGGTCGCGCGATCCGGGATCAGCCGCCTGCCGACGAAGAACATGTAGGCCAACCCGACGCCCACGATCACGAGGCCGATCGGCGTAATCTCGAACATCCCGAGCGGGCGCATCCCGACCGACTGGATGTAACCGCTGACGGCCACGTTCGTCGACGTGCCGATGAGCGAGCAGGTCCCGCCGAGGATGGACGCGAAAGCGAGCGGAAGCAGCAGTTGGGAGGGACTCACGCCGGATTGCCGCGCGAGTCCGGTGACCGGTGGGACGAACATTGCCGTGATGGTCGTGTTGTTCATGAAGGCCGACATCGCCGACGGCACGAGCATCACGGCGGCGTAACGGCGCAGCGGACTCGACCCGGAGACGCGGGCCAGCCAGCCGCCGACCACGTCGAGGATTCCCGTCTCCTGCAACGCGCCGCTGATCACGAAGATCGAAGCGAGAATGATGAGGATGTCCGAGCTGAATCCCGCGAAGGCCTCGGAGGTCGTGAGGACACCGGAAAAAATGAGTCCCAGCAGCAGGAGAAGCGTGACGACATCGACCGAAAACGTCTCGCGGGCGAAGAGGATAATCCCGATGACCAGCAGGCCGATGACGATGGCAATTTCCAGACAACGAAGAGTTCTGGTCGCTCATGCCGCTTGGCAGGGTGGAAGTCAAGCGGGCGCTTCGGTCAATCCACACCCCTCGCCCAGTTTCTCGAGCTTTCTGGTATCCTGACTCGACGCGCGAGCCCCGCAGGCTCCCGACGCTCGGGACCGGCCCCCGGCGCGGTTGTTGACGCGGCTCCCGTCCACGCTACAAAGCCAGCATGTTCCGATGGATTCCCGTTTTGTTCGCATTCAGCTCCGTGGCTCACGCGGCCGACTGGTCGCTCGCCTTCCGCAAAGACCAGGCCGAACTCCCCGGCGGTGCCGCCCTCGTCGAGCGCGAGGCCAAAAGCGGCAACGAATCAGTCCGCATTCAGGGCGTCTTCTTCGACGCGGAATCCTACGCCTTCCGCGTGGTCGATAATCCGACCAAAGACCAGGGCAGCCTCGGTGACGCCATGGCTTCGGGCGATTTCGTCGCCGGGGTGAACGGCGGCTACTTTCACTCGGATTGGGACCCGGTCGGGCTCGAAATCGCCGATGGCGAGACGATCAACGGATTCGAACGCGCCAAGATCTTGAGTGGCGTCTTCGTGGTGACGGGCGGACGTCCGCGCATCGTGCGCTCCTCCGCTTCGAATCGTCCAAGGAGGATACCGAAGCTCTCCAGTGCGGGCCGACCCTCGTCGAGAATGGCTCGTCGACGGTCGGCCTGAACGACACCCGCCGCGCGCGCCGCACCGTGGTTGCGACCGACGGCGATGGCCGCTGGACCATCTTGATTTTTTCGCCGGTCACCCTCGCCGACACGGCCCGACTGCTCGCGAGCGGGTCCATTTTTGCCGATTTCAAAATCACCAGCGGTCTGAATCTCGACGGCGGCTCGTCCACCGCGCTCTGGGCGGCCACCTCTCCCAAGCCGCTCTATCTCCGGGAGATCGGCAGCGTCCGCAATTACCTCGCCATCGAGCCCAGGTAACCCTCCCGGCGCAGCGGCTCGCCATTCCGCATTTCACATTTCACATCTCAAATTTTCGATTTTACCCGCGACGGGGGCGTTGGCGGCCAGCACGTTCGCGCGACTGACCTCGAATGTGCCGATCCGGAAGGTGGTCGCCACGGCACCGGATGGGGCGAAAAAGCTGCCGGTCGTGCCCCGATCGGCGGGATTCCCCGGGTTGCCGATGGTGACGAAGTCGAGCGGGAACTGGTTCGCCCCGCTCCCGAAGACGTCGGCCCGCAGGGGGCTCGCACCCAGCGCGGCCCAGCAGGCGAGGAGGACCAATGGACCGCCCGGCAACGTTGCGCGGAGAGCCTTCGTGGATCTCTCGTCGCGGTGGGCGACCGCGCCGGGCCGCGAGCCGGTCGAAGCGCGGCTGCGGAGTCGCCGGGCCAGCAGCCAGGTGCCGCCGAGAGCGAGCAGGGCGAGGGTGCCGGGCTCGGGGATTGCGGCCACGGTGAGACTCCCCGACGTGGCGAAGGCGGACGTGTCCCACACCAGGCCGGCGTTCAACGTCGGCAGAACGAACCCGGCGTCCGCACCGACCAGGATCTCGCCGGCGTCCACGAGGTCGAAGCGATCCCCGACCGTGGGTTGGTAATCGCCGAAGAGCGAGACTCTCAGATCGCCCGAAAGGGTGAGGACGCCATCGATCGCCAGACGATCGTGGTTGCTGAGATTGAACAGATCGAACACGACGGTCCCGGTCGCGTCGATCTCGACGTTGCCGGTGAAGTGGATCGTGGCCATCCCGAGATCGTCGCCGGGAGCGAGGGTGCCGGAGAAAATGGCGTCGCCGCTCCCGGTGAAGCGCCCGCGTCCGGTGACGTCGCCCGTCAGGCGGGATGCGCCCGTCACGTCCACCGACGAGTTCCCGAAGGTGCGCAGCGTGCCGTCGATCTTCCCCTCGTCGAGCGTGATGCGGGTGAAGTTGTCGATCCCCCCGGTGCCACCGTCGATTGAGCCGCCGAAGACCTGGAGGGTGCCGACGTTGGTGATCCCCTCCTCCGCGACGAGCCGACCGAGGACGGAGAGGTCGTCCTGGTGAGTGAGCGCGCCTTCGTAGGTGAGCGACCCGCCGGTGGGCACGCACTCGTCGTTGCCGAAAAGGCCGGGGGAGCCGATGAAGTCCATCTGCCCGGCGTTGCGGATCGTCACGTCGGTGTCGAACCACCGAAGATTGCCGACCCCGCGGGTGACCTGAATACTCTCGGCGCTGAAGGTGCCCCCCACCAGCCGCAGGAGGGAGTCGAGGCGGACGTTGTCGGCGCGGAAGCTGCCCGACAACAGCTCGATGCCCACCAGCACGCCGCTCGTTTCCGAGCGAATCGTAACGTCGTTAGCCGTGACATCCCCGCCGTTGATGCGGAGCAACGAAACGTCGTTCAGGTCGAGCGTTCCGAAGTCGGCCGTGCCGCCGGCCAGAACCTCGGTGAATCCGCGAGGGGACAGGGACGACGACTGCGAGAGCTCGGTGGAGTCGGAACGGACGGTCCCGCCGGCCCCGATGGTGAAACTGCCGGACCCGGAGACGAGCCGTTCGGCGGAAAGGACGCTGCGGCCGAGCGTGTCGAGCACCGCACTGCGAACTTCCACGACGGTGGTCGCGTTGAACGTGGCCTGGCTGCCCTGCGTGGAGTCGAGGGTCGAGTGGGCCAGGGTCGAGCCGTTGAGCACCTGGACGTTGAATCGCGCGTTGCCCGGGTTCGGGTCGGTGGTGGTGGCGCCGTAGAGACCGTTGCCCACCGCCAGGCTGCTTCCCGTGTTAAGCGTCAGCCGATCCGGTGCGGGAGTCTGATCGATCCGGTTGCTGCGGGCGAGGTCGAGTTCGCGCACCTCGCCGGTTGAGCCGCCTGTGAGCGAGAAAATCAATGCGCCGGATCCCTCCCCGCCGCGCACCAGGTTGGCGAAGAAGGTGGATCCGCCGATGAGATTGATGGCGCCGCTGGCTCCGTTTGCTGCGAGCGACAGGCCGTCGAAGCGCACGTGCGAACCCCCGCTCGCCTCGAGACCGCCGCTGAAGCCGTTGCCCTGCCCGATCGCCGAGGAGCCGCCGGCGATGAGCGTGGCCCCGTCCTCCACGGTCAGGCGCGCGCCGTGCTGGGGAAGCGTGATGAAGTTGAGGCGATCGATCTGTGCGGCAATGTAAAGCTGGCCGGTGTCGAGCGTGGCGTCTCCGTCGAAGTTCAGCAGGCGGACGGTGGTGAAGGTCCCGCCGACGTTGCCGCTGTTGGTCGCCCCGATGGTGACGTCCTGGGCGGACAGCGTGCCTTCGGGCATCAGGATCATCGACGCGTTGCCTCCGAATCGCAGGCGCTGCACGCTCGTGCCGTCGAAGATTCGCAGCCCGCCGGGGTTGATGATGGAGCGCTCGATGACGACCAGGTCATTCCCGCTCGGGACGCGTCCGGGGGACCAATTGCGCGAGTCGCCGAAGAACCGTGGGTTCACGACCGGCGAGTCGCCGGTGTAGACGATGGTGGATTGCCCGTGGGCCGGGGCGGCGGCGAGCAGCACCGCAGCGGCGAGCACCACGCCGCGGGCGGGGCCGCGACGGCGGTGCCCGGATTCCACCGATTTCCTGGCCACGCGACGTCGCCAGGCCAGCAGCAGCGTGCCGCCCAGCACGAGCAGCGCGGCGCTGGCGGGCTCGGGGACGGCAACGGGATCGATCGTGAGCGTCAGGGTGTCGACCACGGGGTTCTCGAAGTCACCGCTGACGAGGTAGGTCCAGGTGTAGGTCCCCGGCGTGAGGCCGAGGCTGCCGTAGGTCGCACCGACGTAGATGCTGGTGCCCGACAGGATCCGGTCGGAGGTATGGCCCGTCGGCACGACCAGCCCGAAATTCGGCGTTCCGCCCAGCGGGACCCGGGCGTCATACGACAATCCGAACACGTCCCCGGTGTCGAGGTCCGCGGCGACGATGTCGCTGCCGGGACCGAACGACGCGGGTCCGCCGCCAAAAGTGCCGTAGACGTCGGAGGGCGCGGATTCACCCACCAACCAGAGGGGCGCGTCCGGCAGGATCTGGCCCCCGAGCGGCCCCGAGGGCGTGGTCGCCACGGTGGGAATCTCGAGCGATCCGCCGCCGCTGAAGACGACGTCGTCACCGACCTGACTGACGGTGACGAGGAGCGCCGCCGAGGCGGGCGCGAGGAACAGGCAACTCGACATCCCGAGCAACGCGACGGCGGCGAGCCAGCGGATGCGGGTGAAGGGAACGGGTGACATTCTTCGCCCCTCGGGCGATGGCGGACGAGCGGGCGACGAGGTGTTTGATCATTTTCATTTGGACGATTTCGCCGGGCAACCGACCCAAGCTTACTTATCGGTATAGTATAGACGGAAAATCTGCAACATCTTTGTTTGAAACATCGGATTTTGGTCCGGCAGCGCCCGCAGCACGGGCAAACCGCGCCGGTTCCGAATCTCGACTGGTCAGTCGAGTTCATTGGTGCGATGTTGGCGGCTTCATGTCTCTCAAGCGCGACCAAACCCTCCAGGCCGCCCGGAGGCTTTTTCTTGCGAACGGATTCCACCAGACGAGCGTGGACGCGATTGCCGCCGACGCCGGGACCACCAAGATGACGGTCTACGCGCACTTCAAGACGAAGGACAATCTCATCGTCGAAGTCCTGCGCGAGACCAGCGCGCAGAGCCGGAGCGCGATGCAACGGGAACTGGCCAAGCGGGGAGCGACGCCGCGCGAACGCATCCTGGCGACCTTCGACGTTCTGGGGGAAGAGTTCGCACGAGCCGACTTCCGGGGTTCGCTTTTCACGAACGCCACGTCCGAGTTCACCGGACTCGACGAGCCGATCCTCGCGGCGGTCGCCAATCACAACGCGCTCGTCCAGGCGGATCTCGCCACCCTGTGCCAGGAAGCCGGGGCGGCTCACCCGGTGGAGCTGGCCGATCAGCTCTTTTTTCTCATGGAAGGAGCCGCGGTCATGGCGCAGATTCGACGGGCCACCAATCCCGCCGCGCTCGCCCGGCGATCCGCGGAGACCTCTTGAATGCCAGCCTGCCAGCCCGCAAACGACCGAAGCCATGACGACGGAAAATCCCGAAACACCACGAGCCTCCCTCTTCCAAGCCGCCGGACGGCTCTTCAACGAGGGAAGCTACCAGAGCGTCTCCATCGAGGAATTGACCACCGCCGCCGGGGTCAGCCGTCGGGAATTCGACGCGCTCTTCGAGACCAAGGAAAAATTTATCGTCGCCTACCTCGAGGACCGGGACGAAGTGCTCCGCGGATATTTTTTCTCCGAAGTCACCAAGCGCGGCCACGACGACCCCCGCGCTACGCTGCTCGCGCTCTTCGACCTGCTGGGCGAATGGTTTCGCGACGAGTCCTTCTACGGCTGCATCTTCTCCAATGCGTGCAGTGAATACGGGCAGGGCGACCACCCCGTTCACCAAGTCGCGGCGCGCCACAAGAAGCGTTTCCGGGACTTCATCCTCGCGCGGGTCGAGGCCATCGGCTTCGACGATCCCGAGCAGAAGGCCGACGAGATCACCATCCTCATGGATGGTGCCGTCGTCACCGCGCACATCCGCCGAGACGCCCGCAGCGCCCAGTCCGCCCGCAAGGCGGCGGAGCTTCTTCTCAGCGGAACGTAGTCGAACGAAGAGACATCCAGCTGACTTCAAGATCTCAAGGCCCGGGTGGCCCGCCAGGCGCCGTGGTCGCGACCGACGGCGACGGCCGCTGGGCCCTCCTGATTTTTTCGCCGGTCACCCTCGCCATCGAGCCCAGGTGACCCTACCGGCGGAGCCGCTCGCCATTTCCCATTCCGCATTCCGCATTTCACGTTTCAAATTTACCCGCGACTGCGGCTTTCTGCTCGCCCCCCATCCCGCCTCCCGCCAAAATCCCGACATGCAGATTCACCTCAGTCCCCGGCACCTCACGCTCACCGCCTCGATTCACGGCCACGTCGCCGCCAAGATCGAACACCTCGAGACCATCTCCGACGACATCATCGCCGCCCACGTCGTCCTCGTTCACGACGAGTCCAAGAACACCAAGAAATTTCAGGTCAAAGTCCACCTCGCGGTCCCCGGCCCCGACATTCACGCCACCGACGCCGGCCCCGATCTCCACGTCGCCATCGACAAGACCGCGGACAAGCTCGCCCGCCAACTTCGCAAGCGGAAGACCAAGCTCAACAGCGCGAAAAAACATCGCGCCCAGCTCTCCGCCGAAGGCCGCAAACGCGGTTACAAGCGCGTCTAGTCCCAGCCACTCGCGACACGCACCGGGACAATGGAGGGCGATTACAAGGTCAAGCTCGACGTATTCGAGGGACCGCTCGATTTGTTGCTCTACCTCATCAAGCGCGATGAGGTGGACATTTACGACATCTCGATCGAGCGCATCACAAAGCAATACCTCGAGTACATCGAGGCCTTCCAGATGCTCGACATCGAGCTGGCCGGCGAGTTCATCGTCATGGCCGCGAACCTCCTCTACATCAAAAGCCGCACGCTGCTGCCCGTCGATCAGCAGATGGCCGAGGAGGATGCCGAGGAGGACGATCCCCGCTGGGAGTTGATCCGCCAACTCATCGAATACAAGAAGTTCAAGGAAGCCGCGAACCGACTCCGCGAGCGGGAGGCTGCCCAGGAAAATCTCTTCCCCCGCATCGCCGTCGCCCCCGAGCTTCCGGCGTCGACCGAGAACCTCATGGTCGACGAGGTCGGCATTTTCGATCTGATCCGCGCGTTTCAGAACATCCTCAAGCGCCGCGCGGCGAGGACCGAGGACCTGCGCGAGATCTTCGCGGAAAATTTCAGCGTCTCCGACAAGATCGAGCACCTGGTGAATCTCACCCGTTCGGGCGTCTCGCTTCGCTTCGAGGAAATCTTCTCCGAAGCCGCCAGCCGCACCGAGATCGTGGTGACTTTTCTTGCCATGCTCGAGCTCATCCGTATGAAACAACTCCGCGTTCGGCAGGACGGGCAGTTCGGTGAGATCTGGATCGACCCCGCCGACCGCGAGGCACCTTCCAACCCGGAGGACCCGGCTACGCCCGAGGCTACTCCCGAGTCCGAATGAACCCACCCGCACTGAAGCACATCGTCGAAGCGCTCGTCTTCGCCTCCGAGAAACCCGTCTCCGCCAAAGAGATTGGCGTTGTGCTGCGCGGTGCCGCAGCGGCCTCGCCGGAGGACCCCGTCCTCGCCGAGATGGCCAAAGCCAGGGAAAACGATCTCACCAACGCCATCGACGAACTCTCCGCCGACTACGCTGAGGCTGACCGTTCGTTCGAGGTCCGCGAGACGGCACTCGGCTGGCAGCTCGTCTCCTCGGCGCACTTTGCCCCGTGGCTCCGCCAGCTTTTCCCCGAGAGCAAGCCCGCCCGCCTGAGTGCGCCCGCGCTCGAGACGCTCGCGATCATCGCCTACCGGCAGCCGGTCACCCGGGCCGACATCGAGGCCGTTCGAGGCGTGGCGGTCGACGGGGTGATGCAGACCATTCTGGATCGCGGCCTCGTTCGCATCGCCGGCCGCAGCGAACTTCCCGGACGTCCGCTGCTCTACGAGACGACCACCTTTTTCATGGAGCACTTCGGATTGCGAAATCTCGAAGACCTTCCGAACGCAACGGAGCTTCGCCAGGCGGCCATCGCCGCCGCGCAGGAATCCCAGCCTATCGCGCCCCTCGAAGGAACCGAAGTGCCCGAGCCAACCGAGCCACCGGCCCCGAAGCCCGAAGCCTCCGTCCCTCCTCCCACCCGGAAGACCAGCCTTCTCCGCCCGAAACACCTGCCTCCGAGCCCCCCGCGGACGCCGACGACACCCACCAATGAGCGACCTCACCCAGATTCGAGATCAGATCGACGCCATCGACACCGAGCTGCTGCGGCTCCTGAACAAACGCGCTACCCTTGCCCTGGCCGTGGGCGAAATCAAAAGTCGCGACGGACTTCCCATCTACGCACCCGAGCGGGAAATGACTCTGCTCCGCTCCCTGGTCGAGCGCAGTTCCGGACCCCTTCCGCCCATTGCCATCAAAGCAATCTACCGCGAGATCATGTCCGCCTCACTCGCGCTGGAAAAAGACGTCGTCATCGCCTGCTTCGGAACCGAAGGCGGACCAACCCACCTCGCCGCCCGGGCGAAGTTCGGATCGAGCGTTGACTACGCGTTTTTCACCGACGTCGACGACGCGTTCACCGCCACCAGCAAAGGCGAGGGCGACTGCGTCGTCGTTCCCATCGAGGAAGGCGACCACGGCGCGGTGAAACAAACCCTCGACGCCCTGACCCGCACCGAGCTCACGATCTGCGGGGAGATCCGGATCAGGCCGGCGTCGTCGGATGATGATGACGACAATACCTCCCGCTACCTCGTCCTCGCGCGGACGGCGACTCCGATCACCGGCAAGGATCGCACCACCCTGCTGCTGCGGGTCGAAGACCGGCCGGGCGCGCTGGTCGATGCCCTCGAGCCATTCCGGGACGCCTCGTTGAATCTCGCGCACTTCGCCAGCCGCCCAGCGGCTCGCGGCAGCAATGACGTTTATTTCTTCATCGAAGTCGACGGACATTCCCGCGACGAGGGCTTCGGCGAAGTCCTCCGTCAGCTCTCCCGCCAGTGCCGCGCGGTCAAGATCCTCGGCAGCTATCCGAAGGAATCTTTGTAGATCCTACCGCTGCGGGGTCTTCTCGAGCCGACTCACGTCGAACCCCTGCGTCCTTGGCTGCGGTAACGATGCGATCGTAAGTCGCGGCGGGGAGTGATTTTTCCCGGGCGAGGATCCACAAAAAATCGCGTGACGGAGTGCCGACCAGCGCCCAGGCGTAGTCCTTCTCGTCGAGCGCGAGGATCCAGTAGTCGCCGTAAAACGGCCAGAAGAAGCTCACCTTGAGCTTCGATCCCTGGCTGCCCGGAACGACCTTCGCCGTGCCGACGCTTCGCTTGATCTCGCCATTTTGATCGACGCACTGATTGTCGACCCTGACCGTCGCGTCAGGCCGCACCGTGTAGGTGGCGGTCACGTCCCCGGCGCAATCGCGCTGAAACCAATTCGGGAAGCGCGCGATCTCGTGCCAGGTGCCGGCGTAGCGTTCGAGATCCACGCTGGCGACGGTGGTCGGTCGGTCCGACTTCGACGACGTCGACGCGCAACCGGCGACGAAGAGGAGCGTGAGAGCGGCGGAGGTCGTGGTCGCGAAAACGGGAAATTTCATTGGTCAGGGGATTCGGTGTGACGGCGCCAACCGCGCGTCTTAACTTTCGGCGCATGATCAGAATTTTCGCAAGCGTCGTTTTTCTCACGCTGCTGGCAGGCTGCGGCGACAGTCGCGAGCGGGCGGACCTGGTTTTCATCAACGGAGCCGAGCCGGAGACGCTGGATCCCGCGATCATCACCGGTCAACCCGAGGGACGAATCGTCAACGCGCTGTTCGAAGGCCTCACGAGCTACGACAAATCGGGGCAAGCCGGCCCCGGAGTCGCGGAATCTTGGGAAATCTCGGAAGACGGTAAAACCTACACCTTTCGGCTTCGCGATAACGCCCGGTGGAGCGATGGCCGCGCCGTCACGGCGCAGGATTTCGTCCGATCCTGGGAGCGAACCCTCACCCCGGCGACCGGCTCGGCCTACAATTACCAGCTCCACTATATCAAAAACGCGAAGGCTTTTGCCGATGGCGATCTGACGGATTTCTCGCAAGTCGGCGCGACCGCCGTGGATGATCTCACGCTGCGGGTGGAGCTGGAAAATCCGACGCCCTTCTTCCTGGAGCTCTGCGCGTTTCCGACCCTGCACCCCGTGCCGGTCGACTTGATCGAGGAAGTCGGCGACGACTGGGTGAAGCCGGAACACATCGTCAGCAACGGAGCCTACCGGTTGGAGGACTGGCGGTTGAACGACCGCATCCGCCTGGTGAAGAGCCCGACCTACTGGAACGCCGAGTCCGTCGCACTCGAGACGGTCGAGGTGCTGCCGATCAACAAGGCCAACGTCGCCTACAATTTCTACGCCAGCGGCGACGCGGACCTCGCCATCGACAAGGGACTGATGCCTCCCGCCCTGTTGGACGATTTGAAGAAGCGCGACGATTTTCATTCTGCGCCGTTCCTCGGGACATTTTTTCTGCGCTACAACTGCGTGGAAGGCCCGTTCGCCGACGAACGCGTGCGGCGGGCGTTCTCCCTCGCCGTCGACAAGCGACGGATCGTGGAAAAAATCACCCGTGCCGGCGAGCTGCCAGCCGACGCGTTCGTTCCGCCGGGGATCGCGGGATACGTCTCACCGGACGGACTGACCTTTGACCCCGATCGCGCGCGCGAGCTCCTGGCGGAGGCCGGATTTCCGGGCGGAGAAGGCTTCCCGCTCGTGCGCTACCTCTACAACGAGAGCGAGCAAAATCAGGCCATCGCCGTCGAGCTTCAAGCCATGTGGCGCGACACCCTCGGCGTGAACGTGAACCTCAATCGCCAGGAGTGGAAAGTGTATCTCAACTCCATGGAACAGCTCGATTACGACATCAGCCGCTCGAGCTGGGTCGGCGACTACCCGGATCCCAACACCTTTTTGGACATGTTCGTCACCGGCGGCGGCAACAACCGGACGGGTTGGGCCAGCGCCGACTACGACGCTCTGATCTCCCGCGCGGCAGCCACGGTCGATCCCGCCGCGAGGTTCGAAGTTCTGCGCGAGGCCGAGACGCTGCTCGTGGCGGAAGCTTCGCCGATCTGCCCGATTTACTTTTACGTTGGCATCCAGCTTTACGACGCCGACCGGATCGGCGGCATCGAGCCGAACGTTCTGGACGAACACCCAATCCAGGAAATGTTCCTCCGGGAATAACGCCAAGGGAGCGCCGAATCCCGGGGTCCTACGCTCCGACTCGCGAAAATCTCTCGATCGTCTCCGACAGGGCCTCCGCGCGAATCGGTTTGCACAGGTAGTCGGTCATTCCCGCGTCGATGCACAGCTTCCGGTCCTCCGGCATGGCGTTCGCCGTCAACGCGATGATTGGGATTTCGTTCCCGCTCTCGCGGATCTTCCGCGTGGCCGTCAGGCCGTCCATTTCGGGCATCTGAACGTCCATCAAGACCACGTCGAATTCGCCGTCGCGCAGTGCGTCAACGCACTCGATCCCGTTCGAGACCACCATCGGATTGTAGCCGAGTTTGACGAGAATTTTATCAATCAGCTTGCGGTTGATCGCGTTGTCATCGGCGACGAGCACGCGCGCCCCCGTCCCCGCCTCCGGCTCGGGAGCTTCGACCGACTGAGGCTCCTCGGCGGTTTCGATGGCACGGTGACTTGCCTTCAAGAGCACCTCGGCGAGATCCCTTCCGTGAATGGGTTTGGTGACTCGGTAGAGGGAAGGATTCGCCGCGACGATCGGATCGCTCTCCGGCACCAGGCTGGCGGGCGCCATGAGGACCACGGCCGCAGCGCCTCCCCGCGGGGTGCGTCGCAGGCGGTCGGCCAGCCCCTGCCCATCGATGTCGGGCAGGAAGGCATCGACCAGCGCAATGTCGAAGCGCCGGTGATCGGCGGCGTAAATCGCTTCGCGTCCCGTGCGGCAGCTCTCGACGTGAAGCCCCCACGCCACCAGTTGACCAAGCAGCGTCTGCCGCTGCGTCAGGTTTTTTTCGGCCATTAACACGCGCAGACCCTCGAGGCGCTCGATTCCCGGCAACGGCGGGGTCGTCGCGGGAGCCGGTGTGACCGGGATCTCGAACCAAAAATTGGAACCCTGCCCGAACTCGCTCTCGAGCCCGATCTCACCCTTCATGAGGTTTACGAGACTTTTGGAAATCGCGAGCCCGAGGCCCGTCCCGCCAAATTTTCGGGTCACCGACGAATCGGCCTGACTGAATGGCTTGAAAAGGCGGGCCTGCTGCTCCGGGGTCAGCCCAGGGCCGGTGTCGAGAACGTCAAATCGCAACCGGGTGTCGGTCGACGAATCGCCAACGACCCGCACCGCCACCACGACCTCACCGACGGAAGTGAACTTCACCGCGTTGCCCGCGAGGTTGAGGACGATCTGCCGCAGCCGGGCTCGATCCCCGACGATGCTATCGGGAACCGATGGACCAAGATCGGAAATAAGTTCGATATTTTTGATCGCGGCATTCTGCGCCAGCACGTCGAGCGCCTCCTCGATGCAGGGCCGGAGCGCAAACGGTTTCTTCTCGAGTCGCACGGAAGCCGCCTCGGACTTGGAAAAATCCAGGATGTCGTTGATCAGCAGCAGCAGGTTGTCGCCGCTGGATCGGATGGTCTCGATGTAGTCGCGCTGTTGATCCGAAAGTCGGCTCTCGAGCAGAAGGTTGGTGAACCCGATGATCGAATTCAGCGGAGTCCGCACCTCGTGACTGATCACGGCCAGGAACTCGCTTTTGGCCCGGTCGGCCGACTCGGCGGCGTTTTTGGCCGTGAGGAGACGCTGCTCGGATTCCTTCTCGCTGGTCACATCGCTCTGAATCGCGACCAGCCGGGTAATCTGATTGTTCTCATCGGTGAGTGGCTGAATCTCGAGTTGCGCCCAATAGGTTTCCCCACCGTCGCGGGTCAACTCGATCTGGGCGACTCGGCCTTCGCCCTGGCGGGCATCGTCCAGAAGCTGGCGGACATCACCGGGACCACCATCGTTCGTCAGAAGATCCGCCAGGTTCGCCCCACGGGCGGTCGAGTTGGGATGGCCGGTGATTCGTTCGAAAGCGGCGTTCGTCCATTGGATGCTGCCGTCGCGATCCGTCAACGAGACGCCGTCGTAGGTGTGGCTCGCGATGAGAGCCAGGACCGCGCGCTCGTCCTGATCCTCTTTGCGATCCGTGATGTCGAGCAGGACACTGTCAGCCGCACCGAATTCTTCGCCGCTCCCCGCGCCCGCCAGACACCCCCGTTCGTGAAACCACCGCCAGGAACCGTTCGCGTGGCGCGCCCGGAATTCTCCCTCGAAGATCGGATTCTCGGCGCTGATCCCGTCGATCATTTCGGTAAACCGACTCCGATCGTCTGGATGCACCCAGTCGAGCCACTGATCGAGCATCAACGGCATGGAGTCGTGCGCCGTCCCGAGAAGCTGCTCGGTCTCGCCATCCCACAGCAACACGTTGTCCTCCAGTCCCCGGTGAAGAACGATCTGACCCAGCGCGCGAACGAGCGTCTCATTCCGCCGCTGCAGCCAGGAGTGGCTGTGCGCAGTCTCGGCCCCGCTTGTTAGCGTCGCGACGTGGGCGGATCGGATCGAAAAGAATATGACCGACACGATCCCGGAAGCGAGGATGGCGAGCGCACCGCCGGCTCTCGCCCAGGCCTGCACCTCGCCGAGCGAATACTCCTGCACGGCGACGTCCAGCTCGGCCTCGACCGCGGCATTCCCACCGGAAATCGGAGCCACACCTGAAAGAAAGCTCCCGTATTGCGTCGGATCGGTCGTTGATTCCGACTCGACCTCATTCTGGCTGATTACCCGCTCGAGAATCGTGCGCTCATTCTCGTCGGCATCGGGAATGGGCTGACCGATTGCCAATGGATCAACCGGGCGGGTCAGGCCGATCTCCCCGGCGATCGTCTCGGTATCGAGGACGACCGTGAGTTCACCACCCGACCGGCGGACACTGCGGATCCGGGCAATCTCGGGGAAATTTTTGTGCAGATTGATCAGGGGCGCCAGCGCGGCCTTGTGCTGATCGGACCACATCGTGCGGTCGACCGCGAGTTGTTCGTGAACCGCTGGATCAATCAGGAGAGCAGCGGATCGGGCCAGGTCCTCCGCGTCGCCCTTCATCCCGTCGAAAAGCAGCCGTTCGGCGATCCGACTCGTCAGGATCGATCCAAAGAGCGCACAAGCCGTCAATGTGACGAACAGCACCACCGCTTCCTGAGTCGGGCGGATCGAACTCGGTCGCGCTCCGGATGCAGCCGTGACGTGCTTGTTTGCCATGTGAGCAATAGACTACAACTCGCCGCCGCACACAATCACTGGAATCTCGAGCACCGCAGCCGATTTCGTCGCTTCGTCGCAATCGCCGAAATCTTCCCTTGCAAAATCCCGGCGACCCGACATCCTCTCCGACCCACTTATTTTCCGCAATGAACGTTATCGACAAGATTGAGAAAGAACAGCTGAAGGAAAGCGTGACGGAATTTGCCGTCGGCGACACCGTGAAGGTGCACACGCGAGTGATCGAGGGTGACAAGGAGCGGATCCAGATTTTTGCCGGTATCGTGATCGGTCGGAAGGGCACCGGCATCAACGCCGCCTTCACCGTGCGCCGCATCAGCTACGGCGAAGGGGTCGAGCGCGTCTTCCCGTTGCATTCCCCACGAATCGCCAAGGTCGAGGTCGAACGCCGCGGATCCGTCCGCCGCGCCAAGCTCAACTACCTGCGCAAGCGGATCGGAAAATCCGCGACGACGGTCAAAGAGAAAGCCATCCAGCGCTAAGGGTTCCCCCCCGACAGCCTGAGACCCGCACCCCCCGTGCGCTTACTGACCACCTGCAGCTTCGAGACGGAGCAGCGCCTCATCGACGAAGGGCACGCCCCCGTCGCCGGCGTCGACGAGGCTGGACGCGGCCCCTTGGCCGGTCCCGTCGTGGCTGCGGCGGTCATTCTACCGACCGGGTCGGACATCGTCGGACTTGATGATTCCAAGAAACTGACCACGCTCGCGCGGAATCGGCTCTACGAGCAACTCACCACTCACCCTCGGGTATCGTGGGCGACCGCTCTCCGTGATCCCCGGCACATCGATCACGTCAACATCCTCCGCGCCACTCACGAAGCCATGCGCGAAGCCGTCGCCGCCCTTCGACCCACTCCGCGCCACGTCCTCATCGACGGGTTGCCGGTCCAACCGTTTCCAATTGCTCAGACCGCTATCGTGCACGGCGATGCTCTGAGCATGAGCATTGCCGCTGCCAGCATCATCGCGAAGGTCACTCGCGACCGCCTGATGGAAGCTGCGGCCATCGATTTCCCCGCTTACGGATTTGAACGGCACAAAGGCTACCCAACCGCCGCCCACCTGGCTAACCTGCGGCGGCATGGGCCTTGCGAGATTCACCGCCGAAGCTTCGCGCCGGTGGCGCGTCTTCAAGGGTAACCCGCCGGAGGCGCCCCACCTGACGCTCGGGCGTCTCGGGGAGAACCTTGCTGCCCGTCACCTGCGGCGACAGCGCTACAAGGTTCTCTACCGCAACTTTCGCGGCTCCCGGGGCGGGGAGATCGATCTCGTCTGTCGCGACCGGTCTTGCGACGCGCTGGTGTTCGTTGAGGTGAAAACCCGATCGACCGAAGACTTCGGTCGCCCACTCGACGCCGTCGACCGGAAGAAACAACGCCGCATCATCCGTGGCGCGATGGCTTGGCTACGCCTGCTCGATCACCCGGAAATTCCGTTTCGGTTCGATGTCGTCGAGGTGATCATGCGCGAGCCACCGGAAATCCGGGTTGTCACCAACGCGTTTAACCTTCCCGCCGGCTACTACTACTGAGGCCAGCTAGCGCGACGCCGGGTAGCGCGCGGCCAGATTCGTCAGAATCTTTTTCGCAGTGCTGGACTGCGACTGCTCGAGGATTTTCGCGCTCATTCGTGGACTTCCCCATTCGAGAATTTCGATCGTCACGTATTGCCGCCCCGAAGTGGGGAGGTTTGACCGCGCGGAGCGATAGAGCAGCATTTCGTTCCGGCCCACCACGTTCTCGGTGAAATCGTCCACTTCGTAGACTTTCCCCGTCGCCAGAACGCGGAATACGGTGCCCACGGGCCAGCGGGACCAATCCGCCGAAGCGCTGGAGACCGTTCCGCTCCGATACCGCGTTCCCCGTGCCGTCACCGCCTCGCCATTCGGCGAACTGGTCGCTCCGGTGTAGGAGCTGACGTAAATTTTCTGATACGTCATCCGATCCAAATAGGGATCTCCCTTCGGCGCCCGGGTCACGCATCCAACGCTGAACAGCGCGATCGAAACCCCTAAAATCCAAAAATTTCGCACCCGATTTTTGTAGTTGATCCTCTCCCGACCGACAATCCTGGATTCGCTTTTGCCAGCCGAGCCTCCCGACGACTACGCTTGACCGCATCAACCAGTTGAATAAACTAGTTCAATGAACGACAGCGTGCGCATGGCCGAGATGCCGCCCGAAATTCCCACCAAGAAGCTCGTCGAGCCCGAGAAGATCGGAGCCTTCCAAGCCAAGACCGAACTTTCCAGACTCCTCCGTGAGGTCCACTCCGGCAAGAGCTTCGTGATCACTCAGCGTGGCAAACCCGTCGCCGAGCTCAAGCCGATCGAGGCACCGAGCAGAAAAGGAAGGTGGGGCGACATGAAGGGCAGGATTTGGATGTCCGACGATTTCTGTGAACCCATCGAGGAAATGCGCGAATACATGGAGTAACTCGTGCGCTACCTCCTCGACACCCACACGATCATCTGGATGCGGGAAGACGACCCTCGATTCAAACGAGCCGTCTGGGAACCGATCCTCTTCGACTCAGCCAACGAAATCTTTGTCAGCGTCGTCACCCTTTGGGAAATCGCCATCAAGACCACTCTGGGAAAACTGGAGATCGACGGCAGTATCGAAGAGTTTGCCCGGACACTCAAGACCGACCAGGGATTCCGAATTCTTCCCATCGAGTCGACGCATCTCGGCCGCCTCACCAAGCTCGAGATGCACCACGTCGACCCTTTTGACCGCCTTCTCATCGCTCAGGCCATCGAAACCGGCTCCATCGCCGTGACCAACGACCGCAATTGGAAGAAGTATCCGGTGAAGATCAAGTGGTGACCACCGCCGTCGGCACCAAGATGGCATCCGTCATGCCGTGCAGGAGTTTTTTGTCCGCCGGGCAGATCGTTGCCAATGCACCCGAGCACTTGATCCGGTCTTCACCGAGGAAGTAGTAGGGACACAGTCGGACCCGCCCCGACATCGTTACCACTTCGTCGTTCGCCTCATCGAACCAAGGCTGCTCGACCAATCGGCCCTTGTGAAACTCCTGCAACAGGCGCGGTCGCGACGCGTGCGCTACCAGCGCATCCGCAAGCTCCGCCTTCCACTCGACCTGCGGGACATCGCTCGCCATCACCACGCCACGCGCGCCCCACGCGGTCTCGTCGAATCCGCTGACTTTCAAAATCAGCTCGCGTTCTTTCTGGCTGAAATTGCCGACCTCCTCCCACGAATGGACTTCCAACCGGGGAAGGACGGCGTGAACCGGTAAGGGCGTCGGGTCGACGACCCACGAATAGGGAATCACTTTTCGCAGTTCCCTTACCGTCCGATCTCCAATCGCCCTTCGCCAATAAGCCTCCAGGGGCTTCATCCAAAACAGCGCGAACCAAATCTTCTCCTCCAGCCACGGTTTAAACGGAGGCGTGACGGTGACCTCGCCAGCGCGCGCTTTTTCCATCAATTCCCGCGCGCAATCCACGTTGGCCAGATCGAACAACTCGAAGAATCGGTAGACGCGTTCCTGCCAGTCATCCCGCGTCGATCCATCGACCACCCGGCAGAGCGGATCCATCCGCTCCGCCGCCCAGACCATTTCCGGACGATAGGTCCCGGCTTCCGCCGAAACGACGATGTCGCCCCCCTCCGGCAGCAACTTCGAGAAGCCCTCGAGCATTCCATTCGGCCCGCCGAGAATATCCTCCCCCAGCTCCGCGTAGATCTGACCCAGCCAGGCCGTGAGGCCGATTCCGCCGGGCACGCTGTCCAGCTCGGCGATGGTGTAGCCGTCCTCCGTGAGGATCACGTCCGGTCGGATCACGCGGGGGATGTCGTGCCGAAACGCGCGGTCCCGCGCGAGTTCGATCAGTTCCGGCGGCTTCCCGCGATCCAGCAATTCCGCGACCCACCGCGGTTCGCGCCCGTCCGCGCTCAGCCGATACAGCTCGTTACAGGCCCGCACGAACTTCGACAGTCGATACCCAAGCTTGTCGAGTTCGTCGGCGAATTCCTCGGAAATCCCGAACGCCCGGGGCGAGACGCGCCACGCCTTCTCGTGAAAAAGCCCGTCCGTCGGCAGGGCGTCGCGCACGCGCTCGGCCCGCCGCAGCTCATCCTTCCCGTCGCTCACAGCAGTAGCTTGAGCGCCTGCCGGACGAGCGCCTCGGATTCGACTTCATCGCCACCCTCGATCTCGATCACGCGCTTGATGGCCTTGTGAGCGTCAATTTGTTTGTAGCCCAGCGAGATCAGCGCCAGCGCGGCGTCGTGGATGGCCACCCCTTGTTTGGTCGGCGCGTTCTTGGCGCTGGAGGCCTCCCATTCCGCCACCACACCCAGCTTATCCTTGAGCTCGAGCACCATGCGTTCGGCGGTCTTCTTCCCCACTCCACGCGTCCGGGCCAACGCGACCACGTCACCCGCCACGACCATCGTCTTGAAATCCTCCACGCTCATCCCGCTCAGCACCGCCAACGCGAGCTTCGGGCCGACTCCGGAGACGTTCTGGGTGAGCAAACGAAATAAATCCCGCTCGGGAACGCTCATGAATCCAAACAAAATGTGTGCGTCCTCGCGCACCACGAGGTAGGTCAGGATTCGGATCGCCTCGCCAACGCGGGGCAGGCGATCAAAACTCGATAAAGGGATCAGCACTTGATAGCCGACCCCCTGCACGTTCACCACGATCTGCGTCGGAAGTGACTCCTCCAATTTCCCTTCCAAAAAAGTAATCATGTTCGCGAAAACACCTACCACCCGGGGGCGAAAAGACCAACCCACGTCCCGCGCATTTCTCCTCGCTGTCCTCTTCGCCGCGACCGCCCTCCCGGCCTGGGGCAACGAGGCCGAACCGCCCACCGCCGCCTGGCACCTCATGCCGGAGCCTGCCTTCATGCAGCCCGATTTCGAATTTCCGGTTCCCGGCACGGAACAGATCGTGATCACCCCGGTCCTGATCAGCGGCGATGACGTCACTCCTTTGAAACGCGAAACGCTCGAGGCGCAGGGCGTCGATCTCGATTCGATCAAAGCCTTGGCCCGGCGAGCAGCGTCTGCGGACCTCGCGACGCTCGAGCCGAAGTTCGTCCGCGACGACGAAGGCATCATGCAATTCGCGGTGATCGATTCCGACCGGCCCATCGTGGCGCCAACCGTGTTGGCCCCGGATTTCATCGACACCTTTCGCGACACGCTCGGGCCCGATCTGCTCGTCGCGATTCCAAATCGCTACCGGGTCTACATTTTCCCAGCCCTCGCCAGCCGCTTCGCCGCCGCGGCGGACAGCGTGCTAAACGACTACGCTTTGACTCCCTACCCAATCAGCAAGGAAGTCTTCCGCATGACGCCCGATGGCATCCGGGCCATCGGAACGTTCGAAGAAAAGTGATTGGCTCGCGGGGGCTCCCCGCTATTTCGTCACCAACTGCTCGAGCAACGAGTTGATCCGCTTGAGCATGGCGTTGGGATCTTCCATGAGGCCGGCCGAGATTAGGGCGTTGTCGTAGATCTGCTCAGCCACTTGCTTGGCCAACTCGGGATTGGACTCCCGCTTGCTCTCGAGCCCGGCGATCATCGGGTGGTTCGGATTGATCTCGAGGTTCTGCTTGAAGGGATTGGCCTCGCCCCGGTTCAGGTTCTTCAGCATGCGTCGCATGCTCGAGGTCATTCCCTTGTCGCTCTCCACAACGACCGCCGGGCTCCCGACCAGTCGTGACGACACGCGGACTTCATCCACCTGATCGCCGAGGGTCTCCTTGAGGAAGTTGCACAACAATCGCGAAGCATCGTTGTCGAGTTTGCTCTCCGTCTTCTCCAACTCGATCTCCGCTTTCTCGGCGGAGACGATTTTTTTGCCGTCAAACTCGTGCAGATGATCCATCACGAACTCGTCCCACGGATCGAACAGGAACAGCACCTCCAAGTCCTTGGCGGCCAGTCCTTCGTAGTAGGGACTCGCCAGGCAGGCTTCGCGGGAGGACGCCGAGATGAAGTAAATCTCCTTCTGATCTTCGCCCATCCGACTGACGTAATCCGCGAGCGACCCCGCCGTTTCCGAGCTCGAAGTCTCGTAGCGCAACAGCTTCGCGAGAGCGTCGCGGTGGGTGTAATCGCTGACGATTCCCTCCTTCAGGAAATGGCCGAACTCCTTGAAGAATTCCGCGAACTTGTCCGGGGAACCGTTGGCTTCCTCGTCGAGGAATTTCAGGAATCGCGTGGTGAGGACTTTGTTCAGCTTCTGCAGCAACGCGCTGTCCTGCATTGTCTCACGCGAGATGTTGAGCGGAAGGTCTTCGCTGTCGACGACCCCCTTCAGAAACCGCAACCACTCGGGGAACAGTCCCTTCGACTTCGACTGGATCAGGATTTTACGACAGTAGAGGTGCACCTCGCTCTCGGTCTTTGGCATCCCGAGCTTCTCCATGCTGGTCTGCGGAACGAAGAGCAGCGCGCGAATCGCGAGCGGAGCGTCAGCGTTGAAATGTAGCCGATACCGCGGTGCCTCGCTGTCGTGGCCGATGAACTTGTAGAATTCCTCGTAATCCGTGTCCGTGATCTCACTCTTGTTCCGCGTCCAGATCGCGCTGATCGTATTGACCGCCTTCCCATTCAGCTCGATGGGCGCGCCGACGAAATTCGAGTAGCGTTTGATGATGGATTCCACCCGGTTTTCGTTCGCGTATTCCTTGTCGTCCTCCGTGAGGTGGATCACGATTTTCGTTCCGCGCGGCAGATCGCCGGCTTCTTCCAGCTCGTAGCTACTGACGCCGTCCGAAGTCCAGATCCAGCCGGTTGCTTCGGCCTCGTGGCTGCGGGTGTAAACGGTTACCTTGGAGGCGACCATGAAGGCGGAGTAAAACCCGACGCCGAACTGGCCGATGATGTCGGCCGCTTCGGCGGAGGATCCAGCGGCCGCCCGCTCTTTGATCTGCTGCAGAAACGCCTTCGACCCCGAGTGAGCGATGGTGCCGAGATTTTCGATTAATTCGTCGCGCGTCATTCCAATGCCCGCGTCCGCAATGGAAATCGTCTTGGCCGTATCGTCGGTGTTGACCGAGATCTCGAGCGCTCGCTCGGGCTGATGGATCTCGGCGCCGGAGGTCTGGAGAAACCTCAATTTCTCGGTCGCGTCGGCGGCGTTCGAGATCAGCTCCCGGATAAAGATTTCCTTATCCGTGTAGAGCGAGTGGATGACGATGTTGAGAAGCTGGGCGATCTCAGCCTGGAATTCGTGCTTTTCGGGTGCGGTGGTGCTCATAAAAGTATTCTTTGGAGTGCGTCCGCTCGGCGGCGCTTTCGGTGGGTCGGGACGTTGGATTTGGAATTCACGGGGAAATCCAAAGCGGCGCGGAGCGCACGCACTCCAAGGGGGCTGTTTCAGTCCTCGTAGACGACGGTGATTTCCACACCACCCAGGTGATCGAGGAGGTCGCGGGTGGTGCGCTCGGAAAATTGAGGGTCGCGCGATTCGATGCAGAGGTAGAATTTGTCCTCGGTCGCTTTCTTGAAGCGATCCCAGTTGAACAACGGATGATTCCAGCGCGGAAGGCCGTTGATGATCAACATGCCGAAAACGGCGGTGAAGGCCGACAGCAGGATGGTCAACTCGAACATGATCGGGAAAAACGCCGGGATCGTGAACTGGTTGATCGGTTTCCCCGCAACGACCAGCGGGTAGAGAAATGACGACGGAATGAACGTGAGCGCAATCGCGACGCAGAAGCCGGTCAGACCGCCGCAGAAGACGAGCATCGCGAGAAACGAGCGCTTGAGCCCCATGGCCTCGTCCATTCCGTGGATCGGGAATGGGCTGTAGACGTCCCAGCGTTTGTAGCCGGCATCCCGCACGTGCTCCGCAGCGTGGTAAAGATCGCGCGCGCTCGAGAACTCGGCACCCATCGCGTAGATGGGCGCATTCGGATTTCCCGCAGATTCGACGGCGGGCCGGGTCAGGGTGGCGGAATCGCTCATTTAATTGGCGGGCGAGATGGTGGGTTGGCCACCGGCTGGGGCATTTTCACGCTCCGGTGGCAGGTAGTGCGGATCGGCTTCTGGCAGGACGGCCTTCACTTCGAACATGCAGATCATCGGCAGGAAGCGGATGAAGAGCAGGAACAGCGTCAGGAACAAACCAAAGGTTCCGATGAAGGTGCAAATATCCACGATGGTCGGATGAAAGAGCTGCCAGGAACTCGGCAGGAAATCGCGCTGCAGCGTGGTGGCAATGATCACGTAGCGTTCGAACCACATGCCCATATTGGGGAACTGCACGATAACCAGGACAGCAACCCAGTTATACCGGAACCAACGGAACCAGAAGAGCTGCGGCGCGATGACGTTACAGAACATCATTGGCCAGTAGTATTCGGCAAATCCCGGGGCGGTCGCGCGGAACCAAAACGCCGCGCGCTCGTAAGGATTCGCGCCATACCATGCGATGAAGAGCTCCATCAGGTAGGCGTAGCCGACGATGGAACCCGTCAGGAGGATGACTTTGCACATCTTGTCGACGTGCCCGGGAGTGATCAAATCCTTGAGCGGTTTCCAGATCCACGCCGCCGGAATCATCAACGTCAGCACCATCGCGAAGCCGCCGAAGATTGCGCCGGCCACGAAATACGGCGGGAAGATGGTCGTGTGCCAACCCGGAACGATGGACGTCGCGAAGTCGAACGACACGACCGAGTGGACCGAGAGCACGAGTGGCGTCGAAAGCCCTGCCAGCACCAGATACGCCATCTCGTAGTGACGCCACTGGCGGTTTCCGCCGCGCCAACCGAGGGCGAGCAGGCCGTAAAAGAATTTTTTGACTTTGGTGGTGCACCGGTCACGGATCGTCGCGAGATCGGGGATCAGGCCGGTATACCAGAACAGGATCGAGACCGTGAAATACGTCGAGACCGCGAAAACGTCCCAGAGCAAGGGGCTGCGGAAGTTCTGCCAGATTGCGTTGGCGTTGGGCACCGGGGCGAGGAACCACACCATCCAGACGCGACCGACGTGGAGTGCCGGGTAGATACCCGCGCAGACCACGGCGAAAAGCGTCATGGCCTCCGCCGCCCGGTTAATGGACGTTCGCCACTTTTGCCGCGTGAGAAACAGAATGGCGGAAATCAGCGTTCCGGCGTGGCCGATACCGATCCAGAAAACGAAGTTCGTGATGTCCCACGCCCAGCCGACCGGGTGGTTGTTTCCCCAGACGCCGACGCCGGTCGAGATCAGGTAGCCGAGCATGGCGAAGCACATGAGCATCACCGGCACGGTGACCGCCATCGAGATATACCACCAGATCGGGGTCTTGTCCTCGATGATCGAGGAGATGTAGTTGCTGATCCAGCCCATCGTCCGCTGGTTCAGGACGAGCGGCTGACGGGTGACCTCGCGCTCGTGATGATTGAGCGGCTTGTCGACGGAATCTAAAGTTGCTTCGGCCATTGCGGGTTCGATCAGTGGTTCGCCGGGGCAGCGGAATGTTCAGCAGCGGGCGGAGCGTGCTCGGCACCGTGGTCCACACCCGTTGCGAGGTGGTGATCCCCGTGGTCATCGCTGTGAGCGCCATGAGCATGGTGGTCGGGCGTATTGATATTGCCGACGCCAGCCGCGCCGGGCATTGCCATGTTGGGATTCTTGATCCGAGCCAAATACGTGACCCGCGGACGGGTGTTGAGGTAATTGAGCATCGTGAAGTTTCGAGGATTCTGACGCGTCTCGTAAATCTTCCGATCCGGATTGTTCATATCGCCGAAGACAATGGCTTCTGACGGGCAGGCGGCCTGGCAGGCGACCTTGAACGGCGCAATCGGCGTCTTGTATTTATCGGTCGAACCGGCCTTCACGATGCGGGCGATCTTAGCCTCCTCGATCCTCTGGATGCAGAACGTGCATTTTTCCATCACTCCGCGCATGCGGACGGTGACATTCGGATTTTTCGACATCTGGAGGCTGTCGGCCATTCCCTTCTCCGCCAACGGACCGAGATAAAGCTCGTCGAGCGGTCGTTCGTTGTAGTCGAAGAAATTGAAGCGGCGGACCTTCCACGGGCAGTTGTTCGCGCAGTAGCGGGTGCCGATGCAACGGTTGTAGGCCATGAGATTGAGCCCATCCTCGCTGTGGACCGTGGCGTTGACCGGGCAAACCGTCTCGCACGGAGCGTTCTCGCAGTGCTGGCAAAGAATGGCCTCGGCGAGCATTTCCGGATCGTCGGCGAACTGACCTTCCTCGTCCGTCAGGTCGTGCGGGTTCGCAAAGTAGCGATCAATCCGCATCCACGCCATGTCACGGCCCTTGATCACCTGATCCTTGCCGACGACCGGGACATTATTCTCGGCCTGACACGCCACCACGCAGGCATTGCAGCCGTCGCAGACGTTGAGGTCCACCGTCATCGCCCATTGCTCGGGCACCAACGGGGTCCCTTCGCCCTCGAAATACGGATTCTTGTAGATCGAATTGTTCTCCGGGACGTGGCTGTCGATCCCGATTTTTCGGGCAAATTCCGGATTCTCCTCGAACCGCTCGAGCGTCCCTTCCCGGAACAAGTCGCGCCCTTCCATGACTCGATGTTCCTGCGGGCGGGCAAACTCGTAGCGTTCCCCGTCCGCTTTCTTGACCGAGGAGACCGGCTGAAAGCGCATCCCGCCCGTTGTTCGGAGCGGGTAGGCGTTGAAACCAACCTCGTCCATCAGGGGCGTGACGTCTTTCCGCCCGTAGCCAAGCGCGATGGAGATCGAGTCGTCGGCGTTGCCCGGCGCAACGAGAGCCGCAGCGATGAGCGTCTTGCCGGCGGCGGCAATTTCGAGCAGATCACCATCCTTCACGTCGAGATCGCGCGCGGTGGCCGGGCTCACCAGAGCCGCATTATCCCACGTGAGCTTCGTCTCGAAGTCCGGCGTCTCCTGCAGCCACGCGTTGTTCGCGTAGCGGCCATCATCCACACTCGAACTCCGAAGAAACACGAGTTCAGTCTCCGCTGGATCGGTCGCGATCCACGGCAGCGCTTCCACCGCGCCCGAGTTGAAAGACAACTGGGCTTCAGGAAATTGCGAATCCGCGAGGAAGCCGCCCCGCAGAAACTCGTTCCACGCCACCTCGAGGGCTTCGCCGCTCGTCCCAACGCGCGCATCGAACGTCTCACGCACCAGCTCCGGACCCTCCGGACGAGGCCGCCCGGTCAGCGTCGCGAGAATGTCGAGCTGCGAGATGCCATTCCACAGCGGCATGATCATTGGCTGGATCGAGGTCACCGTGCCGTCAAACGTCGTCGCGTCGCCCCAGGCTTCGAGATAGTGCGCCGCCGGCACAGCCCATTCGCAGGCCAGGGAGGTTTCGTCCTCGAACAACGAGAGGTGCAGGGAATTCGGCACCTTGGTGATCAATTGATCGAACGCCAAATCAGCCGGCGCGTCATACACCGGGTTGCCGCCGAGGATGATCAACGCCCGGATCTTGTCGTCGACGATCGCGTCAGCGAGGTCCTTGATCGAATCCACCTTCGCGGGCGGAAGTTGCACCCCTTTGATCGTGGTGCCGACGTTTCCAAGCGCCTGGTTGATCGCGAGACCCAGCGCCTGCACGGCAGCCGGCTGATGGGCACCGACAAGCACCAGACCGCGTCCTTTGGCGGAGAGCAGGTCCTTGGCGACACCATCGAGCCACGCGTCGTCGAACTTCCCGGCGGCACCGGGAAATCTCGCACCTCCCGGAGCGCCGACCTTGGCGGCCAGCGCACCCGCAAACGCCGCGACGTCCGAAGCCTTGAGACGAAGACGATGGTCGGCCAACCCGCCGGTATTGGAGTAATGATTCTCGACCACGTAGAGTCGGTTCATCGGCTGCTCGCCCTGCGGATCGCGGCGGCGGTAAAATCCCGCCGCGTAGGTCGGTCCAACGTCGCTGGGATTCAGAAAATCGCTGTCCAGCGCGAGGATCACGTCGGCTTCGTCGAAATTCGGGACCAGCCGCGTATTCTCGCCGAAAGCCGCCTGCTCCGCCGCATCGCTCTCCGGCGACCCGAGGGGCTCGTATTCCGCCCACAGGAGGCCCGGCATTTTCTCGAGCAATTCGTCCCGCAAGCGCGAACGGGTCGAACCGCCCTGCCCGTCGGCGAGGATCGCCACGCCGCTTCCGCCCTGATCGCGGACGCTCGTCAGAAATTCGTCGAGCGCAGCCGAATCGGACACGACCCCGTCCCGCTTGATTTCCCGCGAGCGATTCGGATCGTAGAGGTCCAGAATGCTCGCTTGAGCGAAGGCATCGGTGCCACCGTTGCAGTAGGGATGGAGTGGATTCCCCTCGATCTTGGTCGGACGACCGTCCGCAGTCGTGGCAATCAACGGAATCGCGCCGAGTCGGGTCGGCATCGCCGTCGCGTAGTAAAGAAACTTGCCGGGCACCGTCCACTCGACGCCATCCTTGAGCGGGACAATGAACGATTCCGGTCGTCGACATCCGCTCAGACCCACGCCGGCAAGAGCCATCGAGGCTCCCATCAACTTCAGGAAATCGCGTTTCGAAAGCCCGCTCTCGTCGTAGGCGTCAGCCCCGCGGGGAAACTCGCGCCGGAGCGCGTCCTCGAAGTCCGGAGTGTTCTCGAGTTCGCTCAGACTGCGCCACATCGTTGGGCGCTCCGGGCGGGCGGGGTGAGGTAAAATACGTTTCATCGGTGGCAGCCTCCGCAGGTAACGGGAGGATTAACGGCCCATTCTTCCTTGAATTTCCGCCCCATCTCGAGCTGAGCTTCGCTGGATACCGGTTTCCAATTCATGTTGTAGATCTCATCCGGCGGACGGAGGTGATTTTCCGGTGCACGGTGGCAATCCAGACACCACGACATGCTCTGGGACTCGTGCTGGTAGACGACTTCCATTTCCGTGACGTTGCCGTGGCAACTGTAACAGCTCACGCCACGGTTCACGTGAACCGCGTGGTTGAAATAAGCGTAGTCGGGGACTTCGTGAATGCGATTCCATTGCATCGGCCGACCCGTCTCCCAGCTGTCGACGACGGCCGTCAGCTTCGGATTATTGTGCTGCACGCGGCCCTCACCGTGGCAGGTAATACAGGTCTGGGTGGTCGGCACGTTGGAATGCGAAGCGACTTCGACAAAGCTGTGGCAGTAGCGGCAATCCATCCCGAGTTGCTCCACGTGAATCACGTGCGAGAACGGGACCGGTTGATTGGGCTCGTAGCCGACACGCGTGTATTTGGGCGTGAAGTAATACCAAATACCAACCACCAAAAAACTCACGATCGCGCCAACGCAGATCACGAGCTTGAGAGGAAGCCAGTTCGTCCATTTCGGAAAAAAATTCGCCATTTCGCTTGGGTCAAGGCCGCCGGGAAGCCCTGGGGGTCCCGACGGAGCCGTCGAAGCTAGTATTAATAAATCTTATAGCAATCACATTTTAGGAGTCGATCCCCGGAGGCGGGCGAGGGCGAAAACTCGCCCAAGTTGCAAAATCCCGTTCGCCAGTGTCAACGAAATCGATACGCTTTTCAGACGATGCGATCCGCGATTTTTTCCTCCCTTTTTCTGGTTCTCCTGGCGCTGAACCCGGCGACCCTCCGCGCCGACACTCCGCAGCCCCGACTTCCGACCATTACCCTCACGATTGGCGCGGAGAAACTGGTCGCCGAGGTTGCCGATGACCCCGCCGAACGCAACACCGGCATGATGTTTCGCACCACCATGGCGGACGGCGAAGCGATGCTCTTCGTAATGGACGAGGTCGCTCCGGTCAGCTTCTGGATGCGCAACACCCTCGTTCCGCTCTCCATCGCCTACGTCAACGCCGTCGGCATCATCATGGAAATCCACGATCTTCAGCCGCTCGACGAGACGGCGGTCGACAGCAATTTCGAAAACATCGGCTACGCCATCGAAGTTCCCCAGGGCTACTTCTCGCGCGTCGGGATCTACCCCGGACAGTCCGTCGAGGGCCTCCCACCGATGCCGCGTTAAGGCGAGCGGCGCAAGACGGGCGGCTCACCCGGCGGGGCGGGGGATTTTCAGAAGTGCGCGGAGTTCCGCGCGGAGATCGCCCGCGTCGAGTCGGGTCCGGGCGAGGCGGGGGTTCCACGCCAGGCTGATGGCACGATTGGCTCGTCGCAGCAGCGGTAATTCGTGCGAAGTCACCCGGGCGGGCAGGAGGTCGACGGCGGCGTGCGCCGGGAGGATCGCGGCGTAGTGCCCCGTGAGCACCGCCTTGGCCGCCTGCGGGAAGGTCTCGGTGATCAGCTTGAGGTTCACGCTGACCCGACGGCGCCGCGCGTCGTCGGTGAGTTGATTGAAAAACGCGGTGTCGCTCCCGAGCGTGGCGATGGGCAGGCGGGCCAACATCTCGGTCGGCGTGAGCGGACTCGCGCGTTTCCTCAACGCCGCCGGCACGAAGAGTCGAAACTTGACCGTCCCCAACCGGTCGTGTTTCAGGGGCGGTCGGAGCGTGTCGGCGCGGACGATCCCGAAATCGAGTTGGAGTTCGTCGAGTTGCCGGACGATGTCGAGCGAGCGCAGGTTGTGAATCCGGACGAGCGCTCGCGGGAAACGGCGTTGGAACGCCGGGAGCTGAGGGAGCAGTAGCCACGTGATCAAGCTATCGCCTGCGCCGACGTTGATCTCGACCGGTTGCTGGGCGCTGGCCCGGAGAAAATCCTGCAATCCCCCGAGGTGCTCACGGATGAGCGTGGCCAGCCGGACGCCGTCGGCGGTGAGGGCAAGCGAACGACCTTGCCGACGAGTCAGGCGAAGACCGAAAAACTCCTCCAGCTCGCCGATCTGCCGGCTGAACTGGCTCTGCCGCCCGGGATCGGGGCCCGCCGCGCGCGCAATGCTCCCTGCATTGGCAACGCGGACGAACGTGTGCAGGCGATCAAGCGACATTCCGCGCCGAAGGAACAGATCTTCGAACATGACTGCAGAGTCAGGCTTCCCGCGTTTTTTCACAATGCGGAATTCCGCCCGTTCTGGTTGTCTCCGCCTCCCGCCAACGTCGGGTAAGCTGGATGAAGACGACAATTGAATCTGGGAAGCGCTCGAGCGGGCGCCGGGAGACGACCCTCAACACCTACGCCGCCGACGGGGGCTCGTGGGTGATCGAGCCCATTCGCGCCCACTTCGGAGCGGGAGCGGTGCATTTCTGCGCGGCGGACGGACCGTTCGATCTCGTTCGCATCGCCGAGACTTTGTCCGAGCAGGTCATGCGCTCGAACTTCTCGCTACGCGATGACCCGGAGCGCGGGAATGGATTTTTCCGCGAGCTCTGTCTTCGCTTGGACGATGGGGTCTTCGTGCGAATCGACGAGGACGATCTGAGTGTCTACGCGGGCAACGCGGAGTCGGCCCGACGGACGGCGGAGCGCCTCATCTCGACGTTCCGGACGAAACGTCCGGTCCTGGCGCCGACGTTTCAGATCGTGAAGCAGAGCAGTTGCGGGATCGATACCGAAGCCGTGCGGATGGAATCAGCGGCGGCGCTGGATTCCGCCGCGCTGGCGCTGCATTACGGCGAGGGATTCCCCGCGTGGCACGAGGAATTCGTGGCGACGCTGCGCTCGACGAAGCGCGGATTGAGCGTCTTCGACGGTCCCCCGGGAACGGGCAAAACTTCCTACCTCCGACAGCTGATGCTGGAGTTGATGGAGACGCACCGGTTTTACTTCATCGGCTCAGCCAATCTGCGTCTACTCCGCGATTCGGAGTTCGTGGATTTCTGGGCGTCGGAGCGTCGTCTGCACGAAGACGCCTCGATGGTCGTGATCCTCGAGGACGCCGAAAGCGCGCTGATGCCGCGCGGTGCCGACAACCGTCAGGAAGTCAGCCTGTTGCTCAACATCACGGATGGGATCCTGGGGGAATTCCTGAAACTTCAGGTCATCAGCACGATCAACTGCGACGTGCGGGAGTTGGATCGCGCGCTGCTGCGTCCGGGCCGACTGCTGGCGCACCGGCACTTCGGCCGCATGGACCGCGATCGGGCCGAGCAGTTGGCGCGAAAGGTCGGGAAACTTCTGCCCGCCGACGACGCGGACGAGTTCTCGCTCGCGGAGATCTTCTGCGGTCAGGTGGATCCGAGCGCGACGAGCGAGCGGATCGGATTTGCCGCCTAGTCGAAGCCGTCGGTCGACTGCTTGAAATCGTCCACCGTCTCGGTCGTCGTCTCCTCCGAGGTGGTCTCGCGCGGGAGCGATCGGTCCGCCGGCTCCTCGCCGACGGTTTTGGGTTCGGGCGAAGCGTGCTTTTCGGCCTCGCTCACAGGAGTTCTCCGCCCACGCCGACGTCGAGAACGGGTGTGTCGACCGAGGCTCCGGTGGCGCAGGCACCGAGGACGGTCGTGAGGACGAGAGCGGCGAACAGGATGAGCAGAGTTTTCATGGACTTTCGTTTGGGTTGAATGAGCTTGAGCGACTCGGGTTGACACTGGATGGTGACCGACCAATTTCGAATCTTTTTTTATGAGTCAATACGCCCACCCCGAAGCGCTCGTGACCACCGATTGGGTGGCCGAGCATCTGAACGACCCGTCGATCCGCATCGTCGAGAGCAACGAAGACGTCCTCCTCTACAGCACCGGACACGTGCCTGGAGCCGTGCACATCGATTGGCGCGGCGACCTGCAGGACCAGACGGTGCGTGACTACATCACGCCCGCGGGGTTCGCCGAACTCTGCTCGCGACACGGAATCGGGCCGGATACCACGGTGGTCTTCTACGGCGACAAGTCGAATTGGTGGGCCTGCTACGCGCTTTGGGCCTTCCGGTTGTTCGGTCATCGGAACGTCAAAATGATGGACGGCGGCCGCGACAAGTGGAAGGCCGAGGGAAACACGATGACCCGCGAGGTGCCGAAAAACGATTCGGTCGATTACCCGGTTCCAGCCAAGCGCCTCGACGAGGAAATCCGCGCGTTCTTCGAAGACGCGCTGGAACAGAGCCGGGCGAGCAAGCCGCTGATCGACGTGCGGTCACCGGGCGAGTTCGTCGGCGAAGTGACTCACATGCCGGAGTATCCGCAGGAAGGTGTCCTGCGTGGCGGCCACATTCCGGGGGCGAAAAGCGTGCCGTGGAAGAAGGCGACCAACGATGACGCAACTTTTAAAAGCGCGGACGAACTGCGTGAAATCTACGAGGGCGAGGCCGGGCTCACGCCGGGAGCGGACGTGGTGGCCTATTGCCGCATCGGCGAGCGCTCGAGCCACACGTGGTTCGTTCTGACCTACCTGCTCGGCTACGAAAACGTTCGGAACTACGATGGTTCCTGGACGGAATGGGGCAACCGCGTGCGCGCCCCCATCGAAAAAGGAGCTTAGGAATTTTCGATTTCCGATTTTGGATTTTGGATTGAATGCGATGAGTGCTTACCCCGAGAAATTGGCGAAGATCGTGGATCTTTTTGAGATGCTGCCGGATCTCGAGAAGCGGGAGACGTTGATCGCGTACTCGGATCAGGGTGAGGCGCAGGGACCGAAGGATGGCGAGGAGTTTGACCTCGAGGACGTGCGCAAGGACGAGGAGTGCACGGACACGGTGGGCGTCTTTCTGAAGGTCGGCGAGGAAGGACACTCCCGCTACCGCATCACCCTCGGACCCCAGGTGCAGACGCTGACCAAGGCGATGACCGCGATTCTCTGCAAGGGCCTCGACGGCTGCACCCTCGAAGAAGTGCTGGCGGTGCCGGCGGACTTCGTTCCCAAGATCGTCGGAGCGGACCTCGTGCGCCAACGGAGTCAGACCGTCTATTACATTCTGACTCGGATGAAGAGCGCGGCGACCGTGTTGCGAAATCGCAACCGCGCGGCGACGGGCGAAGTCGGATAGCTCGTTCGTGCCCGTCACCCGGGGAACTCCGCGTGCCCGGGTCGCTGAGCTCGCGGTGAGCCGGCATTGGGCGAACGACCCGATCCGAGGTCCCAGCGGGATTCGTAGGGATGGTCGGCCATCTGGCTGGCGACCGGGCCGTCGAGATACATCGTGGTCGTGGGGAAGGCGATGGAGAGGCCCCGATCGTGAATGGCTCGCATGACCTTGCAATTCACGCGCTGGCGCACGTCCATGTGCTCGAGCCAGGCGGTGGTCTTGGTAAAATAGTAGACCAAAACGTCGAGCGAGCTGGGCCCGAAGTCGGTGAAGTTGACGAGGATAAACTCCGGGTGGACGCCTTCGTCGTCGCGCAGAAGCTGCCGGATATCGTCGACAAGGCCCTCCATGTCAGCCGCAGAGGATTCGTAGGTCACGCCGACGACCTGCTTCACGCGGCGCTTGGGCATTTTGGACCAGTTATTGATGGACTCGTTGGCGAGAACGCCGTTCGGGATTGATAGAATGGTTTTCGGAAACGTGCGGACCTTGGTTGATCGGAGCCCGATGGATTCCACGTTGCCGTCGATCGAATCACCGACCTGAATCCAGTCACCGACCTTGAACGGTCGATCCAGGACGATCATGAAGGCACCGAACCCATTTTTGAGGCTGTCTTGCGCAGCCAACGCGACCGCTGCAGTGCCGAGGCCGAGGGTGGCGATGACACCAGTGAGGTTGTAACCGAGGTTATCGATGACCATGAGCACTCCCACGACGAGGACGAAGATGCGGAGAGTGCGTTTGATGAGGGGGGCAAATCCCGCCGCGGCGGATCCCGGGCGGTTGCCCAAGCGGTCACCGATCTGATTGGCGATCAGATCGGTGAGCCGAACGAACGCCCAGACGATGGCGCCCATGCCAACGGCGCGGATGAGATTTCCGAAAAAATTAACCACCCGCAGCTCGAGTGGAAGGACGATCACCGCGAGGTAGACGCCAAGCAGAAGCAGGAAGAGGGAAAGCGGCTTCTCCAGCGCGATTAGGACGTCCTCGTTGAGCTTGTTCGCCCGACGGGCGGCGAGCCGGCGAAGTCCGCGCAGCAACAAATCGATGACAATCCGGCGAAAGACGAGGAACGTCAGAAGGATCCCGAAGCTGGTCAAAAGCTGGCCGACCGAGAAATTGAAAACGCTGATGGCGAGGATTTTACGAACCTGGTTCGTGACGGTCGCAGCCGTCTTGCGATCTTTGGTCACCGCATCGGTGACGTTTTCGACCTTGTCGCTGACTGCCTTGACTGCGGTGGCGACTGCCTCTTGAGCGGGCAGCGGGGTGGGCTCCGGGGTGGTCGCTTCCTCGGTCCCATCGGCCTGGGCCGAAGCCGAGCTGACCTGCTCAGCCGTTTTCGCGTCCGCTGCTCGCACAGTAGCGGGTTGGCGGGCCATCGAGATCGTGGCGAAATTGAGAAAAAGCAGGCTGGCGAGGAGGAAACGAGTCATGAGCGCGGGGTGTCTCTGTCGCGCGGGAGGCCGGTGAGGTCAAGAAAGGTGATCGAAATTGGACGTTCCGTTCGCCCAGATTCTCGGTCAGGGTGCCGCCCACCATGGAACTCGCGCTGATCGACGCCATCGGGCCGTTTTTTCGGGACTATCAGAAGCGCCGCATCAACTGGTCGAAGATTCCGTTCGATCACTTGCGGACGGTGGGTCCGGAAGCTGAGGCGCAGTGGGCGCGAATCGGCGCGGAGATGACCGTATTCGCGGATCGCGTGAAAGCGCTTGGATTCACGGCGGTCACGCTGGACGACGTCGCGCACCTGGCTGATCACGAGTGGTACGAGTCGGATGTCCGGGGCGACATCGCGGCATTTCGGGAGCGTTTTCGAGTCATCTTCGACGGACTTCGGGAGGCCGGTCTGG
This sequence comes from uncultured Verrucomicrobiae bacterium, assembly GCA_963740185.1. GTDB lineage: Bacteria > Verrucomicrobiota > Verrucomicrobiia > Chthoniobacterales > JAATET01 > CAVVKW01. The sequence goes on from CAVUDH010000019.1 coordinate 151,189, forward strand.
GAATCTTCGTGACTTCGGATTACCTGACGACGACGAGCGCCGTGGACGCCCGGATCGGCCGTTCGCAGGCGGAAGCGCGGGCGTGGTATGGCGGGCTGGTCGAGCAATTTCTGGCGGATTTTCCAGAGGTGGACGGGGTGATTTTGCGGATCGGGGAAAGCGACGGAACGGACGTGCCGGGGCGTTTACGAAGCCGCTTGATGCTGCGGTCGGCGGGTTCCGTGAACCGATTGTTGCGCGATCTATTGCCGGTCTTCGAGCGGGCGGGACGACGTCTCATTCTGCGGACGTGGACCGTGGGGGCGCACTTGATTGGTGATCTGATCTGGAATCCTCTGCGGCTGTCCCAGGTCGTGGCCGGCATCTCGCTCCCCGGCGCTCGTGGTGTCGATGAAATACGGGGAATCGGATTTTTTCCGCTATTTGTCGCTGAATCGACAATTTTTTCGGATCGATCTGCCCAAGATCATCGAGTTTCAGGCCCGGCGGGAATACGAGGGCGCGGGCGAATACCCGTCGTTCATCGGTTGGGATTGCGAACGCTACGCGAAGGAACTGGCCGCCGCATCCGGCGTGATCGGACTCTCGGTCTGGTGCCAGACGGGGGGATGGCACGGCTTCCGGCGGTTGGCATTTCTGGATGAAGACGCGGTCTGGATCGAGCTGAACGTGGCTGCGGCGATCGGGGTCGTGCGTGATCGTCTGCCGGTGGAGGCGGCGGTGGAAAAATTCGTCGGCGCGGAGCGGGCGAGGGCCACGCTGGAGTTGCTCCGCCGATCCGACGAGGTCGTGCGCGAGTTGCTCTACATCCAGGAATACGCGGGCCAGCGGTTGTATTTCCGCCGGGTGCGCATCCCGCCACTCCTGCAGGTTTATTGGGACACGATTTTCATCAACGACGCGACGCGCAAGGTGCTCGGACATTTTGTCCACGACCCCGAGAGAGCGATTCGCGAGGGCGAAGCGGCGTTCGCCAATTTCGACCGGATGGAAGTCTGCGCTGATGTGGCCGGTCTGCCGGTCGAAGACGTTCGCTTCATGCGGGACACGTTCCGGATTTTGCTCCTGGCGCGGCGTTACTACCTGTTACCCTTCGAGGCGGAGTTGGCCGACGAGATCGAGGAGGCCAAGCGACGCTACAAGAAGCGATGGCCGCGAAAGTTGCGGCACCGCTACCGGATCAAGACGTCGTTTGCTCCGACGCACGTGAAGCGCCGCACGATCGCGTGGGTCTCGCGGCTCGTGATCCGCAACCGCCCGGAATACCGCACGGTTTTCGACCGTCTGTTCACCCTGCGGGTTTTATCTTGGATCTACTGGCTCTTTCGCGTGCGCCACCGGAAGGCGATGCCTAAATTCCTGCGGAAGAGCGCGATGGGCGTGGACGTCGTGTTTAAGTAGAAGCCGCACCGCTTTTCCGCTCCACGGACCCGCTTATTTAGAATAGTTCTTGATCCAGTTATCGCTCGTGGCAAGTTGGGGGCGTGAAAGCCGGATTCGAGACTCATTACGCCGAGACCATTGGTGGAGTGGGTCTACGTGACACGCCGCAGCGGCGGCACGTTTACGATCTCCTCCTCACCAAACGGGATCACCCGACAGCGACGGAGGTCTTCATGCGGGCCAAGGAGGGTATGCCGACGATCTCATTGGCAACGGTCTACAATTCACTCGAAACCCTCGTCGGTTGCGGGCTGGTAAAGCAGGTTCACGTCGACCGCGAACCCACGCGATTTTGCCCCAATCTCGAAGAACACGGTCATTTCGTCTGCGACGCCTGCCACACCGTTTTCGACGTCGATCTGGCCACGGGTCGAACCGTCGGCCGCACGTGGCAACTCCCCACCGGCTTCACCGTCTCAACTCACGAAGTTTCGCTGCGCGGCGTCTGCGCGGCCTGCAATTCCAACAACCATTCCAAATGAGCAGTCTCAAAATCGAAAACCTCCACGCGAACATCGGCGACCTACCGATCCTCAAAGGCCTGAACCTCGAAGTCCCGAAGGGCGAAGTCCATGCGATCATGGGCAAAAACGGCTCCGGAAAGAGCACCCTGGCCAAGGTAATGGCGGGTCACCCGGATTACACCGTGACCGACGGTGCCGTCACCATGGACGGTGAGAACATTCTCGAGATGGAAGATCCCGACGCCCGGGCGCGGGCCGGATTATTTTTGGCATTCCAGTACCCCAACGAAATCCCGGGCGTGACCATTGCCAACTTCATCCGCGCCGCCGTCCAGTCCCGCCTCCCCGATGGCGAGGAACTCGAAGCGACCGACTACTACGCCAAGCTCTACGAGAAAATGGACGCGCTGAAGATCCCGCGGACCTTCACCTCCCGGTCAGTGAATGAAGGCTTCTCCGGCGGCGAGAAGAAGCGCTGCGAAATCCTGCAAATGGCGATGCTCGAGCCATCCTACGCGGTTCTCGACGAGACGGATTCCGGACTCGACATCGACGCTCTGAAGATCGTGTCCGAGGGCGTAAACGCTCTGCGCGGCCCCAACTGCGGCATGCTGATGATCACTCACTACCAGCGACTGCTCAATTACATCGTTCCGGATCGCGTCCACGTGATGGTCGACGGTCGAATCGTGTTGAGTGACGACAAGGATCTCGCGCTCAAGCTCGAGGCCGAGGGCTACGATTGGGTCACGGAAGACCAGGCCGCAGCCTGAGCAACGCAAGCGAACCAGAAAAAGGGAAAAATTATTATGACAGCGACGGAGACCAAACCTGCACCAACCGAGAAGCCAAACTTCGACATCGGCGGAGACATCGGAGATTTCAGCTACGACATGGACTACGCGTACGACGCGGGGACCGGCCTGTCGGAAGATACGATCAACTACATCGCCGACGTGAAAAAGGATCCCGATTGGATCCGAAAATTCCGACTCGATGCCTACAAGAAGTTTCTCGAGAAGCCCATGCCCACCCACTGGGCGAGCAAGGACCTCGAGAGTATCATCTTCGAGAAGATCCGCTACTACCTCTCACAGGGCCAGGTGCCGAGCCGGAGCTGGGACGACGTCCCGGAGGAGATGAAGCAAACCTTTGAGCGCTTGGGTATCCCGGAGCAGGAGCGCAAATTCCTCGCCGGCGTGGAAGCGCAGTTCGACAGCGAGGCGGCGTATTCCAACATCAAGGCTGCCGTCGGCGAACAGGGTGTCATTTTTGTCGGGAGCACCGAGGGCCTTCACAAGCACCCGGAGATCTTCAAGAAATGGTTCGGGAAAGTTATCCCGACCGGTGACAATAAATTCAGCGCCCTGAACAGTGCCGTTTTCAGTGGCGGCAGCTTCATTTACGTGCCTCCGGGCGTGAAGGTGAAGCATCCGCTGCAAGCGTATTTCCGTATCAACGCGCAGAACTTCGGGCAATTTGAGCGGACGCTCATCATTGCCGACGAAGGCAGCGAGGTCATGTACATGGAGGGCTGCACCGCACCGAAGTTCGAGACCTCGACGCTCCACAGTGCCGTCGTGGAGTTGGTCGCGCTCAAGGGTGCGAAGATTCAATACGTGACGGTCCAGAATTGGAGCGCGAATGTTTTCAATCTCGTCACCAAGCGCGGCATCGCCCACGAGGACGCGGAGGTGAAGTGGATCGATTGCAACATCGGTTCACGCCTGACGATGAAATACCCCGGCGTCGTGATGAAAGGAAAACGTGCCCGCGGCGAGGTCATCAGCATCGCGCTGGCCAACGACGGCCAGCACCAGGATACCGGCGCAAAGATGATCCATGCCGCCGACGAGACCACGTCCAACATCGTGTCGAAATCGATCAGCGTGGGAAAAGGCCGCTCGACCTACCGCGGCATGGTCCACCTGCCGAAGCACCTCAAGGGCTGCAAAAACAACACCGAGTGCGACGCGCTCTTGATCAACTCCAGCAGCCGCACCGATACCTACCCCGCCATCGTCGCCCGCGGGCAGCAGAATGCTTGTCAGCACGAAGCAAGCGTCAGCCAAATCAGCGCCGAGCAAATTTTCTACATGCAGCAGCGCGGCCTCACACAAGCTCAGGCGATGAGCTTGGCGGTCAACGGATTCGTCAATGACTTGGTCCGACAATTCCCCATGGAATACAGCGTCGAACTGAAGCGCTTGATCGACCTCGAGATGGAAGGATCGGTCGGATAACCGGCACCTCGCCGGACAACAGCCTGGATACAATATGAGTGGAGTCGTAATGGAAGACGGACGAGGCGCAGCGCGGAATGCCGAAGTGGACGAAAACGCGACCGCGAAAATGGCGTTCGTCGAGTCGGAAGGTTTCCCGGAATGGTTCCGCGTGACCCAGCGGGAAGCTTGGGACGATCACGTCGCCACCCCCCCACCGATCCGCACGGACGAAGCCTGGCGTTTCGCGTCGGTCAAATCCGCCTCGCTGGATGGATTCATCCCCGCAGCCGAGGTCGCCAGTGAGGGCCGCCTCATCAATGCATCGACGCTCGGCGACACGTGGGCCGCAAAGTTTGTCTTTGGCAACAATCGCCTCCTGCACCGCGAGATCGCCTCGCTCCCGGCTGGCGTCATCGTTCAAACGCTCGACGAGGCTGCCCACGAGAATGAGGCCTTGCTGCGCAAATACTTCATGTCCCAGCCGGTCGAGCTCGGCTCGCATCACTTTGCGGCACTCCACCGCGCCATGGTTACGGGCGGCGTTCTGATTCACGTCCCCGCCAACGTCGAGGTGACGGAGCCGATTGAAATTCATCACTGGGTCGAAGGCAAAAACTCCGCCGTCTTTCCCCACACCCTCGTCATCTGCGAGGCAAACACCAAAGTCACGGTCGTCGATCGCTTCGTTTCCGTTGACGGCGAACGCGCGCTCGCCTGCGGCATCAACGATCTCCACGCCGGTCCGGGCTCGAACCTCACCTACGTCGCGCTGCAGGATTGGAGCACTACCTCGCTCGCGCTGAGCTTGAATTCCACCCTCGTCGACCGGGACGCCACCGCCACGGCTCTGGCAATCAACCTCGGCGGTCACTACGTCCGCGGCGAGAGCCTCAGCCGGATGGTCGGCACGGGCGCGCGCAGCGTCATGCTTTCGATCAATCCCGTCGACGGAGACCGCGAAGTCGATCAACGGACGCTCCAGGATCATTCTTCACCGAACGCCACGAGTGACCTCCTGTACCACAATTCGCTGGACGATCGGGCGCGCACGATCTTCGCCGGGCTGATCAAAGTCGGCGAAGGTTCGCACCAGACCGACGCTTACCAGAAGGTGAGAAATCTGTTGCTCAGCGACGAAGCCGAAGCCAACTCCATGCCCGGCCTCGAGATCCTCGCCGACGAGGTCCGCTGCTCCCACGGCGCGACCTCCGGTCAGATCAACGCCGACGAGGTGTTCTACATGCAAGCCCGCGGAATCCCCGAGCGCCTCGGACGCCGACTGATCCTCGCAGGATTCTTCGACGATCTAATTGCGCGAATCGAGAACCAGCCTCTTCGCGACAAGCTCAGCGCCGCTCTGCACGAACGGCTGGGCGTCTCGGCCGCCAGCTAGGAGCCCAACCCCGATCAAATCGACGGGAGCTGCAGGCCTTGCGAGTGACTGACAATTTGATCGCCTCAACGCGGACGTCACGCGTTTCTGTTCGATTCCTCTTTCACCGCGATGCCCACCCGCCTAGTTGACGATGGATGGATCGAGGCATTCTCATTTACAACTCGCTGGCGGGGGGCGCCAACGGGGAAGCCAGCAGTGCGAAGATTGTCACGGAATTAAAAAACCATGGCGTTAAAGTTGACGTGATCCAAACCTCCGCTGGCGAGGATCCAGCGGAAGTCGCCGAGCAAGCGCTCGAACGAGCACCCGCCTTCATCATCGCGGCTGGCGGCGACGGCACCATCGAAGCCGTTGCCAAGGTGCTGATCGGACGGAACATCCCGCTCGGGGTCATCGCCTGCGGCACCTACAACAACTTCGCCAAGAATCTCGATCTTCCCTCGGAGGTCAAAGAAGCCTGTCGAGTCATCGCGCAACAAGCCGTTCGCACGGTCGACGTCGGCTTCGCCAACGGCCAACCTTTCTTCGAGTGCGCGGGGTTCGGATTGGATGCCGAAGTCTTCCCGCTCGGTGAAGAAATCAAGGACGGCCGGGCTATCAAATGGGTCTCCCTGTTCCAAAAAGCCTTCCGCTATCCTCGCCAGACTTTCGAACTCGAATTCGACCGCCCGCTCGCCGAGGCTGTCGCGCTCGCGGAAAGCGGCGAGGATCGCCGGTGGTTTCAGCGCCTCCGCCGCAAGTCCCGCAACCATCTGCGGATTCGCGCGCTGATGATCACGGTCTCAAACGGGCCGTTCTACGGGATGAACTTCGCCGTCGCTCCCGAAGCGCAAGTCGATGATGGCCTCATCACCGTCAGCATTTTCAAGCGCTTCAGCAAATTCGCGCTCTGGTGGCATTTCCGTTCGATCAGTGCCGGGCGGCGGGTCTACTCCCCAAAAACAATCCGTTTGCGCGTCAACAAGATCACCGTCAACGGAAATCAACCGATCCGCTGCCACTTGGATGGACGTTCGTTTAGTCAGTGGCCCGTCAAAATCCAGCTCCGCGAGAGGGCATTGGACGTGTTTCGATAGTGCTTTCTTAAACCTTCCGCCAATTGTGACAATTTCGTCGCGACGAAAAATTCCATTGCCAAAGCAACAAATCCGCTGCAACTTCATTCAAACCTTAAAACAGCCATGACCAAATTCTACAGCCTTCTCACCGCCGGTGCCATCGCCTTCGTGGCAATTGCGCCTCAAGCTTCAGCCCAATCCGCGACTCCCACGATCAGGGACTTCAAAGAGGATTTGGCCAAAAAGCTTGGAAACAAAAAGAATAACGCCGCGTCGAAAGCGATCTCGCGAGTCGTCAAACAATACACCCGTCGCTTGCCAAGCAAAGCTGTTGCAATCGTCCGAATCGGCAACAAGAGCCTCCAAAATGCCGTCAAAAAGAATCTCCAAGGCAAGGGCGCTGATTTCCTCCTGACCGGCGCTTCCCGCGGATTCATCGGTGCCAATGGCAACCTTGACCGCACGTTCAATCGCTACGTCCGCCTGGTAATGCGCAAGCTGCCCAACAATCAGAAAACTGACAACGTTGCCCAGCGGATCGCCAACAGCTTGATCAAAGTGAACCGCTCCCGCGGTGGACTGCCGTTCAACCAATTCATCACCGATCTCGTCTACACATCGGCCGGCTTGACACCACCGCCCGTATCTTAACGGTCGTTCCATCCGAATCTCGAAAAGCGGAGCCCTCGGGCTCCGCTTTTTCTTTGCCCTTTGGGCATTGCCCCCACACCATTCAATTCCCGAGAGATGAAGATCATTCAATGGACCGGGCGTATCCTGCTGTCGCTAGCTCTGCTGGTGCTCGTCGTTTGTGCAGCGTTAATTCTGCTCTACTCGAGTTGGAAAAACCAGCGGATCACCCAGCTTGAGGCAGGAAGTCAAGTCGTTCAAACGGACGTTGGGCCGATCGAATTCACCGCATTGGGTGAAGGACCGGCAATCTTGATTCTTCACGGCGCTCCGGGGGGCTACGATCAAGCGAGATTGATCGGCCAGCCACTGGCCGAGGCTGGATTCCGAGTCATTGCGCCGTCCAGACCAGGGTATCTCAAAACTCCGCTGGAATCCGGCCTGCTTTTTGATGATCAAGCCGACTTGATGGCCGCCCTCCTCGACTCTCAGGAAGTTGACTCGACCATTGTCATTGGGTTCTCCACCGGGGCGTCTGTCGCCGTCGAGTTCGCCCGTCTCTTCCCCGGGCGCGTCAACGGGCTGGTGCTCATTTCGCCCGTCACGCAAACCTACAACCGATTCACCTCCTCACCGCCAAAGGCCGAGCTGCTTGAAGAAAAGGCGTTGATGTGGACCACCGGAGACATGGGTGCCTGGGCTCTCTTCAAAGCATCGCAACTGCTTCCAGACCGCACCTTGAGCGCTGTTTTGGCTCCTGACACGGAGCTCGATGGCGATCAGCTCAACCAACTTGTAAGCAAGCTCTCGGACGACCCAGCTCGTCTAAAGTTTTTTCAGGATCTCCTTCTGAGTCTGACACCTCTGAGCGGCCGGGAGAGTGGGACCAGGAATGATCTTTTGATGCTCAAAGCAGCGAAGCCGATGGACTTATCGGATCTAAGCGTCCCCACGCTCATCGTATCCTCCGTAGAGGAAGACGCGCCGGAATGGACCTCACTCAAAAAAATTTTCAGCACGGCACCTCAAATCAGGGAGCTCAGAGTTGAGAACGCCGGCCGTTTGGTTTGGTTCGGTTCAACGGGAGATCAGGTCACCCCTGAGATTTTAACTTTCATCCAATCTCTGGAGTAGACTCCAGATTGTCTCGACCTTGACGGGGCGCTCCTCGGATCGCGCGATCAACGAACGCATGATCACCCCCCAGCTGTCGGCGCAACAACCATGGTTCAGAAACTGGCTGACTTCTCAGCGAAGGGTGCTATTCTACTCCTCACCCGCTATGCAAAGAAAAAGTGCTTTCTCTCGCCGCCTTCCCGACCTTGTCACCGAAGAACTCGTCGCCGCTCTCTCCGCTAAGAGCACTTCGTTTGAATTCAAACAATTATTCGACGTAGTTCATGAGCGCCTCAAGGCCCGCAACGCAGCCAGCGGCGGAGAGGAAATGCTCCGTCTGCGCGCCTACGAAAAACTACAGAATCTCGTTTCCCGCGGGATGGTGAAAAAGGCCGGAAAAAAATACAAGGGGCTTGCGTCAATTTCGAAAGCCCTCATTCCGCCGCCGCCGCCGGCCGGATCGCCAGCCGCCGTTGCGGCAGCAGCGGCAGCCGCCGCAGCGACTTCGAAGTAAGGGAGCGTTTGCTATTTCGGGAGTTGCCTTGCGCATTCCCGGCTCCTAAAACGATGCCCTTATGCTAGAGGACTACGTTCCGATTCTGATCCACGTCATCGTCGCGGTGGGATTTGCCACCGTGGCCTTGCTCGCCAATATCGTTCTGGGGCGGGCCGGCAAACGTTCCGCCATCAAGGACACCGCCTACGAATGCGGCATGCTGCCCGAACCCGGTCCGCAGCCGCGGTTCAGCGTCAAATTCTATCTCGTGGCGATGCTCTTCATTCTCTTCGATATCGAAATTGTGTTCATGTACCCGTGGGCGGTCGTCTTCCGGGAATACGTGGCTCTCCACGGGACGCTCATCCTCTGGAGCATGTTGAGCTTCGTGACCATTCTCCTCTTCGGCTACCTCTATGCCGTTAAGAAGGGTGCCTTGGATTGGTCCCGCTGATCGGGCGCGGATTTACCGATCTCGATTTGCGCAATGGTTCACCATCTCGTCCTCTTCAAGCTGACTGATGAGGTCGATGACGAGCGCGTCGAGTGGATGATGCGGCAAACCCGCATCCGCCTCCTCAAGATTCCGGAAGTTCAGAGCGTGCGGTGCGGCAAACGCATTGATCCAAACGCCGAATGGCCGTTCTTTCTCTCGGTTGACGTTGAAAACATGGAACGGCTCGCGATCTATCGCGACGCCGCGCACCACGTGAAATTTCTGGAGGAAGTCATCCGCCCGTTCACCACCGAGCGGCTCGCACTCGACTACGAAATGGATCCCGGTCGCGACGTGACCTACTCCTGATCCCCAAAACCGTCAGCCAACTCGCCAGGCCCCTTCCTCGCAAAGACCGTTCGCTGCTGGAAAGAAGACCCCAACCTCTTCCGTATTGGGCATTCACGGTGGCCTTCGCACCATCGTCGCGATGTCCCGCAAACCTCGCGGTAAACTCGCGCGAAGCAGCGTGTTCCTAGAACCAGACTCGGAGTGCGCCAACGATGGTCAGACTGTTGAAGCCCCCTCCTTGCTGTAGCTCCATGTGGGAATACTCCATCCCATACATGACCTTGAGTCGGTCTTTATAGATGTAGTAGTTCACCCCGCCATACAGTGCATGGTAGTTGTTTCCGGAGCTTATTGGCAGATCGGGCGCGCGGCGCTCGTATCGGCTCTGCAAGCGGACACCATTCTCCTCATCGCTTACCAGGTATTGGTAGCGACCCACCAACTGAACCTTCTCAGTGAGGTCGAATGTCGGGAGGATGATGATGCCGAATAAGTCGGGCTGTTCGTCCTGCCCAATGGCAGTCACGAGGTCGGACTGGAGTCCGAGACGCGAGTCGAGGAAATCACCCTTGTAGCTCAGCGCTGCGGTGTAGTTGTAGGGGCGAACTGCGTTGTTAGCCGGCGATTCATTGGTGATCGCGTTGTCGAATCGAACGGTATGATGTTCGTTGAAATTGTAACCGACGCCTCCGTAGAACACGGCTCCACCATCAAATGTGGGGTAGGCCCAGTCCTCGTCCCGGGTGGCCGAGTAGACGCCTGCACCGTAGGTGACGCCCGACTCTTCACCGGTCGCAAACTCACCAGTTGCCAGAACACCACCAAGCTTGTTGGGGACTGCCGTGTTGATGAAATTCGATCGCTCGATCGTCACGATTCGATTCGACGACTCACGCCATTCGTTCGTAATCGGCACTTTGTATAGACCAACTTCCAGGTTGAACATCTTGTTTGGACGCCAACGGAGTCTGAAATCTTCGTAATCCTGAACAAACCGGCCCGTATTCTCACCGTCAAAATTCAGATTAAACGTGATGGAAGCATCAAACGTCCGGAAGAACTCAACCACTCCGCCGACGCGCTGCCGACGGTTCTCCCACCCGGAGGCACTGCCAAAGTCGGAATTGATTCCCCAGACCTGCCCGTGGTAGCGCCCCGTGAACGCGACTTTCTGGATGTAGGGGTTGTCGTCGTTCTCGTAAATCACTGGAACGCTCCAGAGAAAATCGAAGGCCTTATCGAGGGTGAAGCCAGCGCTTTCATCGACAACGACCTCTTTATCGAGGATCGGCGTCTCCGCAGCGGCTTGAGTGCCGGCCTGCGCGGAGGCGAATCCGCCAAGGATCGCCGTCGCGGCCAAGGTGGTAATGAGGGAGTGTTTTTTCATGAGTGGGGCTCAACTATTTCGTGAGGTAGCAGTAGGCGGCAAGATCAGTGGGGCAGCGCTTCCGGGGGGTCTCAGGTGAGAAAACGGGCGATGAATTTTCAGAACAAAGCTGTAATACCAAAAAAACCAGCTGGCCTTCGCAATTGGGCCATTAACTAGCGAAGGAAATCTGGACGTTATCGGTTTGCTTTTTCTCCTTTAGGCACTGAAACACTACGGGGCAAGTCTTTCCACACCAACGCTCTCGCCGACATCAGGAATGCGTCAGATTCGTAACAATCCGCCTTTTGCCGATCCGCCGCAAACCCAATCCAATCCGGAACGGAACCTAAATCCAAACCATGACTAAAATGAACCTATCCTCCTTCACCCGAAACGCTGCTCTCGCGGCTGTGCTCGGCACCGCCATCACGGCGACCGCCGCGACGCAGATCACCGGAGCTGGCGCCAGCTTCCCCGCCCCGCTCTATCAGCGTTGGGCGCAGGAATTCCACGCCAAGAATCCCGACATCCAGGTCAACTACCAGTCCATCGGTAGCGGCGCCGGTATCAAGCAGTTCATTGCTGGCACCGTGAACTTCGGCGCTTCTGACGCCGCGATGAAGGACGAAGAAATCGAGCAGGTCGCGGCGGGAGCGGTGATGATCCCGGCCACCGCTGGCAGCATCGTCGTGACCTACAACCTCCCGAGCCTTCCCGACCTCAAGCTTTCGCGTGAGGCCTACGTCGGCATTTTCCTCGGCACGATCACCAAATGGAACGACGAAGCCATCGCCAAGTCGAACCCAGATGTCGAGTTGCCTGACATGGATATCATCGTCTGCACCCGTTCCGACGGCAGCGGCACGACGTTTGTCTTCACGAAGCACCTCACCGCGATCAGCGAAGAGTTCGACAAAGAAGTGGGCGAAGGCAAGGCCGTCACTTGGCCCGTTGGAGTTGCCGGGAAAGGCAACGAGGGCGTCACGGCCCTCGTCAAGCAAACGCCCGGAGCCGTCGGCTACGTTGAATACGGTTACGCCAAAAACAACGGGCTCGAAATGGCCAGCCTCGAGAACAAGGCCGGCGAATTCGTGGCCGCGAATGACGAGAGCGCTGCCGCTACCCTCGCCAGCGTCGAACTACCGGAGAACCTCCGCATCTGGCCTTCCGACCCCGTCGGCAAGGGCGATTACCCAATCGTCACCTTCACGTGGATTCTCGTCTACGGCGAATACTCCGACGCCACCATCAAGGATGCTGTCACCAAGTTCGTAAAGTTCGGCCTCACCGATGGTCAGCAATACGCTCCCGAGTTGGGCTACGTCTCGCTTCCTGAGCCGGTCGTCAAAAAGGCGATGGCCGCCCTCGAATCCGTCAAATAGGTCAACCGACCAAACAGTCAACCTCAGGACAAAATCATGAGCCAGGAACGCCCTTCAACCGCACCCAAACAGTTGGAAGACTACCGTTCCCGGCCCGATTTTCCGGATCCTGTGCTGGGTGGCGGCGGCTGCAACCGTCGCCACCCTTGCCTGGATCGTCATCGAAATCGTTCGCCAGGCCTGGCCGGCGATCAAAGAATTCGGTTTCGGCTTCGTCGTCGGAACCACCTGGACCCCCAATCGTGGGATCTTCGGCGTCCTGCCCTTTCTCATCGGCACGGTCGTCAGTTCGTTCATCGCCATCCTGTTCGCCCTCCCCCTCGGCCTCGCGGTCGCCATTTTCCTGAGTGAAGATTTCCTTCCTCTCCCCATTCGCAACACCATCCGATTCGTCGTCGAGTTGCTCGCCGCCATCCCCAGCGTTGTCTACGGCCTCTGGGGCATTGCCGTCGTGATCCCGCTCGTCCAGGAATACGGCAATATCCTCGCCAAAGCGGTCGGCACGTCCATCCCGCTGTTCAAGGGGCCGTCCTTCGGCAACAGCATGCTCACCGCCAGTATCGTGCTCGCGCTCATGATCCTGCCCACCATTACGGCCATCTCCCGCAGCGCGCTGGTCGCCGTCCCACGCACCCTCCGCGAAGGAGCTTACGCTCTCGGAGCCACGCGCTGGGAGGCCATTTTCGGCGTCATCATGCCAACCGCCGCACCCGGGATTGTCGCCGCCACCATCCTGGCCCTCGGTCGCGCCATGGGTGAGACGATGGCCATCGCCATGCTCATCGGCAACAGCTCCCGGATGACGTGGTCGCTCCTCTACCCGTCCGGGACGCTCGCTGCACTCCTCGCCAACGAGTTCGCCGAAGCCGGCGGTCTCCAGATCGCCTCCCTCATGTTCGCCGCCCTCCTGCTCGTCGTCCTCACGCTGGGCGTTAACGTCATCGGCGAACTCGTCCTCAAGCGCGCCCAAAAGAACGTCTCTGGAGCCCTCTAAAGAGTTTACCCGACCATGGAAAACATCGCCGACCGCCAGACTGACTTCTTTTCCGACCACGCCATTTCCAGTGGCACCGCCGGGCGCTCCCTCGGAAACCGGGTTCTGACCACCATTTGCGTCGGTCTCTCGTTCCTCACGCTAATTCCGCTTTTTTCCATCGTCTACATGCTCCTGGCGAAAGGCCTGCCACTCCTGAGCTTCAGCGTTTTTCGAGATCTCCCGCCCGCAGCGGGCATGACCGGTGGCGGCTTCGGCAACGCCATCGTCGGCACGTTCGTCATGGTTGGCATCGCCCTCCTTATCGCCACCCCGCTCGGCATGCTGTCAGCCATCTACGTCAACGAATACGCTCCCTTCTCGCGCCTCTCACAGACGGTTCGTTTCGTTGCCAAGCTCCTCACCGGCATTCCTTCCATTATCGCCGGCGTCTTCGCCTACGCGATCATCGTCCTCTTCGGAGTGAGCATCTTCGGATTTCAAATCATCCCGCGCGGCTTCTCGGCGTTCGCTGGCGGCGTTGCCCTCGCAGTCCTCATTCTCCCGACCATTCTCCTGACCTCCGAGCAAGCGCTGCTCGGCGTGCAGCGCACCTACCGCGAAGCTTCCTTCGGTCTCGGCGCAACCCCGTTTCAGACCATCTGGCGGATTGTCCTCCCCGAGGCCCTTCCCGCGATGATGACCGGAGTGATGCTCGCCGTCGCCCGCGCCGCTGGCGAGACCGCTCCCGTCCTTTTCACCGCCCTGTTTAGCTTCTACTGGAGCAAAACCATCATGGAGCCGACCGCCTCACTCTCCATGCTCATCTTCAACTTCGCGACCCTGCCCTACGAGCACCAGGTCAATCTCGCTTGGACGGCCTCGCTCGTCCTCGTCGCACTTGTCACCGCCGTCAACGTCTTCGCGCAACTCGTGTTCCGGAAAAAGTAATCGCGAACTCAACTCGCACGTTCTAAATGAAAGCCACCATGGAGAAACCCACCCAGGACCCAACTTCGACGGAATCCCAATCCCCCAATCTCAGCGAAAATCTCCTCTCCACGGATCAGGATTCGCAGACGCGCGCTGACTTCATCGAGGTGAGGGACCTGGACTTCTTTTACGGCAACAAACAAGCCCTCTTCAAAGTCAACCTGCAGATCCCCGAGAAGCGCGTTACCGCGCTCATCGGCCCTTCCGGCTGCGGCAAGTCCACCCTGCTGCGAAACTTCAACCGGATGAACGAGTTGATCGATGGCACCCGCTACGAGGGTGATATCACGATCAATGACCAGAGCATTTACGATCCCAGGATCGAGGTCATCGCCCTCCGCCGCAGCATCGGCATGGTGTTTCAGAAATCGAATCCATTCCCGAAATCGATCTACGAAAATATCGTCTACGGCATGCGCATCGCCGGACAGCGCAACAAGAAGATCCTCGATCAGACCGTCGAAGAGAGCCTCCGCGGAGCCGCGCTTTGGGACGAAGCCAAAGACCGCCTTCACGACAGTGCGCTCGGACTATCCGGCGGACAAATGCAGCGCCTCTGCATCGCCCGGGCCATTGCCAACAAGCCAAAGGTCCTCCTCATGGACGAGCCCTGCTCCGCGCTCGATCCGATCGCGACAGCGAAGGTCGAAGAGCTGATTCACGAGCTGAAGAAAGAGTTCACCATCATCATCGTGACCCACAACATGCAGCAGGCCACGCGGTGCTCCGACCGCTGCGCGTTCTTTTACCTCGGCAAGCTGATCGAATACGACCGCACGCAAAAACTTTTCTCCAACCCCGCCGAGAAACAGACCGAGGATTACATCACCGGTCGGTTCGGGTGATCCAACGCCCTGCCATCATGTCCGACCAACTTCACGGCCCCCACATTTCCGTCACGTTTGACGGCATCATGCAGAACCTGCGCAACAGCGTTCTTATGATGTCCAGCCTCACCGAGCGAAACGTCCAGAATGCCACCAAAGGCCTCTTCGAACGTGACGACGAACTCTGTAACATCGCCATCGCCGACGACGAGGAAATCGACCAACTCGAGATCCAGATCGACCACGACGGGGTCGACATTTTACTCCGTTACAACCCCGTCGCCAGCGACCTGCGAGAGGTTGTTGCGGCCATGAAATCCAGCGTGAACATCGAGCGCATTGCCGACCAGGCAGTCACCATCGCGCGCCGTGCCCGCAAGCTCAACAACACCCCGGAGCTTCCCTCGATTCGCAAGCTCGAGCCCATTTTCGCCCTGGCCTCCGGGATGTTCCGCGATGCGATCACCGCGTTTTCAGACTCCAACGTCGAACTCGCCCGATCGCTCAAGCCCCGCGACAAGGAACTCGACCTCCTCGATCACCAGTTCGCTGACCACTGCACCGATCAGATGGCGACCGAACCCGCCAACATCAAGGCGTATCTCGCCTACATTTTCATTGCCCGCTCGCTCGAGCGCATCGGAGACCACTCGACCAACCTCGGCGAGGATGTCGTCTACTCCGTCGCCGCCGAAGAGGTTCGCCACCATCAGAGCGGACCAATTTTGTGATCGGGACGTTCGATCCGACCGAAGACGATCCGCGAGAGCTTCGGACTCCGCGTCCCATGGCACCGGGCACTCCTGCGTTGGGTTGAAGGCGCCACGCGGAGACACGCGTCCGCCATCGAGTTAGGGATTGCCCTCGCCTTAAAACCCGCTACCGTCGCTCTCCCGCCACAGCCGCCGCCGTGCAATGATGCCCGTCGGAGTTCAAATCGGCAGCGTGGCACTTTAATCACCAACCTCAACCATCATCATGGCAGAAGTATCCCTGCAAGAGCTCCTCACCAGTTCCATCAAGAACTATCGCGAAGGAAGCATCGTCAACGGTCACATCCTCGAAATTCGCTCCCGCGAATTCCTGGTCGACATCGGCTGGAAATCCGAAGGCATCATCCCCGCCAGCGAATTTGAGGACCCCGAAGAGGTCGAGGTCGGCGACGAAATCGAAGTCCTCCTCGTTCGCCTTGAGAACGACGAAGGCATGGTCGTCCTTTCCAAGGAAAAGGCCGCCCAGCGCCAGAACTGGGAAAAGATCGTCAAAGTCTACGAAGACGGCGGCCTCATCAAAGGCAAGGTCAAAGCCGTGGTCAAAGGCGGCCTGACCGTCAACGTCGGCGTGGAATCCTTCCTCCCTGCCTCGCAGATCGACATCATCCCGCCGCGTGACCTCACGCAGTTCGTCGGGAACACCTACGACTTCAAGATCGTCAAGATCAACGAGGACCGCAAAAACGTCGTCCTCAGCCGTCGCGAAATCATCGAAGCCGAGCGCTCCGAGAAACGCGCCGCCTTCCTCGGCACCGTCAACGTCGGCGACCACGTCTCCGGCAACGTCAAGAACATCACCGACTTCGGTGCGTTCATCGACCTCGACGGCATCGACGGCCTCCTCCACATCACGGACATGTCGTGGGCCCGCCTCAACCATCCTTCCGAGATGGTCACCATCGGGCAGAACCTCGATCTCCTCATCCTCGACATCAACAAGGACAAGGAGCGCGTCTCCCTCGGCCTCAAGCAGACCCAGTCGAACCCCTGGGAAGCCATCGAAGAGCGCTTCCCCGTCGGTCAGACCGTTCGCGGCAAAGTCACGAACCTCATGCCATACGGCGCGTTCGTCGAAATCGAACAGGGCGTCGAAGGCCTCATCCACGTCTCGGAACTCTCCTGGACCAAACGCATCGCCCGCCCGTCCGACGTCCTCACCCTCGGGCAGGAAGTCGAAGCCGTGGTCCTCGGTGTCAACAAGGAGGAGCAGAAAATCTCCCTCGGCGTCCGTCAGCTCGAAGCCAATCCTTGGGACGAGATCGAGCACCGCTACACCATCGGCAAACAGGTTTCCGGTGCGGTTCGCAACATGACCGCCTACGGCGCCTTCATCGAACTCGAAGAAGGCATCGACGGCATGGTGCACGTCTCCGATCTCAGCTGGACGCGCAAGCTCAATCACCCGAGCGAAATGCTCAAGAAGGGCGACCCGGTCGAAGCCGTCGTCATCGACATCGACAAGGCCAACCAGCGCATCAGTCTCGGCGTCAAGCAGCTCGAAGGCGATCCGTGGAAGGACATCGAACAGCAGTTCAAGATCGGCGACCTCGTCAAGGGCACCGTCTCGAAGCTGGCCAATTTCGGCGCATTCGTGCAGCTCGAAGGCAACATCGATGGTCTCGTCCACATCTCGCAACTCAGCGAAGACCACGTCGAAAAGGTCAAAGACATCCTCAAGGTCGGCGACGAGTGCGAAGCACGCGTCATCAAGATCGACAAAAACGACCGCCGGATCGGCCTCTCGATCAAAGCCGCCAACTACTCGATGGAAGACGTCGAGAAGGAAAGCGCCGCGTTCGAAGGAGTCAAACCTGGCGAGGACCTCGTCGGACTGGCAGCAGCCTTCCAAATCGCCCAGGAAGAATACCGCCCCGGCGAAGGAAAGAAGTAGCGCACAGCGCACTTCGACCGTAACGAATAGCAATTATGAGCAAGCCAGAAATTACCGCCTACCTGAAGACCACCTGTGGTTGGAGTGCCGGCGTCCGCGCCGTCCTCGCGAAATACGATCTCCCTTACACGGAGAAAGATATCATCCAGAACCCGGCGTTTCGCTGGGAGATGGAGCAGAAAAGCGGCCAGCCGCTTTCGCCCTGCGTGGAAGTCAATGGCGAGATGGTCGCCGACATCAGCGGTGAAGAGCTCGAGCAATACCTCAACGAGAAGAATCTCGTGGGCGACAGCGACAAACCCGTCGACGTCCCGCTCAACGCCCCGTGCACCGACGAGGAGCACGAAGCGATGGTGCGGATGAAAGTCTAACCGTCGAAGGCACCAATCGAAAACGCCGGACGGCCTCAGGGCCGCCCGGCGTTTTTCGTTTTCTCGCGGGCCGAGTCTGGTGCCCGCATTTTCTTTGTTACCTTCGTTCCCTTCTGTTCAAACTCACTCGCAATTCCGGTGCGCAATCCATTCAAGAAAAAGCCGACCCTCGGCGTGACCATCGGCGTTGGCCTCGTGAGCACGGTTGCGCTGGCGATTCGCTACCGGATGCAACGGGCCGCGCGGCAGCCGATTCCAGACACGATTTCGCCAGCAATTTTCGCCACGCGCGTCGTCCAGACCAGCGTCGGCGAGATCGTTTACCACACCTCCGGCTCGGGGAGTCCGCTCATTTTTCTGCACGGGATCTACCCCGGCGCTTCCTCCTTCGAATGGTCACGCGTCTACCCCGAGTTTGCCCTTGGTCACACGATCATCGCGCCCGATTTGATCGGGTTCGGCGAATCCGAGCGACCCGCCCCCGGTCTTGATACCGACAGCCACGCCACCGCGCTCGCCGATTTGATCCGTCTCCTGCTCCCCCACCACCGCCCTACCGTGGTGGCCTCCGGCATGAGTGCGGCGCTGGCGCTCAAGCTCGCCGTGCAGCATCCAGATCTGGTCGACCGGTTGCTGCTCTACGCTCCGGTCGGGCTCGACGCCACGCTGCGAAAACTTCCGTTGGGCATCCGTTTGATCGCGCGGGTTCCGGGCGTGAATGCCTTTATTTACAAAAATTACTTCGCGCGGCGACCGTTTATCCGGCACTGGCTCTCCCACTACGGACTCGCCGATCCGGCGCGGGTCACCGACGAGGTGACCGACATGCTGAGCACGTGCGCCGGGCAATATGGTGCCGAGCACGGAATGCTGGCTTTCCTCAAAGGCCGACTTCTTTACGACGTGCGCACGCAGCTCACGCGGGTGACGGCCCCGGTGACCGTCTTCTGGCCCGACTTCGCAGACCGGTTTGCCGCTGGTTTTCCGGAAACCCTGCGCGCGGCCATTCCGCAGTGCGAAGTCGTCCCGACGACGTCCCTCGGCTCCCTTGGCGCGCTCGAAGATCCCGCACAATTGCGGGAGTTGATCGAAACCCAGCTCGACCGCCCGTCAGCCAGCGATTAGCTGCCGCGCTCCGAGAGTCGAGTGAAGTCTACTGCAGAAGCTCGAGGAGAGCGATTCCTGGTGACTCGTTGTCGGGGTCTACTCGTGGATAAAGAACGCGTCGCCCATCTCCTCGCCGTCGTCGACCATTGTCACCTTGATCGCCAGCAACTCCTCCAGCGCCAACTCGAACTCACCGTCGCCCACCGCCACCTCGGAGTCCTTCCGCACAATCTCGCGCAGCGTCTCCCGCGACGTCCGCAGTTTGTCGATGTGAAGGAGTTGATACCGTTGCACCACCTCCGCGATGCGATACGCGAGCAACGACGGCGCGTTCTCTTCCTCCACCCGCCAGACGAAATCCTGCTCCTCACCCTCGTCACCCGAGAGATCGAGCACCTCGGGATCCTCCGCAAACCGGATCGTCCCCCGCACCTCCGTGACTCGCTCCAGGCAACCTATAATCTCCGCCGCCCCGAGGGCCCCGAGAAACGTTTCCAAAAACTGTCGTCGCGCAGAAATCATCACCGAATTATCCACCCCAGAGGTCCCCTTTTCCAGCCTACCCTTTCGACGTTGCGGAGTTAGCCGAAGCCAATGCGGAGGCCACCGGAGGAGAGCGCCGCGAGAAGAAGCAGGCTGGAGCGGCTGATTTTCATTCGGGCATTCCAGCCTGGCAGCGGGCCGGATTTCTTCGTGGGCCGGGCCACTCCCTCGAGCGGATTCTTCCGTTCGCGCCGTTGCAATTTCGCGTCGTCGGTCCCATAAATTCCGCCCTCGACCGTGAACGTATCCGACCTCCGCGAAATTCTCCAATACGTCCCGCGCTTCCGCGAACGCACCTTCGTCATCGCGGTTGACGGCGACATCGCGGCGTCGCCCAATTTTGCCAACATCCTCGTCGACCTCGCGGTCCTGCGGTCGCTCAGCATTCGGTCGGTTCTCGTCCACGGCGCGGGCAAGCAGATCACCGACCTTGCCGCCCAGCGCGGAGTCGCGATTTCCAACGCGGACGGCACGGGTGTCACCGACGAAGCCACCCTCGCCCTGAGCGTGGAAGCTGCGATTGGTTCGACCAACAAAATTATGGAAGGCCTCTCGGCGGTCGACCTCCGCGCTGCCTACCTCAACGCGA
The DNA here is from genome assembly GCA_963740185.1 of uncultured Verrucomicrobiae bacterium. GTDB lineage: Bacteria > Verrucomicrobiota > Verrucomicrobiia > Chthoniobacterales > JAATET01 > CAVVKW01. Next base: position 171,622 of record CAVUDH010000019.1, read on the forward strand.
TCATCGCCCACCCGGCGGGCATCCTCGGCGGGCGCGACCATCTGTATACCGGCAAGGTCGAACGGGTGGACACGAAAGCGCTCAAGCTCCTGCTCGAGGAGGGCATCGTCCCCGTGGTCCCGCCGCTCGGTTTCGACGGCGAAGGCCGCACCTACCGCGTGAACTCCGACACGATCGCGGTCGAGATCGCCGAGGCCCTGCACGCGGCCAAGGTCATCTTCCTCACCGCGCCGGAGATTTTCGCCGACGCCCACTGGCTGCCCCACCAACTTTCCATCGCGGAGACCGAGAACCTCACTCGTAAACACCGGGCCACCGCAGCGCCCGGCATCCTGTCGAAGCTCGACAACGCCGCCCGCGCCTGCCGCCAGGGCATTTCACGCGCCCACCTGCTCGACGGCAGCGTCAACGAAGCTCTCCTCACGGAAATCTTCAGCCACGAGGGCTTCGGGACGATGGTTTATTCGAACGAGTACCAGCAGATCCGACGCATCTTCAAAAAGGACGTTCGCGGCATGATGACGCTGATCCGCCAGTCCGTGGACAACGAGGAACTCGCCCGCCGGACCCGCGGCGAGATCCTCGCGAACCTGGAAGACTACTGGGTGCTCGAGATCGACCGCCAGCTCGTTGCCTGCGTCGCGCTCCACGTCCATGCCGCCGAGGCATCCGGCGAGCTCGCGTGTCTCTACGTCAGCACGCACCACGAGAATCAGGGCTACGGGCGCAAGCTCATGGCGTTCGTCGAGACGTTGGCTCGGCAGAAAAAATTGACCGCCCTCTTCGCGCTGTCGACCCAGGCCTTTAGCTATCTCCAGCAAAAGGGCGGCTACGTCGAAGCCCCGCCCGATGTGCTGCCCGCCAGCCGTCGGGCGCGCTACGACACGAGCGGGCGCAATTCCAAAGTCCTCTTCAAACGACTGACGCCCGCGCCCACTCCGTGAACGAAGCGATCCACACCAATTTCACTCTCCTCGACTGGGGCATCCTCGTCGGCTACCTCGCGCTCACCACCCTCGTCGGCCACCTGATGCGGGGCAAGCAAGCGACGATCAAAGACTTCTTCCTCGCGGGGCGGTCGCTCCCCTGGCCCGCTGTCTGCGCGTCGATCATCGCCACCGAGATCAGCGCGCTGACGTTCATCGGAGTGCCGGGCATCGTCTTCGCGGCGGGAGGTGATTTCACCTACCTCCAATGGGCATTTGGCTCCGTGATCGCCCGGCTGATCGTCGGGATTTGGCTGACGAAAGTTTACTACGAACGCGAAATTTTCAGCCCCTACGACTACATGGCCCACCGCCTCGGCCCGGGCGTCAAGGTCCTCACCACGGCGATGTTCACGCTCGGCACCATCCTCGGACAAAGCGTGCGCGTGCTGGTCACCGCTCTGATTCTCAAAACGGTCACTCCCCTCGACATGTGGCAGTCCATCCTGGCGATCACTGCGTTCGCCATCGGGTGGACGCTGATGGGCGGCATGTCGACCGTCATCTGGACTGACGCGATGCAGTTCGTCCTGTTTCTCTTCAGCGGAGTTCTCGCCCTCGGCTGGATCGTCGGGCACCTCGACGGCGGCTGGTTCCAGCTTACGACCGACGCGGGCGAGGCCGGGAAAATGACGCTCTGGAATCTCTCCACCGACCCCGACGTCCAATTCACGCTCTGGGTCGCGTTGATCGCAATGCCGTTCCAGAACCTCGCCGCGTTCGGCACGGACCAGCTGAACGCCCAGCGGATGTTCTGCTGCAAAAATGCCTCCGACGCCCGCAAGGCCATCATCTGCTCCTGCTTCTCGCAGGTGATCACCGTCCTCATGCTCTTCGTCGGAGCGGGCCTGTTCGTCTGGTATGACCAGATGCCCCCCAGCCCGGCCGTGGCCGCCAGCTTCGCGGAAGATGCCGATAACGTCTTCCCGGTCTGGATCACGACCGTGCTACCTCCCGGCCTCACCGGCCTCGTGCTCGCGGGTGCCTTCGCGGCAGCCATTTCGAGTCTCGATTCCGCCCTGGCCGCCCTCTCGCAGACGACGCTCTCGGTCCTCCACGGCGGCAAATCCCTCGAGGAAGGCGACACCAAACGCCTGCTTCGTGATTCCCGCATCGCCGTCGTCGCGTGGGGCGTCGTCCTGGCCGGAGCGGCGTTCGTGCTCTTCGCGATCAAAAACTACGGCAACATCGACATCCTCAGCCTCGCCTTCGGAATGGTCGCCTACACCTACGGACCGATGCTGGGCATTCTCTTCCTTGCCCTCGTGCGCATCCCGGCCCGAATCGAGGGACTCTGGCTCGGGGTTGGCCTGAGCCTGCTGCTCACGGCTTACGTCCGACCGGATTTTTACCTGATCCTGCGCAGCTTCGGATGGATGACCGCCGAGACGATGACCGCCATCCGCCCCGGCATCAGCTTCGTCTGGCTCTATCCCGTGACCTGCCTCCTGACCATCGCTTGCGGCATGCTGATCCGACGGGGACCGGAAGCCCCGCCCGCCGCGAAAGTGGCATGAAGTGTGGCCTCTGAACGCCGACCGCCTTGGTCAAAAAAAATCCCGCGATTTCCACAAAACCCATCCCTCACCGAGCCTGATTAATTCAGCGTTCGAGTCGAAAAACCCCGCCAAACCCCCAAAAGACGGGACCTCACCGATTACGTTCTCCCCCGCTTCCCATGCCGCCTTGCGCTCCGCTTCGGTCAACGTTTTTCTCGATAAATTGTCCGGCTCAATTGCGACGCTTTCGTCACTTTTTCCTTGAGCCAATACCCCCCGATTTCTAGCCTCTCGGCGTTGTCCGGGCGGGGTTGAAAGTGAATGTGAATAACTTGTGAAGTGTTCCTCTCCTTTCCTAACCACCTGTTCCACGCACCCTCCCAATCGCGAAATTGACCAAATTTTCCGCCACCGACCCTAGATCTTGCCAATTTCAAATAGATTTCCTCAAGTAATTCCGGATGAACACTTTACAAACAAATAACGAAGCCGACGCTCCAGTCGTTATTTCACTTGATTTTGCCCGTGTTGACCAATGTGACAGATCCGTAACACCGAACAGCGCTCATTGCAGCTGTGAAACCCATGGCTTCGGGCTGTGCATAAGTCACTCATGAGCGGAGATTTTCAACTGCTCTGGACCGGCATTTCGGCCATCGTCGCGCAGCGCGTCAGCAAGGACGGATTCACGCGGTGGTTTGCCGACGTATCGGTCACCGCAGACGATGGGGTGACGCTTTCATTTTCGGTTCCCAATCCGATCCACAAATTCTTTATCGAGAGCAATTATCTTCCCCTGCTGCAGGATGCCATCGGTGAGGTGCTCGAGGCCGATCGTCAGATCGCGATCGTCGCCCGGCAATCCGAGGACTCCGACGCATTGCCGCCCGTCGATCCGAACGAAAAACAGCCGGCGAACACGAACCGAAATGCCCGCGTTCGCGCTTCCGCCGGCATCGTCTCGCACGGGTTAAACCCGCGGAACACGTTCAACAATTTCGTCGTCGGAGCGAACAACCAATTCGGCTACGCCGCCGCGCAGGCCGTCGCGCAATCCCCGGCCAAGACCTACAACCCCCTCTTCATCTACGGCGGCAGCGGTCTCGGCAAGACTCACCTCCTGCAGGCCATCGGTCACCACGTTCTCACCACCCGCAAAACGGCCAAGGTGTTTTACATCTCCAGCGAGCAATTCGCCAACGAGTTCATCGACGGGATCCAGCACAGCAGCCTCTACAAATTCCGCAAAAAATACCGTCAGGCGGATGTCCTCATGATTGACGACATCCAGTTCCTCGGCGGTAAGGAGCGCACGCAGGACGAATTTTTCCACACCTTCAACTCCCTCCACGACGGTCACAAACAGATCATCCTCTCCAGCGACCGACCCGCCAGTGAGATCGAAAATCTCGAGCAGCGCCTCGTCTCACGCTTCGAGTGGGGGATGACCGCCGAGTTGCAGCCGCCCGAGATGGAGACGCGCATCGCCATTCTCAAAAGCAAGGCCGCCAACCTCAAAATCACCCTCGACGGCTGGATCATCGAATTTCTCGCCGATAAGATTCGGAATAACGTGCGCCGACTCGAAGGCGCCCTCATGCGCGTTGCCTCGTATTGCTCGCTCAGCGGACGCACCGTCAATCGCGAAGACATCGAGACGCTGCTGCGCGATATTTTCCAGGAACAGGCCCGCCGCGCCGTCACGATCGACCAGATCCAGCGCAAGGTGGCCGAAGCGTTCGACCTCCGGCTCGCCGACATGACCAGCAAGCGCCGGCTGGCCAGCATCGCCTTCCCGCGCCAGATCGCGATGTATCTGTCACGCGAGATGACCACTTCCACGCTCGCCGACATCGGTGATTCCTTCGGTGGAAAGGACCACGGGACGGTGATCCACGCGGTGAAGCTCATCAAGAAGCGGATGGCCAGCGACGAACAAGTCCGCCACCGGGTCCACTCGCTCGAGACTCAGCTCTCGCGGTAGCGACGACCGCCGTTTTCCAACCCGGTCATCGCTTTCGCGATTCCGGTGTTCGGATGGCTCCCCCTGCGACAGACTGTTCGCCGCGCGGCGGTTCTTTTCGGTCAAAAAATTGATCGATTGCTTCGAGTATCTGCGACTCGGTTCGACCGTCGGCGAGTCTTTCCGCGAATTCGCGTCCGGGATGCAGCACATCCCAAGCCGACCGCCGACCAGCCTGTCGACCGGAACCTGGATCATTGTTGCCAAACCCATCCACAACGCGATTCCAAAGAGGGTTGAGACGCTCGATCAGCAACGATTCGCCGAGCGGTATCCAGATATCCTCCACTGCCAAAAATCGGCAGAGGAAATCCTCGAGCCTCAGGTTTTTCGCACTGTCGATGGAGTTGGCGTGTTTACGGAGACGGTCACAAAGAACCCGGCCCGGTTTGGCTCCAAGACCAAACCCGCCTTTACGCGCACCCTTCGGCACTGCTTTGCCAACGTAGATGGCCCACTGCGAAGGCGAGGCTCCGCCTTCCAGTGCAAGTTTCCGGTAAGGGGCGAACTTTCCCCGGTAATAAATCGCATAGATACCGGCCCCTTCGAAACGTTCGGGAGGCAGCGTGGTCAGTGGGCGTGCGAGAAGAGCGTCGGCGACGCTCACTCCCAAATTCGTCTTATCCAGCGGATTGAACGGCGTCTCGGAAACCATGATTTCAAAGTTTCGATCCGCCGCTGCTGCGAAGGGCTCGATACACGCTCGAAGCCACGGTAGAAGCCAATTTCACCGGAACCGCGTTTCCAATTTGGCGCATACTCTCCGTCCACGAGCCCGGAAACTCATATTGATCGGGAAAGGTCTGCAGTCGCGCACTCTCCCGCACCGTGAAGTACCGGACGCTCCCGTCGATGTCCACCAGCATGTTCTCGCCTCCGGGAACACCGTGATCTCCGGCCTTTAAAGTCTTGGCGGGGAGATCGAGCGGGCTTCCGGTGTGACCGGGATAAACGCGTGCCCCGGGTTGAAAGCGATGGTTCGAAACGCGCGTCCCGGAAACGGTTCTCGGGTCCGGAAGTCCCGAAACCGCGTCCCGCACCGTTTGCCACCGTTGACGCATTCCCGGGAGCTCGGAATAGCTGCGGCGGGTCGGCGGCTTCGCCGGGCGACGGGACTTGGGCACCCGATGTTCGTCCCAATATTCACCCGTGACCCATTGAGAAATATAAAGTGCCTCCTCGGAATGCGTCTCCGCCGGAAAGGACCACGCGACGTCCACGTCCGCGCGAAATCCCACGATGAAGACCCTTTCCCGCTTCTGAGGAACTCCGAAGTTCGCCGCGTTGACCCGTTGAAAAACCACCCGGTATTCCAGCTCGCGATCCTTGGACCCGGTATGATGCCGTTCAAGCCTTGCGAGGTGGTTCGACCAGGTTTCGCCCGCGCGCAAAGCGACCCCCGGATGGGTCAGTTGGAGCAGGATGTAATTGAAATAGGTTTCGAAATTTTTCCGTAATAAGCCGCGGACATTTTCGAAGATAAATGCCTCGGGTTGCACCTCTCGAACGGCGCGGGCCGCTTGGGGAAACATGTCCCGCCTATCCGCGTGCGCTCGGTGCTTCCCACCAATCGAGAAGGGTTGGCAGGGAGGGCCACCGGACAGGAGGTGGATCTGGTTTTGGTAAGGTTTAAAATTAATATCAGCAACGTCCCTTGACTGAATTTCGCAATGCTCGGTCTCCCATCCACCGATCGACGCGTTAGCGAGCAGAGAGCAGCAAGAATCTTGATCCCGCTCGACGATGACCGCGTGCCGAAATCCGGCCTCCGTCTCACCCAAGGCAAGTCCACCCGCCCCAGCAAATAGTTCGATTGACCTCATCTCGTCAGGATATGCCTCGTCTTTTGTGACTCAAGGGCAGACTTGACGAAAGAAAGGTGATTTCCAGATCGGTCCACCGGATCATCTTCCCACGCCAAATCGTTTCCCACTTGCTTCGTCCGACCGTCCCCCTATTTTCGGCGATATGAGTGTCGAGAGCCCAGTGGCGTATGATTCGAAGGTCGAGGGGAACGTAATTTTTACCCGCGTGGACGCGGCCATCAACTGGATGCGGAGCAACTCGTTGTGGCCCATGCCGATGGGTCTGGCCTGCTGCGCGATCGAACTGATGGCAGCCTCCTCGTCGCGGTTTGATATTTCGCGTTTCGGTGCGGAAGTGATGCGATTTTCGCCGCGCCAATCGGACGTGATGATCGTTGCCGGCACCGTGACCTACAAAATGGCTCTGGCCGTGAAGCGGATTTACGACCAGATGCCCGAGCCGAAATGGGTCATCGCCATGGGCGCCTGCGCCTCCAGCGGCGGAATGTATCGCAGCTACGCCGTCCTGCAGGGCATCGACCACCTGCTTCCCGTCGACGTCTACATCTCCGGCTGCCCGCCCCGGCCGGAAGCCCTCCTCGATGGTCTCATGAAGCTGCAGCACAAGATCATGGGCGAACACGCGGTCGAGGATCAGAAGCGCGCCCTGCTCGAACCCGCCTGAGCCACATTTTGAATCATGAGTGAGCTGGTGGAGAAAATTTCCGGAAAATTTCCGGACGCGGTGGTGGCAACGAAGGAATTCCGGGACGAATTATCGATCTCGATCCAGCCGACCGCATTGCGCGACGTGATGGGGTTCTGCAAGACCGAGCTGGGATTCGATTACCTGCTCGACATCACGAGCATCGATCATTTCGAGACGGAGCCCCGGTGGGAAATCGTCTACGAACTCTACTCGATGGCGTCGCACGGGCATCTGCGAATCAAGATTCAGCTCGAGGAGGAAGCCAACGAAGCGGCGACCATCTCCGACCTCTGGCCGACGGCGGACTGGCACGAGCGCGAGATCTACGACATGATGGGAATCCAGTTCACTGACCACCCCGATCTGCGCCGCATTCTCATGTGGGACGGCTACCCCTACTACCCATTGCGGAAGGACTTTCCCCTGGAAGGGAAACCCAGCGACGTGCCGGAAGTCGCGTTTACCGACGTGGCACCGCTGGCCGGTGGCCCGTTCGTCACGGTGCCGGTTCCCGGTGACACCCACGCCCGTGAACCCCGCGCCCGCCGGCCCGGGGAGTTGGCGCGGGAGAGTTCTCAACCCGACGGAGACACTTCCTCGGACGAGAAACCTGCTTCCGAGTCTTGATCTCGACCCCCGACGCGCTCGACGATTTCACCGGGCGATTGGCGGGACACTCGGTGATCGCGATCGACACCGAGGCCGACAGCCTGCACTGCTACTTCGAAAAGTTGTGCCTCATCCAG